>NZ_VJXY01000050.1 GCF_014831675.1 Komarekiella delphini-convector SJRDD-AB1 | reverse complement strand
ATTTCACAGCACCTATATTCACGACACCTACAAAAAATCGCGATCGCTGCTACTCCTTGACTCATTAATCGCATAAATGCCTGTAATCATTATGGAGCATAGCTTAGAGCTTTTCTTAGTGCCATTCCAATCTGCTCCCATAAAATTAAACAAACCGCTACCAATAACTGCTTTCCAAACAAATCCTTTAAGTGCTGAAGTAATCTGTTTTGCTCGCATTGGTATCCACGGTTTATCCTGTGCCATCCTAAAACTGCCACTCATTTCCAAGCTGACAGAAGAAGCAAGAGGAGTTCCCAATGCAATGCTATGTAAAAAGTAGCGCTGTACAGGTGCAGGTAATTCTGCAACCATATCTTTAGTGAAACGATTTTCTGCTGGTGAAGATTCGAGCGATCGCCAAATCCTCTCAACTTCTTGTTCGTTTCTTACCTGGATGATAACTAGAACTATGAATGCGATCGCCAGCAATACCCCAATGCTCAAGAAAATTTTTGCAATCATTTTCTTGATCCCTTCTTGTAATGAATCGTAATTTGGTAGCTAATTCTGTTCAAGGTATCAGCCTCTTTTCTATTTGGGCATGGTCACGCGATCACTGCGAATGAGAAAGCGTCCATTGAAACGCATCGGCAACGGATCGCCGGAAAACGGAGCCACAGAAGATCCGGGACGCTGGGCATGAACGTGCAGGTGGGGTTCATCGCTGACACCGGAGTTTCCTACCTCGGCAATGCGATCGCCAACCTTGACGACTGTTCCAGTCTGAACCAAAAGACTCTGGGGACGAAAATGGGCAAGCAAGACATCGATATCACCACAGCGTAGAATGACATGATTACCCGCGCGATTCACCGGATCAGTCTGTGGAATCGTCATATCTGGAAAGCCGTCGATCGCTTGAACGATCTGACCCGGACAGGGAGCTAACACCGACTTACCATAAATATGGTAAGCAGCCGGATCTCTGGGAGCTAACCCTTTTGCTCGCAAGCCCAATGAATCAATCTCGACAATATCGACTCCGTAGCTATTGCCCCGATAAGCCCGAAAACGCGGAACTGATTCGTCCAATGTCTTTACATGTGCATTAATCCGTGTGCCGCTACCACCATTGACGATCAGATAATCACCATCCCGCAGCGGAAAGGCGAGATCCACAGCAGGAATCGGGGGCGGAAACTGACCTGCCCAACTTTGCACGGCCTCGTTGCCTGCAAAAACCCCAAAAGCAACCAAACCGATGATGGCAATCCAGCCGAGCCAGCTAGACGGCAGCTTTCGCTGGAGCTTGTGTTGCCGAACTACTAAGGCAACTATAAAGAGCAGCCCATAGACATAAGGTGTCCACCAAGGCGGAAAAACCCAGACTCCCATGCGGGCGATCGCAAATAAGGTCAATGCTGTTACGAAGGCCTGTAGCGAAACACCCAGGAAATTGTGGGGCGGTGCGATCGCTAGCCACGCAATCAGAACAAATGGTAAAACGATCTGCAACCCAATCAGCTGAGGAATCATATAGGTGCAAGTGAAATGAGCCTCCGTCTCTTCAGGATGTTGCGAGTCTCACTGTTAAGATGATATGAGAACAATTTGAGAAACTTGTGAGGACAGTAAGTGAATTTTCGGCGTATTATGCGATCGCTGAGGACGTTGATTTACAATTGCAGATATAGCCCTAGTAGGTGGCAGAACACCTCTTTTATATCCCAACTCCAATAAAGCGGAGTCTTTTATCAATCTTCTTGAGAAGACTTTAGCAATTAGCCTGGAACTCGAAGTTCCAGGCTGGTTAAGTTATTAGCTAGTTGAAAATACTGCAAAATATCAGGATTCAAGAGACACCTCAATTAAAAATTCAAGTATCTTCTGAACATCCCGATATTTTTATTTTGCTGTTACATTCTCAATAACTTCTTTCGCTTTGTCAACGATACTTTCTTGAGGCTTTCCTTCGTTTTCAGCCTTCACATTCCTTTCGTATGCCTTTTCCATAGTATTAAGATTCTCTCCATCTTTTACTGCTTGCTCATAAGCCTCTTGTCGTTCTTCTTCTAAAACACCGACACCTGGATCATATTCGTAAGCACGGTTAATTTTTTCTTGAGAATTCGGTTTATACTCTGGAGGTACGAGCTTTAATTCTTCAAGTGTAGTTGCATTAGCTTGCTGAATAAAAATGAATGAACTCGACAAGCTGATAAACATTATTAAGCCAAAAACCAAAAAGGTAGAACGTAAAACTTGCTTGCAAGTCAATAGAATTTTTTGCATGGAAAAACCTCCTAATTTTTTATTATGAACCTTCGTCGTGTATAAATAGATTCCATCCACAAGGCTCAAAGGCATACTAAGTGTTTAAGTACAGTTCTTCCTTCTACCGCAAGGCATATTAATTTTCGGCTATAACCAACTGTGATGAATCTTAATTCCTCGATTTTGCATTGTATACTCAAACAAATTTGTTGGTAGTGCCTCTTCCACAGCAAAAACGCCTGGTTTCTTGAGTTTACCCTCTAGCAATAATTGGGCAATACTACCTGTACCACAACCAGAAGCCATTGCTGTATTCTCATGTACTAAGTCTGAACAAAATACGGCTGTTTTACCGTTCTTTTGACCTGTCACTTCGGAGCGAACTGCTACTCCAATACCAGTAAAGCGATTGGTAACATCAGTCATAAAATGACTAACATGAGATAAAAATTCAATAGTGCTACGTTTCTGCATTAACCATTTAGGAAACACATGAGCTGTGATCCAAGTCATGTGATTATAAAAATCGGGAACTGAGCCAAACTTAGTAATTACGGTTTTGACTGATGGGAAAGCGTGGGGTAACGTGAAAGTTTCTGGCATATCAAACCAGTAAACTCCCGTACGTCCATAGGGAGGTAGAAAGTTAACAGCTTCGCGTTCACTATAAGGCTGTACTTCTTGCCATTTTCCATCTATCCAAGCATCAAAAGGATGCTGCAACCCCAGAAAAGTTGTCCGCATCACTGTAACGCCAGCACCACCAGAGCCAGAAACTAAATAACTCAGATGAATCTTTTCTGCTTCATCAAATTGCTCGATACCTTGACGTACCATGCTATTAGAAATGCCTGGAAAAATGCCAGTGTTAATAATCGCTGTGACACCAGCAGCAGCGGCTTGTTCTTGATAATTAAGAGCCTTACTAGTATAAGAACGATGGTCGCTGACATCTACATAGTTAACGCCTTGGGCAATACAAGTTTCAAGAACATTAGTATCTCGGTAGTGAAATGGCCCAGCACAGTGGATAACTAAGTCAGAGTTTGCGATCGCCTCCCCTAGCTTATCAACTTCTGCTAAATCCAATACCAAAAACTGCACCTGTCCTCCTGAAGACAAGCTAACAGCTTTTCCTATCTCTGGGGAACGCCCAGTGATCGTAATCTGTGCCTGCGTGTGGGTGGCTAAATCCTGGGCAACACTGCTACCAATTCGCCCCCGTCCTCCTAAAATTAAAACGCGTGTCATTGCTCCAGCACAGGAAACACCACTATATATTTCACCAGCTTTCGGTTCTGTTTGTCACCTGTTATAAGTATGACTTTGCCTGCTTACAAAGGAGGACTTATAAATTGCTCCTAAGTTTTTATGAGAATTCGTGTTGTTATGTAGCGCGATCACTCTCAAAACTTAACCCTCATACCTCAAAACTCGGAATTCCAAGAGCAAAACTCAGAACTCCGAGCTTGCAACTCGACACTTCTAGCTCTGAACTCAGAACTCCGAGATATTATCTTTTACATTCAATTAATGTACGCACTTATGCATACATCCTGCTCAACTAATGCCAAAAACTGACTCTACCGTTGACTTTATGGAATCTCTTGCATCCTTTAAAGTCTGGCTAATTGGATGCTTAGCCTGCAAAAACACACGAGCACAGTTGCGTCCTGGCATTCCAGAGATAGAACCACCTGGATGCGTCCCTGCACCAGTCAAAAATAGATTGTCAATTGGGGTTTTGTAGTTTGCTATTTCTGGCAAAGGACGGAAAAACACCATTTGATCTAATGTCATGTCAATGTGATAGTAATTGCCTTTATAAGCACCTAATCTTTCTCCCAATTCCGCTGGACTTTCCACACGACGGGCAATAGTCGCATCTTTTACATTGGGTGCATAGGTCGCCAACTTGTCAATTACTCTGTCTGCAACTTTGTTTTTCAACTCATCTGTCCATCCAGTACCTTTTAAACCAGTACCTTCTGCACCTGCAATTTGATAGGGAGCAAAAAACTCAATCCACAGAGTGTGCTTACCTGGTGGTGCTAATGTCGGGTCAAGAGCGCTAGGCATGACCACATACATAGAGGGGTCAGAATCGGGAATCTCTCCCAAGGTACATTTACTATGAGCCTGTTCCACATGACTCACGGAATCTGCAATCAAGATAGAGCCAATTAGATATTCATCTTTGTGCGCGTGATATGGAAAGCGCAACGGTTCATCTAAAGCCAAATCAATCTTGAGGATGGTTTCGTTATTATTAACAATGCGGCGTTCTAATCTTTCTCTTAACTCTGGAGCAACTGCATCGATATCACTCTTATCAGTCATTTGCAAGAACAATCGCTGGGCGTCAATATTAGAAATTACCCCATGTTTAGCACGATATTCTTTACCACCAGCAACCCGTACACCAACTGCTTTTTTATCGTCAATCAGGATTTTATCAACGTGCTGGTCTGTTAGAATAACGCCACCCTTACTTTTAACTAAATTCACCAAAGCTTGCACAAGCGCGCCAGTACCGCCTCGAGGTCTAGCCATACCAGGGTCATGACGCATTGCCATCATAATTGCACCAATAGCAAGGGTTTTTTGCGATGGTGGCGCACCAAGTTCTGATGCAAGTCTTGCCAAAGGTGCTTTCAAAAATTCCTCATCAAACCACTCGTTAACCAAATCTTCAGCACTGGTCAACATGTTACGAATAAAGTCAAGGGTTTTGTTTGGGGAACCGATTACTGAAAATAAATCTTTCAGTTTTGTAATGTCATAGTTACCAAGGATATCTATAACTGACTTTGGCGGTGCATTGAACATAGGAATCATCGCACCCAATGCTCGTTGCCAGTAATCTGTATATTCTGCATACTTTTTGGCATCGCGCTCATTATAACGGGCTATTTCTGCACAAGTTTTTTCCAGCGACTTATGACCTAAAAAATATTTGCCATCAGGATGGGGACAGAAAACAACTGGGTCGCATTCTAAATATTCCAATCCATATTTTTCCAGTTCTAATTCTTCGACAACTGGCCCTAGGTGGATAAATTCATGATCAATAGCGCATAAGTTAAATTTAAATCCAGGAGCTTCTTGCGGTAAACATTCTTCAGTTGTCGCCGCACCACCAGGAACAGAACGCTTCTCCAGCAACAAAACACTATAGCCAGCTTTCAGCAAATAAGCAGCACAAACTAGACCATTGTGTCCTGCACCAATAATTACAATGTCGTACTCTTGCATAATTTTGATTTTAGAATGCGCTAGCTTTCTAATGTTAGGAAGTTTTTTCCTAATTTTACATCACTCATTAGGTACAAAAATTAGCTTTTGTAGCTGTTTCTACTACTAAGGAGATACGACAGTTGACGATGATGGTATTTGCTTCACTTGAGTTTCTATCATCAGTGTCATAATTCCCTTTTCTACTTCCAAATCTTTGATCCGAAATACTATATCTTCCCATTTGAAAGACGGTAAGTTTACCAATTCTTTGATTTTTTGCATTATTGCCACAACTAGCTCTATTGAAACACCCTCACCCTGAGTACAATTAAAACTTTCTAGCATTAAAGGTTGTGAATGAGTGCGTGGACGAACCATTCCCGTAAAACTTAACGGGCGAGTATTACCCATTTCTGTTAACAACACCTTTATGCTGAATTCTAGTTTGCCACTACCAGGTAAGAATATCTGAATTTCTTGCGGCTTCAAATTCACAATTTCGCTATCTACTTGCAAATCATAACTTTGCAACTTGCTACGAACAAAGTCTGAGCTTAAAGCACGATTAATATCTATTTCTGTAAGTACAATACGAGCAATAGTATTTACTGGTTGGTTTAGTTCTATTTGACCAAAAAGAGCGCTTAACGGATTAATGGCAATACTATCTGTTTGCAGTTTAATTTCCTGCACACGGATGTCTTCTTTTATAGTTAATCCTTCACCTGTAAATGAAACTCCATCTGCTTGTCCCTGAACTATTTTTAATAGATCTGTTTGCACATCTATATCAATTTTTTCTGCTTTCTCTATCTGATGAGATACCATTCTCTCAGCTTCTTGTGATAGTAATTGCTCCTCTAATCTTTGCTCGTCAGGCATGAATTCTAGATCTCCTAATATCCTATTACTGTTTACTGTAGATGCTGTATCTCAGGAACGTATCTATAGGACGATATAGCCAAATAGGAGGATAAAACAACCACGCAAAAAGTGGATTTTTCACTTTTTAATTTTTGTCTGGGTGACAACCATTTGCACGCCACCACGAGGAACAATAGTAATTCCACGACGTACTGGATGTACAGGAAGATGATCAGCAAGAGTTAATTGAAACCGCGATAATATTGTAGCTAATACTAGTTTCATTTCATACATAGAAAATACTGCGCCAATGCAACCGCGATAACCACCACCAAAAGGTAAATATTCATGTGGTGAAAATTTCTGATTAAGAAATCTTTCTGGTCGAAACTGGTCTGCTTCTGGGTAAGTTTCAACTCGACGATGAGCTAAATAAATGCAAGGAACTAAAATAGTTCCTGACGTGAATTTATTACCCATAATTTCTACCACATCTTTTACCATTCGTGGCGTGCAAATTAAAGCAATGGGGTAAATCCGCAATGTTTCTTGACAGACTGCGGTGAGGTAAGGGAGTTGTGTAATTGCTTCTGGATTTGTTGTCTGATCCAAAGTGTTTAATTCTTGTATTAGCTGATTTTCAACTTCTGGGTGGGAGTGAATCAAATGGAATAACCAGGCTAATACACCTGCTGTTGTTTCATAACCTAGCAGCAGTAGTGAAACTAATTGATCGCGTAATTCTTGGTCTGTCATTTGTTGTCCGTTCTCGTCACGCGCTGACATCAATAGACTAAGAATATCTGTACCAGCATCATTTTGCCAACGTCTTTCATGAATTTCTGCGTAGATAAGTTTGTCTATTTGCTGTCGCCTTCTCAAGAAACTTCCCCAAGGACTCCATGCGCCGAAATCTTGTTGCAGTATGGGGAAGAAAAACAAGCTAGAATACCAAGGCTTAGTTACATCTTCTAACAAAGAACTCAGTTGTGTTTTTAATTGTTGGTAACGCACACCAGGGCTAACACCAAATACCACTTCTAAGATAATTTCTAAGGT
This sequence comes from Komarekiella delphini-convector SJRDD-AB1, assembly GCF_014831675.1. Taxonomy (GTDB): domain Bacteria; phylum Cyanobacteriota; class Cyanobacteriia; order Cyanobacteriales; family Nostocaceae; genus Komarekiella. Next base: position 45,142 of record NZ_VJXY01000050.1, on the reverse strand, counting down.
GATATCGGACATCAAGTTATGTATAGAAACCGCCGTATCTAATGTCCAATCCTTGATAACTCTTTCAGTGATTTGACAAATTGATTGCCCAAAATATTTGATGCGATCGCCATGAAATGCTGGTAATAATAACTGTCGCTGTCGCTGATGCGATCGCATCTCTTTTAAGACAATTGAATTCTCACCAAATAAAGGTTTAAATACATGAGTTGCTTTCTGAAAATCTAACTTTTGTGCAGGTACAGCAAAACAATCACTAATTGCTTGGGGATGGCTAAAAAAGACTACTGGCGGTGACTTTAATCCCATTACTCGCACTGTAAAAGTATCGCCATATTTAGCAGCACAATTTTCTAAAAATTGCGTAGGTTGAGTAATTAATTGCAGTGTTTGTAGCAACGCTGGTGTGCGTAGCTCGTTAAATACGTTCATTATCAATTTAATACTTTTAAGATCTAAGTATTTATAATAGGTCGTAAATAGTTATTATTAACTTTTATAAAGTTTATCAAATTTTGCATGAATCTCTAGAAGGATTTTGCAAAAAACTTCTCAAAAAATTTTGAGTAAACACCTACCGAAATTCACTCTTTTGGTGATTTTATTTTGTAGTCTAGTTATGTATGCACTAAATTTAAAATTCATCCTTTTGATAGTCGCAAATATATTAAAATACCCCATACTTCTGTTTTCAACAGAGCTATGGGTAATCATATATGTCATTGGTGATAGGTCATTTGTATTTATAAATGACAAATTTAGACACACATTAGCTAGAGCAGCGATTCAGTAATCGCAAAAACCCGATTTTTTTCGATAAAACGATCAATTTTCGTTGACTGTAGAGACGTTGCATTGCAACGTCTCTACGAAATAATCGGTTTTTTTGCCCCCATCTTGAATAATGAATCGGTGTTCTAAACAGTGCTTTTTTGGAGAATGCGAGGTTTTACCTGACGCTGACTCTTAATTACCATCTGGATAGGACGGTCTGGGCCTGTCACCAAACCACGACGTTGAGGTCGCACTTCACCATTGTCAACTAGCTCTAATTCCACGCTGGAAAGGATTTTGGCGAGTGCTAACTTCATTTCCAACTGAGCAAATGCTAGACCGATACAACGCCTTGCACCACCACCAAAGGGCAGATATTCGTAGGGAGAAAATTGCCGTTCTAAGAAGCGTTCTGGTTTAAACTGCTTGGGTTCAGGGTATAAATCTTCGCGTTGGTGAGTCAAATAAATAGAACCAATCACTGGTGTACCTGGTTCAAGTTCGTAACCACCCAGAGTCACAGGTGTTGTAACTACTCTAGGAAAAGTCAGCATCGCTACTGGATAAATCCGCAGGGTTTCGGAGCAAACAGCGTTGAGATAAGGTAATTTAAAAATGGCATTGGGGTCTAGCTCATCGCCCAGTCTATCTAGTTCTTGCAGTAGCTTTTGGCGCACTGATGGCAGTTTGTGAATCCAATATAATGCCCATGCTATGGCTGTAGCCGTGGTTTCATGACCTGCAACTAACAAGGTCATCAATTCATCGCGCAACTCTTCATCGGTCATCGGCTGACCTGCTTCATCCCTAGCCGCCATGAGTAAGCTGAGAATATCTGTACCCGACAAATTTTGTTCTCGACGTTCTCGAATTTCCTCGTAGATGAGTTGGTCAGCTTCCTGCTGGCGGCGCATCTGCTTACCCCACAAGTTAATTGGGCCAAAATCCCTCTGCAAAGCTGGAAGATAAAGCAAAGCGACATTCAATCGAGAACTTCCCTTTTCTAGGAGGTCAGCCAAAAATTGCTGGAGTTTTTCAGCGCGTGGCCCTTCATCTAGTCCAAACACAGCTTGCATCATCACCCGCAGGGTAATAGCTTGGGTAGCAGACCGGACGTTAAAGGGTTGGTCTATCTGGTATTGGCTGATAACTTTCTCGGTGATGTCAATAATTATTTGACTATAGCTTCGCATTCTTTCGCCATGAAAGGGAGGCATTAACAACTGCCGTTGACGTTGGTGTTCTGCTCCACTGATAGTAATTACAGAACGCTTACCAAGCAAAGGTTCAAATAGCAGATTCAAATCACCTGGCGCTGCAAACTCCTTTGTATCGTTGGTCAAAATCTGCTGTAATGCTTGCGGGTTGCTGACCATGACTAGAGGAAGAGATTTTTTGTACAATCTCAGAGCAAAAATATCTCCATAGCGTTTGGCACATGCTTCCATGTAAGGCATGGGGCTGGTAATCCAGCGTAGCAGTTGTAAAATCACTGGGGTTTTTGGGCCATTTAATAGTTTCATAAATTTTTTTGACTACTTAAACTAACTGAAAAGCATCAATTTTTATTGGGTGATGATTGAAGTTACTTATCCTGACGTTGCGAAAAAGCAATAAACTGTTACAACCTGAAAGATGTAAAATTTTTGTTAAATTCAACGAGCATCTACATTTTCCCCACTTTTTATAAGGTACTCAGCATGACTGCAATCTCTCCAAAGGCATCTTCAGCGCTTCCCGATTTTTGTGAAGGAATCCAATATTTTAGTGAAGCGCTACCAGCTTTTGAAACTTATGGTGCGAAACCTGCTGTAGAGTCGGGTAAAGTAGCGATCGCAGATCCCACAGACAAGGCGGCTGTATATCAAACTTTACTAGCTGCCGATGCTCTACGCTACCTGACATTACAAGTCACCGGTAGTAAAGCTTCTGGACATCCGGGCGGATTTGCCAGCCAAGCAGAAGCTTACGCAGCTTTGGTCATGTTGGGATACAAAAATATTATCACCGAAGTCGGACACCACGCCCCCGGATTCTATAGTGCCATGTTTCTTGATCGCTCTTTAGAGGATATGGGAATTTTCACAGTCCAACAATTGCGCGATCGCTTCCGAGAAAAGCACGGACTCTTAGGACACCTCTCCGGTTTCATACCTGGTATTCTCGCACCAGCGGGGCCCTTGGGACAAGGACAACACTTTGCAATGGCGGCGGCGTTGCTACACCCAGATAAGTTATTTCCCTTTACAGTTGGTGATGGAGGGCTGGGTGAGCCTTATATTGTAAGTGCGATCGCGCATTTCCATACTGCTTATCCAAATGCTACTAACTTCTTGCCAGTTCTGGTGTGGAACGGTTATAGCCAAGAACACCACAGCATGGTTTCTCTCAAAACCAATGAACAGATGCAGGCATACTGGCAAGGTAACGGCTTTGATGAAGTCATTTTGGTGGATGCCAAAGATTTTGACGATCAAAACCAACCAGGCGATTACGTTGATAGCACCGCCTTTTCCTTTGAGCAACGGCTAGAATTTACCAAAGCAGTGCTTTCGAGTATAGATCAAGCGGCGCGATCGGCTCTTGGTGGCAAGCTTACCGTCTTCATCATTAAACAACTCAAAGGTGCAGGAGTCCACGCGCGGGGTGCAAAATCTCACAACCTCTATGCTAAAGATACGTTGGATGCTCCTCACATAATCAGTGCATTGCAAACCCGTGCTTTAACAGCTGAAGCTTGGCAATTAGTAAGGACAAATGCAGAACGCGCTGGCGGTGGCCCCGCAGCCAAGACAGTGGTGACAGAATTTGAATTACCATTACCAGATTTAGGCGAATTACCTTTAGAAGAATATCCAGTAGGTGGCGAACCCAAAGTTTCCACAACAGCGATGGGACGATTAGTAGGAATTGTCGGAAAGAAGGATCAAAATTTCCTCGTCACTAACGCCGACGGTAATGAAGCATCGGGAATTGCTAACATCAACCAAGCATTGAAGATTATCCATCCCACAACCGACGACTTATATAACCAAGCACCAAACGGACAAGTTTACGAACCTTTGAGTGAAGATGCTTGTGCAGGTTTAGCTGCTGGTTTGGCGCTAATGGGTGCGAGAACTTTGTGGTGTTCCTACGAATCTTTTGCCATCAACGGATTACCAATTTGGCAAACTGTTACCCAAGCAATGGCAGAATTGCGGCGTCCAACTCCCTCAACTATTACTTTATTCACAGCTGGTGCATTAGAGCAAGGGCGCAACGGTTGGACTCACCAACGTCCAGAAATTGAAGCTTACTTTGCTTCGTTGATGAGAAATGGTAATGTTTTCCCATTATTTCCCCCCGATGCTAATAGTATCCAAGCCTGTTATGACTGGGCATTGAAAACTAAAAATAAGGGAATTGTCATTACTGCAAGTAAATCACCTCTACCCATTCGCACTACTTTAGAACAAAATCGTCAAGGGTTGCGTGATGGTGCAGTGCTGTTACATGAAGTTGCTGGTGATAAGCAAGTTGTGTTTGCAGTTATTGGCGATATGACATTAATGCCAGTATTTGAAGCTGCTGCTTTCTTAGAAAATGAAGGTATTGGCGTCAAGATAGTTTCTGTAATTAATCCTCGACAGTTATATCGTCCTGATGATACCGCCTGGGAGACTTGTTCAGAACCAGAAGGTGGTTTTTTAGATGATGCGAAATTTGCCGAATTATTTGATGGCGATGCGCTAATTGCTGTAACGGGTGGTGCTGCGGCGATGCTGGAACCGATTCTGTTGCGGAGTAACTGTAAGCGCGATACCTTCGCTTGGAAGCGTGGGGAAACTACAGCGAGTGCTGGTGAACTAATGGCGTTTAATGGATTGACTGCTGAGGCGTTGACGAAACGTGCGATCGCGTTAGTGCATTAAATTAAATTTGGCACTTCTTATGTAGAATCTAGGGTGGGTAGTTCTCACCCTATTTTATATATTGAGAAGTTCAAGATTAACATCAGTTGTAATCAGTAAAGCCAATGATCAGTAGCTTGTGTGGTGTGGTTTATTCATTCGGTATATCTGCTTTTTTGTTATTAAATAGTTTTTATGTGTATGACTTAATGCAATCTGCAACAAAGGAATCTAATCTATATTACTTCTCTCAAATAGCAACTCCAAGCCAGAATCAAGCATCTGAAAAATCTACTGAAAGCCAAAAACCTTGGTACGAAGTATCAAATATATTGAGCTTGGGTGCATTAATAGTAGCTATACTTGCAGCCGTTAGTTCACAAAGAAGCGCCACTGCTGAGGAAATCCGTGCTAAAAAAGAGGAATTGCGACAGATTATAGTGCAACTTTTAGAATTTCAAGAAAATTTCAATAGCACAATTATTCATATGCAAGATGAACAAGCACGGATGTATGCTGGAATTATACTTAACAATAAAAAACTAATATATCTGGAAGCAGCCGAATTAGTAGCAAAACAAATTCCTAATCATGTTTCGTCACCAGAATATGTAATATTAGCAGCAGAAAATTATTATGATTCCGATTTTGTCCAAGCTAGAAGTTATTATAAAAAAGCAGTCAAAGCTGCCAAGCGAAGCTCAATAATTATGCAAGCGTATGCCTTACGAGAGTTAGCTAGTAATTATTTTGTGTCAGGAACCCTGCAAGATGTAGAACAAGCAAGAAAGCATTTTAGAGAAGCTATTGATGCTTTAAAAAATGAGGTAGATCCCTACTCAATCTATTGTCAGGGGATTACATACAGATCTTGGGCATATTCAGAAATTTATTGGGGAGATAAACTACAAGCAGCTAGCACGCTCGAAAATGCAAAAGCTCTCTTTTTTAACTTACCTACTGGGTACGTGTACAAAGAACATGAACTAAACTTAACAGCCAACCTTTATCAGCAGCTAGCAATCAGTTATTTTAATACAGGGAAAGATAAAGACATTGAAGAAGGCAGAAAAATTTTTCTTGCAGCACTTGATGTTATATCCCACCTGGCTGATACTAACTCCATTTATCTCAAAACAGGACAAATATACCAAGAATGGGGACAGCAAGAAAATTCACAAAAATTTGGCAATGAAGGGCGTTTAAAATTCCAACTAGCGAAGCAAGAATATTTAAAATTACCTGCTCAATATCCGTTAAGAGATCAATATCTAAAATATATAGAAGAAATGATTAATACAGTTTTATGATAAACAAGCCTCTGAAATAACAGCTTCACAAGTTAATAGCCCGTCGTAGACATAGCACTGTTCACATTAATTTAGCACGCGCGATCGCGCAATTTCTCTTCTACTAATGGTATGAAGTAAAAAACTTAGGATTTGAGCGTTATATTTATTCTAGACCTCGACTATAGAAAATTAATTTATTATGAAATTTCAAGTAATTTTTACTTTTGATTCAGAATATGAAGGCTATGTTGCTGAAGTTCCTGAACTTCCAGGCTGTGTAAGTCAAGGCAAAACATTAGATGAAGCAATTGAAAATATTAAAGATGCCATTACGGGATATCTTCACGTCCAAGCTAAACATGGCCAACCTTATATTGTTAAGGAATCGCAAGTGTTTATTGGGGAAGTTGTAGTATAAATGGGACGTTTATCAAATATCTCCAGTAAAGAAGCTGTCAAGATTTTTGAAAAATTCGGTTATGTATTAGATCACCAAACAGGAAGCCACATGATACTTTGGTGTGAATCAAAACCAACTTTATCAATTCCCAATCATCGGGAATTAGCACCTGGGTTACTTAGAAGTTTGATTCGACAAGCAGGAATTACAGTTGATAAATTCCTCGAAAACAAATGAACTTAGATACAAGGATTATTATGTTAGTCAGAATAACCTTATGAAGTTATTGAATTATAGCTGTCAATCTTACAGGCTCAGCCAACTATAATGTACTTAAGATTTTACACAAGGATGGAACCATGACTAATACTCAAAAGATGGTTCGCTTAAATTTGGATTTGTCACCTGAACTGAATCAGATACTAGACGAACTAGCAGAGAAAATAGGCACAAGTAAAAGTGATGTTCTGCGTCAGGCTATAATGTTGATGCAAATTATGGTTATAGCTAAAGAGGAAACCAAAAAATTAGGAGTTCCAGAAGCAAATCAACTGATAGCGAATGAAATCATTTTCTCATCTGAGCAGCAGCCAAAACCGCATCCACTAGACACATTTATGGAAAGGCTTGGCCCTTGGGAAGATGAACGTACTGCTGAGGAAATAGTCAAAGATATTTATGATAGTCGTACTATCTCTAACAATGACATCAGTCTATGACTTATTTACTTGATACCGATACTTGTATTTATTGGATGAAAGATATTAATTCAGTTAGGAATAAAGTTAGAGAAATAGGATGGGAGCAAATTTGTATTTGCAGTATTACCGTTGCTGAGTTGTATTTCGGTGCTTATAATTCTCGACGAGTAGTAGAAAATTTAACTCGTGCAGAAGACTTTATTCAAAACTTACCTGTTCTACCTTTAACTGATCCTGCTCTGAGAAAATATGGTGAATTAAAAGCAGAACTTCGTAAAATAGGACAAACAATTGCTGAGTTTGATTTACTAATTGCTAGTGTTGCACTTGCAGAAAATTATATTTTAGTAACAAACAATACTCGTCACTACGAACGCATCAACGGATTAAAACTGGAAAACTGGACTCTGCCTTAGAAACTTAGCAAAAACAGGCACATTAACTATGATTCCACAAACCCTAGACAAAATCACTACTCTCCAAGAACAGCGGTTTCTTTTACCTGGCTATTACACTTGGGAAGAATTTGAGAAACTTGAAGCTTTAACAGCAGATGCTCCAGGTTTGCGGATAACTTATCTTGATGGGTGTGTGGAATTTATGACTCTTGGGGAACAACACGAAGCTATTAAAAGTGTGATTGCTATATTACTAGCGCTTTACTTATTTGAAAAAGATATCAACTTTTTTCCTGTAGGTAGCGCCACTCGTCAAGCAAAAGAAAAAGGTGCTTCTTTTGAACCTGATGAATCTTATTATATAGGGGAAAAAAAATCCTGATTTGGCAATTGAAATAAATATTACTAGCGGTAGCATAGATAAATTAGAAAAATATAAGCGGTTTCAAATTACTGAAGTCTGGTTCTGGAAAAGCAATCAGTTATCTGTATATCACCTAAGTAATGATAATTATGAACAAATTATTCAAAGTAAATTCTACCAGAATTAGATGTAAATTTGTTAGCATGTTGTGTTTTAATGCCTTCAATTATTGAAGCTAGGACAGAGTTCCTCAACGGAATTTATCAGTAGTCAATTGGCATATTCTAATATGTTAGTATTCTCTTATTAGTAAGATAAAAATAAAAGTAATTTTATTTATTAGGCTAGAACTTTGATAGAAATAATCGTCATATAAATGATTTTACCAGAAACAACCCAACGAATTCAAATAATTTTAGATTTGTCGCCAGAGCTTTATGAGACATTAAACAAAATAGCTCAACAGATTAATGGAGATAATGCTGAGGTATTTGTAAAAGCGATCGCACTTATGGAAGTAGCAGTAGAAGCTAAGCAAAAAGGTAAGCATCTCTGGATTGCAGACGAAAACCAAAACCTTGAAGCTGAAGTTATTGGCATCTAACAGCATGACAGATTTAATAGATTTATCAAAAATAATTGCTAGCAAAGGCGACAAGCCATTAACTGTATTAATAGTAAACTTACAGTCATACGAAATAGCAGAACTTGAGCGAAAGCTGCAAGAACTCAAGTTTAAACAGGAACTAAGAAAAGATTGGATTTTATTTATTGTCAGAGATGTAGTAATCTTTTCAGCCGCTATTCTTTTTATTTTTGCTGTTAGCGGCTATTCCCTATTTACTCAGATTCATAGGTAATTCATCTAATAGTATGTAGCAATCTTTAGAGTCTGACTAGTTATCATTGCAAATGAGTATCAGATTGTACAAAAATCTATCCCTAGCCTAGAAGTATTAATTTGCATAAAAAATTTCGGACAAAATGCCTACTAGCTTAGCATTCCAGAAATTTGATTGCTATATTATACTAAATAACTATTCTGGCAAGGATTTGAAAGCTGTGAGGGATGATTTACAAGGTTTGGAGATTAGTCAGAAGGAACTACAAAAACTGACTAATTTACCTGTTAATGATAAACTTGTAATTATTATAAATCCTCTCAAAAAATTGGGAGTAAACTTTCTAAAAAAGATTAAAGGTTCTGAAGGAGCAACTGTAGTTTTTATTGGTTTTTCTATAATTGTTTTTGGCTATCTTTTATTTGATGTAATTATCAAACTATTCGCTACATGGATAACAATTCCGTCTTGGATATTGTTAATAATATCAGGTTTTTGGATAGGTGGAGTTATCCAAACTATCTTATATTTAATCTGGAAAAAAAATAGCAAATTTGTTAAATTAAATATGACAAATTCTTTATTAGTTTTATTAAATGATGTTAATAGATATAATGATGTAATTAAAGCAATAGATATTAATGACCAAATAGAAGAAGCTGGTAATCCAGAAGTGAGTATAAAAGAAAGAGAAAAAGTTATCGAAGCACTGAAACTCACAAGAACCGATTTAATCCGCGCTTTGAAGACAGAAAAGATTTTGAGAGAAAATAAAAACTTTATTCTCAGTAATACAGAACTGTTTATCAACAATTTAGCAACTTTAACAGCTATGCAAGTAACTGAACAGGCTACTGAGCATGGAAGATTACTCAATGAAGCACTACAGATTGCATTAGATGTGCAACATGAAATGAGAAGGTTGCAGAGTCAGCGTTAAAACCAATAATCATGAGAATTACGTCAAGCGAGTCAGTTAGAGAGAGCGTAAGCGTAGCCAGCCGTAGGCATCGTTTCTACACTAGACATCCTCAATGGCTTTTTCCATAATCCTCCCCACGACTACAATCCCCGGTTTAACATAAAGAATATTCCTCAAGCGATCGCTCATCAGCATGGACTGGAAAGAAATCAGAGGTAACTGGGTAATCATTCCGCAAAATCCCATCGGTATCATTCATTTTTTGGGAGGTGCATTCGTCGCCACTGCACCCCACATTACTTACCGTTGGTTACTAGAACAGTTGGCAAGTAAAGGTTATGTTGTAATTGCTACACCTTTTGTTAACACGTTGGATCATACTGCGATCGCTAAAACTGTACTCCTAAACTTTGATCGGACTCTCGAACGCTTACACGACTCCGCGGCATTACGCAAGCTCTATCTTCCCATCTACGGTATTGGGCACAGTATGGGCTGTAAACTCCACTTGCTAATTGGTAGCCTCTTTAAAGTAGAACGTGCTGGCAATATTTTAATATCCTTTAACAACTACGCCGCCAGGGAAGCTATCCCCCTAGTCGAACAGCTAAATTCTACTTTTGCGATCGAGTTTACCCCCACACCCTTGGAAACTAACAAGCTTGTACAAGAACGATACAATATTCGACGCAATTTATTAATAAAATTTAGCAATGACACCATCGACCAATCGGCAGCTTTAACCAAAATCTTACAAGAACGCTTTCCTGAGATGGTGACAGCACAAACGTTACCTGGAACTCACACCACGCCTTTAGGTCAAGACATCAAATGGCAAACTGGATCATCTTTCACCCCCTTTGACGCCCTAGGACAATGGTTCAAGCAAGAAGCATACCGCGATTTGAACCAACTAAAACGTATCATTCTCTTATGGCTGAATCCTCTTTCACCGCCATAATATTTTATGACTGTCAAAAGGTGATAAATTCGATGGACAATTGGGAATGGGTTAGTAGGATCTCTGTATTGATACTGCTAACCTATTAGCCTTAACTATATTTTTATTTTTTAATCCAATTATTAATTATTGTTGCCCGCAACTTTCTATGTTTCAAATACTAATAATTGATGACGACCATTCAATGAAAATACTCCTGAAAAGGATGTTGGAAAAACAGGGTTATGAGGTAGTTGCTGCTAGTAGTGGAGAAGAAGGAATAGAAAAGGCGCTGGCTTGCAATCCAGCACTAATTATTTGTGATTGGATTATGCCAGGATTGAATGGTCTAGAAGTCTGCCACCGCATCAAGACAGACCCCAAATTATCTACAACATTTTTTATTTTATTAACATCCTTAGATTCAGTTGCCGATTGTGTTAAGGGTTTAGATGCTGGTGCTGATGATTTTATCTCCAAACCCATTGAGCAAAATGAATTACAAGCAAGAGTAAGAGCGGGATTGCGCTTGCATCAGTTGAGCCGGGATTTACAAACACAAAAGCTGCTTTTAGAAGCAGAAATGGCAGAAGCAGCAGAATATGTGCGATCGCTTCTACCTCCGCCGATAACTGAACCTTTTAACATAAATTTTCGATTTATTCCATCGCGGCAACTCGGCGGCGATTGTTTCGATTATTACTGGCTCGATTCTGATTATCTGGCAATTTATCTACTAGATACAGCCGGACATGGACTAAAAGCTACTCTTCCTTCAGTGTCAGTACTGAATCTGTTGCGTTCTCGCGCACTCAAAAGTTTGAATTATTATCAACCTAGTGATGTACTGACGGCTTTGAATGATACCTTTCAGATGAGTTATCAAAATGACAAATACTTTACAATCTGGTACGGCGTTTATAATCGAGTTAAGCGCCAGTTAATTTATGCTAGTGCAGGTCATCCACCAGCAATTTTAGTATCTTGTACAAATCAGAAAATCTCTGAAGTTAAATATTTAAAAACACCCGGTATGCCAATCGGGATGTTTCCAGAGGCAAAATATGTTGATGGGTTTTGCAATATTGAAAATTTCAGCACCCTTTATATTTTTAGTGACGGTGCTTATGAAATTACTAAATCTGATGGCACTCTTTGGAGTTTGGATGCTTTTATTCAGCTATTAGTTAGTCTACAGCATCCTTTTAACTACCAACTTGAACAGATATTAAACTACCTAATCACTTTGAACTCCAAAGAGGCTTTTGATGATGATTTATCAATACTTCAGATTCAGTTTGATTAATTTAGTTTTGCGAAACTAAAACCTGATTAAATGCTTCTTGGCTAGGAAAAATTTCAAATACCTTATCCATATTAGTTAGTTCAAATAATATTCTGACTTGCTCATTAATTGAGCAGACAACAAGCTTGCTATCTGCCGCTCGTAATGTTTTAAAAGCTAACACTAAAGCACCCAAACCAGAACTATCCATAAACGTTACATCTTGAAAATCAACTAATACGATTTTTGCCCCACTTTCTAGAATTGTAGTAATATTTTGCCGAAAGTCTTGTGAGGTTGTGGCGTTTAAATTTCCGCTGAGCTTAATAACTTTGACTTGTTCTCTCATAATACTCACTCTGATTTGTGTAATACCAATTCTTTGCAAAGACGTACTTTATTTACCCCTAGCTATTGCCGTCTCTCTTATTTGAGAGGACTACAGAGAGGTCAGATTTAGTGCATCTTCATAGAGAAATGGTATCAATGATGTTCTGTTTTCGTTAGTATATCCTAATCATATATCATTTAAAAAATGCTTACCATAAAAAAATTAGGACTTATGAGCCTTCAATGCTTTCTCAGTACTGCTAAATCAGGTATTATCAATTGAAGTATTTATTTTTTTTGAAAAAAACTAATTATTAACTTACAATCACTCTTTGACTCCTTAAAGTGAAAATGCAAATAAATATTACTGATGATGCTCGTTAATGAACAGTGGACAGTAGTCATATCAAGTAATTTAAAAGTAGCGATCGCTTCTTTTATCTCCAAAAAACACAATTACAAAAACTCTTTAACCATCAGGGTTTTAGTGATGGATAGATTGATCAACTCTTGCTAAATTTCCTTTCAGGAGTACCAAGCTCAAGCATACAGATTAAGTAACTTAACCTTGACGAAGAGGAATAGAAATTACAAACTCAGCCCCACATCCTAGCTGCGAAATACATTCTAAAGTGCCTCCATGTTTTTGTGAGATAATCTGGTAACTAATAGACAGCCCCATACCAGTGCCTTGACCAATAGGCTTAGTACTAAAAAAAGGATCAAACAGTCTTTGTTTTACTTCTTTTGAGATTCCTAGACCGTTGTCGGTAATGCGAATTGTTACTTGATTTGGCTCTAATAATTGAGTATAAATTTTAATTTGTGGAGAGGTCATTTTTCCTCTCTTACATAGTTCTGAGCGCCGGAAGCCGGCGCTCAGACTTTGCGCTGTGTCATTTGTCTCCATTCTATTAGCCTCTATCTGGTGCTCAGACTTATCTTTTTGTCCAGAGTTATTTACAAATGAAAAATGACCACTGACTAATGATTCTTCCAAAGCATCAATTGCATTCGCCAAAATGTTCATAAATACCTGGTTGAGTTGCCCAGCATAACATTCCACTAAAGGTAAATCGCTGTATTCTTTAATAACTTGAATGGCACAGCGATTCGGTGTAGCTTTAATGCGATGTTCTAAAATCATCAAAGTACTATCAATTCCTTCATGGATATTTACCTCTTTCATATCGGCTTCATCCATGCGGGAGAAGTTGCGTAAGGATAAAACAATCTCCCGAATGCGCTGTGCTCCAACTTTCATTGAGTTGAGGAGTTTGGGCAAATCTTCTATTAAGAATTCTAACTCTATCTCTGCTGCTAATTCCTGAACTTGAGGTGTGGGATGAGGATAAGATTGCTGGTAGATTTGTACGAGTCCTACCAAATCTTGAATATAGTCGTTGGCATGGGTGAGATTGCCGTAAATGAAGTTTACAGGGTTGTTGATTTCGTGGGCAACACCTGCTACTAGTTGTCCCAAGCCTGACATTTTCTCGCTTTGGACAAGCTGCATTTGAGTTTTTTGGAGTTCCTGGAGAGCTATTTCTAAATCTTCTGTTCGCAGCTTTAGCTGAGTTTCTGCCTGTACGCGCTCAGTGATATTATGTGTAGTCGCCACCAAGCGATAGATTCTACCTTCACTATCTTTGAGTGGATTAATTGTGGTTAACCACCAAGTTTTCTGATCCTGGAAAGTCAGGCACTCTTCGTATGTAATGGACGTACCTACTTCTACGCATCTCAAGTATCTCTGGCGTACTCCTGCACCTTCAACTAAACCATGTGCAACGTCTGGTGTTACACCGATTATCTCTTTGCTACTTATACCAGTAGCCCGCTCTGTGGCAGGGTTCCAACCTGTATAGTAGCACTCGCTTTCGTCTACAATATCTAGCACAAATATAGGATTTTCAGTTCCATCATAGACACTGCGAAGGAATTGCTCTTTCTCTTGTAATTGAGTTTCTGCCCGTTTGCGCTCTGTGATATCGGTAATTGCACCAACTAAACCGATGTTTTGACCTGTGGAGTCCTTCAGAGCATAAGATCTTAGGAAGGTCTGTATACTTCGACCACCAGCTGATTGTTGTTCAATCTCACCTATCCAAGATTGACCCGAAATAGTAGCTTGCCATATCTCCTGGGCAACTACTGAGTCAGTGAAGACAGCAGAAAAGCCACCAAATGCGATAAAATCCTTTACAGTTTCGCACTCGTACAATTTGCAAAATGCCGGGTTCTGGTAGATGTGATTACCTGCTGCATCTGCTATTGCGATCGCATCACTTGAGCTTTCCACTGCTTGCTTATAAAGTATTAAACTCTGCTCTGCTTGTTTGCGTTCTGTGATGTCAAGCACCATTGATGCCACACCAATCACATCACCATTCATGGCTACTAAAGGGCTGTTATACCACTCGCAGATAATTGTTCTATTATCTATTGTGATGTTCTCGTTCACACTTGAAGTTCCCCCTTGTTGCCTTAAAAGAGCATCTGTTAAGCGCTTGACGTGTTCTCTAACAGTCTCAGGAACTAAGAACTCAAAATAACGACCGAGAACCTCACTTCTGCTATATCCAAAAATTCTTTCGGCCGCAGGGTTCCATTCCTGAACCTCAAATTTAGTATTCCATTCAATGACACCTATTGGTGTTTGTTGAATCAAAAGTGCTAGCCTTTGTTGCGAAGCCCTCAATTCTACTTCTGCTTGTTGCCGTTCAGCAATCTCAACCTGTAGCGCTTCATTACTTTGTGCCAGTTGTTGAGTTCGTTCTTCTACCCGTCTTTCTAGTTCTGCATAAGCTTGCTGGAGTGCCTTTTCTGCCTGCTTACTACGGGTTATGTCTATTATTAAACCATCCCAAAGAATCGACCCATCTGCTTGCTGTTCTGGACGCGATACACCCTGTAGCCATTTAACTTGTCCGTCAGGTAAAACAATTCGTCCTTCCCACTGCCAAGGTTGCAAGGTTTGGGCAGAAACACTGATGGATTGTACAAAATCCTCATGTTCATCTGCATGGACAATTGAAATTATCAAGCTGGGATCGGCTTGAATCTCTTCTGGCGTCAAACCATACAGATCATAAGAGCCAGAATTTACATAGGGCAAGGAGAGTGAGCCATTAGGATGCAGCATAAACTGGTAGAGCATTCCCGGCACATTTGCCGATAGCTTCTGTAATTTTGCCTCACTTTGACGTAAAGCTTCCTCCGTTAGTTTGCGCTCGGTAATGTCTTCGTAAGTACCAAGGATACCGACCACATTACCCTGAGTATCGTGTAGTGGGATTTTATTGATATCTGACCAATACTGCTTGCCATCAGCCTTTTGTTGTGTTTCGATAATGTGCAATTCTGGTATGCCTGATTCCATCACACGGCGATCACATTCCCGATACCAGTCAGACTCTTCTTTTTTCCAGGGCAAATCATAATCATTCAACCCGACGATCTGATCTGGGATCACACATGCATCACGGGCAAAGTTCCGATTACAGCCCAGATAAACCGAATTACGGTCTTTCCAAAAAATAGACTGAGGGATGTTATCCATTACTAGTTGTAGCAGGTGTTTTGACTGGCGTTGTTCAGCTTCAACTTGCTTATACTGCGTTATGTCCCGAATAGTACCAACTAAAAACTTACTACCTGCATCACCTTCAAATAAACATTTTCTGGTAGATATAAAGCGCGTTTGCCCCTGAGTATCAGTAAAAGATTCCTCATTCTCGTTGGTAATACCTGTGGTAAAAACCAGTTCGTCTTTTTCCCAAAACACATCAGCTTCCGCTTTTGGGAAGAAATCATAATCTGACTTGCCAATTAGTTCTTCTCGGTTATGCCCCAAGAACTTACAGAAGGCATCGTTGAGCAGTACCCAACGATGCTGGTGGTCTTTAACAAAAATTGGGTCTTCTAGACAGTCGATGATCTGGAGTAGAAAGGCAACAGAGAGATTTTCCTGTGGGTTTCTAAGCGGACAATTACTAGCGAGTTCTTGTGGTTGATCAAGGGTATTGTCCTCTTGCATTCCTGAAATCCTGTTGGTAATCGTTCTAGCCTCAGATGGTTGGAGTTGATATACACCAACACTTTCTGAGGTTTTATGAGGCTATTGCCTCTACTGTTTTAGTATTCCCAATGTTTGTTACTGCTCAACAGGATTGCTGCAATGCGCCTTTCATTCCCCCAGATCCCGGACTTCTTTAAGAAGTCCGGGATCTGAAGTCCGAAAAAGGGAATACTAAAGGCAACATTCCAGATTCAAAGCCTATGCCGCAAAGACGAATTCCCCTGCAAGCTGGAAACTTCTATCATGTCTACAATCGGGGGAATAATCGCCAAACGATTTTCTTTGAGCGTGAGAACTATGTTTATTTTCTGTGTTTGCTAAAAAAACATCTCATCACTAATGCAGTAGATATTGTTGCTTACTGTATTAATGCCCAATCATTATCATTTTTTGGTCTATCTCAGAAATGAAACCCTGTCTGATGCCATGAAATCCCTCTCACTCTCATACACAAAGGCAATTAATAAGCGTTTTAATCGTTCTGGGGTATTATTTCAGGGACGGTTTCAAAGTATTCATGTTTCACAAACTGATTATCTTGTCAATCTATGACACTATATTCATCTCAATCCAGTGAAAGCAGGACTTGTGCAGCAACCTGAAGAATGGGAGTTTTCCAGTTACTTGGAATATGCAGGATTACGACGAGGAACACTACCTAAAATAAAGTATATCAAGATGCAGATTTCAGAAGAATCAGTTTATCAGCAATTTTTGGTGGATTGTAACCTACCTGATAGGGCTGGTTTCAAAAGACTGCTACTGGATGATTAGCCTGGATAGAGACAGAGAGATAGATCCCCGACTTCTTTAAAAAGTCGGGGATCTGAATACTAACTCTCTCTAACAGGACTGACTTTAGCTCGATAAAGCAGTTTGTCGCCTTGAAGATACCCAGTGTAGCGCACCTTGACTCTTTCACCCGGTTGTGCATTCCCCTCAAACAACTGGTGTAACTGAGGATCGTAGGGGATTTCGGCTCCCACAGATGCGATCGCTTCCACACCCCACGCCTGCAAAAGTTTTTCTAGGGGTTTTTGCACCAACGGCACTATTTTGATTGCTGCTAACTGGGGATTTTCTTGTGCCTTCTGCGCTGCTGTGGGCCATTGCAATAATAAAGACTCCAGTAGTTGCAAACTCGACTGCTGAAACTCTTGCAGCAATAACTCTCGTTGTTCTTCTAGCTGAAGCTGCGATCGCTGGTACTCTCTTTTTAAATCTGCAATCTCTTTGCTAGTGCTGTTAGCGGATAGCTTTGGTTTAGCCCGTGCTGTTAGCGGATAGCTTTGGTTTAGCCCGTGCTGAGTGCTGTTAGCGGATAGCTTTGGTTTAGCCTGTTCTGAGGATATTTGATACTCAGCACCCGGTATTAAAAAAGTTGCTACCAATTCACTCAATGGCATTTGTAGCACTAGTGACAGCTTAAGTAGCACATCCATCCGCATCTGCTCTAGTTTTCCCTGCCGTAACCGCAAAATTTGACGCTCTGAAACACCAGCAGCACGACTCAGCGCTCTAAAACTAGAAATATTTACTTGTTGCATTAAATTTTGCAACTTCTGGGTGAAATCAGTATTGGGCATAGGGCATTGGAGATTGTATTAGGTAGGGATTAGTGTATTGAATATCGGGTTGAGGATTAAAAGAATTCTTTCCCAGTCCCCAGTCCCCAGTCCCCAGTCCCCAGTCCCCAATCCCCAGTCCCCAGTCCCCAATCCTATTCTTCCAGTAAACTTCTCAACATCCAAGCTGTTTTTTCGTGTACTTGCATCCGCTGGGTTAACAAATCAGCAGTGGGTTCGTCGTTAACTTCTTCCACTACAGGAAAAATAGACCGTGCGGTTCGCACTACAGCTTCTTGTCCTTCCACTAGTAAGCCAATCATTTCTGTCGCTTTAGGAACTCCAGGAGTTTCTGCGATCGAACTCAGGTTGACATATTCGCTGTAAGTTCCTGGTGCAGGATAGCCAAGTGCTCTAATCCTCTCGGCAATTAAATCAACTGCTAGAGCTAGTTCTGTATACTGTGTCTCAAACATCAAATGCAAGGTTTGGAACATCGGCCCTGTAACGTTCCAATGGAAGTTATGAGTTTTTAGATATAGTGTATAGGTGTCGGCTAACAGACGCGACAACCCTTCGGCAATTTTAGCCCGACTCGTTTCGTCAATGCCGATATTTACATTCTTAACTGTTGCTTTAGATGACATAATTTTCTCCTAATTGGGTTATATGTAGTTGTGTATTGGGCATTATTTGATTGTCTGTTACTTTTTACCATGCCTTATGCCCCATTCTCTATGCCAGGTGCATCTTCAGAACGCTGCGGTTAGCTTTACGGACTCTGGCTAATATGGTTTCTTTGCCTAAACGCTGGCAAGCTTCATAACGATGGCAACCAGAAAAGCCATAATACTGTCCATCTACTTCTAAGACATCAATGGGTTCTTGCTGCCCAATTTCCGCTATCGATTCCATCAAAGCTTGCACTTTATTGGGATCGTTTGCACGGGGTAAGGGCCGTTGAATCTGATTTAATGGAATTTCTTGGACTCTAACCATAAAGTA
This sequence comes from Komarekiella delphini-convector SJRDD-AB1, assembly GCF_014831675.1. GTDB lineage: Bacteria > Cyanobacteriota > Cyanobacteriia > Cyanobacteriales > Nostocaceae > Komarekiella. The sequence goes on along the minus strand of NZ_VJXY01000050.1, from coordinate 26,350 downwards.
TTTTCCCAAGTAGTTCTTTGTGTCTCTAAATAAATCATAGTCATTATGACTTCGTTTTGCAAGCAATATTTTGGGCAAAATAGGTAATGGTATCGTTGGAGCACTAATGCGACAAAAACACCACACTACAAAGCAATTGAAAAATCTGTCCCAACGCCTCATTGAGGGACAGAAGACGCTCTCTACGAGACGCTGCGCGAACAAAGACTCGCTACCGCTTTGCTATCAGGTAGCTATGCAATTTACGTTCTGGCGTTTTTCTTACACTTTACTGGCAACATTTTGCTTGTTGGGACTGACTGCTGCATCAGGCCCAGCGAGCAACACCAAGGATATAGAACTAAAGATTGGGATTGTACAGCGATTTGGAGAGACCACAGCCAAGTTGCGACTGGAGCCGACAAAAGGCGATCGCTTAAAGTTAAGATTTAAAAAAGGTAACAAACAGCAAATCCTGGTTACAAAAGACCCCGTAAAGCTGGAAACAGTAATGCAAGCTTTACGCCAACCGGCAGTTGAGGAAGTAGTAGTTTTAGGCAATTACCGCACCTTTGAAACTGCCGAAGACAGTGCTAAAAACTGGCGTTCTCAGGGAATTGAGGTGGAAATAGCCCAACCAGAACGCTGGCAAGTTTGGGCAAAACGGGATGTTTACAGCACGCCCTTACTGCGACGCTTGCTACTCCAGAACATCCAAGCTTCTGGCAAGAAAGGGGCGTATATTGACACTAAAATCCTGCAAAAAGTACCGCGAGTTAGTTGGGTAGTAAATGGTAATCGCTACAGCCCGAATAATCTGGAAATTAGTAGTGATAAAAACTTGATTCGGGTAAATAAAAGCGAAAAACCTGAAAATGCTCGGCTTTATGCAGGGCGGATGAACTTGCAACCAAATGCTTACGGTACATACACTCTAGTTAACCAAGTACCCTTAGAAACTTATTTGCGTGGGGTTGTACCTTATGAAATTGGCACAGATGCGCCAAAAGCAGCACTAGAAGCCCAAACGATTCTGGCTCGGACTTATGCCCTGCGGAATTTACGGAGATTTGCCGCAGATAACTATCAGTTGTGTGCTGATACTCATTGCCAAGTTTATTATGGACTAAATGGAGTAGCTCCCGTCACAGATCGGGCGATCGCCTCAACAAGGGGTATGGTGCTAACTTATAAAGACCAGTTAGTAGATGCCCTCTATTCTTCTACAACTGGTGGCGTCACCGCCTCTTTCAGCGATGTCTGGAATGGTGAGGATCGTGCTTATTTGCGCCCAGTAGTGGATGCTCCTATTAATCTTTGGAACTTGTCTAAACAGAGTTTAGCCAATGAAAAGAATTTTCAGCAGTTTATTAATCGGCAACAAGGATTTAATGAAAGCAGTTGGGATATGTTTCGTTGGCGTAAAGAAACTTCTTTAGAGGATATTACCAAAGGCTTGCAGAAATTTTTGCAGGTGAAAAAGAATCCCTATGCCAAATTTAAGACAATTCAGGCTATGGCCGTAACCAAGCGAAGTTCGAGCGGACGCATTCTTGAACTTGCTGTTAAAACTGATATCGGCACTTTTACGCTCCACAAAGACGAAGTTCGTAGTGCCTTTGCTGCTCCTAGAAGTACGCTTTTTTATCTGGAACCTTTGAACAAAGGCAAACAAGATCTTTGGGGATACGCCTTTATTGGTGGTGGTTTGGGACATGGAGTCGGTTTGAGCCAAACTGGTGCTCAAAATTTAGCCAAACTAGGTTGGTCGAATCCAAAAATTTTGCAATTCTACTATCCCGGTACTCAAATTAAAATTCTCAGCGACGAGATTAATACCAATTAAAAAAGTAGAGACGTTGCATTGCAACGTCTCTACATGCATATTTATCCGGGTTGTCATTTGTCATTTGTCATTAATAAATACAAATGACTGTTGATGATACTTAAAGATATTGACATTCCCAACAAATTTTGCATGTCCTATTCTGGTATAGTCAGAATTTCAACCCCATCTTCAGTTACAGCTAAGGTATGTTCACATTGAGCAGAAAGTAAGCGATCGCGAGTTAAAGCAGTCCAACCATCACTCATAACTTCGACTTCCCATGTGCCTTCGTTAATCATCGGCTCAATGGTAAAAACCATCCCTGGTCTGAGCCGCTTGCCTTTGCCGCGTGTGCCATAGTGAGGAATATCCGGCGCAGTGTGGAAAACATTACTGATGCCGTGTCCGACGAAATCTCGCACTACAGAAAAGCCTTGTGCTTCGGCATACTCTTGAATGGCTGCACCAATATCCCCAATGCGTGCGCCTGGTTTAACCTCAGCAATGCCCAGGCTACGGCATTTCTCGGTAACATCTACTAGCTTTTTAGCCTTGGGGGAAGGTGTACCGACAAAGAATGTCTTAGATGTATCGCCGTGATAGCCCTCAACAATCAGCGTCACATCAATATTGATAATGTCACCTTCCTTGAGAATCTGTTTAGCATTAGGAATACCGTGACAAACAACCTCATTGACACTGGTGCAAATCGATTTGGGATAGCCTTTGTAGCCGAGAGGGGCGCTTTTTGCTCCGTGCGCCTGTGTCCAACGTTCGGCTTCATCATTGAGTTGGAGAGTGCTAATCCCTGGCTTGACTAATGGTTCAAGATGCTGTAGAAGTTTGGCTGCTAAGCGTCCCACGTGACGCATTTTGTCTAGTTCTCTTGTAGATAAAATAACAATTGGTTCGGTTTTCATGAACTTAAATCTAGAGAATTTTTCATAAATATAGTTGTCCCTGTCTGTGCGGCTCTTTGTGCAGCATCTGCAACCTTCAGGGTGTATAAGCTCTCCTCTGGAGTTATGTACAAGGGAGTGTTATCAATAAGATGGTCTAACACTAAACTTGTGTCTTTGGCAAACAAACCCCGGCGAGCACCAACCTCTATCGGTGTTGTTTCTCCAGGCTGGATGAAAAGTCCTTTGTCGCCATCAAAAATTAACCCGCCATTTTCACCATGAACTTCAAATTTGCGTTCTGAGAGCCAAATGGTTTCACCTTTGCCATAGACTACTTGCGCGAGAAGTCCGCTGGTAAAGCATACTTGACTAATACAGAAACAGGTTTGGTAGTAATCTTGTTCGGTTTCCCAATATCGTTGATGACAGTTAACAGTCAAGACTTGACCAAACAAATCGGTGAGACGATGTAGGCGAGACAGCGCACCCATCAGGGGGAAGCCGAAAAGCTCATGGTTATAAGTCCACTTGCGGGGTGCGGGATACTGGGAATTGATAGTGCTATAGCGGACATAAAACACATTGCCAATTTTTGCTAAGTGCTGCTTCAAGGCTTGATGCAATCCGCCCAAGAGTTCAATGTGTTCAACATGCAGGAGTTTTTGTTGTGTTTTGGCTAAAGCGATCAATTCTTCGGCTTCTACCACATCTAACGAAAGAGGATACTCTACAACTACGTGTTTGCCATTGGTGAGTGCAGCACGGGCGATCGCCCCATGATCTCGATTTACAGTAGAGATCACCACTAGATCTATATCATCGCGCTTTACTAGCTGTTGCCAAGAACTTAATGCCTCAGTCTGATATTCTCTGGCAAAAGTTTGCGTATTTTCTGGGCTATGACCAACAATCGCGATTAGATGCGATCGCTCGTCACTCAGCAAAGCCTCAGCCCGAAGTTTTGCCGCATATCCAGTACCAACCAAACCCACACGCACTCTTGCTTTTTCCAAAGCTGCCTCTGAATTATACATGATCCTTACCAGTTCTGTTTTTGACAATTCCACGGCTAGAAAGCATGGGATTCTTTTTTTATAGGAAGTCTAACAATACTTGCTCACCATTTGGAAGGTTTACGAGGTCGCGCCGTAATGAACCAGTGTGTGAATCCAGTGCTGTAGGCACAGAGAAGTCTGTAGACGCTTCTGCTGTCTGACAGCACTGCGAGAGATTCATATTTTTTATCTACAAAGATAGTTTTTTCTTAAAACAAGGTTATTATGTCAGTTTTTCTATAAATAAAACTTATCGGTATTAACTAACTAAATTTCATTACTAATCGGGGTCAATTTCCAGTTACATCCATTAGTTTTTCTCGTAGTATCAGAATTGAAGCAAATTTGAATCAGCGACTAACCCATAAGGTCAGCCGTATCATTTGCTTTAGCATAACTTATGCTGCCGTTTGCAAAAGAGAGGACTACTAAATGCCAACTTACAAAGTGACACTAATCAACGAAGAAGAAGGGCTAAACACAACAATTGACGTTGATGATGATGTCTATATTCTAGATGCTGCTGAAGAAGCTGGTCTTGATCTGCCTTACTCTTGCCGCGCTGGTGCTTGTTCTACCTGTGCTGGTAAACTCAAATCAGGTAGTGTTGATCAATCTGACCAGTCATTCTTAGACGACGATCAGATCCAAGCTGGATATGTGCTGACCTGTGTCGCCTATCCAACTTCTGACGTGACCATCGAAACTCACAAAGAAGAAGAACTTTACTAAGAGTTAGGCGCCTCAACAATAAACCTCTTGCAAGAGTTACCGATGTTGGAGAAATAAAAGCAGCGCATCCAAGGGAATTATCCCTATATTGCGTGTCTTTTCAAGCTAATTTGGCAAAAAGTCTAATTTTAGTTTAAGTAGGAACACAATAACTTTGTGTGTTCCTGCTTCATTTTTATTTGCCAACAAATACTTTTATAATTTGATATTAACTATCGCCCTAAGTTATTAGGAATGCCTTCACAACCACCGGGAATAGTGCTTCTAGTTTTTTCACCACCCCAGGCGCAGCAGTAATAACGTATGGACTCTGGCATTCTTTGCACATCAGTAAAATCAGCATTTTCCACTACAGCACCGGTGTGTTCGCCAGTTTCGTAGTTTGGTGGTTGCGTACGACTGCGTGGTGATGCGATCGCCACTGTACCGTAGAATAAGCGAATCCCGTTGAGGTCAGCACCGCGAAGATTGGCATTATATAAGATGGTGCGGGAGAGGTTGGCTTTAACCAAGTCACAACCGCTGAGGTTAGCACGGACAAGATTAGCTTCACTCAGGTCAGTCCAACGTAGATCTGTAGCAGAAAGGTCGGCGGCGGCTAGCATAACGCCTAAATCGATGACGCGCACACCTGCAAGGCGGTCTTCGGCGTAACCGCCAAAGCCGTTGAGAATGGCTCGGCCTAAGCGAGAATCGCGTTTTAGGGGTGTGAGCAACTTGGAACGTGAGAGAAAGCGGAGAATTTTCGCTTTACCAGTACTATCAACACTACTAAAAATTGCCGCAGTGCGTCCTTCAGCGATCGCCCGTTCTTGGGGCCAATCTTCTAATAATCCTTCTTCATCTAATACTAAATCTGAGACGCCTTGGAAATAAGAATCAATCGTCTGCTGCTGAGTGATAATATTTTGCTGAACCGTCAACAGGTTTTGCTGAATTGTCAAGTCTTTGGAGATAACGTATTGTCGCCACGCCACATAAACAGCAATGATCGCAATGAGAATTTGCCCCAAAGCGCCAAACCATTCTGCCAGAGTCCCAGCAATATCCCAATTAATCTGGCGTCCCCAAACAAGTAGGCGATCGCTCCCACCAGTAAACTTAAACAAGCCAATAATCGCTACTAATAGCCCGAAAAAGGCGACAAATAGAACTTTTTCATCGGATGAAAACCATTCATCTAGTACATATTTCAACCACGGCAATAGTATCGCCAACGATAACACCAAAGTCACCAGCGTTCCCAAGATGCCGATGATTGAGTTATTTAGGGCAAATCCGATAAAAGTAATGGCGATCGCTACTAAAGTAATCACCAATGCTCTTGGCTTAACAGTTAATTGATTGGTAGTCTGTTGCTTGAAGCTGGAACGGGATTGTTGCAGGGCAGTAGTATGTTGTGAAGATTGCAAAGACGAAATTGTAGCTAAGGCTTGTTGTGCCGCTAGCGCTTCTGAAGTGAGGTTATTTTCCCCTGTACCACTGTCAAAGTCATCTGGTTGCAAGTCGTTTTCGGGGACGGGTTCTGGGGTTGGTAGATTCGGAGAGTTGGATTCAATCGTCATGCTTTCTATTTTGTCCCAGCAGATTCAGTTCAACAGCTGTTTTATGTTAACCGCCACCGGGTAGGGTAAGGCAAGAGTCCAATACCATAAATCAACTACTTTTTTTGATTGGAAATAGTTTCGCTCTCGTATTCCTCTAGGAATATTACATTTGATTTAGCCATGTCGTTTTCAAATTTCAAAACATACTAAAACAGCAATTTGAGCCAATCTCAGCTACAGGTATTGTCAGCTTAGTTAAACTTTAAAGTTCGCTTCATCATAATTTCACACAAGACTGTACTTCCTTCCTACTCGCAAATTATCTATTCTGCTTTACCTGCATTCTCTATTTTCTCAAGGGTTAATCCTTTAGTGGTAAAGGAGTGATGTGATGTCTTGAGGTTGGTTGATTTGTGCTTGCTTAAACACATTATTTATTAGCGACTTTGGGATGTAGGCAAAGTCATTGCAAGAGCTCGATAGCTCAACTCTAAGCAAAGTCATTGCTTTAACTGTATTTAATATGATAATATGATCCGTACTTTATAGTAAAAGACGTTTATGCATTAAAAATAAGATTTTTTTTCATAAAACTAAGAAAATTAATTGATAAAAAACCGTGCATCTTGATACGATTTTAAAATCTGAACAGGTTCTAGCATCATATTATGAGTTCTGTAGGTACAGCATGGTCTTTTGGCGCTGCTTCGTTGCCTCTGGCTTTATCACTTTCTTCGTATTTGGTTGTGGTGATGGGGCAAATTCATCCACAGAAACTATTAAACAAGTTGTACAGGAAACTAATGTTGCCCAGCTGCTTGTAGAAGCAAAGGCTAGCCAAAAAGCAGAAGATTTTTTGCATCAAGGCAATAATTTATTAGATGCACAACGTTACGAGGCTGCAATAGCAGCTTATGATCAAGCGATCGCCATTAAATATGACAGTCCTGAAACCTGGATTAATCGCGGTATTGCCTTAACAGCTTTGCAACGCTATAAAGAGGCAATTGCATCTTATAACAAAGCGATCGCTATCAAACCTGACAAAGATGAAGCTTGGTACAATCGCGGCATTGCCTTAACATCTTTGCAACGCTATAAAGAGGCGATCGCATCTTATAACAAAGCGATCACTATTAAACCTGATAAGTATGAAGCTTTGATAAACCGAGGTATTGCCCTCACCAAGTTGCAACGTTACAAAGAGGCGATCGCATCTTACGATAAAGCGATCGCTATCAAGCCAAATAAGCACGAAGCATATTACAACAAAGCTTGTTCTTATGCTTTACAGAACAATCTAGAATTAGCAATTGAGAATCTCAATAAAGCCATCCAGCTTGAGCCTAATAAGTACAAAAAGTTAGCAAAAACTGACCCTGATTTTAATAAAGTGCGTAGCGAAAAACGATTTCAGGAACTACTTTAATAGTCTGTTGTTACCACTACTAGTAATGGTAATTAGACATGAAAAAATTGTTAATCACTGGAGCTAGTGGTTTTTTAGGATGGCATTTATGCCAGCTTGCCAAGCAAGAATGGGAAATTTATGGTACTTATTTTTCTCATGCTTTAGAGATTCCTGCCATCAAAATGCTGAAAGTTAACTTGACAGATTTCCAGGAATTAAAGTGCATATTTAATGAGATTGAACCAGCAGCAGTTATTCATACAGCGGCTCAATCACAACCCAATTTTTGTCAAACTCATCCTGAAGAATCACACGCAATTAATGTTACAGCATCCTGCAATATTGCTGGACTTTGCGCCGATAATTCTATTCCTTGTGCTTTTACATCAACCGACTTAGTTTTTGATGGCTTAAATGCTCCCTATCGAGAAACAGACCCCGTTTGTCCTGTAAACATTTATGGTGAGCAAAAAGTCAAAGCTGAAATAGGTATGCTAGAACGATATCCTCTGACCGCAGTCTGTCGGATGCCGTTAATGTATGGGATAGCAACACCTACAGCTAAAAGTTTTATACAGCCATTTATCCAAACTTTAAAAGCTGAAAAAGAACTAAATTTATTTATAGATGAATTCCGCACACCAGTCAGTGGAACAACTGCGGCAAAAGGGCTGTTATTAGCATTAGAGAAAGTCAACGGGCGTATTCACTTAGGTGGAAAAGAGCGGATTTCGCGCTATGATTTTGGACGTTTATTAGTTGAGGTATTTAAACTTCCCGCAACTGGGCTTAAAAGTTGCCAACAGCAAGATGTCAAAATGGCAGCACCAAGACCAGCGGATGTTTCTTTAGATAGTTCTAAAGCTTTTGCATTAGGATATCCGCTTTTATCTGTAAAAGAAGAATTAGAAAAGTTAGCAGTTATATCAAGTTCAGATAATTAAATAACTCAACAACAGAAACCGCCAAAAGCTACGATGGATAATTATCAAGCAGCTTAAGGCGGTTTCTTAAGGAGGCAATATTTCAAGAAGATTAGGAGAATTAGAAGTAGCTAACTAAACTAAGGTGGACAGTATTCGCAATCGAAACTACTCAGAGTTGTACATCCTTTATTTCAACTAGGTAGGTATATCTGGCTGTGCGTTCAAAAACCTCCAAAATAATTCAATGAACTCAAGGCGAAAACACATTTAGAGGATGTTACAACCTAGCAGCGATCGCGAGAATATTAGAGCAGGAGGCACAGGCTCTAACTTGAAAGTTTTTGTTTAAACTTTTAACCTGTTTGTACCTTGCTCTTAATCTAGCATTATCTTCTTTAGCCAAACAGTATATTTACTAAACTTGAATAGCATTAACTTATCGCAATAATTCGGAAATCTTTCTTAAGAATATTACTACGTGAACAATGCCAATTTCCCTGGAGATATTCGGGTATCTGAGCTTTTCGAGACTAATCAGAAGTAGCTCCTTCCAGCCACACTTCCACGTCATCTGCTAGTAACTTCTGTGCTGCTTCTAGCATGGATGTTGCTATATCTTTGAGGTCTTCACGATTATTTAAGTAAGTTTTTAACGCTTCCATTGGGTCGATGCTGCTACTTGCGCTCAATTCGGGAATGCGAGGTCGAGCCAACTGACTCACCAACTCTGCTTGAATGGTATAGGTGTGGGCTGTACTTAAAGCAGCGTGTAGGGAGCTACTATCAATGATATCCATCTGTTCAGAGCGGAGTTTGTAAATTAGCCGCACTACAGCATCTTGAATATTATGCTTAGCGATCGCTTTGATCAATAGGGCTTGGGGATCATCTGCTTTTGAGACATCCACCTCAATTGTGCGGAAAGTCCGAACTGGTAAGGGACAAAACTCCCACTCAGCACTACCCCGCACCAGCTCGATCATTACATAGCCTTTGTCTTCTTTTTCTTCACTAAAGTCCACCCGCTCAATACTTCCTGGATAAATCACTGGGGGGTTATTGGATTTATTTAGGTTCTGGTGACGGTGGACATGTCCCAATGCTACATAGTCAAAACATGGTCGCGTCAGTAAAGATAGAGGTAAAGTGAAGCCTTTACCCACTGCCAAGAAGCGTTCTGCTCCCAAGCTAGCATTATCAGCCATCAAATGAGCCAAAAGCACTGTAGGCACTTCGGGGTCAAGACGGCGAATTTCTCCTTCTAAAACAACTTGCAAACGTTCCGTTAACAGTTGGTTAACTTCCGCCAAAGGCAAACCTTCAGTATCTTGGCGAGTCATCAGTGTTGAACGAGTTAGCCAGGGGAGGGTAATCACTTGCACTCCTCCATTGCGGGTCTGAATGCGGTGAGTAGTTAACGTATCACCAACAACAAACCCTCGCACTCCCAAGGTGCGGTAAATACATAAACTTGCGCCTCCCAATCCTTGGGAATGTTGGTCGTGGTTCCCCACCAACAGCACTGTCGGAATTTCGGCATCCACTAGACGGCGAAACTGGCTGGCAAAAGCTTGCTGTACATAAGGCGGCGGTGTCGCATCTGGGAAAGCATCGCCACCAAATATCACTAGATCCACTGCATCTGCTAGTGCTCGGTCAATACATCGAGATAAAGTATTGACAAAATCCTCCAATCGTGTATTTAATCCTGTCTCAGGATTGATGTGTCCGTGGGAGAAACCGCTTCCCATGTGGATGTCGGAGAGATGGAGGATTTTAATCATACTTGTCCTTTATCCTGAGCCATTAATCATTTGTCTCAATAGTAATGACTAATGACTACTAATAGCTGCCTAGTTGGCTCTAACTTATAAAAAGGTGTCGGGAAAACCTATTCCTTCTCGGTAGGTGATGAAAGACGCCTTTTTAGGCCGTTGACAGTTGACGGTTAATAGTCAACTGTCAACCATCTTTCGTGTTATCCCATCCCCTTTTATGGGTGGGATGAGCTTAATAGTTTCCCACTAATATCCGGTGTGTTCGTCTTGCTTTTGGGCTTAACACTAAGCGTATTGAGGTGTGATTGTATCACACCGTTTTCATTAACGATTTAAATTGACAGTGCGATCGCAGCTAATTAAGCAGGAACAAAGTTCAGCGAGACACCATTCATACAGTAGCGCTTGCCTGTGGGTGCAGGGCCATCATCAAAAACATGACCCAGATGTCCACCACAACGACTACAATGCACTTCAGTTCTGGTCATAAAAAACGATCGATCTACAGTAAAAGCGATCGCTCCTTCAATCGGGTTAAAAAAGCTAGGCCAGCCAGTACCACTATTAAATTTAGTGTCAGATGTAAACAATGGCTGTCCGCAAGCGGCACACACATAAGTGCCTTCATCATATTCCTTATCAAGTGGACTAGTGTGAGCGCGTTCAGTCCCATGTTTACGCAACACACGAAATTGTTCTGGCGTTAAAATTGTGCGCCACTCTTCTTCAGGTTTGGTAATTTCAAATCCACTCTTAGAAGTTGTCATTTTTTCTGAACCCCAATTGATATAGCGTGATAACAGTGCTGTGCTAACTATTGCTGCGCTAGCCTCAAGAAAATAGCGTTTGTTCATGTATCTATTATTTTCTATTTTCACTTTCGTTGAGTACGGGAAGCCGTCAAGATAATTCGTAATTCGTAATTAGGCTACGAGAACTTGAGTTCTGGGCGGGTGAGGTATAACAGAAAAAGCGGAATCCTTGCATTGGATTCCGCTAATTCTGCAATCAATGGGTGAAGTTGATTAAACTAAGATGCAACAGAACCAGCTGTTTCCTTAGCTATAGGTTGAACTTGGCTAAGCAGACTATTTAGTTTCTCGCCTTCAATCACTTCTGTTTCTAAGAGTTGAGTGGCTATCGCCTCGAGCAAATCTCGATTTTGTTTGAGAATCTCTAGGGCTTGTTCGTGGGCTGTTTCTACAATTTCTTTGACTTCGCTATCAATGGCTTTTGCTGTATCTTCACTCACCAAACGGCGGGGATTGGGCGCACCATTGCCAAGGAACATTGCTTGTTGACCTTGTTGGTAAGCCAGTGGCCCTAAGACTTTGCTCATACCATAGGTTGTCACCATCCGTTCTGCTAAGTCAGTCGCCCGTTGCAAATCGTTGGAAGCACCTGTTGTAATGCTGCCAAACACAATCTCTTCGGCGGAACGTCCACCCAGTAAGGTAGCAATCTGACCCCGCAGTTCCTCTTCATTCATCAAAAAGCGGTCTTCGGTCGGTAATTGTAGGGTGTAGCCTAAAGCTGCCATCCCACGGGGAATGATGGAAATCTTTTCTACACGACCGCTTCCGGGTATCAGTGCCCCTACCATTGCGTGACCGACTTCGTGGTAAGCGACGATCTTTTTCTCAGTATCGTTCAGCACCCGACTCTTCTTTTCTAAACCTGCAACTACCCGCTCGATAGCTTCGGCAAAGTCTTCTTGGGCAACTGTTTGACGTTGATTACGAGCCGCCAATAATGCTGCTTCATTTACCAAGTTTGCTAAATCTGCACCAGCAAAACCGGGAGTACGAGTTGCGATCGCTTTTAAGTTTACGTCATCTCCTAGTTTCACCTTTTGAGCATGAATTTTGAGAATTGCCTCACGACCGGATAAATCGGGACGGTCTACTAACACTTGGCGGTCAAAGCGACCTGGACGCAATAGTGCAGGGTCAAGGCTTTCGGGGCGATTCGTAGCTGCAAGTACAATCACCGTTGCATCTCCAGCTGCAAACCCATCCATCTCCGTTAGTAACTGGTTAAGGGTCTGTTCCCGTTCATCATTACCACCGTAGAAGCCATTACTGCTACGAGACTTACCGATCGCATCCAATTCATCAATGAATACAATACAGGGAGCCTGTTTTTTTGCTTGCTCAAATAGGTCGCGCACCCTAGAAGAACCGACACCGACAAACAATTCCACAAACTCGGAACCAGAGATGCTAAAGAATGGAACTCCTGCTTCTCCGGCTACAGCTTTAGCTAGCAGTGTTTTACCTGTACCTGGAGGGCCTACCAACAGCACGCCTTTGGGAATCCTCGCCCCAATTTGGGTAAAACGTGCCGGAGTCTTGAGGAAATCTACAATTTCTACTAACTCAGTTTTAGCTTCTTCAACACCAGCGACATCTGTAAAGGTAATTTTTGCCGAGTCGCCTTCAACATAAACTTTGGCTTTGCTCTTACCAATAGAGAGAACACCTTGCTGGCCACCGCCACCACGAGAGATGAAGAACTGCCAAATACCAATAAAAATTAACGGTGGGATGACCCAACCCAGGAGAGTTGTAAACCAAGTATTCTTGGGTGGAGGTGCAGCAGCAAATTCAACTCCTTTTGACTCAAGCAGTTTGGGCAACTCTAAATCAAAGATTGGTGTAGTTACGAATACCGCACCCGGTTCAGCGTTCTCAGTTTTTAGCTGGTAGCGAATCTGGTTTTGACCGACGGAAACACGGCTGACTTCCCCTTCTTGTACTTGATGAATAAATAAGCTGTAGGGAACACCAGCAGGCCCGGAAGTAAATAAACTAGGCAAAAACAGATTTAAGAGCAGGAATAACCCTGATACAGATAGCAATATATTGGCAATGAGCCGAAACCGAGGCGGCTTAGGTTGTTCTTTAATCGTCATTAATGTTACTAATCCTGCAAATGAGAGGAGTCATGCTAATTCGTAATTAAGACCCCAGGGGTTAGGAGACAAGAGTTAGGAGAACCCGACTTCATCAGGGGATTCTCTCTGAATCCTTGCTTTTTTTGTTAAAACTCTTGAAAGTATCAGTGTCTCTGAAAGCTGGCTATTTCTATCCCAAATAGTTGAAGCAGTTGCTTACACTGTTTCCAGCCAGTCAAAAATTTGGGTTAATTGATCCAGTGTCACCAGGCCATACTGCCAAAGGGTTATAGGTAAAAAGTTGGGTGTTTGCTCACAATGTCGCAACGCCAGAGAAATTGCTCCGTCAGATATGCCCAACTCTTCTTCTAAAAAATGAACTAATTGCTTTGTGGCTTCCATGTCAATCTTAAACAATATTTATTAAGTAAATCTTATTTTTGGAGTGGATTGGGAAGTTTGATTAAAAAGTGGTCAAAAAACTAATCGCACTATGACCAGTCAGAACTTCCAGAACTACAAGAAAGACAAACCCAATCATTGCCAAGCGACTATTCAACTTTTAGGCACACTCAGTAAAATCAAACTGAGGTTGTTGGCTGACATACATCTGAGGTTGCGATCGCAAAAAGGTACTACTGGTTTTCATAAGTTCTCCTAGTTAGCAGCAATTTTTAATTTATGTAACTAAACTTAACAATTAAACTAATCTTTGTGAACTAATGAGCAAATACGGTTTACCGTACTCAATCAGAGTTACAAGACTATTGCTGCTTTTAGAAAGGATTAGAAGGAGATGAGAGTAGGACAGTAAGGGACAAGTAACTCTTTCCTAATGCCATAACTGTAGCTCTTTCAAGGTGTAATGCATTTTTCTTGATGTCTTAGTGGTTACAAATTTGACTTTTGAACCACTAAGGCACTCAGACGCGGTAGCGGCTTACCGTAGGGTAGACACGAAGTTGAAAAGCCCAAAATTCGCAAAATTTTTTTGGATTTTTACCCACCTTAAAAGGACTACTGCTCTCACTGTTGGCGGCTTGTTTTGCAGATAAACCTATGACATATTCGTATACAATACTTATTAACTAGCTTATTCCCATCGAATTTTAGTAGTATAAACAAGCACCCTTTAAGGAAATTCACAAATAGAATACAAATAGTTTTGCTAAATATGAAACAAATTAAGCTTACAAATGGTGCTGGTAAATTAACTGCACTTTTATTTTTAATTACAATTTTACTGACACCGTTTGTGGTGATAAATGCTGGAGAACGTGGTGTATTAATGCAGTTTGGTAGAGTCCAAGAGACGGTATTGGCAGAAGGAATACATCTCATAATTCCTATTGTCAATACAGTCAGAAGAATCAGTGTGAGAGTTCAAAGACAAGATATTTATGCTGAATCTCCTTCAAAAGATTTACAAGATATATATATAGATATAGTGCTAAATTGGCATATTCTGCCTGAAGAAACTAATATAATTTTTCGAGATGTTGGTGATGAAAAAGACGTAGTTGAAAAAATTATTAATCCCGCAGTTAAAGAAGTGTTAAAAGCAATCATTGCAAAGTATACAGCAGAAGAAATAGTCACTAAACGAGGAGAAGTAAAATCTGATGTTGATAATACATTGACGACGAGATTACACAGCTACCATATTGCAGTTGATGATATTTCTTTAGTTAATGTCAATTTTTCAGATAGATTTAGTGAAGCAGTAGAGGCAAAACAGATTGCAGAACAAGATGCTAAGCGAGCAGGTTTTATTGCATTGAAAGCAGCAAAGGAAGCAGAGGCTAAGGTAAATTTAGCTAGAGGAGAAGCAGAAGTAAACAAATTATTACATGAGAGTTTGACTGATGAGATTTTGGAAAGACAGGCTATAGAAAAATGGGATGGTAAATTACCTTTAATTATGACAAAGGATAGTCCAAGTCTTTTAAATATGAATGATATTTTAAAATTAAAGTGATTTAACTATTTTTGACAACTACCAATTAAAGATAGTTGTAGTGCTCTGTCTCATTAATTTTCATAGTTATGCGGGTTTGTAGTAAGGACTTTAGTCCTTGATTTTTTAATCACTAAATTGCTTACTACGAACTTTCAAATTTTATTAACTACCAGAGAAAAAATTAGGAGTTTCGATAATTTTTAACTGGATTAATGCCAAAATTAAAAAGGTATATGCAGTTGAAGAAATTAAGCCTGTAAATAATTCTTTTTTTAAGTTGCGTTCTTGGGGTTGTTTTTGGAAAATATCAATTGCACCTGCTTGCATCAAGAGAATACCAATAATATTAGATAGCCAGTAACCGATAATGATACAAGGCATAAGTAATTTAGGAGCAAAAAGACTACAAATATAACCAAATAAATAAGCAATTGGTAAATTAAATATCAAATCGTTCCACCAGCATAATGGTGACAACAAATATCCGATAACTAAAAAAAATCCACCTCTAATCTTCTGCAATAGTGTTTTGGGTAAATTCTCTGTAGTTTGTAACAAAGGCTCTTGAACACTTTTTTCAATGTCAATCATATTAGTACAGTATTTTTATCGGCTTACCGTATTTTAAAACAAAAAATCAAAAAAGTCTACAAGATTTTGAGTCTAGTAAAGTAGAAAGTTTACGTATTTAAATTGTATTAATAAAGCCTATAGTTACGAACTAAAAAGAATTATTCTTGATTAAATAACTCCTGTTCTTCAGAGAGCAATTTGGTTTCACTCGCTGGCTTTTCGCTGATAATATTTGCTGATTGTGATAATGGTCGAATAATTAAACTCACGCCAATTGCCCAAGCGATCGCTACCATCCAACCTGCGATAATGTCACTAGGAAAATGAACTCCCAAATATAACCGTGTCCAGCCAATAGCTAAGATAAACAAGCTACCCAAAATTAATACTAACCAGCACCAAACACTACCCCAAGTCAAAACTACCAAAATGACAATCAAAGTCATACTTGTCATGGAATGACCACTAGGAAATGAATAATCAAATTCTGGTGCAACTGAGTGCCACAAATCAGGACGTACTCTGTGCCAAAATTCCTTGGCTGTGCGGTTAATAATTGCACTACCAGCAGTAGTAATAACTAAATAAGTGAGCGATCGCCAGCGACGTTGCAGTAGTAGAATGAATGCAATGATACTCAGTATGGGTAATACAGTCCAAAATGAACCCAATTTTGTCAATATCACAGCGAATACGTCTAACTGCGGCTGTGCTAAAGAGTGAACCGTTACCAAAATTGGCAAATCCCAAGGAAAACTACCCTCTTTTTGCTGCACCTCTAATGCCAGCAGTCCAAAAATTTGCAGTGGTAGATATATCCCCACGAATAATAGCAACAGAGAACGCCAATAGATAATTAACAGTTTTTGCACAAACCCTATGGGAGACTGTGGTTTTTGCAAAGATGCTGCTGTTTGTTGATTTTCGTCGTTGACTTTTTCTAATGCCATATCAAATACGGTATTGCGCTGAAATTAATGTAGTTTTTTGAAATACTGCTATCTAGTTTACTACTGAACTTGAGATATAAGCTGAAACTCAGTTTGTTGAATAAAATACTTTAACTTTAAGTATAAATTTATATTTGTATTTCGTATCACTCCATATAAACATGGACTTTTATTATTTTTAACATTAAAATACGGTAAGCCGATCAGATTTTAGTACTTGATATAAACTTTTCAACAGTTGGTCAAAAGTTGCAATTGCACGAAATGTTTTCCACGAGAGCATTACAGCGATTTTTTTGTTTCAGCTAAACAAAGCTGCATTCACCAAACCCCACTCAAAGACAGTAGTATGAACTTTTTATTATTACCTCTCTTCAGCTTTCTGGTTGGCATTGTTGTGGGTCTGACGGGAATTGGTGGCGCTTCTCTGATTACGCCGATGTTGATTTTTATTTTTCAAGTACCGCCTGCGATCGCAGTAAGTTCTGATGTCGTTGCTGCTACACTCATGAAGGTAGTTGGTAGCATCAAACACTGGCAGCAACAAACCCTTGATGTGCAGGTAGTAAAATGGCTAGCTTTGGGAAGTGTTCCTGGTTCTCTGTTTGGGGTAGGGATATTGCACCTGATTAGACAGAATAGCGAGCATAACCTAAACGAAATCATGCTTCACTTGTTGGGTATAACGATTCTGTTGGTTACAGTTTTGGCGTTAGTGCAAATGCTGCTATTGATTTTCTTTCCAAAGTTTCAATTACCTGAACTCCCCAAATTTGATTTAGAAACTCAACTAGGATGCTTGCAGACAATTAGCGTCGGAGCGTTTTTAGGTTGTATTGTAGGTCTAACAAGCGTTTCTTCCGGTTCAATGTTTGCCTTGGTACTGATTGCATTTTTCCGCTTGGATGCACGAAAGCTAGTTGGTACAGATATTTCCCAAGCAGCAATTCTCTTACTATTTACCGCTATTGGACACCTCACATTAGGTACAGTTGATTGGAGTTTAGTGCTACCGATATGGTTTGGCTCAGTACCAGGAGTAATACTGGGGACGAAAATTTGTCAAATTGTACCGTTAAAACCATTGCGGTTTATTATTTACTCTATATTAATGATGGTGAGCTTAAAGTTAGTTTATTAAATAAAATTCATCGTTTAATATTTTTTATTAGACATCTGGTGAAATTAAATATACGTTATCCAGTAGAGATGTAGCACTGCTACGTCTCTACATTCGTTTTTGGAGATGTCTATTAGTAATTCGGGAGCAGATGTAGATTCAATAGGTGCAGATGATGTTTGTAATTGAGCTATGGCGCTGGACTGGTCAAGCAGAGAAAATCCCGTTGAAAATACTATAAATGTAGCAGTGAAAATCTAGGAAGTTAGCTTTTTTGAATTAGGAATATTCATCAGTTTTTCCTTATGATGATTTACAGTTGAATCGAGAGCGAAATATTACCTAATATTTAATTGGAAAACATTGCAATACTAGGTAAAAGTAAATAGGTTTCACTTTTAATGAGGATAGAGAATCCTAACCAGATTAATACTAAAGGAAAGACTTTTCGACCGTAGCGAGCTAGAATAGGAAGCATCAAGGGGTTACGAGTCAGGTTATAAGATAGAAAACACCACAATCCAACTGTGAAATAACAAACAGATAAAATTACCCCTAAACTTGGAAGATTGCTGCTGGCAAACAACGGCACATATATCCCAATATTGTTTCCTCCATTGGCAATAGTAACAGCAGAAACGCGGTAAGTTTGAGGGTCGCGTAGAGTTGCTAATAGTGACTTTTTATGCCGTTGAGGTTTAGCAGAATTTAAGTTAACTGACACAGCTTGTACTGCTTCTTCGTCATTTTCTCGGCTCAAAAGATGATTGATACCAATGGCGACTGGAAGAAAACCTAGTAATCCAATCCAGGTATGTGGAATGACCAAACCACCGAAAAAGCCAGGAAGACTAGCAAATACTAGTGCAGTGAATCCCAAAAATTCGCCGATAATAATATGTTTAGGACGAAAGGTGTGATTGACTTTCCCAAAGAAAGCTGTCAAAT
Organism: Komarekiella delphini-convector SJRDD-AB1; assembly: GCF_014831675.1. Lineage (GTDB taxonomy): Bacteria > Cyanobacteriota > Cyanobacteriia > Cyanobacteriales > Nostocaceae > Komarekiella. Next base: position 7,745 of record NZ_VJXY01000050.1, on the reverse strand, counting down.
ATAAATTATCATCAAATGTAGTTGCAAAAGCAGCAGAAATTCCGATAATTAGAGTACCAATTAACCAACTCATGATTGTTGTCCGCAAAAATTTAATTATGTTTTTTCTAGCCCTGCTTTACTCTTTTAATTTGAGGGCATCTTAGGTGATTATTTAACTGTTTTGCCTAGCAGTAGCAGACAGTTATTTTTTATAATTGTTGGAAGCGATCGCTATCAAATCAACTAATGATTTATTTTTAGCTAGATACTTTAACTTTATCTGAACTAAATACTACTTCCTTCTACTCAATAAGAGCAAATATTCTTTCTTTTTAAAACGATAAATAAAAATAATGGATTCAACTACGACAGACTCGCAAAAACAAAATCACTATTCAAAATCACCTAAAAACCCTGGTTAAAAGGTTTTTAGGTGATTTTGAATTCTGTGCTGTGGTACTATAATTCCTGACAACAGGCGGAGTTTAAATAGCCGCAGATAAGGCAGAGTAAGAAAAAATGATTATTATTTTAGCCAAGGTAATAGAGTAAATGTGCCCCTTTCATACATAATGTACAAACCTAGACCAATCAATATAAAGGGCACAGCGGTTTTACCATAGCGACTTAAAATATAAGCAATTGTAGCTTGACGAGCTAAGAAGTAAGCAACAGCACACCAAATCCCTACCATAATAAAAAACACAATCAGGATCACTAGCAAACTGTCAAAACTGTTCCCAGCAAATAAAGGAATATAGATGCCGATATTATCACCACCATTTGCAAAAGTGACTGCTGCAACTTTGTAAGTTTGGGGACTCAGAACACTCCAAATAAAAGATAGTATAGGGTTACTGGTAGTAGACGGTTTGAAATTAGTAGTTACAGTCTGAACTTCTATATTTTCTGTTTCTTGATTTATTAATTGTTTAATTCCAATTGCTATTGGTAGTATGCCCAACAAGCCTATCCAGGCTCTTGGTAATATTAAACCACCAAAAAATCCTGGTAAACTGGCAATAATAATGGCAGTAAAGCCAAGATACTGACCGACGAAAATATGCCGACGACGAAATTGAGTATTTAACTGGGAAAAAAATAGCAATAGTATGATAATGTCGTCAATATTGGTGGCGACAAAGGCAATAATTCCCTCAGTGATAATTGTACTAATTTTATTCATGTGAGGTTGTCAGCAATAATGATTAACCAATAAAATATTAAGCAAACAAATCAGGATATACTGAAATGAGTGAGTTAATTACTACACTCTTAGTTGGAATTTCAGCCTTCATTGCCACCAATATTGATGATATCGTTATTTTATTACTGCTGTTTTCTCAACTAAATTCTAGCTTCAGGCGTCGGCACATTATTGCTGGTCAATATTTAGGCTTTACAGTGTTAGTGATTGCCAGTCTTCCAGGGTTATTTGGTGGATTAGTCATACCACCTAATTTAATTGGATTGCTGGGATTAATACCTGTAGCGATAGGTATCAGCAGTTTGATCAATCGAGAGGAAGATGTATCACAAGAGGTTATAGTTGCAACAGCAGAATATCAAGATATAAACACAGCAAGTATTTTTAATGCACAGACATACAGTGTTGCAGCCATCACTATCGCCAATGGAAGCGATAATATCAGCGTCTATGTGCCGTTATTTGCTAGTAGTAATTTAGAAAATTTTGTGATTATTATTGGTGTATTTTTTATATTAATAGCACTTTGGTGTTATTTAGCGTATAAATTTACTTATCAAGTAAAAGTTGCAAATATCTTAAGTAGATATAGTAGTTATATTTTCCCTTTTATATTGATAGTATTAGGCTGTTTTATTGTTTTAAAAACTGGAACTTTAAGTCTTTTTAAGCTAGGAGCAAGTTTTATTTGTTTAACAATTTTACTAAAAAAAACAGTTGAATGATACTCATGTCATTTAAAATTTATATTCATTGTTCTAAATAATAATATAAATATATTAATCTAGATAAAATATTACTTGATAAATTACAACTTGATATTAAGCAACTTGCACGTTTTCTTCGAGGAGAATATTTTCAAAAGCTGTCATCACCCGTGTATGAAAACGTTGACGGTGTTTCAGTTTCCAAACAGGCTGGATAATTTCTAATCTCTTTGGAGATTGTTTTTGTGGATCGATAATTCGTACAGCGTGTAGTGTTCCTAGTTGCAATTCTTTTTTCACCATAGATTCGGGAAGTGCAGCCGCACCAACGCCACTTTCTACAACTGCTTTCACCATTTCACTGGTGTTCAGGTTGAGTACAACATTCAAGTGGCTGGGTTCAATTCCCCAACTTTGTAAGGCTTGGTGAAACATTTGTTGTGCACCGGAACCTGATTCACGCATTACCCAATTTGTAGTGAGTAATTCGTCTAGATAAATCTCGGTACGCTGAAACCAAGGGTGAGATTTGCTAACAACAATTTGCAGGCGATCGCTTCCTACTTTGTCTTTCTCCAAACACTGCTGCAATGATGGCTTAATTTCTCCTGTCACTAAACCTAAATCATACATACCAACAGCAGTCCCTTCACAAATTTCTTCAGCATTACCCAGCTTACAGTTGATAAAAATACCGGGATATAACTGCTTGAACTGGCTAATTTTTTCGGGTAGCCAATAGTTCCCAACTGTGAGACTTGCACCCAATTTCAACTCTCCCCGCTGCAAATTATTTAATTCCTTCAAACCACGTTCTGTTAACTCTACATGGTCAAGAATTTTCTGCGCTTCACCCTGCAATAATTTACCCGCATCTGTAATTTCAATATGACGACCAATGCGATGAAATAACCTAACACCATATTCTGTCTCTAAAGTTTGAATAGCAGCACTCACTGCTGGTTGAGTAATATAAAGTGCTTCAGCTGCGCGGGTAAAGTGCAACACTTCTGCAACGGCTAAAAAGATTCGCAACTGCTCCAGCGTCATTTTGGCTATGGTAGAAGCTTGTAGGATAGTGATTTTGAATACCACAAAAGTATTATACGGCAGATTGGGCGGAAAACTGTAGATAATTTTAAATATTCTTCAATTATGTGGATACGGTAACAATACTTTCCCTTATAAGTACTTCTTATCTCCTTTAAGATTTGAGAAAAGGTTAAAGGGTAAGGGAGAAATTTCATCTTTTCCCTTTCCCCTTTACCCCTTAACCAAAAGGTCTTGGATGCGTTCATATCTGTAATCAATAAGTTCAATCTATCGATTTAACAAAAAACACTGTTTGCTTTTATTGAAAGTAAACCATAAAGTAAATCTATGCCCTTGATACAGCATTCTTGATTAAGGCAAATCACCAGTTCGATTCAACCGTAATCGGACATCTATAAACTAGAAAATTTGCTGATGATCACAGAATTTAAACTTCAACAATAATTGCCTTTTCACTGCAAGACAAGCGCTAATAGGTAATTCCAGATTCAAAACTTTAAACCTGCGTATCAGCAAGCATCCCAGCTACCCACCGATACAGATGGTTGAGAACCACTACCATTGACGAGACACAATAAATGAGCGGATTACTAACTGCTATTCCTACAGGACTTACTGCTTTCGTTGCCACAAATCTTGATGATATTGTCATCTTATCGCTATTTTTCTCACAAATAAATGCTTGCTTTCACCGCCGCCACATTGTTATCGGTCAATATCTGGGTTTTAGTGCGCTGGTAATTGCAAGTTTGCCTAGCTTTTTTAGCAAATTCATCCTACCAGAATCCTGGATTGGTTTACTCGGAATTGTTCCGATCATCATTGGTATCAGTCGTTTACTAAATCAAGAGACTGACGATGGAGAAGATCCCAAAACTCCCGAATCTTCTCAATCTTGGTTGTACAATTTTCTCTCTCCCCAAACCTACGGTGTAGCAGCAGTAACAATTGCTAATGGTGGTGACAACATTAGTATCTATATGCCAATGTTTGCTACCAATACATGGGATAGCTTACTGGTTGTTTTGACCGTGTTTTTTGTGATGGTAGGTATGTGGTGTTATGCAGCCTATTGCTTAACTCAGGTAAGTGCGATCGCATCTGTTATTACTCGCTATGGCAATTCTTTTATTCCCTTTATCTTAATCGGATTGGGTGTTTCCATTTTGATGGAAAGTCACACTTTAGAAACTCCCGCCTTGGTCGTTATTACTTGTGTAAGTCTTGGCTCCTACTTGTTAATTTTAGGTAGGAATGCATGGCAAGAAATTTACAGATTTCCTTTGGGATCACCTGAATCTGAAGTTTTATCTAGAGTTGAGCAAAAATAGACTTCTATTAGACATAAATATTCTCAACAAATAGATGAAAAAATACTCATGCAATACCTTAAATTAGGTAGTTAACAACTAGTAAATCTTTTCTAATCTACAAGGAAAAATACATGAAAACTTTCAAAACTAATGTTTTCAAAATCACTATTGTTTGCTTATTGCTACTGGTAAACTTGATGATTGCTCAACCATCTTGGGCAGGAAAAAAATATGCAAACGATCCAGATTACATTGAAATCACCAAGGCGCTAGATACTGCCTTACAAGAAAAACAAACACAAGGTGCTACACCAGAGATTCTACAAAAAGTCTCTAATTTACAATTCCAGAAATATATCATTGAAACTGGTGAAAATGTTGGAATATGCCGTAATGAAACAGAAAAGACGCTGTTAGTCTACGGTCAAAAAGCAAAAAAATCTCGTTCAACCTACGATAATGAATTATATCTGCTACCTAGTGGTGCGGAAACTGATGATGAGTGGGACTGTCAAGGCGTTTATATCCCCGGTCAAGCTGCTACAGAAGCACAGGAAGGAACACCCGCTAGCGCTTTTAAGATTGTTCATGGAACTCGGTTAGTTGCTACAAGTAACCCCCAAACTGGAGAGACTGAATTTAATCTTCCACCTGCGAATATTTTCAAGTCTGGCGAAGCCAACTGGTTTATTCCTGATAATTTACAAGCTGCGCTTGATGCCGGAATTACCAATGCAAAAATTGACGATTGAGTAACTGGTACTAATTGAATTTGCTAATTAAGCAAGAATAACACAAAAATAAGAGTCAGAGCAATTCTGGCTCTTATTTTTTGACTTGCTCCCGCCAAAAAGTTAAACTTACTAGCGGAATAAGCAAGATGATCGATTATTCAATTTGGATAAATATATTTGATTAAGTAGCCTGAGTTAATCAAGAAATATTGTTGATGTAAAAATATTATTTTTTTTGTATTTTTTTTGAGAAAATATTAATTAAGTATTCAACAGTTTTAACAATTATTCGACAATGCAAATTCTATGAAGATAGAAGCAGAAAAATTAGAGACACAAAAATCAGAAAAAGTACAGAAGTATAGGTCAGATCGAATACGGGATCATTTGGCGAATGAACGCACTTATCTAGCATGGATGCGTAGTGGTATTGCGCTCATGGGTTTTGGTGTGTTGATTGTGCGTTTGCGTATTATCCGTCCTCCATTAGCGCCACAACCTCCTGGTAATGGCTGGAAGTTGGGTTTGGCGTTCGCTTTGGTGGGTGTCTTGACAGTATTACTTTCAACTCAGCATTATTTCGCTGTTCGCCGAGACATTGACGAAGATACCTATCAACCGCCAGACCGTTGGATAATTCTTGCGAGTTTGGCTGTGGCTCTCCTTGGCATAGGAGTGATCTATTATGTCTTCACAGTTCCATTGGATTATTTGCAGACTTTTATGCTGGAGTGATGGAGTCTGGGTTAGTGGGTGATCTGACAACTTAATCAGTTTTAGCGATCGCTCCACGCATCCCTTCTATACTTAGGGTTAATTCTAAAGAATTTTAGACGAGTTATGAATTTGAATACTTACGAAACCGGATTTACACAGCAACCCGGTTTCTACACTCAATAATTCAGAACTCTTACCTTAAAGCATAAGCAGCAGAAAACACCTTCGTTTGTTTCGGTTGGATATAGACACGTTGTCCCTTTCGTAGCTGAAGCTGATGGAACTGTTCTCGACTCAGATAAGCATTGAGCGTTTCACCAGACTGCAAAACTAACTCCACACGAATCTCCCAGCCTAGATGAATAATCCTTTCAACAATCACAGATACGGCATTCTCACTCGGTTCGGTCTTAATCAAAATATCATGTGGTCGCAAAAAAACTTTGTCACTAGGAGAAGTTGCATTTTTGTTGGGTACGATACCGACATGACTAGGTAGGACGTTCACAGGCCCAACAAAACTCATCACAAATAGTGTTGCTGGGTTGTCATAAATTTCAGCCGGACTCCCAACTTGTTCTACCCGTCCTTGATTCATCACTACAATTTCGTCAGCAACTTCCATTGCTTCCTCTTGGTCATGAGTAACGAATACGGTGGTGACATGAACTTCAGAATGCAGATTGCGTAACCAAACACGCAAATCCTTGCGAACTTTGGCATCTAAGGCCCCAAAAGGCTCATCTAACAACAAGATGGGAGGCTGTACAGCAAGTGAGCGTGCTAATGCTACGCGTTGTCGTTGACCACCAGAAAGCTGAGAAGGATAGCGATCGCCAAATCCCTGCATCTGTACCAATTCTAAAAGTTCCTCAACGCGTTGTCGTACATGGTGTTTAGGATGTTTACGAAGATCCATAGAAAAGGCGATATTCTCACGCACTGTCAGGTGTTTAAACAGCGCGTAATGCTGAAAAACAAAGCCAATATTGCGTTGTTGTACGCTGCGGTAAGTAGCATTTTCACCCACTAACCAAATTTGACCTGCATCTGGTGTTTCTAATCCCGCAATCATCCTTAGTAAGGTGGATTTTCCTGAACCTGAAGGGCCTAATAACGCCACCAAAGATCCATTTTTAATCTCCAAACTTACATCATCAACTGCACGAAAAGTTCCATAATGCTTAGAAATATTTTCTACTCGAATTCCCATGTTCTCTACTCATTCAATTTGGTACATAACTATATTTAACTACTGTTTGTCGATCAAATTTAAGTATTTAATTAAAATATTAACTACAAACTGGTATTAGATCTAAAGGACATATCCATGCATAGAAGACGCATCTAGCCATAGTGGCAACTTTAGTTTTTCTAAGTGATTGAAACTAGAAAAAAGTTGTTGTGGTCTACCCCAAAGATCCAAATCAAACCAACCATCATCTTGCTGATTAGCTGGGAGTGATGCCGCAATAATATTGACTGTTATGCCGTAGCGGGAAACCAAATCAGAGATAACTGGTGTTTGGTAATAATCTTTCAAGATGCAAATTTGCAAGCGCAGTCGGTGAGATTGACCACTATAGCCTTGGTAAGCTTGAGTGTGCGAAGACGTAGCCAAAGGTGCAAATTCTTGTTTATTGAGTTTTTGGCTGGGAAATGGCTGAGAACTCAAATCATGCTGCACACTCCCAGCAATACTCAGCTGTATCAAATCTACTCCCAATTTCTGCAAGTACAGCAGACTACTACAGATGTGTTCTGGATTGCCTTGGAACTGTAAGTCAAACCAACCGTAGTTTTCTGTTGGTGTGAGCATCGCAGATGTGATATTAACGCTAATACCATAACGCGATACCAAACGCGAAATCACAGGTTGTCGTTGGTAATGCTGAGGTATACGAATGCGGCTATCAACTGGTGTGGGTTGAGGAGATTTCTTTGGAGACATAAGGACTGGGGACTGGGGAATGGGGACTGGGGAATGGGGACTGGGGAATGGGGACTGGGGAATGGGGAATGGGGAATGGGG
>NZ_VJXY01000049.1 GCF_014831675.1 Komarekiella delphini-convector SJRDD-AB1 | reverse complement strand
CGATCGCCAACCACATCATTTAGCTGAGTTATTTACTAAACCTCAACCCAAGGTAGTAACTGCGTAGAAATTTTCAGGGGGATAAATTTACTCCCCTGTCACAGACAAACAATAATCTCAAAATATTACCTATAGCGTGCTTTACTCTCCTTCATTTTGCTGCCAAGATGAAGGAGAGTATTTATCTCTTGTGTTATCTAACACAACTAAGTGTTCAACTTTTGACAGAAATTGTTTGTTTTTTTGGCGTAAATTCTTTGGTTTTTTTTGTGTAATTTTTTGTATCGTTGGGAAGACGAGGATTCTGTAAAGTTTTTTTAAGATGGGAGACAAGATAGATAAAGTACAAATACTCTTCTCAAAAAGGCAAGGAATCATGCAAGAAATAAAAGAAGCGAAAGGAAGTCAGGATTTACTCCCAGAAATTAAAGAGCCTTACTATTACGCCGGTACACGTTGGAGATGGGGCTTTCAACCAAGTGCAGAGATTTGGAACGGACGCTTGGCTATGATTGGCTTCTTTGCAACTGCACTGTTTGAAATCTTTAATAGAGATGGGCTTCTTGGAGGACTTTTCTGGGGATTTTTCTAATAAAGAAGTAATGTTGTTCTTTAGTATAGTATTGCAGAGCAACAAAAATCTCCATCTTGTGAGAATTGGGTTTAGACAGGTATGCAGCATAATGCGCTCCATTCATGATATTAACTATCTTGAATGGAGCGTAATATTTTTGGTCATGTGTCCTCATCTGGATATTCCTGCACACTGTTTTGACACTAGATTGTAAGTTTATCAAATGGATTGTCCAGATTGAAAATTTGAACTCACTTTAGGGATATACCTGTGAACTATTCCTAACCCTTTCTGATTGGCATCAAAAAAATATATAATTTTGGCAAATCTTTGGGTGCTTTATAACTTTTTTTATTGTTACTAAAAACACGAAATAAAGAATCACTAGACGTATTCATTACTGCATCGTAGCGCTGGCGTTCGTTTAGATCCTGATTCCACTTATCAAGTAGAGAACGAGCTGCGGCCGGTATTACATAACGCAGTAATTCTCCTGTTTTCTTATTTTTAATTACAACAACCCCAAAGTTATTTGAGTCGCTTTTAGAGGATATAACTCGCAGAGAATTTTGCCCTGGCGTGGCAACTGTGGCAATCATAATGCCATCTGCAACGCAAGGACATGGCGCATTAGCACCATCAAAGTAAGTAACATCCAATTCGCGTGGTTTGGCATCAAGACGCTTCATTGCATCTAATCCTATACGGATTCCTAGAGCAATGTAACTACCAAAACCTCCATGTATGCGCTTTCCTAGAGTGACCCATTCTTCTGGAGTTTCCGCTTTGAGTGGTACAGACGGAACTAAAGAACACAAACAAATTAATAAGCATATAAGTCGCTCAAGTTTGTTAGACATCACTATATTTTGCCAAGATAGCTATTATAAAATCGGAATTAAGTTGAAGAAACAATGTCTAAAGTATTAATCAATTTGATAGCAGGAACTAACGAGTAATACACTGCGTAGCAAAGCTAAATCTAAGTTAAAAAGCGATCTAACACCGTCTTTAATGCTTCAATCTCAGTTTTAATATCTCCCTGTTGGGTAGTTCGAGCAACGGATTCTCTAAGATATTCATGTAAAATAATTCGACCAACTTGCTGAACTGCTCCTCGGACAGCAGCTATTTGAACTAATACATCTGGACAAGGACGACTTGTTTCAACCATATTCTTTACACCTCGAATATGTCCTTCAATACGGGATAATCGCTTCACCAAATCCTGTAGAGATGCTTCACTGTAATTATGCTGAAGATTGGATGAGTTTTCTTGATGAGAATCCATATAACTATTTTTGGTATTTGATGGGTTTGGTATTGATAAGTGACAATTTACTACTAGCTTGAAATCTAAATTACTGCTAAAAAATCTTGTTAGGTAGCAATTTCATGTGACTGATTCAAACAAATTCACACTTTCCAAGATGAAATGACAGGTGCATGTTCCAGCTGACAGTAAGGGCGGCTATAGCATAATGGTGACTCTAAAGCGTGTCCAAATAAAAACTCTGGATTGCTCATTACCTGCTCAGTTTCGCCATCATATACAACTTGACCTTGACTGAGAACAACTGTGCGATCGCACAAATCCAAAGCTAAATCTAAATCGTGAGTTGCAATCAGTTGTGTCAGAGGTAAACTGTGCAGCAGTTCGATTAATTGACGGCGAGAACGGGGATCTAACTGAGCTGAGGGTTCATCAAATACTAAGATCTGTGGATTCATGGCTAAGACACCAGCGATCGCAATCCGTTTCTTTTCACCTCCAGATAAATTACCGGTATAGCGTTGCTCATACCATTGGGGATCAATATCAACTGCTGCCATCGCTTGCAGAACTCGTTGTGTTAATTCCTCACCTTGTACACCCAAATTCATCGGGCCAAAAGCAACATCTTCCCAAACTGTTGGCATGAATAACTGATTATCTGGATTTTGGAACACCAACCCCACAAAATTCCGAATATTTCGCAAATTTTCAACAGTTAAAGTCCACTCTCCAATCGTCACTTGTCCCGACTGAGGCATAAGAATTCCATTGAGATGTAATAGCAACGTGGATTTTCCCGAACCATTGGCTCCAATTAACGCCACTCGCTCAGTTGCTTTGATAGACAAATTAATTTCCCTCAAAGCTTGAGTTCCATCAGGGTAGGTATAGTTAAGATTTTGAATACGTACCGATCAATCCCATGTTAAAGATGTTGGCCTTTAATACTGTCAGTCCACCATCCTGAAACATAACACCCTGTACAATGAACACAGTTACCATATCCCCCGTAGGGTATGACGAACGCCAACTCGCAAAACATTGGCAATAATAGTTAAAGCCGGACTTACCCCAGAATTAGATGGGAAGAAACTACCATCTTGGACTTTGGACAAAGATCAACAATCATTTCTCAAATTGGTATTACCTATTCTCCATAATGTGTACCTGCCACTTTCCCTCGAAACACAATGTAATTGTAGATGTTGTAGAACAACATAATGGGAATCAGAAATCCAATGAAGATAATCATGAACACTAATGCACTAGGTGCTGCGGCTGCCTGATAAATGGTGATGCCTGGGGGGATGATATAGGGGAAAACAACTAATCCTAATCCCACAAAAGTAAGTAGGAAAAGCAGCACTGTCCAAACGAGGGGAGTAGTTTCTGCTTTGCGGTTCAGGCTTTGAATCAACAACCAAATCAGCAGCACACCTAGCACGGGAATCACTGAAAATAGATACACTTCTGGCTGGTGAAATAACTTTGCCCTAGCATTTTCATACACAACAGGGGTGGCGATTGTGATTAAGATTGCACCTAACAGCGTTGTCCAAGCAGCGAGTTTTGCTGTGCGGTAATGGGATGTTTGCAGTTCTCCCTCAGTTTTTAAGATGAGATAGGTGGAACCAATCAATACATAACCCTGAATCAATGTCAAGGAAACTAAGAGCGATCGCCAATCAAGCCAATCCCACATGCTGCCGATAAAGTGACCCGCTTCATCCACCTTAATGCCTTCCAAAATGCTGCCCAAGGCAAATCCTTGAAACAGCGCCGCCATGAAACTACCGACTCCAAACGCCACATTCCAAAAGACTTTGTTTGTAGAATGTTCTCGAAACTCAAAGGCCACAGCCCGAAAAATCAAGCCAAAGATCATGCCAAAAATGGGAATGTAGAGAGCATTCAGAATGGTGCCATAAGCGAGAGGAAATGCCCCAAACAACGCACCCCCCATCAACACCAACCAGGTTTCATTAGCATCCCAAATATTACCCAAACTCGTCATTAAGATGTCGCGTCGGTCGTCATTAGAACTGGTTAGCGATAGGATGCCTACGCCTAGATCAAACCCGTCTAACATTACGTAGAGAAATAAAAACAGAGCCAAAATTACAAACCAGACCTGCGCTAAAAAGTGTTCTAGATTCTCCATACAGTTACCTATTGATAGTGCTGAGTGCTGAGTCCTGAGTGTTCGCGTAGCGTCCCGTAGGGAAGAAAAAGTACTGGCTAAAGCCCCGCTACCGCTCTAAGCGCAGCCATGCCCGCAGGGCTTTACAGCACTCCTCATTGCTCTGCTTCGACAGGACGTTGATCTGGAACAAATTCAGCCGGAGTAGTTTCTACGGCAGGTTGGGTGTCAATGCCTGGAACCGGAAGCTTTAGGTTGGGGCCTTGACGAATGATCCGACTACCAAAGAATAAGGCACAAATAAATAGGGCTGTATAAATTACAGCAAAAATTAGCAGAGATGTTAAGACCTCACTAGCAGGTAGGTGTGAAACTCCATCTGCGGTGCGAATTTGCCCGTAAACCACCCAGGGTTGCCGCCCAACACAACGCACAATCCAGCCTGATTCGACGGCGATGTAGCCCAGTGGAGCCGCCAAAATCCAGATTCGCAGTAGCCATTTCTGCCCGGCGATCGCTTCTGGTGAAAGTTTGCCCCGCAACCACTGAATCACACTGATGCTTATCAATCCAGCCAAGAAGAAGCCAATGCCGCTCATAATACGGAAAGCATAATAAATCAAACCCACCATGCGAGGGCGATCTTCAGGTTTCCAATGTTTCAGTCCAAGAACAGGTTTAGAAAGGTTCTGTTTGAATTCCAAAATGTAGCCTAAGCCGTTGGGAATTGAGAGTTCCCAGTCATTTTGCTCGGTCTGGTTATTGGGTAATGCCACCACACTCCAGGGAGCCGGTTGACCGGCAGGAGAGGTTTCCCACTTGGCTTCCATTGCAGCTAGCTTGGTAGGCTGATAATCAGCTACTTGCTCGGCGCTGAGGTGTCCGATATAGATTTGTAATGGGGTGACAGCGATCGCTGTTGCTAAGACAATTTTGAGCGATCGCGCAAAGAAAGCCTGATGACGGTTGTTGAGAATATACCAAGCGCTAATTCCCCCAATCACAAACAAAGAGGTTTCCAGCGTCGCCAAAAACATGTGCGAGACGCTGTTGAGCATGAAGGGATTTAAGATTGCCTGAAAGTAATCATCGACAACAAACTTTCCGTTCACCATTTCTCCGCCTGCCGGGGTCTGCAACCAAGAGTTTGCCGCTAAAATCCAGAAGGTAGATAGGTTTGCGCCAAAGGCAACCATAATCGTGGCAAAATAGTGAATCACTGGGTTTACCCGTTCCCAGCCAAACAGCATAATCCCCAAAAATCCGGCTTCTAACATGAATGCCATCGAAGCCTCAAAGCCTAAAATGCTGCCAAAAAAGTCGCCTACCGCTTCGGAGAAGGGTGCCCAGTTCGTGCCAAATTGAAACTCCATCGGTAAGCCGGATGCTACACCAATGCCGAAATTCAACACATATAGCTTTGCCCAGAAACGAGCATGGTGGTAGTAATCAGGATTGCGTGTTTTTAGCCACATTCCTTCAACGATAACTAGATAAATCCCCATCCCAGTGGTGAGAACAGGCCATAGCATATGAAAAATCGCCGTCAGTGCAAACTGCATCCGCGAGAGGGCAACAGTGTCCGATAGAAAATCCATGAACTAACCTCTGAATTTGTTTAAATCTTTACTTGCACAGCATCTTGGGGTCATATGGTTCTGTTGGGTCATCGCCTGATTTACCGTGGACTTGGTAGAGTTTCTCGGCTTCAGTGTAATAGGGTTCAAAATCTTGGTATTTCACTTGTAATTGTTCAATTAGTTGGGCATTCATCGCAAAATACCTGCCTTCACAGCTTCTACAACTGGTACTGTGTGCAGTCCATACACCCACACTAATTCATCTCCCAAATACACTTGGAAGAACACTAAACAAGTTAAAAGTAGTCCCACTCCCAGATAGGGAACTGGTACTTTTTCTGGGTCACGTAATCGAATGACGTAGCGCCAACCTGTAATCGCAGCGATGATTCCTGAAAGCGACCAGCCAATCAGGGTATGTAAATTTAGGACTGGTTCAACTGCGTTGTAAGGTTCGGCTAAACCCGCTTCAATATGACCAAAGATGATAGCAATAAAAATTGCGATCGTGGCGAAAAACATATTCCACCAACTCACTTCAAAAAGACGGGCGTTATGGCTAAAATAACCAACTACATCACAGAAGAAGGCAAACAATACCATCGCAATTACGAAGTGGACAACAATCGGATGGATTGTATCTGGATAAGGTAAGTTGTGGTCGTTCAAAGGTGGAAGATATTCAAACATGGTCTGCTCCCGTGCAAATATCCTGCACTTAGCTAAACTTAACAAATATATTCTTCCAATAATGTCTTCAATAATGATTTATCTGGATATTATTTAACTTTTTTCTAGATTTTTTAGTTTGACAAAATGTCAGAGAAAAGAATGACAGTCTGTCTTTTGACATTTGTAAAAATCTCATCATAAAATAGATAGACTGCTTGATAATGCTTCTAAGTAATCTGGGTTAAAGATAACTGCTTGCTCAGAAGAGATTGAATATTTGGTAAATTTTATTGATTGAGTTGAAATACGCATATTCCTTAATTAATGAACAATTGGAGGTTTAATCAAGATTGTAATGAGCTTCAAGTCCTGGAAAAAATTAAGCCAACTGAAGCTAAAAATCCCCTCCGACCTTAATTCAGTCGGTGTGAAATGTCAAAAGACAAGTTGTCAGATTTAAGTGTGACAATTTGTCAAAGTTAGTTATGAAGTTTTCAAGCGAATTTATCATAAATAAATTCTGGTTAATCTAGTTAAAAGACACTAAAAATCAAGATGAGTTCTCTGCCAAATTACCGCCCCAACAAACTGAAATTAGGCCCATTAGAAGCAGAGATTTTAAACATTATTTACTCTCTGGATTCTGCCACAGTCAAAGAGATACATGAACGCATCATTGCTGATCCAGAACGCGAGTTAACTTATTCCTCAGTAGCAACAATACTGGATCGTCTTAGCAATAAGGGTTGGCTAGAATGTGTTAAACAGCACCGCCACTATATCTGGCGACCTTTGATTTCCTATTCTGAAGCACAAGCGTTAGAGGCTTATGAACAGTTACAGAAATTTCTCGAATTGGGCAAGCCGGAGATTGTAGCTGCTTTTGCGGACAGTCTTGATGAAGCTAGTGTGGCACAGTTTGAGGCGATCGCCCAAAAAATCCAAGCAGTTCGTGAACTCAGGGAGAAGAAGTAATGCATCTGTTGATGGTAGTGATGGCGTTAATGCTAGCTTGGTACTTGAGAAGTCAGTGGTCATTTCCTATAGGAAGTTGGACGGAACGTTTTCCCCGCGCCTTGTTGTTATTTCTCCTACCGCCATTACTTCTGTTAACCACAACATTTGCAGTGTTTTGCATGGGGCCTCATGGACATATTATGGTTTGGGGGTGGGAAGGTTGGGTTAGCTACGGACTTGCTATTAGTTTCTTAGGATTTGCAGGTGTCTTATGGCTAAAGTTGGCATGGGAGGGAAACCGGATGCTAGAACAAATTCGCACCTATCCCATAGTTTATGTCTACGGTACACCAGCACGCTTACTAAATGCGCCTCTTGTTTATTGTGCTTTGGTTGGTTTTTGGGAACCTGAGTTAATTATCAGTCAGGGATTATTAGATACCTTAGATGTCCCCCATCTCAAAGCTGTACTAGCCCATGAAGATGGACATCGCCACTACCGCGATACCTGTTGGTTTTTCTTTTTGGGGTGGCTACGTCAGTTAACCTCTTGGCTACCGCACACAGAATCTTTATGGCAAGAGTTGTTACTTTTAAGAGAAATACGTGCCGATCATTGGGCAGCTAAACAAGTTGATAGTCTGTTATTGGCAGAGGCTTTACTCTTGGTTGTCAATACTCCAATTTTACTAGAGGTAAATTTTTGTGCAGCTTTTGCCCAGCATATTCCAACTAATCATGTCACACAGAGAATAGATGCCCTTTTGCAGCAACCAGATTCTATGGGACAGCCAAAACTATGGCCTTGGGTGTGGTTAATTTTGGTGCTTGTGCCATTACTGGTGATTCCATTTCATCATTAGAGGAATTAGGTGAGTATTTGAGTTATTATTGACAATAATTAGACAGTTTCAAGAACTAACTCCATATTCCTTAGTCTTTGCGGTTCTGGGTATTAGAGCAATTTCTGATAATGATGAGAGTTGTTGTTGTAAATTTTTCAGTAATAAGAAAGCTTTTTCATAGGTTATAGTTTCACCCTGTTGGGCAAAGTATTCAACCGCTTTTTGTAAGTCTGCAATCGCTGCTGGTTCGTGACCAAGTTGATGGTAGGCTATACCCCGATTCAGATAAACCTGAGCATTGGTTGAGTTCAGTTTGAGTGATTCAGTAAAATCCCTAATGGCACAAGAGTTATTGCCACTTATACCACAAGCACAACCCCGATTATAGTAAGCTCTGTAGTCATTTGGATTGAGTTGAATTGCTTCTGAGAAGTCGAGCATAGCTGTTTTTAAGTCCAACAACTCAAAACGAGCTAGTCCTCGGTCATTGTAAATATCCCCTTTTAGTAAACTGGATGTTTGGGGAATATTAGTGAGTGCTAAATTGTAATCTGATATTGCTTGTGGGTAATTATCCAAGGCGGCATGAGCTAGCCCTCGGTTGTAGTAAGCTCTGAAATCATTAGGTTTGAGTGCGATAACTTGATTATCGTCAGCGATCGCTGCTTGATAGTCCCCTTGTCTGTAGTATGCTAGTCCTCGGTTGAGGTGTGCTTCCACATTGTTGGGTGTAAACTTTAGAGCCTGATTGCAATCGGCGATCGCATTCTGATAATCTTCTAATTGCAGATAAGCAAGACAACGATTGCTATAAGCTACAGCAAAATCCTTTTTGAGCTTAATCGCCTTTGTAAAATCTTGAATAGCTTCAGGGTAACTGCCGTGCCGCATTTTTTCGATCCCTAGCTTGAATAAGTCGCCTTCTGGGATTTTCGCGTCCGATGTAGATAATGAATATGCGGGTGAAGTGAGAAAAAGACAGACGAGTACAACGGCAATACCAAAATTGAGGATGAATCGGTAAAAGCGAGTCATAATAATATCTCACTTTATTAGCGGAGTAAAATGAGTAGATAAGGCACATACCCTACCTACTATTTTTTAACTAGAGAACAACAGTCTTATTCTCGTATTCTGACTTTATTTCCAATCCTTGTCTGCTTGTCCCAGCACATATGCTGCAACATCTTCAATTTGATTTGGTTTTAAACGACCTTTGAAAGCAGGCATAGCGTTTTTACCATTTGTAACTTGGGCGATAATCGCTTCTGCTGAGTACATCCCAAATTTTTCTAAAGCATCTTTTTTCAAAGTTTTGTTGGCTTGAACCAAGTTTTTACCACCTGCATGACAAGAGGCACAATTGGCACTAAATACTTTGGCTCCACTGGCTGCGTCTGCTGCTAAAGCTGGACTATTGAAGACAAAAGTGAAAATCGCTACACCCAGTAACAGCACTGAAATAATTTTTTTCATCCCATGTTCTCTCTGCAAAAGTTTATTCGGCATAATATCCCCAATAATTTTCGTTTCTCATGGCTCGCATCGTCAAATGACAGGCTGTCAAACTTTATGACTACCACGCAAGCGTTTGAATTCTTCTGGTATGTAATTAAATGTACTCTTGTAATTGCTGGGCGAGTGTTGTATTGCAGGGGGGAAGCATGATGGTAAAATGGTTGCCATCTAAGATTTTTGTGTGAGTTGTGTTGATAGTATATTGACTCCAGTTGGTACGGGGTAATTTAGGTGTGAGTTGTTGTGCAGCCCACCAGATGAAGATTTGAGCTTGGATTTGAGGTGGTTGGTGGTTTTTCAAGAGTTTTTGGTGAATTTCGGTTAGTTCTAGTTGTTTTTGCAATATTTCAATTGATACTTCTGATAATTCTTTTGAAAGTAAATTTTGTGATTGTCCCCAATTCATCATTAATTGCAGACGTTCAACACAAGTTAAACTTATGAGTTGCTCTCGTAGTTGCTGCTGTTGAACAGTATCTAGCGTCATCAAAGCATCAACAAAAGTACCACCAAACACTAATGCTAATTCATATAAAGGATCGGGTGTAAAAGTTGGTGTACTATCTGGAAATAAGAACGCATCTACAAGTCCAAGAAAATCAACTTTACATCCTTGCTGTTCTAATTCTTTGGTAACACTAACAGCAATGACTCCACCCATAGACCAACCCATGAGATGATAAGAACCATGAGGTTGATGTTGGCGAATGATTTTGACGTATTCCCCAGCCATATTTTCAATGCTATTATGCTCATCCAGTGAGTTGTTGAGAGCGCGGGACTGGAGAGCGTATACAGGTCTATCTGTTCCTAAACAGGTGGCAAGATGTTGATACACCATTACTTGTCCCCCTGTGGGATGAATACAGAATAATGGTGGTTGAGTTCCCTGTGGTTGAATGGGGACTAAAGATATAGGTGTTGAGGAAGCGTGATAATTTTGGATGAGAAAATTTCCTAATTCGGCTACCGTTGGATAGTGAAAAAGTGTACTGAGAGGTATATTGGTCTGAAATTTATGATTAATTTTGGAGATTAATTGTAGTGCTAAAAATGAGTGTCCACCTAATGCAAAGAAGTTGTCATAGATGCTGATTTGCTGAAGTTTAAATAATTCTGTCCAAGTTGTAATTAATAGTTCTTCTACTTGGTTACGAGGCGGGGTAAAAGTTTGTGTTAATTCTGGTTGCGTACCTTCAAGAATAGGTAGCGCCTGACGATCCACTTTACCATTTGCTGTGAGCGGGAAAGATGCTAGCAACACAAAAGTAGAGGGGATCATGTATGCTGGTAATTTGGTTTGGAGAAAAGAACGTGTTTCTTGAGTGGTGATGTTTGACTCTGGTTGTGGAACAATGTAAGCAATTAGTTGTTGTGTTTTTGGGACTGTTGTGACTACAACTTCTTTAACAGTGGGATGCTGTTTTAATGTTGCTTCAATTTCACCAAGTTCAATGCGATAACCATTGATTTTCACTTGAAAATCTTCTCTTCCTAAAAATTCTATATTCCCGTCGGGTAAATAACGTCCCAAGTCACCTGTTTTATATAATTTTTCTTTGGTAACTGGATCAGTAATGAAACTAGCGTTTGTCTTTTCTTCGTCTTGCCAATAACCTTTTGCTAAACTGATTCCCCCAATATATAGCTCTCCTGTCACCCAAACAGGACATTTTTTCAGAGATGTATTTAACACATAAATATATTGATTTTTAAGTGGTTTGCCGTAGGGAATACTTTTCCAGTTGGGGTCAACTTGGGTAATTGGATAATAAATTGACCAGATGGAGGCTTCCGTTGCTCCTCCTAAACTAATGATTTCGGCTTGTGGAGATAATGTTTGGATTTGAGTTGGTAAATTCAGGGGTATCCAATCACCACTCAATAAAACTAATCTGAGAGTATTAAATATAACTTGAGGATGATTTAAATTATACTCAATTAACATCTGCATGAAAGCGGGAACTGAGTTCCAAATTGTGATTTGGTGTTTGGTAATTAATTCACTCCAATGAGATGGATCTTTACTGTTTGCAGCATCAGGAATGACTATTGTTCCTCCTGCTGCTAAGATGCCGAAGATGTCGTAAACTGAGAGGTCAAAGCTGAGAGCAGAAATAGCTAAGATGCGATCGCTGGAATTAATCCGAAAGCGTTCGTTAATGTCTAAAATCGTGTTGACTGCACTTTCATGCGTAATCATCACACCTTTAGGTGTTCCTGTAGAACCAGAGGTGTAGATGATATAGGCTAAGTCTGTGGGTTTTGGGATTTGCTGGAATGGCTGGTGAGATGGTGAAGTTTGTAATGAATCTATACACAAAATTGGGATGTTCTCTGGATATTCCAGACTATGAACAAGGCAAGTTTCAGTCAGTACCAGTTTAACTCTTGCTTGTTGTAAACAATACCATATACGTTCTTTTGGTAATCCTGGATCGATGGGGACATAGATCCCACCAGCAGCAAGGATAGCTAAAGCAGCGACAACCTGTTTCCAGCCTTTTTCCATAATGATAGCGATCGCCACCTGAGAATGATCGCCTAGTTGTCGTGCTAATTCAGTGACGCGATCGTTTAACTCTTGATAGGTGAGAATGCGATTGCTGCTAATGACGGCTTGTTGTTGTGGACGTTGAGATACTTGTTTAAAAAACAAAGTGTGGAGTAAAGCTGTTTGCGGGATTGGTGTATGAGGATGATAAATTTGGGCTGGTGGTAGTAATTCTATGGGTTCTGTCCACAATTCATTTTCTTGGGCTAAACGCTCCAGCAAATTGCAGTAAACTGTAAACATTTCATCCAACATCCCCATAGGAAAGAGTGCTTCTACCGCATCCCAGTTAAAAATTAAGCTTCCATTGTGTTCTGCAACTTGATGTTCTAAGGAAACTTGCGGGGTTTGGCTAATACCATACACCACCTCTCCCAAAAAGTTATATTCTAAATCTCCCTGAGCAAAAGTACCTAAACCTAAAACACTACTAAATACTATAGGCATAGCTGCGGTCAATTCTGTTTGCTTTTGATTAAGCAATTTCCGCAATACTTCTACTCCACTAATATAAATATGGTCTAAATCTTGGAGTAATTGTTGTTGTATTTTTAAAGCTAGATTTGTAAATGTATTGGGTGATGAATTGTCTATTGCTAAGAGATTTGTATTGGTAAAATCTCCAATAATTTGATTTATCTGAGGATGGAGAGGTAGACGTTCAAGTACAGTTAAATTGAGAGTAAAGTGAGGATTTTTACTCCACAAAGTTAAAACTTCTGCAAAAGCGGTTAGCAAGATGATAGAAGGAGTTAAACCAGCTTTTTGACCTCGCTGTTTTAATTTTTGCCATATATGGGGTTCTAGTTTTCCAGCATAGCGTTTGAATGTATACTCTTTTAATTCACTAGGAAATAAAGCTAGGGGTAGTTCCGGTGCTGGTGGTAGAGTATCTAAACGATTGAACCAGTAAGTTTGCGATCGCTTGACTAATTCTGAGTCTTGGAGAGAATGTTTGGCGATGACGTAATCTCGAAATGATAATTCTAATGGTGGTAATGATAATTCGATATTTTGATAAAGTTGATTCCATTCGTGAAATAAAATCCGAAGACTCGCAGCATCTATCAGTAATAAATCCATGCTGAGATGCAGCCGAATTCGTTGTTGATTTAAATAACTGGCTCGAATATCAAACCAAGGCCATTGGTGTGAAGGTAAGTTTTGCTGAGATAATTTTTCGCGGATTGCTATTAATTCAGTTTCGATTTTTGAGGTTTCTGATTCTCGTAAATCTAAGATGGTAATTTGATAATCGGGAACTTGATCTAAGATTTGTTGCTCTCCTGTGGGTAATACTATCGCCCGTAGCATGTCATGACGTTGAATGAGTTTTTGCCAAGCTGCTGCAAGGCGTGATATTTCTAATTTATTAGTTTCAAATTCTATGTAAACATGGTTGCTGACATGGCTTAATTCAAATACTTGATTGCGTCCTAACCAATGTGCTTGTTGGATGTCGGTGAGTGTAAATGGTTGGTGACGTTGCTGAAGATTTGGTTTGATGATTGGTAAGGAAGTTGTTTTTATATTGCTGAGATTTAGTAGTTTGATAATTTCTGGTTTATGTTCTTTGAGGGAATCGCGTAGTTCTGGTGTTAATGTTCCTTTTGGTGCTTCTATGTTTAATAGGTCATTTTCTAACCAGAGTTTGATTCCTCGTTTTTCGAGTTCAATTAAAAGTTGGTTTTTGTTCATAATGTTTTTCTTCATTTTTGATTAACGAACACCAATGGCACGGATAATAATATTCACTTGATGATGCAAAAACCCTTTTTTATTCTCTTAACTTTGCGTTCTTTGCGCTCTTTGTGGTTCGTTTATAGCATTTCCTAGTCTGCTGATGTACAAATCTCTGCGTACCTCTGTGCTTTACTTTGCGTCCCTTTGCGTTTCAAAAATTTGTACCTCATTTACAGCAATTTTCAGGTAAATGAACCACACTATTTTTATCTCACACAAAGGCGCAAAGGAAGAAATAAGACCGTGGTCTAAATAGATGAAAACAGCTATAACTGGGAATCGCTATAAATATCAGTATACATAAATACTACATTTAAACTTGGATTATTTCTTTATCGTCGTCTTGTCCTGTAGATAAAGGTTTTTGTGTAATTTTAACGATAATTAATTGCTCATCAATAGCTAATGCTAGTTGTTGAATATTTGTGGTTTCCACTAATAATTGACGCATGGGAATGTTGACTTGGAGTTGAGTTTGTAAGTGATTCTTCAACTGCACCAGTTTGAGAGAGTCTATCCCTAATTCAAAAAAGTTATGCTGTATTCCCACTGCTTCAATTTGCAGCAGTTGTTGGACAAATTCAGCGATTGTTTTTTCGGTTTCAGTTTGCGGAGGTACTAAACTTGCTGATTTGGCTGTTGCGAGATTGGGGCTTGGTAAAGCTTTTTTATCTATTTTTCCGTTGGGGGTTAGGGGTAAGGTGTCAATGAGAATATATTCAGCCGGTATCATGTATTGTGGAAGTTGTTGCTGTAGATATTCTCGGAATTGGGTAGAATTCGATTTGGCAGTTTGAGGATTTTTAACTAATGACCATTGCTGAGAATCATTTGGATTTATTTTCCCACCAACAAAGCTATAAAGGAGAACTTGATTTGCTTCTAGTTTAAATAAATCTTGAATTGGTGGAAATTCTAAATAACCAAGGGGACAAAGACCAATTTCTTGGGTTGGTGCGCTGTTCATGAGTAATTGTCCGATGTGTCCTGCTTCTAAAAGACAGAAGTCTCTAGCGAGTTCTCCATACATCGGTGCGATCGCACTCAGTTTCCCAATCAAATATATCGCAAAAGCGGATTGTTGAAAAAGTACTTGATTCTCAAGGTAAACGCTGCTATCTATTTCGTTGGTGCTGTGGAGTAAGATTAAATTGTGGTCACTGGGATGATAATAATATATTCCTGCTGGGAGTGTTTCGATGCTGTTGGGTTTGATGAATAAGTAAGTTTGTACGGGATAAAGACTCCCAGCAGAAGGATAGCGATATTTGGGGAGGGGATAATCACCCAGTTGCATTTGCTGGAGACAGTTGAGAAATTTGCTAAATTGTTCTAGGGATATCTGTTGCGGTAGAAATTGTCTGTAACTTTGGCGTTCTAGATAAGCTGTTTGTTCAAGTTCAGATTTGGGTAAGTGAATAGTAATTGGCGATGATTCTGATTTGCGGATTCCTGGTTGCTGGAGTTTAAATTCGATGCGTTCTCCAACACCGCTTAATACTCCTGCTTGTTGAGATGGTTGGTACGCTTCTCCTAGATTGGGAGTTGATGTGATGTGGCGATCGCGTAGCGGCTGCTTCGCAGCATCGCTGACAATATAAGCAACTAATTGTTGTGTTTGTTCTACTGTGGTGACTACTGCTTGTTTGACAGTGGGGTGCTGTTTTAATATGGCTTCAATTTCACCAAGTTCAATGCGATAACCGTTGATTTTCACTTGAAAATCTTCTCTTCCCAAAAACTCTATATTTCCATCGGGTAAATAGCGTCCCAAGTCACCTGTTTTATATAATTTTTCTTTGGTAACTGGATGAGTAATAAAGCTAGCGTTTGTCTTTTCTGCGTCTTTCCAGTAACCTTTTGCTAAACCGATACCACCAATATATAGTTGTCCCGTCACCCAAACAGGAGTTTGCTGCAAATTATGATTGAATACATATACTTGTTGATTATCGAGTGGTTTGCCGTAGGGAATACTTTTCCAGTTAGGATCTACTTGGGTAATTGGATAGTAAATTGACCAAATGGAAGCTTCTGTTGCTCCTCCCAAACTCACTACTTGGATATTTGACCACAATGTTTGGATTTGATTTGGTAAATTTAGAGGTAGCCAATCTCCACTCAACAAAGCTAAACGCAGAGATAAAGGTTGTTCTGGTTGCTTGGTAAGATATTCTACCAACATTTGCATCAAAGCTGGAACTGAGTTCCACAGGGTAATTTGCTGAGATACTATTAACTCTAACCAGTGTGCGGGATCTTTGGTTTTATCTGCTGAGGGAATAACTATTGTTCCTCCCGCCGCCAATATGCCGAAGATGTCGTAAACTGAGAGGTCGAAGTTTAATGCTGATAAAGCTAAGATGCGATCGCTCGATCTAACCCCAAAGCGTCGATTGATATCTAAGATTGTATTTACTGCACCCCGATGATCGATCGCTACGCCTTTGGGTAAACCTGTCGAACCAGAAGTGTAGATAATGTAAGCTAAATCATCGGGAGTTTGGACTAGTTTTATATCTTTCCCATCTCCTCTAAGTTGACTTTCCACACATACTTGTTGAACATCTGATGGTAAAGATAGGTGAAGATGAGGTTGAGTGACAATTAATTGAACTTGTCCTTGGGTGAGTAAATACCATTGTCGTTCTGCTGGTAATTCAGGATCGATGGGGAGATAAGCCGCACCGGAAATTAAAATTCCTAGTACAGCGACAACTTGCTCCCAACCTTTTTCCATGACAACGGCGATCGCATTGTTGCTGGTTGCTCCCAATTCTCGCAGTTGAGATGCCAATTGCAGAGCGTGTTGGTATAATTCCTGATAAGTTAGGGTACGCTCTGGGGTAATGACTGCTGGAGAATCAGCTTGGATCTGCACTTGCTTGATAAACAAACTGTGCAAAGTTTCCTCAGAAATAGGTGCGGTGGGATAATTTGCAATTGTAGGTTGTTGTAATTCTCGCTGAATCTTGCTCCAAATAGCATCTGAGGTAATTAGTTGTTGAAGCAAATCGCAGTAAGCAGCAAACATCTCATCCAGCAAACCTGGGGGGAAAAGTTCTTCCACCGCATCCCAGTTAAATATTAAAGTTCCGTTTTGCTCTCTCAGTTGATTATCTAACCAAACTTGCGGGGTTTGACTGATACTGTAAACGAGTTCGCCTAACTGACTTAATATTGATGTATCCTGACCAAGTGATTCTAAACCCAGGGTACTAGTAAATACCACCGGCATAAATTGGTAACTTTGGCGTTGACGGCTAAGTTCTCGCTGTACTTGCAAACCACTGACATAACCGTTATCTAAATCTTGCCACAGTTGTTGCTGTAATTGTTGAGCGTGGTTGCTAAAGCTTTGAGGAACTGAGCGATCGACTTCCAAAAGTGTCAAAGATGTAAAGTCTCCCACAATCTCATTGACTTGGGGATGTAAAGGTAAACGCTTAAACAGTGTGAGATTAATAGTAAACTTAGGATTTTTGCTCCATTGACTGAGGACTTCTGCAAAAGCAGCTAGCAAAACTCCAGAAGGAGTTAAGTTAAATTGGTGAGCGCGATTTTGTAATTTGCGCCATTGTTCTGGAGACAGTTGAGAACTGCGACGTTGAAACCGAGGATTGGTAATGGAATTTGGATTTTTTGCTAAAGGTAATTCTGGTGCTGGTGGTAAGGTATCTAGTCGTTTAAACCAATATTCTTGAGAACGTTGATATTGGGATGTATTTTTTAAAGTTGATTCCCCAAGCACATAATCGCGGAAGGAAAGTTCTAAGGGTGGTAATACAAACTCAGAATTATTATATAGATGTAACCACTCCCGCATCAGCATAAACACACTCCAAGCATCAGCAATCAAAGCATCAAAACTCAGGTGGAGTCTGGTACACTGTTCATCTATAGGTGTAGCTCGAATCCTAAATAAAGGCCATTGATCCGCAGGTAAGACTTCATGGGACATCTGTTCGCGCATCACCTCTAAATCTTGCAAATCCAAAACTTCTATTTCATAAGCCGATACTGTTGGGAGAATTTGCTGTTGACCATCTGGTAAAATAACAGCACGCAGCATATCGTGACGCAAAATGAGTTTTTGCCAAGCTTGACTCAACCTTGTTAAATCTAGGCGATCGCAATCTAATTCTAAATAACCATGAGCAGCAATATTACCCAATTCAAAAGCTGCATTGCGTCCTAACCAATAAGCTTGTTGAATGTCGGTGAGGGGAAAAGGTTGATATAGCTGTTGTGGATTTGGGACAATTGTTGGTAAATTAACTGAAGATTCTGTCTTTGTAAAAGATGTCAGTGCTTCACTCAATCCAGCCACAGTGGGAGATGCTAACAAAGAGCGTAACGGTAACTCGATATTTAAGGTTTGTTGTAATCGAGCAATTACTTGAGTCGCAAGTAGGGAATGTCCCCCCAATTCAAAAAAGTTATCGTGAATCCCTACTTGTTTGAGTCCCAAAACAGCAGCGATAATATTAGCGATCGCTTCTTCCGTTGATGTGCGCGGTGGAACAAAATCTATTTGTCGATTCTGTTCGATATCTGGAATTGGTAAAGCACGCCGATCTACTTTACCGTTGGGGGTTAAAGGTAAAGTTTCCAGAATGGCGATCGCACTTGGAATCATATAATCAGGTAACTTCTGTTTGAGAAAGTTACGCAATTCACTAGTTGTTAATGATTGTTGTCCAGAAACAATATATGCAACTATAGATTTATTGTCAGTTTGCAGTTCTCGAAGCATCACCACTGCTGCTTGTACTTGCGGATGACTACTCAAAACAGCTTCAATTTCTCCTAGTTCAATTCGGAAACCCCGAATCTTCACTTGATCGTCAATTCGACCAAGTAATTCAATATTCCCGTCAGGAAGATAACACGCTAAATCTCCCGTTTTGTACAAAATAAAGTTGTGGGGAGAATAGGGGATAAATTTCTCTTTAGTTAAATCAGGACGATTTAAATAACCTTGAGCTAAACCAGCACCACCAATATATAATTCACCAGCAACCCCAATGGGAACTAATTGCAGATATCGATCTAGAATATAAACTTGCGTGTTCGCAAATGGACGACCAATAGGAACCAACCCACTTCCTAATTTCCCAATCCCCAATTCAAAATACGTGCTATCAATACACGCTTCCGTTACCCCATAGGAATTAATCAAACGTGTCTGTTCGCCACAAAAACGCTGAAATTCTTGATATTCTTGCACATACAAACTATCTGAACCAACTACCAACAATTTCATAAAGTGGAGATTTTGCTGAGTTTTCTGCAAATACTCAACCAAGTTTCTCAACACAGCTGGAACAAACTCAGCACTATCAATTTTCTCCACAAGCATCAGTTTATACAGCTTGTCTGGTTCCAACAGCCACTCACGCGGACATAAAACCAACTTAGCACCACTACAAAGAGCGCGAATTACATCCCCTGAAAACACATCAAAAGCAAAACTCGCCATTTGTAAATGACTGGTCAAAGACTGGAGTTGATAAGCTTTTTCCCAAGCATAAAACGCATTTACTAAACTACGATGAGCGATCGCTACTCCCTTAGATTTACCTGTAGAACCTGATGTGTAAATCACGTAGGCTAAATCTTGAGGCGTAGTATTAATTACTATATTCTCTTCACTTTCCTGGGAAATATCTTCCCAATCTCGATCTAAACAAACTACAGTTAAATCCTCTATTGCTAAACTCGCTACTAATTTTTGTTGCGTCAGCAATATCGATACTTGAGAATCACGCAGCATGAAGCTCAAACGTTCTTCGGGATACGCAGGATCTAAAGGTAGATAAGCTCCACCTGCTTTCAGAACTGCCAATAATGCAATAATCATTTCTAGGGAACGTTCCACACAAATTCCCACAAGCTGATTTTTACCTATTCCCAAGGAACGCAGGTAGTGTGCTAGTTGATTGGCTTTGCTGTTTAATTGTTGATAGGTTAGTTGCTGTTCTTGAAATACCACCGCAACAGCATTTGGTTGCTGCTTCACACAGTTCTCAAACAACTCATGAATGACTCTATCTTGAGGATAATCAACTTGGTTGTTGTTCCACTTCCACAACAAATCATTTGCTTCAGCTTCCGTGAGTAGAGGTAAGGAAGCAATTTCTTGTTGGGAATTAGCAATAATCCCTGTGAGTAAAGTTTGAAAATGACTTGCTATCCTGCTAATTGTCGTAGCATCAAATAAATCGGTGTTGTATCTTAAAATACCAATTAATGATTCAGTCGTTTCCATCATGTCGAACACTAAATCATTCTGTCCTTCCTGCTGGGGAATCACAAAAGGTTCTAAAGTTAACCCACCCCAATTTTCTCTGGTTTTAGTTTTATCAGATATAGACAATTCATAATCTTGAGCAATTTCACTGAGTTTTAACAAATTAAAGGAAACGCGAAAAAGACCAGGAAGGCTCGGATCGCGGTTGAGTTGCGATCGCTCAATTAATAAAGTAGAGGGATAATCTTGATGAGCGATCGCATCCAATACAGTTTGGCGTACTTGAGTTAAAAGCTGAGAAAATGTCGGATTACCAGCCAGATTTACCCGCAAAGCCAGCATATTCACGAAAAAACCCACAGTTTCGGCAAATTCCGGCTGACTTCTCCCCTCAATAGGCGCACCCACAATTATATCTTCCTGACCTGACAAGCGGTAAAGTAGCACTTGAAAAGCTGTTAACAAAGTCATATAAAGGGTTGCGCCTTGAGCTTTCGCCATTTCTCGCAGCTGAGAAGTCAACTCTTGATTCAACTCAAAAGTATGGGAAGCTCCCCGATAGCTTTGAATTGGTGGTCGCGGTCGGTCTGTTGGTAATTTTAATATAGGTAACTCACCCGCTAATTTTTCGCGCCAGTAATTCCATAGTTCATCACCCACAGAACTTGCTAAAGTATTTCTCTGCCACTGTACAAAGTCTTGATATTGGTACTTAATAGCAGGTAAAAATATGACTCGACCTGTATTTTCCGCTTCGTAGAGCAAACGCAACTCATCAAGAATAATTCCCAGGGAAAAACCATCAATAATAATATGATGTATTGTTAGTAATATTACATAATTATCTTCAGAATAAGTAAATAAATTTACCCGCAATAAAGGCCCTTTTTCCAAATCAAAGGGACGCTGATATGCTGCTATTACTTGGCTTGTCAACTCATCTTCATTCCCATCTGAAGCGTCAATATTTTCAAAATCAACTTCTTGGTATTCATGAACCTGTTGAAAAGGTTCGCCATCTTTTTGTGCAAATGTTGTGCGGAGAGTTGGATGACGATTTACTAACTTCTGAAACGCTTGTTGTAAAGCCGGAATATTTAAATGGGAGCAGATGCGAGCTGTAAAAGCAACATTATAAGCTGCACTTGTGGGTGCAAGTTTATACAAAAACCATAGACCTTGCTGACCATGAGTTAGGGGATAGGATTTAGAGATGTGAAAACCTTGGCGCAGCAAATCGATAATTTCTGTTTTATGCTGCTTAATTTGATTTAAAACTGTGGAAGTTAATACTTCTTTACGACCACGATAACGCAGTTTACTATCTTCATCAATCCACAATTCTATATTCTGTTGTGAGAGTTGTGTGAGAAACTCAACTAAATTCATAATTCTCCTTCCAACCACTCATCATCATTTTTTATTTTTGAGTCAGCATTTTCGCTCAAATCATTGACTAATATTGCTAAAGTTGCAACATTAGTATCCTCTAGAAATTTTACTGCTGGAATATCTAATTCCAAGTCTTTTCTAAACTTATTTCTGAGTTTTACAGCAATTAATGAATCCAGTCCTAAATAATTTAAAGACATTTCAACATCCAATTCAGATGTGTCTATACCAATCACTTTAGATATTTCGTATTGAATATAAGTTGTGAAAAATGCGATTTTAGACATGCTACTTAAGCAAAATAAAGTCCTTATTTGCGTTCTCTTCTCTGCGCCTCTGCGTCTTGAGCGTGAAAAAATGGATTAATTCGAGTTAAATTATTGCGGAGAATTTACAATAACTAATTTCACATTACCACTGCAATTACCATCTTTCTCATCCCAATAATGACATTTGGTAACTATATACATCATCCCAGATTTGATCCGAATATTAGTAAATTCAATCTCACCCCAAAATTTAGAAGACTGCATAGCACGTCGAAAGGAACTTTCAAAATTCACAATATAGACATCCGGTAGCTGTTTATTCCAATAATCTGCCATAGTCCACGACTGAAATGATGCCATCAGTCTTTCTTTTACGGATTTAGCTATGACATAATACATCATTTGGTTGTAGCAAATATTGAACTCCACTGAATTAAAATGACCCGTATCATCGATATAACATGATTCTGGAATCGAGAATTCACATCGTCCGATTACACGTCCCCCATGCTGAGGATCGCCCTCTTTAGTTATTTCAGCAGATTTAAGATACTGACAATTAGCTTTATAAGGCTTGAGTACTTGTGCCAGTAAGATATTATCATTATTGATGTGGATACTATTTTGTTTGACGCTTTGTTGACTTGAATCCTGAAACTTCAACATCATGCTTTCTCCTGATGAAATGACCAAATAATTATGAGCAGGTTACAAACCTCTAGATTTATCTATAATAGGATGTTTAAAAAGTCCTCTTGTCAATATCACAAGTTTTAGATCCCTCTAAATCTCCCTTAAAAAGAGAGACTTTGATTCTGATTTCCCCCTTTTTAAGGGGGGTTAAGGGGGAGCTAAAAGTGCAAAAATCACAACGAAACACTTTTGAAATAACCTCTAATATCTATCCAAAATCTAAAATCCAAAATCGAATGACTGAGATGTTTTAAACGCAGTGCGAATACAATTGCTCTATAACTGATAAAATGGATAGCTATCGTGCAAGGTCAATCGAAATGTAATCGCTGGTTCTGAATTTGCAGCATAGTGAGCGCAATGGACTAAAGATCGATTATCCCAAATCCGCACATCCCCTAATTCAAATTCATGGTGTTCGATTAATGGATATTTAAAACTTTTGTCTAACTGACCGGAATGAGTCAAAAACCTTTGGAGAACATTTATATCTCGCGGCTTTCCCTCTGAATCATCTATACGATAAGTAAACCCCTCGGTAATGTAGAGGATAGTTTCTCCTGTAACGGGATGAGTAAAGGTCATTGGATGCTTTGCGGGAGGAGTGACTCGTTCAATCTCGTCTAATATTTCCGAAATCGGACGATAAACATCTTCAGGACGAATTTTAAAAAAACGTCTTACACTGTGATAACAACTTGACTCATTGGCGATCGCTTTCAGGTCATCTGGTAAACTTTGATATACTTTGGACATATTAATAAAGTAAGTGCCACGCTCCTTACTAGGAAGGATCTGAGGATATACCATTGAAAATGCAAATGGCCTCGGCATAAACGCATAATCAGCGTGCCAAAATTTCCCAGTCTTAGGAACTCCAACTTGCTGACCATTCTCAGAAACATTGGAAGAAACAAAAATATCTGCCCTTTCTGGATGGTGATACATTGGCTGATAGTATTTTTCTACCTCCCCAAGGCGATACCCAAAATCGCAATACTCATGAGGTAATAAATCTTGATCCTTGATTACAACAATTTTGTATTCATATATCAGTTGCTTAAGATCCTGAATATCTCCATCTGAAGCAGTTTTATGATTAAAATCATAAACAACAACTCCCATTCGCTGATTGTCTTGATATTGAACTTTCATAGTTTTATCACTCGCTTCACGGGAAAATTAATAAATCAAACCAGATTTTTATAGGCTTAAGTTTGTAGTGTTCGCGCAGCGTCTCGTTCGCTCTTAGCGTCTCGTAGAGAAGAGAGGACTTTAGTCCTCAAAATAAGGACTTCAGCCCTTACTACAAGCAAAAATTTTTATTTTTTTGTGACACTTGCGTAAGTCCTGGTTAACTAATCTTACGTACTGATGGATTTGCTGCCAAACAAAGACTTGTAATTAGCATGATGCTACCCGCAACAGTAAACATAATTGTCAGATTTAAATTGACTAAGAAACCAGCTAAAGCAAAGGAAACAGGAGCAACACCAAAAGCAGAAAACATTCCCAAACTCATAACTCTTCCTAACATTTCAGGTTGAGTTTGTTTCTGAATCCAAGTAATTCCTACCACAGTAAAAATACAACTGCAAAATCCTAGCACTGCAATTGTTATACTAGCTAGTGCTATATTGCCAATAAAGCCAAGTAAAAATAAACCAAAGCCTTGAACACTCGCAATAGTTAACAATAAAACTCCGATGTTGGGAAGATTTTTGACAAATTGAGGTGTGAGTGTCCCAATTAACCCACCACCACCCCAAGCTGATTGCAATATTCCTAAAGCTACTGCACCACCTGGGAAGCGACTATGAGCTAATGAAGTCATGCCAACTTGTAATGGCCCAATAAATAGAAAATTTAGGATTACCATTACCAGCAAAAAGATTCTGAGAGGCTGATTGTGCCATGCGTAGTAAAATCCCTCACGCATACCAGCAATCAAATTCATAGTTTTTTTAGTTGACGTAGAATTTTGATTTAATTCCCCATTCAATGCTGTTGCTTTTGCTGTTGTTCCCTTCATCAGCAAAAGCATGATAGTTGTGATGGCAAAAGTTATCCCATCAATGACAAATGCTACTTCAATCCCAGCAGTTGCAATCAGCAAACCACCCAAAGCCGGCCCAATTAGCAAAATCAGTTGGGAAGTTCCTTGGCTCAAGGTATTACTTGCTATTAACTGTTCTTTTGAAACCAGACTGGGGATAATTGATTTAGATGCAGGTATAAAAAAGCCATCAAATATGCCGAAGCCCGCAGCAAAAAAGTAAATATGCCATAGTTGAGTCATTTTAAGTGCAACGATGGTTGCAAATAAAATGACTAGTAACCCACGTAAAGCATTGGAAACCAACATCACTAATCGTGGTGAAAAGCGATCGCTCACCACACCACCAAACAACATCAAAACAGCACGGGGAATCGCTGCACTCATTAACACAGTACCTAACGTGATCCCAGAGTTAGTTAACTGTATTGTTAACCAAGGCAATGCAACGATATAAAATTGATCGCCCAGAAGCGAAACAGTCTCACCGATGTACAGAAGTAAGAAGTTGCGTACAGTTAGCGGTTTCCAAAGCGGAACTTTAGAATTTTTCATTTGTCATTTCTCATTTCTTCCTCTACTCTGCGCTCCTTTGCGTAAACCTCAGCGTGACTCTGCGTTTAAAAATAAACCCAAATATTTGGGATGCTCCCTTTAATTCACACGGCGTTCATACCCTTCCCAATATTTCTCCCGAATCTTGGCCTTTTGCAATTTACCACTAGGCGTTCTGGGCAAAGATTCAGTAAATTCAACGCTTCTAGGTAACTTAAAATCAGCAATTTTACCCCGAACAAAATTAATAATATCTAATGCGGTTGCTTTCATTCCTGTTTTTAAAACCACGATCGCTTTGATTACTTCGCCAAAATCTTCATCTGGAACACCAATTACTGCTACCTCCCTGATGGCTGGATGTTCGTATAAAATATTTTCGATTTCTGCTGGATAGACATTTTCACCACCATAAAGAATCATGTCTTTAAAGCGATCGCAAATGTAAATGTAACCTTCTTCGTCAAAGTAACCAGCATCACCAGTATGAATCCAGCCATCTACTAAGGTTTTTGCTGTAGCTTCAGGTAATTTCCAATAACCAATCATATTTGCAGGAGATTTGATACAAACTTCACCCACTTGAGCGCAAGATAGTTCTTTACCTTCACTGTTGATGATGGCTATCGATACACCAGGAAAGGGTTTACCCGCAGCTTTGAGGATGTTTTTATTTGTAGATGTATGAGCTTGTGCAGGTAAAGAGACAGCACAATTACCAGTTTCCGTCATTCCATATATCTGCACAAAATTACAACCAAATGTAGCGATCGCACTTTTGAGTGATGATTCAGCTATGGGGGAACCGCCATAAATAATGTATTCTAGTGATGAAAAATCTGTTTTTTGGCATAATGGTTCGTTCAACAGAACTTGAATCATTGCTGGAACCATAAATGTCTTAGTGATGCGGTACTTTTCAATCGCTTCGAGAACCTCAACACCGATAAAATTTTCTAAGACAATATTTTCTGCTCCGGCTGCTAAACCACGAATAGCCCACCAGAGACTGCCGATATGGAATAAAGATAAGGTAAGCAAACTTTTGTCAGTTTCGTTCCAATTTATCCAGGTTTCGCCTCGTTGAGCAAATTCTTTGGCGATCGCAAAAAAACTGTAATGTCCTAGTTGGACACCTTTAGGTCTTCCAGTAGTGCCACTAGTATACATTTGTACGGCTACATCATTGGCTGCAACAGCAACATTTGGTGGCTCATCACTATGTTCCTGAGACCAGATATCGTAACTCAGGCAATTGCTGTCAATTTCTTCTAAGGCAATAATGGTTTTAACACCGTCAATCTCATTTCTAATCGATTCTACTAACTGATAAAATTCAGCCCCAACAAAAAGAATTTCAACATTAGCATCTCTGAGAATATAGCTGATTTCAGCAGCAGCTAAACGCCAATTAATCGGTACAAAAACAGCTTTTATTTTGCAACAAGCAAATAAAATTTCATAAATCTTAAGTGAATCTTTAGCTAAAAATGCTACTCGCGCACTCGGTTGAATTCCTTGGGCTAAAAGTGAATTTGCGACCTGATTACTTCTTTTATCTAATTGTATATAGGTAAGTGACTTATCCTTGAATATCAATGCCCTAGCGTCTGGAAATTGACGCGCTTGCACGCGCGGTAAATCTGCCAACGTTGTTATTTCACTGTTATACATCATCGACGTTTCTCAGAAAATTGCTCAGTTTTTTTGTGCAGTCGTAACAAGCTATGTGAATCTATTACTAGCAGCCATATAAAGTAAATATTTTGCTTTTTTTATTCGGATACTCTACTAAGTTCCGCAAATCGGCTGGGAAAAATTCTGCATTTTCAACTTTCTTTTACTGCATTACTTTGTACACTTTTTTCAGCTTTAAAAAGTTTGTATTACCTATTTTTATGGTTAAGTTTCATCAATTAATTTGAAATGCCTTGAAATTTTTATTTTAAAAAGAAGGTACTAGGGCTTAAGCTAATACAGATTTTAGAGTATTGTCAATCTAAAATATGTTTGTCTTAATGAGTATAAAGTAGTACATATTAGTTTTGACTATTTAATTTTTTCTCTTCCAATTAATTAGAAGTTAAAAAATATACTCTCACTAGGTATCAAGTCCAACGCATCTAAAGTATAATAATCCCTTAATAGCAAGGTTTTGTGTGGTTCAAAATCTAGGTTCTTTTTTATCAATATCCTTGTCCAGCAAAAATTTCAGAGATTAAGTGCGTTGTTTATAATCTTTTTTCAAGATTTGATGCGTACAAAAAAACTATAGTAGTAAATGTTACTACTTATTGTTAGCGTATTTATTGATAATTAATCTTATATATTTTTGTTTTACTATAGAATAATTTTGGTATTTGACGATAAGTAGAACTAATCTCAAATGCTTGTTTATTAAGAGTTTTGAAAGTATATTAATCAACGGGTTTCAACCATAAGAATAATTAATCAATAAGTAATTTTCCAGCTAGAACGCAATTTAGAAGTTTGACGGTTTGTCATTTGACACATTTACCATAAAGCCAAACAATTTAGTACATAAACGTTTTAGTCTATTTGCTACTAATAGCTTTAATTTTGTCAACTTTTATTGACAATTTGAGATTACTTTTTGGTGTGAGGATTAAATGAGGAAACTGTATCTACTGGGAAATTTAGGACTAGCTATTATACTTGCCATATTTATAAATCAACAAGCTTTAGCTGTCACAAAAGAAGATCAAATTCCCCAACTTTCAGATATTAAGCTGACTCACACAAGTGTTAAGGAGTGGCTAGCTCAACAAGAGCAGTCTACTATTCTAGTAACAGGGATAAAGTTGAATCAGACAGCTAGTGGGTTGGAAGTTATTTTAGAAACATCTGTATCTGACAAACTGCAAGCCACAACTAAAATAGAAGGTAATACCTTTATTGCAAATATTCCCAATGCACAGATGCGTTTAGCAAGTGGTAATACCTTCCGTCAAGAAAAGCCAGTTGCGGGAATTACGGAAGTATTGGCGGCAAACCAGGATGCAAATAGTATCCAGATTACTGTAGTGGGGACAACACAAGCTCCAAAAGTCGAACTATTTGACAGCGATGAAGGTTTAGTTTTAGGGGTGACACCAACAACACCTGAAACTCAACCATCAGCCAATAGCCAAAAACCTAATGAACCAGATCCAGATATTGAATTAGTCGTTACCGCACAAAAACGACCGGAAAATGCACAGAATGTACCCATTAGTGTTACGGTAATACCTCGTCAAGAAATAGAAGATGCTCAAATCGATTCTTTGATTGATATTGCAAATCAAACGCCCAACTTTAACTTTCTTCCCACATCTTCCGGCGGTACAGAGTTTAGTAATTACAGCTTGCGGGGTTTGAACAATCAAAATTTCCTTACCGCTCAGGATAGCGTAGCTTTTTACATTGATGATATTCCAATTGATTATAACGGCTTTCTAGACTTAGCTTTACTCGATCTAGAACAAATAGAAGTGCTAAGAGGCCCTCAAAGTACGCTATACGGTCGAAATAGTTCTGGTGGGGTCGTCAATATCATTTCTAGACAAGCAACGCCAGAACCAGAAACACGAGTTAGTGCAAGTTACGGTAGATATAACAGCCGCGAATTCCAATTCTCTCTCAACGATGCTTTGGTTGACGATAAACTATCACTGAGAATTGCGGGAGCTTACAGAGGACAGGATGGATTTATTAAGAACCTAGCCACAGGTAATGAAATAGGCGAGCGATCGCGGTTAGCTGCACGAGCGCAACTTTTGTGGACACCTACACCAGATTGGACAGTATCTTTTAATAGCTATAACAGCTTTACAGATGATGGTAATCCAACCTACAACAAGTTAAATCCTCCTGACCCATTCGAGGTTAATTTACAAACCGAAGGATACAGTAAACTAAGTACAAATACTCAAGCTTTAAAAATCGGTTACAACGGTGGAGGCTTCCGAGCCACATCCATCACCGCACGTCGTTTTACCCATCAAGAAAACCTTGTACCGGGAAGTACAGGAGCGATACAAATTATTGATGGTATTGACTCCACATTATGGACGCAAGAATTACGTTTCCAATCTCCAGAAACGGCAGAGCGTTTTCAATGGTTGTTAGGTGCTTACTACGAATCTCGTGACTTTAACGTTGACGATGCTCAAACTGATTTTCCTGGATTTGGCAGATTTAGACGTACTGGAGACGATAATCGTCAAACCTACGCGGTATTTGGACAAGTAGATTATCAGCTGATAGAACCATTAACTGTATTTGCTGGTTTGCGTTACGAATCTAGTGATGCCTCTTCAGATAGTACTTATGAGTCAGTAAACGCTGACGGAACTCTCACCCCACTGCGTCCGGCATTTAACAATGAAAAAGTCAGCAACAGTGAATTGATTCCTCGCTTCGGTTTGAAATATCAATTCAATCCTAGTTTAATGGGATACGTGACTATTGCCAAAGGTTATAGACCGGGTGGATTGAACTACCGCGCCAATAGCGAAGCAGAACTGCGATTTGGAGAAGAAAAAACCTGGAGTTATGAAGTCGGTTTGAAATCTTCTTGGCTGGATAATCGTTTAATTGCTAACCTATCAATCTTTCACAACGATGTAAATGACTATCAAGTTTTGCAATATGATGAGAGTGGGCTTTTTGGCAGAGTTAACAATGTTGACCTCAAAGCCACTGGAGTAGAATTTGAACTGAAAGCAAAACCAGCTAAAGGATTCGATTTAACTGCATCAGTTGGTTATGTAGATAGTATATACAAAAACTACCTAAATTCCGATACAGGTGTAGACTTAAGCAATAATCAAGTTCCCCTTTCCCCACAATTTACCTACAATTTAGCTGCTCAATATCGCAGTCCGGGAGGCTTGTTTGCTCGTGCAGAATTGCGTGGTTATGGTATTACTTATTTTGATGATGCGAACCAAATCAAGCAAGAACCATACGCCTTAGTAAATGCCCGCATTGGTTACGAAGCCGAGAAATATGGCATTTACCTATATGCAAATAACTTGTTTGATACTCGCTATATCACCTCTGGATACTTATTCCCAGTACCGGATGGAACCGCAGGATTTGGCGATCCCGTGACCTATGGCGTGCAAATTAAAGCTAATTTCTAATTTAATTGTTGTAGCGATAGAAAAAATTATCTTTCCTGTCGCTATTTTTGATTTGTTATCCTCCGCACATCGCCATGCTTGCTAAATTAATCCTGCTCGCCGCACTTTATACTACTCAATTCATTCCGACAACCTTTTTTATCCAAACCGTACCTGTTTTTATGCGACAACAAAATATGTCGCTGGATGCTATCGGGTTGTTAAGTTTTCTCATTCTACCCTCAGCGTTAAAATTTCTGTGGTCGCCTTTTATTGACCGCTACCGTTTGCCAAAGTTAGGACATTATCGCGGTTGGATTATCTGTTTTCAAGTTTTGTTAGCATTTGTAACCTTTGGATGTGCATTTATTGATATTAAAGAGAATTTCAATATCTTAGTTTTTTGTATGTTTCTCGCTTTTTTATTCTCCTCCAGCCAAGACATTGCAACTGATGCATTAGCAGTAAATTTACTCGAACCGCGAGAAAGAGGATTAGGAAACGCTATTCAAGCTGGGGGAAATGTTTTTGGCGCTATTATTGGTGGGGGTGGAGTGCTGATTCTACTAGATAGAATCGGCTGGCGGTATAGCTTGATAATCATGTCAGTAATAATTTTACTGACTTTAATTCCAGTAATATTGTATAAAGAACAAGTTAGTAATAAATCTCAGAAATCGAACTTTTTCACATCTTATTTTCAACCTTTTATCAACTTTCTCTCGCGTCCCAAAGCATTACTGTGGCTTTTCGTAATATTGCTATATATGGGAGGCGAAATGATGTCAGGTACAATGCTTCGTCCACTTTTTGTTGATAGAGGTTTGTCGCTCTCAGATATTGGCTTAATGTTGGGTATTGTCAGTTACAGTGTCCGTATTGTTAGTGCTTTGATTGCAGGAGTCTGGATTACCCACTTGGGAAGATTACGTTCTCTAGCTCTATTTGGCTTTGCCGCTAGCATGGTGACACTTTTGTATATCATACCTGCAATTGGTATCAGTAGTTTACCCGTGCTGTATGCTGTGAGTATAACAGTCAATGCAGCACAAAGTATGGCATATACTGCATTACTAAGTGCCATGATGGATAAATGCGAACCTGCAACAGCCGCTACTGATTATACATTTCAGGTGTCAGTAGTATACATTGGCGGAATTGCTGCTTCAGTTCTTAGCGGTGCGATCGCCAGCGCTACGGGATATACGTTTATGTTTATCATTAGTGCAGCCTTGAGTTTATTGAGCGTATTACTAATAACCAACTTGCGGGCATAGAAGCAACACATTCACAAGGTATACAGCCCTCTCGCTACATCGGATTGCTTAAAAACCCTGACCAAAGTCCTACTAATCATGTTCTTTAAATTGTCAGAGGCGATTCTCTCACAACGGAGACGCTACGCGATGGTGCTTTGCACCCGCCAGAGGTGATCACACATACGGTAAACCTAACCTGCTGAGTGCGGATAACCACAGTTTTTATTCATGTCAAGTACTTGCAAAAAATATTTACATATTGTTATATTTGGTTACATAAGCAAGTAAAGGAAAAAAGACATGACAAGCAAAGGCTTTACCATGAACGAACTCGGTCAACTCAACAACTTTGCAATTGAACCAAAGGTTTATGTAGATCAAACCCCAAGAGCAGGTTTTACCGAGTACGCCGAGAAACTCAACGGACGTTTGGCGATGATTGGTTTTGTCTCACTCATAGCTGTAGAAGTTGTCACAGGACACGGCTTGATTGGATGGCTGACAAACCTATAACTAAATCTGAATATTTAAGAATTTCACTCAATTAACCGATAGAAAATCACCAGAGGATAGCTATGAAAACTGATTTTGATTTCCCTAAAAAAGATTTAATTGGCCCCGTTGTTTTTCGTCCCGATTTCAACAACTTTGAAACAATTAACGTTAACCAAGCCTGGTCATTATTTTTCAGTGCAGGTCAAGATGATAAAGTACTGGGAGAATCAACTGAATTAGGCAAGTTTTTCACTAACCTTTTAATTGCTGTGGGAGTAACAGGAACCCTTTGGGCAATCTATTTCAGCAATTTGGGATAAAAAATTGGCTTTAGGTTTTAAGTTGAATAAATATATCGGAAGTCTTGGTGGACATAGCCAAGACTTCTTTTAAATTGTAGGAATCAATTATTAGTAACTGTGCATTTAGCGGGACTTAAACATTTTTGAGGGAAAAACAAGCCTCAAACCCATGCAGGGTAAGAGAAATACACCAAATGCTCAAAAATAGCTCAAAACTTAGATATATTAAGAAACTAAGCAAAACGATATTAAAGTCTTTCTGTATATAGATTTGAGGTTCTTTTTTGGTTGTTTTTGTCTCAGTCCCACTAAAAAATGGTAGCTATTACAACCAGTCAGTTTAAGTATGATTAAATTCATAATCATGCTATTATCAGACCAATATCAACTCGGTTCTGTTGGGAGTCAGCCATCAGACGCAAGGGGGAAAGTCCGGTGTAAATCCGGCGCTGTCCCGCAGCTGTAATCAAGGTTCGCCTTGTGAGTCAGAATGCCCGCCGAAGTGAACTTGTAAATTTTGTACATCTGCGAGGCACAGATAAATATTATCATGAAGATTTCTACAACTACTCAGCTTTACGTTCTCATAGCGCCACATATCAATCCGCTACAGATTACGACTTTCTATGAGAGGGTAAGCGATTAATTTCCGGTGCAAGTTGTGTCTTTAGATGCAGCGATCGCTACTCCAGATGAGAGTATCGCTTGCAAATAGTCACAGCAACAAAAAAACGTTGTATTAACTAACAGATAGAAGTTGTTCAAAACAGGTAGTAAATGGCGTGTATGACGTATATATTCCTGTGACACTACTGAACAAATGCTTTTTCAATTACGCATAGAAATTGCTAATTTACTAGACTAATACTTCAGTTAATTATCATGCCGAAATTCTATCTTCACCGAACTGGGAAGATTCCTACTGCTATTCATCCCTTTGTCAAACAAACGGCTCTCCCTCAAGGCAAATACAAGCCCAGTCTACTGCAAGGGAAAATTATTCAAGATGTTCAAAACATTGCAATGTCGATGTATCGGATGATTTATATTGCGATTGCCGACTTTGGGCGGTTAAGATATCGCGCATCTAATTCGGGACGAGCAGCAATGAGCAAACCGTTAGATCGACTCAAATAGGTGTACAGGAGCGTTCAAAAAAATGTCAACTTTACTATATTTTATAATTGGTTTTTTTGTACTTTTAGTGATTGGAGTTGCGTCTTATCTCCTGACTGCCCGCAAGTATCAATCCTCAACCACAGTCGCCAATTCCTACGATCAATGGACACTTGACGGCATTGTAGAGTTTTATTGGGGGGAACACATTCACCTCGGTCACTACGGTTCGCCACCGCGAAGTAAGGATTTTTTGGCTGCTAAATCTGATTTTGTCCATGAAATGGTGAAATGGGGTGGAATAGAAAAATTACCTCCTGGTACTACTGTCTTAGATGTTGGCTGTGGGATTGGGGGTAGCAGCCGGATTTTAGCGCGGGATTATGGGTTTGCTGTCACAGGGATTACCATCAGCCCTCAGCAGGTTAACCGCGCCCAGGAGTTAACACCCGACGGGCTAAACGTCCAGTTTGCGGTCGATGATGCGATGGCATTGTCGTTTCCAGATGCCAGTTTTGATGTAGTCTGGTCAATTGAAGCAGGCCCCCACATGCCAGATAAAGCCGTTTTTGCTAGAGAATTAATGCGGGTGCTAAAGCCTGGTGGGGTCTTGGTTGTAGCTGACTGGAATCAGAGGGATGACCGCCAAAAGCCGCTAAATTTTTGGGAGAAACCAGTAATGCGGCAACTGCTCGAGCAGTGGTCTCATCCAGCTTTTTCCAGTATTGAAGGCTTTTCTGAGCTTTTGGCGGGGACAGAATTAGTTGAGGGGGAGGTAATTACGGCAGACTGGACGCAAGAAACCCTTCCTTCTTGGTTCGATTCGATTTGGCAAGGGATAGCTCGACCAGAGGGATTAGTGCGTTTTGGACTGTCTGGTTTTGTCAAGTCTGTGCGCGAAGTACCGACGCTTTTACTGATGCGTTTGGCGTTTGGTGCAGGGTTGTGTCGATTTGGAATGTTCCGCGCTGTGCGGGTAAACTCACGCACAGAATTGATGGACAGAAACTTTGGCAACCAAAATCCCTCAAGCTTGGTTAGGTAGCGATCGCAGTTAGTGATGAATATTTGGATTTTAACACCAACTGACTGCGTGATATCTGCGGTTAGAACTTCTTTCTACACATCGCAAAATTAATCAACAAACGACACACTTTATATGCAAAAAATTCCCGTCACAGTAATTACAGGATTTCTAGGTGCAGGCAAAACGACGTTAATTCGCCATTTACTGCAAAACAATGAAGGACGACGCATTGCGGTTTTGGTGAATGAATTTGGAGAAATCGGAATTGATGGCGAACTTTTGCGTGATTGCCGAGTTTGTGACGATGAAGAAGACTCCAACAGTAATATTGTTGAACTCACCAATGGTTGTCTGTGCTGTACGGTGCAAGAAGAATTCCTCCCAGCAATGCAAGAATTACTGAAGCGACGCGCGAGCCTTGACTGTATGTTAATTGAAACCTCTGGATTAGCACTACCAAAACCATTGGTGCAAGCATTTCGCTGGCCGGAGATTCGCACAGGCGCTACAGTAGACAGCGTAATTACTGTGGTGGACTGTGAAGCGTTGGCAACTAATCAATATGTAGGCGATTTAGCAGCCCTCTTAGCACAGAGACAAGCCGACTCTAGTCTAGAACACGAAACACCCATTGAGGAACTGTTTGAAGATCAACTGGCTTGTGCTGATCTAGTATTGCTTACCAAGAGCGATCGCGTTGACGAACAAACGCAAGTTAGGGTGCAAGATTGGCTAAAGCAGAACTTATCGCCTGGTGTAAAAGTCATTCCTTGCCAGGATGGTAAAATCAGTGGCGATTTGTTACTCGGTTTCAACGCTGCGGTAGAAGACAACTTAGATAGTCGTCCTAGTCATCACGATACTGAAGAAGACCACGAACATGATGAAGGGATTAATGCAGTGCAACTACTGCTAGACCAAGCATTTGATCCGACTGTCTTGGTTAAACGCTTGCAAACATTGGTGCAACAGCAAGAAATTTATCGAATTAAAGGATTTGTAGCAGTTCCTAACAAAGCCATGCGTCTGGTATTACAGGGTGTTGGTAATCGATTTGACTACTTTTACGATCGTCCTTGGAAACCCCAAGAATCCCGTCAAACGCGATTAGTATTGATTGGACAGGAACTCGATCAAGTTCGCATTGAATCATTGGTGTTGGGGGAAGAAGTCAATGCGACCATCTAATAGTGTGTGGCAAGGAAATTTTGGCTACTGGCAAAACAGCTTTATTCATAATAATCTGCTGGTAATTGGTTACACAGGATGGAAAGGATTTCAGTCATTTGGGCGGGGAGTTGTTATTTGTGATGTGGATACTAAAGTGACTCACCCTACAGATACAAGTCTTGATACAGTTCCCTTCACCCTGCAATTTCTCCCCTCTGATTTGATTGGGTTTTACTTGCGTTCGTTTCAGGATTGCGGATTTATATCGCAATCAATCTGCTCATCTATGATTTCATCAATTTTACCCGCGATCGCAACATACAATCCCCATCAAGATATTCTTTTGGTGCTGAAAGCTGATCCTCAATTTGAGGTGAATTTTTTACACCAACTAAAAATTATCCCACCCGATTGCTACGAACAAGTTTGCAAGCGTTGGTCAGAATTTAAACCAAGCCTAATGCCCTAGAAGATATACAGGATATCAACATATATAGTTGCACTTTTTAAAGTTGGAGTATAATCGATTGCTATCTCTCTAGTAAGTAGCTATTAAGTATATAAAACAGGAAAACCTCCTGTTTGGGAAATAAATCAATGTAAGAGATACAAAGTGAAAAATAAAAGATTTTACTTTGATTTTTTGCAACTATTTTTCAAGAATCTGTCAATTTCAGATAGCAATTTATTTTCCGGTGTATATTATGGGTGAATTGCTTTGAGTATCCAGGTTTTTAGAAA
Organism: Komarekiella delphini-convector SJRDD-AB1; assembly: GCF_014831675.1. Taxonomy (GTDB): domain Bacteria; phylum Cyanobacteriota; class Cyanobacteriia; order Cyanobacteriales; family Nostocaceae; genus Komarekiella. The sequence continues at coordinate 17,170 of NZ_VJXY01000049.1, read as the reverse complement.
ACATCAATCCCCTACCAAGCTGAGAGAACATAAACCTTAATTGTCAACCTACTTCTAGGACAATTGCATGAAGAAAGCTTTAATAACTTTAACTACCAAATCCGCAGCTTTGATGTCCCTAGCGTCATTAGTAATGACCAGTAAAGTGACCACAGCTGGTGAACCAGTAAATCCCCAACCAGTAGACCGTCCTGATGCTGCTACTACACCAGTATCAGCATCAGACCAAAAAGCTTGTGTAAGACATCCGAAACTCGGTAAATTTTTCTGCGCTCATGCTGAAGAATTATCTCATTTGCAAAAAGGCGTAGCAGAGATTGATGTTACATCGGATGACAGCGAAAAGGCTCTGCTTGGGGTTACGGATGCAGAAAGTGATGCTGCTGTAGCTATGTTTGGTTGTGATTGTGCTGCATCGATAAATTGTTTACGCCGTCTGCGGAATAGCCTACCCTAGAATCTAATTTCCTGGGTTTTTCATCTTCCCAAAAGCAGGGGATATGGGGAGAGTTATTTCTCTCTCCCCTCATTATTTTACAGTTTTTTGCTCAGAGATTTTAGGGTGTGATAAATTGTTTATTTGAAGAAGAATTCAGAATTTAGAATTCTGAATATATCAGTGGGGATTCAGACCATTCAAAAGTCTTGTTGACCACCAAATTTTCAATTTGGTGGGGGTCTTAAATCCAGTTATTCAGACGCGACGATCGAGTACTCGCTCTAAGCGAAGCATCCCGAAGGGTATACGCTGCGCTATCCGCTTTTTCGGTCAGAATACTCAACTGAATTCTGACTCTTGACTCCTGAATTCTGTTCGATAAAACTTAAAGAATATGAAACGTCGTGATTTTATTACTTGCTTTAGTTTAGGTTGTTTTGTAAGTAACCTACCTGAAAAAGTTGTGGCTTCTCTTCCAGAAACTACAGCAATATCATCAACATCTGGAGATTGGCAAACAGTGGGAACAATTGCCGAATTGGATAAAGCTGGACAACTATTAAATGAAAAATCACCTGTTGGTTCAGTATTGGTAATTGGTACTTCTAAAAGTAAAAATCTAGTGGCTGTGAACCCTATCTGCACTCACATGGGTTGTACAGTGGAGTGGCTTGCAGAAGAAAAAATATTTTTATGCCCTTGTCATGCTTCGGAATTTGATCCTAATGGTAATGTTCAGATGGGGCCAGCTACAAAACCACTATCAAATTACGAAACAAAAATAGACGGTGATTTAGTTATTGTGAAACGTAATTCATAATTCGTAATGGGCTACGTCCGCTGCGCTCTAGGCGCAGCTATGCCGCAGGCTTTACGTAATTCGTAATTAATAATCTCAGGTTTCATTTGAGGCTTTAAGTTTTCACCATAATTAGTAGTATCTAGAAACTTGCAAATAGAAATACGTTAGTTAATAAAACGACAAAATTAACAAACTAACATCGCTTGGAATATTGGACATAAATGTGCAACTGTTTCTACCAATTTATAAATGCAAAAACCAAAACTAATCAATATTCCCAAAGCGACTCGCTACCAAAATGCAGCGATAGATTACTATATGGGGCTTACAGGTTCTTCCTATCTTCATTACGGGTATTGGGAACCACTACCTAAAAGGGGTGAAGAATTAACTCTGACTCGCCTGCGTGTGGCGCAGGAAGCATATACAGCTAAACTTTTGAGTTTTATCCCAGAGGGTGTAAAAACTGTGCTGGATGTCGGCTGTGGTATTGGTGGTAACGCAGCATATTTGTGCGATCGCGGTTTCATTGTTGAGGGATTAGCACCTGACACACTCCAGCAAGAAAAGTTTATTAAGAATACCAACTCTCAAGTACCTTTCTACTTAACGAGATTTGAAGATTTTCACACCTCAAACTCCTACGATCTAGTTCTGTTCAGCGAAAGCAGCCAATATATTGCTGCTCTCGATTTAGCTCAAGGTGCGGCTCGTTTATTGGATAGTGGTGGCTACCTGCTGCTTGCAGATATGATGCGTTTTGATGCCGAATACCGAGAAGGTATTTTTTCTAATTGTCATGTCGCCGACGAACTCCAAGCGGCGTTAGAACAGTCTGGATTCAAGTTAATCAAGGCTGAAGACATTTCAACCCATATTGCGCCAACGATTGACTTGTGTGTTGATAATTTCCGTACTTTTGGGCTGACTACAGTTAAATATATTGCTGATGTTGTAGCGATCGCTGTCCCTCTATTATACTCATTCGGTCGTTGGGCATTTAAGCGCTGGCTAGAAAAGTTAGTTGTCGAGGGATTAGCAGCACGTGCAATTTTTGAGAGCTATTTATGTTATGAAATTCAACTCTGGCAGTTATCAAAAGGAGTTTAATCGAAATGACCCCAGAAATAAACATCCAAGATTGGCAACAAGCTTTTATCGCTACCAATATATTAGCAATTGGTTACAACGCTTGGATCGGTTATTTAGGAGGAGAACGTGGTGTCGTAATTTGCAGTACCAATTCTCCGCATTTAGGTATGGCTGGCGAAACATTTAAAGCACATTTTATCCCGCGTAAAAATCTTGCAGCTTTCTTAAATGCTTGGTTAGCAGCACCTGATACCGTACTGTTACAAAAACACTTCATGAATGCTCATATTCTCGAAGCTGTAGATAAGTATAATCCTTTAGAAGATGTTGTATTTTTGTTGGAGTACGGTCATCAAGCTGGGTTTTTCTATTTAACTAAATTACCAATCACACCACCCCAATGTTACCAAACTGTATGCAAAGAATGGACAGAATTCCAACCTCAGCACACCCTCTCAATAGGAGCAAAAACAAAATGAGACTCATCCAAAATCAAAAATTAGCTTTCTGCAAATTGAGATGTATAGAGCTTTAATAGCACAATTCAATACTCAAAAATCCCAGTCTTAAAAACTTCAAAATTACTTATCCCAATAGTGGGTAAAAAGATTTTATCTATTTACCAAATTTTAATGTGTTTGTAATTAATGAATGTTTTGGAGTTAGTGTAAAAAATCATTAATAAAATCTCATTATTACTGCTGGATATAATAACACTAGAGGTAGGGATTTTGTTCGTCAAGTTTCTCAGTTGGTATATACATACTTAGACCAACCAAAATTAACTCAGTTACCTCAAGGAATGTAGATTAAAGCAAATGCAAAACTTCTGTTTTATAGCCTCCACAAAAGTACGTTAGGAATGTAATACACCTGACGAAATTAAATCTACAATGTCCGCAAAGTCCCCTTTACTAACAGTTAGGGGATTTATTTTATGCGTGTTATCTGTAGCACAAGTATAATTCAATATTCAGTAAGTGATATAGAGAATCAAAATTGTTATCGACTGAATTTACATATACACAATAACTATGGTAATGTGACACATAACTGTCGGTTCTGATGGTGAGCAGCCATCAGGCGTAAGGGGGAAAGTTCGGTGTAAATCCGGCGCTGTCCCGCAGCTGTAATGAGACGAATATAGCATGTCTCTTAGTCAGAATGCCCGCCGACTCACTCTAGACACAAAACATTTATCTGCGAGGCACAGATGATACATTTGATTAAAGAATTTCATGGGTATAGATACTGTTTTAAGACAGTACCCTCTGCAAGTTTTACTAATTCGCTTCGCTGTTAGTAACGACACTCGATTTTGGGTTGTCCTATAGGAATTTGGGTATCCATAAGGAATACCACAAGGTCTTTTTTGCTATCCAAATAGTATCCACCATGATTTAGGTCTAGTAATGCATTGCAGCAAGCTAGTTTAAGCCTAAATCTTAAAAACTCATAGCACAAATAAATACCTGTCTTTACTGAAAACGAGGAGTTTCATGTCCACTTCCCGTATAGTTACTTGTTGTGAATTTTTCTCAAAAATCTTCGTTTTTACCACAATCTATGGGATGGTATCTGGAGAATGCGTAGCAATCGCTAATCAAATTCCACAAATATCTGAGTTTCCCAAGCACCAAGGTTATGCAAGAGACTTACAACCAGTTGCACAAGTAACACCTGAAAATACTCCAGCATCCACAGAAGAACCAGATATTGAATTAACAGTCATCGACAAGCTATTGAATGAACCCGTTTACTCACCCTTTCGCCGCGAGGGAACAGTGAAAGATTCCACTCGTCCGGTTTATGTAATTACAGGTGAAGAGATAGAAGCGCAGGGTGCAAAAACTGTTAGAGAAGCACTAAAATTCCTTCCAGGTATCTTGCCAGATGGTACAGTTGGCACAGAAGTGAATGCCTTAAGCGGTCAATTTATCCGAGGTTCTAACTCTGCACAAGTCTTGATTTTGCTTGATGGTAGACCAATTAACGAACTTGGTTCTGGTGGTTTTGACCTTTCAGAATTTACTACCAATATCGTTGAAAGAATCGAAGTATTACCAGGTGGTGGTTCTACCCTTTATGGTTCCGATGCTATCGGTGGGGTGATAAACATTATCACTCGTCGTCCTACAGAAAAAGTGACGACGCAAGCAGGTGTTAATTTTGGCGCGTATGGGTTAAATCAGCAGACTATCAATAGCAGCGGAAAAATAGGAGATATTGGTTGGGTTGTAGGTTATAACCGTACCCAAGCTGAAAATAATTATCATTTTTCCATCCCAGAAGCTAACTTTGAGGGAACCAGGGAAAATAATGATGTTCTCTACAACAACTTTAACGTCAAGTTAGAGGCGAATTTAGGCAAGCGCGATACCCTAACCCTCTCAACGCTGTACTTAGGTAAAGACCAAGGAGTACCAGGAGGAGTCCCTATTCCTGAACCATTATTTGGTCAAGGTTATTTTAACTCGTTGACGGAGCGCGATCGCAAATATACAGACCAAGTTCTCACCGATTTAACCTGGAACTCAAAATTAGGAAGTGGAAATGATTCGTTGCTAACAGCCAGAGTTTATGCAGATTTCCTCAACACTCGTTTTGATAGTCGCAATTCATCCCAAGCACGATATGATAACAGGCAAGCTTCTTATGGATTGCAAGCACAACACAGTTGGAAATTTACTAATAATCAAACCCTAGTTTATGGCTTTGATTACCGCAATGTCTCAGCTACTAATAGTACATTTGACTTTTCTGTTGATACAAAAACAGTCACTTACGACGATAGTATTAGTCAAGGAGCGCTATTTGCTAGATATGAAATTAATTTCACTCCTAGTTTCACTGCTAACTTAGGTTTACGCCAGGATTTTAGTAGCTTGACAAATGGCTCTTTTACATCACCAAGTGTAGGAGCAAAATTTGCACTTACAGACTCTACCACTCTCAGAGCTAATTATATCAAGAATTTCCGTGTGCCGAATCTTTTCAGCTTATATGCGAATGGTAGTACTTATGTTGGTAATCCTAATCTTCGTCCAGAAAAAGGTGATAGTTATGATATTGGAATTGACCAAAAGTTAGGTAACTTTGGTTTATTGCGCTTGACCTATTTCAACAACACAATATCAGATTTAATCGCCTATAACTTTGCTGTTCCGGTAGCTACTTATGAAAATATTGGTCAGGTTCGTACTACGGGAATCGAAGCAGTTTTAAATTTGCAGCTAGCGAAGAATATCTATGCTTTTGTTAGTTATACAGCAAATGACCCACGGATTTTGAAAAGTACAAATTCTGTTGAAGTTGATAAAGAATTACGATTCGCAGGTGCAGATAGTTTAAATGCAGGACTTTCTTATGAAACTTCTCAAGGTTTATATGCTGGAATACTGATGCATTCTTTGGGTGCATATCCCACAAACAATACTAATACAGAATTTTTGTCTGGTTATACTACTTTTGATTTCAAAATGCGGGTTTCTCTCAGTGATAACTTAATATTAACAGGCAGTCTGGATAATATCTTTAACCAGAGATACCAATTATTTCCTGGTTATCCTGATGAAGGGAGGGTTTTTCAAGTTGGGTTGAGTTCTACGTTTTGAAGTCAAGAGTTTTTTTACGCAGAGAGGAGTTTTGAATGACTGAATTTAATTGTTGGGTAACTCCAGTAAATAAGGTTGTGATTGAGGCTTTATCTACTGAGGGGTCTATTGAATATGAATATTTTGATTCTAGTACCGATGTTTTGTCGTCGCTACTTTACACTTTATTTCAGCAAAATTGGCAGCAAGTAGGGGTAGGGCATATTGTCCAAGGAGGTGTATTAGAATTAGAATTTAATGCTCCACCTAAAATTTGTATCCTCTATGATGGATATCTCACAGTAGTTACAGAAGGCTGGCATTTGCACCTATGTATTGAGGCTAATTTAGGTGGTCCTCATTGTAAGACTCCTTTAGAATTGAGGCAACAACGTCAAGTAAATCGTGCTGCATTTTATCGACGGTTTAATGCAGAAGGTATCCCTAGAAGTTGGGGAATAGATTTTTGGAATGGTGCAGATGAAAACCTCATGACTGTTTTCTTGCCAAATCCGTATGTAGAAGGTGAGAATTTATTACCAGAAGGTAAGCCGAATTTATCAAAGTTAGCTTTTTATGAGGAACTACGAGATATTTATGTATTGGGAAACCAGCCTATACCGTTTACTAAAAACCCCCTCAAACATTCTTATATCTCAGTTTGCACTTCTACTCGCTGTCTTCCTTCACGCAAATGGCAACCCACATTTGATGCTTTAAAATCAGCAGTTGAAAATGCAGATTTAGACATAGAAGTGAGAACATCTGGCTGTTTAGAAGTTTGCCAACTAGGGCCAGTTGTATTTTATTCTGATGATAGGACTTGGTACACTCGCGTTCAACCAAATGTAGCTGAAACTATTGTCAATGAACATTTGTTAAAAGGTAATAAAGTTATTGAATATTGCTATCCACCAGAGTCTGTGTAATTTATCCTTTTTAAAATCTCACGTAAAGATATAAAGTAGTCCTCTTGGTATTCCTCTCTGGGCGACGAACACTTTCTTCTCCTGACGAAGACGCTGCGCGTAGCTTGCTTGTATTGTAGGGGTACAAGCCAGGAAAACCCGCCCACGGAAATGTCCTCCTCCGTGTCTCTGCGTGATAAAAATCATATTTATTTATCTCAAACACAATGAAATTGGTAAAACTGACTCACTCAAAACCCATTATTTTCTTATGTAACTTCTTCTTAATTGCCACTTTAATTATTGCTTGCCATAGTACAGCAATTAACACATCTACAAATACCAATAATAACGGCTGTATTCAAAAATATGACCCCAATACTGATTATTTTCCTAATAACATTCAGATTACTCATGCAACGGGTTTAACAGTAGAGTATTATAAACACTACAAAATCGTCACTATCAAAAATCCTTGGCAAAATGCTAACACAAAGTTTCAATATGTTTTAGTCCAATGTGGAACTCCCACGCCAAAAGGATTTAATCAAGCGCAGGTAATTACAGTTCCCATTAATTCTATAGTTTCTCTATCTACTACTCATTTACCCCACCTAGCAAAATTAGGTGTAGTTGATAAATTGATTGGTATTAGTAATACTAAACAAGTCAATACTCCTGATGTCGTCGAGAAAATTAAAGCCGGAAAGATAGCACAAGTAGGGAATAATTCTAATGTGGATATAGAAAAATTATTAGAATTAAATCCTGACTTGGTGACAACTTTTGGTACTGGAAATTCTCAAACTGATAGTTATGCCAAACTTACGGAGGCGGGTTTGAAAGTGGGGATAAATTCTGAATATATGGAAGATACGCCATTGGGAAGAAGCGAATGGTTAAAATTTACGGCTCTGTTTTTTAATAAAGACGAGCAAGCACAAAAAATATTTAGTGAAATTGCCAATAAATATGAACGAGTAGCTCAAAAAGCTAAATCTGTAAAAAATCGTCCAACTGTATTTGTTGGGTTCAATTTTAAAGGAACTTGGTATATGCCTGGGGGTAAAAGTTACTTAGCCAAATATCTAGCTGACGCAGGAGCAAACTATCTCTGGAGTGATGATAAATCCTCTGGTAGTTTACCTTTATCTTTTGAAGTTGTTTTGGAACGTGCATCCAATGCTGATTACTGGTTGAATTTTAGTCAATCTTGGAAGAATTTAAAGGATTTAGTAGCTGAAGATAATCGCTATGCTGATTTTAAGGCTGTGAAAACAGGCAATCTTTACAATAATAATACTCGTGTTAATGAAAGTGGAGGTAATGATTACTGGGAAAGCGGAATTAGTAACCCAGATATGGTTTTATCTGATTTGATTAAAATACTGCATCCAGAGATATTACCCAATCATAAACTATTTTATTACCACAAACTTAATTAATAATGTTAAGCAAAAAATATAAATTTAAACTTCCCCTATTAACCCAAAAAGCTCCGGTTTACAAAACCATTATTTTTCTAATTATACTTGTAAGTTTAATCTTAGCTTTTTTATTAGACTTAGCTTTGGGTTCAGTTGATATTCCTCTTAATGAAGTAGTCAAAATTTTGCTCGGACAAGAAGCAGAAAAATTGACATGGACTCATATTATTTTCAAGTTTCGCCTACCTAAAGCTTTAACTGCAACTTTAGCAGGTGCAGCTTTAGGTGTGAGTGGTTTACAAATGCAAACCCTATTTAAAAATCCCTTAGCAGGGCCTTTTGTATTGGGAATTAGCTCTGGTGCAAGTTTAGGTGTAGCGTTAGTTGTGCTGACAGCAAGTGCTACGACACCAACACTATTAGCAGATTTGGGGATAATTAGTGATTTTGGTTTAGTCATAGCCGCAAGTCTAGGCGCAGCATCAGTTTTAGGGATGATGTTAGTTGTTTCTCGCCGAGTGCAAGATACGATGATGTTACTAATTTTAGGTTTATTGTTTGGCTATGCTACTAGTGCAATTGTTAGTATTTTGTTGCAGTTTAGCTCAAAAGAACGCATTCAAAGTTATATTATGTGGACTTTTGGTAGCTTTGCTGGGGTGACTTGGAAACAGTTAGTTGTTTTAATTCCTGTGATACTTTTGAGTTTATTCTTAGCAGTGCTACAATCAAAATCTTTGAATGCACTTTTACTTGGTGAATCTTATGCACGTAGTTTAGGTTTAACTGTGCAGAAAACTAGATTTTCAATTATTACGAGTGCGTCTATATTAGCTGGAGCAATTACCGCTTTTTGTGGCCCAATCGCATTTTTAGGTGTAGCAATTCCCCATCTGTGTCGTAGTCTGTTCAATACTTCCGACCATCGAATATTAATTCCTAGTGTAACAATGATGGGTGCAATCCTAGCATTGTTGGCAGATTTGTTTTCCCAACTTGCGGTAAGTCAGATGGTTTTACCTTTAAATGCTGTTACCGCTTTGATAGGAACTCCTGTTGTCACTTGGGTAATTCTGCGGCGTAATTCCCAAAAATCTTTTTCGTCATGAATGATGCAATTTTAACAACTCACAACTTGAGTATTGGTTATAAAACATCCCGAAAAACTGTTCGATGTGTTGCATCTGATATTTCTGTATCTCTGCAATCTGGGGAACTGGTTTGCTTACTCGGCCCCAATGGTGCGGGTAAGTCTACATTACTGCGATCGCTCGCCGGAATGCAACCCCCAATAGATGGTGAAGTGCGACTCTTAGGCGAAAATATTTACAAGTTAGCACCACAAGAATTAGCCAAATGTCTGAGTTTGGTACTCACTGAGAAAGTTGATGTGGGAATGCTATCAGCTTACACCTTGGTGACTCTGGGGCGATATCCTTACACTGATTGGTGGGGAAATTTGACACCCGAAGATGAAGCTATAGTAACTTGGGCAATAAAATCTGTAGGAGCAGTACATTTAGCACAACGCCAAGTTAGCGAATTAAGTGATGGTGAACGCCAAAAAATCATGATTGCGCGGGCTTTGGCTCAGTCGCCTATTGTGATGTTACTTGATGAGCCAACAGCATTTTTAGATTTACCGCGACGGGTGGAAATTATGCAGTTGTTGCGTCAGTTAGCACGGGAAACGAATCAAGCGATTCTTCTTTCTACTCACGATTTAGATTTAGCTTTGCGTCTTGCTGATAAGGTTTGGCTATTATCAACTAATGGGATTTTACACGTTGGCGCACCGGAAGATTTGGTGTTAAGTGGTGCATTTGCTGATAGCTTCCGTAGTGAAGGTGTGGAGTTTGATATGTTTTCTGGTGAATTTCATTTACATACATCCCACAAGGGAGACATTAACTTAATAGGTGAGGGCATAGCCTCCGTGTGGACTACTCGTGCTTTAAAACGTGTAGGATTTCAAGTTTATCAAAGTAAAAATGACTTACCAATTTCAATAGAAGTAATATCAAATTCAAAACAATTTCTGTGGAAAATTACCAACAATCATAATACATATACTTGTAATTCATTGTCCGAAATAATTAAATTAGTAAATTTATTATAGCGATCGCTGCTATAATTTAAGTGTACATCGATAACATAAATGAAGAAGTAATTTAACTCCTTCATTTATGTTCATCTGATTTGATAAATTAATGTACTCAAATCAATAGGGGAGCAACGCGATTTTGTGAGGTCGGATCAAAAATCAGCGTTCACGCAGTGTGCCGCAGGTATCGCTAAAACTTACATTTGTGTATGAAGTAATTTTATTTGCAATTAATATACGTAATTGCACGATAAATCATCTTGATGAGATATCTCAAAAAGATTGGTAGTAAGTTATTTGGCGATTATTTTCAAATATATCTGCAATAATTATTTAAGACTTGGTATCAATTATGGCAGTAAATAATTTAAATGCTGAATTGAAGTATAAAATTTATCAGCAACTTTGGGGTTTGATAAACGAATTAAAGATAGAATCAGAAAAATTATCCCAACTTTTAGCTATCCATTGACAACGGAGGTGCAACATAATTTCTGCGTTATCTTGAAGCCAAAACTTACTATTACCTTTCATACGTAAATTAACAACTTGACGAATTAAACTTTCAACAGCACCACTACCAAGAGGAAGTTTTTTAGCTCCAACTTCATTATATTTTAAAAGCCTGCGTCGGTAAGCTTTTAAAATATAATTTCGCTCTCGTAACAAATTTTTAAGGCGCTCTCCGGTTGCCCCCTGAATAAATTCGTCCATCTTTCTGATTAAAGAGAGTGTTTGACCTTTTTTTAAAGTTTTTCGCGCCTTTTGAAACCATTGTTGACGCTCATTATTTGTGTTAAATGCAGCATCAGCAAAATCTTGTAAATGTGATGCGGCATGATAAAAATCTAATAATTGATAAGTGTCAGGTGGGCATTTTAACTTTTTTAGTAAAGGTGGAATATGTATCCAAATCCAATCTGCACCGTCTGCAATTAGCAACACTTGTTTCGCCTGACTAATCCCTAAATTAACCAAGTACATCTCTAATATCTGTAAAAATCCTTGATATCCTGAATACGTTCCATCATTGGTAATAGGAATCTCTCCATTGATGATTTTTTTACCCTCCTCATTTACTACATAAATTGTTAATAGCTTTGGCTCAATCCATTCTCCTGTAAAGCCTAAACGATTAGTCTTTACCTTACGCCTTCCCTTATTGTTAATCCGAATCCGGGTACGACCGCCATCCACAGCAATGACAACACGTTGCTCTTTGAGAACATTACTTGTAGCTAAACTGCCCAAAGCTAAACTTGTTAATTTAGATTGGCGTAAATTTATGCCAATTTTACCAAAGTAATATGTTAGCCGTTCTATACGTTTTAAGCTGATATTTATGCCCCAATCAATTAATGTTGTCCGTGCAGCCTCAAACGAGCCAGCAATTGCACCATATCGGGCAATAGTCGATAAAACTCTAGGGGTTAAACCCTCAGACATTCCCAAATATCTTAAAAATGGGCAAAATCCTTCATGTAAAGATTTTTGATTTTTCTTTGGTTGAGTCTGACGTTCAACTACATACGGTAATTTTAAAGTTACTGCGACATTACCAACTGTTAATATTTGCCGTTCTTTGCAACCATGTTTTTTTGTGCTTGTTTGCCACCACCCCTGTGTCTCCTGTTCTGCTTTATCTAAAAAATCTTGAGATTGTGACAGATTATGGAGTAATAAAGCTGTACATTCCCCTGCTAAAACTAAGGCAATTTCTCTAATTTTTTTCTCACGTTCTCTGAAAACGTGTCCATCCCATTCTGAGATATTCGTTAGTTCTAAAAGTTTCGTGACTTTTTCTTGAAAGTGTTCTAACGATTTGCTTAAATCAAAAGTAGAATATATATGATTTTTCATAAGCGCGTAGGCATTCCCCGTTTTGATGTCAGATATCAAAACCTTTACTCCAAAGGGAATCCTACCTTTTTTTAGGCAGAAATAATAAATCATATTTATATCTGAAAATAAAAATAAAGTTCTAACAGTGTTAATACGGTCTTACTTGTTGTAAATATTTATATTGTACTGAAGCTAGTTTTTAGCGATCGCACCTTTTTTGCCCAACCTCACAAAATCGCGTTGCTCCCATTATTCTTCTGGTGGGAAGAAGCTCGCGCTTAAAAATTATATTTTACGGCTTATGTGAGTTGGAGTCTGGAAAGGCGTAAATACGTCAACATAGCTAAACATCTTGGCTAAACCACAGCCTGAAACCCTTGCTATCGGTAGGGCATTTTTAATTCACATAAGGCGTATTTTGTAATTTTGTCTAAATGCGATCGCGGCTGCGGCTAGCGTTAAAGAAGAATCCAGAAGTCAGAATTGCTTTACTGGGACGGGTAGGATAGTATACTGCCGCCGTCTGCATGAGGCACACCAAAATCTGAAAAATTGACTTCTTAGAACCTTTCTTAACTTTGCCTTTTCTCTTACACGCTTTGGAGTTTTTGAAGCTTCGACTAGCTAGGAAAGGATAATAAATGACTCGCCCTGATGAGTTGGTTTCTATACTTGACCGCATTCTCGACGGCTGTGGAGATGAGGGGGATGTTGGGATATTGCGTCAATTCCTCAAAGAAAGCAGTGGTCAAAATGTTGTGCAGTTGGGGAAGTACAACATCAATATTTGATTCATAAAATTAGGTTTTTGATTGCCCCAAAGGTATGAAATTACGTTACCTTGTGTAACTTAAAGGATAAAGTGACCGTTTTTAAAGCCAAAAATGGCCGCAGAACAGAACCTAAAGTGGAAGGGTATTTGAAAAGATTGAATGCGATCGCTTGTAAAGTATGGCGAAAGTAGGGCGACGCAAAAATAAGCATTCCAGGTTTTTAGGGCGGCCACTTTATCCTTTAATTCCGGCCATCTTTTCCTTTAAGTGACAATTTATCTGCGATCGCCACAGTTGACGAGAGAGTCTAAACAAGTACTGGATATTTACACTAAAATTAGACTAATTGAGCTAAATAAGGAAGACTTGACGGGCAAGCTATAACCGTTAAAACTAAACTAGAGAATAAACCAAATTAATCCGTAAATAAGCAATTTTCCTACTAGCGAAGTATCTATGAGAACAGTAGAACTAATAAAAATTTTTCTAGCTTCTCCAGGCGATGTACAGACGGAAAGAAATTATGTTAAAGAAGTCGTCGCAACAATTAATCGTACTGTAGCTCAAGATAAAAATGTAAGACTAGAAGTAAAATGTTCTGAAAATGCATATCCTGGATACGGTAAAGACGGTCAGGCAATTATCAACGAGCAGATAGGCAAAATGGATGAATATGATTTATTTATCCTAATTATGAAAGACCGCTTTGGAAGTCCTACTAAGCGTCATGCATCTGGAACAGTTGAGGAGTTTACACTAGCTAGAAAAGCTCACAAGGAAAGAGGTAAGCCTGATATATGGTTTTATTCTGGCTCAATGAAGCAAGATGTAAAGAAGAAGGAAGATAAACAGCAGCAGGCGAAAGTAAAGGGATTTAGAACTAGGTATATAAATAATAGGTACGGTTTATTCAGAGACTATAAAAACCCTTCTAATTTTAAAAGTCAGTTACACGAGCAACTTACTCTATGGTTGAATGATTATAGTAATAAAAAAACTAGGAAGAGTACTACTTCAAAAACTAAGACTGTTTCACCCAATAAAAAAGAGCCTATAGATAAAACAAAGGTAGCGAATAATTGTAATCAAGCAAGTTTAATTTCCAGGAAGCCAATAAAAGAAATAAAATCTGCCACTAACAAAAGTAAAACCACTGCTAAACCAAAAACTAATAATAGCAAAAGCATAAGTAATTCTGGTGCTTGGGTTTTACTTGATGACAATTTGTTTGAAACTAAATCAGTTTTTCAGGATGTTAATAGAAAGCTGATTCTTAACATACCGATTATAAATTCAGAACAGGAAACTAATCTACGATACCTACAAACCAACCATCGCTACGGTAACAGGCTTGTTTCTTATAGCTACCAAAATGATGCATCTATGGTACAAGTGGAGAGTATTGAAACTGATTCTATCAAAGGCAAAACTTCCTGCATAGTTACATTGAAACCAATACAACAATCTAACAATTATAATATAGCTAGTTATAACAACTACAGTACAGAGCAAATTGCCGAGCTACAAATACGTTTTTTACTATTAAATGAAATTCAGGATAATCAAAATCAAGCCAATAATCCTATGCTGAATTATATGCTTACAGGAAGTAGCTATTCAACAAAGCTGGAAAAATTTATTTTTAGCGATATATGGAAGAAGTGGAAGAATAAGCCAAAAATGTTTTTAATCAATGCGCGACTGGCAGCAGTACATCTTTTGAAAAGCAAAAATATAGTTGAGCATATATTAAAATTTAACATCAGTCTTAATCAAAATGTTGTATCAATTGATTTTAGTGGAAAGATGCAGAATATTTACGCAAATCAAGAGCCAAAAACATTAAAGGTAAAAGGTAAATGTACTTTATAATTGGAAAGGTTATGGTTAGTATTCTAAAAGCAAGCTGATTCTAAAAAGTCCTCTAACTTATATAAATCTATAGAATCTAAATCTTTAGGATATATCATTACTGTTAATTTTTTGTTTATAAACTTTTCTTTAGATGCTATAACGAAAGCTTCTATAATTAACTTAGCTAATGCCATCCTTGGTAAACCAGTACGAGCCAAGTCGGAGCCGATGATTGGAATGGTTACATTTTCGCTATGACCTTTGAGGCGGATTTCTTTCCAAAGATTGTTAAGAGATTGCAGAATATATTCAGAAGAAGATTGCACAGTTATATCATTATTCATATAACCATAGGCAGTTAAAAAATAACGTTTATCGTGTGTACCAAGCGTTATAGCTGTACCAATGGGATATCGACCAGTTTTACCTCGGTTTTTGTTAGTTTCTTCTTTACATAGATTACTTAACGGTTCAAGTGCTGTTTCAATATCCGCGTCTAGTCTTGCAATATCATTTGCATAAACTTTGGTTAAAAACTGTCCTTGAACACTTGAAGGTTTAATTATCTCTCCTAATTCAGTATCAAAAACATCATTAGTGCCTATTACAATATGACCTTTCTCATCAAAAATATCTCCTACTTGGGGTAGATATAGCGTAGCTGACACCAGGGGCAAACTAAACAGTTTAGTTTTTATAAGCAAATATGGTATTAAGCCGAGAAGTGCAACGCCAAAAGGATAAACTGAGTATGAGAAAGCATTACAGCACATTGAGGCATTTATTTGGGAGCTATAGCAAAAGTGACTGATAAATCATTGCCGAAACCTGTATTTGGCGTACCTGCAAATATAAAACCTATATTTCAAGTGCCGATTGGTCTTTGCTTTGATGCGAAAGAAGGAATTAATTGGAATCAATTAGGCGAGACAGCGACTAAATCACAATTTGAAACTGGCAACAAAAGCAACCCAAATAGTTGAGTTTTAAGGAAATAAAAACTCAAAATTGTTAACAAGTCTATTTCTAAAGGTGTTAAAAACTTTATCATAGAGAAAGACAAACATGGTAAATCTAGAACTTAGTGATGAACAATTAAACGTAATTTCAAAAGCTTGCGAACTTCTATCTCGAATCTACATAGGAAAACTTGAAGAAGTAGCTTTGTTATTTTCTGACTTGCCAGATGAGCAATATCAAGAATTAGTTGATAGCTTAAAATCACTCAACTCTATTATCAAAGTTACATCAAAACAATCAAACTCTGGAATCAGAGATAAAAATATCCCAGAAGTAGCTCGTTACGCTTACGATATTCATCAAGTAATCCGCCATTATTTAGCTTGGAAACACTTTCCTCAAGGTGGCTCTGCTGTTCATTTTGATTCGCCTAATGCTTACGGAAGTCTGTCGCTACCGATAATTAGTGAATAATTTTTTCAAATCAAAATTGTAGGAACAATATTGAGATTAAAGTTGGGAATGATGAATAAGTTGACAGTTAAGTTTGTGGATAAATTGGCCTAGATTGAATTTCAATTACATCCCAAGCGGTAATTTTGGGGATGCCCACGATATCACGCTCAACAACAAACTCGTACCCAATCCAGTCTTTTGTCATCTCCCCTTGAGCGTAACAAAACATCTCAGCTTCTATTAAAAGAATTTGAGAGTCCTCATCTTCCTCTTTAATCTCATGGCTCAAAATAGTTATGGAATTGCATACACTTCCATCATCAAAAATAGTCCCTGCAAGACTATTCAACCAATCGGTAACAATAGCCAAAAACTCCTGAGCTATCTCACTTTCACTCACATTTTACCTCTTAACTATGAAGCTAATTTCTCAAGCATAAAACCGATTAAAAAGCATTGGTTAAAATTAATTCTGCTCAATAGAGCCAACTTTAGACTTCATGCAGCCACAGTCTCAATCGATAACCGTTCAGTCATATCCAACTTGAAAGTACCATAGGGGTTAACATGACCCCAAATTAGCGGCGAAAGGGCCCGCAAGTCCTCCGACTTCATCAGAGACTTCCATTCTGGTTGTGATAACACCTGCTGAATCATTAAAGTATTAATATATACTAATGAGATTTGCAATAGATGTAACGACAAAACAGCTAACTCCTGGTCTTCTAAACTATTAGTCGCAATTTCTCCGCCCTTGCCATAGAAAATAAAACTGTTAGCACTATTCCAGTTTTCTACAACATTAAGACCTTCATGAATCTCACGGCGCAACTCTATTGAATGTAAATATTGGCTCAAAAATATTGTTTTAACAGCCTTACCCAATTCACATAAAGCTTGATAGGTAGGGTGCATTAAAT
>NZ_VJXY01000192.1 GCF_014831675.1 Komarekiella delphini-convector SJRDD-AB1 | reverse complement strand
TTGCAGTTGTAAAACTTCCTCTTCGCTTAAATCTACAACATACTTTTTTGCCATGCTCAACCCCTTTTTTGACTAGTTTATCAATTAGAGGGGCTTACCCAGCAAAAATGCCTTGGTGGACTACTAATCTCAAATTACTAACTGCAATTGTCGAATCAATTCTCTGGTCTGAAGAATCATACACCAGATTCTTACAATGCGGGTTTGATGCAGCTATTGAGTTATTTGATATCAGTTCTCAAAACTGGGAGTTTGAAGAATCAATGTCATCACGTCATAATCCTAGGAATTGGGACAAGTACAAACAGTTACAAAAACGACTACTATCACTAAATACCGAAGAAAATCGGGACTTGAAATACAGCCCTAGTTGGTCAGATTCAATACAGAGATAGTATTAAAATCATTCTTGGTTCTTAGATTTTCTCTGCTGTAGTTGTTGCACTACTTCTACTGATAAGCCAGTAGACCGAGCTATCACATCAACACTGATCCCCTCAGCTAATAAGATAAATTGGTTTTTCGTCGCCGGAGCAGAAGAATTTTCAAGATGAAGAAGTTCATTGGCTGCACCATTGAATCGGCAGCCCTTGCCTCTTTACTGTTCACTGGATTTGCGGGAGTAGGAGCGTAGACGCATTAGCGAAGCGGTAGCAACGTTCGCATAGCGTCTCGCAGAGAAGGAGCGTCAGCGGCTTGTCCTTGGACACCGCTTATTTTTTGCAATCTCCTCCCAGTTGGCAATAGCGTGATACTATTTGTCAAGCAACAATCTCGCTGATTTCACCCTTTATAATAAGCCTTCAAGTTTAGCAAAACTTCGCAAGCGCGGTAGACACTGACGTTGATAAAAACTGCTCAATGTCGGAATTGGTAGCTCAAATTCCTCGGACAATTCTCTCCAACTAATTTCTGGGGGTAGGCGTTTGAGAATCAACACCTGACAATTCACATCTGGACGCCCTTTAATGTAAGTATGACGCAGTTCTCCGTCTGAGTCTGTATT
>NZ_VJXY01000191.1 GCF_014831675.1 Komarekiella delphini-convector SJRDD-AB1 | reverse complement strand
ACCATTTGCTCGACACCTTTATTTCAACGTTAGGACTCTCGCCGACTATAATTAAATCCCATCCTAACTACCAAAACCTACGGTCTTACGGCGTTATTACCGCCTAATTTTGTCCGGAGTATTGTTATATGAAAAGTCACTTTTAACCATACAGCTATTTGATTGATTTTGCAAGGATGTTTCCGTAATCTTAGGATAAAAAACAAAATTTTAAGCACATAGCATAGTCCTATAAAGAACTTATGATTGATTTTTAGAATTGTCTAAATTTTTGATGAAAAAATCTTGAACTGAAGTCAGAAGGAAAACCTTCTCTACTCTTGCCGATCCTTCTGACTTCTGACTTCTTGCTCAATACAAGGCTCATATTACTACGCAAGATCTGCTTGTAATCAAAGCAACTGCGCGCAGGTATACTTTAAAAGCAACAGGAGCTACCCCACCAGTCCAAAAAGCTTGTTAACAAGAGCAGCAATGTTAGGTTGGTCGAGTACTAAAAACAGAGAACTTAGCAGAATCCACAACGCTTAGAGACACTGCTCTCAAATAAATAGCAAGTTGGGTTAGCAAAAGGCGAATCCAACTTGCTGTTATGGATAAAGCGATCGCGTCCTGCTGCTTTTGCTTGATACAATGCTCTATCTGCTGTAGCAATTATTTGTTGAAAGTCAGAATTAGGCTGAGGAACTACTGTAGTTGACCCAGCACTCAGGGTTATATGAGAATAAAGTAGTGAATTGCGATGAGGAATTGCCAATGTGCGAACAGCACAGCAGATTGTTTTAGCAATATGAATAGCCCCAATTGCGTCTGTATCAGGTAAAACAAGAGCAAATTCTTCCCCGCCATAACGGGCAACTAAATCCGCAGTCCGCTTGAGAGCATCTTTGATCGCTTTAGCAATTTTGACTAGAGTGTGATCGCCTGCGAGATGACCATAAGTATCATTGTAGGATTTGAACAAATCAACATCGCACAGAATCAAAGATAGAGGCTGTTGTGAGCGTGTTTGGCGCTGCCACTCAAGCGAGAGATATTCTTCAAA
>NZ_VJXY01000005.1:127674-248069 GCF_014831675.1 Komarekiella delphini-convector SJRDD-AB1 | reverse complement strand
CCCCTCTGCCCCCCTGCCCCTCCGCTCCTCCTAACATCTGCTGCACTCGTTCCGCCAAATATGCTTCTAATTCCGACAAGGGAGCAGAACCTTCAGCAAAACGGGCGAAACCTAGCATTGTCGGTAAGTCTTCCGCGTCTCTCAGTCCTACAGTTGGGATAGTGGGGCTAAGATTACGCAGCGAAAAATCTTCAGAATTAAAGACAGGATTGCAGTGAACAATTGAGGTTCGCCGCATTGGGTCTAACTTGGTGCGGTATACTCGCAACACTTCTGCTGCACCTTTGGGTGGATAGTTCTCGCAACCGTCCGATACAATTACTACCAACTCCGCACCCGATCCTAAAGCGGCTAACAGTGGTGTCGCCAAGTCAGTTTGTCCACGGGGACGCAATTGCAGCGCATCTTCCACGGGTACTGTCCAAAAAGCTCGGTATTCTTTTGATGCAGCTTGCAATAAATAGTAAGTAGCTAAAGCCACACCCAAAGGACGGCGGCGCTTTTCGCCAGAACCAAAACTGGAGTAGCTACAATCTAAGACAGCCGCAACTCTTCCTAACTTTAAAGGTGCTCTTTTTAACGTTAACCGCGCCGATCGCTCTAAGGCTTGGTTTAAAGTATCCCATTGCTGTTGTCTAGTTTCCAATGGCAATGACAAGATATACAATGCCAATTTGGTTAAGGGAAGACGACCTAAATTCAGGTCAATTTCAATCTCGGTACGTTCTGCTGTACCTTGGAAACGCAACTTTTCACCCAAAGTCATCTGCTGTTGAATGCGGGACAAAAAAACATCACGAGGAACTTTGTGTTTAACTGCAAATCCTTCTGCAATGGTGAAAGGAAGCTGATAAATCGCTTCGGCGCTATAGTGCGCTTGGCGAAACTGCTCGAATAATTCAGTTGAGTAGATATTTTGTTTCCAGTTGCGGAAGAGAAAAGTACTCAATTCACCGTGAAGTTTGAGGTGGGCATGGGTGGCGATCGCCCGCACTTTAGCGCGATACTTCACAGCATGGAAACTCATATCATTCCGCATACTTAAATAATCGCGCGCGATCGCTCTACTGCGACGGTTGTTAATTTTCCGTTGACGCAACTGTTGCAAAACCCCCCAAGCTCGTTGTGGTGGTAAAGTGTTAAGTGCATGGGCAATCAATGCACCTTCTTCTTGACGATGTTCTGGGAGCGTGTCCCGTCCTGTCGCTAGTAGCTTGAGAATAATTTGTGCTTGGTTGAAATGGTTGATACCTGCTGCTAGAGAACGAGCATACAGTAAGCGGTAATTACCGAGAATATAATCATGCAAAAAGTCAATTGATACGCGTTGACCGTAAGCATCATCATAAAATTCACGCTGTCCCGTGCAGGCGAGGCAGGCATTGATAAACATCACCAAATCTTCTCGCGTTACCTGTTCGATACGGTTGGTATAGTTAGTAACCATAAGATTAAAGAAAAAAATAATTTAATCTCGTTAATCTCGTTTCCAGGTTCTACCTGGAAATGCTATTCATTGCGGTTCTGCCGCAAATTCGGGAGGCGGTAGCCCTCCAATAAGCATTCACAGTCTCAGACTGGGAACGAGTTAAAGAACTAGAGGCTTGGAACTAGGTAGGTGAAGAGGATGCTGTTCGGGGAAAGGCGGCACAACTAGCTAGGACGATTTAACAGATCGGGTTCGGAAGTTGTACCATAGTCCCGCGAACAGCAAGACTGGGTATTGGGGACTGGGGATATTCAATTATGGTATTACCCTATAACCTTTACACGCCCAGTTGACAGAATTGCTCGCTTTGTGAGATTTGGTGGAGCAATAACTCAGCAGATTTGCTCAGTGCTGTTATAAAAATACCTACTTCATTTTCTGCATCGGATGTCACCCAAGTACCTTTAAGAATAACTTCTACCGAACCGACATCACAAGGATAGAGTTGTACAATATTTTCTTGAGCTGCATCAGCCAGATGAGATAAGTTCACCGGAAGTAGAAAAGCAGCTGTGCTCGGTTCAATATAAATCTTTGTAGGCGATCGCAGAGCCAGGATTACTCTTGTATTTACCTAATTTTCTAAAGATTCGTTGAGCCTATCTAGGCTAAAGTTGTTTTCTGTGTAAGTTAGTTTCAACATCTGGGCTAATTAATATCTCAACTTTTAGTCGTTTACTTATCTATCAGTTGAGATTCTGATTTCTATGCTTTGATTTCCTTATCTATAAAATACAGAGTAACTTGGGGAATTTCCCCTTAGTTAACAGAGCGATGTCTAGCTTGAAAAGTGACGCTCCTGCGTCGCTAGCGCTACGCTAACAGAAACGCTCGCGGACTCGCTACCGCTACGCTAACGGCGAAAACGACGTGATACACTTTTCGCTACGACGGGCTGTTCGGTGATGCAACCGGAAAAGCTTGTAAAATTCAGGAACTTCCAATTGACACTCTACCTGGCTAGAAGCCGTGAGATTCAATGTTTCTATCTGCACAAAACACTTGTTAATATTGCAATCCTTGCGTAATTTTATTAGAAAAAGAGCGATATAAAACTAAAGTAAAATATCTCTGCTTTAAATGAGCAAGGAGTATTTCTATGCATTATTTCTTGAGCACTTGGCTGCCAAACAGACTTCATCGCCAGAGCTTGCTGAGTGCGAGTATGTTAGTTTCTCTAGCTTTGACCTCACCATTGTTTGTAAGCAGTTTAGGAATAGTTAGTGCATCGGCAAAGACGCAAACAGTCCAAAAGCGCACAGACGAGGCATTACGTCTGTACCAAGTAGGCGAACAGCAGTATAACCAAGGTCAATTAAGCCAAGCATTAGAGACATTTCAACGAGTTTTAGTTATTTATCGAGAAATTGGCGATCGCTCCAAGGAAGCAAGGACATTTAATAACATTGGGGAAGTTTATAACGATATCGGTCAGTATCCCAAAGCCTTAGAGTTTTACCAGCAAGCTTTAGCTATTACTAAACAAATTGGTGACAAACAGGGAGAAGCTGCAACACTTAGAGGCTTTGGAGCAGTTTACTCTAGCCAGAGCCAGTATGCCAAAGCTTTAGAGTTCTACCAACAAGCTTTAGGCATTGCCAAACAAATCGGCGACAAGAAACAGGAAGGCCAAACCCTTAATGGTATTGGGGAAGTTTACAACAACATCGATCAGTACGCCAAAGCTTTAGAGTTCTACCAACAATCTTTAGGTATTGCCAAACAAATCGACGACAAGAAAGTGGAAGGCCAAACCCTTAATGGTATTGGGGAAGTTTACAACAACATCGATCAGTACGCCAAAGCTTTAGAGTTCTACCAACAATCTTTAGGTATTGCCAAACAAATCAATGACAAGAAAGAGGAAAGTTATACCCTTAACGTTATTGGAGAATTTTACTCTAGGCAAAACCAGTATGCCAAAGCTTTAGAGTTCTACCAACAAGCTTTAGGCATTGCTAAACAAATCGGCGACAAGAAAGTGGAAGGTCAGACCCTCAATGGTATTGGGGCAGTTTACAACAATCTCACTCAGTATCCCATAGCATTAGAGTTTTTCGAGCAAGCAAATAATATTGCCAAACAAATCGGCGACAAGAAAGGGGAAGGTGCAAACCTTAGAAGCCTTGGGTCAGTCTACTCTAGCCAGCGTCAATATACCAAAGCCTTAGAGTTCTACCAGCAAGCCTTAGCTATTTGCCAAAAAATCGGTAGCAAAGCGGAGGAAGGCTCGACTCTCAACAGTATTGCGGTCGTTTACTCCATTCAAGGTCAGTACCCCAAAGCTTTAGAGTTTCACCAGCAAGCCTTAGCCATTTATCAAAAAATCGGCAGCAAAGCGGGGAAAGGTAAAAGTCTTGCGAGGATGGGGGGATTTTATAACAGCCAGCGTCAGTACCCCAAAGCCTTAGAGTTTTACCAGCAAGCGTTAGCTATTTACCAACAAATCGGCAGCAAGGCTGAGGAAGCCTCTACTCTCAACGGTATTGGGTCAGTTTATTATGCACAGAAGCAGTACCCTAAAGCCCTAGAGTTTATTGAGCAAGCTTTAGCAATTAACAAACAAATTGGCAGCAAAGCGGGGGAAGGTACAACTTTTAATAACATGGGGGCATTTTACTACAGCCAGAGTCAGTATCCCAAAGCTTTAGAATTCTTTGGGCAGGCTTTAGCAATTAACAAACAAATCGGCAACAAGTCAGGAGAAGGTATAAGCCTCAACAGTATTGGGTCAGTTTATTATGGACAGAAGCAGTACAAAAAAGCCTTAGAGTTTTTTGGACAAGCTTTAGCAATTCACCAACAAACCGGCTCCGTTCGGAGTGAATGCATAACCCTGAAAAATATTGGGGCAATCTACCGTAACTTTAATCAAAATCCCAGATCTTTAAACTTGTATCGGCAAGCTTTGGGAACTTGCAAACAAATTGGCATTAAGCTTTGATATGAGATTACCTATTGAGATAGCAGGAGACAGATGGCATCAGACAAGTAGGTTAGAGGTTTTGCGCTTCCCGCTTTAACTGATAAATTTATAGTGGCAGAACCTTGCCTACTCTGTAAAAATACATCATGTTGTTAAAAGACTGAAGAGGGATTGCAACAGAGATTAATTCTGACTTACTCTGGAAAAGCCACTATGCCAGTTTGACGCTACTTGCTACAATGGGAAACCCCCAAAGCTTTGATGGTTAGAAGTCGCTACTCAGACTTATTTTCGGACGTAACTGGCTTCCCAGCATCAGCGCCCTGCCGATAAAGTTCAATAAAACACTTCTTGTATAGCCTAAAACGATGAAAGCA
Organism: Komarekiella delphini-convector SJRDD-AB1; assembly: GCF_014831675.1. Lineage (GTDB taxonomy): Bacteria > Cyanobacteriota > Cyanobacteriia > Cyanobacteriales > Nostocaceae > Komarekiella. Next base: position 243,277 of record NZ_VJXY01000005.1, on the reverse strand, counting down.
TCTGCTAATTTCGACTTTGAAGACGAAAAATTTAATGCACCGCCTTCTCAAGTCATCCCCTGGTGTCAGATGATTAATCCTCGATATGGCACAGATGGCATTCAGCCTCACGGTTTGGCGATTAAGCTGGATAATGCTCACGCTGTTGGCTTTCAACCAGATGACAATTGGCAACAGGTGGAGCATGAATTTAGCTCTGGAGTCGAAACTGTCTTTATTACTAGCACTCCCCAATTAGTTATAGTGCGTCGCGGGCCATTGTCTGTCAAAGACCGGGAAACTGGTCTAAAACTAGGTACGCTGAAAGAGAATTATGATGCTTTTTTAGCAGATAAACTTAAATTTAAAACTTTTACTCGCTATTTAATTTTTTTAGTAGGTGAAAATAAAAAGTTTTTACATGAGTCACCACTACAATTAACTCTTAATGGCGCAGCAGGAGCAAGTTTCAGCAAAACCTATTGTGAATTTCAACAAGGCAAAGTCGTCAGTGGGTTCGTAGCTGAACTAGAAAAGGCTTATGCTATATATCGCAAGCAACCTTTAACGCCAAAAGGCCCGCTATTCCACGCTCACGGGATTTTTTCCCCCATAATTGAGTGTGAAGAAAGAGGCATTGAACCAAATACGGTTCTAGTTGCTTCAACTGTAGACTACAAACATCCTACAGTTGGGACGTTAACACAATACTTGATTGCCTCGGATTCGCTTGAGTCTGCAATGATCTGCAAGACTTTTGAAGAACACAAAGATTTTGGTAAGGAAACTGTAAAACTAGAAACACCCAAGATGGCGATGGCAGGGGTTTCCAACTCTTACGTTTACGCTGATGAAGATGATTTTGCTTATCCGCCGTATTAGGGACTGGGGACTGGGGACTGGGGACTGGGGACTGGGGACAAGGTTAATAACTAATCAATGCCCCATGTCCCATACCCAATGTTCTATTGCCGCAATAGCAAATAATATAGTGAACCATTACCGCCTGTGATACCAGCGCGATCGCCTGCTAGTTTACCAGATCCCATGAAGTAATCTACTCTTCCTGGCCCTTTAATAGCGCTTCCTGTATCCTGATCTAGTACAAAACGGCTCACAGTCCGACGCTCTAGTTTGCCAACACTGGTAGGGTAGGGAAATGAGTTGTAAATCAGCGCTAGTGCTCCCGGAGGCATGAGAGACTTATCTGTAGCAATAGAACGCTCTGCTGTCACTGGTACATGAATACTGCCCGTAGCTGGCCTACCGGCTGTTTCCTGGAAAAAGACAAACCGTTCCCAGCGTGGCAGATAATTATTCAACTCCTGTGGCTGTCTTTGGAAGTAAGTAATCAGTCGCGGTAATGTCAATCCTTCTAGAGGAAGTTTGCCATCTTTTGCCAGTTCTTTGCCGATACTAGTCCAGGGGTAATCTGTTCCACCTGCATAGCCGATTGATGTTTTTGTACCATTAGTTAACTTAATTTGAGCAGAACCTTGGATGTGTACCATATATGCATCAAGGCGATCGCGAAACCAAAGCATTTCTAAACCACGCAATTGGCTTTTATTCCCTAGCAAACCATCTTTCCCTTCCAAATCAATACGTTTGGGATGGGGTTTAGCCCATTGGTTAAAGTCTGGTGGCAGGCGATAAAGGGGATACTTATATGCTGAGGTTTTGACTCGGCTAGCAGTATAAACAGGCTCGTAATATGCAGTGAATTTAACAGTACCCTTGCCATCGTTGCCCACGGATTTGTAAAAAACAAACTCCCGACGGACAGCGGCTTGTAGTTGTGCTGTTGACTTAGAACTAACAACTAGTTGGCGAAAACGTAGCAAACTCCGACGGACGCGATCAAGGGTAATCTCCTTAATGGGATAATTTTGATACGCTGCGATCGCCTCTTTTTTTGCCAAATAACGCAGACTATTGTCAATGGAAGCCAATAGCGCTTTGCGATCGCCTGCTTTACCTCTTTGACCCAAAATTTGCTCATCCCAACCCAAACAAGCGTACTGAGGCGTACAACTTCCCAGAGCAACTGGTTCTAGTGGCGGTATTTGAGGAGTAGTTGGGATTGGCGGTAGCAGGATATCAGGAGCCGTTGGTACTGGCAGTGGTAAGTTAGGAACCTGAGCAACAGCTGACCAGAGTGGATTTATAAGGGCAATTCCCATTAAGGAAAGCAAAGCAAGGGTTTTTCTCATCATTTAGTTGAATCTTTCAACACTTGAACTAAAAACGGGTTCTACTCGGATTGCTACAATCCGAGATGGGCGTACTACCATATACTCCCCTTGAATATTCTTAATCGGCACGCTAATAAAATCATGAGAAGCAGACTTGGGAACAAGTTCGCTACTATACCACTTCTGAAATTCTTGAATAGTCGAAAAACGTACTTCTTCCCTGTGACCGCTTTCCAGTAGGAGGTGTACGGCATATTCATTAGGAGTTCTAGGCATAAGGTTGAATCATTTGAAAAACATCCAACCCATTGTTAACCACGTAACCCCCGAATGAAAAGGGTAAGCATACGGGAGCAGTGAAAGCTTTTCACTAGAAGCGTGATTTGAAATTAGTCATCCATCACTCTAACTCTTAACTTTTACCTTCACTTTAGACGGTCAATGCTTTAACCAGTTCCCAGCGATTTTTTCAAGAAGGATTACAAAAGGGCCAGATTGAGTGGCATCTTCATAGAGAAACAGTATCAGCACTGTTTTGGCAAGTTAAACTTAGTGTTTATTTTTTAAGTTTTTTAACATAATGTTGTGTAATGCCACTTTACAAATAAAGCTGGTATTTAAGCTTGTGCAATATCATTTATATCTGTAGGAAAACAGCTAATTAACAGTTAAACAAATATTAATTTTTTGTTGCAACATAACCTGTTTAGGTACTACCCAAGCTTATTTAGATTATTTCTGAGAGTACAATTACTTCCTTGACTATAAATTTAGTGATGCCTTTGCGATTTTCACGTCGTTTATTTCTTTTACAACTATTAGGTTTGACATTAGCTGGATGCCAATCAACACCATCTTTTGAAGGCGTGTTAACTATTGGTGTTATCAACTATGATGGCAGCGAAGAGATTATTAACCAATATGCTAAATTTAATCGTTATTTAGGTGAAAAAACAAAGGCATACATTCAGCTAGAGCCTGTTTTCAACGAAAATAAGGCGATTGAGAGTCTTGAGGCTCGTGCTTGGTCATTGGTATTTGCGCCACCAGGGTTAGCGGCTATTGCGATCGCTCGATATCAATATATTCCACTTTTTCCTTTACTGGGTGTGAGTAATTTACGCTCAATCTTGGTTGTTCGTAAAGACAATCCGATTCAGGATTTAAAACAATTACAGGGTCAAATAGTTGCTTTAGGTCAACCAGGTTCAGCAACCGGATATTATCTACCTCTTTATAATCTTTATGGTTTGACATTAGCTGAAGTACTGTTTGCACCCACACCCAAAACAGTATTAGAATTTGTGACTCAAGGAAAGGCAACTGCTGGGGCTGTTTCGATCGCAGAATTTAATGAAGCAGGCCAGACCAATTTACGCACACTCTATACAGACCCTCACTATGTTCCATCTGGTGTGGTTTTGATTGGGCCTAATATCGAACGCAACCGCCAAGAGTACATCCGCCAAGTTATGAGCGAATTTCCTTCAGTTTTGGCTGAAGAAATAGGGTATATACCTAATGGGAAAGTCCCGGATTATCGGTACATGATTACTGTGGTTGAGCGAGTGAAATTAATTGCTTCCCAGTTACAAAACAAGCCTGCACGTTTATTTTGAGTTGACTTATAACATTCCTCACTTACATTCAACTTCCAGGAATGTTATATACTAAAATTGAATCTGTGAAAATACCTTTTTCTTATAACTCAGTATCTATGTTTATTCGTATTCGCTAGTAACTTCTCGTAACCCCTTTACCACTTGCAACAGACAAGACAAGCACCTGTCTGAAGAAGTTTTGTGCAATTAGGTAACAAATTATTTGGTTACGAGGCTTCCTTTATGCCAATTAATGCTAGCGAATTGAGGAACCCAGTTATGAGTCAAGTGGCAGTAGTTCACTTTCCAGATTTCCATTTCGACTATTACAGCATTATTCTCCACAGAACCAAGCCGCAAGTGTTAATGCTAACTAACGAAAATGGCTGGTCTTTGCCGTGGTTTGTGCCTTACGAGCATCACTTTGGGGTTGTGAACCATATAAATCGAGCAATTAAAGCACAATTAGGATTGGATGTAACTGTACTGCGCTGTTTCTATGAAGATTACAGTCTAGAAACCAAAGCTGGGTGCAGGGTGTACGCAATGGAAAATCACTCTCTTCAATGGAAACCGCCTAAAAATGCACGTTGGTTTGAGTTCGAGGAATTGGATAGCGTCAAATTTGCTATTGCCAAAATTCGTCAAATCCTTGAGTCTTGGTTTTCTGAAATTAGCAGCAATAACATCTCCGAAAAGCGAGTTCCTTGGGCAAAAATAGGCTGGTTTGATCAAGCTACAGCCTGGATTAATTCACAAATTAATTCATTAGGAGTGAGTGCAACTACTCAAATCGAACAAGTGAGATCCCAAACTCGTTCATGCGTTTTAAAAGTTAGTACAACAGCTGGAAAAATTTACTTCAAAGCGACATTTGGGAAATTTGCAGATGAACCCATAATTACCAATTTTATAACTCAATTTTATCCCGAAAGCTTGCCTAACTTATTAGCTACAGATACACAAAATAACTGGATATTAATGGTAGATTTTGGTAGCAATAATCTGGGAAAACTCACGGATGTTACTCAATGGGAAGAAGCACTAAGTTTGTTTGCTAAGATGCAAATTCAGGCTGTTGCTCAGGTCGATAAATTGTTGGATATTGGCTTTCCTGACCGAAGAATTGATAAACTCGTTAGTCAGATTGAGCCGCTATTGGCAGACAACTCTGCGCTACTAGTGCCACAAAACGAGCCACGTCTTTCCGAAACTGAAATCACGACATTACCCTGTTTAACACTTCAACTGATGAGAATGTGCTATGAACTATCTACTTACGGCATACCCCAAACCTTGATACATGGTGATTTTCATTGTGACAATGTGATTGTTACTGATGAAAAATTTATTTATTTTGACTGGTCTGATGGTGCAGTATCTCATCCCTTTTTCGATGCGATTTTCTTTTTACAAGATATTACACAGCAACTTCCCGATGTAATTGATGTGCAAGTACGTTTACGTAATTCTTATCTAGAACCTTGGACAGTTTATATGCCAATGGAGCAATTAATTTCTGTGTTTGAAAAAACGCAACCTGTCGCTGCTCTCTACCATGCCATTATCAGTTACGAAATCACTCAAAATATTGAAGTTTCTCATAAATGGGAAATGAAAGAAGCGGTTCCTTATTGGCTGAGAATCTTACTAACACAAATTAACTTAACTATATAGTCACAGACAAGCTTGCCATATTGGGCGCACCGCGTACTAAGTATATACGCCCAGTGTAATAGACGCGTAGGTTGGGTTGAACAGAGTGAAACCAAAGATATACAAGACTTTGAGGTGTTGGGTTTCATTACTCAAACGCCAGGTGCTACAACGGAGGGAACCTCCGCAACGCACTGGCTCCCCAACCTACATGTGTAGCTTAAAGACATAACAGCCATATTTCTTTGGAAAGACGCAATTAAACTTTTGCTTCCCTAAGATTTTAAGGGTTGAAAGCGCACAACGGGAATTATTTGGTTTGGAGTCGTAACGGAGGATTCATGCAAATTCATCATCTCAATTGTGGTTGCATGTGCCCGATTGGCGGGGCACTCTTCGATGGCTTCAGTCGCGGCCCAGCGGCTCACCTTGTCTGCCACTGTCTGCTAGTCGAGACAAACCAAGGACTTGTTCTGATCGATACTGGCTTTGGACTGCGCGATATCAACTTGCCTTACTCCCGACTCAGCCCGTTCTTCATTCATTTCAATCGCATTCAGTTTGATCAGAAATACACGGCACTCGCTCAAATTGAGCAGCTCGGATTTTCCCCGCAAGACGTGCGTCATATTGTACTAACTCATCTCGATTTTGATCACGCTGGTGGTCTAGAGGATTTTCCTGAAGCAACCGTGCATGTAATGCAGACTGAAATTGAAACTGCACAAGACCGACACGGCTTCATCGCCAGAGGGCGCTATCGTCCAGAACAGTGGGACGAGGTTAAGCACTGGAAGCACTATTCAAAAGGAGGTGAACCTTGGTTTGGCTTTGAGGCAGTACGTGACCTCGCCGGACTACCGCCAGAGATTCTTCTCATCCCGCTTGCCGGTCACACGCGTGGTCATGCAGGTATCGCCATCGAGACGCCGGAAGGCTGGCTTCTACATGCTGGCGATGCTTACTTTTACCGACATGAGATGGGATCTGCCAAACCGCACTGTACACCTGGTCTACGTGCTTACCAATGGATGATGGAGGTAGACCGCAAGGCTAGGTTGCTCAATCAAGACCGGCTACGTGCATTATCGCGCGATCGCAGTCAGGATGTGCGCCTCTTCTGTAGTCACGACGCTATGGAGTTTAAAGCGTTCGCTGACCAATCTAGCGGCTTTCAAAACTAGAAATTTCATCATTTACGAAGGTTATGCCAGTCAAATCAATGCTGGAACCAGAACTTATTCATGCTGCTGAGCCTTCAGTGCCATATACTGAAACTCAACGCAGAAATACTCATGCTCGTAACTAAGTCTCTATGTATAAGATTCGCTAGCAAAGTCTCGTAACCCCTTTACTAGTTGCAACAGACAAGGAAAGCACCTGTCTGATGTAGTTTTGTGCAACTGAGTGACAAATTTTTTGGGGTTGCGAGGTTTCTTTTATGCCAATTAATGCCAGCGAATTGATAAAAGAGGAAACCAGTTATGAGTCTAGCGGTTATAGTTCATTTTGCAGATTTCCATTTCGACTATTACAGCATTATTCTCCACAGAACCAAGCCGCAAGTGTTAACGCTAGCTAACGAAAATGGCTGGTCTTTGCCGTGGTTTGTGCTCCTGCTGACTATTCAGGTTTTTGCGGTCAAGATTATACGCCCAGTAAATAACAGTACGTACAAAATATATTCTCTCAACTCACTGAAATCACCACGCCCACACTTTCATTCGCCAATCTATCCACCGCGCACACAGCATAAGTTCCCGGTTGGACTGTAGCAAAGGTTGTGCCAGCAGATAAAATTCGTTGAAGTGTCCAAGTATCTCCACTTTGGCGATAAAGTGTCCAAGAACGAATCGGTTGAGTATCACCAGGTTGCCAACTGAGTTTGCGGTTGTTGACTTGCAGTCCTGTGGGAGGGGATGGCGGTGTTGTGTTCTGCCAAGACAAAGTTGGAGGTAGCGCAGGTTTGTTATAAAGTAGACTTTGGAATTTATCAGCAATGCCTTGACTATTTTCTGTCAAAACACCGAGATTAAAGAAAATATTTCCCAGTGAGAACTGTCCAGCTTGGCTACGACTAATTTTCACTTGCTTTTCAATCTCATCACTCTCCCGACTCTTGTTGCTTGGTTCTGTCAGATTGTTACCAGCATAAACGTGCCTTTGTTTTGTATTTACCTGTGTCCACCACTTGAGTAATGCAGAGTAACTTTGTTGTGTTTGGTCAGTGCGCCAGTAAAGTTGAGGAGCGATATAATCAATCCAGCCTTGTTCTAACCATTTTTTGGCGTCGGCATAGAGCACATTGTAAGCATCTAAACCAGTAATTCCAGGGGGTTGTCCGGGGCGATAAATCCCAAAGGGACTAATACCAAATTTAACGTGGGGTTTGGTTACTTTAATCCCTTGCCAGAGGCGCTGTACCATTTTATTAACATTGTCCCGTCGCCAGTCGCCGATGTTGAGTGTACCACCAGCTGCTTTATATGCAGCGTAGGTTTTGTCATCGGGAAAAGATTGTCCCTCGATGGGATATGGATAAAAATAGTCATCTAAGTGAATGCCATCAATATCGTAGCGCTTCACTACGTCCAGAATTACGTTGTATGCTCTGTCTTGAACAATTTTTGCTCCTGGTTCCATCCACAACTGATTACCCCATTGGTAGACAACTTCTGGATTAGTCACAGCTATGTGAGGGCGGACATTGGGCGAACCTTTAATGCTAGTCTTGGCGCGGTAGGGGTTAAACCAAGCATGAACTTCAATATTGCGCTTGTGACATTCAGCGATCGCAAACTCTAATGGATCATAAAATGGTTCTGGTGCTTTACCTTGAGTTCCTGTTATCCAAGCACTCCAAGGCTCTAATTGAGAAGCATACAAAGCGTCTCCCTCTGGTCTTACCTGGAAGATGAGGGCATTAAAGTTTAGTGTTTGTAATTTATTGATAATTTCAGTTAGTTCAGCTTTTTGTTGGACAGCGGTTAGTCCTGCTTTAGAAGGCCAATCACCATTCCACACAGCTGCTACCCACGCCCCTCGGAATTCCCGGCTGTGATTTAGCTTCAGGCTCCCAGGGGGTGTTGGTGTTGGCGTTGGTGTTGTGGGTGTGGATGTTGGCGGCACTACTAAATAAACAGAGACAATCTTTTCTGCCTGACCCAAATAAACTAAAGCTTGATAAATAATCACTGCCACATCACTACGGGTGGCTGCCAGATTAGGATTAAGTAATTTAATATTTGGGAAATTAGGTACTAGCCCAGCACTAGTTGCAATAGCTATCTGATTTCTAGCATAAGCAGGAATCTGCACAGCATCTTGATAAATTTGTGGGAGTGCTGACAAGAGGTCAGGTTTTATCTTCGCGGCAATTTCCAACCCTGATACTAGAGAAACTAAAACTTCTACCCTCGTAATTCGGTTATTTGGACGGAAAGTTTTATCAGGGAATCCGCTAATAAATCCTTTTTCGTAAGCTGTTTGAATTGCAGCAGCAGCCCAATGATTGGTAGGTACATCGACAAAGGCAATATACTCTCGCTTTTGAGTAACTGTAGGAAATGCTTTGGTGATGATGGCAGCAAACTCAGCGCGGGTGAGTGAGTTATTTGGACGAAAAGTCCCATCAGGATAACCATTCACAATGCGACGCCCTGCTAAGGCTTCAATGAATCGGCGTGTCCAATGGTTTTGAATATCCGAGAAAGAAGTAGAAGTAGATACCATTGTCGATTGCAGCTAGCTGCCCTTAATTTTGATTTCCAATGATAATCTAGCAACATGAGGCGATCGCTGCTGAAATATCCTGTAAACTTTCACTATTCATCCCCACCCTATGAGTACATTGAGGCTGGGGACTTTCGCGTTACGTTAAACAACATATTCTAATCTCTTACTCTCTGCGTCTCTGCGTGAGACAAATTCATATTCTCAATCAACAACACCAAAAATTCTTTCCTTTGCTGCTTAGTCTGATTGCACAGTCGTTCTAAGTTGAGATACCAGCTTGAAAAATTTGTTCTGCGGTTAAGTTCAATTCTGCAAAAATGGGTGATTTGATGCCATCGTCGCCTCGAAACTGGCTGACTTGATACTCATCTTCTACCAAACTATAAATCGATATAGTTGCTTGTTTGGGGTTGCCAATGAATCGTCTACCGCCTAAAGCTGCATAATCTATAATCCAGTATTCTGGAATGCCGACTGCCTCATAGTCAGCGGCTTTTTTTAAATAATCATCTCTCCAGTTGGTACTTACCACCTCAACAACCAACGCAATCGATGCTGCTTGGCTAACTGTAGATGCTTTTTTCCACAGAGGTTCATTTACTAAATTGGGACGATTTAACAACAGCACATCTGGCGAGTAAGCTGATTCGCCCTCCAATGGTTTAACAAATGCTGTTTTTGGTATGAAATAAGGCAGCTTTAAACGCTTGTATTCCATAACAATTTCTCCAATTAGAAATCCAATAATGCTTTCATGGTCGCCTGTTGGTGGGGGCATTTCAACAATTACTCCGTCATACAGTTCATATCGGCGTTGCGCGTTTTCTGGATACCAAGCAACAAATTCTTCAAACGTAACTATTTTATGTAAAGCCTGAGTCATAATTTAGTTCCTCAAAGCAAAACTGAATATATGCAGATGAGCCAAAATTACTTGATTGAGGGCTGACGCCATCTTAATATACGTTTTTGCATACTAAATTCAAAGCGCCCATTGCTGCATTTTACCCAAAGTTGGCCGATAGTGCGAAGCTCAGTTGCATTTTCGCTTGCAGTTGCTCATTATAGATAGTGACAACGAATACCTAAATGCAAAGCGATCGCCAAACGATACCATATTCTCAAGTAGGAAGAGGTACTAAGGTAAGGTTAAACAAAGGATGCGTTAATTTTTGCAGGTCGATGACAATCGCATTGCAGATCGATGCATTGGCGGTGGCTAGATCCCCGACTTCTTTAAGAAATCGGGGATCTAGCCCACAACTGAAAAACTGATCGCTAGTTAAAAGGGTCAAGCCTTAAAACACGAAACTTTCGCTATTTAAGCTGCCTGTATTTGTTGTGTTCACCGTGAGGAAAGATCTGAAACTGCTATCGCCATTGCGGCCATCAGGATCAATTTGCACTGTGAAATTTTTGTTACTACTACCTTGCACAACTTTCACATAGCCATCGGTTATTGCGTTGCCAGTGTAATTTTTATTCAATAGGTCGTCGAGCAACTCAGTGAGAACGATTTTGTCTGCGCCGATTTGGAAGTCAGTGATTGTATCACCGCGATGATTAATATCAGTGTAGACAAATTGGTCATTGCCGCCTTTACCCGTGAGTTTATCGGCACCTGATGAGCTGAGGAAGCGATCGCCATCGGAAGTTCCAGTTAAGGTATCATTAGCTGAACTACCAGTCAGTGCAGATGTACTTTGAGCAGAAGTACTAGCCAATGTAGATGTAGCATTATTCGCACCGCTAAATTCATACGCCCCACTGTCAGGGTCGCCATCACGTTTAAAACCGCGTTGGTCGTTTGTTGGTACGCCCCCAACAGCTGCACCAATGGCGGGGCTACCAGCCAGTAGCGGATGAACTAGATCACCGTTGACGTTTTGCAGGGAACCCAGTTTGGGGTCAGCAATTCGGGAATTGGCAGTTACTCTGGAGTTTCTGCTATTTGCTGGAGCTGGAAACTCAACATTCCCACCACCATCACGCAATTGGAACGAGGTCTGCTGACCAGTTCCAGAAAGATTGTTTGCTGTATTGTTGGCAACAATTGAATTGGTGAGTGTTACGGGTTGCCCACCAACAACCCAAAACGCTCCGCCGTTCTTTTGGGCGTAGTTTTTGAAAAAAGTCGAGTTTTTGACGTTGAGTTTGGCATCTGCGCTGGGATTAATGGCTATTGCGCCACCCAATCCTTTATCGGTAGTTGCTCTGTTTCCAGAAAAGGTAACGTTTTCGAGGTTGATGACCGCATTTTTTGAGGTTGTATCCCCATCTAACCACAACCCACCGCCTTGTCCTTCGGAAGTGTTGTTGGCAAAGGTAACATTGCGAACCGTCACATTACCATTGAGTCGTGCCCCCCCTCCTTGAGCAATGCCTTTGTAGTTAGACTTGGACTTATTGTCGATAATCTTGGTGTTTTCAACAATTGTCTTGTCTTTGCCGTAACCATACAGATAAAGTGCTCCGCCTGCGCCAAAACCCTCATTTCCTTCAAAATGGCTGCCACTGACCTTAATTGTGCCACCTGGAGATGATGCGCTCGCCCTTGGGCCGCCAATACTTGCGCCATCTGCGAAAATTCCCGCAGCTCCATCTTTTGAGCGGTTGTTGAGGAAAACGGAATTTTCTACAGTCAGGGGGCCTAGTTGGGTGTAAATCGCACCACCCGTTTGACCACTGTTATTCGTGAATCGACTACCTTTAACAGTTAGTGAGCCATTATTGTCGTTAGCGATCGCACCTGCACTAAAACCATTTTTGGTAATAGTACCATCGTTGTTGTCAAAGGTACTGTTAATCACTGTGGCATTACTACGGAAACCAACGTGAATTGCCCCACCTTGACCACCAACATTATTTTTGAACTGAACATTGTCCACCGTTAGTTCACTGTTGGAACTAACTCTAACTGCACCGCCTCTTCCTCTGTCATATCCATCGGTAATGGTCAAGTTTTTCAGAGTGACATCAGTTCCGTATGCAGTGAAGAATATTCGGCTTTTGTCATTGCCACTGATGGTTAAGTTATTAGCCGCAGCACCATTAATAGTGACATCACTTTTAACTGATAATTCACCACTGGTGAGCTTAATCGTTTTATTCGCCAGCCCAGATGCAAATGCAATCACATCTCCATCTTTAGCTTGGGCGAGTGCATTTCTCAACGAACCTGCACCCTGATCGTTGGCGTTTTGGACGATGATAGTAGGCATTCAAGAATTCCTCTAAATTATGCTTGGTTAACTATTTCTTGCTACTCAGGCATCGCACAGAATTAACTTACCTGTGTGCTGGAGGGGAAGAAAGATTCAAACCATTTCGAGGTGAAATCTAGTAATTAGAGTCCCCATGAAAATCAGACTTGTCTGGTTAAACGCTTGACAGTTCTTTGCCAGTGAGTTTTTTGCCCTTCTGATACTTGTCCTCATCTATCTGAGTCTTAATTGTCAGTTGAGCTATTTTTCATTTAGGAGAGTCAAATTCAACTTAATCATCATACATGACTTTTTTCGCTATTTTTTTCAATGCTGGGATCACTTTCTAAAACATAGCCTCAAAGTGTTGCTATTTCGTTGTCTTATTATCATTAAATAAAAATAATTGAGAATAAAATATTTTAAAATTATGACTTTTTTGACGTTTCAAGACTTAGCGGTAAAAGTCAGCAGTCCAAAATTCCATTACACATATCCATTACAGTGAATGCTAATACTTCTGCATATAACGATGAAACAATGAAATAAGAAAAATTAATTAAATAGCAAGATGTTGTAGAGGAAGCAGAACCATCAAAGCAACCTTTTTGATTAATTCATCTCCAGATTTTCCTTAAAATGTAGGCAGTGTTTGGGATACAGGTGAGGTCTTGCATATTTTTTAAATTAATGCTTATATTGATAACTAGTAATCAGCAGTCCACCATAGAAAAAAATGGACAGCTTTGTTATGTGAGGTTTATAGTCTTTAGAGAGCAACCGTTAAAGCCATTTTCAATCTGAATGGCAAAAAGCTGACATCAATGTATTTCAACTCAATTTGGATAAATTTATTATCCGAGGTATTGATTTACATATACTCTTTGAGGTTACGACATGCGAAATATTCTGATCGAACTTTCATCTAGAAAGAGTGCTTGTGATTAGCCTGATTTATGCTGGTTTCTACCTTTATTTGCATTTAGCTTGTTTGCCATCTTTTATATCGATACTCCAGCAATGCAACCGATGATCAAACCTGCGAGCAATTATCCAATTATTGACTGCACACCTAAGCGTGCTAAGTTATGTTAATGTTGCGATGCTATCCCTGCAATGCCACTAATAGTAATTTCAATTGAACCTAATCATTTGCAAAATTACACAATGCATATATGGCAATAATAGCTACACGCTGGGAAATTTTATCATTCTCAATTAATGGGCAATGGGCAGTAGGCAGTGAATATTGATAAGAGGCTGAGGGAAAAACTCTTCTTTCTTGCTTCTCTACTTCTTCCTCGTACTCTATGCCCTATGCCCTATGTTCTATACCCCATACCCCTTGTGAGCGTAGTTTTTCATTCCTTTTGTTTGAGATGTGGTTACATCCGATATGCACCCGGTTGCCCATTTTGGACTGCAAACGAAGCTAGAGTTCTGATAGAAGCATTTGAGTCAGTAATGCTGGATACAACACGATAGTCGCTTTGCCAGCGTTCTGTGGTGAGGTGACAGCGGACATAACCCCGGAATGCACCGTCGAAAAACTTGGTGTGGGGATTGTCGCTCAGAGCAGCTTCAACTGGAGGGATGAACTGGGACGGAAAGTCAGAAGAAATTGAGGTTCCCACAAACTCCGTGCCAACTGTTGCGGAAGTCGGTTTGCTAAAATCAATCTTGAGGTCGTGTACCCAACTAGAGTGGATATCTCCAGTAATGACCACAGGGTTTGATGGTTGTCGTTGGTTCAAGAAACTCAGGAGGCGATTACGTGCAGCTACGTAACCGTCCCACTGATCCACGTTGAACACTCCGATGTCTGGGCTAGCACTAAAATCGTATTCTGCTAACATGGTCTGTTGAGCAATCACATTCCAACGCGATCGCGACTTATCTAATCCTTTAAATAACCACTGCTCTTGCTCTGAGCCTGTCATAGTAGCATTTACATCAGAGGCTTGGTCACAACGGGGCTTGAGTCCGTCATCACAAGGTTGATCAGTGCGATACTGGCGGGTATCTAGCACGCTAAACTCAGCTAAATCACCATAAGTAAACCGTCGATACAGCTGCATGTTTGCTCCTTGGGGCAGCGAAGATTGACGCAGTGGCATGTGTTCGTAGTAAGCTTGGTAAGCATTAGCTCGCCGCGCCACAAATGCTTGCTGGCTTTGGTCATCTTCAGGTATCAAGTTTGCATAGTTGTTGTCAACTTCGTGATCGTCCCAAGTGACTATCCAGGGAAAGGCTGCATGAGCAGCTTGTAGATTCGGGTCAGTCTTGTACAAAGCGTGGCGGTTGCGATAATCAGCAAGGGTGACTATTTCTGGGCTGTTATGTTGGCGTGGGCCACCCGATTGCGGCCCGTACTCGTAAATGTAGTCCCCAAGATGAACAACTAAATCAAGTTCCTCATCAATTAAATGCTGATAAGCTGTGTAGTAGCCGTTTTGCCAGTCTTGACAAGAAACAAAGGCAAAGTTTAGTTGTTTGATAGAACTATGGAATGTGCTAGCTGTACGAGTTCGCCCGATGGGGCTAACTTCATTACCTACTTTAAACTGATACCAATACCATCGGTCAGGCTCTAGCCCACGTACATCAACGTGTACCGAGTGGGCTAATTCTGGAGTCGCCAGCGTTTTCCCGCGTTGTACGACTTTCTTCATATTCTCATCAAGCGCAATTTGCCACTGGACTACAACGTTTCTGAGTGGCATTCCACCGCCGAAGAGTGGAGCGGGAGCCAGTCGTGTCCATAATACAACACCATCTGGCAAAGGATCACCAGAGGCAACACCAAGACTGAACGGATAGTCAGAAAACCTCGATTTTGCCAATGCTGGAAGTCCTTGGCTAGTAACCGCTAACCCGGTTAAGAACGCTGCACCCAGCAAAAAACTCCGCCGTCTGTATTGATTGGATAACAGGCCGCAATTTTTAAGTTCCATATTCACCCTTACTTTTGATGTCGATACTGTTGGCATTTAGGAGCGTCAGTTACGAGTAGCACAAAGACTTTTAGTGGCTTGTTTTGACTCGTCTCCAGCTTGCTCAACTAAACAAAAGGAACCTACCAATCTAGGATCAAGTAAGGATTAAGGTAATGTTAAGTTTGACTGGTAAATCCTGATCAGAAAACTTGGTACACACCACTCAACCAGTTGCGGCGATCGCTAACTCGTCAAAGCGCTCCTGCTTTGGTCAATGCTTTGAATTGTTTGGTTAAAGTGCATGAAGTTGTTTTTCAACGCATTCCTTAAAAGATGGCAACGGTATTACTTGGGGCATAACAATATTAAGCATACTGTTCGTTATGCCAAACTTGTATTTACCAACTTTTAGAGGCTTTGGGATAATGAATGTTTAAAACCCTTGCTTAATTGTCACCCATCTCCTCCGAAAAAAATCGCTCTCCTAGCTCTCCTAACTGTATGTGGTTGTCTAGCTGTAAAGAAATTACAGTTGGCAATTCTGCTTGATTAACTGTTTTAAATGTTTTAATTATCCCCTTAACTGTCTTAACTGTCTTAACTGTCTTAACTGTCCACTGAATTGTTTATTTAGCTGTCTTAATCTGCTATTGCATTTTCTGGATAAAGCTGAGATGATAAGAATCAGATTTTATTTTTGAAAAACACTACGAAATAATAATATATAGTTGATGTAATGTTCTTAATATTTAAATCTAGGAAATACATTCTAATTTACTAAAAATTGTCTATCAGACTCGCGATACGGTTTGGTTAAAAGGTAAAGAATAAAGGTTTTAAATACATGCTTTTCCTTTTTTGCCAGACCATAAGAAAATTAATAATATTTATTTACCTACTAAATAATTAGATAACTCAATAATTACAGAAAGCTCCTCTACTTTTACAGTGAATGTGCTTTATCAATATTCCTGTGGTTCTACAGGTAAACCTAAAAGAGTATATAGAACTTAAAATAATACTATTGCTTAAAATTTTTGTCAGCTATTAAAGCTAGCTACATCTAATTCTATTTTTAGCACAGATAAAATAACATTACTAAGCAATTTAATTCACCGGATATTAACTCTAAAACGGCTTTGTGTGAAACAATTTAATCTATATGCAAACTCAAGTTTTTCCTAATCAACCTTCAAAAAATACTTCTTATCTTTCGGCTTTTAATCAATTTTGGGAAGATGTAAAAAGGCTCGCAGGGCCTTACTGGTATCCAACAAAGGCAGAGAAAAGAGCATTTTCAGACGTGATTAGTGCATGGGGGATGCTAGCTCTCTTGCTATTACTAGTAATGGCGCTTGTGGGCGTAACTGCCTTTAATACTTTCATTACTCGTGATCTAATCGATATTATTGAAAAGAAAGATTATTCTAGCTTTCTTCAAACAATATCGCTTTTCGCCGTTGGTCTTTTCTGCGTGACATTATTGGTAGGATTTTCTAAATTTGTCAGAAAGAAAATTGCTCTTGATTGGTATCAATGGTTAAATAATCACATTTTAGAAAAATATTTGCGGAATCGCGCTTATTATAAAATCAACTTCAAATCTGATATTGATAACCCAGACCAACGTCTAGCTCAAGAAATCGAACCTGTTACCAGAACTTTTTTTAGTTTTTCAACTACTCTTTTAGAAAAAGTGTTGGAAATGATGATTTTTTTAGCAATTCTTTGGTCAATTTCTAAATTTGTTGCATCTGTTTTACTTGTTTATACAATCATAGGAAATTTAATTGCTCTTTACTTAACTCAAGAATTAAATAAGATTAATCAAGAGAAACTTCAAGTTGAAGCTGACTATAATTATTCTCTAACTCATGTTCGTAATCATGCCGAATCAATAGCTTTTTTCCAAGGAGAAAATCAAGAATCAAATATAATTGGTCGGAGATTTAGTCAGGTTATTAAAAATGTTCAACGCAAGATTAATTGGGAAAGAAATGAGGAAATTTTTAACCGAGGGTATCAGGCCCTTATCCAAATATTTCCTTTTTTAGTACTTGCACCTTTATATATGAAGGATGAAATTGATTTTGGCCAAGTTAGCCAAGCTAATATGGCTGCAAATCTATTTGCAAGTGCGCTGGCAACACTAATTAATGAATTTGGAACTTCAGGGCGATTTTCAAGTTACGTTGAGCGTTTAGCTGAATTTTCTGATGCGTTAGAAGCTGTTACCAAACAACCCGAAAATGTAAGTACGATTAAAACAATAGAAGAAAATCGTCTGGCTTTTGAGGATGTCACCTTACAAACGCCTAACTATGAACAAGTGATTGTTGAAGATTTGTCACTTTCTGTTCAGCCAGGAGAAGGTTTATTGATTGTTGGGCCTAGTGGTCGAGGTAAAAGTTCTTTATTACGCGCGATCGCTGGTTTGTGGAATGCGGGAACTGGTCGTCTGGTACGACCTCCTCTAGAAGAAGTCTTATTTTTACCCCAACGTCCTTATATAATTTTGGGAACTTTGCGCGAACAATTACTCTATCCGCATACAGACCGAAAAATGAGCGATCGCGAACTCGAAGAAGTTTTACAACAAGTGAATCTGCAAAACTTGCTTACCCGCGTGGATGGCTTTGACACAGAGGTTCCTTGGGAAAATATATTATCCTTGGGAGAACAACAACGCCTCGCTTTCGCACGACTATTAATTACACATCCTAGCTTCACCATATTAGATGAAGCAACGAGTGCTTTGGATTTGAATAACGAAGGAAATTTATACAAACAATTACAAGAAACGCAAACAACTTTTATTAGTGTTGGACATAGAGAAAGTTTGTTTAATTACCATCAATGGGTTTTAGAGCTTTCAGAAGATTCTAATTGGCAACTGATTTCCATAGAGGATTATCAACTGCAAAAAGCAATTGTCATTAATCCACCGGAAAAGGCTCAAATAATAATAGATACTTTCTCTAACAATGAACTTCAAATAAAACCAGAAATATCAGCGGCAACAGCCACAATTGTCGGGCTTTCTCATAAAGAGATGAAAACATTAACAGACTATTCTCTTACCACTATCAGAAGTAGGGCAAGCCAAGGAAGATCCATCACTACTAAGGATGGCGAAACCTACCACTATGATAAAGACCCAAAGGTGTTGAAATGGGTAAAAATTTAAGGGCTACTCATACTTTGGTTATTAACTTTGTTTTGTGACTTTAAGCAGAGTAAAAGTAGAAAAGCTGTCGCGCATATAATTTGCACATCTTTTCGTGTTGGCTGTTGACTGTTGAGGGTTGATAGTTAACCGTCAGCAGTTAACGAACCTCATGAGTGACTGTGCAATTTAAAAGCGTAATAGCTAATCAGGTTGAGTTAGGAAAATAAAAATTTGGCTTTTGCTATAAACTAATGCTAAATCAAAACCAAACACCCTTATTAAACGCCTTAAAAGCTAATGCAGCACGTCCCCACGCTCCTTTTTACACCCCAGGACATAAGCAAGGCAAGGGCATTTCTCAACCATTAGTTGATTTACTGGGTAAAGCTGTGTTTTGCGCTGATTTGACCGAATTAGCTGATTTAGATAATCTGTTTGCACCCCAGGGCGTTATCCAAGAATCACAACAACTGGCGGCTGAGGCTTTTGGTGCTTCACAAACATGGTTTTTAGTCAATGGTTCTACTTGTGGAGTGGAGGCGGCAATTCTCGCTACCTGTGGCGTCGGCGATAAAATCATTCTGCCTCGAAATGTGCATTCTTCTGCGATCGCCGGTTTAATTCTCTCTGGTGCTATCCCAATTTTTGTAAATCCTGAATATGATCCAGTTTTAGATATTGCCCACAGCATTACGCCTAGTGCTGTACAATCTGCGCTCCAACAACATCCTGATGCCAAGGCTGTCTTGGCAGTTTATCCAACATATTACGGTGTTTGCGGCGATTTGAGCGCGATCGCTCACATTACCCATCAATACAATATCCCTTTACTCGTAGACGAGGCCCACGGCGCACACTTCGCTTTTCATCCAGAATTACCCACCCCAGCTTTAGCCTGTGGCGCTGATTTAACTGTACAATCCATTCACAAGGTACTTGGTGCTTTGACACAAGCATCAATGTTGCATATCCAAGGTCATAGGATAGATAGCGATCGCATCAGTAAAGCTTTGCAACTCGTACAATCTACTAGTCCTAGTTATTTACTTTTAGCTTCTCTGGATGCAGCACGTCAGCAAATGGCATTGCACGGAAACATGCTGATGTCTCGCACTTTGCAACTTGCACAAGAAGCTAGAACGAGAATCAGCCAAATTCCGGGATTATCTACCCCCCTTGTCTTTAAAGAGGAGATAAGATCATCTGGTTTTGTTGCTTTAGATCAAACGCGACTAACTGTCACAGTTTCTAATTTAGGTTTAACTGGATTTGAGGCAGATGAAATTCTGGATGAAAAATTGGGTGTTACCGCTGAATTCTCATCAATGCAACATCTCACTTTTATCATTAGTTTGGGTAACACCCATGCCGATATTGAGCAATTAGTCCAAGGTTTCACCACTCTTGCCCAAGAGTATCGCCAAAACTTGACTTTAAGAACCCCGATTTGTCAAAATCTTGTAAGTACGATGGGATATTCTTGGCGTTTTTCTCCTCGTGAAGCTTTTTTTGCTGTTAGTGAAACATTACCTTTGGCAAAAACAAGCGATCGCATCTGTACTGAAACGGTCTGTCCCTATCCTCCAGGAATTCCCGTTTTAATGCCAGGAGAAATCATTACCAAACCTGTTCTTGACTACCTGCAACAAATCCAGGCGATGGGAGGATTTATCAGCGGTTGTGCAGACTCTAGCCTACGTTCGTTAAAGGTAGTGAAAGAATGAGTAATACTAATAGGTTTAAAATAGATGAAGATAAAGCTTTTAGTTCCAGCAATATTACTTTCAATAGTAACTATTTTTAATGGAGTTGCTTTTGCTCAGACTCCAAAGAGTCCGATCGCACCCACTACTAATACTCAAGAAATAGAAAAAACTAATAATATCAGACAATTACTCAAGATAACTGGTGCAGAAAATCTTTCTCGGCAAATAATGCTTCAATTAGTAGATAGCATAAAGCCTCAATATCCCCAAGTACCCCAAAAAGCTTGGGATACTTTTCTGGCAGAACTCAAGCCAAATGAGATGATCAATGAATTAATTCCTGTATATGCGAAATATTTCACCAATGAAGAGATAAAACAAATGATTGCATTTTACGAAACACCTTTAGGCAAAAAAACAATTAGTGTTCTTCCTCAAATTTCGCAGGAATCAACAGAAATTGGTCAAAAGTATGGAATAGCAGCGGCTAAAAGAGCTTTGCAAAAGTTAGAAGCGGAAGGATATTTACGTCGTCGTCCCTAAAAAAGATTTGACGCAGAATTTGCAATTTTTATATAGATTGGCTCGGTACTTTTTAGATTGAATTATTCTGCGTCAAGATGCTAACTGGATAGGTAAAAGAAACCGCCTTTCGCATTGATGAGGTCTTTTTACCTCCAGAAGGTGCAACACCCAAAATGATCTTTTTTGCATAAGTTCAATTTCACACAGCAGAAAGATGTTACTTATTGCTGCTGGAGTTCCTTAATTCTGTCCTGCGCTTTTTGAGCATTGAATATCTCTCCCTTTTTCTGAAACAGAGAGATTGCATCCTGGTAATTTTTGATGGCTTCCGGTCTATTGCCTAGTTCAGAGTTGAGATCTCCCAAGCTGAAGTGGGCAGAGGCTTTACCAAAATAGTTGGCCGCAGGATTGACATCTCCCCAGTTCTTGTTGATAGCAATTCCCTGCATAAAATCCCTGAGCGCTCCTTTGCGATCGGCATCTGAAAAGTAGCGGGCAAGTCCCCGGTAGTAGTAACCAATAGCTAGGTCAGACTTAAGATTGATTGCCTGCTTGAAATCTTCAAAAGCAGGTCGAAATTCGCCCAACGAATAGTGAATAAAACCTCTATTGAAGTAGGCAGAGGCAATACCATAGTAGTTAGTATCAGGATTGTCTGTCCCCCAGTTTTTGTTAATTTGAATTGCTTGAGTGTAATCTGCGATCGCCCCCTGGTTATTTCCTTGGTTTTGTTTGTTGAACGCCTGATTATACAAGTTCAATGAACTAATATTGTTTGAGTCAGATGAAGTAGGACTGGCAATTGATACAGGTGATTCAATTGGTTGATCGCGCAATGATCTTACCCCGAAATAAGCTACTACAGCTAGAGAAGTAGCAATGCTTGCCCCAATCAGGAGTTTAGGGTTTCTCAGAAAGGTAACAGAAATAGCCTGCATTCTTGGAGGCCTAATTCTCGGTGGCGTAGGAATTTCAGCTTGGCTTGCAGCTAGGGCTTGGTTTGACGGGTTAACAGGTGTCACATCTTCACTGTGCAAGGAAGTTTGAGCCTGAATCACTTCCTCCGGTTCACTTGAAGGTTGGATTGCTTTTTGGTGGGAAGTAATTTGAGCTTCAATGAGGGCAATGTCTTCATCTCTGAGTTGTAAAACTCGTTGTAAGTGTTTTAACTCGTTTTGAGTGTGGCTGCTGAGAGAATGCTCACGCCCAATCGCCTCAACTAAAACTTGCTCATAGCGCTGCAATCTTTTTTGGTACTCTTGGTAAGGTTTAAGCACCTCATCTTCAATTGCTGCAGCAACTTCAGGTAGCACTCCTAGCCCATCTCGTAGGGCATCTAAGGTATTACGCCCTACGACAGAAATCATGCCACGAATGGCAAAATGCTCAACTTCTTTGCGATACCTTAGCTTTGGATCTTCGATGGGTGCTTGAAAAAGACGGATCTTGTAGCCTTCTTTAACGGCATAAATTTCTGGTTTCATTGCTGGCGCAGCTTCTTGAACTTTCGCTTTGGCATACTCATGCAACTCATCAATTGAAACTACACCATCGCTATCGAGATCTGCTGCTCCAGTTGCAATTCCCTCAACTAAATAACGAGTGTAAGTCGAAAGGTCTGATCCCTCCTGCTCGAAGGAATACTGGGTAGAAGTCGAAGACGTAAGGACAGCTCGTCCTTCTCCTCCTAGTTGGCTTTTAACATCTACAGAACCGTTATCCTTAGCTAACCAACCTTCAGCAAATGCTCCACTAAAGCAACAATCTAGAATTACAACTTGTCGCTTGGAGCGACTATTGCTCATAATATCTTGTACAAAACTTGCTGGAACTGCTGTTGCTCGAATCAGTTCTCCCTGTGGGGTTTTACGAGTGATGCGAGTAGCTAGGTGCAGCTTACCGTTGTCGTCTTTGACACCATGACCAGAGAAAAACAGCAATACTAGATCGTCTTTCTTGCGACCCGAAAACAAGGTTTCAATCGCTTCCTGCATCTCCTGAGGCGTAGGATTTAACAACATTTTAACTTCATCAAAGCCACCCACGTCAGGCTGCTGTAGTACTCGCTGCATTGCCTCTACGTCTCTGGCAGATCCAGGCAGGGGGGTCAAACCAGGTTCGTAATCGCTGACTCCGATCACTAGTGACATCTTAGCCATTCTTGACCTCCTATATCGAAATAACCGTGTTTTGTCACTTTCGCAAAACAATAATTGAAGCGAAATTCTCAACCTTTAATAGAATCAAGCTTTGAGCTTTTATTTCCTAATAAAAACTAAAATTTATAGCCAAAACCTAGAAATTAAAGCTCCAAAAGGCTTGAGAGCGATTGGTTCTACCAAAGTGATAAAAGCGGAATAACCAAAAGCTATGAAGCAGTTCTATTACTATCGAATGTATTTGCAGCCATTTAAAATCGGATCTGTCAAAATAATTTCAAATGTGAGAGAAACAATACTTGCCAGAACAGCTTTTGTTGGCATAGACTTTTTAACTCACTACTGTTAAAGCTTATAAGTAGACAACTAGCCTTGCTAATTGACGCAAACGTTGAGAAGGATTGAATTTGAAAACCCAACGCTCTTGCTCTACTCTGACATAGAAACTAGGACTTACGCACTGAAGGCTGAAACCTAGATCCCCCCTAGCCCACGCCAGTCGCTCATGGGGAGCCACCCCAAGGCGGAGGTTGCCGACGCTTGTTCGCGCAGCGTGTCGCAGACAAGACTCGCTCTCAGCGTTGGCGCAGCCTCAAAGTAGAGAAGCCATGCCGTTGGCGATCGCGCAGCGTGTCGCAGACAAGCCTCTCGAAGAGAAGGCTTTACGCTGCGCTATCCGTTGTGGGGAGTGGCGTGGAAACCCCCTTGGCGCAGCCTCAAAGTAGAGAAGACCGCGCTGGCTCCCCTTCAAAAGGGGGAATTTATAAAGCCCCCTTTTTAAGGGGGTTGGGGGATCTGAGTGCGTAAGTTCTGGAAACTTGAATATTTCAGCGCACTGGTTTAGGCACAGTTACGCTACCCAGTGCTAAGCCTTGGCGTAAAATTTTAAAATCTTTGTTACACCAGCGCTAGGTTAGATTCTATCTCTTCCTCTAGCTCATAACCATTAGCTAGTTGTGCGATCGCCCGATCAATCAACTGCAAACCCTGATCTACCGTTTCTACCAAACTTAGCTGTCCGCGTAAATCAGCAGCACCAACGAAGCCTTTAGCATACCATGTCATGTGCTTGCGGGCTTGACGTACACCGCGATCGCCTTTATATTCCCACAAAGCTTGCAAATGTTCTCTAGCACATTCCAAGCGCTGAATTGGGGTTGGCGGTGGTAATGTTTCCCCAGTTTTCAAGAAATGATCAATTTCTCCCACCAAAAACGGATAACCTAAAGTTCCACGGGAACACATTACGCCATCAGCGCCAGTTTGCTCTAAACATTTTACCGCAGCCTCAACAGTGAAAATATCCCCATTACCAATCACTGGGATAGAAAGCACTTCCTTAACGCGGGTAATCCATTCCCAACGGGCATTGCCATTGTACCCCTGAGCGCGGGTGCGTCCATGCACCGTAATCATTTTTGCTCCTGCATTCTCCATGCGTTTGGCAAAATCGAGAATTGTGATTTCTTTGTCATTCCAGCCAATACGGGTTTTCACTGTCACTGGAACATCAACAGCTTTCACCACTTCCCGCACAATAGCCTCAGCTACTTCTGGTTGTCGCAACAACGAAGAACCACCACCATTTTTGGTAATTTTATTTACCGGACATCCCATATTGATATCAACAGTATCAGCGCCTTCTGCAACCGCTTTTATTGCTGCTTCAGCTAGGAAATCTGGACGACAATCAAACAACTGAATACTAATTGGGCGTTCGTTGGGGTCTACCTCCATAATTTTGGGTAACTGCTTGACATAGTGCAACCCTGTAGCATTCACCATTTCTGTATACATCATCGAATCTGGTGCATAACGACGCACAAGCCGACGGAACACCATATCTGTAACCCCAGATAAAGGCGATTGGAGAACTCGGCTTTTTACCTCGAATGAGCCAATTTTTAAGGGTTGGGATAGTTTATTTTTTAGATTAGGAGACAGAGAAATCATACAAACAATAATTAAATTTAATGACGTTCAGGATATTTGAGTCTGTATTTACTATTATCCGACTTTTCAAACATCCTCTTAAGGTCAAAATATATTTAGCGGTTAATAAACAAAAACCCCTGCACCAATGGTGTAGAGGCTTTTTATTTTATACACAAACTATTAACTATCTTTTCCACCTTCGCGGCTAGCTGTTTGGATGTACAGAATTAGTAAAAACACAGCGGGAACTAATACGAACAAAATGCTCGCTACGAACCCTAGGTCATTAACTTGCATGGCAAGAAAGCCTCTCTTAGATTTCCAGTCAACAACTTTAGGATAGCATCATCAATGACAGAGTTAAGCCCAAATTTTCTACTTCTTCAAACACTAACTACACATGCTCTGCAAAACTTAAGGCTTCGTAACTACACTGACAGAACCGTTAACTAAGGTTTGACAGGCAAGGCGGTAATTTTCTGGCTTTTTCTTGAATTTTCGGTTTTCTACATCTGTGCGGGGAGAAAGATTTTCTAATCCTTCGACTATCTCAACAATGCAAGTGCCACACTGACCGTAGCCACCGCAATTTGTCATTTTGCCAATCAAGGTATAAATATCAATGCCATTTTGCATTGCTTTCAGCCGCAGATTAGCACCATCCGCCGCTATTACTTCTTTATTTTCTTTAACAAATTTGATATTACCCATACCCGATTCCTCTTTACTGTTATGTAAGCTTAACTTTCAAAGCTTTGTATTAACATGACTTGATTCACATCTTACTTAAATATGTTAATTTATTGCAAAATATTAATAAATATGAACTTTTAAAAATGATGCCACAAAAAAATAGGACAGGTTATGTTACCTGTCCCAAAAATTGGTAAGAGATTAACTTACCTAAACCCTACGGCTGCCTGCCAAACGAATGCAAGCAACAAAAAGAATACGGGAATGACTGGGAGAACGTCCACCAAGGGGTCGAAGATTTGGTAAGCTTCAGGCAATTTTGCTAATAAAAGTGCTGCTTCCATGTTCGTTTAAATCCACCTATCCAACACAGCTTTCATAATTGAGAAATATCTTAACACGGTTTGGGTATTGGTCATTTGGCATTTGGCATTTGTCATTGGTCATTTGGCATTTGTTAAAGGTCAAAGGTGATTAATTATTCTCTTCCCCTGCTTCCCCTGCTTCCCCTGCTCCCTCATCTCCCCCTGACAGCCAATGTCCAAATTCTGCAATAAAACGATCGCTTAAGATTGCTTCTCGGATCTTTTGGGTAAAGCGAATTAGTTCGGTGATGTTGTGAATACTCAACAATGTGTAAGCTAAGATTTCTTGCGATCGCACTAAATGAGATATGTAGGCGCGGCTGAAATTTTGACAAGTATAGCAGGGACAAGTTTCATCTAATGGCGTAAAATCTTCACGAAACTTAGCATTTTTTAAGTTCCAGCGATCGCCCTGGACTATTGCTGTGCCATGTCTGGCCCAACGAGTAGGAATGACGCAATCAAATAAATCTATACCAGATGCGATCGCGATCGCCATTTCCCGATAAGTACCCACGCCCATCAAATAACGCGGCTTTTCGGGTGGTAGAAGCGGTGCTGTGACTTGCACAATCTGAGCCATCAATTCTGGCGGTTCTCCCACACTCACGCCACCAATGGCATAACCAGGCAAATCCAACTTAGCCAAGGCTTCAGCCGCACGGGAGCGCAAATCTAAATAAACGCCTCCTTGCACAATCCCAAACAATGCCTGTTCACTACTATTTTGATGAGCCACTATGCAGCGTTCTAGCCAGCGGTAAGTGCGCTCAGTTGCGGTTTCTACCTCTTGACGACTAGCTGGATAGGGTGGACACTCATCAAATGCCATGATCACATCAGCTCCTAAAGTATTCTGAATCTCGATGGAGCGCTCTGGTGTCAAGTTAATAATTTGTCCATCATGGGGTGAGCGAAACGTCACACCTTCTTCAGAAATTTTTCGCATTTCGCTCAAGCTGAAGACCTGAAACCCACCGGAATCAGTGAGCATCGGCCCATTCCACCCCATAAATTTGTGCAGCCCACCACCACCAGCTACAATTGCTTCTCCTGGTTGCAGATGAAGATGATAAGTATTGGACAATATCATCTGTGCTCCAGTTTCCCGTAGCTGAGATGGGGTGATAGTTTTGACATTCGCCAGCGTCCCCACTGGCATAAATCTAGGGGTTTCTACAAGACCGTGAGGAGTGAAAAACACCCCGGCTCTAGCTTTTGTCTGGCTACATTGAGCAAGACGTTGAAAAGAAAAATTGGCACTCAAGGCAAAATTAATGCTATTTCGCTAAATTACGGACAAACATCCAAATTGGTAATTGCCTATTTAGTGAAAACTTAAATATTCACTACTAACCTATTACCAGCTTTCAAAGTATATGCTCTATCAGTCGCTATTTAGAAAGAATCAGAACTATCGTCGTCAATTTCCGCATCCCATCGGGCTGAGAGTACTTGCTCCATCATTGCTTCTATGGCGCTGACATTCAAGCTCCTGTCTCGTCGCTCTTGCAAGGGGGTAGAGTGAGGAATCAGCCGCAGACAGACGCCTTCTTGCATCAAATCAAGGTAGGTTTCTTGTTGTGGGGATTGTTTGAGTTCCAGATAATCAAAACTAAAAACATTCAGATAAAGTGCATTGTTAGCGACTAGGGTAGACCTTTGCGGATTAGCAAAAACTTCCATCACATCCCCTTCACCCTCGCTCAGTAGCTTATCTCCGTGGGTGTAGATGTAGTGGACTCGACCTAAATCAGCTAGCAACCGCCGCATGTCGAGCTTATTCACAATGATGCCCGTGTTAACGATGCACGGAGCTGGTATCCTGGTGTCGGGTAGATGGTGACTCATAAGGAAATAGCAATTGAGCAAAGGAGCGCGACAACACAGCTAAACAGTCAATTGAACAGCTTGTTGAATCCCTACATCTAAAAAAATATCAATTTTGTAGGGCGATCGTCTAACAGCCTGAGCAAGTTCTTAGTTAAAGAATATAGAACAAAAAGATCACTGATGGAATTGTGGTTTTTTGAGTCATTTAAATTTTGTCAAAATTTATACTCAAAATTTTTTAGATATCACTGAGAACAGCATAACAAAATTTTGAGAAAGAATCTCTAATACAAGTAAATCTTATCTAAAGCTTTAACTGAAGTATGTGGTAATTACCCAATACCTTTTGGTTAAAGGCGTAGGGAATGGGGAATGGGGACTGGGGATTGGGGACTGGGGATTGGGGACTGGGGACTGGGGATTGGGGACTGGGGACTGGGGACTGGGAATGGGAATGGGAATGGGAATGGGAAAGCATTCTAAAATATGTTCGGGGCTTTGATCAAATAATTACGAATTATTTTGACCCTGGACATCATTTTTCGCCTTGATTACCCAATCCCTAATCCCCAATTCCCAGTCCCTTTTAACATCTGTGCTACTCAGTGTTACAGGGATGCTAATTATGACTAAACAGCAACAGTGGTACAAAAAAATACTGTTAAATATGGCAGCTAGCGTTTTATTTTATACTGCTATTCCATTGCCAAATTTGCATGACTTGGACTTTCGATCAGTGGCGCGTTTTGCTCCGTCTGTAGGGCTGCTGATTGGGGGAATTTTAGGGTTATTGGATGCGGGAATGAATTATCTAGGTATGCCAGTATTAACTCGTAGTGCCTTGGTAGTAGGTGTTTGGGTTGCTATTACAGGAGGGCTGCACTTAGATGGGGCAATGGATACTGCCGATGGGTTAGCAGTGGGCGCAGACAGACGCCTGGAGGTGATGGCAGATAGTGCCACAGGTGCGTTTGGGGCAATGGCAGCGATCGCCATACTACTACTAAAAACAACTGCCTTAACGGATATGCCAGAAAACCGTTGGCTGGTGTTGATGGCTGCTTGCGGGTGGGGACGCTGGGGACAACAATTGGCGATCGCCCGCTATCCTTATCTCAAACCAATGGGTAAAGGTGCGTTTCACAAACAAGCCATTCGTTCTTACAAAGATGTGTTACCAGGACTGTTATTACTAATAGGTTTGAGCAGTTTACTTTTGCTGATAGATAAAAAGCGCCTATTTTTGGCGCTAAGCATGATTGTTGCAGGGAGTGCGATCGCCACTCTGACTGGTGCGTGGTTCAATCACAAATTAGGTGGACATACTGGAGATACCTACGGCGCAGTTGTTGAGTGGACTGAAGCCTTATTTCTCTGCGTACTGACCACTTTTTAATAAATGGGTAAGTGGGGGAGCAGAGGGACAAATGACAACCTCATTTAATCGGTTGCAGCTTTGTCACCTTGAGTTTAAAAATCCCAACCCCAGTTTCTCCAAAAGACCGAACGCGAACGATATACGTCCCTGTCTCATTGATCCGGGTAAACAGCAGGGAATTGCTGCTGCCATCGGGGCCGTCATCATTTTCCGCTAGTGTCGAGCCATCAGGTGCTAGTAGTGTAATGATGCTGTCAAAGCTCTCAGATGATAGATCAACTGCTAGATTATCGCCTTTTTCCAACTTCACAGTGTAATCACGAGCAAACCCACCTTGACCTGTGGGTATATCTTTGTCAGAGAGTGTATCGGAAAGTTCAGTAGTATTAATTAATGGGATTGGACTATACAACTTATTTTGAGCAACAGCTGCTCTTGTATTTATACTTATTGCCAACAAGGTGGCAGGAACGATGATGACTTTTCTCAAACCCGCCGCAAAACCTTTATTCATAAATTTCAAGCAATATTTACACACAAACAAGTAATTTGGTCGATTATAGAGTTCTTAAGCATAGTTTGCCTAGGAATTCTTGATTTATCTGTCTTTTACGGCAGTGGCTACAGCTGCCAAACCTAAGACTACAATTCCACACTGACGAAGTGTTTGCACAGCAGATCTGGCAGTAGCACCAGTTGTGTAAATGTCATCCACTAACAGCACTGGAACATCTGAGAGGCGACGAAATTCTTGCCCAACAGCAAAAGCTTCAGTCAAGTTTTTTTCTCGCTCAGACGCCGACAAACCAAACTGCGCTTCAGTCTCTCGCACCCTGACTAAATAATTTAGTTTCAATTTTAACCCAGTTGTTTGGCAGAAACTTTGTGCTATTAATGCAGCCTGATTGTAGTTCCGTTGCTTTTGCTTGGTGGCGTGGAGTGGGATAGGAACTACCACAGGTCGTTGATAGCCTTTTGGTAAATTTAATAACCATGCTTCCGCTAACCATTGACCCAAAGGGCGAGCAATTTGGGGCTGGTTTTCGTATTTCATCACGGCGATCGCTCTTTTGAGGGAACCGCCGTACATTCCCCAGCCAAATACTGGTACTGGCTCTCGCCACAAAAAACTAGGGTTTTTGTGGTGACAGTTTTGTAGTTGTTTGGTACAGTTTTGACAAAATTCCTGGGAAGTTGCGCGTTGGCAAAGAGGGCAATGAGATTGAAGAAAAAGATTGAGTAAGCCTGTAAAATTTTTAGTCCAAGTGTGCATTTGTCATTTGTTACTTGTACTGAGCGTACCCCTACGCTTAAGCAAGCTACGCGCAGCCTCTCGTAGAGAAGTATTTATCATTGGTCATTTGTCGAAGAATTAATGACTAATGACCTGAGTGTAGTAACTTAAAATAGACGCGATCGCACCGTGTTGTTTCTACACCTGTTGTCAGGTTGTATCCATTGCTTTCATACAGTTTGACTGCTTCTACCATCACACTGGCAGTTTCAATCCAAATTTGCTGAAAACCACGCTCTTTGATCGCTGCTTCTAGCTGTTGTAACAAATATTTCCCCAATCCCAAACCCCTAACGCTTGACAAAAGATACATTTTACGGATTTCTACAGCTTTTTCGCCACGATGTATAGGGTAGTATGCCCCAGTACCTACTAACTGGCTTTGGTGTTCAATTACCCAAAACTCACCACCAGTTGCTAAGTAATATTCCTCCACTTGCACTACATCTCGGTCTGCGCCGTTGG
This sequence comes from Komarekiella delphini-convector SJRDD-AB1, assembly GCF_014831675.1. Classification (GTDB taxonomy): domain Bacteria; phylum Cyanobacteriota; class Cyanobacteriia; order Cyanobacteriales; family Nostocaceae; genus Komarekiella. Next base: position 212,450 of record NZ_VJXY01000005.1, on the reverse strand, counting down.
GTTCCCAACCCAGACCATATTCTGATAGTACATAACTGATGACTTCGGCGGCTCTGGTGCGATCGCTTTCTTCCCAATTACGAATTAAAAAATCGCGATAATGATTTCTCATTTTAATTACTATAGCTTCAAAAACGCTAAACAAAAAATACCATCCCCTCATAGAGATGTTCTTTTGTTATCTTAATTCGTGTTGCTAAATCTGAGGCGTGAATCTCTAGTTTGTGATGATTGGGATCTGTAAAGTAGAGAGATGCACCTTCACTGGTATTTTCCTGCCAAATTTTGGCTGATGTTCTAATACGTTCACTGATTTTTTCAAAGTATTGTTCAGAAACGCTAAAAGCGATGTAAGTATACTTTTTTAACTGAGATTCTCTGGTGTGATTAATCTTAGTAATCATCATCTTAATTTTGTTAACTTGGCTAAGTTTGCACGAACAGCAAGATTCCTGGCTTCTTCAATAAGTCGGGAATCTGACCCATTTTTAAGAAATAAATAGACTTGATAACAAAATAGACTATCGAAATTCTATCTTTGCACAAACACCACTTAGCCAGCAAAACGTAGTTTAGATATTAGATAATTGCTGGTAGCAAACTTCTAATTTACGATGCCTAAATTGTTGTAAATTTCGATCAAATTACCATCAGGATCGCGAAAATGAGCTGTACGGATTCCCCAATCTGGACGATCTTGAGGTGGAGTCACAACGATCGCATGATGATCTTTTACTTGCTGATAGACTTCATCTACATTATCTACTGCGAAAATTAAAGCAATTTTGTCTCGATTGGCGACGTACGAAGGCTGTTCAACACTGGGGACGACTTGGGCCATTAATTCCTTTTTGAATAAACCCAGCTTGACATATCCGGTATTAAACTCAGCGTACCCACTATTTTCATCGCCCCAATCGACATCAAATCTCAGCAAATCCCGGTAAAACAGAAAAGAATCTTTGTAGTTGGCTACAAGCAGTCTCAGGTGTGATAACTGAAGCTTCATATCTGTTGCGTTAGTCTACTAACTATGAATTCTAGGTTCTGGGTGCAAAGTTGCTAGCAACTCACTCTCGACAATTGCCAATTCATCGAGCCGTTCCATGACAATCTCACGGTTAAAATAAGTAGCAGCTAAAACCCAGTATATACCGTAGTGTCGCGCTTCAGATGCCATTAAGCCACGATAAAATTTTGCTAATTCTGGCTCAGGACAGTGATTAGCTAGTAATCCTAAGCGTTCGTGACTGCGAGCTTCTATTAAGCCAGTGACTAGTAGGGAATCTAAAAATCTATCAGGTTCTTTAGGACGCACAGTAGCTTTCAAACCCGCACCGTAGGGAGGTGGCGGCAGGGGAGCCAGAGGAATATTCCGGCGTTCTAGCCATTGATTAACTAGCTCAAAGTGTTCTAGTTCTTCACGGGCGATCGCTGTTAACTCCCGTACCATTCTAGTATTGGAAGGGTAACGAAACATGAAGTTTAAAGCTACACCTGCTGCTTTGCGTTCACAGTGGGAGTGGTCGAGTAAAATGATGTCTAAGTTTGCGATCGCTTGTTCGATCCAAGCAGGACTTGTAGCTTGTTTTAGGGCGTTAATAGTCGGCAACACAGAAGTAGTAAGCACAGAGTAACAAAACTCCACAATTTTAATTTAGCTGAGTACCCCAGCAAATTGATTTTAATAGTGGATGTAGCGATCGGACATCTCCTATCGAAATTAATGGAAATTTGTTTAGCGTCTGCTGTAAATAGTAAATATAATTAAATGTCAGATAAAATTTAGGAACAAGGCAACCTCTCAAATGAAGCCTCAGAAACTTCATCTATGCGCGGATAAATTCATAATAATTAAATAAGCAGGGCGTAGGAAGTCACCTATGCTATTTTACAAGCATTGCGTTTGATGGGCATCAATCGCACTTGAGCACAAATAATTCCCTATCGCTCTGGTGCTTTTTTGGCAGTAAAATTTTGCCAAAAGTGTAAAAGTAAAGGGCTTTGTTAGCATATAACAGCTAATTTTAATTTATTGTATAAATGCATACATTTTTGCCCTAGATTTTGGTGTTTTTTTCCTCTTGTTTACTGTTAACTATTAACGTACAACAAACCCGTATTTTTTGAGTACAATCTTAGCTTGATTGCTAGATAAAAACTGGACAAACTCCTTGGCAGCATCGACATTTTTACTACTTTTGAGCACTGCCATTGGATAGACAATCGGGGAGTGAAATTTGTCATCAGCAGCGACTACAATTTTTACCTTGTTAGAAATTTTTGCATCAGTAGTGTAAACCAAACCCGCTTGAGCATTACCACTTTCCACTGCTGCCAAAGCTTGACGCACATTGTTAACAAAAACAAATTTGGGCTTGACCTTCTCAAAAATACCCAACTTCTTTAAGACTTGCTCCGCATATTGCCCAGCGGGGACACTTCTAGGTTCTCCGATCGCAATTTTGTTAATCTTGGTATCTGTAAGATTATAAAAGCTGGTGATGCCCATAACATCATTAGGTACAATCAAGACCAGACGGTTATTTGCAAGATTTGCACGAGTACCCGGAACCAAGAGCCCTTTTTGTTCTAAGGCATCCACTTGTTTTTTGGCCGCAGAGATAAAGATATCTGCTGGCGCACCCTGTTCAATCTGTTGCTGCAAGGCTCCAGAAGCCCCAAAATTGTAACTAATATTGACATTCGGCTTACTTTGTTGGTAAATAGGCTTAATTTCTTCCAGTGCATCTTTCATACTTGCAGCAGCAGACACGAGTAGGCTGGTATTTGACTGTGCTATCACAGGCGAGGGATTAACCAACGGTAAGCCAATTGCTAAGAGCAAGCTAGCAACTGCTACACCAATAAAGGCAAAAATTTGTCTTCTATTCATAGAAAAACCGCGCTGACAGAGATTTATTTCATAAAATTGACTCTTGGTAGAATCAATAATACCAAAATAATACCAATTAAATCGGTAAATTTGTATCTAGTTTGTAGGGTGGGCATTTCAATGCCCACCTTACTGTGGTCTATTTATTAGTACAGACAAGGAAGCAATTGAGATTGCAGATATGAATTTGGCACAGCACATAAGTGACACCGCCGCCACGGAGAACATTTTGGAGTTGTTCTAATCTTGTTGTGTCACTTCCACATAAATATGCTCTAACCCCACAGGGTGACGTGCAATCGAATCAATTTTTATCCCATCAAACCGAGAAATAATTTCTTTTAATTCTAGAGATTTTGATAACCAAAAAGTTAGTTCATTACCATAAAATCGCGGTGTGAAACCATGCTTTTTGGCGCAGGCGATCGCTTGTTCTTCCTGTGCAGTTTTCACCACTATAATTTCTGCTGCTGGAATCAAAGTGCGTAACTGTGCTAAACTACCCTCAGCCAAAATTCGACCATTTTTCAAAATACCAATTCTGTCACACAGACGCTCCGCTTCATCTAATAAATGAGTCGTCAGCAAAATCGTAATTCCCTGATTTTTTAATTGCCGAATTAACTCCCAAATTTCGTATCGCGCCTCAATATCTAACCCTGTAGTTGGTTCATCAAGAATTACTAACTTCGGCTGATGTACCAAAGCTACTGCAATATTCAATCGCCGCTGCATTCCTCCACTGAGAGTTTCTACCGGACTTTTAGCCCTATCTAATAAGTTGACAGCCGCTAGAGTTTCTTTTATCTGTTTCTGGCGTGTTTCTCGGTTTAATCCGTAAATGTCGGCAAAGAATTTGAGATTTTCCTCGCAAGATAGAGTTTTATATAGTAAATTTTCTTGGGGTGCAATCCCAATTATGCTTTTTGTTGCATCAGAAACAGGCTGATTATTGATTGTAATATTACCACTATCAGCTTTGAGTAAATTACAAATAATATTAATTGTCGTCGTTTTCCCGGCTCCATTTGCTCCTATTAAGCCGTAAACTTCTCCTGAATCAATATGTAAATTCAAGTTTTGTATAACTTTTCTGAGCTTATAAGACTTATTTAAATTTTGAATTTTCAACATAGTTGTAATTAATTTAGTACTTAAATCAACTAGGATTAAGATGAATTGATATTATCTTCTTCTATTAATTGAAACACTAGTAAGCCCGCGAGAATATTAACTTGCTGAATAAAAAATTATACTTAACTTTTTTAGTTTGAACACTTTACAGTTTTAATACTACCATCGTCCTTAAGAGATACGATTTTTACTTTAACTGTCTGCCCTACTTGGAGAAAACTAGCTTTCTTAGGTTCTCTCTCAGTTAACTTAATTGCTCCCAAAATCTCATAAGTAACCTTGTTACCATTGATTTTGGTGACTGTTGCCTCTAATATCTGGTCAACTGTAAAGTATTGAGATTGAGCTACTTTACTAATTTCCGCTTGGCGGGGTGACTCAAAAGTATGTGTGCTAGGAGTTGAAATTTCCCCAATTGGGCCTGCGTCTTTGTAGTAACGCATCAAACGAGATACCCAGCCTAAAATTTGCATTATTGTGTAAGCATCTTGAACATTTTTGAGATAATCACTGCAAGCTTTATCAATATTGCGGTAATAATCTAAAGTTCTATCACTGTGACTAATTTGTCTACCATTATTAACTAGGGTTTTCAGATATTTGAAAAACCTGGAAGTAGCATCTGGTTGGTGAATGGATGCACGGAGGTAAGCAATTGTTTTTCCTAACTCGTTGACATCTGTATTTTCTTTTACCAAAGTTTGAGCGATAGCATGGGCAATTTCCCACTGTGCATCTGTCAGGGGTTCCGAGATAAATTCAACTATGGTCATAATTAGTACATTCCAGATGGGGGTTCGCGATCGGTTGGGTAGCGCAGCACTGCTGTAAGTTGATCTAATTGGGGTTGCTGAATCAGACGCGAGTAAGCCGCTTGGATTTGTGTTTGCATAAACTGTTGCAAAGCATCCCCTATTAACTCATCAGAATCATTGATTTTATAGTCAGAATATCGCTGTTGCAGGCTTTGTGTTCGTGCAATTCTGTTTACAATTACTGTCATCGTTCCCATACCAATCGGCTTACCACCACCCACCTTTAAGGCTATGGGACACTTAGAATCTTGTCCTAAGACAATCAACAAAGTTCCTAACTCTTCTGGTAGCAAATTCTTGAAGTTTAATTTAGTTTTGAAGATGTATTCTCTTCCCGCTTGCTGTACAGGAATGCCTTCTCTTTGCCCTTTATCAATCGCCTTGGACATATTGTAGTAAAATTTGCGACCTGCTACCTTACCATTGATAAAGTATTGATCGCGTTTATCTGGACGTGGGCGATGTAGAGGAGGCATAAATCCATTTGAGAAGCCTAGATTTAAACAACTAGCATCGTTAAAATCGAGTAATCCTTGTAAATTTAATGCTCCAAATATTCGACAAGCATCACATACTAAATTGCTGTCTTTTCGGACATCTACTTTACATACTCTATTATATCCATCAGGAATTGTTCTGAAATCTGCTTTAGTTTTACAAACACAACTTTTAGTAATCGCTTCATACACAGACCTGATGCACCCTTTGAGAGAACTGCCTTGAATTGAGAGCTTTTGGTCAACACCTTGTATCATTGTTTTGATTAAGGGAATGCGGTTATTGCCAATATCGCTACCCATGACAACTACTCCGGTGGAGACGTGGAGGGATGTCTGCACTTTTAGGGTAAGATATAGAGCACCATGCAGGCGATCGCTCAAATATTGATGATGTCCAGCAGGATGCTGTAAATTAGGTTTTTCTTTGGGAAAAGATACAAACTCATAAGGTTTCGGTGCAAGTTCAGGCAATGAATCTCCATCACTAGGACGGTTGGATTTATTAGGTGGCTGAGGTCTTTGAGGACGGTTAGCAGTCATATTTATTTTCCAACTGTGAGAGCAACAAAGTGTACCGTTGCCGTTTTTTTATCAATAAAATAGCGCTGGCCGATGTCCAATCTTTTAGAGGGAAAACCTTTAGGAAAACGGGTTTCAGTAGAAGAATATAAATAAGCATCTCGGTCTTGAGTCTGCCACTCTTCACCTACTTTGAGAAAATCTGGATACTCTCCAGCTATGCTCAAAAGCAGCACTTCATAACTATCCTTTCGTTTTTGCTTCCACCTCAGTTCACACTCTCGATTAAACATCTGCCCCTCAATCATCGGAAAGTTATTTTCTGAGGGTGCTATCTCCCAATGTTTACTAACTTCATGAGTCCAGCGTAAGAAGTAGTAGCTAGGTTCAGTTGTAAATTTTGCAATTAACTCTAGCAATTCACATACTGATAAAAGTTTTTTGCTTACACCAATAAAAGGATTCATCTTGACCTCATAAGTAGACTACTCCAAGACCTAACACCTCGCTCAAATAAATCATTAACTGTACCTTCTCGCCAAGTGAGCTGCACTCCAAAACCTAAATCCATTTTTTGTGCAGCAACAGGTGTATCTTGACTATCTGGTTTGGGGAAACTATATAATTTTGCTTCTTCTGGTTCTAAGAACTCTCCAGCACCTAAGAGGAAAGTATTATTCCATTGCTTTTGACTACCAAGGGCGTGAATTTCTCGTTTATCTTCCGACAAAATGCAACCAGGGTATTGTACGACGGCTTGATTTAATTTCACCTGCACAGTACCTAATCCGCGAGATTTGGCAAAACCCAAACCAAACCAGCCATCATCTAAATCTCGCAACACTAAACCAATTAAACCTAATTGTGCCAAAGTGAAGTTTTTCAAATGAATTTTGGTATGAAATTCTCCGGCAGTGCAGACTTGATAATTAAAAGGGCCAACTGCTACAGAACCAAACACTCTATCAATTGCTACGCCATTACGTTCTTCAAGTTTGAGAGGCTGAGATTTATCAGGATATGCATCTTCGATTCTGACTTGGCTAGCAATGGAAGTATTGCCAAACATTTTGTCTGTAAAACTAGAGAGTTTGTAAATCTCTGGTGCAGGTAAGTCTTTGCCATCCTTATCTTTAAAATAATCATATTTATCATTTAAAGGATCATTAGCCCAAAGCAAATTCGAGTTATTTGGATCGCGTTCGTCTTTACCCACCGTTCTCACAATGCATTCTGCATGGGCGCGGATTGCTCCCTTTAAACTGCTTCCTGGTAAATATATAGAACGTCCACCAGCATGGTAAGTTTCTACAAATTCCATATTAGGCTTAGTAGGATCGGCTCCTTCGTTACCAGATTTAATCAGAATTGGCCCGTCGGGAATTAAAGTTAAATCAATCGTGCAGTGATTAACAAATCGTTTGTGCATAACTAAATTTTATTGATAAAAATTTTAATTATTAAGCCACTACTAAATTATTTAGCTGCAATTCACATTGTTGAAATACATAATTTACAGCAGCAAAGAGTTTATCTAGCTCATAAATTGTGTAAGGTAGAATATTTCTAGTAAATGCTTCTCTTTCTAACTTGCTAACTTGCCATACTCCACCATTAGAAACAATACCGAAGATAATTATTGAAAATTCATTGTTTAGTCTTTGAGCAGCAATCATTTCTGCTAGACATTGCGCCCATCCAGCCTCAAAGTTATCTTGCTTTGCTTCTACTAAAATGAAGTATGGCTTATCAAAAACAACTTTGCCTAGAGGAGAACGTTTAGCCAAAATATATTTGGGGAACCCTGATAATTTATCGTCATAATTTAGAGAATAATGACTCCACAAAGTAAACTTGCTACTATATTTCTTCCAAACTTGCTTTAAAACTGGGGATATCAAGTTTTCGCATATAGCAAACTCAGAACAGTCAACGGCTCCTTCTCGCATCGTAAATTCTAAATCTTCTCGGAAGTAGTCGGGGATATTAAACTTGGTTTCACCTATGAAATTAGCTTCTGTATAAATAACCTGAAATGCTTTGAGGACTTCACCGATAGTTTTGTAACTACTAAAAGCCATATTAAACTCCTCAAGAATTGTGTATTGCTTTAACTGTGGAACTGTTAGTTATATTGTCTCTTAAATGATTGATGAGAGCATGAGTCCAATCCTGCTTTAACTGCTGACCATCTTCATAGCTCGATATGTCATCAGTTGTATTACTGCTGACTAATTCTTGTAGGTATGTCAGTAACTTTTCTGGGTCGTTGTTGACATCAAACCAGCGCATTTTGCCAATTTCTAGTTTAACGACACCCAAGCCACGCGATCGCCCGCCTCCTAGTGGTATTTGTTCTGTTTCAAACTGGTGTAAGCCAATCATCAACAAACCCAGTTCCCAAGGTTTAGCATTCTCGACTACAGCCTTAAACTCAAACTGTGTACTAGCCGGAACTACTTGGAAATCGTATAGTTTGCCATCTGCGGCTGTTTCGGTATCTCGATCAATTGCTACACCGTCTCTTTCTTGGTATTGTCCAAACCAACTATCAGACACTACTGTTAAATCCCGGACTTGGAATTTGCTAGCAATCCAGGGAGAACCAAACAGGCGAGAAATTAAGTCAGTTTCATCGATAATTTTGTCTGTGAGTAGCTGATCTCTTATACGATTACGTTCATTATCTGGGTATTGCTTTAGTTCCTCTTCGACTTCTTCTTTGATACCGTTTCTACCATTGAGACGTTCGTTTGTGATTGACCATTCTGCTTCTATAGCGGGGTTAGCAGCAAAATTTGGATTGATACCCCGGAGAAAACTTTCTAAACGCGATCGCAATGCTCCTTTAAAGCTAGAACCTGGTATTAATGGATTACCCAAAGCATCTTTAATTACAGGTAAGTCAGAACCAATTGGCTCACTTGAGCGACCTGCACTAATTCGTAGTGCTGTGATTGTGGTGAGTATACCTGTGATTTCTAGGCGATTTTTGAATTTGTCGAACATAGTATTTAAATTTCCAAATTATTAGGAAACTGTGAAGGCTGGACTTGTGATTTTTGTGGGATAACAGATGTAATAGCAGATTGGATAAAGTTGAAAAATACCTCGCTTACTTTCTGATAGTCACTACTATTAATGGGTTGAAATCCATGAGCAAATAGTGAGTTATTACGAACTTCTAGAGCATTAATAATTTTGTTTGCACTTTCCTGGTAAACCTTTCCTACAGGATCATCAGGAAGTTTACTTAAAAGTTCATAGCTACTTCTCAAAGCTAGTTGAATCACTCCCTTAATAGGAGAGCGTTTTTGTTCATATTCATTGCGTAAAGACTCTGGTAATTGCTGAAGATCAACATCTCCAGTTCTAATCCCGTAAGTTTTCTTAAGACGAATCTGAGCTAATAGTTCTAAAGCTCGATAAAGTCTGCCAACAGCATCATCATAACTTCTTGAGCAGCACGTCTTTCAGCATTATTTAATAAGTCTTGTACAATCTCGTAGCCATGTCCTTCTGTACCGCTACTGGAATCAAAGTTTTTATCTATTTGTCCTCGGCTGTTAATTACACGCTTGAGAAATACTGCTAGTTGTCTAATTTCAGAATGTTTCATTTGAGGCTCTAGTAACTCTAAAGCTTCCCTATGTTCAAATCTATCCCAAGCATCTAAACCAGAACAACAGGCATATAAAGTTTGAATTTTGCGTCTAGTTTCAGGCGGTAATGACATTGAAGAGAGGAGTCGCTTGAGTTGTGCGATCGCAGCAGGATAGTTGTACTGTTGTAAGAAAATTGGTAAAAATTGTTCAATAGTTCGCTGTACAACTACAGGCACTACACTGGCTTTTCCTGTTAATTCTCCTCTTTCAATCTTAATAATATTTGTTCTGACAGTTGTAGTCACATATAGTGTAATTTGATAATCAACAGATGCCATTGCTAATCCTACAGACATGGATTTAGTACCGCCTGTATAATCAGCCATCATTTGAGAATTTGGCGAATCTTGTTGAATTTTCTGAATACATAATTTTATTTCTTCATAACATTCTGATAAATCATCTGGTTCTTGAATTAGAATCAAATCTCTATCAGCTTGAAAGCGATTACCTAATTCTAACTGTGTAGGAATATTGGGTAATCTTTCAATTACTTCTGTGCTACGTCTAACTTCACATGGCGTTCCTTGTCCTATTACTTGCGATTTACTACCTTTACTCCCATCAGAACAAATAAAGACAACGCGATCGGGTTCTAAAGTACGGATAGCGGTAATAATAGGTTGATGAGAACCACCAACCGTGATAAACAAAATTTTGTGCATAAAAATCCTCTCCCAATTATTGAATTATTTTTAATTTATGAACCTATTAAAGCTGTATGTTCACGACTAAGATAACCAAGGTAGAGTTGAGCTAGTTTGAGATGAATACTCTTGGCAAGCAGAGATTTATTATTTTCTATATATAGCTTAAGCGCCTCTAGTTTTTCACGTTGATTTTGACTAAGATTCGGATTCATAGAGTTTTTACCATCCTCAGATAAAAATGGTTTAAGCTCTTTATCTATACTCATATTTATAGATTTAAAAATATTATTGATATTAATTGTTAAATCGTCGATTTGCTTAATTACTGCATTTGGAAATCTTTCTTTTTGCTGATTTTCATTAATTTCTAACTTCCATATTTGACTAGCATCCTTACGACTAGCTTGATAGCGAATAAAATTTTTGATGACTTCTAAAGAAGATGTTGGATCTGTGGCTGTAGTTAAAACATTTTTGATAGGCGAACGTTCTTTTACTTGCTTGATATCAAATTTTTTCGCTATCGCCTGCATTTTTTCTATGATATCATCCAATTGTTTACTCAATTCATTATTAATGCGTAGAGTTAATTGTTGCTCTAAATCGATTACAGAAATTTGTGACATTGTTTAAACCGCCTCTTCTCTAAATACACTATGAAATTCATTGCAAATTTGTACTTGTCCAAAACCTTCACAAGTGCGATCGCCTACTCCGTTCAGTTCCAAATCTTTAAGTTTATCAGTCCATTTTTTTTCGTTTTCTTTCTTTGTACTAAATAAATACACAGCACCTCTATTTGTGACTAATTCTATATCTTTCATCAATCCCCAAGCAGAATTCCAGCCAGAACGATAGTTATAGCTGCTATAGACTACTTCTAATTTTATAAAATTTTCTTTTTCTTCTGTATCATTCAGTTGTGCAAATTCATCATTTAAATTTACAAATTTACATAACATTTTTGGAGAAATTACTGTGGTACGTTGCCAATTCTCAGTGAAGATAGCTTCAGCTTGCAGGTCTAAAGTAAAATAGGTACGATTCTCTAATAGATTGTTTTCTGGTGTGCTAAATACTGACCAGAGTTGCCAACGGTTTTTAAGTTGTCTGTTAAATTCAGTTATCCTACTTTCAACATCTGTCAAAGTATCGCTAATTGTGGCTGTGATTTCAACCTTACCCAGACCCCGCGAAGTTGCACTACCTAAACGAAATATCTGGAAATTTTGATTGATAAAATCTGTAAGAGATTTGGCTAAATCTGCATCGTTAACTAGAATATCACTGCGGTAAACCACAGAATGCCAATTTTGTTCTTGGGGATTTTCTACAAATGACTCATTTAAAACTTCAATACTGTAAAATATATCATCCTGAGACGTAGCTCGTTGGCGATTAATTCCTACGCGTGTAAGAAAGCGTGTGCTAACAGAATGACTGCGATACTGATATTTAGTTTCGCTATCGTTAGTTTTGCTATAAAATCCACTACCGTAAGCTTCAACCCGCGCATCAGTCTTTTCTTCTAGAGATTTTAGATCACTAGGATCGTAAGGATAATTATATGCGTCTGCACAGAAGCGATCAATTAAAGTGTCAAAAACCCCGTTGGCTTTCGGCTTAAAGCCTGAGTCTGTTTTGGAACTTACGGCTGTCACTGGTAAGACCAAGATTTCATCATTTACAACTCTAGAAATGACGTCATACTTTTCTTTTTCAGTCTTTTCTTTGTCAATTAAAAATGATTTATTTGCAATTTTAGCTACTGCTGGATAAGCATTATGAAAAATCGCAGGTTCATCACTTAAAAATAAGGCTGCAAAGTCGCCACTATCTGCTACTAAATTTTGCTCTGCTATACCTGGTGTTTGCTGGTTGGATAGTTGTAAGATTTGAGATGCGATCGCACCCCGAATTACTGAACCTGGAATATAGTCTTCGGCTTGACTTATAGAACCAGATTTGTTAGCTGCGATCGCTAGTGGCGATAAAGCTGTAATCTTTAATTTAATCCGCTTCATGATTTCGCCTCCGGTATTAGCATCTCCCACGCTGGATCATCTTGTGGTAGTGTTTCTAGTTCTTTCCAACTCAACCAACCCAACCCCGCAGATTTACTTCCACCGAGAGCGTGGATATGCCGCAAGCCTGCTAAAATTAGAGCCTTAGCGTATGCTGGACAGTCTGGTAGTAAATGAATTTCCCCTATAAATTCCAATTGATTATTAGCTGGGGAAGTTTCTAGGAAGTATAGTTTTTTCTCTTCTGCTGTACCACGACGGCGATTTATCGTCACACCTGGACGTATTACTTCTGAGAAATCCTCTCTTGGTATCTCACAAATCAAATCATCCACCACAACTCGTGATGGCAATATGGGATTACCAAATATCTGAGAAATTAAGCAGTGATAACCTCTGTAACCATCTAATTGATAAAAATTCAAAGATTCGATATTTACTCGTTCTCTTAGTTGTTCTTCCGTTGGACAAAGTGTTTCAGCTTTTGGCGATTCAAAGATTTCCCATCCTAGCCCCCTAGCTATTTTTTCGCATTCATGGCGGAGTCTACCTTTGAGTTGGGAAGCGGGGATAATCAATTGTCCTTGTGCGTTGCGAACGATGGGTTTATCGGAAAGGGAACCATCAGAACCACCAGCACCAACACACAAAGCAGTATCAATTATTGCTGTAAGTTTAATCTTTGTTACTTGATTTGTGGGTAAGTTATGTAAATAAATCATGGTTGCAATGTTTGTTGCTTTGATTTTGTGAGAGAATAATTTTCCTGTGATTTGGCGATAAAAGGGTATAAATCTACTAGATCTCGCCAGATAGTTTCGTAAGTAACTTTTTCATCAGTTCCTTCTTTCTCCTCTTTCAAAGACATCCAAGGTGCAAGGTTGCCATTATTAGCTGGATTTTTAGGTTTACACCATGCGTCTTCAAACTGTTGTTTCAATAAATCTTGAGCTTTTTTGTCACTCAATCGCACTCGGAAATAACGATAATTGAGTATGGCTGTCTGTTTACTCCGTTCTAGTAAACTGCGAATTTGATAAAGTTGCGATCGCGGAAATTCTGCATCTTTCAAAGCTTTCGCCGTTTCTAAAAGTCCACCAAGTTCGTGCAGGGTATAGGGTGCAGCATACAACTTGAGTTTTTGCTGTCTGGTTCCAGATTTGATTAATCCTTGAGTGCGAAACTCATTAATATTGGAAGAAATCATTGTTACAGATTTCATCACCAAAAAGTCTACTGTCCCACCATTGTAACCATGCTTTTTCAAGTCTTTCGCCAGTTTTTTTGCAGATTTTAGTAGCTGATTAGTAAGTTTTTCTGCATAGTATATTGGTGTATCTTCAGCCGTGATTAACACTCCAGTTGACATACTTAATCGACATTGGTTTTTTCCAGAAATTTGCTGTTCTCCTTTATATCGATGTACTAATAGAGATTGATAATTTTTATCTGATTTATAGCCGTCTGCTTGAGTTACAAGATAATTTTCAAATTCTTCACCGATGGTTTTGGCAATATCTAATGCTTTATCTGCTGGTACAATCAGCATCACATCATCCCCGCCAATAGTCAAAACTTCAAATGGATGAATCCAGTGACCATTGCGGTGTACTTTATCTTGATCCTTGATGTTATTAAGTAGATGAGGATGTAGATGTTTAGCTAGTGCCTTATAAACTGACTGTTCAGTGGCTTTGAAGATATCATTACTGAACTGTTGATATTCTTGTGGAGTTTGAATCTTCTGAATATAGCCACCCATATTATTGCCGTCAGCATAGATATAGGCAACAAAAGCATTCGGTGTACTGGTATTACCAATTTCTATTAAAGAACGTGCTTCTTCAGAAGACTTAATTCCGTTATAATATTGATCAGCTAATTTATTTTTAACTAAAAAATCCTCAAATTTTTTAACCCAACTGGGGATAGAAATTTGATTAGGTTTCCAATCAAAACCTGCTTGATAGTACCAATCTGTAGGGCTATCATCTTGTTTAGATATTTGTCCAACAATGCGCTTACGAGCTAAAGCCTCTGAGAAGTAAGGTTCATTAGGAAGACCTTCAGCTTTCATCACAGATGATCTGCGATCGCCCTCATCTCTCTTTAAATAAGGGTGTGTTTCAAACATTGGTGGATAACGGCGACTGGGACGATTTAGAAAATCATTACCGTTACGTCGCTGGTTGAATAGGGAAACTAATTTTCCAGTCAATTCATTAAAACTTTTGCGTTCCTTAAATGCTTGCTCTGAATCATTTGCATCAGATTGAGAAAAATAGGCTTCTATCAATTCATGTTTAAGATTATTATTATATTCTTGCAACCAGAATGTTTTATCAATCTGATTTTGTAATAAGCCAAAACGAATTTCTAGGGCTTTAAATTTAGCACATACTGCACAAGGATTAGCAGTTAAAGTTTCTTCAGTGTAGCGCCTTTCAATTGCATTCGCTAAATCATCTGCAAAATATGCTGGACAAAAAGCTAAAATATTACCGCCAGTAGAATAGATAATTAATTCAGGAATCAAAGCTGCTTCTAAATCCGAGAAGTGCTTTTTTAGCCATTGAGATATTGAGATTGATTTAGGTACATTTCCATATTCACCAAAAAAAGCAGGTAAATCAATTAGATTAATTTTATCAAGTAGTGCCGAAGCACCACGAATATCTGAAAGTTTAGCTACTTCAAACACATACTGTTTAATCTTAGTCGCACCACCATAAACTAAGCCAATTTGAGAATCCCACAAATGAGCATATTTCTCTGTATACTGTTTTAGTTCTTCTACTGTATTTGGGAATGGCAAATTCTGTAATTCTTGAACTTGTTTAGCTAACGCCTGTACTTCTTGAGGTACTTCTGTTCCCTCCTTCAAAGCTTGGCGCATTTGCTGTAATATTTCTAAATTATACTTAGGCGATCGTTGCTCACCCCAAGCTAAACACCAAGCGATCGCAGTCGTAATAAAATTTGTATTTTCCATATTACTTGTTTTCTTTGTAGATAATTCTGCAATTACCCCTACCCATTACTCAACCCCACCAACGCCTGCACCATCGGACGCTGAGATACATCCTCGCTTCGTTGTAAGCGATGAACGCTACCTGTGAGCATGGATGATGACTCAATGCGTAAACGTGCAGCGGCTTGTCCTTGGATATCGCTCACGCCATAATAATCACTATGAATAATCGCAATAATTTTCAGCCCTGCCATATGAGAAATTTCGATATATCCTCAGTCAGTATAACTGCATAATCTATATGTTGCATTACTAACTTAGTTTTGCGCGTGATTGTACTACTAACCTCCACCAAAGCTAGAGGTTCAGAGTAATTTTTCATCTGAGTTTCTAGTGAAGTACTTTAATCGATTAAGTCTCCCAGTTTATATGCTGGATCATGTGTGATAGAAATTACATATTTACCTAACTTAGGATCAAAGCAAGCAATTGCACCGTAAATATGAGCAAGTTTATGCGCTAATACAAACGCCACTGGCACTGATACTGGCCCATTAATCTTCAGTAGTTGCCCTCCTGTAAGTTCTCCAGATTCAACCATCTCTTCCAGCCGCGCTGCTGCATCACGAACAATTTGATCATTTTGAGCAGGTTCGCCAAAATTAATCCGCAAAATCTCGTCTTTTAAATCGATTTTGTAGGTAGTCATTGCTTCAGTCTTTCAACTAATGGCTACATCATACATGCTACTGGAAGAGGCTAATTCCAGGTTGCTTTATGCTGGTGTTATACCTAACTGCTCCTTCCAAAAGGACTGCAACGACTAAATCACAGTTTCCTTTCAACTATCAACATCCGCCGATAAGATAACCATCCACCTAAAACCATCACCGCAGCAAAAACTAAGAGAAACACAAAGTGTGATGTAATACTACTAATTTCTTCACCCTTAGCTGAAACTCCTACTAGAGCTTCATTCATGTGATAAATTGGGTCATATTTGGCAATATTAATGAGTGTTTTTGGAAACAATGAACTCGGTAAAAATGCTCCACCTAATATTAATAAAGGCACTCCAAAAGCTGCTACCAGCGCGTTAACATCTTCGGTACGGCGTGCCAATTGTGTACCTAAAATAAAGCCTAAGCCAACGTAAGAAACGATACTTAATAAAATAATTACGAGTCCCAAGAATATCGAACCTTTGAAGGTAGCACCCCAAAAGGCGGCGACAGTGTAAACCAAGATTGTCTGTCCAATTCCAATGCAGGTATGAGCGAGAAAAATTCCTAAAAAATAGGATGTACCACTCAAGGGAGAAATAAACAGGCGTTTGAGGGTTTGCTGTTCTCTTTCTGCAACTACGGTTGCTACGCTTCCACCCAAGCAGCTAAAAAATAATGCCGCACCTACCAAAGTTGAGGGTGCAGCATATTCAAAAGCAACAGCTAATGATAGGTTTGCCCGTTCTGATAAAATAAATCCGCTAAGGATTAACAATGAAACGGGGAAAATACTCCAAAAGATTAGGCTGCGTCTACGGCGCAAGAGTTCAATTAAGATGCGCTGAGTTATAGCTATGGTTTCACGCCAATACTTCATTTTGTAAGGGGTTGGAAGAGAAGATTTAAACGCAGAGGAGCGCGGAGTAAAAATTACAGCTATTTTTAGGTAAATGTACCACGTTTTTTTGATCTCACGCAGAGGCGCAGCGAAAAGTTCTATAGGCGGAGAGAAGTCTGAGCGCCGACGTCCGGCGATGGTCTGTATCACTGCCGAGAGGCGCAAAGCCTTGCGCCTCTCCCTTGTGTCCTTTGGACACAAGGCAACCGTTCTGAAAGAACGGTTGGGCAGTAAGACCCGCATAGCGATCAGAACTTCGGGGTTTCCCAACCTAGGAAACTTTTAAAGACAGAGCCACACAGAGAAATCAAGAGTGTGGTCTAAAAACATAAAAATTGCTGTAATTATTAAAATCGCTGACCTGTGGTGACTTCAAATCTAACTTCTCCTTGGTCGCTAATTCCTAAGTCGCCCCGAATTAGTCCAAAGGGTGACTTGACTCGCAATCCTAAGCCGTAACCAAAGCCGCTCCCAGGTTTACCTCGTAGTACGCCTGGTTCTCCTAGGACTGTTTTACCAGAGCCGAAATCTGAGCCGAAGTCAGTAAAGATAACGCCTCCTATTGACTGGAAAATTGGGAAACGATATTCCACAGAAGCTAAGCCATAAGTTCGACCACTGGCAACTTTACCATAACCGTAACCCCTTACAGAATCTAGTCCGCCGATATCAAAGGCGTTGGCTGGTGGAAAATCTCCAATGATTGTCCCAATTTGTAGATTAATCGCCAACATTTCTGGATTGTCAGTTGACTGATTATTACCTATCCAGCTGACTGGTAAGTATTGGATATAGTCTCCCCGGAGTCGGTTGCTGGAAATATTGCCGAGTCCAATGGGAATCGCCTGTTCAGTGCTGAGGGTGAGGATTGATCCTTGAGTTGGATCTTCACGGCGATCGCGTTGATCTCTGGATACTGCAAATGATACTGTAAACAGGTCATCAATGCCAGTACCGCTTAAGGAAAGGGGACTCCCTAATCTATCGACTTGTGTCACATTGTAATCGCGATCGCGCAGGCTGATTCTGGTATAGTTAAGAGCTACAGATGTATCCCAATCATCGAAAGATTTTAAAAGTGCTACAGAACCGCCAAATCGTCCCTCGCGCACTTTGTCACCGTTGGAGAGTCTGATATCTTCGTTGAAGCTTGAAGATAAATCTCGCGTACGAAAACCTCTGATGCTATAGCCTAAACGGTTTGGTTCTCCAGGACGATAAGGGCTTGTGAACTGACCATAAAACTGCACATCTTTACTACTTATCTGAAGAGTTGTATCTAGTTCATCGTTAAGACCACTGATGTTTGCATCTTCATAACCTACCTGACCGAAAAGGCCAATATCATCGCTTTCGCCGCCACCGAATTTTAGAGCAGGATAGCGACGCTCTTTAATGTTATAGATGATGTTAACGCCAGAAGCATCTTCTTGTTGAAAAACATTGACTTGAGCAAATGATTCCAATCTTCTAAGTCGTTGTAAGTCTGCTTGAAGTACATCCTTGCGGAAAACCTGACCGGGTTTGAGTCTCAAAAGACCAATGATAAAATCTCTCTGGGTACGCCCCTGAATGGGCTGACCCTTGTCATCGACCAACTGACCTTTATCATTAACAAAACGTATCTGGATATCTTTAACAACTCTCTGAGAAAACTCAATATTTTGAGCAGTTTCCGCTTTTGGGTTTTCTACTGAAGTCGAGCCTACATAATCACCGTATTTAGCATATCCCCGTTGAGGTTCCGTCAGAATGCCACCAAGCCCATTCTGAGTAGAAGATTGAGAGTCTGCAAGCGCCTCTGGATTTTCCCCACCCACTAACATCGCCACTATCAAAACTACAACTACTTGAACACGCATATTGGTAATCCGTTAGTGTTACCAAGTTTACGCTATAGATATATGTAAGCACCAACTTATACCAATTCGTATTCGTAATTAAGAAAGTCGTCCAAGGACAACATCTTAGTGAACAGTAAACAGTAAACTGTTATCAGTCCTAACGGCGGATGATGGGGGATTTAAACCCGCCAGATAGCGCCTGCCACTTATCGGCTTTGGGTTATTAGTTTTCAGTTGGAAGTGAGCGCCCCCTTAGTGGTTCCCCTTAAACCCAATTATGTTTACCGTTTACTGTTTACTGTTTACTGTTTACTGTTAATTATTCCGGTTTCAACCCATCCAACAAAACGCCAATCATTTCGTTCACCATTACTTCTTTGGGTGCAGCACCCGGAAAGGTTGTGGCATAAGGTATACTTTCCATCACAGATAAAAAGAATCCAGCTAGCCAATTGGGACGAATATCTCGAATCTCGCCTCGTTCTTGCGCTTGGATAAATGTCTGTCGAAGCGGCTCAAAGATAGATTGGTAGGAACAAGCCGAAAGCTTTTTGACATTCTCCTCAGCCAACAAGGGCATATCTGTGTGTACCATGCTCAAAAAATGGACGGGAGGTTGAGAGAGAAACCATACCGATGCTGCGTGAAGTTGCGATCGCAAATCATGACTATTTTCGCCTATTGCCTGTTGTAATCCAATGCGGTGACGCTCAAACATCCGCTCGGTGACAGCTACAAAAAGTTGCTCTTTGCTGGCAAAGTGATAGTACAATGATGCCTGACGAATTCCCACTTCACAAGCTATATCCCTCATCGTCACTGCATTGTAGCCTCGCATACGAAAAAGTCGTTCAGCCTCATCAAGAACGCGATTGTGTCCACTAGAAGACTCTTGTTTAGGAGAGGAGCGATCGCTTGACATTCCTAAACCTACCTAACGCTTAGTAGTCAATTATTAGATATTATATTACACTGTCAAATTGTTAACCTAAATTTTTGACACTTTCTCCCATGCTGCCAAAATAAATCCGTTTAGGATTAAGACATAAATGGGGAAAATCCTGCAAAAAACCTGCTAACTCACAGCTATTATTTCACGCCAGTAATTCATTGTGAAGAGTTAATTTTGTCACCAATGAGCCAACTATTTAATTCACTGGAATCATCTATCTCTCGTCGGACATTACTCAAATTATTCGGCATTAGTGCAATTGCCGGATTAACAGGATACTCCCGGTTTACTAAGCCAAAGCCAACAGTTTTTCAAAAAGATATCCTTAGCTTACCACGGATGTTAAATCAAGGTAAAAGTGTTGTAGTGATTGGGGGTGGATTAGCAGGTTTAGCTTGTGCTTATGAGTTGAGTCAAAGAGGATTTTTAGTAACACTTCTAGAAAAATCCCCGCAACTCGGTGGCAAAATTGCTAGTTGGCAAATAGAAGCCGCTGGTGAAACTTTTAAGATGGAACATGGCTTTCATGGCTTTTTTCCGCAGTATTATAACCTGAATAGTATCGTAAGCGAATTGGGAATTGTTGATAATTTTCAATCATTAAACTTTTATTCTGTTGTCTACCGCGATTCAAAATATAAACCAGAGGTATTTCGCCCCAGTAGTTCTGCCTTTCCTTGGAATATTATAGATTTAGCGATCGCTTCTCCCAACCGCTTCCGATGGGGGATTAATCTGACTAAATTCAAACATTTACAAGTCTTTCAAGCAATTACTGGTTTTCAAAGAGAAAAGAACTATCAACGGTTCGATAATATATCTGTTGCTGACTGGGTAAAAACAGAATTTCCTCAAGGTTTATACGATTTGTATTTTCTACCTTTTGCTAAATCTAGCTTGAATGCACCAGATGTGATGAGTGTCGGAGAACTCATGCAGTTCTTCCACTTTTATTTTTTTGGCAACCCTGAAGGACTAGCTTTTAATGGTACTAAAGATGACATGGGAACAAGTTTAGTACAACCTATCGCTAGAGAAATTCAACGTCATGGTGGCAAAATTATCACAGGTGCAACTGTAAGCGAAATTCCTGCTGTACAAGGTAAGATTGATGCACTCAAATATTACCTTGGTAGTAATCAAAATAATGTGCCTTTTTGGGTAAAACGGAATTCAGTTGTTGCTGACAAAGAAATAGAATATTTTGGTGCAGCTGATGAAGTATTTGCTGTAAAATCTGGGGGTAAAGAGGCGATTTCTCTTACCTGTACTCATCAAGGTTGTACTGTGCAAACAGCAGCAGATGGCAAGTTTCATTGTCCTTGTCATGGAGCAGTTTTTACTGCTGATGGTAAAGTTGTAAAAGGCCCTGCACAACGAGATTTAGCTAAGTTTCAAGTAGTGCAACAGCAGGATGAGAACTTGCAACTGGTAGCGACAAATTCTAAATCGCCGTCACCAGAGACAATTCAAGCAGATTATTATGTTTTAGCTACCGATGTCCCTGGAGTGCAACAATTATGGAAGCGAGTGAGTGGAGATGTAGATCAAAAAGTGCGATCGCAAGTAGAAAACTTGAGTATCGCTGATCCGTTTGCTGTTTGTCGTTTCTGGTTTGACCGCGATTTTGAGTGGGAACAGAGTAATTTTACATCTTTATCTGGTTATCAACTCACAGACAGTATTACCCTTTATCACCGCATTCAAGAACAATTCATCGATTGGGCGAAACGTACTGGTGGTAGCGTGGTTGAGTTACACGCTTACTGCTACAAAGCAAAAGAATTCCCTACCCAGGAAGCTTTGTTAACGAAATTTGAGCAGGAACTCTACGAAATTGTTCCAGAGTTACAGCAAGCAAATGTACTGCATCAGGAATTAGTGAATCAAAATAACTTTTCGGGTTATCCACCAAATAGTTATGCAGAACGTCCAGAAACTAGTACTAGTGTTTCTAACTTATTGTTTGCAGGAGATTGGGTAAAAATGCCTTTCCCTTGCGGCTTGATGGAACGAGCGGTTAGTAGTGGCTTATTAGCAGCCAATGAAATTTTATCCCGTGAAGGTTTGCAGAGGCGATCGCTTTTATCAGTGAATCCAGAGGGGTTGTTACAAATTTAAAGTAGGGGGGCTGGGGACTAGAGCATTGATTCGGTAATCGCAAAAACCCGATTTATTTTCGGTAAAACGACTGTAGAGACGTTGCAATGCAACGTCTCTACGAATGATCCCTACCAATATTTTTCCTCGTTCAGTGTATAAAGAAACCAGCCAAATTGGCTACATGTCTTTGACTGTCTCTGTTAAAGTATTAAAAGTCAATTACTTGTGGGCTATATATACCGAGGTTTACTATATTTTCAAAAGCATTTAGCAAAGTCTGCTCATTTTGCTAGGCTAGCGGAACAACGTAAATTGCTGGTGTATTTATTACAGCAGCAACAAGTAAAATGATCAGTTTTGGTTTATTTACCTCGCCTATGTTGACAAAGGCGAGGTATTTTTTATTTGCCTGAATTTATGCCGATTACACCCATGATTATCAAGGCGATTGATACAAGTTTTATGAGTGTAGCAGATTCACGAAACCAAATAATACCAATGGTAGCAATTAGAATAGTTCCCAATCCAGCCCAGACAGAATAAGCTACGCTTACTTCTAGTCTTTTGAGGGAAAACGTCAAAAAAGTAAAACAAAGTCCATAGAAGACAAATATTAATACTGAAGGGACTATTCTAGTAAATCCTTGCGATAATTTCATGCAAGTTGTGCCTGAAACTTCAAAGAGGATCGCTGCAATTAAGTAAACCCAACTTATTGACATATATATTATGAACGGTTGCTTATGAGTCTTTTATTATCTCTATCAAAATAAAAAAAAGCAATAAGTCCAGCTATTACTATTACCTGCGTATATCTCTTAATATTTTGCTCATAATACCAAATTGGGATACTTTATATTGTTTCACAGAAAATGGTACTAAATTACGCTCGTTAGAGTGGGCATTGTCGGAAAGCCTTTCTGAGCCACAGCTTGAGGCATAGGTTATCTGGGTTTATTCACCATATCTAAAAACAACATTAATATTTCAAGTCTACTTTTGTCGAGTTTACCGAACCAAAAAGATTTCAGATTACCGTACCTTCATTGATGTTCGGAAATCATCATCAACGAAGTGATAAAAACCGAATTTACACCACTATTATTTATTAATACTATGAGAACAAAGCAAGGAATTAAATCCTGAATTGGTTGGTCACAAAAATACTCATCAAATTATACGAGGTAAAAATATGACACTAGTACGTTGGAACCCTTGGCAAGAATTTAACACAATGCAACGTCAAATCAATCGCTTATTTGATGAAGATACCTTACCATCCGCATTTGTTGAAAGAGGCTTCTCCAGAGTTCCCGCTGCTGAGTTAAAAGAGACTGAAGACGCAATTCATCTGAAACTAGAACTTCCAGGAATTGAAGCCAAAGACCTGGATTTACAAGTTACACAAAATGCCGTATACCTGAGTGGTGAGCGGAAGTCTGAAGCTAAAACTGAAGATAAAGGTGTAATCAAGAGCGAATTTCACTATGGTAAATTCCAACGTGTAATTCCTTTATCTGTGCGGATTCAAAATACCAATGTCACCGCAGAATATAAAGATGGCATCTTGAATCTAACGCTACCTAAAGCTGAAGAAGAAAAGAACAAGGTTGTCAAAGTTAATTTGGCATCAGCTGGCTAATTTGCACTTTGATATGTAATCAATGCCGTTGAACTAAATTAACAGCGCTCTCCAAAAGGAGAGCGCTTTTTAGTGAGAATTATTACGCTTGTACAGACTTGTTAGTTTAGCGCATCCTCTCGATGGGTTTCGATGGTGCAGTCTGAAGTGGGATAGGCATAACAGGTTAGGACATTTCCGTCGGCAATTTGATCGTCATCTAAGAAGTTTTGATCTGACTGATCAACTGAACCTGAAATTAGCTTACCGTTGCAGCTAGAACAAGAACCAGAACGACACGAGTAGGGTAAGTCTAAACCTTGTTCTTCGGCAGCGTCTAGAATGTACTCATCGTCAGCAACTTCAATTGTTTCATCTATCCCTTCAGCTTTGTTAAATAATCTGACCTTATAAGTTGCCATGCAACAATCCCGCTCTTACATAAACTCCATTTTCGATACTACGGGTTTACGTGCTACTAGTCTAGACTTTACTGCTCCACATTCAGAAACGGTTAGTAGAGATAGTTTACCTGTACTTGATCTTCAGCACCAAAATCACAGTAGCCAGAACTAAAGTGACGACATTAGCCGCAATAATGGGTACATCATGAACAGAAGTACCATAAACTAACCATAAAATAATACCTGTACACAGAATAATTAACATACTCCAAGAAAGGTCATGGGCTGACTTTGACTGCCAAGTTTTAATGAGTTGAGGCACATAGGCGATAGTAGTCAGTACTCCTGCTACTAGCCCAAGAGTGGTTGTAAAATCAAATTCCATTTTTGTTCCTTACTTCATGTTTTTCAGATAAGATCAGATTATACGGGCACAGAGATATCTGATTGAAAACTACCATAATCTGGCTTTTTTATCTGGAAGCCAGAGTGAAAAATTCCGCGATCGCTTCAGCAAATCCCTCAAATGAACTATAATCTTTTGAAACGATAGAAACATTTACACCTAACTTTTGGGCATTGGCAGTTGTATAAGGGCCAAAACAAGCAACAACACAATGTTCATAATCATTTTGTGAGTTGATCATTGTCAAAAAACTTTCCACTTCTGCCGTGCTACTAAAAGCAATTACATCTATCATTCCTTGACGAATTAGGTTTAATTCAACACTATATATATTTTTGTCTAAACTCTGCGTAATATATGTGGGTACGCGAGTTGCTTGTATACCCAATTTCTGCAATTCTGAAATTAAGTTCGGTATGACATTAGGCTCAGGCAAACCAACAACTTCAGGAGCAGGTATTAGCACTTGTTTCTGATTAATTTGAGGAATTTTTGCTAGTTCTGTCACAATTCCGGCTGGACTAGATTCTGTCGGTATCAAATCCACCTGGCCACAAAAAGATAATAAGCTTTCTGAGTCTTTTCCTAAAGCACACAATTGACAATTTTGTAGCACAGACGTGGAAATCTGTAAATCATTCATCCGGTCAAAAAATGCAGTAATGCCGTTTCTACTAGTAAAGAGAATCCAGTCGAATGCATCTATTTTTTTGAGAGCAGTATCTAACTCAATGTAGTTTAATAGATGGCAGGTTTCGATAGTTGGCATGATCACCGGAAGTCCACCTTTTTTAATGATTTGTTCAGAGAATCTAGCAGCATAGTTTCTTGGGGCTGTAACTAAAATCCTTTTGCCATACAAAGGTAATTTACTAGATGGAGTTAACAGATTGATTTCTCCAGATTTGGAGTTAAGGGCAGATTTTTGGATATTTACCATATTTTTAGTTAGCCTGTTC
Source organism: Komarekiella delphini-convector SJRDD-AB1 (assembly GCF_014831675.1). GTDB lineage: Bacteria > Cyanobacteriota > Cyanobacteriia > Cyanobacteriales > Nostocaceae > Komarekiella. The sequence continues at coordinate 187,364 of NZ_VJXY01000005.1, read as the reverse complement.
TTATTTTAAAAGCTATGCTCTATTTTCCTCATTTCAGTTAGAGGAAGTTTGATGATTGATGTCACTAGGTACGCAAATTAAAGAATCACATATAGAGACGTTACATGTAACGTCTCTACAGGGTTTCGGGTTTTATTTATCAATTTAACGTTTTTAAACCTTTGTTGGGTTTCACTGACAATTATTAAGCTAATTAAGTTTCAGACTACCAAGAAGGGCATAATTACATAGTTCGATATTGTCAAGCTGTAATCAAAGGACTTAATGTGTCACCAAGTTTCCGAGCCGTAATTTTTGACATGGATGGTCTGCTTTTTGATACGGAAAGTATTGCTCGATGGGCTTGGAAGCAGGCCCTAGAAAATCATGGCTATGTCATGAGTGACAACTTTTATGATGAGTTTGTTGGTCGAGACTTATCATGGCGGGAAAAAATACTAAAAAAAAGATATGGTGAAAGCTTTCCTTTTGCGTCAGTGACAGCACAACGGATTAAAATTGGCGATGAACGAGAAATGCAAGAAGGTCTGCCAGTAAAAGCCGGTGTATTAGATGTACTCAACAAACTAAATAACCTAGGAGTAACTATTGCATTGGCAACTGGGACATCTCGAATTAGAACAATCCGACGTTTAACCAACGCAGGTATTCAGCAATATTTCACGACTATTGTAACGAGTGAAGATGTTGCCGAGGGCAAGCCAGCTCCAGATATTTTTCTAGAAGTTAGTCGCAGAATTAATGTTGTTCCTTTGCAGTGTATGGTTTTTGAAGATTCATCTGTAGGAGTAAAAGCTGCTTTTACGGCTGGGATGTGTGTAATTATGGTTCCTGATATAGAATTTCCATCTCCTGAAATAGCACGTTTGGCTTATCGAGTGTTGACTTCTTTAGAGCTAGCAGGCGAATTATTAGACGAGCTATTTAAGGAAATAATTGAAGAGAAGCTGATATAGAAAACTTCGCTTACAAGGGCATGGGGAATGGGGAATGGGTGGTTTATTTATGCCGTCGTGTACTGGCTATTTTTTGCTTACAGTGACTTTTTACTCCCTGGAATGGAGTGGAAGAGAATCAAAAGTCTTACTATGGGCTGGGATTGAAGCCTTAACGCAGGATATAGAATTCAGTAGTTGACTCTGTTCTTAATCCTTAATAGCGATCGCACCTTTTTCAATACAGACCATTAAAGCATGTCAAAACAAGAATTGCAGACCTCCAAATTACTGCGAGACTTCTTAGAACGCCATTCAGGAGAGCGTCTATACTTCAGAGATTTATTAGATGATATGGCCGATCGCGCTTTTGCTCCTGTCTTGCTTTTTTGTGCATTACCAGAAGCTTTACCACTACCTATCGCTGGAGTTTCTGCAATTATCGGTCTACCTTTAATGATAGTTTCAATACAGTTGCTCTTAGGTTTTACCAAACCTCGGCTACCAAGTTGGATAGCTAATCGCTCGTTGAAACGCAAAGATTTTGAGAAACTGATAAATAAAATTCTGTTAATCCTAGAAAAATTCGAGAGTATAGTTCGTCCCCGCTGGAAATTTGTCGCTTCACCTCTAGCGCAACGCATCCTAGGATTATTGTTTCTCATCCTTGCTATTGTCATTGCACTACCGATACCTTTTGGTAATCTACCGCCTGCTGTTGCCATAGTTGTAATTAGTCTAGGCATGATTGAGCAAGATGGGGTAGTGATAGTTTTGGGAGCTTTAGGCGCTTGTGTAGTTCTTGTAATTATGGCAAGTGTAATTGCAGCGTTATTCTCCGCAGGATTTACAGCTATTCAACGGCAATTCAAATAGGCTGGGGAATGGGGATTGGGGAATGGGGAATGGGAAAGAGAATTATTCTTTTGCTCCCCCTACTCCCCCTACTCCCCCTGCTCCCCCTGCTCCCCCTGCTGCCTTTCCTAGCTATTTTTCCAGGGTGAATTCTGCCCATTTTTCTGATGTCAACTGTAAGGAGAAAACGGCAAGATATGAGCATCTAAGAACGTTTGCCAAGAAATCTTATGTCTTCATTACTGGATCTGTCTAATAGTTTAGCTGACACTGTAGAGCAAGCTGGGACTGCTGTGGTTGCTGTGAATGCGGGTAGACGTGTTTCCCCAAGTGGCATTCATTGGTGCAATGGGATCATTGTTACCTCTGATGAGTCGCTTCAGCGCTATGACGAAATCACCATTACCCTATCAGATGGGCGCACTGTACCCGTCACACCCATCGGTCATGACTCTAGCACCGATATAGCTGTCTTCAAACTCCAAGATGTAGAAATCCCCGTGGCTAAAATTGGCGATACTAAAACGCTCAAAGTTGGTCATCTGGTACTAGGACTAGCAAGAAGTAGCGAAGGTGACTTGCGAGCGGCGATGGGTGCGGTAAGCGTAGTTAGTGGTGCTTGGCGGAGCATGAGCGGTGGTAATATTGACCAGTTAATTCGCCCAGACATCACCCTTTACTCTGGCTTTGCAGGTGGGCCCCTCGTAGATGCTGCTGGTTATGTAGTAGGCATGAATACATCAGGACGGCGCGGTACTGCTCTGACTATTCCCGTTGCTACAATTGATCGCATCGTTGACCAATTGGTAGCAAAAGGACGTATTTCCAAGGGCTACTTGGGTGTAGGTATGCAACCTGTACGCTTACCAAAAAATCTCAAAACTGCTCTCAATTTAACTTCTGCTAGCGGAGTAATTGTCGTTAACGTCGAACCCTCCGGCCCCGCTGATAACGCTGGTGTGTTGCTTGGGGATGTACTAGTAACATTTGATGGTGTTACACTAAGTGATACTGGTGATGTGCTAGCACTTCTTAATAGTGGCGATCGCATTGGTCAAACCGTCAAAGTCCAAGTTGTACGAGGTGGAGTGTTAGTTGAGTTAGCGATCGCAATTGGCGAACGACCATTGTAATTCGTAATTCGTAATTCGTAATTCGTAATTTAGAACTTCGGCCTTTTTACTCGAACGTTGAGCTTCTGAATACGGAACTCCGAGATCAAAGCACGGAACTTCGAGATCAGAACACAGAACTTCGAGATCAGAACACGAAACTTCGAGATTAGAACACGAAACTTCGAGATCAGAACACGAAACTTTGAGATCAGAACACGAAACTTCGAGATCAGAACACGAAACTTCGAGATCAGAACACGAAACTTCGAGATCAGAACACCTCAAGCCTTAAAACTAGACTCCTCTGTGCGCCTCTGCGTCCACCGAAGTTCAGAACGCTATGCGGGTCTTATTGCCCAACCGTTCTAAAAGAACGGTTGCCTTGTGTCCAAAGGACACAAGGGAGAGGCGCAAGGCTTTGCGCCTCTCGGCAGTGATACAGACCATCGGCGGAAGCCGCCGCTCCGACTTCTCTGTGCGTGAGACAAAAAATACCCATGCCAGCAAAAAAACCGCATAACATGGCAAACACAATATTTACCAACATAGCCGCCGAATTAACAGCAGTAGCTACCAAGCTACGCCATAGCACCGTCAAAATCAACAGCGGTTCTCTAGGAATCGGTTCCGGTGTAATCTGGCAATCTGACGGAGTAATTATCACAAATGCCCACGTGGCAACCAGCAACAGCGCAACTGTGGAATTATCCGATGGACGAAAATTTGATGCACTACGTACACACTTTAACCCACAACAAGATTTAGCAGCCCTAAAAATTGCTGCCACTGACTTAACTGCTGCAAAAATTGGTAATTCTGAAGCGCTACGAGTCGGCGAATTAGTCTTAGCAGTAGGTAATCCCTTTGCAGACAGTGGTGCTGTAACTACCGGAATTATTTGTACTAATAATTCGCGGACAGTTATGGCAGATCTGCGGTTGTATCCTGGTAATTCTGGGGGGCCGCTTGCTGACTGTCTCGGTCGAGTCGTGGGCATTAACACCATGATTGCTCATGGTTTAGCTGTTGCAGTTCCTAGCAACACTGTAGACCGTTTTTTGAGCGGTAATACTCGCCCACAACTGGGGGTAACACTACAACCTGTGCTTTTAGACAGACGCGCTTTGGGTTTACTAGTGTTATCAATTTTACCTGGTGGTGTAGCAGAAACCGCTGGAGTCCAAATTGGTGATGTGTTAATTGGAGTTGCAGGGCGTTTGTTTACTAACCCCAACGACTTAGCTAAATATCTCCATCAAAGCAACAATAACCAATCACTTCCTCTACAAGTACTGCGCGGTGGACAGCAATTTGTTGTGTATGTTGCGGTGCAGAGTGGGAATCCTGTGGAGGCGACATGATCCGAGTCATGGTAGTTGCTACTTCCCCCGTGGTGCGGGCAGGGTTATCAGCAGTGGTGACTAGCAATCCCACGCTGACGGTTGTGGGAAGTGCATCCGATTTGGATGTACTAGCAAGGGAAGTTGGGCAATTGCAACTTGATGTAGTGCTACTAGATTTGAGGGGGAATCCTCAACAATTGGTGTGGGAAAAATTGCTGCTGATTCAAGAGGAGCAATACCCCTTGAGAATTATGGTAATTGTTGAGGAACTTGACAGCATCGACTTGGAAATGGCTTTACGTTCTGGTGTCCGGGGTATATTACCCAGCACTAGTACAGAGTCGGAAATTGTCGCTGCTGTTGAGGCGATCGCTTTTGGTCTAGTGGTGCTACACCCAGATTTTTTAGAGTTGCTTTCTGTGCGAGAAAAAGTAGTGATAAATCCTGTGCAAACCTTGACACCACGGGAAATCGAGGTTTTAGGAATGCTCGGTTCTGGGTTGGGAAATAAAGCGATCGCCAAACGTTTACACATCTCTGAGCATACAGTTAAATTTCATCTTTCATCGATTTTTCAAAAGCTCGGTGTCTCCACCCGTACTGAAGCTGTTGCTGTAGGTGTGCGACTAGGTTTAATTATGCTGTGATTCTCGGCTTTGCATAAATGTGGGATAATTTATCTCACGCAGAGAGAAGTTGGAGCGGCGGCTTCCGCCGATGGTCTGTATCACTGCCGAGAGGCGCAAAGCCTTGCGCCTCTCCCTTGTATCCTTTGGACACAAGGCAACCGTTCTTTTAGAACGGTTGGGCAATAAGACCCGCATAGCGTTCTGAACTTCGGTGGACGCAGAGACGCAGAGGAGCAAAAGAGTAATTCTCTTTCTCAATCCTCAATCCCCAGTCCCCATTGCCCCTTATCCCCAGAGGGGGCCCCGAGTTCCCCAGTCCCCAGTCCCCAGTCCCCAGTCCCCAATCCCCATTCTTTCAACATCTCGCAGAACGCGGCAGCATAAATTTCTCCCCCTCCGCTGCAAATGTACCGCGAACCATCAGCACAGTTTCATCCAATTTATGAGGGAATGATTGCACATCTTTGACATCGAGACGTTCAGGACTAAAGTAGATTACTACCTCTTCAATGTGTTGAGGTATCCTAGCCAGAATCTCCTTTAAAGAGCATATCTGCGTTGCAACTAGATCAAAAAGATGAAGTCTGCAATCTTCTATCTCCATGCAAGCAATTAAATCCAAATCTTCCACATAATATAAAGAACGGCTTCCTTCATTGACGCAGAATACAGGTTTTTCCTTTACTACCCCAACTACATTAGATACAGGTGTGCGTGTTTCTAAAAGTCTGTGCAGCAATGTGAAATCTTTAATATCTGCAAAATTCAGGATTCTTAAGCCATCAGTATCACCTGTGCAGTCACACTGGAGTTTAAAAATTTGTTCTTCAACAATGCGAAAGCCAAAAGGTAAGTAAAACTCTGGTTGTGGTGTCGTCAGTACTAGTGTTTCATAAAGTTGGTCGCAATATTCCAGTACTTCCTCCATCACTTGACGGTAATAGCCTCTCCTGCGAAATTCTGCACGGGTAGCTACTGCATGGACTCCTCCAGCAGTAACCCTTTGTCCCATAATGTGCATAGGAATTTCTAACACTCCTACATGGGTAATGGCTACATCATCATGAAACCGAATAAACGGTGTCGAAGCTGTTTCCCAGGATGCACCTAGTTTTCTCCCACATTCTGCCAGACTGCTGAGTCCGGGAAATGTATCTTCTACCAAGTCAAAAAGCTTATCGCTTAAAGTGGGGTCAGCAGAGAATGACTGTTTGAAGTGATACTGGTTCATAGTTCAAGTAGTGCTATCAATTCATTGCCTGATACTACAAATACTACAATATAAATTCCAGTAAATCTAATACCAATTTAAAAAAATAATGTGACAGGTAGACCATTGTAGAGACATTGCATTGCAACGTCTCTACACCCTGCACCCCTGCTACTTCTTTCGCCGCACTTCTTCCACGTTTACTATTTACTGAAGATCTGCACCCCTGCTACTTTTCTCGCCGCACTTCTTCCACGTTTACTGTTTACTGTTTACTGTTTACTGAAGATCGCCGCACTTCTTCCACTTCACCAACTTGGAAAATTAAAGTGAAAGCTTGTCCCATTTCCCGCTCAATAAATTCCTCCAATAACTGCACTTGCCGAGGAGTTACAGGTTCTTTCGCCCGCACATTGAGACGGATTTGTGGTGGATTAACTAGCCAATTTGTTTCATTTGTAAGTAACTCTAATCTTTGAAAAGTAACAGTTTTGTTTAATAATGCTCGTCTAACGCTGATTTCTAGCTGGGATTGCCGTACAAGTCGGAAGAAGCTTACACCCAAAGGAATAAGCAGAATTGCGGTTAAAGCTAAAGTCCAAGTCAGAGGTTTTCGTGCTCGACGCATGGATGTGTAACCTGCTATCAGAAATGTGAGCATACAGGAAAGAGTGATGCCTAGCAGGTTAGTTAGGTAAAGTAGGGTTGCTCCAAAACTGAGTGAGAAATTTGCCTGTGACAACCCTAAACCAATCACACAAACGGGAGGCATAAGTGCAACGGCAATTGCAGTTCCGGCCAAACTTCCAGAAATTTTTGGCTCAACTTTAGCGTAGCCGCTGATACTTCCAGCTGCTACGGCTATGCCCAAATCTAATAGTGTTGGTTCTGAACGCGCTAGTATCTCACTACCAAAGCTGGGAATACGTGTAAACAATCCTAAACTGTAGGCGATCGCTATTGCAGCAATTGTTCCTACTACTACAGAAATTATTCCTTGGCGAAATAAGGGAACATTTCCTTGCAAAGCACCAAAAGCGAAAGCTCGAATTGGCAGCATCAGAGGTGCAATGATCATAGCGCCGATGATTACTGCACTACTGTTGGACAATAAACCAAAAGTAGCTATGGCACAGGAGCCAAAAATCAAAACTAGGTAGGATGAGTCTAACATTGATTCTGATAACAACTCTGTTTCTAGCTGTTGGATTTTGGCAGGCTCAGCCACTTTTCTTCTAAAATTCCGAAAGCGGTTTTGCAATTTATCTATCACAAAGCCTTCCTACCCCATTATTCGCTAATTTATCTAGACAATTTTGGTTAGTAAGAACCTGATGAAGGAACTTGCTGCCACTTATCTAAAATATCTTTAAATAACACTTCTTGTAGCCAAATCTTGGCAATTACCGCCAACGGTATCGCCATCAGCAATCCCAAAGCTCCAAAAAGGGTAACGAAGACAATTTGCGCCGTTAGTGTCATCGCAGGTAATAGCGCTACCTGTTTTGCCATCACGGTTGGGGTCAGCCAGTAGCTTTCAATATTTTGAATTATGATATATAAAATTATTACAGCCCCAGCTTTCCAAGGTGCATCAAGAAAAGCTATTGCCATTGGCAACACCACACTCAAAGTTGGGCCAATATTGGGAATAAAGTTGAGTAATCCTGCTAAGACTGCATGAGCTAGTACAAGTGGTACTTGTAAAATCCATAATCCAAGTCCGCAGAGAACACCAATAAATACCATTTCAATCAAAGCGCCGATTGTCCAAGCGCCCAAACCTTCCGCGCAACGAGAGAGAATTTCCTCAACTCTAGAACGGTAGAAGGCAGGGAAGACGCGTACAAAAGCCCTACGGTAGGGCTGCGGATTAACAAGTAGCATTAAAGTTAGAACTATAACTAGTAGAAATTCTAAGATTGCAGTTATAGAAGTAGAAAATAGAGCGATCGCCTGTTGTAATAAATTTGTAATCCAGGGCTGTATTTGTTCAATTAGACCATTGATGTCAGGAATTTCGGGTAAATAGATTTGTGGAATGCGTTCCTCTAACCAGTTGATACCTCGTTGAATTTGATCAACTCCAGTTGGTAAAAGCACTACCAATTCCTGAAACTGCTGAATAAATGGCGGCACAATCAACAAGAAAACACCAACTAGCAGTGTCACGATAATACCCAAACTCAACCAAACAGCCCAAATCCGTTTGATTCCAGACTGCTGAAATCGCAGAACTAGCTGATTAATCGCCACCGCCAGCACTACAGCAGTAAATAACAGCAACACTAACTGCCGAATTTGCCAAATAATGTAGAGCGAAAAAAATAGTGCCAGTAACCCCAAGCATTGCCCTAGTTTCATCTTGTCTTTCTCCTGTGCCGCTTGGGCTTTTGTTTTAGCCAAAGTCCGATAAAACCAATAGCAGCCGCTATGATAAGTAAAAACAAAGGATTGAAGGCAATTATATAACTAGCATCTGGTTCATAGCGCCAACGCAATAACCAAAATGTGTCATTGCCAATTACAAAAGAAGGTACTTTAAGAATAGTGAACAATACAAGCAGCAGTAAAGCGATCGCACTCAACAATAAGAATGCTGATAAAGTAATTTTTAACCAAAACCAAAAAAGGGTGTGGTATTTTTGTACTGGCATATACTAAAGTAAGTTTTCATATAAATTTATAAGTAGAGTCTGGTAAATTGAGAGACTCAAAATACTTGCCTATTTTCAAGCTACACTTTAAATGTGAGTATAAAGTGACAATAGACTAAAACCAAAATAGGAAATTAAGTTCATCCCACCCCTAAAAGCTGATGAGATAACACGAAAGACTGTTAACTGTTAACCGTCAACTGTCAACTGTGTTGGGGCGTCTTTCATCACCTACCGAGAAGGAATGGGTTTTCCCGACGCCTTTTTATAATTTTTAAATTTTATGTTTACTAAGTTTAAAATGATTCGTCACTTTCGAGTCACATTTGCTTGTCATGCTCAGAAGGTAATTGCATTAAACTGAGATTTTGCCTCAGTTCTAAAAACCACTTTACTGAGATAGCCTTATGGATTTACAGGTTATTTTTCACTGGATTTATGTTGCTGGAATGGCAATAGGTGCGTTGCATTTCTGGTCACTTAGTCGCAATCCGCGCGGTGTTCCGCAATACGAATATCTAGTTGCGATGTTCATCCCGATTTGGTCAGGACTAGCTTACATGGCAATGGCTATAGGGCAGGGTAAAGTTGAAACTGCGGGGCAAATTGCACACTATGCTCGTTATGTTGATTGGATTGTCACCACACCTTTATTATTGCTAGCTCTATCTTGGACAGCAATGCAGTTTATTAAAAAAGATTGGACACTCATTGGCTTTTTGATGAGTACTCAGGTGGTTGTGATTACCACTGGATTAATTGCAGATTTATCCGAACGGAATTGGATCAGATATTTGTGGTATATCTGCGGGGTTTTCGCCTTTGTAATCGTTCTCTGGGGGATTTGGGGGCCATTACGCGCCAAGACTAGAACTCAAGGGACGGAATTATCAAACTTATACGATAAACTTGTTACCTATTTTACGGTGCTTTGGATTGGCTACCCAACTGTCTGGATTATTGGCCCTAGTGGTTTTGGTTGGATAAATCAAACTATAGATACGTTTTTGTTTTGCTTACTTCCGTTTTTCTCCAAGGTAGGATTTAGCTTCCTTGATTTACATGGGTTACGTAATCTGCAAGATTCAACGCGCCAAACGGCTGGCGATCGCGTTGTTAACAGTACCTTACAGTTTGTAGAAAATATCACAGCATTCAGTAAGCCACAACGTCAACCATCACGTAGAAGAGTCTGATATTTATCATTCGGCAAAAGTAAGCCTATGTACCTAAAGGTACAACTTTCTTACGCTGAAGATGAAGAAATAGCTTTGAGAGGTGCTTATGAACAGTGGCGTACGAATATTTTTCAACAGACCTCCGCAGTTCCCAGCAGTTTGATGCAATGGTACAATTTGTGAAGCCAAAAGATATGTATGAATATGTGCGGATTTCCGCTGATCTCCAACGGCATATTGAATGGTAGCAACAATATGTAAAATTAGGTTTTACGGAAATTTATCTGCACAACGTCAACAAAGAACAGCAGAGGTTTATTCAAGTCTTTGGTGAGCAGGTTCTTCCAGCACTCGTAGAAGAACGGCAAACAGTTTTGCAAGCTTAGTTTTAAACATTTCTAATGAGTAATCAATTGTTGCAACTCAACTATTAAGCTGAAAATTATGTGCTACCAATGACGGATGTAAAGATTTACTAAATCCCTCACGATCAAGTAAGTGTTTATATATCCATTGCCTATGTCCAAATAGACTGATATTCTAGTTTTTTACTTTTCATTCTCAAAGGAGGATTTATGAACGGAAAATTCTGTTTTCTCGCTTCATCTATTGGACTTAGCCTACTTATAGGAGCATGTGAACCTGCTGCACAAACCCCAACAGTACCACCAGCAGCAACACCAACAGGAGCACCACCAGCAGTGCCACCAGCCGCGACTCCAACTGTAACCCCGGCTACGCCTTAACAAAACTTTTTTCTGACTTGAGATTTCTCAGTTAGAGTTTGTGTCACTTATTTGTCAGCTTTATAAAGGCTTACCTAGTGGCACAAAACTATTAAAAGTAATACAAGTAGCCAATGATATTTACCAATGGAGCTACTCATTACTATTTTGGCGTGGCTCGGTGTGTAGGCGTAGCCCGTCGTAGACATCGCCTTAATTATTGGGTTTAGCCTAATAGTTGTCTTTTATCTTCGAGGAGCTTTCCGCGATTACATTGATTATAGAGCCATCAATGTTCCCAACCCTCATGAACGCCATTTTGCTATAGCTTTAGGTAGTTTATCTAATTCTTTGAATACAACTGGTTGCGTCATCAGCTTTTGGTTTGAAGCTAAGGAAATTCAATCAGCACGCTTAGAGGCAATTCGCAGCGCCCAGCGCTCTATTCACTTTGAAACATTTTTCATGACTCCAGAACGCCGTGCTAATGAGTTTGCAGCTGCATTTGCTGAACGAGCTGCTGCTGGGGTTGAAGTGCAACTGCTTGTAGATGATTACAGTACAAAAAAATTACCCCAGAAGTATTGGAAACGATTAAAAGCAGCTGGTGTAGATGTTCGCTTCTTTAAACCTTTTATTTGGAAAGCTCCGTTTGATTATGCTGGACGCACCCACCGAAAGTTACTACTAATTGATGGAAAAGTTGCTTTGATTGGTGGTGCTGGGATTTCTGATTTTTGGGATGGTCAGGATAAGTTTGGCGACAAGGCTCCCTGGTTTGACTTTGAGTTCTGCTTAAAAGGTGCTGTGGTATCTGTTCTAGAAGGAATGTTCATGCAGCATTGGGCATCTGCTCGCAGCACAGTAGACTTGGGTGCAGAAAACTTTTGTCCTGCTCCACCAGTTGACCAAATGATTCTGGTAACTTTGGGTGACGCCCCTTCTAATCTCTCTTCTTCCATCAGAGCTTTGTTTACTACGGCTATCTTTGCAGCCCAAGAGCGAGTTTGGATTGCTAGTCCTTACTTTTTGCCAGACCATCAATCGCGCCAAGCTCTAATCACAGCTAAAAAAAGGGGAATAGACGTGCATATCCTGACTTGCGGGCCACACAACGATAAAAAATTGGTTTATTACGCCTCTGTTGAACTTTACGGCTACTTATTGCCAGCAGGAATCAAAATTTATGAGCATCAACCAAGTATGCTGCACGCTAAGTGTTTGCTAGTTGATGATAAATGGGTGAGTACTGGTAGTGCTAACTTCGACCCACGTAGTTTCTTTCATAATGATGAACTGGATATTTCTACAGCTGAGTCGCAGATGGTACAACATATCGAGCAGCTTTTCCACACTGGCTTTGAGCGCAGCAAACTAGTGAGTATGGCAGACTGGCGGACTCGACCCTTGTGGCAGCGAATTGTTGGACGTTTAGTTTTGTTTTTGCAATCGCAACTTTAGAGATTACTGTTCACTTATTTTTATATTTTCCTTTTCAAATATCATCAAACAAACAAATCATGAGAATAAATGTTGGGCCCCCAAACTTAACAATTAATCACGGCAGAACCTTTATGGTATCTGACTTAAGTGGCAATATTAATCCTGAAACTCAGCAAGGCATTTTTTCAGACGATACTCGGTTTTTGAGTTACTATGCTTGTTACATAAATGGTAAAAGTTGGATACGTGTTACCTCTGCAACAACTGCTTATTATGCCGCTCGAATTTATCTCATCAACCCAGAATTTAAAACTGATGATGGGTTATATACCAAAGGTACTCTGTCACTAATAATTAGTCGGGTTGCTAGTGAGGGTATCCGTGAAGAGTTGCAATTGACTAATTACGGACTTAAAAAGGTTCATTTCAATCTGGAAATTGCTCTGCGTTCAGACTTTGGTGACATTTTTGAGGTATCGGCTCAAAACATTGTGCGCCGTGGATATATCGAAACGCAATGGCATAAAGAGAAAAGTGAACTAGTGACTACCTACACTAACAGTGATTTTTTCCGCTGTCTGAGTTATCGCTTAGCCAGTTGTCCTGTGCAAGCTCATTACGGCAATGGGCGGATTATTTTTGAAGTTACCTTAGAACCTGGTGCTACTTGGGATACTTGTTGCCTTTATACTTTGGCAGATAATAAACACGTCCGCAAACCATTAGACTTGTCTTATCAAGAAGCCATTAAGACAAGATTAGGCCAAGTTCAACAACTATGGCGAAATAAAGTTACTGATGTTACCTCTGCTAATGAAGATATTAATCGACTTTACCGCCAATCAATAGAAGATTTGGGCGCATTGCGACTGTATGATTATCAATTTACCGAGGATACTTGGATACCTGCGGCCGGTGTACCTAAATTTGTTACTTTATTTGGTCGGGATAGTTTGATTATTAGCTTGCAAAATATGATTGTGCATCCTGGTTTTGTCAAGGGTACGTTGCAAAAATTGGCACAATTTCAAGCACAAGAGTGGGATGATTGGCGGGATGCTGAACCAGGCAAGATTTTGCACGAGATTCGTATGGGGGAACTGGCGTATTTTCATAAGATACCGCACACTCCCTACTATGGTGCTGCTGATACCGCGCCTTTGTTTTTGATTGCCTTGCATGAAGCTTGGAAATGGCTAGGAGATGACTCACTGTTGCGAGACTATCGGGATGTCGCTTTGAGTTGCTTGCAATGGATTGAACAGTATGGTGATTTAAATAGCGATCGCTTTCAAGAATACCAAAAACGTTCCAAAGATGGACTAGATAATCAAAGTTGGAAAGATTCGGGTGATGCGATCGTCTATCCTGATGGTAGTCAAGTAAATCCTCCTAAAGCATTGTGCGAACTTCAAGGCTACGCTTTTGATGCATATATGCGAATGGCAGAAGCTTTTAATTTTTTAGGAGAAAGCAATTACGCTAGTGAACTACGCACCAAAGCCACCGAACTGCAAGCAAAATTTGAAAAGCAGTTTTGGTGTGAAGATTTAGGCTTTTATGCTTTAGCCCTCGACTCTGAAAAACAACCCGTTCGTACTGTTGCCTCCAATCCAGGTCATTGTCTTTGGAGTGGGATAGTTAGTCCTGAACGTGCAGCGCGTGTGGTCAAAAGACTTCTGCAAGCAGATATGTGGAGTGGTTGGGGAATTCGCACAATATCTACCCAAAACCCTGCATATAATCCCTTTTCTTATCACTTGGGTTCAGTCTGGCCCCACGATAATGGTATGATTGCGATGGGATTTAAACGTTATGGTTTTGCTAAAGAAGTAGCACAGATTGCAAACGGAATTTTTGATGCAGCTAAATATTTTGCAAGCTACCGTCTACCAGAACTCTATGCTGGTATTGAGCAAGAACCAGGAGCATTTCCAGTCCCTTATCTAGAAGCGAATGTACCCCAAGGTTGGGCGGCTGCATCCGTTTTTCAGCTTTTGCAAGCGTTGCTGGGTTTACAAGCAGATGCTCCCAATGGGCAGCTTTTTGTTGATCCACATTTACCAGAATGGTTGCCTAATATTACCCTGCGTCAGGTTGAAATTAACAATGCACTTGTTGATTTGCAGTTTTGGCGTGAAGGCGATATTACTCGTTGGGATGCTTCTGTTATTAGTGGTGAGGTAAATGTTAAACAGCAAGCTTGGCAACCTTGGCGCAATTCTACTAACTTTTCTTAACTAAGTAGCTAAGTGTAAATAAATTAAAGCTTGTAGTGAGTTAGCGCGGTCTTGGGGGTTTCCCCCATGAGCGACTAACGAACCCAAAGGGTAAGGACTTTAGTCCTGATAATCCTTGTTTTGAGTGATAAATCACTCACTACGAACTAGGATTTTATTTTATGTTAATTATGCCTACCTACTTATCGCGCAAAAATTATATTTCATGGGGAGCTATTTCACTCCACTTATACCCCATATAATTAGTAAGCCCAACTAAGCCAGGGTTCCATTTTCGACGCAGAGAAATATATAAAGAAGCGCCAGCTTCTAAATCGGTTACTGTCTCTATTCCCTCATCTCTAAATTTTTTTACCGCCTGATAATACCGCTTTCGCCACACTTGTTCTAATGATTCATTAATCTTTGAACGACTCTTGGGTACAAGAAAGCTAGATAATTCAATCAGCAGTTGTTGACTGCCACCCCACAATTCTGCTAGCGCTGTAGAATGTACTATTGAACGATACTTTTGAGCGTTTAATGCAGTTTTCATCAAAGTAGCTGTATCCATTGCCAAAAGTAATATTCGTGGTAAAGCATAGTAAGTTTCTTGAAAGCGAAAATACAGTAGCGCTGGGTAAGATTGTTGCGATTCAAGTAAGTTAATTAAGTCTCTTGCCATGTTAGAAATATCTTGCTGTACACCGCTGAGTTCGCCACTAGCACCAAGTCTTGCTAGGATTTCTGCCGCATCTGCCGTACCAGCAGAACGGTGATGTAAGCTTAAAGCAAAGGTATTACGTCTGATGAGTGCGCTGTAAATCGACAGTAGATAAGTAATTGTCAAAGTAAAGATTGAAAAGCCAATTGCTGCTTCCAAAATCATCAGCAGTCGATGAAAATCTGTATTTGGTGTTAAATCTCCTGTACCCAGCGTTGTTAGTGAAAAACCGCTGTAGTAAAGTGCAGTGATAAA
Organism: Komarekiella delphini-convector SJRDD-AB1; assembly: GCF_014831675.1. Lineage (GTDB taxonomy): Bacteria > Cyanobacteriota > Cyanobacteriia > Cyanobacteriales > Nostocaceae > Komarekiella. The sequence continues at coordinate 172,076 of NZ_VJXY01000005.1, read as the reverse complement.
ATTAGTCTCAGTCCAGCCACTACTAGATTGGATAGCTGAACCCAACTCAGTCCAAACGATTAAAGCAAATCCGCAGATTAGCAAGCATACCCATACTACAACTGTTGCAATCATTAATGTAGGGCCGTTATGGGAAAGTAGCTTATCGTCCTTGAAGGGAACTATACGTGCAATCAAGCGGAAGAGTCGCCACATTCCTTTACCTAGTGGCAAACTAAGTAAACTACTGCCAAGGCGAGGAAACAAAACAGTTAAGTAAATATCTACGAGCGATAGAATTACAATCCCCGCGCCTATTATTTGTACTAACAACCTCATTTCAACTTGCTGCTCTGATTAACGATGACATTACAAACATTAATCAAAAATCTTTTGTAAAAACTGGGTATGAGTAGCAAATCAACCTTGAGATGGATAAATCAATCTCATGAGGAGTAGAACCATATTTTACTAATAGGAGTGTGGTTAGGATTATTAAGCGATCGCATTGCCACAATGACGAAGTTTTCGCCCAATGCTGTCACTTTTTGCTCACATTTGTTTTACATATTAAATCTAGATGGCATTATCAGTGATTTTGCCATAAACAGTTTTAAAACTTTAATTTTTAACATACCTACCATTACAAGTACTTTCTGTCAAGAAGTAACAAAATAGCAGCAAGTAAGTACTTATGCTCAAGAGGTAAATGATATGGCAGTGAAAGAACTTTTAGGACAGCATACACCAGGCGAGATCAATCCTAATTTCTTGAAATTAAGTGAAACAAACCTAGCTAAAGTAAGTTTGAGTACAGAAAAGCTTGATGGTGAAAAGCCGAGCGGAGATAATATAAGTGCAGCAACAACTCCCGATTTATCTTTAATTTTCGCTCCTATTGTATTATTAGGAATGGCAGGGATAATTATTTTTCATAAGCGCAGTCTGTATCGTCAGACTAACAATCTAAATAATTTACATCAATCTCCCTGTAGAAATTGTCGTTTTTTTAGTAACAACAATTATCTTCAGTGTACAGTAAATCCTTCCACTGTTTCTACAAAAGCAGCAATCAATTGTTGTGATTATAGCCCTTTAACAAATAGAAAGGTTTTTTGGGGTTCCAAAAGTTCTGATCATAAACCCAATTAATTCGTGCAATAAAGTAAAAGATAATATCACTTTTCGGTCAAATCAAGAAGTTCGCGATGTGACTTTCAAATGAAAAAACGATAAAATTACTCTAAATTTTATTTTTCATCTTGAGTTTTTGCAGCTTGATTATTAGCACCATTTGAGTTATCTTTTTGCAACTGACTTTTTAACAAAGCGATCATACTTTCGGAAAGTTGAGATAAGGAATTTTCTAGTTTGGGTGAAAGTTCCAATGGTAAACTTCCAGAACGCAAATTTAGAGAGCGTTGAGGAAAGGGAATATGAATATTTTCCTGCCGCAGTATTTCATCAATCTGAAAATATAAATCGCTCTTAATTTGAAACTGCTTACGGGGTTTGGAAATCCAAACTAATAACTGAAAATTTAAAAAATCCTCCCCATACCCTTGAAACCAAACAAGAGGCGTTGGTTTTTTTAATACATCATGATTTTCACGTGCTACTTTTAATAATGCAGAGCGTATAGTATTGATATTTACTTCATAAGCCACACGCACAGGCAATACTAGACGAGATGCCGAACTCTGATGGTTCCAATTCACTACTTCTGTATCTAATAAACGCGAATTAGGCACAATCACTACTATGTCATCTAAAGTGCGAATATAGGTACTCCGAGCATTTAAGCGCTCTACTGTTCCTATAAATTCACCAATTTCTACAAAGTCCCCAACTGCAATAGCGCGCTCAAAGGTAATTACAAAACCGCTGACCAACTCTTTAGCAACTCCCTGTAAGCCAAACCCGATCGCCACACCAAATACACTGGCTAATATTGCGAGGGAACTGATATCCAAACCCCAAATTTGTAGTAATAAAACTGTACCAATAAAAATCAAACTGTAATGGGTAGCAACTGCAATTGATTCTTGAACACCACGGCTAACATTGGTAATACGTAGTACGCGCGATCGCAACAGATTAGTTAGAGTTCCAGCAATAGCCAAAACTCCGAAAAATAAGCTGATCAAGATAATTATATTGATTACAGAATAAGAGCTTTCTCCAATAGTAATTACTGGTGATGTTAAGCTCATCAAAAGAATGTTGGCAATGCGCCTACTCCATTCTCGCGTGAAAGGAAATAAGTCAGTAATATAAATAGTTATCCCTATCCATAAAAGCGATCGCACTACAACCAACGTCAACTGTAGAAATAATTCAATTCCTTTGGGTTGTGCTCCAGTTTCGGGATGATTTGCTTCTCTAGGAACCAACCGCCGTGACCAATAGCGCCAAACCCAACCCAAAAGTAAATGGAGAGCGATCGCACCAAATACAGACAAAACTATTAGTAATATTGCTCTCCAAAAATAACTTAATCTTCGTTCTTCTTGACCTTGCTGAACTGCTTCAGTAATTCGTTGCACCCAGATTTTTGCTTGTTCATCTTTTGTTCTGCCTGTAGGAGTGTCTTGTTGTGTTACTGTCAGTAGGTGGCGATTATTCACCAAAATTACAGGTAATTGATTACTTTCTACAATCTCCACCTTTACGGAATCAGGAGAACGAACTGCTTCTCTTAAAATTAAGTTGGCATCAGCAGCACGATTTTCAGCACTAAATTGTCCTGCTTCAGTGACTTCAAATAACTTGCGGCCATCTACTGTAACGGCATCTGTTGGTGTTGATTGAGCTTGCACCGATATTTCAGTAGTTATAAGACATCCTAAAAGCACGAGTACAACAATTATCAAGATGACAACAGCGTTCCGAAAGCGAAGAAAGCTATTCATAAAATCGTAAAAACTTATACATAAAAATTAATCTGAGGCATGGTTTTTTTAATCGTGTGTCCTACACAGCTGCAAAACCATTAGCTAGTTAGCGATCGCAGTAAAAATAAGGTAATCAGCAAAAGGAGGTGAATCCAAAATTACCCCCAATCCCTATTTCTTCACTCCTAATAAATGATAGTCATTTTTGAATCACATTTACTTTTAATACTATATCTATATATAGATGCAATTTCTAATCAAACAGATAATCATAGCTTTAAAAAGAGAGGAATAATCATGATAGGTTTAATCCTTACCTGGTTAGTTACTGCTGTTAGTTTCTTGATTATTGCTAGACTGCCATTTTTAGGAATTGAAATAGACGGCTTTGGTAAAGCAGCAATTTCTGCCGTAGTTTTTGGGATCTTGAATGCTATTCTGTTGCCAATTCTTACCTTGTTTACCTTGCCATTTATTATCATTACATTAGGACTATTTTTCTTTATTTTGAATGCCATAATCTTTGGCTTAGCAGCAGCTTTAGTACCTGGTTTTAGATTGCGTTATGGCTTTTGGAGTGCTTTGCTTGGTTCAATTTGCTTGACAATCATCAACTCAATCCTTTTAAGAATTGTGGCACAAATTGCCTAAAGAAAATGTAATATAAAAAAATACTCTCTTCATTAGGAATAGTTGATGAAATCATTTTTCTGGCAACCTGTTGTTTGGTTTTTCACAGTAATTTTACTAGTATCTACTCTATTTGCTTGTCAATCTCAACAGGTAACAGAGTCGCCTTCAAGCACTACAGCAACTCCTATACAAACTACTGCACCTGTAACAAACACACGTCCCGTAGCTGTTCTTAATAGCCAACTCAGTGCAAATCCTGCTCAGTTACCGCCATTACCTTACGCTTATAACGCACTAGAGAAAGCCATTGATGCAGAGACCATGAAACTGCATCATGATAAACATCATGCAGCTTACGTCAATAACCTCAACGATGCCTTAAAAAAATATCCGCAACTGCAAAATAGCAGTGTGGAATCTTTGTTACGCGATTTAAATAGCGTTCCTGAAGATATTCGGACAAAAGTACGTAACAATGGTGGCGGTCATCTTAATCATACGATTTTTTGGCAAATTATGAGTCCTCAAGGTGGTGGACAACCAACAGGAGACATTGCCCAAGAAATTAACCAAAGCTTTGGTAGTTTTGATGCATTTAAGAAACAGTTTAACCAAGCGGGAGGCGATCGCTTCGGTAGTGGTTGGGTTTGGTTAGTGCGTAATCCCCAAGGTCAGTTGCAAATCACCAGTACACCAAATCAAGATAGCCCAATTACAGAAGGCTTGTTTCCAATTATGGGTAATGATGTATGGGAACACGCTTATTACCTGAGATATCAAAATCGCCGTGCTGACTATTTAAATAACTGGTGGAATGTAGTCAACTGGACGGAAATCAACAGACGCGCCGAAGCCTCACGCCAAAAGACTTAGAAAGTTATCAGTAAACGGTAAACAGTAAACATAATTGAGTTTAAGAGAAACCACTAAGGAGGCGCTCACTGACAACTGAAAACTAATAACCCAAAGCCGATTAGTAGCAGGCGCTATCTAGCGTGTTTAAATCCCCCAACTGTTTACTGTTTACTCTTTACTGTTTACTGTTTTCAGACGCAAGCGTGATCGGAGCACCATTAGTTAGGTTGAGAATACCTGAAACCACAATTTTTTCTCCAGCTTTCAATCCTTCAAGAATTTGATAATTATTCCCTTCAATCGCTCCCAACTTCACGCGTTTTTGCTGAGCCACCAAGGACGGCGCTCCAGGTTTTGGCTGTTCTGGCGTTTGAGCCACAAATACAAACGTCTCGCCACCCAAGCGAGATATTGCGATAACTGGAATTAAAATTCCAGGACGTTCCTCCCAGATTACTTTCGTTTCTATTGACTGACGATTAATCAGTTGATTGCTGGAATTGCCAAAGTTGGCTTTAGCCAAAACTGTTTGCGAATTGGAAGTAGCATCTGGAGAGATGAAACTCACCTTACCCGTTGCTGTGGGTTTGCCTTGAGCATCCAGCATTTGCACTGGTAATCCCAACCGCAACCGTTTAGACTCGTTGAGCGGTATGGATATATTCAACTCTAAAGAATCGTTTTTAGTAAGTGTAGTAAGTTGATCACCTTTGGCCACATACTCTCCCACCTTTACTGGAATGTCACCAAGAGTGCCAGTAAAAGGAGCAAAGACATTTGTATATTGTAGTTGGACTTGTGCTGCCTGGACTTGAGCCGCTGCCTGATTTACTTGCGATCGCGCCTGAGCAATCTCTTCAGAACGAGGGCCATTCACCTGTTGCTTTAAGTTTTGTCTTTGTTGTTCAAGGGCTGCACCCAGTGCGCTGACATCAGAACTTCTACTTTGACGCAGTTGTTCTAAACGTTTTTGAGCTGCGACAAGCGCAGCTTCCGCGCTGCGCTGTTCTCTGGTATATCCTTCTAAGGAATCTTGGGAAATTGCACCCTCTTTTCTTAGTTGTTCGTAGCGTTTTGCTCGTGACTTTGCTAATTCCAAATCGGATTTGGCTGACTCAATTTGAGCTTCAGCCTGAGCAATTTCTGCTGGTTGTGAGCCTGCTTGAGCATCTTTAAGGCGAGCTTCAGCTTGAGCTAGCTGAGCTCTTGCTTGAGCAATTTCTTCTGGACGTGTACCTGCTTTGAGTTCAGCAAGATTTGCCCGAGCTTGTTCTAGTGCTGCTTTCCTTTGTTGTAGCTGGGCTGCGGCGTCATCACTTTGCAGACTTATGACAACTTGTCCTTGCTTGACGCGATCGCCCTCTTTAAAGAAAATTCGAGTAACTCGTCCTTCAATCTGTGGTTTTAATTGCACTGAGCGTGGAGCCTCTAATGTGCCAACAAATACCGAACTTTCCTGTACAGTTCCAGCCTCCACAGTTGCTAATCTTACAGGAATTCCCATAGGTTTACTACCAGCAGCCCCATTACTTGAACGTGCATTACTAGCACGGCTATGCCACAACCACCAACCAAAACCTACACCTGTAATCAACAAGACGATTCCCAATATCAAAGGCCAACGCCGCTTTTCAGGTGGCTTGGGCGGTTTCTCTGGCTCCGGGGGTAACTCTTGTTGTTGAGGCTGACTGAAATCAATAATAGCCAACTGTTCTGTTTCAATCGGAACGGGGGATTCAGGGAACTCAGAATTAGACATCTTGTTTTTCTCATTTTTTAGATTTTGACTTTGGCAATCTACTCTAATCTGAAAAAGCTTTATTTAAAGCATATTGGGACTTCTGCTCTTTTATAGCCGTAGTCACATAGGTTAGGAAAGTGCTGAGCGATGAGTGATGGATCAAGAGTACAGACGCGATTAATCGCGTCTGTACAAGGGTCAAGGGTTAAGAGTTCAATATATTACCTAATCCCCAATCCTCAGTCCCCAATCCCCAGTCCCCAGTCCCCATTCCCCAGTTCAAATATCTACAACCGATCCCTGAGAATCCAACTTGGACAAGACACCCAAAGTTGATGCTTGGTTGCCAACAACATGAGAGAATAATCCCTCGTATCGATCAAGTGCTTGCTCCAAAGAATAGTTTTCTACAGCAAATTGTCTTCCTTTTTTGCCTAACTTCTTCCCTAGAGCCGGATTGGTATATAAATCCTGCACTGCATCTGCTAAAGCATCAGGTGATTCTGGCTCAACAACTATACCACCACCACTCAGTTTAATTGCTTTAGCAGCAGTGCCAGTGTCGGGAACTGAACCGACAATTGGGCGACCACTAGCTAGCAGCAGTGGTATTTTGGAAGGCATGTTGAATGAAATCACATTACGCTTTTGCACAATTAATCCCACATCGGCTGCTGCGAGCATTTGAGGTAGTTTGTCTCGTGGTTGCAACGGTAGCAGCAAAACGTTATCTGCACCATTCAATAGACAATATTTCTGCAACCTTTGCAATGCTGTTGATTCACCGACGATTACAAAGACAATTTCTTTGATTTGACGCAAGCGGACTGCTGCTTCTATTACTGTTTCTAAACCTTGTGTTAAAGCAATATTGCCTGAATAGAGTACCACAAATTTCCCATTTAGTTGATGGGCTGTTCTCCAAGAGTTGTTTTCTTTGGGTAAGGGGTGGATGAAATTTACATTCACCCAATTAGGAATACAAACAATTTTATTAACAGGTACTCCCTTATTCACTAAATTCTCACTAAACCCATCAGTAATGACGCTAATTGTGTGTGCAGTCCGATATGCAAATTTCTCTATAACTGCAAGTGCTTGGATCATTTTCTGATTTTTTAGCAGCCCGACACGCACGGCTGCTTCTGGTAAGATATCTTGCACATTTAGCACTACTGGACAGTTATATAGCCAGCTAAGTAGAGTTGCTGGCATTGTAACTAGTAAAGGTGGGACTGTTAATATAATGACATCGGGTCGTTTACCTTTGAGGGCTTGTGGCAAGCTGGCGAAAACAAAGCTCAACTCTAGAAGTAGCCGATCCACAAGGTTTGGTTTAGACTTAATCCGTAAGTAACTTCGCTGAATAGTAACGCCATTTTTTTGTTCAGTAACATACCACTTACCCCGATACCCATCGTAAATTTCGCGCTGAGGATAGTTGGGCATTCCTGTAATCACCCGCACTTCATGACCCCGCTCCACCAGCCCCTCTGCTAGTTCAGTCATTAAGGGAGCAATTCCAATCGGCTCTGGATGATAGTTATAGGAATAAATCAGAATGTGCATGAGCTATTTGTGAATTTCGTGAAAACAGCCTGAGATGGTTGAATTTATTCCTAATTTCAGTGAGGGCTGCTACTTTTTTTCTAATTTATGACAGTACTTAGTCTAGTTGATTTTGGCTAATGCCTTAATTTACACTTGGGGGATTGTAGCATTATATTCAAGCTTGTGCATGTAACCGACATTACGCCCTTGAAACTGTCACATAGAGTGTTTTTAACGAAGTAAGTCACAAGTGTAGCCCTGCCAAGGTGGTGAAAAATCTGCTGTATCGGTGCGATTAAACTTAGTGTTTCTAGGCGGGCAGTTCGCTCAAGTCAAGTCACTGCTTTGCGTATGGATTTCGTCAAATTTGTAGTTCCAAACATGAAGTTCCGAGTTCTGAGCACGAAGTTCCGAGTTCTGAGCATGAAGTTCCGAGTTCTGAGCACGAAGTTCCGAGTTCTGAGCACGAAGTTCCGAGTTCTGAGCACGAAGTTCCGAGTTCCGAGCACAAAATTCCGAGTTCTGAGCACGAAGTTCCGAGTTCTGAGCACGAAGTTCCGAGTTCTGAGCACGAAGTTTCGAGTTCCGAGCACGAAGTTCCGAGTTCTGAAGGTGAAAACTGGAGTTGCAATGCAAAATAATGTAGAGACGTTGCATTGCAACGTCTCTGCATGTTATATCTGTAACATTTTTTTTAATTGGTATAAATTTATTGTGAAACATATAGTAGAATTTCCTCTGGAAAGCGGCGAATCCATCCTTATAGAAGTAGATGAACCTGCACAAATTGACGATCGCATTAGCTTAGGAGATAAAGTGATCGAAAAAGCTACGCAGACTTTTGAGTCAGCTTTATCAACCGTCAAGCCTGTAGCTAATGCAATCATTGCAAAGATGAACAGCCTCCACCAGCCAGCAGATGAAGTGGAAGTTAAGTTTGGCATTAAAATCAGCGCTCAACTAGGTGCAGTTGTCGCTTCTGGAAATGGCGAGGTCAACTATGAAATTACTCTAAAGTGGAAACGGGAGTCATCAGATGACCGCACCGCTTGAATTGTCTGTTGTCAGAATTTATTCAAATAGTGGCAAAGTAATAGGTGCTGGCTTCTTATCCCAAAGATATATCCTCACCTGCGCCCATGTAATTGCTGATGCTTTGGGACTTCCGAGAAAAACTACCCAAATGCCAGATGCAGAAATCACCGTGGATTTTCCTTTAGTGGCGGCTAAACAACTGCTCAAAGCTAAAGTTGTTTTCTGGTTACCTGTAAATCCTGATGTGGAAGTAGAAGATATTGCAGGATTGGAATTAAAACATTCTCCCTTAGATAAAGCTTTACTCGCACCATTAATTACATCTGATGATTGGGCGGGACATCCTTTGCGAGTGTTGGGTTTTCCAGCAGGACAACCAGATGGTGTTTGGGCTACTGGCGTTTTACGTGGACGCACAGCTAAAGGTTGGGTGCAACTAGAGGATGTGAAACAACCAGGTTATCGACTAGAGCCTGGTTTCAGTGGTGCGCCGATATGGGATAGTGAACTTCAGGGTATAGCAGGAATAGCAGTCGCAGTAGACATCAACCGACCAGAAGCCAAAGTTGGGTTTATGATTCCCACACAGGTGTTGGTGAATGCATGGTCTGTGTTGCGTGAGCAAGCTATTGCTTCTTGTCCCTATCGCGGTTTATTTCCTTTCCGGGAAGAAGATAAAAGTTTTTTCTTTGGGCGGGATATTTTCACCCAGAAACTTGTAGATACAGTCCAAAAACAGTCATTGATTGCGGTGATTGGGGCGTCTGGTAGTGGTAAATCCAGTGTAGTGTTTGCGGGTTTAATTCCTAATTTACGCCAGCAAGGTAACTGGCTCATCGAATCTTTTCGTCCAAAAACGCATCCTGTAGATGAACTCGCAGCAGTAATTGTGCGCTTGCGTGAACCAGACAAGGGAAAGACGCAACAAGATATTGATGCCGGAAAATTAGCTTGTGGGTTGCGAGCGGGACAAGTTGCAGCACATACTGTTTTATCCCGAATTTTGTCAGAGAACCAGGATAAACGCCTGTTACTGGTGGTGGATCAATTTGAAGAACTTTACGCTTCTTGCTCAGATATTAAGGAGCGTCAATTATTTTTAAATCAATTACTAGAAGCCGCTGAACTGGTACAGAATTTTACTCTTTTGCTGACCTTGCGGGCTGATTTTTTGGGGTATGCGCTTTCTGATCGTCGTTTCGCCGATGCTTTGCAGAATGCTGATTTAAAACTTGCTCCAATGAACCAACAAGAATTGCAGCAGGCGATCGCTCAACCTGCAAACAAGCAAGGGGTAAGGTTAGAACAGGGTCTTGCAGAGCGGATTCTTCAAGCGGTGGCAAATTCACCAGGAAATTTGCCATTACTAGAATTTACTTTGACGCAACTATGGGCAAAGCAGCAAAATCGCCAGATGACTCATGCTGCTTACGAAGCCATCGGCGGTGTAGAAAAGTCGTTGGCAAACCATGCAGAAGCCGAGTTTGCCAAGCTCAAGACGGAGGAGCAACAACAAGCGCAGCCAGTATTTGTCCAGCTAGTACGACCTGGGGAGGGTACAGAAGACACCCGTCGACTAGCTACTAGAAGTGAGGTAGGAGACAATAATTGGGATTTGGTTAAGCGTCTAGCGGATGCGCGGCTAGTGGTAACTGGACTTGATGAAATTGCTGGTAAAGAAACAGTAGAGATTGTCCATGAAACCTTGATTCGGGAATGGGGAAGGTTGCACGGATGGATGGAAAGCGATCGCTCTTTTCGGACTTGGCAAGAATTACTCCGCTCTAGAATGCGCCAGTGGGAAAATGCTGGCAAAGATGAGGGGCCATTGTTGCGAGGTGTCCCCCTAGGACAAGCTGAAAACTGGCTCAAGCTGCGGCGAGAAGAATTGAGCCAAGCAGAGCAAGATTTTATTCAGCAAAGTTTAGCATTGCGCGATCGCGATCGCAAGCAAAAAGAACACCGCCGCAAACTAACTCTATTTGGGCTGACCAGTGGTTTAGTGGTAGTTTCAATCCTGGCTATGGTTGCATTTTGGCTACGATGGACAGCTGAAGTTGAAGGCTTAGGAGTCAATGCTTTAAAAAATTTTGAGTCTGGCGCTGGAGAAATTGAGGCCTTGGTATCAGCAATGGCAGCCGGACAAGAAGTCAAAAAGATGACTTTTTGGAATCATCAATGTTTGCAAGACTGTCCAGCCACAAGTCCGCTGCTTGCTTTGCAGAAGATTCTAGATAATATTCATCAAACAAATCAAATTAATACTTATCAAAGAGGTGTAAACAGTATTCGTTTTCTTAAAAAAGAAAAACAAGACGAATTAATTGTTGCTGGTGGAGAAAATGGCACGGTTACGTGGCGAAATTTCCAGGGAAATGAATTGAAAAAGCCTAAACTGCACAATAACAGTATTAAAAGTATCGATTTTAGTGAAGATCAAACAATACTGGCTACAGGTGCAACTAACGGCTGGGTAAAACTGTGGAATGTCTCAGCAAGTCAGGAGTCACCTTCTTTAATAACATCCATGCATCATGAATGTGTTGATGGACAGCAATTAAGAGAATATGACCAACCAAAAGAGGATGATAAATGTAGTGTCAACAATGTTCGTTTTCTTCCCAAGAGCAACCTACTGGCAACAACTGGAGATGATGGCAAAGTCAAGCTGTGGCGTTTCAACGGAGAACCTGTTTTAACAATAGATGCCCATCAGGGAAGTATCAAAAGTCTCAATCCTAATTCTGATAATATTCAGCAATTTGCCACAGCTGGAGAGGATGGCTTGGCAAAGCTTTGGGATATCAAGGGGACAAAATTGGCAACATTTAAGGGTCATGAATGCAGTGTCAAGGATACTAAAAAATGTAGTGTTAATAGTGTCTGGTTTTACCCCAAGAAAAAGCAAGTTGCTACTGCTGGAGATGATGGTACAGTTCGGCTGTGGAATCTTGCTGGAGAAGAACTGGCAAAATTTGAGGCTGACTCTGAAGGTGTTGAGACAGTTCGTATTCGCAATGATGGTTTGATTGCTACATCAGGTAGCAATGGCAAAGTTCGGCTATGGAATAATTTCAAGGGAACACTACAAGCAGAATTTTTAGGTCATCAAGGTAGTGTTGTGAGCATCCGGTTTAATGAAGGGGGCGATACTCTTGCCACCGCTGGAAAAGATGATGGTACGGTAAGAATCTGGGCAGTTCCAGGAAAATCATTAATCAAACCCAAAAATCCCTTAACTAAATTAAAAGGGCATGAAAAAGCTGTTGGCAGTGTGCGTTTTAGCCCAGATGGTAAGTTACTGGTTACAGCTTCAGATGATGACATCATTAGGCTTTGGAACCTCCAAGGGAAACTGATAAGACAATTCAAAGCCAATCAAGGCGGTGTTAACAGTGTGCGTTTTAGTCCAAAAGAAGCAGAAAACCTCATTGTTACAGGTGGAAAAGATGGCACAATCAAGATCTGGACGCGCACTGGAGAATCTTTAAAGCCTTTGAAACCTTTCGAGGGACATTCTCAAGCAATACGGAGTATCAATTTTGATAACAAAGGAGATAGGCTTGTTAGCGCTGGAAATGATGGTATGGCGAAACTGTGGGATCTCAAAGGAAACAAGTTACAAGAATTTCCGCATATAGGTAAAGTTGAGACCACTAGATTTAGTCCAGATGACAAGCTGGTAGCTACAGTTGGAGAAAATGGGACGGCATTACTGTGGGATATTAGCAGCAAGCAGTCTAAACAATTAACAGGTCATAAGGGCTATGTTAATACTGTCGGTTTTAGCCCTACAGAAAATAAACTGGCTACTGCTGGAGATGATGCTACGGTTAGGCTGTGGGATTATGCAGGAAATCAGTTAAAAGAATTTAAGACTTATGAAGGCAGAGTCACACAAATAACTTTCAGCCGGGATGGCAAGCTGCTAACTACATCTTCAGCAACCTATACAACTAGGCTGTGGAATTTATCAGGACAACAAGTAGCAGAATTTAAGGGTCATCAAGGCAGTGTGAGAAGCGCAGATTTTAGCCCGGATAGCAAACTACTAGCTACAGCCAATGAGGATAAGACGGCGATCGCGTGGCGCGTTAGAGGATTAGATGAATTGCTGCATGAAGGGTGCGATCGCCTCAAAGATTACTTTGTAACTTATCCCGAAGAAAAGAAAAAACTTAGTATGTGTCGTTGAAGTACTTGTCTAATCAACTTTCAATATCCAACAGATATATAATTTTGGTGGTACAAAAGTTTGTGTAGTTTTAAAGTAATAAATATTACTTTAAAATAACATCACTTAACTAGGGAAATAAACCACCCATTCAAAATGTCTAAAACCCTTGCGAATTACGAATTACGAATTACGAATTACGAATTACGAATTACGCGCAGCAGTACTAGTCTAATATCGTATATCTTTTGTGTAATATTCTGATGACAAAGGTTAAGAGTGTTGATATATCAGGAAATTTGGCGTTTTTATTAGAAGTTGGTACAGAAGAATTACCTGCAAGCTTTCTTAGTAATGCCTTAGTGCAATGGCAAGAGCGCATTCCTCAAAGTCTAGAAGCAAATAGCCTTAAAGGCGCATCTGTAGAAGTTTACGGTACTCCCCGGCGTCTGGCCGTATTAATCAAAGGTCTACCATCTCAGCAACCAGACCGCGAAGAAGAAATTCAAGGGCCTCCCGCCCAAGCCGCCTTTAAAGATGGTCAACCGACACCAGCAGCAATAGGCTTTGCCAGAAGGCAAGGAGTGGAACTGGAAGCTTTAGAAGTTCGCTCCACACACAGAGGCGATTTTGTCTTTGTGCAAAGAAGTATTCCTGGTCGTCCTGTCGCAGAAATTTTGACAGAACTAGTTCCTCAGTGGATTTTGAGTTTAGAAGGAAAGCGGTTGATGCGCTGGGGTGATGGGGATATGCGATTTTCCCGTCCCATTCGCTGGCTGGTAGCTTTATTAGATGAGACAGTTTTGCCGATTGAATTAGTTAATGGTTCGGAAACGATAAAGAGCGATCGCATTTCTCAAGGTCATCGTATCTTACATCCCAAACCAGTAACCATTACCCAAGCCACCGATTATGTAAATACTCTCCACTCTGCCTATGTTACTGTTGACCCAGCGGAACGGGCAAATCTGATTAAAAAGCAAGTACAAGTAGCAGCACAACAATCAGGTGGACATACAGTAATTTATCCTGATTTGTTAGAGGAAGTTATTAATCTTGTAGAATATCCTTCAGCTGTTGTTGGCAAATTTGAACCAGAGTTTTTGCAGTTACCAACTGAGGTAATTACTGAAGTTATGGTGACTCATCAGCGTTATTTTCCTGTATTTAAAGAAGGTAGTTCCCAAGAAGAATTATTACCAAATTTCATCACTGTTTCTAATGGTGATCCCACCAAATCAAACATTATTGCCGTTGGGAATGAAAGAGTTATCCGCGCCAGATTAGCAGATGGTCAATTTTTCTATCAAGCTGATTTAGCCAAGTCTCTAGAAAGCTTTTTACCACAATTAGAAAAAGTCACTTTCCAAGAAGATTTGGGTTCTCTACGGCTCAAGGTAGACAGAATAGTCAAGATTACTGGGCAAATTAATACCCAATTACAGCTAGAGGAAAATCAAAGCCAAAAAAATCAACGTGCTGCTTTATTATGTAAAGCCGATTTGGTTACTCAAATGGTATATGAATTTCCCGAATTGCAAGGAATAATGGGACAAAAGTATGCTCTAGCTAGTGGTGAAGATGCCGAAGTCGCAAACGCAATTTTTCAGCATTATTTACCCACAGGAGCAGGTGATATTTTGCCGGAAACTCTGACTGGTCAAGTTGTCGGTTTAGCAGACAGATTAGACACGTTGGTCAGTATCTTTGGATTAGGTTTAATACCTACAGGTTCTTCAGATCCTTTTGCCTTGCGACGGGCGGCAAATGCTGTAATTAACATTACATGGGCGGCTAATTTGCCAATAAATTTAGAAAATTTATTGCAGCAAGTAGTAGCAGACTTTGCCGCAGCTTACAACAAAAATCAGGCGCAATTAACTACAGCATTGCAAGAATTTTTCTTACAACGCATCCGCACTCTACTGCAAGAAGAAAAGCAGATTGATTACGACTTGGTAAATGCAGTTTTGGGAGAAAATGACCCAGAGTATAGAGAACGGGCGTTACAAGATTTATTAGATGTACGCGATCGCGCCTTATACTTGCAACAAATCCGCAACGACAACACTTTAGATATCATCTACGAAACCGTTAACCGTTCCACACGATTAGCGACGCAAGGTGATTTGGATACAAAACAGCTAGAACCAACAAGCGTAGTCCGTCAAGAACTATTCCAAAAATCTTCTGAAGGAGCTTTGTATAATGCCTTAGTTGATTTAGTGCCACAAACTCAAGCAGCACAGCAGACACGGAATTATCAACTATTAGTAGCAGCATTAACAAACATTGCCCCCACTGTAAGTAACTTTTTTGACGGGCCAGATAGCGTTTTAGTGATGGATACTGATCCTGAAGTTAAGCGTAATCGATTACATTTATTGGGATTAGTTCGTAATCATGCCCGTGTGCTGGCTGATTTTGGGGCGATCGTCAAAAATCTGTAGCACAGGCCAACAAAAAGTTGTGTAATTTTGCCAATAAGCGCTACTATAGGGAGTGCTTAACCAGGGACTCTGCTGCAATCTATGCCTAGAGCTACTGTGATTGGATTGGGAAAGTCCGGTGTTGCTGCGGCGAGATTGTTGCAACGGGAAGGTTGGGAGGTGGAGCTAAGCGATCGCACCATCTCCGAAACCCTCCTTCAGCAACAACAAGAACTCGCTGCCGAGCAAATAACCGTTAAACTAGGCCAATCCTTGGAATTGAATGGTGCTAATTTACCCCAATTAATAGTCGTCAGTCCTGGCGTGCCTTGGGATATTCCTGTATTAATTCAGGCACGAGAACTAGGCATTGAAACCATTGGGGAAATGGAACTCGCCTGGCGACATCTGCAATCTGTACCTTGGGTAGGAATTACCGGCACTAACGGCAAAACTACTACCACAGCTTTAATTGCTGCCATTTTTCAAGCAGCAGGATTGAATGCACCCGCTTGCGGTAATATTGGCTACGCTGCCTGTGAAGTTGCTCTGTCTCAGAGGGGATTGGGGACAGGGGGAGCAGGGGAAGCAGGAGAAAAATTTGATAATTCCTCACTCTTAACTCCTCACTCCTCACTGGATTGGGTAATTGCCGAAGTCAGCAGCTATCAAATAGAATCATCTAATACTCTTGCTCCCCGTATCGGTATTTGGACAACCTTCACACCAGATCACCTCAGTCGCCATAAGACTTTAGAGAACTACTACAACATCAAAGCTAAACTGTTGCATCAGTCTAAATTTCAAGTTTTCAATGGCGATGATGGCTATTTGAGCAAGCTAGGCCAAAGTCATTGGCCTGATGCCTATTGGACAAGTGTCAAAGGGAAAGATTCTCTGATTGGTGAACAAGGCTTTTACATCGAAAATGGCTGGGTTGTCGAAAAGTTGACTGCATCCTCAGCACCAGCACCCGTTGTAAAAGTGTCTGCTTTACGGATGGTGGGAGAACACAACCAACAAAATCTACTTATGGCTGTAGCAGCAGCGCGATTAGCAGGGATTGATTGTGATGCTATTGCGCGTGCAATTCGTGAATTCCCTGGCGTTGCTCATCGTTTGGAGCATATCTGCACTTGGGAAGGCATTGATTTTATTAACGATAGCAAAGCCACCAACTACGATGCTGCCGAAGTTGGCTTAGCATCAGTAAAAAATCCAGCGATTTTGATTGCTGGCGGAGAAGCCAAAGCAGGTGATGATACTGGTTGGTTAGCAAAAATTCGCTCCTCAACTGCTGCTGTATTATTAATTGGCTCTGCCGCACCCACGTTTGCCCAACGCCTCCAAGAGGTAGGGTATCATTCTTATGAAATTGTGGAAACGATGGAGAAGGCAGTCATCAGGTCAGCAGAATTAGCTAAGCAGTATCATGCATCTGTAGTGTTGCTATCTCCAGCTTGCGCGAGTTTCGACCAGTACCCGAATTTTGAAGTCCGGGGAGATCATTTCCGCCAGTTATGTCTTGCTTGGGCAACAGACAGAAAGTTTACTGCGAAATTAGATTCTGCAAGCTCAAGTCAAGAGTCCATAGTCCGAAGTCGGTAGTTAGCTTTACTTCCTTTACGGGGATTTTTACTTGATTGATAGCATTAGCTTCTATTATTTAGGGACATAACTATTACAGTTATGTCCCTAAATTTTTTCAACTAATAGAGCCGGATATCGTCCAGCTCCCCAACTTCTTTGAGAAGTCGGGGAGCTGGAGAAGTCGAGGATCTTGGTTCTCAAACATAAGTGTATTAATTATGTCCCAAAAAACTATATAAGAAACTGCTGAAGACAAAAGTCCATTAATTATGATGATTTATAGTTATTGTTTTAAAGCCACAAATTGAGTATAAATTTACATTCACTTGACCAAAGGAGTTAAAGTTGTGTCTAACATCAAAGTAGAAGATTTAGATTCGCAAGCAGTTCCATTCTTTGCCCGCTTTTTAGAAGGACAATCTCCCGAAGAAATGTCTGAAGAAGAAATGGAAGCAGTGGCAGGCGGTTGTGGTGGAACAGTTACGACGCTGAAGTTTCCTTCTGATAATGAAGATGTCGTCACTAAGAAATATCCATCTGATAGCGATGAATATGCTGTTACTCAAAAGTATCCCTCAGATGGTGACGATACATTTTGAAATTAAACATACAGCAGTTTTCAATGAATAGACCACAGTAGGGTGGGCATTGCGATGCCCACCTTTTCAAGCTACAAGCTTATGTGCGATCGCCTATAGCGGAGTGTAGCCCATCGCAAAAATTCCAAACTAGATGATGTCATGAATCAATACTCATCTGATAGTAAAGATTACATTTTTCCTATAATTTTTATAAAGTAACTGCTTACTTATTTCTAGTTGGTAGTAGGCTGCAAAAGAAAAAAACCAACACTAATTCGATATTTTATGCGCCCCTCGCGTGATGTGGTTTTGTTAATCACCCACAGTGGTGATTACTTCACAATAGATAGAGTCGCAGATGCCCTATCAAAACGGGGCGCACAACCATTTCGCTTTGACACCGATCAATTTCCGATCGCAATACAACTCCAAGCGCATCTTGACAACTCTGGGAGTTATCACAGGCTAAAATATGGCGATGTCTCTATCAGCACAGAGCAAGTACAAGCGGTGTGGATGCGTCGTATTTGGCAGCCTCAGTTAGGTAAAGAATTGGCTCCACAATTCCAACAAGCTTGCATCAGAGAATCACTCACAACTCTAGATGGCTTCTGGGACAGTCTTAGGGGAGCTATGTGGGTGGATGATTTGCAGCGGATTAATGCCGCAGAGAACAAGCTACGTCAATTGAGGGTAGCTCGTGAAGTCGGTCTGGTGATCCCTCGGACTCTCGTTACTAATGACCCTGAAGAAGTAAGAGAGTTTTTCTTTGAAGTCAAAGAAAAGATGATTGCTAAGCTATTAACCCCTCTTTCATCTGGAATGAAAGGCTCCACTTTTTTTCTATATACCAGATTAGTTAAAGAGGAAGACTTACTGGATGCCCAAACACTGCGTTATTGTCCTATGGTGTTTCAAGAGCAAATCCCTAAAAAACTGGAACTACGGGCAGTATTTGTGAATGGAAAACTATTTGTAGGGGCGTTAGATGCGTCTCGTTATGCAGCATTCACCCAAGATTGGCGACGCGCTAAATCTGAGGATTGTGTATGGCAAACTCATGAACTTCCAACAGATGTAGTTGATTGTCTCAATGCTTTTATGGCCAGGTTTGGACTAGTTTTTGGGGCATTAGACTTGATTCAAACACCATCAGGAGAATACGTATTTTTGGAAGTTAATCCTACAGGTGAGTGGGGAATGTTAGAACGAGATTTGGGCTACCCCATTTCGGAAGCGATCGCTAATACCCTGCTTTCAAAAAGTGCAATACTACTCGATATTTAATCTTCTTTGTGCCTTTGTGCCTTTGTGGTGACAAAAATTAAATAATAAGAAAGCAACGATGACTATTTTAATCATTACTCACAGCGAAGATAACGAAAGCATTTCCCTAGTTCTCCAGGCAATTGCAGATCAAGGAGGGAAAGCATTTCGTTTTGACACAGACCGATTTCCTACAGAAGTGCAGCTGGATGTTTACTATAGTGAAGAATCTGAACGAGTGATTTTGAGTTGTGATGACCAGAAGCTAGATTTGAATGAGGTGTTTGCAGTTTGGTATCGGCGAATTGCGATCGGGGCAAAAATTCCCAAAACGATGGATCAGCAACTTCGACAAGCTTCAATTCAGGAATCTCGCGTCACTATTCAAGGGATGATTGCTAGCATCAACGGGTTCCATCTTGACCATCAACCAAATATCCGTCGAGCAGAAAATAAACAACTACAATTACAAGTGGCCCGAGAGGTTGGTTTAGATACCCCGCGTACCTTGACTACAAACAATCCACTTACAGTCAAGCGATTTGCTCAAGAGTGCAAGCATGGCATGATTACAAAGATGCTCTCTTCCTTTGCTATCTACGACGAACAAGGGCAAGAGAATGTTGTGTTCACGAATCCAGTAAAACCTGAAGATCTAGACAACCTTGATGGATTGCGTTTCTGCCCGATGACCTTTCAGGAAAAAATACCGAAGGCGCTAGAACTGCGGACAATTATTGTAGGTAAGCGTGTTTTCACCGCTGCGGTTGACTCCCAAGCTTTGGAGAAAGCGCACTACGACTGGCGACGACAGGGAATTGCTTTGCTCAACGCTTGGCAAGCCTACACCCTACCTCAAGATGTGGAGGAGAAGCTACTTAAATTAATGGCTAACTTTGGTTTGAATTACGGGGCGATTGATATTATTTTGACACCAGGCGATCGCTATGTATTCCTTGAAGTTAACCCAGTGGGAGAGTTTTTCTGGCTGGAACGCTGCCCTGGCTTACCCATTTCTCAAGCAATAGCTGAACTTGTACTTACTGAGTCTGAGGCTTGTAAAACAAGTAAATACCGTATAGCAGGCAAATTATGATCTGTATACGTTCTCAAGATAGATGAACTACAAAAATAAGAATGATTAAATTTATCTGAGTCTTTCACTTCTGTTTACCAGGTTTGGTGTATCACCAAGCCTTTTTTCATGTCAAGTTAGTTAATATTTGCCTATCTTCAGGGAGAAACTTCGGGTGAAAATACTGCCGATATAAGTGACAACTGAGCATTGCTTTGTTGTTGTCTAACTTAATTAGCCCCATACTGCTTAACTTATAAGCCAAAATTGGTTCTAATCTAACAGGTTCAGTAGCATTTACAACAGCATTAAGGGCGATCGCTAATTCAGGCTGTTCTTGCAAAGTTGCACAGTGACGTTGTAAGTGATGATGATAAATTCCGGTAGATGTGGGGGCAGTTTCTAGTAACTGTGGGAGAGTTAGCTCACCCTGGTTAAGGTGATAGAGTGCTATGTTGACTAGTGCCGGATGTCCTCCAACCATATCTATTAATTGTTTGGCTTCTTGGCCATCAGTCCAGTTAAGTCCATAGCGCTGAGCTAACTGCTGCACCTGGTCTAGACTGAAGCAAGTAAGCTGAACTGGTAGCCCCACATTGAAAGGAGACTGATGAAGTTGCAGGGGAACATAAATATCAGTCGAGTGAACTACAATTAGGCGAAGCTTTTGCCAAATGGGTAGTCTTTTGGCTTCTTCATACCATGAACGCAACAAGGGTAAAACTTCTTTTGCCACTTGCGGATGCTCAAACATTTGGTTTACCTCGTCTAATGCCAAGACAACAGGAGTATCAATTTGTTCGAGCACATAGCTTCTCAAGTAAAGGCTGCAACTGACTTTGCTGCCAATATCTTCATCCCAATAATCGTCTAGTTTCGGTTCGATCTGAAGCTGAAGGGCGATGTTGGCACATAGCCAGCGCAGAAACCGATTGAGATCGCTCAAAATATCTTGGTCAATTTGCTCCAAGTTCAGGCTCACTGTGCGATGGCCGAGACGATTGGCATGTTCTAAAATTCTCAGCAGCAGTGAGGTTTTACCCATTTCTTTAGGAGCTTTAATCCGTACTAAGGCTCCTGGTTTACTAATTTCTGTGTAAGCCTGTCTCTCAACCGGAGAGTTTTCAATGTAAAAAGGGGAGTCAATAGGAACCGAACCACTAGGAAAGCGAGGCGATGAGATATCCTGCTTAATATCGAGGATGTTGCCCACACTGCTTGTTTGTGCAGCTGCATAAGACTCAAGTAGCGCCCGACAGTTTTTCTTGGTGACACGTTCACCGATAATTTCAGTAAGTCGTCGGCATAACTCTGGAGCGACGACATTAGTAAAGTAGCCGGGGCTATAGCCTTGTTCTTGAGCAATTTGGCTATAGGTATGATACTGCCATGTACCCCGTAAAATCAGAACTTCTGTGGCATTGAGGGGACGATGTTGAATTTCAACCAGCTTGCGGTTAACAATATTAAGAACAGATTCGAGGTTCATGGAAGTTCTATAGCCATCTTCTTAAGTGTGAATCGACTCGACCATAACCAAATAATATCAGGATAGTGCTAGTGTAATAAGCGATCGCGCACCTAACTTGAACATCTGTTGGTAATGGTAGTCAAAAGAAATGGACACAAACCTTACATAGCAATGGACAATTTTTTAGTTCTGTCGAACTTATGTTAAAGAAAATCTAAAAAAAGCAAGATGCGATCGCAACAAAACTGGATAATGCACTTGAATTGGCTAATTCATTAAACTGATATTTTTATGGCATATACGCCCAAAATCTTGGCTTTTGCTGGCAGCACCCGCACTGATTCCTACAACAAAAAATTGGTAAAAATTGCGGCAGATGGTGCTAAGGCAGCAGGTGCGGAAGTAACTTATGTAGATCTGCGCGATTTGCCCCTACCTCTTTTTGATGAGGATCTAGAAGCTCAAGAAGGGCTACCTGCTAATGCTGGCACGTTTAAGGACTTGCTAATTTCTCATCAAGGATTGCTAATTGCTTCACCTGAATATAATAGTTCACTGACAGCAGTTTTGAAGAATGCCATCGACTGGGCATCTCGTCCATCTCCTAACGAAGCCCCGTTAGCTGCTTTTGTAGACAAGGTTGCTGCGATTATGAGCGCTTCACCAGGCGGTTTGGGTGGTCTACGGGGCTTGGTTCACTTACGGGCTATCTTAGGAAACATCAAAGTTTTGGTACTTCCTGATCAGGTTGCTGTACCCAAAGCTTACGAAGCTTTTAATGCCGATGGCACGTTAAAGGACGCTAAACAACAGGAATCTATTGAGAAGCTAGGTGAGAGCGTAGCAAACATATTGCTAAAGCTCAACTAAATATTGTAAACATCGAAAATTTACACTTTTAGTTTTTACCATTCGGTCGTTGAATAATCGTCTCCAAAACCCGCCGTTTAGCTTTTGGATCAATACCTACTAAGCGCACATACTCACCGCTATATTCTGCCAGAGATGATTCCAAATTTGAGATTGCGTCCGACTCTGCATCGATGTGGCTATTAACACAAGTTTGCCAAGAACCAGTGCGGAAACGTCGTTCATCTACATGTTCAATACTGATTTTGTAACCTTGAGATAATAATTGCCTGATTTGTGCTTGTGTATCTAAACTCAAATGGGTATTCGATACTTCCTGTTTATGGGATCTGTTCGTTGTTGCTTCTTTAGTTGAGCCATTGGTTGATGGCTGACTAACTGGTGTTGCAGGGGGTGGCGCAGCTTGATAATTTCTGCCTCTATTGAGTCGGTTGTACTCATCAACCAACTGGGAATTTTCTACTCGTTTTTGTTCACCAACCATCAAGTTACCAGACTCGATTAAGTGAGATAGGCTGAAATCTGGCTTTTTAAATTCTGGTGGCCCTTCTAGGCTATTAACTACACGCAAGGATACGCGCTCAAAGCCTATCTGATGGATGAAATTACGAATTTGCTCGTCATAAATACGCGATCGCAAAGCGCTAAAAAAGTCAACTGACTGATTGACAAAGGTATCAACTAACTGCTCAATTTCCCGGCGCGAAAGTCCATCTGGTTCAAAAATCCCTTCAACAATGCCCACCTTATCATCTCTATCAGGTTCCCAGTAAAATTTCTCCATCCGACCATCCCGAATTAATGGCGCGTAGAGGGTGGAAAAATCATTGCCTGTGACAATAATCGGTACACGATGTAAAGGTGTGGAATCATAGCTTCCAGGTAACTGCACATCTGTGGGATTATCGGCAATATTCATCAGTGTGGCATTCACCAACTGCGTGTTTACAGTATATTGAGTGCCTTCGTCAAAGCGGCCTGCACCAGCATCTAAATCGTTAATCATCAAAACACACATTTTTCCACGCACTTTGATCAGTTCTGCTGTTTCTCGGTAGCGCAGACGAATTAAACGTGCTGGATCTCCTGCATCAGGACTTTCCAACTCTCCGCCAGAGATGTGAGTCACCTCGATACCCATTTTCTCAAAGACCAACTCACATTGAAAGGACTTGCCTTCACCTTTGCGTCCATGAATCCCCAAAATTATGGGTACTCGAACACCAGGGAGTTTCAAGAAGTTTTTAGTGATGTGAACAGCAAGTTTGTCCAAAAAGCGGGGAGCAATGTAGTAACCCATGAGCCTGTCTTATAAATAGTTAGCACTTCTAAATATAATGTTAAGTTTTTCTGGGGACAGCGATCGCTTTTCCCCTTGAGTTCTAACCATGAATATCCGTAAACCAGCCCCACAGCATCACTGCACCCCATCATTCCGACGAAGTTTATACGGTGATGATGATAGCACTTTCATCTTTGATGATTATGGGTGCGATCGCTCAAAAAATATCAATGCTTATATCAGCTATTTAAAGATATATCAATCCAGAGATTTATAACTGAGGCTTTTGTGCTAACTGCTGTACAAAATTCTTATGTTCTTCGCTATTTAATCCTTGTTGTACTACAGTTAAAACTTGTGTCATTTCTCCTGCACATAACGCTTGTACATCCAACCATAAACCAGGAAAAACTTGGCTTTTGATTACTTCATCTGTACCCGATTTTAATGACACATATTCCTCATTTTGTAAGCTGAACCAATCGAGTTTATTCTCTAAAATTTGCCAAACAATATATTCTTTCACACCGTTCCGACGGTAAGCTTTCTTCTTATCGTATAAGTCATTTGCAGCGCTGCTGGCTGCAACTTCTGCTACTAATTCTGGTGCGCCTTCGATGTAGTCATCTTCACTAATACGTGCTTGTCCACCCAATATTTGATCAATTAGCAACACAACATCAGGCTGAGACTCGTTATCTAAGTCTAAGCGGACTGTGGCGTTATCACCTAACTCTATATCTGGGGTAGAAACTTTATAAGTTCCTAACCAGATGATTAAGTCACCATGAGGTTTTCCATGACTTCTAAAACGTAAGGGTGATGCCACGTAGACGACTCCTTCTATTAGTTCTGCTTTTTTAGTATCTGGCATGGCGTGATAGCGACGCTCAAACTCATGGCGAGTGAGTCTGTCCCCACTTTCTAAGTACGGTATAGGCGCATTTTGGCTTAAGCTATGCCTGGTTAATGCCGTCATGAGCGGATTTTTTGAAGGAATATCTGTTTGTCTAGTATAACTAAACTGATGTTGCCAGTAGATTTGAGGCGATCGCTATTTACTACCTCCGCCGAATTGGATATGCATCAAAAATTTTATCAGCACTCAGCATAAGTATGTACATTTTCTGCGATCGCCTGTGCAATTAAAAGCCGATCAAATGGGTCACGGTGATGTAAAGGTAGTGTTGCAACAACAGTAATATGGTCTATTTTGATTGACAGCAATTCAATGCCGTTCATAATTATTTGCTGTTCATAAACTCGTCAAAATTAATACCAAAAGTTAGTTTACCAATGCTGTGCTTGATTGCTATTTCCCAAATACTAGCAATACTTAGTAAATTATCATTATTTTCAATTTGCGATCGCATACTAACACTGATTTTTGGATCACCCATAACAAACTAAATAAAAGTATGAGTGTCCAGTAGTTGGCTCATTCCATATATTCCTTAAAATCTTCAAGTGGTTCATCAAAGTCATCAGACATTGTTATAAGACCTTTGGCACTACCAAACTTAGGATGACGTTTGACTGGCGACACAGAAGTTAACTTTACTACAGGTTGATTATCTTTGATGATAATTTCCTCACCACTGAGTGCTGCTTCAATTAAGTTAGGCAAGTTTTGAGATGCTCCAGCTAGAGTAATTTGCTGCATGATTACCACCTGTGAATGCAAAGACTAAGATGCTATCAATATCCTAACTTTGGATAATCAATTAAGTTAAAGGAAACCAATTTAACCAAGCGTTCCAATTTTCCACTATTTGAGCAAATTCTGTATAACCTCCTGCTCTGGGATGAACACCGTCATTAGTTCTTGCTTCATTCATCCAAATATTTGATTTTTCTAATATTGGAAAAACGTCTAAATAAGGTATATTAAATTCTTGACAAATTAAAACAAACTGCTTAGATAACTTGGTAGTTCTCTGCTTTCTTTGAGGGTCTTCCTCATCTACATAAGGCGCAGGGCCAACCATCAATACAGGATATAACTGTTTAGCTTCACTTAAAATTTTGCTAGCATTTTTGATAGACTCGGAAAAATCAACGCGGGTTTGACCATTTTCGAGAGTCGTGTCATTCAACCCAAAAGAGAATACAACTCTACCATCATATTCTTGAGGCAATCTAGCTGATACTTCCTGTATCCAGCGTTTTGCTATATCAGTACTCGTATTTCTCCTAATTCCTAAATTGTAGTAAGTAATGTCATAACCTTTTTTATTAGCATTAACGCATATTCTGCCTGTCCAACCAAGACATTCTGGGTCGCCAGTACCGTTGACAAAAGAGTCACCAACAAAACAAATTCTTACTTGGCGTAGATGTTCTAATTGCATTTACTTATATAAAAAAACGCAGAACTTTACGCAAAGAAACGCAAAGGTCTTCTCTGCGTACCTCTGCGCTTACCTCCGCGTCCCTCTGCGTTTAAAATCACTTAAACAAGAGAAGCAGATAATTCCACCTCTCCTATTTGTAATCAACAAATTACTTAAAGCATCTCAGCCTTAGTATCTGCTGCTGTTGGGTTTGTGAACAAGAAAGCTCATAACTTGGCACTGCTTGATGTTATCAAAACCCACAACACGGATATAAGAGTTGCTAAATTGAGAACGGCAACCTTGAACTTCGCTTAGTACTTCTTGAGTGGATTTAGCGCCGAACAAAGGCAATTTCCACATTGTCCAGAATAATTCAGTTGGCTCAGAAGTTTCGTTAAACTCGATCGCAGGAATAAAACCCTGATTTAGAATGTACTGGATCTGCTTGGCAATTTGAGCGTCAGACAGCGCAGGTAGATAAGAAAGGGTTTCGTAACGACGCTCTTTTGGTAAAGTTTGCATAGCTGTTGATAATGTGTTGCGATTTTTGATTACTAGTTGGCTGACTAACTGGATAAGTTATCCAAGTTCTGGTCTGAGGTTGTTTGCTGTTCTGGTTGCAGACTGGGGTTTAATGTATCTATTTGTGTGATGCGTTCTAGATGCTGGCGACGCTGTTCCATATTGGCTTGCTGAATGCCAGTCTGAACCATTTCCGGTAAAAATTCGGCGATTTCCTCCGCAATGTGTTCCCTGACAGTCATGATCCGCAACGCCAAATCTGGCTTTTCTCGGAACAGTTGCTCAATGTATGCTTCTCCGTCCTGAATTTTGCCGGATGAAAAGTTATGTAGCCAAAGTTCCAATGGAGGATTAGTTTCGCCTAGCTGCGCCAGTACTGTCCTTAGAGCCTGATAAGTCAGGTAGCTTTGGAGAGTCTTGGCTGTGTCTTTCGCAATTTGCTTGAGATTCATGCTTGACCCCAGCCTTTAGTTAAGTAAAAAGAAAAAGTAAAAAGTAAAAAGAAAGGATGAATATTTTCTTTTACCTTTTAACTTTTAACTTGTTACTTGAGGATCAGACGGTATCCATTGCCTCGAATTCAAATTTGATTTCTTTCCACAGTTCGCAAGCAACGGCCAATTCAGGAGACCACTTAGCGGCTTCGCGGATAATATCGTTACCTTCACGAGCCAAGTTGCGACCTTCATTACGAGCTTGAACACAAGCTTCTAAAGCTACGCGGTTAGCGGTAGCACCAGGAGCATTACCCCAGGGGTGTCCGAGAGTACCACCACCGAATTGTAGTACGGAGTCATCGCCAAAAATTTCTACGAGTGCAGGCATGTGCCAGATGTGGATACCACCAGAAGCAACTGCCATTACGCCAGGTAGAGAAGCCCAATCTTGGGTAAAGTAGATACCGCGAGACTTGTCTTGTTCAACGTAGTTTTCACGCAGCAAGTCAACGAAGCCCATTGTGATACCGCGTTCACCTTCCAGCTTACCAACCACTGTTCCGGTGTGGATGTGATCACCGCCGGACATCCGTAGCGCTTTAGCCAAAACGCGGAAGTGGATACCGTGGTTCTTTTGACGGTCGATAACGGCGTGCATAGCCCGGTGGATGTGCAACAACAGACCGTTGTCACGACACCAACGAGCCAATGTGGTGTTAGCGGTGAAACCTGCGGTGAGGTAGTCGTGCATGATGATGGGCATTTTGAGTTCTTTAGCGTACTCAGCCCGTTTCAGCATTTCTTCACAGGTGGGAGCGGTAACGTTTAGGTAGTGACCTTTGATTTCACCTGTTTCAGCTTGAGCTTTGTGGATAGCTTCAGCAACGAACAAAAAGCGATCGCGCCATCTTTGGAATGGTGCGGAGTTAATGTTTTCGTCGTCTTTGGTGAAGTCCAAACCACCGCGCAAGCACTCGTATACAGCGCGTCCGTAGTTCTTAGCCGAAAGACCTAGTTTGGGCTTAATTGTACAACCCAGCAAAGGCCGTCCATATTTGTTTAACTTGTCACGCTCAACTTGAATACCGTGGGGAGGGCCTTGGAAGGTCTTCAGGTAAGCTACAGGAATCCGTAAGTCTTCTAAACGCAGCGCCCGTAATGCTTTGAAACCAAATACGTTACCTACGATTGAGGTCAACATATTGGTTACAGAACCTTCTTCAAACAGATCCAAAGGATAGGCAATGTAGGCAATAAATTGATTATCTTCGCCGGCAACTGGTTCGATGTCGTAGCAACGACCTTTGTAGCGATCTAGGTCGGTGAGCAAGTCTGTCCATACAGTTGTCCAAGTACCAGTGGAAGACTCAGCTGCCACGGCCGCAGCCGCTTCTTCATAGGGAACTCCAGGCTGGGGTGTAACCCGGAATGCCGCTAAAATATCTGTATCTTTGGGTGTGTAATCGGGTGTGTAATAAGTTAGTCTGTAATCTTTAACACCAGCTTGATACCCAGTTTTGCTCTGAGTCTTAGTTTGAGCGTAAGACATATTTTATCCTTCCCAGAAGTCACTCTTTTTACTTATCAGATCACGTGCTGTGCAATTCCCCCTCATCCCCGCTCTTTCCCCCCTTCAGCGGGGAGAAGATCAGGAAAATTTTCTGTTAGGGGTTGCCTTTAGTAGAGGGTAGTAGTCTTTCTGCCCTTCTTGGGGCACACGACCTAGCGCTTCTACTCTCTCCTCTTCCTAAGTTTCAAAATTCTTTTTTATCTGTTCCTCGCACCCTACTAAACCTTTTCAATTCCACCAAAACTACCAGCACGCGGTAGTACTTAGATAATTTCCCTACAAACTGGGGCATTCAGGGGAGTGGGCTGGCTGGCACACATTCCCGCCTCTGCATTCCTTTTACTTTTTCCTGTAAAGGAAAAAGACTATAAGAGAATCTACTTGACAGTAAAGACAGAGGTTCAGCAGAGTTGTGAGCGAAAAATAAAAAATTGCACACCACGTAATTTGTAGCTTGTTTCACAATATATCAAGAATTCGATAAGTTATTCTTTGAAACTTTTTAAGTTAACTATATAAATTTGTTATTACATAAAGTTTTAAACATTTTGTTAAGAATGATTTACAAAGGTTCATGAATAACTGTATAGAGCCTTGATGGACAAGAGTTTTCCTGTCTGGACGAAGATTGTCAGGATGCTTTTGAGGCTTTGAGTTGGAGAAAAATTACCTGTGACGTTTAAAAAATCCCAGCTAGGGGAACACTGAAGTTAATCCAAAGCCAGTTTAGGTAATGGCTATGGGTATTGTCTCCAAAGGAAATGTCACCGTGGTATCGATTTGCAAGCGTACTAATCTATTGATTACTTCTATCTTGCTGGGGTTAATAGCTTTACCGCCAGCAATGTCTAATGACAAGTCGCCCCGCGCTTACGCACAAAAAGTTGGTAATAGTGTTTCGCCACAAAAAACCCCTGATATTAAGCCATCAGAGTTAACCCCTACTTATCCGGCTTCCGCACCGCCACCGCAAGTAGAACCCTTACCCAATCAGCGAGGAGTGCAAGAGCATAGGCAAGAAACCGATTATCGTGTTAGCAACTTGCTGTCAGATTTTACAGGCAATCTTTGGGTAGGTTCTTGGCGGGGACTATCGCGGATTGACCCTAATAGTGGCAAGATTATTGCTCGTGTTAGTTTACCAAATGTTGCGATTGGTGCTTTAGCTCAAGACAAAGTAGGTCGTCTGTGGGTGGGAAGTTATGAGGGACTGATTAGAGTAGAACCCCGCACTAATGAAATTACAGCACAGAATTTGTTTTTGCCTTCCAAACGAGTATTGTCACTGTTGCTTGACAAACGGGGTTATTTGTGGGCTGGAACTGATAGCGGTTTAGCTTTAATTAGTCCTGACCAAGGTTTGATTATGACAACATTAAAAAATCTGCCTGGTGTTAGCGCCAACGCTCTAACTTTAGATGCTGAAGGTCATTTGTGGGTTGGTACTCTTGATGGATTAGTGCGGGTTAATACTGCCAATGCTTTGATAATGAAGCGGATTGGTGATTTACCAGGAACAACTGTACAAGCTTTAGCTATTAGTCCAGAAGGGTTAATTTGGGCGGGAATGCCCAATAATTTGTTAGTTATTAACCCGAAAACTGGGGCTGTGCTGCGGTCTGTAACACGTCTACGAGGGCGTAACGTGACTACAGTGCGTTTTGCCAAAGATGGTAGTATCTGGGTCGGGACTAACAATGGTTTGTTACGATTAAATCCAAATACGGGCGCTGTATTAGACGAAGAAGTTACTGGACTTCCTTCTAGTCGGGTTCTTGCTCTTGTGCCTGATGTCGGTAACAAATTGTGGATTGGCACTAGTGAAGGTCTGGCTTGGTTAATGCCTAAAATGGGCAGTGCAAAACCTCATATTGCTTTCAGTCGCGCCGTGAAGTAGGGATTGGGGGCTGGGGATTGGGGATTGGGGAACTCGGGGCCCCCTCTGGGGATAAGGGGCAATGGGGACTGGGGATTGGGGACTGGGAAATGGGACTGGGGATTGGGAAGAAAAGACTACCCCTTCTGCCTTATCTCTCCGACTCTTCCACTCAATTACTCATTACTCAGCACTCATTACTCAGCACTCATTACTCAGCACTCATTACTCAGCACTAAAAAAAATGGCAGTCACTACCCAGCAATTAATTCAATGGAAACAACAGGGACGTTCGATTGTGGCGTTGACCGCTTGGGATTACGCGATCGCTCAACTCCTCGACGCCGCTGGTGTAGACTTAATCCTGGTGGGAGACTCAATGGCAGCAGTTCTAGGGTATGAAACAACACTGCCAATCACCTTAGAAGAAATGCTGTATCATGCCAAAGCTGTGCGCCGTGGAGTAAAACGCGCATTAGTAGTTGTAGATTTACCATTTTTGACGTACCAAGAAAGTCTGCAACAAGCGATGCACTCGGCTGGGCGGGTATTGAAAGAGACGGGTGCTCAAGCGGTAAAATTAGAAGGTGGGTATCCAGCGATCGCAGAAACTATTGCGCGGTTAGTACAAGCTGGAATTCCTGTCATGGGTCATGTTGGTTTGACACCCCAATCAGTACATCAACTCGGTTTGCGACAACAAGGGAAGACCCAAGAAACGGGTGAGAGAATTTTAAATGAAGCGATCGCTCTAGAACAAGCTGGTGTATTTTCTGTAGTGTTAGAGCATATACCCGCAGATTTAGCAATGCAGATTACACAAAAAGTTAGCATTCCGACAATTGGCATTGGTGCAGGCTCTCACTGCGATGGACAAGTTTTAGTTACTTCTGATGTCCTCGGTCTTGCAGAGAAGCATCCACCATTCGCTAAAGTTTATACAAATCTGCGGGAGACAATTACCAAAGCTGTGCAAGATTATGCTGCGGAAGTGCGAGAGCGAAAGTTTCCATAATAAATAATCAAAAGCCATTCTCTAAATGTGAATTGATATTAGGAGTAGTTCTATGGTTCTACAAGTTCACCCTCTCCAAAAAAAACTAACTGTTACTTGGGAGCCACTTCCAGCCGACTTCATTTTACCTGACGATCCAGTGGAAAATATTCAGCAACCATCTCTCGCTGCGGCGCTTACCGATGCTTTGGGAAGCTCAGGACGCATCCAACCTCAGATGTTGATTGGCTCTAATTTTGGACTCGTAGCCACAGTCAATAAAAAAATTGTTGTCAAAGCACCAGACTGGCTTTACGTCCCTCAAGTGCAGCCTGTAGCCGCTGATGTGATACGTCGTAGTTATACACCAAATTTAGAAGGCGCTGCTGTGGCTGTGGTGATGGAATTTTTGTCAGATACAGAGGGTGGAGAATTATCAGTCCGCTCAACTCCACCCTACGGTAAGCTCTATTTTTACGAGCAGATTCTCAAAGTTCCAACCTACGTAACCTACGACCCCTACGAACCCAGTTTAGAAGTGCGGTGCTTGCAAAATGGACAATATATTTTACAGCAAGCAGATGTTAATGGGCGTTTTTGGATTCCTGAGTTAGAGTTATTTCTCGGAATTTGGTACGGTGAAAGACTTTGCCAAACTACAAATTGGCTGCGCTGGTGGGATAGAGAAGGAAATTTACTGCTGTGGAGCAGCGAACAAGCTGAACAAGAACGCCGACGTGCTGAACAAGAGCACCAGCGTGCTGAACAAGAACGCCAGCGTGCTGAACAAGAACGCCAGCGTGCTGATATCTTAGCAGCTAAGTTACGCGAGCTAAATATTGACCCTGATGCGATCGCATAAAAAGAATGAAGGGTAATAAACTTTGCAAGAGAGGGTATGTGCTGAGTACATTAGTACTTGGTTACTTAGCACACTCGTATATTCAAGTTTCATGAAACAGCAAAAAAATCAATTTAGCCATCTCACGGCAATAGAAAGAACTTACCTATCATTCCCTGCCCAGTTTTTATTTAATCAAAACTTGCTGCAAGGCAAAATACTAGATTTTGGTTGTGGCTTTGGTAACGATGTTAAATTGTTGCGCCAAAAGGGTTGTGATATTACAGGTTATGACCCTTATTATTTTACACAATATCCTCATGATAAATTTGATACAATTATTTGCTTTTATGTTTTAAATGTATTGTTGTTTGAAGAACAAGCTAATGTTCTTATGGAAGTATCACACCTATTAAAACCAGGCGGTAAAGCTTATTATGTTGTGAGAAGGGATCTTAAAAAAGAAGGTTTTAGAGAACATTATATACATAAAAAACCGACCTATCAATGTATTGTAAAACTTCCCTTTAAATCAATTTATTTAGATGAAAATCGAGAATTTTATGAGTATATCCATTATAATCATCAGCATAATTCATCTAATAAGTGTATATTTTGCAATCCTTATAAAAATTTAAAATTATTAGCTGAATCTGCAACTGCTTACTCGATTTTTGATGGTTATCCTCTAAGTAAAGGGCATGTTTTGGTGATTCCTAAACGTCATGTTAGGAGTTATTTTGAGCTACCCTTTAAAGAACAATCTGCTTGCTGGCTTATGGTGAACAAAGTACAAAAAGTTCTCAAAACCGAATTTGAACCTGATGGTTTCAATGTAGGAATGAACATAAATCGAGAAGCTGGTCAACATATTATGCACACTAGTATTCACATTATCCCTCGTTACAAAGGTGATACTGTTAGTACTAAAAGTGGAATCAGGAATGTCATTCCTAAAAATAAATAATTTTTATTCACTGACAGTTTGCACCCAGTGGAAAAGCTGTTGAGTGTTGAGTGTTGACTGTTGACCAATCTTTTTTTTTACAATGTTGACTTTAAGTATCAAGAGTATTGCTTTCAGCAATCCTGGTATCAATTCTTGCAGTTCATTGTTTACAGGCGTCTCATCATCGGGTAGTTCCTCGGCAAGTTGTACGCTAACATGGCTAGTTTTATCAAAACTCAAAGGATACTAGCCTGTATTTGGCTCACCGCAGTTATTTGCACTCTTGTAGCCTGGGTATCCTTTTAGTAATACATGACACACAAATCTAATGAAGTACCAATCTGGGAAATTTTGGTAACTCTTAGCTATTAATAAACATATATACTATTTGTCGCTACTTATGATTTATATTTAGCCATGGGGTAGTACAAACAGCTACTTATTTTTAGATACTTGGAGGCAGTGCCATATTACCTTTGTAACTGATACTCTGATACTATCAGCATAAAGCAGAGTTAAAGTTAAGTTGATATTAAAGGTTGGCTTGATATTAAAACAAATAATTTTTGCTGAATTGCGACGGATAAAGACTAAACTAAAAAGTCTTGTGCAGCAAAACCTGTAGCTTTAAATGAAGTAATCATGTCTAAGGTTCTTGTCTCCGATACTGTTGATCAAGCGGGAATTGACATTCTTTCCCAAGTTGCTACTGTTGATGTCAAAACAGGCTTAAAACCAGAAGAACTGGTAGAAATCATTGGTGAATATGACGCGCTGATGATTCGTTCTGGTACACGTGTCACCAAAGAAATCATCGATGCTGCTACCCAGCTAAAAGTCATCGGTCGGGCTGGTGTAGGTGTAGATAACGTGGATGTTCCCGCAGCCACGCGTCGAGGAATTGTGGTAGTCAATTCTCCAGAAGGAAATACCATTGCCGCTGCCGAACACGCCCTTGCTATGATGTTGGCTTTGTCTCGTCACATCCCTGATGCGAATGCTTCAGTGAAACGCGGCGCGTGGGATCGCAATAGCTTTATTGGCGCGGAAGTTTACAAAAAAACTCTAGGCATTGTCGGTTTAGGTAAAATTGGTTCCCATGTTGCCGCTGTGGCTAAGACAATGGGGATGAAACTACTAGCTTATGATCCTTTTATTTCCACAGAACGAGCTGAACAAATTGGCTGTCAGTTAGTGGAGCTGGATTTGCTTTTCCAGCAAGCAGACTATATCACCTTACACATCCCTAAAACACCAGAAACCACTCACTTAATCAATGCCATAACTTTGGCTAAGATGAAACCCACAGCCCGGATTATTAACTGCGCTCGTGGTGGCATCATTGAGGAAAAGGCTTTAGCAGCAGCTATTAAAGAAGGTAGAATAGCGGGCGCAGCCTTGGATGTGTTCGAGTCAGAACCACTAGGAGAATCTGACTTGCGATCGCTAGGAAAGGAAATTATCCTCACCCCCCATTTGGGAGCTTCCACGACAGAAGCCCAGGTAAATGTAGCAATTGACGTTGCCGAACAAATTCGGGATGTGCTTTTAGGACTACCAGCGCGTTCAGCGGTGAATATTCCTGGACTCGGCCCTGATGTGTTAGAAGAACTCAAACCTTACATGCAGTTAGCAGAAACCCTAGGGAACCTAGTGGGACAGCTAGCTGGTGGACGGGTAGAATTACTCAATGTCCGAATGCAAGGCGAACTAGCAACCAACAAGAGTCAGCCTTTGGTAGTAGCTGCCCTTAAAGGACTACTTTACCAAGCTCTGCGGGAACGAGTAAATTACGTCAATGCCAGTATAGAAGCCAAAGAACGAGGAATTAGAGTGATTGAAACACGCGACGCCTCAGTTCGAGACTATGCCGGATCGTTGCATCTGCAAGCCACAGGTACTTTAGGTACTCATTCTGTCACAGGCGCTTTACTGGGTGAGCGGGAAATCCACCTGACCGATGTTGATGGTTTCCCGATTAACGTTCCACCCAGCAAATATATGCTGTTTACCCTGCACCGTGATATGCCAGGTATTATCGGCAAACTTGGTTCTTTACTCGGCAGTTTTAATGTCAATATTGCCAGCATGCAGGTAGGCCGCAAAATCGTCCGTGGTGACGCGGTAATGGCTCTTAGCATTGATGATCCCTTACCCGACGGAATTTTGGCTGAGATTATCAAAGTGCCAGGTATCAGAGACGCGTATACAGTAACTCTATAAAGTGCTGAGTGCTGAGTAGTGAGTGCTGAGTGAAGAAAAAGTTAGGAGTTAAGAGTGAAAAGTATAACTAATAATTGATAACTCGTACTCACAACTCTCTCAAACTCAGTACGGGCTAAACGCCCCGGTACGCTAACAGCACTCATTATTCACCACTTGGTACTCAGCACTGGCTAAACGCCTCGCTACTGCTAACACCACTCAGCACTAAAATATGGCAAACACTTGGTGGGAACTAAAGGTTTTATGTGAGCCAGACCTAGAAGATTCCATCTTTTGGCGACTGGAAAATTTTGGCTGTCGTGGGACAGCTAGCGAGAGCAAAGGAAATTCCTCTCTGGTAAAGGCTTACCTACCAAATTTTCAAGCACAGTTACTAGATTTAGCCGCGCTATCGCTGTGGCTGCGTCAAGATGCCCTCTGTATAGGGCTGTCATCCCCGACACTGCACTGGGAGTTGATTGATGAAGAAGATTGGGCGAGTAGTTGGAAACAATATTGGCATCCTCAAGAAATAGGCGATCGCTTCCTAATTAACCCCGCATGGCTACCTTCACCAGAAGCGTCGGAACGGTTAATCATTCGTCTTGATCCGGGTGTAGCATTTGGTACAGGCAATCACGCTACCACTCAGCTATGTCTGGAATCTCTAGAAATGCGTTTAGGTGAAGTTCCTCAATCTTTCGTTGGTAGTAGTGACAAACATCAACAAGCGATCGCAGATATTGGTTGTGGTTCCGGTATCCTTTCCATTGGGGCGATACTGCTAGGAGCTGAGAAAGTCTATGCAGTGGATACTGACCCCTTAGCAGTAAAATCAACTATCAGCAATCGCGCACTTAACGACATCAGTCTAGAAAAGTTGATACCAAAACAAGGAAGTGTAGACATTTTGACAAAACTGGTTGAGAATCCAGTAGATGGTATCGTCTGCAATATTTTAGCTGATGTGATTATTGAGTTGGTTCCCCAAATGAGTGCGATCGCCAAACCCACTACTTGGGGTATATTCAGTGGAATTTTACTTGATCAATCCAAAGCTGTAGCTGATGCCTTGGAGAAACATGGTTGGGTAGTTGCTACCCTATGGAAAAGGAAAGAATGGTGTTGCTTAAATGTACGACGTTCTTAAGAGAATTTACCACCAAAATTAAGCACATTTGAAATCTAATTTAATATTTCAAAGTCAGCAGTCGTAAAATTTAATTCTTGCCGTAATTAAGAATAGGGACAATCGCGCTGTAGATCACCTAATTATTTCTTTTGCTTAGTTTTCCAATTTTAGTGGGAAGTTCATACTTTTGTATGACCCGCTCAATCTTGAAAGTTACTGTACTTATTCTATGTTTAACCTTATCAAAGTCAATATTCGCCCAAATACTCGCATTGGCAGGCCTTTGAGGATTCCTACTCATAACTTGCTTCACTCGTCAATATATTTTTATATATCTACAATATCAATCGCCTCAATTCCTAAACTACTTACTCAAGACATATAAGCACATATACTTAATATTTGCTTAAGGTTTTATAAAAGAAGGGAAAGGGGTAAAGATAAAAAGCAAATGAAATTATGGAACAAGTGGCGTGGCGACCTGATTCATTCCTTTGCCCTTTGCCCTTTACCTTTTACCCGTTTATAGTTTAAATAATTGTTTGTAGATATTCTACCA
The DNA here is from genome assembly GCF_014831675.1 of Komarekiella delphini-convector SJRDD-AB1. Lineage (GTDB taxonomy): Bacteria > Cyanobacteriota > Cyanobacteriia > Cyanobacteriales > Nostocaceae > Komarekiella. Next base: position 135,229 of record NZ_VJXY01000005.1, on the reverse strand, counting down.
ACTGCGCTGCTTGCATTACACCTTCAATCCGTTCTACAGGTTGACCCTGCTTAAATAGTACCAAGGTTGGTAAAGCATAAATTTGATACTTAGTTGCCAACTCAGCGTATTTTTCAGTGTCAATTTTGACTATACGCAAGCGATTTTGAAGTTGGGCATTGACTTGCTCTAAAATTGGCACCATCATCTGACAAGGGCCACACCAGTCAGCATAAAAATCTACCAACACAGGTACATCAGAACTAGACAACATCTCTTCAAAGCTGTTGAATTGCTTTTTAGTAGCCATGTAATACACACCGATTATTTTATTGTTTGATTTCAATAGTAATGCGTGCTATCTAGAATCGGTGTAACATCATTTTGTTTTTATAAAAAGGTGTCGGGAAAACCCATTTCTTCTAGAGATGGGATGAAAGACGCACCGACGCCGTTAACAGTTGACGGTTGACGGTTAACAGTCAACAGTCTTCATACCCTTTTAGAGGTGGGATGAGCTTAATGTTCCTCTCAGTTTGTCTTGAACCTTTCTGCTTTAATCGACGAAAAGTATTGTGTTGGTAAACCCTACAGCCATCTAAGAGTCGCTAACGCATTGCAATTAAAACTTTCTGCAAAACCCTATAAGTTCTAGGTACTAATCACCATAAGATAATTAGCGCGGTGATTCAAAAATGTTGAGGAATATTTCATGGAAGACGTAAACAAAAATTTACAACCCCTGCAAGGAAAAGTAGCAATTGTCACAGGTGCTTCACGAGGAATTGGCAGAGCGATCGCACTTGAATTAGCCACACAAGGAGCCAACGTAGTTGTCAATTATGCCAGTTCTAGTGCTGCCGCTGACAATTTAGTTGCGGAAATTACGGCAGCGGGAACTGAGGCGTTCGCCGAAGGCGTTGGCGGAGCCATCGCTTTACAAGCTGACGTTTCTAAAATCGACCAAGTAGACTCACTGATTAACACAGTCACAGAAAAGTTTAAACGCATCGATATCTTGGTTAATAATGCGGGTATTACTCGTGACACATTGCTTTTGCGGATGAAGCCAGAAGAGTGGCAAGCCGTAATAGATCTTAATCTTACTGGTGTTTTCTTGTGTACCCGTGCTGTTAGTAAAATCATGCTCAAGCAACGTTCCGGGCGAATTATCAATATTGCCTCCGTTGCTGGGCAAATGGGCAACCCAGGTCAGGCAAATTATAGCGCTGCTAAAGCAGGTGTCATCGGCTTTACTAAAACCGTTGCCAAAGAACTTGCTTCCCGTGGCATTACAGTTAACGCCGTCGCCCCTGGTTTCATCGTCACCGACATGACAAACGATCTCAAAGCCGATGAAATTCTGAAATATATCCCTCTGGGTCGTTACGGTCAACCAGAAGAAGTTGCTGGTATGGTGCGCTTCCTCGCCGCTGATCCCGCCGCCACCTACATCACTGGACAAGTTTTTAATGTCGATGGCGGCATGGTAATGGCCTAAACAGCACTCAGCACTCAGGATTGCTGCCGCATTCTTTGCCAGACAGTAAAACCTAACAAAATGATAATGCTGCTGGCGGTAGTAAGCATCACGACTGCGCTCATGCCTTGTATTCTCATAGCCAGCAAGTTGCAAACCAGAGTAATTGACCACAGAGTGAACGCAGCGTGACGCTGGGAGAGTCCCCAAGCAAGTAAACGGTGGTGCAGGTGGTCTTTGCCAGGAGTACTCAGAGGATTATTTCCCGCCAGTAACCGCCGCACAAATACTTGAGTAGTGTCCAGCACTGGCAACAGCAGAAATAAAACTGTCGGTATAAGTGCATAGACTGTGTTTTGTTGAAGTCTGCCTAAAATGCTGGTCGCTGCCAGTACATAGCCAAAAAAGTATGCTCCAGCATCACCCATAATGATGCGCGAGGGGTGGAAGTTGTGGCGTAAAAAGCCCAGTGCCCCACCCCCCAAGGCTGCCAGAACTAAGGTTGCTGCCGCACGATTGTCAAACTGAGCTGAAACCCCTAACAAACTCATGGCGGTGATAAAGCTGATTCCTCCCGCCAAGCCATCCATTCCGTCCATTAAGTTGATGGCATTGGTAATACCTACTACCCAAAGTACCGTCAGCGACATTGACAGCAGCGAGTCAATTGGAGTGCCAAAAGCGACTTTAATGCTGATGCCATTAGCAACCAGCAAAAGTGCCGTGATAATTTGCGCCCACAAGCGAACAGAGGGAGGTAAACCGAACTGGTCGTCGATAAAGCCAACAAGTACTAATATCGAACCCCCCAACAAAATAGTTAAAACCTGAGCTAATACGTTTTGGAGTTCGATTGGCCGTAAAAGGCTAGCTAGTACCAGTGCGGCAATCACTCCCGCGTAGATAGCTAACCCCCCTGCATTAGGTAAAGGTTCTCGGTTGAGTCGCCGTGCGTTAGGTTGGTCAGCCCAACCCACCCGCAAGGCAAATTTACGTACTGTCGGAATCAAACGCCACGTTACAAGCCAAGCCAAGAGAAATGTAAATACTACTGCCAACCAGCCGGTGCCGCTAGGATCGGCAATACCAAGGGACTTAAGGGAGTTGTCTAGATTCATCTCCCAATTTAGGCATTACTGCCAGTATTTAATATGAGCATCAACTGTATATTAATCAATTTTTTTGTTTCTATTTGTAACTTGAGTTGGTGGGAAGATTAGCACTCTTGACCTGTGAGTGCTAAATTGTCTAATGGAAGCGCTTGAGAAATAAAACATGGCGAAAATTATTGCATTTGACGAGGAATCGCGGCGAGCGCTGGAAAGGGGTGTTAACGCCCTTGCCGATGCCGTAAAAATCACCTTAGGCCCCAAAGGTCGCAACGTCCTTTTAGAGAAAAAATTTGGCGCACCCCAAATTGTCAACGATGGTATCACTGTTGCCAAAGAAATTGAATTAGAAGATCCTTTGGAAAATACTGGTGCAAGACTTATCCAAGAAGTGGCATCAAAAACCAAAGATGTTGCTGGAGATGGTACTACAACTGCTACAGTTTTGGCACAGGCTTTGATTCGTGAAGGTTTGAAGAATGTCGCGGCTGGTACTAATCCAGTTAGCTTGAAGCGCGGAATCGACAAAACTATTGAGGCACTGGTACAAGAAATTGCCAATGTGGCTAAACCAGTGGAAGGAAGTGCGATCGCCCAAGTTGCCACAGTCTCAGCTGGTAATGATGAAGAAGTCGGCAGTATGATCGCCGAGGCAATGGAGAAAGTCACTAAAGACGGTGTAATTACCGTTGAAGAATCTAAATCCCTGACAACCGAACTAGAAGTTGTTGAGGGGATGCAGATTGACAGGGGTTACATCTCTCCCTACTTCATCACCAACAACGAACGGCAGATAGTAGAGTTTGAAAATGCCCGCATCCTGATTACTGACAAGAAAATCAGCAGTATCCAGGATTTAGTGCCAGTGCTGGAAAAAGTTGCCCGTTTAGGTCAACCCTTGCTGATTGTAGCTGAAGATGTCGAAGGTGATGCTTTGGCAACTTTAGTAGTAAACAAAGCGCGGGGTGTACTTGCCGTAGCTGCGATCAAAGCACCTGGATTTGGCGATCGCCGCAAAGCTTTGTTACAAGATATTGCTATTATCACCGACGGACAGTTGATTTCTGAAGAAATCGGCTTAAGCTTGGATACTGCTTCTTTGGAAGCGCTAGGAACTGCCCGCAAAATCAGCATTGACAAAGAAAGCACCACAATTGTAGCTGGCAGTACCACTAAGCCGGAAGTGCAAAAGCGGATTGCTCAAATTCGCAAGCAGTTGGAAGAAACTGATTCTGACTACGATAAAGAAAAACTCCAAGAACGCATCGCCAAGCTAGCTGGTGGCGTAGCCGTGATTAAAGTGGGTGCGGCCACAGAAACCGAACTCAAAGACCGCAAACTGCGGATTGAAGACGCGCTAAACGCTACTAAAGCTGCTGTGGAAGAAGGTATCGTTCCTGGTGGTGGGACAACCCTTATTCACTTGGCCAAAAACGTAGAAGTGTTTAAAAACAGTCTCCATGACGAAGAAAAAATCGGCGCTGAGATTGTTGGGCGAGCACTAGAAGCTCCCTTACGTCAAATAGCAGAAAACGCCGGTGGCGAAGGTTCTGTCATTGTCTCCAGAGTTCGGGACACCGAATTTAACATTGGTTACAACGCTGCTACCGGAGACTTTGAAGACTTGATTGCCATAGGCATCATCGATCCTGCTAAAGTTGTGCGCTCAGCCTTGCAAAACGCCGCTTCGATTGCTGGTATGGTTCTAACCACCGAAGCCGTTGTCGTTGAAAAACCTGAGAAGAAACCTGCTGGTGGTGCGCCTGATATGGGCGGCATGGGCGGTATGGGCGGTATGGGTGGTATGGGCGGCATGGGCGGCATGGGCATGATGTAGTCCATTAGCGATTAAATTTGGCAGCCGTTTTTGTACCCGCCAGAATTAATATAAGTACTTTATGCAGTTTGTCTTGCCAAGGCAAACTGTTTTTTTATACCGTTGCTGTTTCAGAGGCAATTTAGTACATTGTCATACCAAGTTGCATTCAAAATATAAAAAGCTCTTAACTCCTGTACAGACGCAATTAATCCCGTCTCACCCCTAACCAATGCCTGTTAAGTAAAACTCTATGGCACGAAAACTACGCCGCCTTGCCAGATTGGTAACTAAGCAACATGGAGATGAGTTCTATCATCATCCAGGGACTTTACCAGGAACTATCATTGTTGATGCAGATGCTCCACCACCGGTCATTTTTTTGATTGACTATAACCAAACTAATGTCATCCGCCACCAAATAACAGCCCCGGAGGAGTGCGTCCCATATTTGGATACTGCATCCGTTTCTTGGGTGGACGTACAAGGTTTAGGCAGTCAAGATATATTACAAAGATTGGGTCAAGTTTTTGATTTACATCCTCTGGTTTTAGAAGATGTGGTGAATGTACCAGAGCGTCCCAAAGTAGAGGATTATGAAGACCAATTGCTGTTTATTGCTCGCATGGTAGTACCAAAAGAAAGAACATGTGGTTTTTATAGTGAGCAAGTAAGTTTGATATTGGGGAAACATTACTTACTCACTGTGCAAGAAGAACCAGAGCATGATTGCTTTGAAGGGGTGCGATCGCGAATTGAAAAAGGTAAAGGCATCATCCGTAAGCAAGGAGCCGATTATTTAGCTTATGCTCTATTAGATGCAATCATTGATGGCTTTTTCCCCGTACTAGAACTTTATGGCGATCGCATCGAAGAGTTAGAGGAGGAAGTAATAGCTAACCCCACCCGACAAACACTACAAAATATTTATCAAATTCGGCGAGAGTTACTACAACTGCGCCGCTCAATTTGGCCTCAACGAGATGCAATTAATTCCTTAATTCGAGATGGCAGTGAACTTATTAGTGAAGAGGTAAGAATCTATCTACGAGACTGTTATGACCATGCAGTGCAAGTGATGGATATGGTAGAAACTTACCGAGAACTGGCATCTGGATTGATGGATGTCTACCTTTCGGCAGTGAGTAACAGAATGAATGAAGTCATGAAACTACTAACAGTGGTTTCAGCAATTTTTATTCCACTGACTTTTGTTGCCGGTATATATGGAATGAACTTTAATACTGAAAAGTCGCCATATAATATGCCTGAATTGAATTGGTATTGGGGCTACCCGATTTGCTTGGCAGTTATGGCAGTAATTGGATTTGGTTTGCTATTCTTATTCTGGCAACGGGGCTGGCTGGAAAATTCTTCGACAATTAAGCGTGATTAAAGATTGGCGATCGCGCTCTGAGTCGAATATACAAAATCATCAGATGGAGTTTATATATTTGAATGCAAAATAATAGCAGTGACCAGAATTTAGTAGTTTTGACACTTTATATTATTGGTGTCTCTTATGTCTTCAATCGGATGATTGAATCAATCGACGATCAAGTGAAGTTTGAGTTTAAAAAAGGAGACGTTGATGAACAACTCAAAGAACAAAATCTTCAAGACCAAATAGGGATTAGCTGTAAACTTAAGTCCTCATACCCAATTGACGATCTCAAAGATTTGCTGATTAGTATTGAAAATAAATCCGAAAATATTGCCGTATACGTTGATTGGGATAATAGTTCTTTAGTAGTCGAACATAGTAAAGAATCACGGCGCGTAATTCGCAAATCACCAGACTTAACTCGCGACTTAGCTGTACCACAAAGTCCCAGCTTGATTGTTCCTAAAAAAACACTTACGGAAACGGTGACATCAGAAAATGTTTTTGAGCGCGATCAAGTAACTGGAACTTACACAGCAAAAAAACCTTTAATTAATATTACTGGACTGAAATCTGGTGGGCCACCGCAAAAAAAGTTGTACAACGACTTCATAAATAGAAGAAAGGAGTTGGAATTTTCTCTACAACTGGTGCTAAGGATATCTGAGGTGCGTGTAGGTCTAGTACCAGGTGTTAATGTCCCCCCAATGTGCATTATCAATTGTCCTTTCACTATCAGGAAACTACCTTGGACATACGCTCTACCTTGGAATAAAAAGAAATAATCCCAACCAGACGCACGATGCCATCCAAAGATTACACTGGATCTTGGCAAGGAGTAGGCGCAGGCAGTTGCAGATCAGTCATAGTGGCTGGTTTGAGGAAAGTCCGGGCTTCCGAAAGACCAAACTTGCTGGATAACGTCCAGTGCGAGCGATCGTGAGGATAGTGCCACAGAAAGATACCGCCTTTTCAGTGAACAGTTATCAGTAAACAGTAAACAGTTAATACTTGATAACTGATAACTGAATAGGGTAAGGGTGCAAAGGTGCGGTAAGAGCGCACCAGCAGCGTCGAGAGGCGCTGGCTCGGTAAACCCCGGTTGGAAGCAAGGCGAAAGGAACTACGGTTGGTCTTTTACCAGTTCCGCTCCAAAAGAGCCGCTTGAGGCGTCTGGTAACAGGCGTCCCAGATAGATAACTGCCCTTGAAAGAGAACAGAACCCGGCTTATGTCCTGCTCTTTCCCACAATGGATTATGGAAGCTTTTGCTTTTGTAATCCATTATTTATTTGTATGAATTTTGTCCGATGGGAAATTACCCTGCTTATCTACTTCTCAAATCAACGGCTTTTCTTATCTGGCAAAAATTCTGGTTTTTTGGCAAATACTTTTCCCATATTCTTGATTCATGATTAAGTCGAAAAACTAAAACTACACTCCCGCGATGCTTTCAGCGTCGGGTTTTGGGTTTCGGAAAAATGGATAAAGTCGAGCTAAGAGTGCGAGTACTGACAACTGAAAACTAATATAGTAGCAGGCGCGTTATCAGTAAACAGTAAACAGTAAACAGTAAACAGTTATCAGTCAAGATAATTGAGTTTAAAGAGAACTACTAAGCTCGACTTTATCCAAAATGAATAACTCGGCTTTTCTTATCCGGCAAAAATTCTGGTTTTTTGGCAAATACTTTTCCCATATTCTTGATTCATGATTAAGTCGAAAAACTAAAACTACACTCCCGCGATGCTTTCAGCGTCGGGTTTTGGGTTTCGGAAAAATGGATAA
>NZ_VJXY01000005.1:0-127574 GCF_014831675.1 Komarekiella delphini-convector SJRDD-AB1 | reverse complement strand
AGTCGAGCTAAGAGTGCGAGTACTGACAACTGAAAACTAATATAGTAGCAGGCAATGGCGGGTTTAAATCCCCCAACTGTTTACTGTTTACTGTTCACTGTTCACTGATTTAAGTATTTATAATAATTAAAATAAATGGACTTTAAGAGTATTCGGTTAAAGAACATTAAAATACAACAAAGTACTATTTCACAAAAAATTTTCAATTTAACTTCAACATCTACCCTAGATTCTGCTCAAATTTATCAAATAATCCAGATTTTAGTAAGAGTAGTAACAACCATTGAACAAATATGTTTTAATCAACAAGCAACTCCAGCCAACTTGACTCGCTCATCTCGTAAAATTTACTCATGGATGAAATTTTTGACGGATGAACACAATCTAAAACTTCATTTATCAAGTACTTTTCGTGTGCAGCAAATTGCTAAAGAAATTCTTGGTAAACATGGTCAAGAATCGATTAAATTAATGATTGAATTTACTAGTTTAGAACTTTTATACAAGGGTAAAAAATCTAGCGACGTTGTTAATATTATTATTAATGAAGGATTTATTAATGCATCAGATGAGGTTTTGCAAGCATTAGTAAAATCCATTCTTTTTGGGAAAAGTCAAGATAATACACGACTCATTAGATCATTTGCTAGTTCAGAAGAATACAGTGATGTACTGCTGGAGCTTGATTTAATTGCTGAAGTCAACGCAGAAAATCCACAAGGTAATTTTTATAACCTGAATGAGTTGTTTGATAAACTGAACCGTGAATATTTTGCTGCAAATCTTACTAAACCGCGTCTTGCATGGAGCCAAATTAACACCTACCGTAAGTTTGGACACTATGAGCCAGCTAGAGATAGGGTGGTGATTAGTTTGACTCTTGATGATGCAAATATACCTGAATTTGTGATTGAGTTTGTTTTGTATCACGAATTGCTGCACAAGTACCACGGCACAAAGTGGGTTCAGGGTAGGAAAATGTTTCACACAAAAGAGTTTCGTGTTAGTGAAAGCAAGTTCAACTTTTATAAAGAAGCATTGAGATGGCTGGAGAAATTGGCATCTGTCAAAGTCAGTAGACGACAGCCTTAACATTAGCGATCGCCTGAAAGAACATACGTTATAAAATACTGCAAGCCTGTTGAAACGCTCAGTTACTCTTCGCTTTCCTGAACACAATGCCTCTGGTTTGGGGTAGTTGAATATCCTTTATACGAGACGTTGCAATGCAACGTCTCTACAGTGGTCTATCTGTCGCATTCTTTTTTAAAATGGTATTCCTTTGGTGGTAAACTTGCGACAAGTTTTAGACTATCCTTGCCAGTTCCGTATCAAATAAACTCATAAAAGTAGGTGAGGCTCATACTTGTGCGATCGCAAGCATAAACGTCTATCAATTAAGTTTGGTTGCTGGTTTTAATTGTGTGGGTTGGCTAAGACTACGGAAGTAGAGGCTACCCACAATCGCCCAAAAGAGCAGATACCCCACAGCTTGAACTAGATACAGCTTTTGGGTATAGCCAAATAAAGTTTTTAGCAAAATTCCAGGAAACTGTCGGTCGGGTAAAATACCTGAGAGATCCCAAATCTGGAACCCCAAAAGACAAGAGGTATTCCCTTGTCCACATTCAACAACTGAGGAATTAATCTGACTCCAAGCAATCGCCGCAGCATCAAGATGACGAAGGGCAGAAATCACCAATCCAGAAACAATCATTAGCAAGAATATGCCCATCACTTGGAAAAATTGGCTCAAGTTAATTCGGATACTCCACTTAAACAGCAGCATCCCAATTAAAACTGCTGTAGTTAGTCCTCCTATTGCTCCAAGGACTGGTATCCAGCCTTCTTGAAACTTAGCGACGATAAACAAAGCTGTCTCTATGCCTTCTCGAAATACGGCAATAAAAATTAAACTGAAAATTGCCCAAGCAGCGCGGTTGTCATTACCCAAAGCACTTTTGACCGAGCCTTCAATTTCCGCTTTGAGAAATCGTGCTTGTCGCGTCATCCAGATTAACATCCAGCTAAGCATGGCGATCGCTGTTACACCCAGTCCGACCTCAAATAATTGCTTAAAAACAGGTGCATAGATATACTTAGATGTTTGCAATCCTTGGATACCTAAGTTTAGTAATAAACCAACTACAAAACTAGCTATAGTGGCGCTAAAAATTCCTAAATATACCCAACGATGCAATTTTTGTTGTTCAGCTTGCTGTAAACATGCCAAGACAATCCCAACAACTAAAGCAGCTTCTACACCTTCTCTTAAAGTAATGAGAAAAGTTGGTAATGCAGCACTCCAATTCATAAGATATTAATTAGATAATTTCAGTAGCAGATGTTTCTGCCGGGTTAGCTACGATAGATGACAATAATTTTACCTCTATGAGCTTGAGCGATCGCTCATCCTAAACCAAAACCGTTTTGCACTCCATGAACGTCACTAAAATATAATCCCTTAAAAATAGCGAAACTCACAGAAAACCAGCCTATCAGGCCGATGCCAACTATTACGTATAATAGTAATAATGTACTAACAAGATTAGCATTGTAAAGTTATTGAAGCAATAGTTAGAGAATTATGGACATTTAAGAGAGATAATAAGGGACAAGAACTTGATTGTACGACTTTTGTATTTCAAGTATTACAGATAATACAGTTTTAAGAAGCAAAATCAATCTATTTTGTAAGTTTTGTGTAAGATTTTTCTCCTTAGAGTCTGAAACCCTTGTCAAATATGTCCTGTCTATCTATTTTAGTCATTAGTTATTAACAAATGACTAATGATGATTAATGAATAATGTCCCTAGCTTATCCACGTCGTCAGCGTCAACTCGAAAGTTTAGTACAAAAATTAGGTATGTCACCAGAAGCACCTATAAAGTGGCAACTACTTGATTTGGCGCTGACTCACCCAACTGTTTCTGAGACGGCAAACTATGAACAACTGGAGTTTGTTGGGGATGCTGTGGTACGTTTGGTAGCAGCCGTTGTGTTATGGGAACATTATCCCGATTGTCCAGTAGGGGATTTTGCAGCGATTCGCTCGGTGTTGGTAAGCGATCGCATCCTTGCCCAACTAGCTAGAGAATACGGTTTCGAGCTATATTTGCTGGTTGCTGGCAGTGCCACAGCTGATAAAATTGGTCAAGAGTCACGACTAGCAGATGCTTTTGAAGCAGTTCTGGGTGCGCTTTACCTCAGTACTCAAAATCTCGAACTGATTCGCCCTTGGTTAGATCCCCACTTTCAACAACTAGCGACAGAAATTCGCCTTGATCCAGCTAGACTCAACTACAAAGCAGCTCTGCAAGAATGGACTCAGGCACAATTTAAAGTTTTACCAGAGTATCGGGTTGTAGAAGTCGGCCAACCGCACCGCAATCAAGAGCGTTTCGTCGCTGAAGTCTGGCTGCACGGAAAAAAACTTGGACAAGGTAAAGGGCGCTCCATCAAAGCCGCAGAACAAGCAGCAGCCAAAGTAGCATTTTTTGCAATTAGCAATCAGGAAAAACCCTGAACTCGAAATACAGTTGATTGTAGAAACGTTGCATTGCAACGTCTCTACGAAATAATCGGTTTTTTCACCCCGATCTTGAATACTGAATCGGTGTCCTAGCCTCAGAGAAGCCGTTGACGCGTCTACGTCCTTTGTATACAAATGACTAATGACTAATGACTAATGACTAATGACAAACAAAATTCAAATCGCTGTCATCGGTGTTGGACGTTGGGGAATACATTTGTTGCGGAATTTTTTAGCACATCCCCAAGTAAATGTAGTTGCAATAGTAGACCCCACTCCAGAACGATTAATAGCAGTAAAACAGCAGTTTAATTTAGATGAAAATGTCGTATTAACAACTGAGTGGCAAGCTTTGAAGCAAGTGCCATTAACAGGGGTGGCGATCGCGACTCCGGCTATTACTCACTATGCCTTAATTCAGGACGCTCTCCAGCAGGGATACCATGTTTTAGCAGAAAAACCCTTAACTCTTAACTCAATACAATGCCAGGAACTTTGCCACTTGGCAGAACAACAGCACTTAATACTCATGGTTGACCACACCTATTTATTTCACCCAGCGGTTGAACAAGGGCAAACTATAGTTGAGGCTGGTAAATTAGGTGATTTACGCTATGGCTATGCCACCCGCACCCACTTAGGGCCGGTTCGGCAAGATGTTGATGCACTGTGGGACTTAGCCATTCACGATATTGCTATTTTTAATACCTGGCTGGGTCAGCTACCCGTGAAAGTACAAGCAACAGGTACAGTATGGCTACAAGGAGGAGTGGGGGAAGTGGAAAAAACTTCTCCCACTCCTGTTGATCAGGAACTAGCCGATTTAGTCTGGGTAACGCTGACATACCCAGATGGCTTTCAAGCATATATTCACTTGTGCTGGCTAAATCCTGATAAACAGAGACGTCTGGGGATTGTGGGTAGTCTTGGCAGCTTGATTTTTGATGAAATGTCACTCTCATCACCGCTGACACTGTTACATGGTGAGTTTGAACAGCGGGGAAATCAATTTATTCCTGTGAATCAAAAGCAAGAAGTACTGGAACTAGAAACAGGTGAACCATTGCAGCGGGTTTGCGATCGCTTTGTTGTCTCCATCCTCAAAAATACTCCCTCAGAGGTTTCATCTGGCTGGGTAGGCACAAAGTTAGTAGAAATTCTGGATGCTTTAACAGCATCTCTTCAGCAAAGCGGCAAACCTGTTTTTCTAAATAACTCCTCTCCTAACTCTTCGCTTGAAAAAGTGCTGAAGCGCGGATAGCTATGGTTTAGCCCGTGATGAGTGCTGAGTGCCTTTTTGAGCGCTGAGTCAGTATTTATTCCCCTGCTTCCCCTGCTTCCCCTGCTCCCCTGCCCCTCTACTTCCCTAACTCCTAACTCCTTTCAAACATGCTCTTAGCACAAGTTCCACCCTTTGGCAAACTTTGTAGTAGACTAATCTCGCAAGCTTTCTCTACAAGCCGATGCTCTGTGTCTTCATCTACCTTCGTTTCCGTACTGTAAACCCCCAAAGATGGGCTTTCCGTAGACGTCAGGTTTGGGTAGCGGCTTCCTTTAGCCCCTTCATCCTCCGGGGGAAATTTGAGTTCCCCTAAGTCATCTTTTTTTTCTGGGGCTGATAATAAGGAGATATCAATTAAAGGTAATGTAATGCTAACTGTCGTACCTTGATGCAGACCCATACTCGCAAGAGTAATGCTGCCTCCCATGAGTTCGATTAAGTTCCGTGAAATCGCTAGTCCCAGTCCCGTACCTTCAAATTTGCGGGCGGTTGTGTCAACCATCACAAAAGGGCGAAACAGTTTGTGTTGTTGAGCAGGCTCAATGCCTATACCTGTATCTTTGACTGTTACCACAACCTGAGATTTGCCAGCACTATGTTGAATTTGTGTAGCAATAGTGATGCCTCCCGTTTCGGTAAATTTGGTAGCGTTACCGATGACGTTAATCAGCACTTGCTTAAGTTTTGCCGCATCTGCTTTAATTGGTATCGGTTCATTTCCTAGCTCACATTTCAGCTGCAAGCCTTTGTGTTGAACATTGACCGATTGTAAATTGATTACTTCTAGCAATAGTTGTCGCAGGTCAAGTGGTACTGTGACTACTGAAAGCTTACCTGCTTCAATTTTAGAAATGTCGAGCAGATCATTAATAATATTGAGTAAGTGAATCGCTGTTTCATCAGCACGCTTGAGAAACTCCATTTCTTCGTCCCGGTTATCGCATAAGCCCTCTTCAACCAAGCGAATACAGTTAATAATAGTATTTAATGGGTTTCGCAATTCGTGGGAAGTAGTAGCCAAAAACTGGCTTTTGATCTGATTAGCGGTTTTAGCTTCTTTCCAAGCTATTTCTAGTTCTTCTGCCCAGGCTTTGAGTCGCTCGACCATTTGGTCTAGTGCTTGGGCCAGTTGATTGAACTCCCGAATTTTAAAGTTGTGTGGAACTGGTTGTGCAGCATGGTGAGAGTGAATATTTAGAGCGTAGTCTCGCAGTTCTTCTACAGGTGTTGCCAGATAAGGAGCGAGATAGAGCGATGCTACCAAACTCGCGCCAATCAAGCCAACTGTTAAAACAATCAAGATGAGTTTGATTTCCTCTAACCCAATAAGAGCATCTTCCACACTAGTAACAGCTAAGATAATCCATTTTTGCTGTTGTTGATTTGTAATTGGATTTGCAATAGCTGTATAGCCAGCTATTAGTTCTTGTCCCCTTGCAAAAGATAAATTGATCGAATCTTTTTGTCCTGCGATCGCCTTTTTAATAATGCTTTTCAACCGGGAAGCATTTGGGTGCTGTTCGATATTTGTCCCCAGCCAATTTGTCAATGGATGGGCTAAAATTGTGCCATCTTCAGCAATGACTACTATAGAGCCTGTGAGCGACCCTGGCTGATTTTCGGTCTGCTGGTGCAATGTGGACTGAATATTTAAGGTATAAATCAAGTTTCCCCGGCGATTATAGACCGGAGCAGATAATAATAATTGCGGTTGATTTTGGGTAGTTTTTTTCCCAGTTGTTCCTACTTTCGGTGGTGGTATCGCTTTAATATCAATTCCGTCACTTGGAAAAGGTAATTTCAATTCTCCAATTACTTGATCGCCACAGGTACTAGCAACGATTGTACGGGTTAGTACATTCATTAATTGGATGCACTCAATCCGGGCTGGCAATTGTTGCTTTAACTGAGTGATAAATTGTTGCGCTTCTAAAGGCGAATTCGATTGAATTGAGGTTGTTTGACTTGCAGTGAGTAAGGTAGTTTTTAATGTGGCGATCGCATCGGTAATTTTTTCCCCTTTATTGATGGCGCTTTCTGTTAAGTTTTGACGGGCAGTTCTCAATAAGCTAGAACGTGCCTTATTGAGGGCAAAAATCTCCCCTACTAATAAAACTGGAACGAACAGAAGCAATATTCTTGTTACTAAAATTCGGCGAAAAGATGATTGATGGGATTTAGCCATTGAGTGTCTCACTTCGCATCTGCAAACCACAACAGTAACGATATGCAATTAGACCAGCTAAATGAGACATTTTATTAAATTATCAGAACTTTATTTTCAATGTTTAAAAATAACAAATTGTGATATTGCAAAAAGAAACGTGGTATACCAAAACTCATAGATGGTAGATGTAAAACCGACTTACATTGCATATAGATACAGTGGTGAAATTGTTAAACAGTGACTTGCAAGCATGGAATTTTTTTAATAATCAATACACTAGCAAGGAAAATATTACAACTATCAAACCAACGTAATGGTGCAACATCGTCCTCATACTACAGTTGTTTTAGCAATGAGTGCAGATGGCAAGATAGCAGATATTAGGCGATCGCCTGCTCGGTTTGGTTCAAGGGCTGATAAAGCACACTTAGAAAAACAAATCGCTGCCTCTGATGCTGTTTTGTTCGGAGCTGGTACTCTCCGCGCTTACGGTACAACACTTACCGTATCACATCCAACCCTATTGGAACACCGAACACAAGAGGGCAAGCCTCCGCAGCCAGTTCACATAGTGATTACACACTCTGGAAACCTCAATCCGGAGATTAAGTTCTTTAAGCAGCCAGTTAAACGCTGGTTGCTTACGACAACAGCAGCAGCAATTTCCTGGCAAGGACGCTCAGAATTTGAGCAGATTTTGGTTTTTGAAACACCAACGGGGAAAATTGACACCCTTGCTGCTTTGCAACACCTGGCAACTCTAGACATAACAAGATTAGTAGTCTTGGGTGGAGGTGAATTAGTCGCTTCTCTGCTGGAGTTAAATTTCATTGATGAATTATGGTTGACTGTGTGTCCAATGATTTTAGGTGGTACTACTGCACCTACCCCCGTAGAAGGCAGAGGATTTGTAGCCGATTTAGCTCCTAAGTTGCAACTTCTAGAAGTTAATACCGTTGATCAAGAAGTGTTTTTGCACTATCGGCTGCAACAATCAGCAGATTAGATTACGCTAAATAAGGCTATGGTGGGAGTGGCTTGTGAACAGAGGTAATAAATTATGATTCAAGCCTTACGTAAACTAGTAACCTTTGAAGATTTTGCAGCGTGGCGGCCCGAGGGCGGAAGATACGAATTACATGATGGCGTGATTGTTGAAATGGCACAACCCGTGGGAGACCATGAAGATGTTGTTGGTTTTATAGCAAGAAAACTTACAGTAGAATTTGATCGATTAAATTTACCATTAACAATCCCCAAAACTGCGCTGATTAAACCTTCTACTTCGGAATCTGCTTACTCCCCAGATGTGCTATTACTCAATCGCCCTAATTTAGTAAATGAGCCGCTATGGAAAAAAGAATCAACTGTCAGCCTTGCAGCATCAATTCCCTTAGTAGTTGAGGTAGTGAGTCAGTGCGTTGCGCGGGTTCCCCGCGTTGATGCAACTGACGAACCCGTAAGGGTTAGTACCAACTGGGATGATGACTACTACACAAAGCAGGGTAAGTATGAGGGTATTGGAATTCCTGAATACTGGGTTGTGGATTATCTCGGTCTAGGCGCTAAAAAGTTTACTGGCAACCCCAAACAGCCTACTATATCTATTTATCAATTAATCGATGGTGAATACCAAGTTACTTAATTTAGAGGCAGCGAGCGCATCGTCTCGCCTACTTTCCTGGAGTTAAATTTAACCGCCAAACAGATTTTTCAAGCTGGAGGACTAACAACGTAGCCACGACATGACTTGACTGATTTTGAAGACAGACAATTGCAAGTAAGTAGAACAGGGTAAAGAATTAAAGGTTTGTAGTGAGAACTGAAGTTCTCAAAAAAGGACTAAAGTCCTTACTACGAACCACGACGTGACTTGACTGATTTTGAAGACAGACAATTGCAAGTACAAAATTACTTATTTTCTCCTTCTAGTCCCTAATCCCAATCCCTAATCCTCCTCAAAAGCCACACGATGGTGGAACAACTCAAACCTCGCTATTCTGTCATTTGGACTAACAAAATCGCTGAAGTACCCCAAGACGCCTGGAATACTTTGGCAATGCCACTCAAAACACCGTTTTTAGAATGGGAATGGCTGAAAAATCTCGAAACCTCCCAGAGTGCTACGGCTAAAACTGGTTGGTTGCCAAATCACTTAACACTGTGGCGAGATAGAACACTGATTGCTGCTGCGCCTCTTTATCTGAAAGGACATAGTTATGGTGAGTTTGTATTTGATCACCAGTGGGCAGAGTTAGCCGATCGCATTGGAGTCCAGTATTACCCAAAATTGCTAGGAATGGTTCCATTTACTCCCGCTGAAGGCTATCGGTTCTTAATTGCTCCAGGAGAAGACGAGGATGAAATCACAGCGCTTATAGTCCATGAAATTGACTCTTTTTGCGTCAAAAATCGGATTTCTGGGTGTCATTTTCTCTACGTTGATCCCGAATGGCGGCCTGTGCTGGAACGACACGGCTTTACAACTTGGTTGCACCACAGCTATGTTTGGGAAAATGCCGGATTTAAAACTTTTGATGATTACTTAGCAGTTTTTAACGCGAATCAGCGTCGCAATATTAAACGGGAACGCAAAGCTGTAGAGAAAGCTGGTTTACGATTGCAAGCGCTAACTGGGGATGAAATTCCTAAGTCTTTGTTTCCTTTGATGTACCAGTTTTATGCTGATACCTGTGATAAGTTTGGCTGGTGGGGTAGCAAATATCTAACAAAGCGATTTTTTGAGCAGCTACACGCGGATTATCGGCATCGAGTCTTGTTTTTCGCCGCATACAGCGAGCAAGATAGTCAGCATCCTCTAGGAATGTCGTTTTGTTTATTTAAAAATGACAAACTATATGGACGCTATTGGGGGAGTTTTCAAGAAATAGATTGCTTGCATTTTGATGCTTGTTATTATGCACCGATTGAGTGGGCGATCGCTAACAACATCCAACTTTTTGACCCTGGCGCGGGTGGACGCCACAAAAAACGGCGCGGTTTCCCCGCTATGCCCAATTACAGTTTGCATCGTTTTTACAATAGTCGTTTAGAGCAAATTTTACGCCCTTACATTCGTGAAGTGAATCAACTCGAACAACAGGAGATTGAGGCAATTAATACGGAGTTGCCATTTAGTGAGAAAAATAGTTAAGCAGTAGCAGCAATTAGTACAAATAAACTAGCTAAAATTTGAGTTTATCTTTCCACCGAAGGATACAGATTGTGGCATAATAAGCCGATCGCATACACTAGTTAGCTATCAATCGTGCAAGATACCGACTCTATCAACGACCTTGCTGCTGCTTTGCAACAGCCAGCAGATCTTACCTTTGAACTACCTGATCCAGAAGATGAACAGATTCTAGAGTCAGATTTTCAACAGCAACTTGATGTAGCTTGGCAAGTATGCGATCGCTTTGATTTGCAAACCGAAATCTGGCGAGGACGAATTTTACGGGCTATCCGCGACAGAGAAAAAAAGGGTGGTGACGGGCGAGGTACTGGTTTTCTCAAATGGCTCAAAGAACGAGAAATCAGTAAAAGTCAGGCTTATGCTTGGATACAGTTAGCTAATAGTGCCGATACTCTCATAGAAGACGGTAAACTTGACCCCGGATCTGTCAATAACTTTAGCAAACGGGCATTTGTCGAAACCTCCAAAGCAGTCCCAGAAGTGCAACAAATGGTGAGTGAAGCCGCACAAAAAGGCGATCGCATCACTAGGCGTGAAGTACGTCAACTCACTGACGAATGGACAGCTATGTCCTCAGATTTACTACCTGAACCCGTTAGAGCAAAAGCAGCAGATAACACCCTTCCCCCGCGCTACATCGCCCCACTAGTGAAGGAAATGGAAAAACTGCCAGAATCGCATCAAAAATTCATCCAGAAAGAAATTGCTGCTAACCCGGATGTGGATACCCTCAAACAGGTAACTACAGAAGCACGTAACTTGGCAAAATATCTCAAAGGAGCGGCTCAAGTCCAAGCGCTAACTCAGGAAGATATTGATATCGAAACCGCTTTAGAAGAAGCTCAAAGAGTTGGTTGTCTGAGTATAGCCGCTGACTTGGTAAATCAAGCATCTCAAATAGAACAAACGATCGCCAAGTTATACATGACTTGGAAACGCATCGGTAGCTTAGCAGATCGATTGTATGTGGATACAGGTGCAAGTACGCCAAACTTGCGATCGCTCCTCACTTGCTTAGAACCCCTAGGCGGTGAAATCATGGAGCTGCAACTTAGTGGCGCTACTGAACACACTGTACGTCTGCAAATCCAGGAAACGAATTAAATAAAGTAAGAGTCATTTGTCATTCTCTCTGCTTTCTTGCTGTGTTAGGAATTGCTGACACAGCAAGAAAGCAGTGCATTGTTAACAGCTGCCGATGTTTTAAAGACCTCAGCAACATCAGGATCAAGAGTAACTGTCAAAGGAAATTTTTCTTCTTGGCTAGCAAATCGATTTGGCTTGGCTTTGCGATAGTCAAAGTTATACTCTGGTAGCAAATCATCGTCTGCGTTATTCTGGGATTCAGAAGCCTGTGAATTCTTCATAATCTTTTCGTTCTCTCTTTGTTGCTAGACGTGCGCTAATAATGCGAATAACGTTTACTCTCTCTGTGAAACAAACCAATAATAAGTGATTGTCTTGGTCACGTCCGAGATTTCCCGTGGTTTACTAACAGAGTGCCATTCATCGTCGAATATGTAAGCACCTGAGTCCTTAAAGACTGTCTTAGCACTTTCAAAGTTGATGCCGTGCTTTTTGAGATTGTCACTAGCTTTTTGATCATCCCACTCAAATTCTAAATTCATACCCTGATGTGAGTCTACTTGCTGTCTCCATGCAATTAGCTAGCAACTGCTTATAACATTAACTTTTACGGTATTTTTCTCTAAACTGCTTCTCAAGATAACCTAAATTCCAGTATTGTGTAAGTAAGGATAGTTTTATTCTTTGATTGTTACTTTAAATTATTTCAAACACAATAATCATAGTATATAAAAAACTATGAATCAAGCTAAATTTTCTAACGTAATTCCAATTTGGAAGTTTTGTACTTTATATATTTTTACTTGGGGAATTTATCAACTACCGTGGGCACATAAACAATGGAAATTTATTAAAGAACGCGATAACTTAAACATAAATCCTTGGTTCCGGTCTTGTTTTTTACCTTTTTATTTATTTAGTTTATGCCAAAAAGCTTTTGCTCTAGCTGAGGAACAAGGATATAGAAGTAAGCCTTCATCTTTTCAAGTAACATTTATTTATTGGATATTTATTGTATTAACAAGATTGCCAGACCCTTTATGGCTAATCTCAGTATTTACGTTTTTGCCATTATTAACAGTTGTCAAAGCGTTTAATTATTACTGGACACAGCAACAGCCTAGTTTACCAACAAATGAATCTTTTACAGGTAGAGAAATTGCGTGGATTATGTTCGGTGCAATTTTATGGTTATTGATAATAATTGGATTTTTAGCCTCTAGTGATGTATAAAAAATGTAGGCTCAATAGGGTATTATCAAATTATTGCTAACGTTTAGCGATTTGATAGAGGCTTCACAGTACTCCATTGCCCAATTATCTGCCAAAGTATGAGCTACTGCCTCAATCCCAGTTGCCAAAAACCCCAAAATCCCGCTCATGGAAATTTTTGTCTTAATTGCGGGTCAAAGCTGCTGCTGAAACAAAGATATCAAGCTATTAGTCAGTTGGGTGAGGGTGGATTTGGTAAAACATATCGCGCAGTTGATCAAGACCGATTAAATGAAGCATGTGTCATTAAACAATTTTCTCCGTCGCTAGAAATTCAGGGAAATTCGCAAGCGTTAAACAAGGCAATTGAACTGTTTAATCAAGAGGCAATTCGGCTATATGAATTAGGGAAAAACGATCGCATTCCCAATATGTTGGCCTATTTTGAACAAGACAAACAACTATACTTGGTGCAAGAGTTTGTCGATGGACAGAATTTATTAAAAGAATTAGAACAGTATGGAGCCTTTCACGAAAGTTTGATTTGGCAGCTTTTGGCAGACTTATTGCCAGTGGTGAAGTTCATTCACGAACACGGGGTGATTCACCGAGATATCAAGCCTGAAAATATTATGCGTCGCCACGATCGCACTCTAGTGCTAATTGATTTTGGCATTTCTAAACAGGCAAGCAGCACTATAATCAGTGGGTCAAGGGGTACAATGGCAGGTACACCAGGATATGCCCCAGATGAACAACTCCGCTTTGGCGAAGCATATCCAGCTAGTGACCTCTACGCTTTGGGTGTAACTTGCATACATCTAATGACGGGAACGCACCCTTCTAATCTCTACAATGCCTGGGAGTCACGCTGGTTATGGCAAGAACATCTACGGAATGCAGGTATAACTATTAGTAACCAGTTAATAGCAATTTTAGAGAAATTAGTTAAAGACCGAGTAGGCGATCGCTATCAATCAGCCAATCACGTGCTAAAAGATTTAAATGGCACTACTTCATCCGTCGAGATTCCGTCAACAATTATTAGCAAGCCGACAACATCACCTCAAACCCCAAGTTCCCAAGGTTGGCGATGTATCCATACTCTCACAGGTCATGCTGCTTCCGTACGTTCTATCGCCATCAGCCCAGATGGTCAGACTATTGTTAGTGGCAGTGACGACAATACCATTAAGCTGTGGCATCTCAATAGTGGCAGCCTTAAAAGTACTTTAACTTCCCCATCAGGATTTTTTAAAGGCGAACTTACCTGGTTTACTGCTGTTACCTTTAGCCGAGATGGTCAAACAATAGTCAGCGGTAGTTTGGACAAATTTATCAAACTATGGGATTGGAGTAGTGGCAAACAACTTCGTAAATTAAAAGCACATTCTGATCGAGTCAATGCGATCGCCATCAGTCCAGACGGTCAAACTTTAGTTAGTGGCAGTCGTGATAACACAATCAAAGTTTGGAATCTACCCACCAGTCAACTAATTCGCAATCTTACCGGGCATTCTAACTCAGTTTGCACCCTTGCCATTAGCCCCGATGGTCAGACACTCGCCAGCGGTAGTTGGGACAACACAATTAAAATTTGGAACTTACTTAACGGCAAGCTACTTCGCACTTTCACTGGACATTTAGACTGGGTTTATAGTGTAGCCATTAGCCCAGATGGTCGAACTTTAGTAAGTGGCAGTCGGGATAATACAATTCATCTATGGCACATAGACAGTGGCACAATGATTCGTAGCCTAACTGGGCATTCTGACTGGGTAACTACTGTTGCCATTAACCCTCAAGGTAATTTGCTCCTTAGCGGTAGTCGAGATAAAACCATCAAATTGTGGGATGTGGGCAATGGACAACTAATTGATACTTTCACCGGACATTTAGATTTAATTCATGCTGTTGTCATTAGCCCAGATGGCAGGAGCATTATTAGTAGTAGTAATGATGGTGCAATTAAGATTTGGCGCTGTGATTAATTCAAGTATGAGTGATAAGCGATCGCACCTACAGCATGGAAGTGAAAAAAACATGGAAAATAACATAATTGAGGTGACTGGAATCAGCAAACCTCTACTCAAGTTGATTGATGAGCGAGTTCGCTTAAAAGGCGGCGACAGGGCTGCATACGTCCGTGATTTGATTGAAAGGGATATCTTCGGCACATTAGAGAGACAGAAATATTCAACAGCCTTTCAAAAGACAAAGCGTTCTTTTGACCCTGAAGCTTGGAAAGCTGACATAAAAATACTTGCTGAGGCAGAAGAAATACCCATTTTGCCACCAGAAGCATTTACTCGTGAAAGCATTTATGGGAATCATGACTAATGCCTTACATGGCAGACACAAACGTCCTATTAAGGTTTATCTCTCCTTCTGATCCAAATCATATTCTCGTTCGTGATGCCATTTACTCTCTACTGCTACAAGGAGAGGAAATTTGTTACACCTCACAAAACCTGGCAGAATTCTGGAACGTATGCACCCGCCCCACAACAGCACGAAGTGGCTTTGGTTTATCAATTGAGCAGACAAACCGAAGGGCACAAGTAATCGAGCGTTACTTCACTTTCTTGCCTGATAGTGAAGCAATTCATAGTGAATGGCGACGTTTAGTTGTGGACTATAGAGTCTCTGGGGTAAAGGTACATGATGCACGAATTGTGGCTTCCATGTACGTTCATGGTGTGACTTACATTATTACCTTCAATCTCGACGACTTTACCCGTTACTCTGAAATTACGGCTGTTCACCCTACAGCTATAACGCCGTAAGTTTTTCTCCACCTCTGCCGCTAATTCTTAATCCCCGTCGCGGCAATACCCCGAATAAACTGACGCTGACCGATGAGAAATAGTACCATCACGGGGACAGTCGCTATAGTCACCGCTGCCATCATCAAGGGCCAATTATTTGTAAATTGCTCCTGAAACTCTGCCAAAGCTAGCTGCACCGTTCTTAATTCTGGGCGTGTTGTAAACACTAAAGGCTTAAACAAATCATTCCATTCGCCGATAAAGGTGAACAGAAATAGCGTTACCAAAGCTGGACGCGCTAAAGGTAACATCACCCGCCACAAAATTTGCAGTCGATTTGCTCCGTCTATAGCTGCGGCTTCCTCTAACTCCACGGGAATCGTTTGAAAATACTGACGTAACAAGAAAATGCCAAAGCCGTTGACAGCGGTTGGTAAAATTAGTGCCCCGTAAGTGTTGATTAAGTGTCCCCACTTCAACACCAAAAAGATGGGAATCACCAATAACTGAAACGGAATCACCAAAGTTGCCAAAACAATCAGTAGTAGTGCTTGGCGTCCGCGAAATTTCAGCCGTGCTAAGGCGTAACCTGCTAATGCTGAAGTGACAATCTGAAACGCCGTCACAGCGATCGCTACCAAGGTAGAATTAGCAAACGCCAGCAAAAATTTACCTCGCTGCCATGCATCGCGGTAATTAGCTAATGACCAATTATTTTTGGGTAAAACTTCTAAAGCTGCTCCTGGAGGTGCAAATGAAGTGAGAAAGACCACAAACAGCGGTAGTAGGACAATAAATGCTCCTAACAACAGCACTCCTAGGCTCAAAAAATCGCCAGATTTCAGATTCCAGTTTGGTTTGGACATGACGTTGTTCTACAAAGCATTTGTTTGTTTATTTCTTTAGTACTAGAGCATTGCCCCCAGCAAAAGCTAATCTATAAACATAGTTACTTGTTAAGTAAAATTAAACCACAGTGCTTGTTACCCTAAATTTATAGAGTAAATTCAACTCTGGTATTAAATGATTCAGTTTTACAGGAGTAAACATACCATGCAGCAGCTTGCAGACCAGTTTGAAGAGATTGATTTTCACAGCGAAATCTATAAAGATGCCTACAGCCGCATTAATGCGATCGTAATTGAAGGGGAACAAGAAGCCCATGAAAATTACATTAGACTGGGCCAACTGCTGCCGGAACATCAAAATGAACTGATTCGTCTGTCCAAGATGGAAAGTCGCCACAAAAAAGGATTTGAAGCTTGTGGGCGCAATTTGCAAGTCACACCAGATTTGCAATTTGCCAAAGAATTTTTTGCCGGACTACACCAAAATTTCCAAACAGCGGCGGCAGAAGGTAAAGTTGTTACTTGCCTATTAATTCAGTCTTTAATTATTGAATGTTTCGCCATAGCAGCGTATAACATTTACATCCCAGTTGCAGATGATTTTGCACGTAAAATCACAGAAGGGGTAGTAAAAGATGAATACAGTCATCTCAACTTTGGAGAAGTTTGGTTGAAAGAACACTATACAGAATCTAAAACTGAACTAGAAGAAGCAAATCGCCAAAACCTACCTATCGTCTGGAAAATGCTGAACCAAGTTGCAGACGATGCTCACACTTTAGCAATGGCTAAAGATGCTTTGGTAGAAGACTTCATGATTCAGTACGGTGAAGCATTGAGTAATATCGGCTTCACAACTCGTGACATCATGCGGATGTCAGCTTACGGACTGACGGCAGTTTAAACACAGTGCTGAGCTATGAGTGCTGAGTAATGAGTGAAGATTGAAGAGTTAAGAGTGAATCAATTGTTTTACCTGCTTTTTTCTCAACACTCAGCAAAAAGTTAGAGTGGCGACTTTTGCTACTCTAAAACTTCAGTAACTCAGCATTTTTGAACAACTCAATTCCACGCTTTCGACGCAGCATAAGCTTAATACATCACTACATGTTTGGTCTAATTGGACATCTGACTAGTTTGGAACACGCTCAAGCGGTAGCCCAAGAATTGGGATATCCAGAATATGCCGATCAAGGGCTAGATTTTTGGTGCAGCGCCCCGCCGCAAATAGTTGATAGCATTATCGTCACCAGTGTGACTGGGCAAAAAATTGAAGGACGGTATGTCGAATCTTGCTTTTTACCGGAGATGCTAGCTACTCGCCGCATCAAAGCAGCGACACGCAAAATCCTGAACGCTATGGCTCATGCCCAGAAGCATGGCATCAACATTACGGCTTTGGGTGGGTTTTCTTCGATTATTTTTGAAAACTTTAAATTAGAGCAGTTTAGCCAAGTCCGCAACATTAAACTAGAATTTGAACGCTTCACCACGGGAAATACACATACTGCCTACATTATTTGTCGGCAAGTGGAAGAAGCATCAAAACAACTAGGAATTGATCTTAAGAGCGCGACTGTTGCTGTATGTGGAGCAACAGGAGACATTGGCAGTGCAGTTACACGCTGGCTAGATGCGAAAACTGATGTCAAAGAACTCCTGCTGATCGCCCGGAACCAAGAACGTCTTCAAGAGTTGCAAGGCGAACTGGGACGGGGAAAAATTATGTCTTTGAGTGAAGCACTGCCCCAAGCTGATATTGTAGTTTGGGTAGCTAGTATGCCCAAAGGTGTGGAAATTGACCCCACAGTTTTGAAGAAACCTTGCTTGCTGATTGATGGTGGCTATCCTAAAAATTTAGCAATGAAAATTCAGCATCCTGGTGTACACGTGCTAAATGGTGGAATTGTAGAGCATTCTCTGGATATTGACTGGAAAATTATGAAAATAGTCAATATGGACGTGCCAGCACGCCAGTTGTTTGCTTGTTTCGCTGAATCAATGCTGCTGGAATTTGAGAAGTTATATACAAACTTTTCATGGGGACGCAATCAGATTACTGTAGACAAAATGGAGCAGATTGGTCGGGTGTCGGTTAAACACGGATTTAGACCACTGCTGGTTTAGTCATTGGTCATTAGTCATTTGTCTGAATGCAATGATAAATGACTAATCACAAAGAACAAATAACTCATAACTCGTAACTCATAACTCCTACAATGGCAACTATCGAGCGAAAACCGCTACTGTTGGATTTTGAAAAGCCACTCGCAGAACTTGCAACCCGGATTGAGCAAATTCGGCAACTTGCAGAAGAAAATGGCGTTGATGTTTCTGGTCAAATTCGTCAACTTGAAGCACGCGCCATGCAACTGCGTGAGGAAATTTTCAGTAGTCTATCACCATCTCAGCGATTACAAGTCGCTCGGCATCCTCGCCGTCCCAGCACTCTCGATTACATTCAAGCAATTAGTGATGAATGGATGGAATTGCATGGCGATCGCAGTGGTGGTGACGATCCGGCATTAATTGGCGGTGTGGCTCGTTTAGGGGGACAACCCGTAGTTATGTTGGGTCAACAAAAAGGGCGTGACACTAAAGACAATATTGCCCGAAACTTCGGCATGGCTTCCCCAGGAGGCTATCGTAAGGCGCTGCGCTTGATGGCACATGCCAATAAGTTTGGAATGCCGATTTTGACCTTCATCGACACTCCAGGCGCTTTGCCGACAGTAGCAGCCGAACAACAAGGTGCGGGAGAAGCGATCGCCTACAATTTACGAGAGATGTTTTGCCTGGATGTGCCGATCATTTGTACAGTCATCGGTGAAGCCAGTTCTGGCGGCGCACTTGGTATTGGTGTAGGCGATCGGCTTTTAATGTTTGAACACGCTGTCTATACTGTTATTAGCCCCGAAGGCTGTGCTGCTATCTTGTGGAAAGATGCTGCTAAAGCTCCCCAAGCAGCAGTAGCCCTAAAAATTATTTCTCCTGATCTGAAAAATTTGGGAATTATTGACGAGATATTGCCTGAACCCATCGGCGGCGCTCATGCAGATCCCCTAAAAGCCGCTACTACTCTCAAGCAAGCTCTTTTAGACAATTTGGATGAACTCAATCGCTTAACCGCTCCAGAACGACGCCAACTGCGTTATGAAAAATTCCGTAAAATTGGTGTTTTTACTGAAGTTGCTCACTAGCGCCTCTGGAGATGATTGATTAGCTCAACAGCAGTGCTATAATTGCCTATGTGCTTAAAGATTTTTAACAATCTTCTCAGCCATAGGCATTTGCATGTTTGGCAAGCCTACTCGATTTGATTGAGTGGCTTGTTTAGTATTGAAGTAATCAACTTTGAGTGTACGGTATGATTTCCCAGGCGATAATTTGTTGTCCTCACTGGGAAAAACCAAAATGGCATATAGTCACCCTGGTACTAAGGTACAGCAGGTGTCAAAAAATTTAACGGATTTTTAGCTCCTTTTAATCTATCCAAACAGAGAGATGTGAATAATTAGGTGGGAATAAGCTTTCGGAACTGCCAAAAAATTGGGAGAAACCATGAGTGTTGAGCGGAAACGACGTGCCTTAATTACTGGGGCAAGTAGTGGAATTGGGAAAGCAACGGCTTTGGCTTTTGCAAAGGCAGGAATAGATGTTGCCTTAGTCAGCCGTTCTTTAGATAAGTTGGAGGCAGTTGCAGAAGCAGCACAGCAAGCTGGGGTGGAAGCGAAAGCTTACGCTGTGGATCTAGCTTGTATCTCAGAAGTCCAAGAAAAGATTCAGGCGATCGCTCTTGATAGCAACGTAGACATTCTGGTAAATAACGCTGGCATAGCCTACACAGGTACATTGAGCGAAACCCCATTAGAAGACTGGCAACAAGTAATTAACTTGAACCTCACCAGCGTATTTCAATGCATTGTGGGAATTTTGCCTTCAATGCGCGATCGGGGCGGCACAATTATCAACGTCGCCTCTATTGCCGCAAAACAACCTTTCCCCGGTTGGGGTGCATATAACGTCAGTAAAGCTGGACTGATAGCCCTTTCTCAAACCCTGGCGCAAGAAGAACGGGGTCACGGCATTCGTGTTACTGCTATTTGTCCTGGTGCAGTCAACACTGAACTTTGGGACACAGAAACCGTTAATGCCGATTTTGACCGCTCAAAGATGTTAACCCCAGAAAGTGTTGCTCAATCAATTCTCTACACAGTTCTGTTACCACAACAGGCAGTCGTTGACGAATTGACCCTGATGCCTAGCGCTGGCGCACTCTAATTAGTCTTTTGTCTGTTGTCTTTTGTTTTTTGCAAATGACAAATGACTAATGACAAATGACTAATGACTAATGACCAAACCATAACCAAGACTACACCATGACTATCGCTAGTTCCAACGGTTCTAATCGCTCTCAATCGCCTCTGATTCCCGATTTGGCAGAAGCTATCAATCCTAGACCTGATCGCAATACCCATAACGGACGACAAGCGGATGTGTTCCCGCCAAAAGAGGAACAAATGGAAGAAATGACGGATGCCGTACGGACACTAATATTAGGCGTCGGAGAAGACCCTGAACGCGAAGGACTCCTCAAAACACCCAAGCGGGTGGCCGAGGCAATGCGGTTTTTAACCAGTGGTTACAACCAATCCCTCGAAGAACTCGTTAACGATGCCATCTTTGATGAAGGACATAACGAGATGGTACTAGTGCGAGATATTAATTTCTTTAGTTTGTGCGAACACCACATGCTGCCATTTATGGGCAGAGCACACGTTGCTTATATCCCTAACCAAAAAGTCGTGGGACTAAGTAAGCTGGCTCGGATCGTCGAGATGTATTCTCGCCGCTTGCAAGTACAGGAAAGGTTAACCCGGCAAATTGCCGAAGCAATTCAGACGATTCTAGAACCCCAGGGAGTTGCTGTTGTGATGGAAGCTACTCATATGTGCATGGTAATGCGAGGTGTTCAAAAACCGGGTTCTTGGACTGTTACCAGTGCAATGGTTGGTGTGTTCCAAGAGGAACACAAAACCCGCGAAGAATTCTTTAACTTGATTCGTCACCAAGCAGCATTCTTTTAGGGAATGGGTACTGGGTATTGGGTATTGGGACAAATTTACCTTATCTTTAGTTTCTAATTTATAGTCCCTAGTCCCCAGTCCCTAGTCCCTAGTCCCCAGTCCCTAGTCCCTAGTCCCTAATTTCTCAAACAACTTTGCTACTTTGTCCAAATCTTTATCTCCAGGTATACGCTCTACACCACTAGATAAATCAATGCCGCTAGGATTAACCTGACTCAAGGCTTCCACAATATTATCTGGTGTCAGTCCCCCAGCTAAAAACCAAGGACAACTGGGGCTAAATTGCTCTAACATTGTCCAATCTAAGGTTTGACCTGTACCACCCAGTTGTTGGGGATGATAAGCATCAAGTAGCAAAGTATCTATGTATTTACTGTAATCAACTGCTGTGTTTAGATGCTCAAGACTTCTAATTCTGAGCGCTTTAATAATTTCGACGTTTGCTAGAGATTGACGCAACTGGTAACAAAATTCTGGTGATTCATCTCCGTGTAACTGCACACCAGTCAACCTAGAATCAACAACTGTCTGGCTGATTTCGGGGATACTGGCGTTGGCAAAAACACCAATTCTGTCAATATTTTCTGGTAGTTGTGCCACAGCTGCACAAATTTGCAATGTAGTAACGTAACGAGGTGAAGTCGGCACACAAATAAATCCTAGTGCAGTTGCGCCAAGAGAGGCGATCGCTACAGACTGCTGTGGTTGAGTGATGCCACAAATCTTAACGCGCATATAAATTTGACATAAATTGAGAACTAAAAAAAAACGTCGAATTTTTGCTAATTATTTTCGCTTGTTTCCTGAGTAACTTTATAATTTTGTAGGTTTACATTATTTTTCCATTTAGGAGACAAAAGCTTGACTTCATCTATCTTACTAGCAACCGCTGCAACTGTTCCTCCAACACCAGCATGGAGTCCCACTGTGGGGATTATCATCAGCATCAGTTGCTTAGTAGTTCTTTTGCTAAGTACTAGAATTGAGAAACCCCTAGTTGGGCCTAAGTTCCCAATTCTACCCGTTAGTGTTCCAACATTCGTCGCGGCAATGGCTTTCGGTCATGTTATCGGTGTTGGCATTGTTTTAGGACTCACTAACATCGGTCGCCTGTAGTTTTGGGATGATAGAGACGTTACTCATAACGTTTCAATAAATACAAAACTCTCAAAAATGATTCTGGTTCTTTCTCCAGCAAGATAACTCGTGAGTATTAGCCAAGTCAGCTTTCGTGTAGTTGTTCTAACTGAGGAGGGAAGTATTAACCTTCCCTTTGTGGGAAGATTCAACTACTTCATCAGCAAAGTTGTACTTGCCTTCAAAGATAGTATAAATTCACTCTCTAGACTCAACTAGTTTACTCATGCAGGAGAAAGAACCATCATGCCATTGTTATTACTAGGATAGGCCCTCTTCCCTGCTGCCTTATCTTTCGCTGCTTCAAATTGCTCGCATTGCCTATAAGCATTAAGTTTTGATTACTAGCAGTAATTGTCTATTCTAGAAGTTAGAGCATCTTTGGCTTCGGTACTGCTGAAATTATTGCCATATAATTTATGTATAAAAATATACTAAAGATGCCGCTATAAAAACTGCTAGCGATATTTAGTTTTAGGACAATGTAATGCAAACAAATTGGAAAATTGGGTCTTTATTTGGAATTCCCCTATTTTTAGATCCATTGTGGTTTGTGATTTTGGGGCTGGCGACCCTTAACTTTGGGGTGGCTTATCAAGAATGGGGGACTGTGATCGCTTGGAGCGCTGGAATAGTGATGGCGCTGCTGCTATTTGGTTCGGTGTTATTACATGAGTTAGGTCATAGTTTGGTAGCCCGATCGCAAGGCATTAAAGTTAACTCGATTACCCTGTTTCTGTTTGGCGGTATTGCTGCTATAGAAGAAGAATCCAAAACTCCAGGAAAAGCTTTTCAAGTAGCGATCGCTGGGCCGTTGGTGAGTATTGTGCTGTTTTTTCTGCTGCGTCTCGGAGCTAGCGTCTTACCTGATACTAGCCCCATCAGTGTAATGGTCGGAGATTTAGCACGAATTAACTTGGTTGTAGCACTGTTTAACATGATTCCTGGCTTACCTTTAGATGGGGGGCAAGTGTTAAAAGCAGCACTATGGCAAGCAACAGGTAATCGTTATAAAGCTGTACACTGGGCTGCCAGAGCGGGGCAAATTTTGGGTTACAGTGCGATCGCCTTGGGATTTGCCATAGATTTATTGACTAAAGAATTGGCTATTGGTTTATGGATTGCTCTGTTGGGTTGGTTTGGTATCCGTAATGCCAACAGCTATGACCGTGTGACTACATTGCAAGAAACTTTACTACAGCTGCTAGCCACAGATGCTATGACCCGTGATTTTCGCGTTGTCGATGCTGACCAAACATTGCGTTCCTTTGCCGATTCATACTTATTGGAAACTGCTCCTTCCCAGATTTATTTTGCTGCTTCTGATGGACGTTACCGGGGTATGGTTTCCATTAACGATTTACGTCTAATCCAAAGAAGTCAATGGGAAAGCCAAACCCTACACAGCATCGTACATCCTCTGACAGAAATACCCACGGTTGGAGAGTCAGCTTCCTTAGCTGAGGTGATTAACAAGTTAGAAAATGAGCAGTTACCTCGGATTACTGTACTTTCTCCCGCTGGTGCTGTAGCTGGTGTAATTGACCGGGGAGATGTTGTACGAGTGTTGGCACAAAAGTTAAATTTGCGGGTAACGGATGCTGAAATTAAGCAAATCAAAGAGCAAGGTAGTTATCCGGCAGGTTTGCAGCTGGGGATCATAGCAAAATCTACTTCAGATTAAATGTCACACGGTTGTTATATTTTTGCAATAGATTCGTCAAAATTGTGTGTGATATTTGGTTTGTTTGGTTATAAAATGCTTTTTTTGGTTTAAAGGTAGGCAGTCCTACCTTTTTTATTTATTGGGTTTTAGTCCACTTTAACGTGAGTCTCCAACGGAGGCGCACGTTAATTGACATTGGTGTAATAATTTCAAGCTTACCGAAATCTGCGTAAGGCTATTAACTTGATTTGAAGATTTGATTTCTGTATTCTGACGCCTGGAATCAGAAAAGGTGATGATGCAAGCTTAGTAAAAGTCTTAGCACTACTGAGCAAAAAAAACCTCGGCTGTTAAGTCGAGGTCGATGGGAGAAGTCCAAATGTCTATGAGAGATAGCGATACTGAAATCAGCTTTTTTTGTCTAGCAGTAATTTAAATTTTAGATTTATTAACTTATGTAAACAATATTAGCTTGATTGTTACATATAGTCAATTAAACTTGACAAAAGAAGATTGATAACTAATATAAGAGCTACTTATCAAAATAGAGAGATTTGGGCTAATACTTTCCTTCATAAGCACTTCTGATCTCCTTTGTGGCCCGGGTAAAGGGCAAGGGAGGGAAAGGCTGAAATTTCTCCCTTAATCAAAAGCTATTGGGATTTCTAGAGGAATTCCAACACAAACAGCCCTCAAATGAGGGCTTCAATTGCGGAGTCTGTCAGCTACAGCTTGATTTGGATGTACCTAACTCTTAACAAATGTCCACTCCAGCACCTTGATGGGGGCTTCCTGAAGTGCTTTACTCAGTTCGGCGTTGCTTTCAAATTTAACCTGAGAGAGGTTGCAAGCTTCGACGTTGACTGTAAATCGGTCATCTTGAAAGGGCCAGGGTTTGACAGTCACCAATTGATCACTACTTTGCATGATGTCATAGCGCTTACCGTCAGGCCCTTTGCTAATTTCTAAGAACCGCTCATCAGCAGGTAACTCCTGCTGACAGAGGATGAGAGAAAGGCGATCGCACCACTGCATAAACGCATAAGCTGCATCTATTTCCTCCTTCTCAATATCTAGTTCCTTACGCCAACGTTGCTGGTTCTGAAGTTGCTCATCTAAAAATTCGTCTATTTCTGAAGACTGACCTCGTTGTGACTCATTTAAACGACTCATGTGCATAGAAATCATCAGAGCCACCCATCGTCCCCGGTAGCGTGCATTGTTTGCCATATTAGACAACTTCTCGATATCGATATCTGAATTGAGAGTGAAGTCCATTGGCGTACCCGCTTCAGTCAGGTTATCTTCCTCCCACTCCTTCTCTAGGTCATCATGATGAGAAATAGCAGCGATCGTTTCATACAAACGTGCTGGAGCATCTTTGCGTCGCCACTGTCCTGCTAGTTGAGCTGCTAGCAAAGCGTGAGCACGATGATAAATGATTTCCCAACCATTTTGTGTAGCACTGACAATCACAAGTCAATCTCCAGATTCTAAGTTTTGATTTTGATATTTATTGAATTCATGTTTGAATTCAGAAACATCGAGGTAGGCTTTTGCAAATACCTTTAATTTGAAAAACTATAATTTAGCAAACAAAGGTGAGCAAACAATAAAATTATTACTGAAAATACACTAATTATCATTTCCCCTTGGCGATTAACAACAAATAGTGTAAATTTAAGCATAATTATACGATAGACAAAATAAAACCTTAATAGAGTAAACTAACGACTACCAATTTTAAAATAAGGTGGGCAATGCCCACCTTAAGTTTGAAAGTTTTAAGTAAGAAGGTGCTAAAGGGATCTGTACCTTTCAATCTACGTTCTTACTGGAACTTATTGAATTAAGAGCTACTTTCTGATGGGTTAGCAATGTACTCAAATGTTGGCTCAGAATTCCAAGGGCCACGCTCATCCTTACCATTTCCATTTCCATAGGAAGATAGATTGTAGTATAGAGCAACAGTTTCGTCAGGTTTAACG
Organism: Komarekiella delphini-convector SJRDD-AB1; assembly: GCF_014831675.1. GTDB lineage: Bacteria > Cyanobacteriota > Cyanobacteriia > Cyanobacteriales > Nostocaceae > Komarekiella. The sequence goes on along the minus strand of NZ_VJXY01000005.1, from coordinate 101,604 downwards.
TTACCAAAGAATGGATCTGTCAACTTACCCAGTGAATCTAGAGCTTTCATAAACATCTGGGTATGAGAAATTTCTCGTGTTAATAGATGAACTAAAGCCTCTTTAGTTTCTTGATCAGTAGACAGCTTGATCAATTCTTCGTAAGTTTGACGAGCGCCAGCTTCAGCAGCAATATTAGCTCTCAAATCACGCACCACATCTCCACCTTCATTCAAGTAATTTGCAGTCCAAGCATTACCTTGACTATCTAGAAAGTGAGGGCCTATGCCTCTTATTGCGAAAAGAGTACTTTTATAAGCCTCTGTTTGATCCGTATTTTTAGTATGAGCCTCGATGAGTTTGCCAACCATTTCTAGATGTCCAAATTCTTCGATAGCTATATCTTGAAGCATATCCTTAATGCCAGCATTTTCGACATGAAAGGATTGTACCCAATATTGTAGAGCAGCACTAAGTTCTCCAGTAGCTCCACCAAATTGCTCTAAAAGCAGTTGAGCAAAACGAGGATTTGGTTCACCAATTTTGACTGCATGAATAGGCTCTTTTCTGTGAAAAAACATACTCTTCCCTTTCCAAAAATAATGTAATGTGACAGAACAGAATGGATCAGCTAAATCATTATCTTTTAGTATTTTTCTAGTCTCGTCTATCTAATTACAGATTTTAGATTTTCAATAAGACTAGTGAACTAAAAGACTTAATTAAACACACTTCAGTTAATAGTTCGCAACTGGTAATCAGTATTTGGGCATTACTACTTTTTCCCAGTAATGCCCATAGGTATATAGTAATAATTGCACCGAGTACAGAAACTAAAATACCAGTAATACTTAAACCAGCACCGCCTGCTGTCAATTGTAGGGTTCCTGTTTGCAGTAGTGTTAACAGACTTCCGCCAATAAAAGCACCAACAATACCCAAAATTATTGTGGATAAAATTCCACCACCTTGATAACCAGGGTAAACAGCTTTGGCGATCGCACCAGCTAAAAGTCCTAATGCTACCCAAACAACGATGTTCATGATTTCCTCAAACTGCTCACCCTGTATATAAGTTACCAATCCTGCTTTACAATAGTTTCTACCACATGGGGTAAATTCTAAATCCAAAAGTTATAGTTCGTTCAAATTTTCGACTTCTTAAATAAAAGAGATTTCCAACTTCTTAAAGAAGTTGAGAATCTTGTTATCCATCTTGAGAAATACATTTTATAAATAAAATTTTGCCAAAAATTTTTGCTCACTACAAATTATTTTGGTTGTAACAAGATAATATTAACGACCAAAACAAGTTTTCAAGCCATTGAGTCACTAACATATAACAATTATTTAGAAAAAAAATAGGATCAAATTGCACGAGAAAAAGTTGTTTCTTGCATTTTAGTATGGTTATCAAATTTCACAGCAATATTTCTTACTAATAATCTGCCAATGTCTGTGATCTGAATGTAGTTTGTTGATAAACTGACTAAGCCATCTGCTTCTAGTGGCTTTAATGCTTCTATTTCCTCAGAAAAATATTCATCAAAGCTAATGTGATGTTTATTTTCAATATCTTCTTTATTAATCTGAAAGTGAGACATAATGCACATGATCGTATCCCGTCTGATCATATCATCCTGAGTCAACTTGATGCCTTTGCTAATTGGTAAAACACCTGCTACCATTGCCTGATAATAATCCTTTAATTGCTTGTGATTTTGGGCATAAGCATCTTCTAGCATACTGATTGAAGTGGCACCAAAACCAAAAAGTTCTGTGTCAGCATGAGTAGTGTACCCCTGGAAGTTGCGTTTAAGAGTACCATTACGTTGAGCGATCGCTAGTTCATCATTAGTCTTAGCAAAATGATCCATACCAATAAATAGATATTGATTACTCGTTAGTTCTTCAATGGTCATTTTCAAAATTTCTAATTTTTCTTGCGGTACTGGTAAAGCCTCTTGAGGAATATTTTTTTGCGTCGGTTTCAACCACGGTACGTAAGCAAAGTTAAAGACAACAATTCGGTCAGGATCTAATTCAATAGTTTTTTTCACTGTTTCCCGAAATGTCTCACGGGTTTGATATGGTAAACCATAAATTAGATCTACATTCACACTTTCAAATTTGGCTTCTTTGATCCAACTCATCACATCAAATAACATTTCTTCAGGTTGGACGCGATTCACTGCAACTTGAACTTGACGATTAAAATCTTGGATACCAAAACTAATACGGTTAAACCCAATCTGTCTGAGAAAGAAAATATAGTTTCTATCGATATAGCGAGGATTAATTTCAATTGAAACCTCTGCTTGTGGATCAATATTAAAGTAGCGATTGATGTTTTTCCACAAGAATTCTACCTGATCACGTTCTAAATAATTAGGAGTACCGCCTCCCCAGTGAATCTGAAGCACTTTTCTTTGTGAGTCGATTAAGGCTGAGGTATTCTTAATTTCTTGAACTAAATGCTCCACGTAAGGTTTAGCAATCTTCTTGTTGTTAGAAATTACCGTGTTACAGCCACAGAAATAGCAAGCACTTTGGCAAAAAGGTATATGAAAATACAAAGAAAGTGGAGATTTGCGTTGATTCGATGCGGCGATCGCGGCTTTAAAATCAGTTTGAGTAAATGTTTCGTTTAACTCTGTAGCAGGTGGGTAACTGGTGTATCTGGGTGCGCGAGTGTCATACTTTTTGATCATATCCAAATCAAATTTGACACCAGGTAGTAGAAAAACCATTGAGTTGCTTCCTTCATGTTCAAGCGCAAGGTTTTTGATCGGTCATCGACTCAGGATGTTTGCCAGTTCATAGTCAATGCCAGAGTTAAAAGATTGTTATTCTCGGTGTGGAGCGGATCTGCATTACGCCATCCAGCAAGTACGACTGCAAATACAGATCTCAGCTATTTTTCTTTCCTCTAAAATTATTTAACTATTAATATTTGTATAACTATGAAGTTATTAATATTTCTTTAGATTTCTCTGCTTTTCACACTGAAGCACATCTTAGTTGAGCAGTTACAAAGTTGATTATAGGTAAGCATTTCAACTCTTCTAAAACGGTAGGCAGTCAGATTATTTCTCACAATTTACTTTCAATAATTTAACTGATGTCCATTAATAACTTTTTATGGTTATATAACTTTTAAAGGTTAAAACGATAGAAGGATTTTTATGGTTAAGTCTCTGGAAACCCCTCAACCTAAGTTGCCGAAACCAGGTGTAAAAGTGCCTGTTCAAGAAACATTATTAACACCTCGGTTTTATACTACTGACTTCGAGGCTGTGGCGCAGTTGGATATTTCGGCGCAAGAGATGGAGTTACAAGCAATTGTAGAGGAGTTACGAGCAGACTATAACCGCAATCACTTTGTACGCGATAAAGAATTTCAGCAGTGTTGGGATCACATTGATGGGGAAACGCGCCGCGCTTTCATTGACTTTTTAGAACGCTCTTGTACCTCAGAGTTTTCTGGATTTTTGCTATTCAAAGAGTTATCGCGCCGACTGAAAAATCGTAACCCTATTTTGGCAGAAGCTTTTAATTTTATGGCACGGGATGAAGCACGCCATGCGGGATTTCTGAATAAGTCAATGGCAGATTTTAATCTTACGCTTGACTTGAGTTATTTAACTAAAAATCGCACTTATACCTTCTTTCCGCCAGAGTGGATTATTTACACAGTCTATTTATCTGAGAAAATTGGCTACTGGCGCTACATCCTAGTGTATCGTCACATGGAAAAACATCCAGAACACCAAATTTATCCGTTGTTCCGTAAGTTTGAGAGTTGGTGTCAGGATGAAAATCGACATGGGGATTTTTTCAAAGCGTTGCTGCTGTCGCAACCTCAACTATGGAACAATTGGAAGGCGCAGTTGTGGGTGCGTTTCTTCTTGTTGAGTGTATTTGCTACCCATACTTTGACAGTATTTGAACGGGCAACGTTTTATCAATCCATTGGGATAGACCCACGCGAATATAATACCAGAGTTATTCAAGAGACGAATAACACTGCTGCACGGGCATTTCCCCTGATTTTGAATACAAATCACCCTAAGTTTTTCCGGCGGTTGGAGCAGTGTTCAGAGCTTAATCTGAAACTGGCAGAGATTAGTCAGAGCGATGCCTACAGCGGCAAGCTACGCTCACCAATTCTCAAATTCTGCCAAAAATTACCCCTAATAATCTCCATCGTTTGGCATTTGTTGCAGACTTACCTAATTAAACCTGTTAATGCTGAATCATTAAGAGGAACAGTTCGTTAACTAGTAGCGGGATACACAAGATATCTGCACTTCTCACAAGTCACCCTTGGGAATCTCTTCACGGAATTCTATAACCAGTTGCATGGTTTCCAAAAATAAATCTCGTAAATCGCGATTCAGAAAAACGGCTCCTTGTGAACCGAACGAGCGATCAAAAATAGCGACATATCGTTGATTACCATTCACAAATCCTTGCATGAACTTGACAAGCGAATAGTTCACCGAGTCCAGGAATTTAGAGTTATCTTCAGGAACCATGCAAGCAATCCCCTCTTGTGAAAGGGGGCGATCAGGAGCGATCGCAAAAGCATCAGAATTTTTCGCTTTTTGCAACCATCCCTCCAACAGGATACTATCGGATGCGAAAGCATCAATTTTGCCCTGTTGCAAACCAGCAAATCCCTCTGCCCTAGTTTTCAAGTACACTAGTTTAGCTTTGGGTTGTGCTCGCTTAATTGCCAGTTCATTAGTAGTTTGTGCCAGCACACCAATTCGCTTGTTAATTAAGGATTCAGGAGAACCCAAATTACTCCCCTTCTTAACCAATAACTGCGTGCCAGTAACACCATAACTGACCGAAAAATCCACTTTTTTATCCCGCTCCCATGTGAAGCTGGTAGCGTCGCAAACAATATCAACTTGGCGGTTAACTATTTTGGGAATACGTTCTGCCGGGGTAAGTCCGACTAATTTCAGTTGGATTTTTTTGCCCAATTCTTTTTCTAACTGTTCTTTGATAAGAGCCAGCATATCCACAGAATAACCAGTCAACTTCCCTTGATTGTCAGAGGAGGCGAAAGGAAGCGCATCTTTACTAGTGCCAGCAGTTAGTATACCAGTCCGTGCCACTTTTTGCATCACGGTTTCTGCCGCAGCTACATCAGGCATAAATGTAGGAAACATCAGACTCAGACAAGCGATCGCACTTGTTTTACACACACTCGCTTTCTTCAATGCAGATAAGTACGCTAGATAACCTCTTAGATTCACAAGTACTTTCATATTTAGTCTTTGATACAGAATTGGCTGGACAGCCCTAGCTCAGACGTTACCAGAACGGGATGAACTCAGCAATAATGCATCAAAGTACAGCAATTCTCTTTATGGAGTACAGACTAATCAGATCCAGTAACGATTCTTTACATTATGCTTTTAATAAACATCTATTTCATTTATAAGTGAGATATTTGTATACAGGTTTTATATTTGACAGTAATCAATTCAAGGTACAAATATCAGGTATTGGAAAGAGACAAGGGAGAAATCTGCTCAATAATTCCCCCTCGTCCTCCTAGTACCCAGTATCCAGTATCTAGTCCCTAATTTCCAGTTCTAGGACTTTTTTACAGGTTCAACTTTCGCTTCCACCTTCACATTCTTCACACCTTTAACTTCTTTGACAAGGGTTTCAGCTTTCTGGAGTTCTTCTTGGGAAGTAGCTGTGCCTTTAAGGACAATATCACCTTCTTTGTTTTCAACTTCTAACTTATTGCCAGGTAAGCCTTGCTTCAACTTTTTGCTAACTTCGGTTTTTAAGTCGCCTCCAACTTTAGTAGTAGAGGTGGTAGATTTTTGTACTTCTGTTTTTTTAGTATCTGTGCTAGCTACTGAAGGAGTAGTTTGTGTTCCTGGAAGTTTAGCAGTTTTATCTTTAGTTTGAGTTGTTTGAGAAGCCGATTTGGCTGGGACTTGAGCAGCTTCATTAGTAGTACTAGGAGTTTCTGAACCAGTTTTAGGAGCCTCTTGGCAGCCAAAGGTATTAATTACCAAAACGCTACTAACTAGAAACAGAATTAGCTTATTCATTATCTATCTCCAGATTGAGTAATTGAAGCGATTAATTGATCTGTGTGTCATGATGAGGAGCAAATGTTAAAAAACAATTAAATGTGAAATAGCAGAAGTGCAAAACCAAGCACTTCTGTTGATGAAAATTGAAGCTGGAACGACTTCTTGAGGCTGAAATGTTGAAGCCAGTTCTTAGAAGCGCCAATTCAATTTTCCTGACGGCTATATCCGAGCAGGGTTTTGCATAAGAATTTTGGTTATCTAGCGATTTGACGTAGACACCAAACAACTTTTCTAAGGTAAGCTATGCCGCCCCACAGCGGTGACTCGATGTTATCAGATTTGAAGAGATTTGGCGATCCCATCTCAAAATTTTATGACTTTATTATGGCAATATATTAGACAATATTCATGTAAAAGATATTCTCAGTAATCATTTTTATACATCAAAAACTTATATTTTATTAATTGAAGTATAAGATATTTGAAAAGCTAAAAAACGTCTAATGTTTTATTTTAAAGCTTAACTAATTTAAGATATAAATATCAAGTATATAAACTTAGAATAATATCGTAGTTATGAATATATTCTATATCTGAAAAAACAAGATAATAAGAATATTCTTTATTAAAAGCGGTGGTAATTCTGTACTTGTACTGGGTTTTGTCCCGCCTCTTTTGTCTACGAGACGCTTTCGCGTTCGCTAACGTGCCGCTACGCGAACTAGGCAAGGAAGAAAGCCGTCCCGCATAGAGTATAAAGTATAGATTCTCTAAACTTTGACTCAAGAAGTCTTTGATCCTAAAGCTTTGAAATCCCTTCAACACCACACTACAAGCCGTCTATAATCTTCCCTTTAGCCAATGAAGCCCTGTAGATGATATGCTGATTTGCATTGGCTCGCTCCTAATTTAGCTCCTACCGCAGCTTACGAGTAAGATTCTACTAACAGTCAGTATTGTTTGAATAATCTTTTCTTTGAAAATCCTTTGCTTATCCAGCCAAAAGAAGCTATCTCTGAATGCAAGTTGGTATCATTGTTCAGGACTACCTAAATCAGCTAGCGATTGGGTAGCGATCAAGTTACGATCTTGTCACACCCTTTTTTAAGATGAGAAGTCCTATTCCAGAATTTTCTGGCTAAAATAGTATATCTGTTCTACTCAAGCTCCGAACCCAACAATCAATCCTTAAATCCATAAAATCCATATATTTAGAGGCAGGAATGGCTATCAACACCGATACTTCTGGCAAGCAAAAAGCGCTGAATATGGTACTCAACCAAATAGAGCGCAGCTTTGGTAAAGGAGCAATCATGCGCCTGGGCGATGCTACCCGGATGCGGGTGGAGACAATTTCTAGTGGAGCGCTCACCCTAGATTTAGCATTGGGTGGCGGTTTACCCAAAGGACGAGTGATTGAGATTTATGGGCCGGAAAGTTCCGGGAAGACTACAGTAGCGCTACATGCGGTCGCTGAAGTGCAACGAAATGGTGGTATTGCCGCTTATGTCGATGCTGAACACGCCCTTGACCCCGCCTACTCTGCTGCACTAGGTGTGGATATCAACAATTTACTTATTTCTCAACCTGATACTGGTGAATCAGCTTTAGAAATTGTCGATCAGCTTGTTCGCTCCGCCGCAGTTGATATTGTAGTCATTGACTCAGTAGCAGCATTGGTTCCCCGCGCTGAAATTGAGGGCGATATGGGTGATGCTCATGTTGGTCTTCAAGCACGATTGATGAGCCAAGCTCTGCGTAAAATTACTGGTAATATTGGAAAATCTGGCTGCACTGTAATTTTCATCAACCAGCTGCGACAAAAAATTGGTGTTACCTACGGTAGCCCAGAAACAACAACTGGCGGTAATGCGTTGAAGTTTTACGCTTCGGTACGCTTGGATATTCGCCGAATTCAAACCTTGAAAAAAGGCACTGACGAATTTGGTAATCGCGTCAAAGTTAAAGTTGCTAAAAATAAAGTAGCTCCACCCTTTAGGATTGCGGAATTTGACATTATTTTTGGCAAAGGAATTTCTACCTTGGGTTGTATTGTAGACTTGGCAGAAGAGACTGGCGTGCTTGTCCGCAAGGGAGCTTGGTATAGCTACAACAGTGACAACATTTCCCAAGGTCGAGACAACGCTATCAAGTACCTAGAAGAAAAACCGGAATTTGCTGAACAAATTAAGCAATTAGTACGTGAAAAGCTAGACAAAGGAGCTGTTGTTTCTGCTAACTCCGTAACTAAGACTAGTGAAGAAGAGGAAGAAGCCGATTTAGAGGAAGAAGAATAACAGTAGTGAAAATTATTGATGAGCGGCACTTGCTGCTCATCACCATAAGTTCGGGGTAAAACAGGAGACGTAGAAAACCTCATCTACCTTCATACAGCCTGTTATTTGGGATTGTATGATATTTGTCTACTTAAAAAGCGATCTAAAATTTCTGACTTTTGCTCTGTGCTTAAGGCATTGTGCCAATGTTCTAACTTCTTACACAAGTTAGAGTTGTTGGCGATAGCTAAAGTATCATCTGGATTTTCAGACATTGGCTGTTGTCTGTTACGGACGTAAGTAGATATTTCTACTGGATTGCTACCAATTCTAGGCACAAGCTGCATCAATAACTCCATTGCTACAGTTGGCAAAATACGGTAAGTATGATTTATGAAAAAATTGAAACTCATACTGCCTAACTTGATGCGATCGCCATCTTTGAGCTTGAGTGGCTGGTAAGCGCGTTCGCCATTTACAAACGAGCCATTAGTGCTGTTAAAGTCAACTAAATAGAAACCTTGGTCAATAAATTGAATAGCGGCGTGGCGACGAGACAGATAACTATCAGCAATGCGGATGCCACTACTGCGATCGCGACCTATTGTCCAAATTTGTTGTGGCTGTCGTAAAGTTTGTGTTTCATTTTCGCATAAGTTAGTTATTAAATAAACAGCAGTAGTATCTACTACACCATTTACATAACAGGGCTTCACCTTTGTCAGCGACGGCTGATATACGTTTTCTAGCTGAAGAATTTCATCTAAAAGGCTGCTATGGTATTCATACAACTTGAGGAATACCTGATATAAACTTAATCGTCGTTGTATTTCCGTTTGTGCAAAGTCAGCCATTATAGATAAGCCTTGTATTGCCTGATTTCGGTCATGAATATTTTGTCTCAGCCGACAATCAGGGATAATTGCTTTTGCTTTTTTATTTTCCGCTGTTAACTGAAAATTTGAACTATTTCAGAGCGTGAAGTTTTACAACTTTTAAATTAGAGTTTCCCTGCTATTCATAGTCACAAGCATCATGATAAGTTTTTCTAAAAAATTATTGTGATACTTCGTTTTTTATTGTAAATAAATCTTTGTTATTTGTAAAATCTCAACAATATGAAGATTTGATTAAGAACTAGTAAAACAACTACGTAGTTTTGCTATGTAACCTTGAATAAAATTATGGATTAGGAAATTAAGGTCATACTAAGCATAACTGCCATAGCATTATATTTTATAAAATTTAATATTGTTAAACTGTAATCAATTTTTCACACAAGACATTCTTTCCCAATTTGCAAACATGAGATGCTCCATTGAGACTGAACTAATCTAAAAATCTCAAATCACAACAAACCTCGTTTACCATTGGGGCGCACAGTCATCCAATTCGTTTTTGCTAGTGCCATCTGCTCATCGGAAATTTTAGCACCAGTCAGATTAGCACCACACAAATTAGCTCCCCGGAGATTGGCATTGCTCAAATGAGCATGGCTTAGGTCTGCACCTCGCAGATCTGCTCCTTCCAAATCAGCATGGTTGAAGTAAGCTTTGGTCAAATTAGCGTCTTTAAGATTGGAGCGAGTGAGGCTGGCTCTGCCAAAGTCACTATTGTAGAGATTAGCTCCCTGGAGATTAGTTTTTTGCAATTGAGAGGAGTGAAAATTTGTTCCCGATAAGTCAACACCTTGCAGGTTCAGCAAACTTAAATTATGTAGAGCAAAATCCCGTCTCCCCTTCAGATAAGCTGTTAGCAAACTTTGGGTATCTAACTTACGCTCAACTCTAGAATTGGGAATTTGTGAACCATGACTGTTGCTATTAGCCAAAGTCGTTGATTTAGCCATCACAGGCCCCTGATGCATTCCCCCTGCTTGTGATCCAGCGGCTTCTGCTACCCTAGCTCGTCTAGCACGAATTGCTGCCGCTACCTGCGCCATGCCTGTGTTGGCAGCAGCAGAAGGGTTACTGCACAAAACAGCAGAATTATCCCGGTGATTATATGTTCGCTCTTTAACACCAGCATCGGATTTACTGAGCAAACCCTGTGCTAGGCTCTCCAAGTATGGTTCTATTTCTAATGCTCTAAGAACTTCTTCCGCTGACTGGTAGCGAGTACGTACTGATACATCTAACATTTTCCTCAGTACATTTATTAAATGGTCACTCAGTTGCACCAGCTGCTCCCACATCATCTCACCCGTTGTAGGATTGTATTCCAAATCTTTAGGGGTTTTGCCAGTTAGCAGATAAATGCATGTTACCCCCAGCGCATAGATATCACTGGCATAAACCGGACGCATAGCCATTTGTTCTGGAGGAGCAAAACCAGGAGTACCAATTGCATAGGCAGTTAATGCTGTGTGACCTGATTGGCTTGGTACACCTTGACTAACTTGATTTTTTACAGCTCCAAAGTCGATGAGAACCATTCTGGCATCTTGAGTACGACGAATCAAATTAGCTGGTTTAATATCACGGTGAATCACTTTGCGTTCATGAATGTATTGCAGTAATGGCAATGTCTCGCTTAAGAACTGCTTAACTCCAGTTTCGCTTAAGATACCGTTGTGCTTGATTTCCTGTTGAAGGGTGTCACCACTGATGTATTCTTGAACTAAATAGAATTGTTCCTGTTCTTCAAAATAATCCAGCAGCCTTGGTATTTGGGGATGATTGCCAATCTTGCCTAAAGTTTTAGCTTCTCGCTCAAAGAGTTCCCGCGCCATCTGCAAAACATGTGGTGTGGTTCCAGAGGGACGTAGCTGCTTAATCACGCAACTAGGCTCTCCTGGCAAAGCTTGATCATTGGCTAAGAAGGTTGCTCCAAAGCCACCCTGACCTAATGGTTTGAATACCCGATAGCGATCGCGCAACAGTAGCCGCGAGCCACAAGACTGACACATCTGGCTATATGCCAAATTTTCTGGATTGAGACAGGTAGGATTTAAGCAGTAGCTCATGCACTGTCAACTCGCTGCACGAATAATAACGGGGAGCATTACACTCTCATTTCATTATTGAGAGCAGAATCAACTTTTACCAGGTAATTTTTGCTGGAAAGACTTTGAAGAGTTGCTAAAGTTATACTGAGTTTACTTAAAGCTTTAACAAACTGAAGAGAATTTACTGTACTGACTCTTAAAACTCTTTTATCGATGATTATTTAGTCTGAATACGTAGCGAATATTGCAACTTATCGTTTATCAAAAATAAACAGTATTACGTGTATTTAATTAGTAGATTTAAATAAAAACACTCGTCCTTCTTACTTACTCTCTCCATCTCCAATAGCAGTTTAAGTTATATTAATAAATATATGAATAGCTGTTCATATCTTTTAGAGTAATCTTTTCACAGTAATCTCAAGAGGAAATTGAGAAAAATATGACAACCGTAAACCAAATGAAATGCGCTTGTCCGACCTGCTTGTGTATCGTTTCACTTGAAGATGCGATTAACAAGGACAGCAAATACTATTGCTCTGAAGCCTGTGCTGAAGGTCATCGAACCATCCAAGGCTGTGGTCACGAAGGCTGTGGCTGTTAAGTAGTGCTGAGTTACCATTCTGAGCAGAAGCGTCTACTGAAGTTGTGCTGAGTGCTAAGTCCGAAAAAAGTAGTCTTGACTCAGAACTCAGCACTCAGCACTTTTTTAGTTACAAGCTAGACATTACATCTCTTGCCACTGCTAAAGTTTGCTCAATATCTTCTTCAGTGTGAGCTAAAGACGTAAATCCAGCCTCAAACTGAGAAGGTGCTAAGTAAACACCGCCCTCTAACATACCGCGATGGAACCGTCCGAATTTAGCAGTATCAGACTTTTTCGCATCTTCATAATTATGAACTGGCCCAGAGGTAAAGAATAACCCGAACATGGCGCTAATTTGACCACCGCAAGCCGCATGGCCTGTTTCTTGGGCAATTTGTAGTAACCCATCTGCTAGTTTCTGCGTAATCCGGTCAAGATATTCATAAGTACCAGGCTTTTGCAGCAATTCCAAAGTCTTAATACCAGCAGTCATCGCCAGGGGATTACCTGAAAGAGTGCCAGCTTGATACATAGGGCCTGCGGGAGCAACCATTGACATGATATCCCGGCGACCGCCATACGCTCCTACTGGCAAGCCACCACCGATAACCTTACCCAGCGTTGTTAAATCGGGGGTGACACTAAATTTCTCTTGGGCGCCACCGTAAGCAATGCGGAAGCCTGTCATTACCTCGTCAAACACCAATAACGCTCCATGCTCGTGGGTAAGCTCCCGTAAGCCCTCTAAAAAGCCAGCATCAGGAGAAATAAAGCCAGCATTACCGACGACTGGCTCAAGAATAACACCAGCAATTTCGTCGCGATTTTCTTCAAACAAGGCTTTTACAGCTTCCAGATCATTGAAAGGAGCAGTTAGAGTGTTGCTAGTTGCCGATTTAGGTACTCCTGGGGAGTCGGGTAAGCCGAGTGTCGCAACGCCAGAACCCGCCTTCACTAAAAACGTATCAGCGTGACCGTGGTAGCAGCCTTCAAATTTGATAATTTTGTCGCGTTTAGTGAAAGCCCGCATCAGCCGCAAAACTCCCATGCAAGCCTCAGTCCCAGAGTTAACAAATCTTACCATTTCAATGCTGGGAACGGCATCGATGACCATTTCTGCCAGAACATTTTCCAGCACTGAGGGCGCACCGAAACTAGTACCTTTTTCCAAGGCTTCATGCAGTGCTGCAATCACTTCTGGATGAGCATGACCACAAATTGCTGGCCCCCAAGTGCCCACATAGTCGATATATCGGTTGCCATCTACATCCCAAATGTACGCACCTTTAACGTGATCAAAAACGATGGGTTGTCCGCCTACAGATTTAAAAGCACGCACTGGAGAATTAACTCCGCCTGGCATGAGATTTTGGGCAGCAGCGAAGATTTCTTGTGATTTTGTTGTTTTTATTGTGGTATTTACCAAGGTTCTCTCCTAACAGTGGACAAGAAAAAAAAGCTCTATCTTAGGATAGGGTTAAAAACTGCCTAGAATTTCTATCGTATAAAATTAGCTGAACTATAAAAATAACAATATGTTATATAAATCCAATGAAGACTTGCCTTTAGAGATTCGGACTCGATTATCTGAGGCATACCAGGATCTTTACCGGGCAGCCTTTAACTCGGCGATTCACTGGTATGGTGAAGCACCAAAAGCTCACCAAGTCGCATTAAGTGCGATAAAAATGCAATCTGCGATGGAAAGAAATGTTCTTGTTTAAAACTAACTAATAAAATTCAATTCACAAAAGCATATCAGCTTTTGTATTTAGAATGGTATCGTGAATCCATGAATCATTCTCATTAGAGCAAGCTAGCTGATATGTACTTTAACAATCTGCATTCACTGCGTTCTGCTATCCCTGTTGAGGAAATTCGCTACAATGAACAGGGTTTAGTGCCTGCAATTGTTCAAGATTATCTTGATGGCACTGTGCTGATGATGGCGTGGATGAATCAGGAGTCGTTATATAAGACTTTGGAAACTGGAGAAACTTGGTTTTGGAGTCGTTCCCGTGAGGAATTATGGCATAAGGGAGCAACTTCTGGACATATTCAAAAAGTGCAGACTATCCGTTATGACTGTGATAGTGATGCGCTGCTCATTGGGGTGGAACAGATTGGAGATATTGCTTGCCACACTGGTGAACGCAGTTGTTTTCATCAAGTAAACGGGAAAATTGCTTTACCACCAGGCGATACATTATCGCAATTGTTTCAGGTGATATGCGATCGCCGCGACAATTTTGCTGAAAGTTCTTATACGTGCAAGTTATTGGCTGGCGGTGATAACAAGATTTTGAAAAAGATTGGTGAGGAAACTGCTGAGGTTGTGATGGCTTTTAAGGATGATGAGGCTGATGCGATCGCAGGCGAAGTAGCTGACTTATTATATCATACTTTAGTTGCTTTAGCTTACCATCAAGTGGATTTGAAATCGGTTTATCGCAAGTTGCAAGAGCGTCGGAATTAGACCCTATGCTGGCTCAAGCCTCGTATATTCTAGGTTCACTGAGTCTCCACTATATTTTCGACGTGTATACTGACATCTTGATTTCAAAGGCGATCGCTCTTGTATCATTTCACTTTCAAGTTGCTTCCAATAAAGCCCATGTGAGAATTGTAAACGTTTTTGTAATTCTTATCATTGACTGCTATTTTCCTCACTAATTCCACAGGGTTTCCACAGGTATTTTTGCAGTTTTCCACAGGTGTATTACGAGCCAATAGGCTCTTACGGTTTTACTGGGGATTATTGATTACAAATGGTAATGAACTGCGTGGACTGAGTTCTTGTTAAGTAAAGTAACTAAAAAAAGGTTATAAGCCTGATTATTTCGTTAGCATTTATTTTTTATACAATCGTTTTTTACATTTCGCAGCATTGACAAACCCACCCCCTCTTGGCGCACAATGATGCGGCTTGCTTTTGTAATGCGCTCAACCGCTGACATCAAATTTGTCAAATATATTACCTAAGATGTTGGTGCAGATTGTCGGACTGGCGAAAGATTGTGTGAAGTAGCCCTAGGCCGCTTTAGCGCAAGCAAGTCCCTCCTAATTAGTCTCATAGAAGGAAAATCTTATGAACACAACAGTCAGCATCTTTACAGAAATTCCCGAAACACTCCACGAATCCCTAAAAAACTACTTAGAAAAGCATCCTGATTGGGATCAAAACAGAGTATTAACAGCAGCCCTATCACTATTTTTGCTACAAAATGGAGATAGCGATCGCCGTGCGGCCCGAGTCTATCTGGAAACTTTGTTCCACCACTGCTAAATATGATTACCCTGGCTTAAAAATAGTAATTGGGGACTGGTAAACCAGCGTGGTTAGTTCAGTCTGTTCGCCCTACAGCCTTTCTTCTAAAGGAAATCGGAGGCGAACGGGCATCCTACGGCGGGAGTAGGTGGGTTTCCCAATCTAGGAAACTGCGTCAGCGTACCCCTATAGGGAAGCAAGCTAGCAAGAGCGTCTGTCTGCGACACGGCTGCGCGAACGTAGAGAAGTGGTAGCAAGAGGGTAGAGGTAACGAGCATCACCCGAAGGATCTTCTTCCAACGCGAAGGAGCGTCTCGTAGAGAAAGGAAGCCACTTCATTGCATAAAAGAACTCTGAGCGCCGGAAGCTGATGCTCAGAGTTCTCTAGAACCTCTCTTAAAAGTTCATGCATATCTGTTGCAAAATTTGAAAAATTCTCAATGTCATTCTGAATGGAACGCATCTAACCTACACTGCGTTCCGCTCAGCATGGCAAATTAAGTTAGGGATTTATGAAATCCAGTACTTAAGTATTTTAGTCAAGTGTTAAGAGTTAAAACTCTAGACTAGGGACTCAGGACTTGGCCTCCAACTGCTGGGGTTGAGTAGGACATTCAAATTTATAGCCTACGCCACGTACAGTTTGAATTAATGCTGGCTGACTAGCATCTACTTCAATTTTCTTGCGGATTTGACCGATATGTACATCTACAACCCGTTGGTCGCCTACATATTCATAGTCCCACACCTCTTGGATTAGTTCTGCACGCCGCCAAACTCGACCTGGATGACTGGCTAAAAAATGCAACAAGTCAAATTCCAGAGCAGTTAAGAGTACTGGTTGGCTATTAAGTGTCACCTCTCGCCGCACTGGATCAATCATAAGTTTTTCAAATAGCAGGCGTTTCTGTTCGGCGGTAGTCACAACCCGCTGACGCCTCAAAATAGCTGCTACTCTGACTTCTAGTTCTCCCAGCCCAAAAGGCTTGGTAAGATAATCATCAGCACCTTTAGCAAAGCCGCGAATCTTGTCAGCTTCGTCTGCACGGCTAGTCAGCATCAGAACAAACACACCATTACGACTTTGCATCTCTTGGCAGAGGTTAAACCCAATTACATCTGGTAAATTCACATCTAGAATTACCAAATCAGGGTTAAATTGCTCAAATAGAGCTAAAGCCATCTTTCCATCTTCAGCAGCCTCCACCTGATAGTTCTGCTTAATCAAAAAGCGTTGGATTAAATTGCGGACCGCAGGGTCGTCGTCAACTACAAGAATCTTGGCAGGAGCCATGACCATCACTTTGTACAAAAATTCATAGGATTAACATGAGGATTGCGTGAATACGCAGTTTCCACTTCGGCACTAATTAAGAATTTACAAGGCTAAGGTATGAGAATCCTGATTATTCAAAATAATAGTGTAATCTGGATTCTGAGCAATGGAAGCGCAAAACTTTTTATAGCCAGCGCTACATGCAAGTGCAGACCTTGTAATTGTCAATTTTATGTCCCGCAGACAGATGTTCTGATCTTAGCCGCAGCGGTTTGCTACGCTGGGACAGTTTTTCCGAGTTAGATACTAATCTAAAACCGTAGGGTTTTAAATTGATATGCGTAATACAGAATCGATGCCACAAGCAATTGTAAGGCTAATTCAATAGGACTCACTCAGGGGACGGTAAGTTGCCAAATTTGAAACACTAAAGTTAATTTTTTCATAAAGATATGTAGGTATCCCAGTTCAAATTCTAGAGTAAAGCGCTAACTAGGTAACGACATGAGGAAATACACGGAGTTCTGGCAATATGTTAAAGTGACTGTAGTTAAAATTCACAAGTCAATCAAACTGACCCGTGCTACTATCCTGGTAGGGCACAAAAATCTGTCGAGACTTAGTTTCGATTAGAATATGACCTAAAGCTGTTTTATTCTTCGACAAAAGACTGCCGCTGACTGAGGCTGAAGTAACAAACTCCCATGAGCGATCAAAATCCCTACGAAAAACTTGGGGTATCAGAAGAGGCTAGCTTCGATGAAATTCAGGATGCTCGTAATCGCCTATTCGAGCAATACAGTGGCGATGCCAAGCGTCTAGAAATAATTGAAGCAGCTTACGATGCGATTTTAATGGATCGCTTACGAATGCGCCAAGAAGGCAAAATCAAAGTACCTGAGCGTATCCGGTTCCCAGAGTTGCGTGTGCAATCGCCTCCTAAAGAAAGTCCAACTCCGCGTGAGCAGTCGCCTGCATGGCTGCAACGAATGTTGGATCAACCAACACCGGCGGATGTACTCTTACCAGGAGCTTGGTATCTTGGTTTGAGTGCGATTAGTGTGTTTTATCCAGAGGCGGGCGACCAAGTTTTGCAGTTAGCATTGGTGGTTGGGGTAGGAGTAAGTATTTACTTTCTCAATCGCAAAGAAGGCAAATTTGGTAGAGCAGTTTTGTTCACGCTAATCTGTTTGATAATTGGCCTAATCGCTGGAGGATTAGTAGCTGGCTGGCTAATATCTCAAACACCATTCATTACGTCGAATCAGTTCTCTACGGTATTAACATTTATATTGTTGTGGTTGGTTAGTAGCTTTCTACGTTAAACCTAGTTGAAATTGGGGCCATACCCTATTTCTACATCTTGGAAAGTCTACTCAAACAAAGTTGGTGTGAGTTTTAGATTTTGGATGTGTATTACTGGTAAGGGGTAATGGGTTAGAGGCCAATTACCTATTACCAAGATGAAAATAAAATAGACAAATTTCTATTTGAAGTCGTAGATGCATAGTCCTAGATAAGACGTTGAGGCTCTAAGATTAAATCTACTGCAAAGCTTAGATCCTTAACAATTAAGTCGGGGTGGTAAAGTTCTAGCTGAGTGCGATCGCGGATACCACACTCCACAGCCATCACCTTAACACCGTGTTTTTTAGCAGCGGCGATGTCGGCTTCTGTATCCCCCACCATCCAAGTATCAGCAGCGGGGGGAAGATCTGTTAATGCTCGTGCCATCAACAAAGGTTTGTCTTCAATGTCGCGGGTTTTGACGTAGTCGTTACTGAGACAATAACAACGATTTTCTGGGAAAAACCTACCTAAATCGTATTTTTTAAAGGCATAATCTAGTTCCCAAACCCGACGCATAGTCATAACCGCCAAATCGACACCAGCTTGTTGAATTTTTAACAGTGCATCTACAGCACCAGGTGCAAGGCTGTCATGCTGGAAATAAGGTTCTGTATGCACTGTTTGCCGCCGTAATTGAGAAAATTCTTGTGCTTGAGCTTCGTTCAGCCCAGAATTTAAAGCTATTTGTTTTTCGGGAACGCGCGATCGCTTCATCTGCCAAAATTCCGCTTTAGCAAGTTCTCGTACCAGTTGATCTGGGTATCGAGTTTTTTCCAAGCAGAATTGATAGACACGGTAGTAGCGTTCAGAAACATCAATAATCGGGCCGTCGAAGTCAGTAATTAGTCTTAGCATCGGCGGGAAATGTTAATATTTATTAAAATTATCTCATCTGTGGGGCTATTTTTCGAGAGATAAACCGCACTATCAAGTTTATCTAGGCGTTTTTTTAGAAACTTCTTTTTAAGGAAGTAGGGATTTGAATTTTAAATTGTTTAGCTGAGAGTACCGCGTTTAATTTGTTCGCTTTCAATAGCTTCAAATAAAGCGCGAAAGTTACCTTCCCCAAAACCTTGAGCTTGAGAACGGCGTTCAATAAACTCAAAGAAAAATGTCGGCTCATCAAAGATGGGCTGTGTAAAAATTTGCAGTAGTAGGGGCGCGGCATTTCGTACCTCTACGGGAGCATCTTCTTGCCAGTCTACTAGAATTTCTTGTTGGGCGATCGCCTCAATTTCTCGGTGTGATAGTGGCAGTCCTCGCCGCTGTTTTAGCCGTGAGTAGTAACTGTTAGGAACTGAGAGTAAGGATAAACCATCGGCACGAAATTGAGCGATCGCACTAATAAGATTGGGTGTTCGCAAAGCGATATGTTGAATTCCAGGCCCACGGTTGACATCTAGAAATTCCTGAATTTGGGAATTGCTAGAAGCTGGCTCATTAATTGGCATCTGTACGCTACCGTTGCGCGAAACCATCACTCGGCTATGTAAAGCAGAGCGATCAGTTTTTATTTTAAATACCTGTTGGGGTTGAAAATCTAGGATTTTTTCATACCAAGCGACAGCACGCTCTAAATCCCCTGCTGCTACGTTTAGCACTATGTGATCTATGGCGGTAATCGGAGAGGGGGACAAAAGTACTTGTTTACTTATCTCCTCTAGCTTCGTGTTCTCCCACTCTTCCCGTTTAAGAAAGTGCCTTTCTATTAACGTATGATTTAGCCCACCCCAAGCGGCAATTTTACCCCACTTGAGGGACATATCACCCTCCTGATGTTCTTGAATGGGTTGTATAACTTCGGCATCGTGTGCTTGAGCTATGGCGATTGCCGCTTCCACATCTTCGACAATGAACGCGACATCTGCCACACCAGGTGGATGCTGACGCAGAAACTCAGCTACAGGACTTGTAGGCAATAGTGGTGAAGACAGCAAAAAGCAGACAACACCACTTTTCACAACTTCCGTACAAGTGTGAAATGAACTGATACTATCGGCTACTGCTTCAAAACCGAGATGGTGTACAAACCAATCCCGCCACACTTTGGCATCTTCTACATAAAAGTGAACATGGTCAATTTTTATCATAAGTTACGAAAATCCAGCACAACAGCTTATATATCTGTAAATTCTGCCTTTTTTGCTAGATTTTCAGGTCTTTCCTAAGCAAGAATTATGTAAGCACACTCTGATTTTAGAAGAACAGATGACTATCAGGTTGAATATTGATTTCCATTGGCACAGCTTGCGGTTCCGCAGAAAGGGCAAAGAAAATCGCATTGGCAGCAGTTGCAGTACTAAGCATTTTTTTCCGGTCTACCTTTAAATTCACGTTGTCCCAGAAAGGAGAATCTACCCCACCAAAGTAGAATAGCGTGAACTTGATACCAAAACGCTTAAGTTCCTCTGCCATACACTTGCTAAAACCGACAACGCCAAACTTGGAAGCCGAATAAGCCGCGGCCGTCGCCATCGAATGTTTGCCCAAAATCCCGATCACGTTACAAATATGACCAGACTTACGCTTTTGCATTTCTTCAGCAGCCGCCTGAGTAGTGTAGAAGCTACCCTTTAAGTTGACATCTAGCATCTTGTCTAGATCAGCTGGTTCCAGGTTGTTGTAGGGCTTGAGGATACCAGCACCCGCTGCATTCACCAAAACGTCGATTTGACCAAACTCAGCAACAGCCTTTTCTATTAAAGTGTCTACCTGTTGCGGATCAGTAATGTCGCAAGGAATGGTCAAAATTGACCCAGGTAAATCATTTGCCAGTGTTGTTAAATGAACTGCATCTCTCGCCGTTAGTACCAACTGTGCCCCTGTGGGGGCAAGTTTGCGAGTTAAAGCTGAACCAATGCCGCCAGTAGCACCAACAATGACAACGACTTTATCTTGCATTGTATTATTTACATTTATTTACATTATTTTACATAATACTAAAATACAGACCAGGGTTATGTGTAAGCTCATTTTATAGAAAGCGGTTTTCAATTCAATAGGCACACGCGTAAGGACACAATATGTTGTGCTGCACTTCATGCATTTGAGAATTGCTGTAATCCTGTCGAATTCAAGAAAGCTTTGTGAGAAATCCTAAAAATCGTTTGGTTTTCGGGGTGAGGAGTGTGCGACGATAAGCATCCGCCGCTTTCTTAATAGCTTCAGCTTGAGTGGGATAAGGATGAATCACACTACTGAGTTTGCTCAAACCCAGTTTACCGACCATTGCCGTAGTTACTTCTGAGATCATCTCACCTGCATGATTGGCGACAATAGTTGCACCGATAATTTCATCAGACCCCTTTTTGTGGTGGATTTTGAGAAATCCTAACTCTTCACCATCGGCGATCGCTCGGTCTACACTACTAAAAGGAATTGCGATCGTCGCCACATTAATACCCAACTTCTGCGCCTCATGTTCATACATTCCCACATGAGCAATTTCGGGATCAGTATAAGTTACCCACGGCATCACTAGACTACTGAGTTTGGAGCGTCCTAAGCCAAAGGGAGAAAACAGCGTATTCTTAATTACAATTCGTGCCGCCGCATCAGCAGCATGGGTAAACTTCCAGTTCATGCAGATATCGCCAGCTGCATAAATCTTGGGATTCGTAGTCTGAAGATAGTCATTAACCTTTACACCTTGGCGCTTATCGTATTCCACTCCCACTGCTTCTAAATTTAGACCTTCTACATTTGGCGCACGTCCTGTACCTACTAAAATTTCATCTACTGTGACAGAATCTCGGCGACCATTAGAAGAAAAGTAAAGTCTTTTGCCCTCGGTGACAGTTACCACTTCTTCTAACTGGCAATTCAGCACCACGCGAATTCCTTCGTGAATCAAGACCTTTTGGAGAATTTCAGCGGCGTCAGCATCTTCTTTATTAAGGAGGTGAGAACCACTATGGAAAAGTACTACCTCACAACCCAAACGCCGGAAAGCTTGTGCCAATTCGCACCCAATCGGGCCGCCACCAATTACCGCTAAACGTTCCGGTCGTTGAATCAGGGAAAAAACCGTCTCATTGGTCAGATAACCCGCCTTTTCAATTCCCGGAATCGAGAGTTGCGCGGCTCTGGCTCCAGTCGCAATTACAGCTTTTTTAAATCGGAGGGTTTTGTTGCCAACTTCCACGGTGTTTTTACTCGCAAACCGACCGCTACCCAAGAAGACATCAACCGCTAATTTCTGAAAGCGCTCAGCCGAATCATGATGGCTAATCCCAGACCTTACCCGCCGCATCCGTGCCATGACTGCGGGAAAATCAACGTCAACATGTTGGGGAATGTTAACCCCAAACTCTTTGGCATTCCAGATTTCGCCAACTACGCGAGAGGAGCGGATAACAGTTTTAGATGGTACACAACCAACATTCAAGCAATCACCACCCATGAGATGCTTTTCAATTAAAGCCACTTTTAAACCTAAATCCAGACCTGCTGCACCCGCCGCCACCACTAATCCCGCTGTACCAGCGCCAATCACTACCAAGTCGTAAACATCAACAGGTTCAGGATTGACCCAATTTGGTGGATGGACGTAGGACACCAACTTTTGGTTATACTCATCCATTGGGCGAACTGTGACTCTCTCGAATTCTGAATTGGACATTAGTGATACCTCGTTGGAACTGGGGGCTGGGGACTGGGGACTGGGGACTGGGAAGATTTCTTAATTCTTTGGCTGGGGTTTAGATTCAAGATTGTTTAATAAGAAATACAGCTTTTGAATTGTTTTGTCAGTTCGATAATTGACAGACACTCTTAAAGTTGAGTTTATTTTTTAATTGTTAATCACTTCTTCTTCTAAAGCTTTCCGGGCAATACGGGTGACATAAATGGTAACTGCAACTGTAGCAATAAAACCAATGAGCCGAATTGCCCATTGTAAAGTAGGGTTAGTAGGTTGAGCCTCAGTCCCAATCATGGCAAGATTACCAGCAAGAGAACCAATATAAACGTACATGATGGTTCCGGGAATCATGCCTAAAGAGCCAATAAAGTAATCCTGGAGTGAAACTCCTGTGATGCCAAAGGCATAGTTCAATAAATTGAAAGGAAATATGGGAGACAGTCGCGTTAACAGTACAATTTTTAATCCTTCTTTGCCAACAGCTTGGTCAATAGCGGCAAATTTTTTGTTATCTGCAATTTTACGTGCAACCCAGCCTCTTGCTAAATAACGCCCGACGAGAAAAGCCGCAGTAGCACCCAGAGTTGCACCAACAAATACATAGAGTGAACCCCAAACTACACCAAAGACAACACCAGCACCCAAGGTAAGGATGGAACCTGGTAAGAAAGCGACAGTGGCAATAATATAAAGTGCAATAAAGGCTAAGGCTCCTACTGCACCAATGCTATTAATCCACTGCAAGGCATTTCGTAAAATTGCTTGGGGATTAAAAGAATGTGTATTAATAGATTTCTCTGCCAGGGCAAAGTCTGTATTCCATAAAAAAGCAAAGCCAACCACTAGCAATATTAATATACCTAGTCTGAAAAATTCTTTTAATATTTTGGTACGATATTGATTTTTCATAATTTTATTTTTCATAACTTGTAAAAATGATAAACAGGAAGTATTTTTTTAAAAAATAGATTTTTTGTCAGTGTTTTCAGACTCAATTTGATAAACACTGAAATTATATTTGTCTATAAAAACTCGACAGAAAATTAATAATTTAATGAACATATGAAAATTGTATACTTTCATGGTTTTGGATATTAGTAACAACAATAAGCAATTGATAATCTTTTTGAACTAATTATTATTTGGGTCATTGGTGATTTCTGCTGTTGCTATACTTTGAGCTAGAGCTTTCTGAGCAACTTTTGTGACATATATAGTTACTGCAACAGTAGCAATTAACCCAATCAGTTGTATCGCCCATTGCCAGATTTGAGTTTCTGGAGTGGTTGGCTGATGAGGCATATTAATTACGGTCAGATTACCAGCTAGGGAACCGATGTAAACGTACATTACTGTACCTGGAATGATGCCGATGGAACCTAAGATATAGTCTTTGAGGGAAACTTGTGTTACTCCAAAAGCGTAATTTAATAAATTGAATGGAAAAACGGGGGATAAACGAGTCAATAGCACAATTTTCCATCCTTCTTTGGCAACTGCTAGATCAATTGCTTTAAATTTAGGATGTTTGTCCATCATCTGGGTAATCCAATCCCGCGACAGGTAGCGTCCAATGAGAAAAGCGAGGGTCGCTCCAACTGTTGCAGCAATTAACACATAGACTGACCCCCAAAATACGCCAAATAGGCAACCACCTTTAAGAGTCAGAAGAGAACCTGGTACAAACAGCAATGTTGCTAGGTTGTAAATTGCTATGTATGCTATTGGCCCCAAAAGGCCAAGACTATCAACCCAAATAATTGAGGTCTGCAAAAGTCCCTGAACGTTAAACTGTTTGGCAGCAATTATTAGAATAGTTACTAGGCAACTTAACAGTAACAGTTTGAGTTGAAAATTAAATGTGCGCTTCCTCATTTTTATAAATTCACTTTTGGAAGTTCAATAAACCTAACTTGAAAATAGGTGTGGGGGCTACAAATAGCAAGCAGGGGGAGCAGAGGAGGCAGGGGAAGTAAGAAAAGTGATTTGTATCAAGAATTTCGTAAACTGGTATGAACACAAAATTCCGAGTTCTGAACACGAAGTTCCGAGTTCTGAGCATGAAGTTCCGAGTTCTGAGCATGAAGTTCCGAGTTCTGAACACGAAGTTCCGAGTTCTGAGCATGAAGTTCCGAGTTTTGAGCATGAAGTTCCGAGTTCTGAACACGAAGTTCCGAGTTCTGAGCATGAAGTTCCGAGTTTTGAACACGAAATTCCAAGTTCTGAGCATGAAATTCCAAGTTCTGAGCACGAAGTTCTAAGTTCTGAAGATAAACTACTTACATGAGAAACAGCTTAAATTCTTCTAAATTTTTCCCGGCAATACCAGCTATGAATTCGCTCAGGTGAAACACCGAGTAAATAGGCAATGATGATTATTTGATTAAGTAATGTAGTTTTGAAAACTCCCTTTTGCACCCACCTACGAGCTGAGGTGACAACTGGTGCAGGGATAATTACAATTTTTCCCATGTATTTTAAACGACGCATGAGTTCAAAGTCTTCCATGATGGGCAATTCAGGAAAGCTACCTGTTTGCTGAAATACTTCTTTTGTTAAAAAAATTGCTTGGTCGCCGTATGGCATTTGGCAAAAACGCGATCGCCAATTTACTCCCCACTCCACCCATCGTAAACTCAAAAGTGATGCATCGATCCGCAAGTTAAATGCACCTGCTACAGTCTGGGGTTGTTGTAGCGCTGTGCGAATCATGGCATCAAACTCAGCTGGTAAACAGGTATCTGCATGAAGAAACAGCAGAATCTCATTACTATTAGCAGCCATAGCACCCGCGTTCATTTGAGCAGCACGACCAGGAGGTGACGAAATAACTTTTACACCCAACGACTGAGCGATCGCTACTGTGTCATCTTGTGAGCCACCATCTACTACAATCACTTCTATATTTGTACTAGGTTGAGTCGTTGCAATCGCTTCTTTGATATTTCTCGCTTCATTTAACACCGGAATGATAATACAAATTTTGGCAGCGCCAATATTCTGACTCATGATTTCTGAATTTGCTGGTCTTGTTGTATTAGCTGGAAATAATTCGGTACAGCTATCATAGGGCTGCTCAGGATGAGTCGAGACGCTTTAGTGGTAATAATTAATACGTATGACTGTTTGAAACGTCTCAATGTACTAGATGCGGATGCTGAAGCGATCGCTTTGAATGATGATATCAGCAAAAGCAACAAAGTTATCGCATATATAAATTAGCAGTAAGCTGTTGTAGAGCGTTTGTAACAATCTCCTATGGCAACGATTAACGACAACTATCTCAAGCTGAAAGCAGGTTATCTATTTCCTGAAATTGCTCGCCGGGTTAATGCCTTTGTTGAAGCTAATCCTGATGCCAAAGTCATTCGGCTAGGCATTGGCGATGTCACCGAACCCCTGCCTGAAGCTTGCCGCACAGCTATGATCAAAGCTGTTGAAGAAATGGGCGATCGCACCACCTTCAAGGGCTACGGCCCAGAACAAGGCTATGCTTGGTTACGAGAGAAAATTGCCGTCCAAGATTTCCAGGCGCGAGGGGCTAAAATAGATGCCTCAGAAATCTTTATCTCCGATGGTTCCAAATGTGACACGGGCAATATTCTGGAAATCTTTGGACATGACAACACCATCGCCGTTACTGACCCTGTTTATCCCGTATACGTAGACACTAACGTAATGACGGGAAATACTGGAAATGCTAACGATAAAGGCGAATTTGAGGGTTTAGTCTATCTGCCGATTACTGCTGAAAACAACTTTACTGCTGAAATTCCCTCTCAAAAAGTTGATTTAATTTATCTTTGCTTTCCCAATAACCCTACTGGTGCGATCGCCACAAAAGAATACCTAAAGGCGTGGGTAGACTATGCCAAAGCCAATGGCTCGATCATTTTCTTTGACGCTGCTTACGAAGCCTACATCACCGATCCCGAAATTCCCCACTCTATCTATGAGATTGAGGGAGCCAGGGAAGTTGCGATCGAGTTCCGTTCTTTCTCCAAGAATGCAGGCTTTACGGGAACCCGTTGTGCATTAACTGTTGTACCAAAAACGCTAACAGGAAAAGCGGCCGATGGTTCCGATGTGGAGCTCTGGAAACTGTGGAATCGCCGTCAGTCTACCAAGTTCAATGGAGTGTCCTACATCGTACAACGTGGAGCCGAGGCAGTCTACTCTGAAGAAGGACAGACACAAATCAAGGCGCTGGTTAGTTTCTATTTAGAAAATGCCAAAATTATTCGTGAAAAACTCACAGCCGCCGGATTAGCAGTATATGGCGGCGTGAATGCACCTTATGTCTGGGTGAAAACGCCTAATGGTTTGTCTAGTTGGGAATTTTTCGATAAGCTGCTACACACTGTAAATGTTGTAGGAACCCCCGGTTCTGGTTTTGGTGCCGCAGGCGAGGGTTACTTTCGCATTTCAGCATTTAATAGCCGGGAGAATGTCGAAGAAGCAATGAAGCGGATTACTGAAAAGTTTAAGGTATAGAGCGATGTTTAACAGCAAGCTGCTCCGCGTCTACGTTTTTTCATAATTTGGCGTAATACCATTTTGAAAGAAGAATGCGACAGATAGACCACTGTAGAGACGTTGCATTGCAACGTCTCTATCAAAGAATTTGTTGCAATCATTAATTGAATCGGTATAAGTCCTGAATATTAAAGGTTACGGTGAGTAGCATTACCCACCGCCTTTAATAAATCACCTAAGACTTATGCACATAAGAAAGCTATAAAGCCTTGCTCAAAGTTCTGGAAGATAGCCTTGTAGCTTTATTGATTGGATGTCTGTGTAATTATTAATAATATTGTCTTTGAGCATGCCTATTTGGACAAATTTTACCAATAGCCTTTGTGCTTGCTGTTGATTTAAACCTTGAATATGCGTTTCTAGAACTTTTAGTTTAAACTGCTGTTCTATAGTGAGTTCTATAGACTTCATAAGTTCTCTCCTATTGATAGGTTTTAATCTATTATTTCCGTTTGTAAGTTGCTAATTGACTGCATTGCAAACTTAGACTCAAAAATTTAATAGACCTGCCTTGAAAGTCTAGTTTCATCCTTCCTTGTAAGCGCAGCTCATGGAGTTTCTTGCAAAATTCTAGAAATTTGGACAACAAACTTTACAGCAGCTTTGAAGTTTATTTTGGGAATGTAATCATTTTTCACATAGGCTCTTAGTTTGAGATTAGCAATTAAAATTCCCCCTTTATTCCAAAGCAAGTGTTTTTCAAATCAAAAGCAAGATTAGACTAGCTTTCCTCTAACTTTAGTTTTGATTTTGGCAATTTAACCATAGTAAATCAAGTCTTTTAAATCGATTGCTTAGACATAAATAATAGAGTTTTGTCTATATACCTTTTCAGTCTAATGATTGATTTGACAAGTAAATAATTAATTTTTTAAGGAAAGTTTTATTAGTTTATTGATTAATTTAAGACTAATATTGCTATTCAAGTAAGTTATTAGCACTTAATGTGCATATGACAAAGCTTTAAACTAAAAACGATAATTAATCCCATCTCATTAAAATATGAGGTTTTATTTTTATCTAAGTGGATTTGGAGACAGGAAAACTAAATACTGTATATTAGTCAAAACTTATGGGAATTATACAGTTACATAGAGACAGAATAACTTTGTCAAATAAGTAGCCATCTTTATTTAGCCATTGTCCAGAATTAATAGCTTAATTAAGTAGAACATTACAGGCATAATAACTTGAGTTATGTCTTAAAAAAGTATTAATTGAATTAAAAATGACTTCTCAGCACTAAGCATTTGCAGCCATGAAAACCTAGCTTTGCCCCTAAAGATAGGGACAAAACAATTGTTCGCCAAAGCGGTTTCGAGTATTTTGATAATGGAGTAGTCAATTGTGGCGCGTCTGTTTATAAGACGACTGAGAATCAGAATTGGATTTAATATTTCCAGGAATTACTGTATTGTATTGTCACAATTTTACGTCTTTGTGTCCGAGTAATTCCTGTACTGTGCGGATTTCGTAGCCGTTGTGTAACGTTGAGTACGTCACGAAGCGAGTGGGGAGTAGTAATAAGAAAATAATTATATTAATATGACTTTTTAAGACATTTTCTGACTATTTACATAAATTAATAAGAATTATCCTGATATAATCCCTACTCCTTCTGACTTTTTCATGCTGTAAAAAGTGAACAACTAACTTAAATTTAACTTAGAAGTAAAACAAATCTTCAACACCAAACTTTATAGAACGGCTAAATATTGATAGAGAACAATTACAGTAACTACCTACAAAAAGTTTTTATCAAGTTCGCATAAAAGATGAATTTAATTAAGCAATTGATAGCAATACAGGCATTGCCATTTGCGATCGTGCTTTTATTAGCTTCAATATATAACGGAGAACGACGTGGAATACAAAAATGCTGTTTTGGATGATCAAAACCTTCAAGAGGGTTTAAAAAGTATCAACCCGAAGTTTGGTGATTTTTGCACTCGTGTAGCGGGTGAAGCGTGGGGGTTGCCATTAATTGACCAAAAAACGAAGGCTTTAATCACGATCGCAGTAGATGTTGTGAATCAAGACCAGGTAGGCCCAGGTAGCCCATTTGCAGCACATGTAAATATGGCTCTCAAGCAAGGAGCGACTGTTGCAGAGATAGAAGAACTCCTTTTATTCATGTGCGTTTACGGAGGCTTCAATAAGGTCGCTGGTTGCTTTGGTGCTCTCAATGAAATTCTCGGTTCCTAGACATAATATTTTGCAGACGTGGACAGACAGCAATGATAGCAGCATTTAGAAAAGCCGATTATGCGATTCGCGACCAAAAAGGCAAAGTCACCTTTTATGTTCTTTTGTGGAAACGCAGAGGAATTTCTCTAGAACTCTTCGATGACTACTGGAGAGACGTTCATGGCCCAGTATGTGCGCGTCTACCAAGTCAACATCAATACTGGCAGTTCCATCTGTCTCAAAATGAGGGTGGTTTATGGCCAATTATTAAAGGTATTGAGTATATTTGTCCAGAAGAAGATCAGTTTAATGGGATTGCCGAATTAACCTTTGAGACGGAAGCTGAACGTAATATATGGTTCAAATCTGCCGCCATTCTGATGGATGACGAGCACAACGTATTCAGCAAAGCGATCGGTTATAACACTAGTTTTGGCAATTCTAAAACTTATATAGATAGCATTCCTTCAGGAGATCCCAACGGCAAATTGGGTGTGATTAAATTCCACGTCATGGTGAAGAAATCTGACGCTGTGAGTGTGGAAGCTTTTCGCAGATATATGACAGATAGCTTTGCACCAGCTGTTATCCAGAGCAATTCTGTCCTGAAGTTCCGACTGCATTTATTTGAGGAAGTAGACAATTCTCGCCCAGATGCAGCTGGAGTATCTCATTATGAATCTCCAGAGAAGCAGTATCAAGCTGCCTTTGAAATTGCTTTTGCTAATCCTCTGGAAATGGAAACATTTTTTGCTTCAAGAGAATACGCTAATGCTGTTCAAGACCAGGCTAAGTATGTTCAGCGGCTTTTACCATTTCCAGAGCGAACTGCTTACACCTTTGTTTACGACGGCAAGATGACTCTAGCCGGTCAGCGGAGTTCTACAGTGGCAGAACTAATTGCCAATATCGGCGCAACCAATCAACTCAAAGAGGACGTAGTTTGTCTTATGCTGGAACAAAAACTTATTTCTAACTCGAATGGTCATAGTAATGGTTCTCAAAACACTACAAATACATCGATTAACAAACGAACTAATTACTATAAAGATTTAGCAGCAGATTATTCTCGTCCAGGACTTGTAACTGCTTATGTTGCGAAAAAATTGATAGAAGATGCTGAGAGATTTGTGGCAATGAAAGAAAGAACACTACCACAAATTAGTCATAGTTATACTGTTGAACAGATTGAGCAAGAAAATCGCGAATGGTGGCCAACTCATTGTGAGGCATTGAGACAGGGACGAGGCGATATCTTAACTGGTGAATATCGTGATGATTTGGTTTATTTTTGCCAGGATGGCCCTTATCAAGGCTTAGAACAACAAAAAGAGCGTGAACAACATTGGTGGGCATTAATTGCCCAGCCAGGTGTAACTATGTGCTGGCCAATCGTGATGTTTCATGGTGAAGTGACCTTCTTTGAATGGAAGTGTGTGGATGATGAAACTAACGAAACACTTGCGAAGGGAAATGTTACTTGGATTCGCCGTGGTCATAGAGGTGGATGTTACCTCAAAACTGAACAATTGACCTTCTACCGCGATGTTTTTGCTCCAGGTGGATTGCTGAAATTGATCACCACAGCTTAATACTACTTGGATTAGATATTTTGCAAGGCTCACCAAAAGGGAGTTTCTCAAAATCAAAAAGTAGCAGAAATAAACCCAAATGGTATCAGATGAAAAGCGGAAGTATAAAAATGCAGTTTTAGATGATTTAGAACTGCAAGCAGGTTTAAAAGGTATCAACCCGAAATTTGGTGACTTTGTGACTCGTGTAGCTGGGGAAGCCTGGGGTCTGCCATTACTCGATCAAAAAACTAAAGCATTGATTGCGATCGCAGTTGATGTTGCCAATCAAAATCATAAAGGCCCCGGCAATCCTTTTGTAGCACACGTGGATATGGCTCTCAAGCAGGGAGCTACTTACGAAGAAATCACAGAAATTCTTTTATTTATGTGCGCTTATGCGGGGTTCAATAAGGTCGCAGGTTGCTTGGGCGTACTGAAAGAAATTTTTCAAGCAAGGAAAAAGGCAATGACAACAGCAGTGAGAAAGGTCGATTACTCAATCCGCGATCGCCAAGGCAAAATAGCTTTCTATGTGTTGCTGTGGAAACGCAAAGGCATTTCCTTGGAGCTATTTGAGCAATATTGGCGAAATGTTCACGGCCCCCTCTGCGCCCATCTTCCAGGCCAGCATCAATATT
The DNA here is from genome assembly GCF_014831675.1 of Komarekiella delphini-convector SJRDD-AB1. GTDB lineage: Bacteria > Cyanobacteriota > Cyanobacteriia > Cyanobacteriales > Nostocaceae > Komarekiella. The sequence goes on along the minus strand of NZ_VJXY01000005.1, from coordinate 70,274 downwards.
GGCAGTTTCATCTAGCTCCGAATGAAGGCGGTATCTGGCCTACTATTAATGGCATCGAGTATACTCGCCCCGCCGCAGATCAGTTCAATGGCATTGCTGAATTAACTTTTGCCACAGAAGCCGAATTTCAAGCATATATCCAAGCGTTCAGCATCCTGATGGCTGACGAACACAACTTATTCAGTAAAGCGATCGCTTACACTACAAGTTCTGGCAATTCTCAAACCTATAGCGATCGTATTCCTACAGGTGAACCAAACGGAGAACTTGGGGTGATCAAGTTTCACGTCATGGTACAGAAATCTGACAAGGTGAGTGTAGAAGCTTTTCGCAAATATCTCACAGATAGCTTTGCACCAGCAGTCGTGCAGAGCAATCATGTTCTGAAATTTCGACTGCATTTATTAGAAAAAGTAGACAATTCGCGCCCCGATAACGATGGAGTATCTCGTTACGAATCTCCAGAAAAGCAATATCAAGCCGCCTTTGAAATTGCCTTTGCTAATCCTCTAGAAATGGAAACATTCTTTGCTTCCCAAGAATACGCTATTGCTGTTCAAAACCAAGCGAAGTATGTCAAACAAATTTTACCGTTTCCACAACGTAGAGCCTACACCTTTGTGTATGACAGCAAAATGACCTTAGCTGGTCAATGTAGTTCCAATGTTGCGGATCTAATTGTGAAAGTAGGAGCAACAAATCAACTCAAGTCAGACATAGTTTCTCTTATGAGCGGTAAGCAAATTACTAAATCTGGATTAGGTCATTATCTTCAGGGAGTGCAACACGTCGGTGTCACAGTTCAGGACATGGCAAAATCCCTGGAATTTTACACAGAGGTGTTAGGAGGAAAATTAGTTATTGCTGAACATGATCTAATGGGTGATGGGATGCAAAACACCCTCTTTCAAAAAGAAGAATTAGATGCGATCGCCAAAGGTATTGACCTCAAAACTTATGATGTTCCAAATCTTAGAGATGCCCAAGCAGCCTTAGATATTAAGTTCATTTCTTTTGGCAATACCTGTGTTGAACTTATATATTTCAAAGACCCGACAACACCGCATATTCAGTCTTCCTCTGTAAGTAGCATTCCTTCCCATATTGGTCATGTGAATGCAATGCATATCTCTTTTCATGTAAAAGACGATGTAGATCTAAATGTTTTCGCCAAAATTTTAGAAGAAGAATGTCAAACACGAGGACTAAATAACGTTACTTTTAATCGTGTTATTCGAGTCAAATCTGAAGAAGAAAGAAGAAACATCGCCCTTAAATACAATTCCACAAAATTCTGGAATGAACTAGATTCATCAGAAGAACAATCAGAAATAGATTTTGGTGAATTAGAAGGCTGGGCATTATTTTATTGTAAAGGGCCAAATGGAGAACAGCTTGAATTCAACCAAGCTACTCGTAAAGTTAAAGGACTTTTTACTCAAGCACAGGAAAAATATAACATGGCAAACAATACATATTTTACAGCTTCAGATACTAAATTTTCAGGTATAAATTCCCAACAAAAAGAAAATGTAGTAGAAAGAGTTTATGCTACCTTTAGCAGTCCTGTAAATGCTTCCTTTGCAACCGCTTGGAATGTATTGCTCGATAAAATCGAAAACCCAGAACGCTACAATCCAGAGGCTAGAGATTACAAGATTATCGAAAAATGTAGCAATAGCATATTGCGCGAAATGAAAGCGCTAAACATGACAGTTACAGAAAAAATCGTTTGGGATGAAAAAACTGGAGAAGTCCGGCACACATTAGTCAATAATCCCCTTTTTACTGGTCAGGCGACTAATACAGTTACCCGTCCTGCAAGTCCTAACGAACTCCCAGTAATTACCTATACTTTAGACTGGGAACCTTACAACGAAGAAGCTCGAAACATTGCTCAAACAATTCAACCCAAAATAGCCCAAGCGATTCAACAGGCTGTTCTGAACTCAAAAACTGTAGCTGAACAGCAAGATGCACAACGAATCGTTTCTAATGGTAAAGTAGAAACTACAAATGGAAGTAAACCTAACTTAATAAAACTTCCAGGAACAACAACCGATATGGTTAAACGCTTATTCTCCAGAGGTGAAGCGTTTGATTCAGAAGGATTTATTACTTTCTTTACCGACACACCAGTTTATCAATTTGGTAACTTCGATGTATGTCTAGATAAAGCAGCAATTAAAAAATCTGCGGATGCTTTCTTTAGCCAGATATCAGCTGTTTACCACGAAATTAAGATGATGTGGGAAATAGCCGATGTAGTATTCGTAGAAATGGATGTTACTTACTGGCGTAAAGATGGTTCAGTAATTACACTTCCTTGCTGCGATATCTTCCGCGTCGAGGGTGACAAATTTTCAGAACTGCGGATATTTATGGATGTAAATCCTGTATTTAATCCAAAAATTCCTGTTCCCGATTCAGCCAGTGTATTTACTATTAGCGGAGGTAAAAGGCTTGCACCTCCCAACACAATGAGGCAGCATTTCGCTGAACATCCAGAAGCACAAGAAAGGGTGAAAAATGGATTTGCACCCAAGTGGTCAATTACCGGGCCAAAATGGCCAATTGGTTTAGAGAATCCAACTGATGAAAAATCTGCGGCACAGTTAAAAGCTGTAGGTGAATTAGCACAGGCTGTAACTGCTCAAGATTGGCAAAAGGTCAAAAGTTATTTGACTGATGACATCTTTTATAAAGTCGGTTCCGGTGAAGTTGTTTATGGGCCACAAGCTGTAGTAGATTTCTTTGCACACACATTTAAAACTACTGCGGTTTTTTATAGTCATGATGTCAGAAAAGTTTGGCAAGATTCAGATATTATCACTATCGAAATGGATGCTAAATATGAAATGGTTCATAGTAAAAAGCATGTTGTAATCGCCTGCTGTGATGTCTATCGTCTGCGAGGCAACAAGGTGAGCGAATGGCGGGTTTATGCAGATATGTCTCCTTGGCAATCATAGAATAAAGAATAAATTCGGCGTTGCTGAATCATGGGATGAAAATTGATTTCTTGAAATCTCAAACTCCTCTTCGTCTCTGTCTTGAAAAGTTTCCTAGGTCGGGCTAACCCTCCTTCTCCTGACGGAGACCGGAGGCGAACAGAACTTTTCGCTGCGCCTCTGCCTTGAAAAGTTATGAACGCTATGCGGGTCTTACTGCCCAACCGTTCTAAAAGAACGGTTGCCTTGTGTCCAGAGGACACAAGGGAGAGGCGCAAGGCTTTGCGCCTCTCGGCAGTGAACAGACCATCGCCGGAAACCGGCGCACCCTGCGGGAAGCAGGGAAGCAAGCTACATACTTTTCGCTGCGCCTCTGTCTTGGAAAGTTCTGTTCGCCGGGAGCCGGCGCACCCTGCGGGATCTTGCTACAGACTTTCCGCTGCGTGAGATAAATCATCCCGCACGCAACGCCTAAATTCCTTGTCTACTTTTAACAGTTATCAGTTTTTTCTGACCACTGTTTACTGTTTACTGTTTACTGTTTACTGATTTAATACTCTTCAAACATAAATTTGTAGAAATAGAATGAGGTGAGTTATGTCACAAAAAGTAATTAGCTTGTTAGCAGATGCTTTTGAGAATCCGACTTTACAACAAAAACTTCACACTGCTAAAACTCCTGAAAGCTTCGTCAAGATTGCATCTGAAAATGGTTACAATTTGACCGCAGAAGAATTAGCATCAGCACTTGGTAAAGTGCATGTTGTTTTTGGCGAAGTTGTGGAATCAATGTTGAGTGGTTTAATTGGAACTGCTAGTACTAGTGAAGCTTCGATAACAGAAAAAATTTCTGGGACAAATGTAGATTTAGTCAAACGCTTATTCTCCAGAGGCGAGGCGTTTGATTCAGAAGGATTTATTACTTTCTTTACCGATACACCAGTTTATCAATTTGGTAACTTCGATGTATGTCTAGATAAAGCAGCAATTAAGAAATCTGCGGACGCTTTCTTTAGCCAAATATCGGCTGTTTACCACGAAATTAAAATGATGTGGGAAATCGGCGATGTTGTATTTGTGGAAATGGATGTTATTTACTGGCGTAAAGATGGCTCATTTATTTCACTTCCTTGCAAAGATATTTTCCGCGTTGAGGGTGAAAAATTCTCAGAACTGCGGATATTTATGGATGTGAATCCCGTATTTGATCCCACAATTCCTGTCCCTAAATCTGCTTCTGTGCTAACGGCAAGTCAAGGAAAGCAACTGATACCTCCTGGAACTATGAGGCGGCATTTTGCTGAACATCCAGAAGCACAAGAAAGGGTGAAAAATGGATTTGCACCCAAGTGGTCAATTACCGGGCCAAAATGGCCAATTGGTTTAGAGAATCCAACTGATGCAAAATCTGTGGCGCAGTTAAAAGCTGTGGGTGAATTAGCACAGGCTGTGACTGCTCAAGATTGGCAAAAGGTCAAAAGTTATTTGACTGATGACATCTTTTATAAAGTCGGTTCCGGTGAAGTTGTTTATGGGCCACAAGCTGTAGTAGATTTCTTTGCACACACATTTAAAACTACTGCGGTTTTTTATAGTCATGATGTCAGAAAAGTTTGGCAAGATTCAGATATTATCACTATCGAAATGGATGCTAAATATGAAATGGTTCATAGTAAAAAGCATGTTGTAATCGCCTGCTGTGATGTCTACCGTTTGCGAGGTAACAAGGTTAGTGAATGGCGGGTTTATGCAGATATGTCTCCTTGGGGCAACTCTTGAATACCAGGTAGGGAGAGCTCGCCACCATTATATTCGCTTGCTGTACTAGGTCTTAAGAAAAAATTCGAGTGAGAAATAATCTTACTTCCCAGTACGGCAAGGTCTACCTTGCCCATATATACATGGCTTCACTACCTTCTCACTAACTAAAGGGAATTCATTTGCATGACACATAACACAGGCCCCGTTGGGATTATCAATTCAGATATAAAAACAAAAGTTGATGACTACCTGCTCGTACCACAGGATGATCCATCTCGTCCGGCGGTTTACGCTTCTGGAGACTTATATACTTATTTAGCAACTTCCAAAGAAACTAACTTTGATTTCAATTTTTTCGATTTCTTTCTGCCAGTCGGCGGCGGGCCACCTCCACACTTCCACCCTTACGAACACGAGACTTGGTATATAACTGCCGGAAATATTCAATATAACTTAGGCAATCAGGGAACTAATAGTATCGTGTTGCCTGAAGGCAGTTTAATCTTTGGTGCTAGAAACCGAATACACGGTTATCGTAATCTCGACTCGACGGCATCAATAACAGGAAAAACTCCAGGTGCAAGGACACTTTCTTTGACAACTCCTGGGGCGCTAGATCTCTTTTTCGAGAATATAGCTACCCCAATAATAGATAGGAATGACCCAATACCTGGCTTCAGCGCTGTTCCAGGTGATGACACTTACAGAACACTAGCAGAATTTTCGATTCGGACTAATGCTGGCATAAATTTTGCTCCGCCAGATTATCAACCTCCCTCAAGTTCTAATAAGTACGTACTGGTGCTGCCAGAAGACGCTGAGGGGGAAGTAGTAGAGCAGGCAAAAGAACTCTCAAAGATTGATGGTTTTAGTGTCTGGACAACTGGCGAGCAAGAAGGGTTAGCGCAGCGACCAACATTTGATGGCCCATTTGGAATTGAGTACACTTCCCTGCTCAGTTTGGAAGAATCGGGAAATGAATTATCCTACAATCAATTTTCTTTGTCTTCCCAGGAAACTGATACCTTTGTCCAAGCGAACTTGAATGCCAGCCAGGTGGTGAAGCATAGTGAATCGTTAGCAACTGGCGTTGCCGATTTGGAACCCACTTTAGCGGGAGACGGTATTATTTATGAGTTGACAGTAAATGGCTTGGACTTTGGAGAATTGTTACCGGGTGGTACTCCCCAAACTCCTGATAATGAACTAGATGATGTTACCGCTATCCATATCCACTCAGGCGATCGCGGCAGCAGTGGCCCACACACATTTAGTATTTTAGATCCGCATCATCAGGATGAAGAAAATCTTAGTATTAAATTGAATGCGGATGGTTCCACCACCATTAGTGGTATCTGGAATTCGACAGAAGCAGAGATTCCCACAGACTTGAGTGATTTCCTCACTGGTAGTGGCTTACCGGGAGAGGAATCCGACTACTACTTCCAGATCCACACCGAGGGGAATCCGTCTGGCGAAATTCGCGGTCAAATTGCTCTTAACAGTGATGATTTTCCTGATCCCGTCAAAAGTGAGGATCATCAACTTTTATATGTAACAGAAGGGCAACTATCCGTTAAAATCGGTGATGAAGTTAGGCTGGCCAGCCCAGACACCTTTGTCGAAATTGCTCCAGGAAACGAATACGCGATCGCCAATTTTGGCACAGAAGAAGTAGAATCGCTAGCAGTTTCAATCCCGCAAAAAAACCTTGAACCAGCACCTATTCCTTCATACTTAAAGCCTCAAGGAAATCTCTCGCCTAACCAGATAGTCTTCCTGGGTGATGAAGATGATATATTTTATCAGCCCAATCGCAAAAATCTTCGGGTTTACGGTGGTGAGGGTAATGATGAACTCTACGCCACTCAAGATAATCGCCTGTTTGGCGAAGAAGGAGAAGACCTGCTCGATGCTTTTAGTGGCTCAGGACGCAACCTGCTTGATGGCGGTGAGGGGAACGACTTCCTTATAGCTGGCAACAAGGATCAACTGGTTGGGGGTGACGGAGACGATACACTGATCATTGTCAATGGTGGCGAAAACGTCCTCTACGGTAACGCTGGGGCTGACCAGTTTTGGATTGTCAATGGTAGAATCCCTGATACTGTTCCTGACCCCAGGCAAGTAATTGATCAGCCATTCCCCTTTCCCGACTTACGGCCGTTAGAGGATACTCGCAACATCATCGCAGACTTTGAGCAAGGTATTGACAAAATTTACATTAGCGGAGTCAGCGGCATCTCTAAGTTTGATGACTTGAAATTCCTGCCTGCTTTTGGCGATCTTCGCAGTACCAGCGTCCTCGCTAGCTTGGACGGCAAGGATATCTCTCTGGCAAATTTGTCAGGTGTTCTGTTCAACGAATTATCGGCTGGGGACTTCGTTTTCGCCTAAGTTAGTTCAAAGAATTGAGAAAACTTTGAAAAGCCAGTTACTAATTACCGATTACCAATCTCATTGATCACGTTTCTGAATGCAAGTCGGTATTAATTAATCCAGGATTTACGCAATTGCTAAAAAGCTTAATTTATTGAACCGCCAAGAGCGCCAAGATTCTTTGAATGTGCGTAAGTCCTATAATCTTCCGATTTTCCTTGATTGCTTGAAACTACACCAAACTCAGCCCTAACACGTAAATAGGAGCAACAATGATTACAATTAGCGACAAAGCTGATCAAGTCACCGCAATCAACATCTTCACAGTTGAAAGTCTTGAACAGCAGCAGCAGATAGTGGATTTCCTGGTAGAGAATAAAGAAATACCTATGAGACAACCAGGCTTCATATCAGCCAGCGTGCATACAAGCTTAGACGGCAAGCGGGTTATTAACTATGTTCAGTGGCACAGCCAGAAAGATATGGAAGTAGCTATGAAAGACCAGGATTTTATAGCTATGAAGGAGAAGGTTGGAAATTTTGCGCCTCACGATTTCAACTTTTACCAGGTCGTCGTCACAATGGAAGCCTAGTGATTATTCACTAGAGGCTCATCATAAGTGGTGACTAAGGAATGAGGAGTGAGTAGCTAGCAATAATCCTAGTTTGTAGTGAGCGATTCATCGCTCAAAATCAGGATTCTCAGGACTAAAGTCCTTACCCTTCTCCTAACGGAGACGCTGCGCGAACGGGTTCGTTAGTCGCTCATGGGGGAAACCCCCAAGACCGCGCTAACTCACTACTAACTTTATATTTACGCCTAGCTACTTACTACAAATAAAAGCATGAGATGTAATTAGCAATCAAGCTTGCACAATCTAAAATCACATCAGGAGTTTAATGCCATGACAACTGAATCTAAAGGAAAAATCGGTGTACTGATTGAAGAACATTTTGACCAAACTGAATATCGGAAATTCAATGAATATTTTCCTCAACAAGGCTATGAAGTAGAGTATATTTCTCATTTATGGGGGAATCCACAATTAACATTCGGCTCAAATCCAGATAACGGTGAAGTCGAAGACCATGTAATTGTGACTACGGAAGTCAATGATATCAATCCATCAGATTACAAAGGCATTATTTGTATTGGTGCTTACGCTATGGATCGGCTGAGATATCAGGTTTCGGTAAAAAAAGGTCAGAAGAATCAAGCTCCAGCGGTGGTATTTCTCAGAAAAACGATGAATACAGATGGTGTGAAAGTAGGAACAATCTGTCATTCTTTATGGCTTTTATGTGCTGATCCCGATTTAATTAAAAGTCGCCAGGTTACTTGCGCCCACAACATTATTTGTGATGTGGAAAATGCAGGTGGTGAAGTTGTTTATGAAGATGACGGAACTGCTGATTTAGTTATCGATGGTAATCTGATTACGGGGAAACATCCTGGTGTTGTAGAGCAATTCATGGAAGTTTTTATAAAAGAGATTGAAAAGCAGGAACAAAGGCAGAAAGTTGGAGCAAATGCATAGATATAACAGCCTTAATTCATTTGTGAAAAATCACTGCTTATCTTATACCATTTTGAAAAAATAGAGACGTTGCATTGCAACGTCTCTACTTCAAACAATCATTTAAAAATAAACGTAATATCCGGGAGGTAGCTTCATGGATCACATGAGTTTTTCATTTTCAGACACGATCGCAGGTTATGTCACAGCATTTAATCGCAGCGAAAAATCTTTTGGTATCCAGACATCAGATGGACGAGAATACCAAGCATACCTCACTCCCAGCGCCTATGGTCGGATTAGCCAAAACTTAGAAGAACCTTATCTTGACTGTACTGCTCGGTTTGGCGAAATGCTTACTCCCGGTCAGCATGTGTTTGCCTATGGTGTTTTCTATCCTCATGGACAGGATTACAAATTTGAAGTTAAATACCTTGTCTTTCCTGGTGATGAACCCAACAAATATCGCCATGAAGAACCAGATTGGTGGGTTAAGCAAATACGTTCAATTGCTGATTCATACTTGAAATGGCAGTTTGGCTATCCCGAACAGGCGATTGATTATCGGGAATATCGGACTTATCTCAACTTGGCTGGGACTAAAAAGCGTCACGACTTTCTCCAGGAAACGGACACGGTATCCCGCCTAGTTTATGGTTTTGCTTCAGCTTATTTGTTAACTGGAGAAGACCGCTTCCTAGAAGGTGCAGAAAAAGGTACAGAATATCTGCGTCAACACATGCGGTTTTATGACCATGATGAAGACCTGATTTACTGGTATCACGGTATTCAAGTCACAGGCAACCGGGAGCAAAAACTACTGTCATCTGAGTTTGGCGATGACTATGATGCTATCCCAGCTTATGAACAGATTTATGCTTTAGCTGGCCCTATTCAAACTTATCGGATAACTGGCGATCGCCGCATCCTACGAGATGCAGAAATGACCATCGATTTGTTTGACCGCTTTTTCTTGGATAAAGATGGCGTTGGTTATTTCTCTCATATTGACCCCATCACCTTAGACCCGCGTGCAGAATCACTAGGTGCAAACCGCGCTCGCAAAAACTGGAACTCAGTCGGGGATCACGCTCCAGCTTACTTGATTAACTTGTGGCTAGCAACTGGCGAACAGAAATACGCCGATATGCTGGAGTATACCTTTGATACGATCGCCAAATATTTCCCAGACTACGACAACAGCCCATTTGTCCAAGAGCGGTTCTACGAAGATTGGAGTCACGATAACACCTGGGGATGGCAGCAAAACCGCGCCGTCATCGGTCATAATCTCAAAATTGCTTGGAACTTGATGCGGATGCAAAGCCTCAAACCCAAGAAAGAATATGCAGATTTGGCAGAAAAAATTGCCGCACTTATGCCTGATGCGGGTAGCGATCGCCAGCGCGGTGGCTGGTATGATGTCGTAGAGCGCACACTAGGCGAAGGCGAAGAACAATACCGCTACGTTTGGCATGACCGGAAAGCTTGGTGGCAGCAAGAGCAAGCAATTTTAGCCTACTTGATTCTGCACGGCATAACTCAAGAGCCGGAATACTTGCGTCATGCTAGGGAAGCGTCAGCCTTCTACAACGCCTTCTTCCTCGACCATGATGATGGTGGCGTTTACTTCAACGTCTTAGCAAACGGTTTACCATACCTCATGGGTAACGAGCGGTTCAAAGGCAGCCACTCAATGAGCGGTTATCACTCAACTGAATTGAGCTATTTGTCAGCAGTTTACACCAACCTGCTGATTACCAAACAACCAATGGACTTTTACTTCAAGCCACAGCCAGGAGCATTTAAAGACAACATCTTGCGGGTGCAGCCAGATATCCTACCACCTGGTAGCGTACGGATTGGTAAAGTATGGGCAAATGAACAAGAGTATACCGATTTTGACGCCGATGCCTTAACAGTCAAGCTACCCGACACCCAAGAACAAATAAAAATCCGGGTGCAAATCATCCCAAATACGTAATAACTCTAGTCCTGGCATCAAAAGATAGGCGTTGCTGAAATGTAGAGACGTTGCAATGCAACGTCTTTACCTCTACCAAAGGATTTGTTGCAATCATTAATTGAATTGGGATGACACAAATTCATATTCTCAATCAGCAATGCCAAAAGATTAATTAACCACAGATGGACACACTTGCCTGTCGCCTTCAATAAAATTCTGTATTTAGTTCCCGTACCACCTATGAAAATCAACATTGAATCGCTGCAAGTAACATTGGTAGAAACATCTGCCGATTCCGAAAAAATCGCTTTAAATGAACTCCCACAAGTAACTTTGGTAGAAGTGGTTGGTGATATAGACACCAATACAGCCCCCCTCGTTCAAGAGCAGATTCTACCACTGGCCCAAGCCGGAACGAGGATGATTATAGAAATGACCAAAGTGCCTTATATGTCAAGTGCTGGCTTAAGAGTCCTGCTATCCCTCTACAGACAAATATCCGCACAAGGTGGACAGATTGTTTTGGTAGGACTGTCTGAAGAAATTCAGGACACAATGTCCATCACTGGATTTCTAGACTTTTTTCAAACTCGTGACACCCGTGACCAAGCCTTGGAAGCTCTTAAGGTCAAAGTTCAGGTAACAAGCACTTAGTATTGCAGGGTTTGTAGTGAGCGCTTGAGTGCTGACTACGAACCTAGAAAACTACTAGTGTCTTATAGGAAGAATCAACAAATGCAAAGAATTGACATTCATCCCACTCATAGTTACGAGAACTTCAAGCTACGTCCTGGTAGTGCGATTCCTTTTGGAGCAACCTTAGTACCGGGAGGCGTTAATTTTTCCATATTTTCGCGTCATGCCAAATCTTGTACTTTAGTGCTGTTCAATAAGCACTCCCCAGAACCAATGGCGGAAATTCCATTTCCCGAAGAGTTCCGTATTGGCAATGTCTTTAGTATGGTCGTATTTGAATTGGATTATGAAAACCTCGAATACGGCTACCGGATGGATGGGCCTTTCAAACCCAAAGAAGGTCACTGGTTTGACCCGACGAAAATTCTCTTAGATCCTTACGCCAAAATTATTGGTGGTAGAGATATTTGGGGAGAAAAGCCTGACTGGTACAATATGTATCACCATCGAGCTCGTTTGGCATTCGATGACTTTGATTGGGAAGGTGAGCGTCCCCTACAAATCCCCACTGAAGATTTGATCATCTATGAGATGCATGTCCGTAGCTTTACTCGTCATCTCTCCTCTGGGGTTAAGCATCCAGGAACCTTTGCCGCTATCCGCGATAAAATTCCTTATCTCAAGGAGCTAGGCGTCAACTGTATTGAACTGATGCCCATATATGAATTTGACGAGTTTGAAAACAGTCGCCCTAATCCCCAAACAGGGGAATTGTTGCTCAATTATTGGGGTTACAGTACTGTTGGCTTCTTTGCGCCGAAAGCTGGCTACGCTGCCACAGGCAAATATGGGATGCAAGTTGATGAACTCAAAACGCTGATTAAAAGCTTGCATCAAAATGGTATTGAGGTAATTTTGGATGTTGTCTTCAACCACACAGCAGAAGGCAACGAGTACGGCCCTACCATTTCTTTTCGTGGGATTGACAACCAAACCTACTATATGCTGACGCCGGAGGGCTACTACTTTAACTTCAGTGGTACTGGCAATACCCTCAACTGCAATAACCCTATTGTTCGCAATATGGTGCTCGACTGTCTGCGCTATTGGGCTGCTGAGTATCACATTGATGGTTTCCGCTTTGATTTAGCGGCGATTTTGGGGCGCGACCCTTGGGGTTCTCCACTCTCAAACCCACCACTGTTAGAAAGTCTTGCTTTTGACCCAATTCTCGCTAACTGCAAGCTAATTGCCGAAGCTTGGGATGCAGGCGGTCTGTATCAAGTTGGCTCTTTTCCGGCATTTGGGCGCTGGCTAGAGTGGAATGGTAAGTACCGTGACACGATTCGCCAATTTCTCAAAGGGGAGCCGGGAAAGGTTGGGGATATGGCACAGCGGCTACAGGGTTCACCGGATCTTTATGCTTGGGCTGGTCGAGGGCCGACGGCTTCGATTAACTTTATCACTTGCCATGATGGTTTTACGCTGATGGATTTGGTTTCCTATGACGGGAAGCACAATGAAGCTAACGGCGAAAATAACAACGATGGGACTAACGATAACGATAGCTGGAATTGTGGCTGGGAAGGGCCGACTGATAACCCAGATATTAAGGCCCTGCGCTATCAACAGATCAGAAATGCGATCGCCATGTTAATGGTAAGCCAAGGAGTGCCGATGATCCTCATGGGTGATGAGATGGGACGCACTCAACTAGGTAATAACAATACTTACTGTCACGACAACGAACTTAACTGGCTGGACTGGAAACTGTTGGAATCAAATGCAGACTTGTTTAAGTTTTTTAAACATTGTATTGCCTTTCGTAACGCCCATCCCGTACTCAGAAATAAATTCCACTTCCAGAATATGGATTACGCCGCTAGTGGTTATGCCGATATTACTTGGCATGGAACTAAGGCATGGGCAGCTGATTGGTCTGACTCTAGTCGGATCTTGGCTTTTATGCTCTGTGGGAGGCACGCCAAACAAGGAACGCTAACAGACAATTACATCTACGTAGCGATGAATATGCATTGGGAAGGTAACTGGTTTGAAATACCAGGACTTCCCCAGGGAATGCAATGGCACGTCTTTGTGAATACTGGTGCTACACCACCAGAGGAAAGCTGGTATCCTGGTACAGAACCAATATTGGAAAATCAGTTTGGATTGCTCATCGGAGGTAGGTCAGTGGTCATATTAGTGGGAAAGTAGAAAAAGGCTGAAGGATGAAATTCGGACTTCAGTTCATACTTCATACTTCATACTTCAATTACTCATGTCCAAAATTATCTCTGTCCACTCATTCCGCGGAGGAACCGGGAAATCAAATATAACTGCTAATCTGGCTGCTACGGTTGCTCGTTATGGACATCGGGTTGGCATTGTTGATACTGATATCCAATCACCAGGGATTCATGTCGTTTTCGGTTTTGATGAGGAAACGATGGATCGTTCCCTGAATGATTACTTGTGGGGCCGCTGTGATATCGAGGATACTGCCTATGATGTCACTTCGGCTTTGAAGGAGACAGCCCAGAAAAACAGCGCTATTTACCTGATTCCTTCCTCCCTAAATCTTGGTGAAATTACCAGAGTTCTGCGTGAGGGATATGACGTAGGCCTACTACATGATGGCTTCCAAGAGCTGCTCGACAGACTAAATTTAGAATATTTATTTATTGATACCCACCCTGGTCTGAATGAAGAGACACTACTCTCAATTACCATTTCTGATGCTTTGATCATTATCTTGCGTCCAGATCGTCAAGACTTTCAAGGTACTGCTGTCACTGTGGATGTAGCCCGTCAATTAGAAGTACCTGAGTTGCTGCTGGTGGTTAATAAAGCGCTGCAAAATTTGGATTTCAAAGCTTTACGGGAACGAGTGGAGGTAACTTACAACGCACCGTTAGCAGGCATCTTCCCGCTCTCTGAAGAGGTAATGGAGCTAGCTAGTAGTGATATTTTTTGCTTACGCAACCCCTATCATCCCTTTAGCCTGGTAGTAGAAGCGATCGCCAAACAAATTATGAGTTGAAACATTTACAATTACCAACCGCGATCGCAGTCATGAATAAAATTAATTTTCTCACCTTAACATTTCTAATTACAGGACTAATTAATCCCACCCCGGTTTCGGCTGAGGCTATTACTTCGTCTCAAGCTATTAGCAATCTCAGCTTACAAGCTCCAAATGTCCCAGTACCAAAAGATGTTGTAGCTGAACAAGAAAAGATCTGGAAAAAAACCTATGAAAATTACATAGGCTCAAGTTTTTCTAACGAATTAATGACGGCTAAAGCTATTAGCTACACATTGCGAAGAATTAAAACACAAACTGGTAAAAATTCTGCTGTTGTCTATTTAATACCAACCGAGAAACAGCTAAAAATTCTCTTAGTAACACCTAAAAATAATCCGGTCACTAAGAATATACAAGCAGCTAATAAAGAGGCTTTGCTCAAAATAACTAAACAGTTTCAAACTGAGCTTAGTAATCCTAGAGAAGTTGATAATACTAACTACTTGGCTTCTGCAAAGCAGCTTTATCAGTGGTTAATCGCTCCAATCGAAAAAGACCTGAAAGCTGAAAATATAGATACTTTAGTTTTTTGTGTAGGTGTTGGCTTGCGCTCTGTGCCATTTTCGGCATTGCATGACGGTAAGCAATTTCTTGTGGAGAAATACAGCGTTAGTTTGATTCCGGCTTTCAGTCTGACTGACACTCGCCATAGCGACATCCGCAACTTCTCAGTTTTAGCTATGGGGGCTTCCCAGTTCAAAAACCTTGAACCTCTACCTGCTGTACCTATAGAGTTATCGACAATTGTGCAGAATAAAGGGGGAAGCCACTTTTTGAATGATAAATTTACTTTAGAAAATTTGCGATCGCAACGCAAACAGAAACCTTACAAAATTATTCACCTCGCAACCCACGGAGTCTTTCAACCAGGGTCAGCTAGTAACTCCTACATTCAATTTTGGAATACTAAGCTGCAATTAAACCAATTGCGACAGTTGCAATTGAATATTCCTCCTGTAGAGTTGTTAGTGCTGAGCGCTTGTAGAACTGCTTTGGGGGATCAGCAAGCAGAACTAGGCTTTTCCGGGTTGGCGCTGGAAGCAGGAGTCAAGTCTGCAATGGGTAGTCTCTGGTCTGTTAGTGATGCAGGGACTTTAGCTCTGATGACAGAATTTTACAAGCACTTGAGAACATCACCCATAAAAGCAGAAGCCTTGAGGCAAACCCAAATAGGAATGCTTAATAAGCAAATTCAGATTAAACAAGGACAATTACGTCAAGCGGGGTTGAGAGCAGGAACGCCTTTACCGCCAGAAATAGCACAACTTGGAGATTTCAATCTATCCCATCCGTACTATTGGGCAGCTTTTACAATGATTGGTAGTCCTTGGTAGATGTGGCGCTATCTAAAATAAGTTTGCTCGTTTGTTTAACATTTCAGCAAGGGTTAGGTTTAAGTGAGTTTCCCCATTAAAGACTGTCCCCAGTTCACCTTGATGAAATTGAACAGAGCCTAGATGATAGACTTCGGTTGATAGAGGGATGTAACCAACCTGACTAACAAATGTTGGGGCATTTGCCAGGTAAAAGTCTACAAACTTTTTGACTTTGGGTTTGGTTTGGGCAGACTTGAAGTTGACGTAGATAAATAGTGGGCGAGATAAAGGCTGATATTGAGTTTTCTCTACTGTCTGACGCGAAGGAAGCACAGAACCTTTGCCGTTGTCAACTGCTACAGCTTTTAGCTGACTTGTATTGGCTTGGTAGTAGGCCATGCCAAAGTAAGCCAAGGCATTCGGGTCTTGACTTACTCTCTTGACCAGCACGTTGTCATCTTCACTGTCTGTATAGTCATTGCGCGACGCTTTAGATTTACCCACAGTTGCTTGAGTGAAGTAGTCAAAAGTGCCAGAATCCTTATCTGGGCCATAGAGGTTGAGGGGTTTGTCGGGCCAGGTACTACGAATTTGGTTCCATTTGGTAATTCTCCCTTCGGCGGCTGGTTCCCAGATTTTCTGTAACTCAGCAATTGTGATGTCCTTTGCCCAATCATTTTTGGGATTGACCACTACAGTCAGGGCATCAAAGGCAATAGGGAGTTCCACATAATTAACCTTGTTGCGGTTACAGACTGCCATTTCCTCTTTGAGGATGGGGCGTGAGGCATTACTAATATCGGTTTTCCCTTCGCAGAACTTTCTAAATCCTCCAGTAGTACCGGAAATACCAACCTTAATTGGCACCTTGTTGCCTTCACTACCGTCGAACTCCGAAGCAATCACCTTTGTGATTGGATAGACGGTGCTAGAACCATCAATCTCGATTGTTTCCTTTCGTTGCATTTGGGCGCTAGTAAATGGATCATCGATTAGCGCCGTAATCACAGTCAATAAACCGAGAATACCAAACGGGATTGCCCACCTTTTTAGTGTTGTGTTCATCACTTTAAACCTATGACGTGAAATAAATGTTGAAAACTTGAATTTGTAACTGCTTTGGCTATTGTTTGTTTAGCCTCCTATGAAAATAGGGACTGGGAACTGGGAAAGAAGTCTTTTGATTCCTTCGTTGTGCTTGCGTGGCGTGCGCTTTGCGCTCATATCTCGTGAAACAAATTTCTGAAAACTGCACACTTTTCATTCAAAATAAGTAGGTGGACACAATTATTTAGAAAAAGCATTTCGACTTCTCCTGTGGTCGAAGCTGCGCGTAGCTTGCTTCCCCATAGGGATACGCTCAATGCTCGGTAGCGTGATTAAAAGAGGGTTGAGCGCAGTCGAAACCCGGCAATCTTAAGTTAGGTTTAATTTAGTCCTTCTACTTAGTGATACCGTTTCATTGCCAAGCTCCGCCAAACTCTCATAAACTCTTATCTTGGCTTCTTGGTGTTCTTCTCTGCGAGACGCTGCGCGTTCGCGTAGCGTTCCGTTGGCGCAGCCTCTCGTAGAGAAGGAAAGGCGGTTCGTTTTTGATTTCTTGTACTAAGCAGAATTGCTATGACACCTAATGGGAGGAAGAACCAATCTCGTTAACATTGCGAAGCATTGTTAGACAAATGGCATCTAAAGGTAAGTCGTTAGGATCGTGACCGAAAGGTTCTTCAATTTCTGCCCCTATTTCATCAATGCCAAGCAAGATAAAGCTCAAGAAAGCTAACGTCGGCCCAGTAAACCAATGTAGACCACTGACTAATCCCCAAGGAAGCATCAGGAAATACATCATCAATAGCATCTTGAGAGTAATGGTATACACCAGAGGCACTGGTGTTTTCAAAATGCGTTCACAGCCACCCAAGATATTCACCATTTCATCTAGCAATTGATGTAAAGCAATCAACTCAAACATATCGATAGATTGACGCTGCTCCTGATGCTGAAAATAATCTCCAATCCAATAAGCAATTTTGAGTGGAGGATGATTTGTGTTTATTAGCGTCTGATACCTAGATGGTGACATTAAGGGAGATAATTCGGAACTCACTTGTTCTCTTCGCAGATGCAGCTTCATTGCCACTGGAAACGCAACTACTAGTAACAATACCGCTTCTTTTTCTGTTCTATCCTCTGGCTCAGTTTCTTCAATTACAAGGCAGATTCGCCGAGCCAGGTTACGAACAGTGTTGACCATTCCTCCCCACAATTTACGAGCTTCCCAATGGCGATCGTGGGCTGTATTTGTTCTGAAGATTAATAGTAAACTCAAAACAATGTTGAGAGAAATAATAATATTGGGAATATTTTTAATATCACTATTAAGTTTTGCTAAATCTCCAGAGTAATTGAACAGTGAAATTAAAAAGCCATATCCTCCCCACAATATCACCCAGGGTAAAACTGCCTGAATAACTGACTCTGCAAGGTGTAAGGTTACTTTAAATCCAGAGAAGTTTTCGCCAGAGTAGAGTCCATATCTTTCACTGAATGATCTCTTAGAAACATGTTTCTCGGTAGAAAAAAATCTTTTCTGAGATTCTTTCAGTAAAAGTTTTGTCTGAGATATCGAACTTGAATACTTTTCCCTAGGTTCTCTCAATTTATTATTGTTTCCTTTTGGGGGAAAAGAAATATTTTTATTATTTCTTTCTTCCATCTCTAAACCTCTGATAAATGTCTAGGCTTTGATATTTGACAGAAATTTAGGCTATGTCATAATACTTCAGTTGTTGTTGTGTGTGCGATCGCACAAGGAATAAATCACTCATGTTGCTGCAATTGGTAACTTTAAGAAAATTGGCGATCGCCAGCTATATGCAGCGATCGCTATCTGTCTAACCTCTGATTTTCTTACCTTAATATGCAGCGAGAGATAATGAGCGCAGTCCCCATTGTTTTGTTGAAACGTGCAAGTCTTTGATCAACCCAGTCCTTAAATCCACCACCCAGCCATGAACTTCAGGCGCTTTTTGTTGTTGAAGTGCCTGACGCATGATAGAAGTTTGGTAGAGATTTTTAACTTGCATGATCACGTTCAATTCTGATAAGCGATTCAAACGTTCTCCTTGTGTTGGCAAGGCATCAATTTCCTCTTGATTTTGTAAATAGGTTTCTCGAATTGGATTCACCCAATTATCAATAATTCCGGTTGTTCTCCCTTCTAACGCCGCCTTAATTCCACCACAACCGTAGTGACCAGAAACAATAATGTATTTCACCTCCAGATGAGAAATTGCGTAGTCTAAAATGGATAAAAAGTTAATATCTGTGAGACAAACTTGATTGGCAATATTGCGATGAACAAATAACTCTCCGGGTTCTGTGCCGGTAAATCTTGTTAGGGCTAAACGACTGTCTGAACATCCAATGTAGAGATAGGGCGGGTGTTGTCCATCTGCCAATTCTTCAAAGTAAGTGCGGTCTTGAGTTTGTTTTTGTTTAGCCCAAGCCTGATTATTTTTGAGGATTTCTTCAATGCTGTAATGTCTCATAGTCTAAACCTCGAATGTATGTTGTTGATTGTTCTTTATTGATCACAAGTTTTATTCTGGATAAAACTTTAAGCTAGTCGCACTACCAGAAAATTTGTGGATTAAGGAATCTCACTCATTCATGGTTTTAAGAGTTGCGAGAGCCGAAGGAGAAATGCGACTCAGATAGCGGAATATCCAATACTTCACAATGGTGTCCAAAATTACTGGAAATGTTGCAATAAACAGAAAGATATAGCTGTGATTTGCAGGGATACCTAGATGATTTGCGAATCCTTCTAGAAGCACTTCCCAGCCGGGAGGTGAGTGAAATCCTACAAATATATCGGTAAACAAAATGATGATAAAAGCTTTGGCGCTGTCGCTGAGGCCATATACAATTTCATCCATAAACGACTTCAAAATTGTGATTTCTCTGCGACTTACTAATAGTACTAAAATAAAAGCACCTAGCGCTAGTAAATCGGCAAAAACATTGCTAATAGCACTATTACTTTTTTGCCAATATTCTTTAGCTATTTCAGCAGCTCTATATTTTACACGCTCCTCAATTACTTCCTCTGACATTGGAGGAGCGAGATTGATTATATTATCAAATTTGATTTCTTCTTCAAAACCTTGTAAATCTCGCAAAGCTGACTCTTTCATTTCCGAGTGAAGGAAAAGTTGCGGAATATTTTCAACTCTTACACGGTTAACTATTGGGCTGATTAACAAGTTTTTTGACAACAGTTGAATCAAAAGCGGAACCAAAATTAGTGTGAACACAAACCTGACAGCAGTTGTTGTCTTGGCTCTAGAACTACGAAACTTTCTGATAACTTCTTGTTCTTTGTTCGGACTGAAGTCATTTTTGATCTTATTAATTGTTCTCCCAATTGATCTAGGCAGTACTCCTGTTTTATCGTTGACAGTTTCAACAGAAATCGTATCTACTGTTGAATATGGTTGAATGTTAGCTTTGCTCGAATTATTTTTTACAGTTTCCGAAAGCGGAACTAAAACTTGCGAAGTATTATCTTCTGCTGCATTTTCATATCTATCTAATACCTCATCTACTAATTTTAGCTTTGCTAAATGATTAGCGCTGAGATTACCAAAGACAAATGTACTCGTTTTGAATTCTAGCACCCTCAGTTTAGCAATATTCAATTTTTTATTTAAATCTGATTGCAAACAGGAGGTTACTGAAGTAGTGTGATTTACCGATTCTGCGGAGACTTTGTTGCCATTAAAGTGCTCATTTTCAATGTCTTGAATCCTTAATACAGCTTGGTAGGCTTGTTCAAGAGAGCGATCTGATGTTTTTAGAAACTGTTGATTAACAGAGCGCAAATAGTTTCTAAGATTTGTTGCTAATTGATTTGTTCTATTTGAAAAGCTAGAAGACATAACAGAACTCCAATTAATATTATGTGCTATCTACAGTCAAATGTTATGTGTAGATATTCACATTTCTACAACGCACCATGTATAGAGAATTATGCTGATTTTTACGAAGATCAACCAGATTTCTCAAGAGTTTTGATTACGGCTAAACAAACTTGAGAAACTAACAGTAGAAGTATCACGCTGACCAAATAGGTTATTGCCCAAAACTGAAGTGCTGTTTTAAAAGGAATCTGTGGGTTCATTTGCTAGTTTCCTTTAAGTCCAGTCCTGTACTACTACAGAGAAGCAAGCTAAGCGTAGCGTTAGCCAAAAAAGAAGGGCTGGGCTAATTTTTTCAAAGCAAAGGTCTAAGACAGTTCTACTTTGCCCTGAACTTTGAACTAGCTATATACTATTTTCATCAGCAAGGCTCTGTTGTAAAGATTAAATGTTTGCCTTGCCTTTGTGTCAGTAATAGAGTGTTATATCCTCACCGCATTCATCTGCTAAATAGCATAGGGACTTAAAACGAAGAGTAACCATTTCCTCGTAAAGTGGGTTCAGCTTGCACAGAGGAGGAATGTGAAATAAGGTGCGATTAAACAGTTTTATGTCTTGCTCAAAAGGACAACTAGCCGGGATCATCTTACACAATAAATGAGCTGTCTTACGGTCATGAACTTCTATGACATCAAGCTTTTGGTGAACTAGTCTTTGCAGATTACTAATCTTCATGTATAATAACCACTCTTTGTAATCTATTTGACTAATGTCTTGGTTGTTGAGTGAATCCTGGCTGGAGGGAATTAAGTTCGATGGGCTAAATTGACTGTGGTGATTGGTGAGATTTCAATACAAGAAGTAGGCTATGTCCAAAATGAACTATGCTTACGTATTTTACAAGTCATGGTGCATCTTAAATCTCACTTGGATATCACACAGATATTTTGTGATTCAGACGACCCCGGTCAAAATCCTATACTTAAACCCTCTACTTAGCCTTTCAGCTTGGAGGTCTAAAAACTACGCAAGCTGTTACAAAACTTCACAATAAGCATTTGAACAACTATGATTAAACAGCCCGTACTTAAGTGGCTTGAGCTATGTTACCCACTTTAATAACTTTGTGTTGTTTTCCATTGTTCAGACTTACCGTTGTTGCTAACTGAGCATTAAATGAAAAACTCTGCTTCCATGTCCTAAATGCCACTTTTTCTGAAATTATTAAGTTTTGTAACAAAATGCCTAACTTCTGGCTGACTAGGCTGAATTTCAAATAGAGATGAATATGCATTGTAGCTCTTAAGAGTTTTAACCTAGAGGGCATTAAACAATTTCCGAAAATTATCCAATATGACTCTGTTAGTGGCTTAACGGAATGCGATCGCTCTTTGCCATTAGCAGACTTAAATAATTAGGAATAAAGTTCAATGAAATTTAACAGCAAAGAACAAAATCTACCTCAAACCCAAAAAACCAAAATTACTCTAAATGATCTAGGAATGGAATGGGAAAAACTAAGTGATGAAGTTGCTGCCACTATCAACGGTGGTCGTGTAAATATTATCTTAGCCCCGACTACTTCCACATTTACCCTTAACGAATATTACAAGTTGGCAGGTTTTTGGGGTGGTTAGTATTCCCCATATTTCTATGAATAAAAAATGGGTTGCTAAACGACTTACGATAAATCTCACATCAAGTGAGGCAAAG
This sequence comes from Komarekiella delphini-convector SJRDD-AB1, assembly GCF_014831675.1. Lineage (GTDB taxonomy): Bacteria > Cyanobacteriota > Cyanobacteriia > Cyanobacteriales > Nostocaceae > Komarekiella. Next base: position 48,028 of record NZ_VJXY01000005.1, on the reverse strand, counting down.
AAACTTGAAAATTACTGCTCAATAACAGGAAGACCAGCAACCGATGTAATTCGGGAATTGATCCGAACATTTGAGTTTCATTCAACACATAGCCCATTACAACCAGTTTCCAAGTAAGACGAAAGCAGACCAGAAACGTGGATGATTATAACTTCCTTGCAAGAGTGTGAGTTGAGCATGACGTAAGGCTTCTGCCTTAGTCAATCCGGTCTTCAGCCCTTGATAAAACTGACCCATCAGTAAAGCGGTTGATTCATCATCCACTAACCATAAAGATGCAAGTGTACTGCGTGCTCCAGCTCTCACAGCTACGCCAGCTAACCCCAAAGCAGCACGTTTGTCTCCAGCCGCAGTTTCGCAAGCACTGAGTACTAATAATTCAAGTGTGTCAAACGAACTTTCCTCTCTTGCTTGAAGTAAACTATCTAACTGATTGACAGTAATTGTCTGATCCCAAGCCAAAATGAAAGTGTTCTCAGACTGAGAACTGAACTGACCATGAGTAGCAATATGTACCACTGGGAACGGCGATGATTTTAGCTTGCTGGCAAACGTTTTGCTAGTGAATTTTTGATTTAGTAGCACCTCACTGGGAATTTGAGACTCAATTTGTGCCAATTCGAGCTTCACGAATTCTAATGGCTCGAAATTATAGCGCGATTCAGTCAGTCCAGCGGTTAGAGCCTTGAGTGGTATTTGTGCCAGAGATTTAGGCTCAAACAGCCGCAAGCCTGGGGTGAGAGCAACGTTATACTTTTCTATTAAATACTGCTTGCCGTCGTAGAGCGCTGACATGGGAATATTGTTTAATGCGCCATCCAGGACAAACACTAGCGTTTTCACTCCACTGTTAGCCAGGATTGTCTCAGCGGGTTGGATTACCCAGTTATAAACCTGTTGAGATAGCGGCTGGATCTCTTTTTTGGAAGTGTAGGGAAGAACTAATTTTTGGTGTAGGTTTTCTACAAGAGCTTCAACTTGACGCAGTGGCACATTTGTCCAGTAGTGACGCAGGGCTTGTCCTGGTACGGAGAGAATCACCTCTAGCCGATTGTTTAAAAGAATCGGGTAAATAACCGCTGCTTGATCATCAATAAAATCGATTTGTTGTACTGCATCTAAACAGGCTGAGCGAAAGAAATTCTCTAACTGGGCCAGATGAAGATCTTCAATTACCTCACGGGCTTGTAGCAGATTTTCAGGACTGGCATCGGGTTGAACAAGTAATTCGACGAGTTCTCGATAAATAGGCTCAACTGCTTCCTGCAAAGAAAACTGCATTTCTGGATTAGTTGCTAATAAATCTCTGCGAATGGATTGAAGCGTTTTCACGGCTTCGATATAAGCAGAGATTGCATCTGTTTTCTGATTTTCTTTGAAACCTTTTTGTTTGATAATGCGCCCTAGCTGCCACTGCCAGCGATAAGCAATATCTGAAGCATTGGTAGTTTGAGCTAGCATCAGAGCTTGCTGGCTAAGTTGTTGAGCAGTATCCCATTGTTGTGTCTGTTCATACAAGCCACCTAGTTGGCCCAGTGCGTAAGATTCCGCTCTGGGATCTTGAAGCGTCCTGGCTTGCTGCACCGTTGTTGCTAGAAGTGGGGCGATCGCTCCAGGTGTGAAGATTGGTGAACTCAGTATATGAGTATTTTCACTGCTTTTTTGTCCGGCTGCGATTTTCATCAAACTGGCAGCGAAATTGACCTGAGCATAAATAGAACTGCGACTTGGCGGCAGATTGGCTAACTTTGGCTGAATTTGAGTAACCAAAACTTGAACTTCTTGCCACTGTTTGATTTCAATTAACAAGCTTAATTGATTGAGTTGCGCTTTGAGTTGGGCGATCGCGGTTGGTGCTGTTGATATTGCTTGTTGATAAAGGCGCAATGCTGCTTGAGTATTTTGTAACGCCCTTGAAGTATTACCTAGATTAAACAGGATCTCACTGGTGTCGAGTGGAGGGTTTAGCTGTTGAGCGATCGCTAGACTTTGTTTTAAAACTTTTTCAGACTGGTGTAAGTTTCCTGTCACTTGTAGCACCGTGCCCAAGCTCTTTAATCCTAAAACTTTCAATGCAGAGTTGGACTGGGTTTGTAGCCGAGTATTTACCTGTTCGAGGAGCATTTGAGCGCGGCGATACAGCCCCAATGTTTGCAGTGCTTGAGCCTGGTTAATTTGGCTACCGAGTATTCCGGCATTGTCCTTTGCTTGGGCGTAAGTTTTCTCTGCTTGCTGCCAGGTTTCTAGTGCCGCTTCCGGTTGTCCCATTGCAAGTTGAATACTGCCTTGGGTATTTAAGACTTGGGCGAGAATGCCAGTGCCCGTTTCCTTTAAGCTAGTTTGTGGTTCTAAGAGTTGCAAACTTTGAGCGATCGCTCGCTTCGCCTGTTCCCAATCTCCCAACTTTTGATAAGCTAGCGACAGGTAACTATAGCCCAAAGCTTGATTGAGCGGTTCATCTCGCTTCTGAGCATTCTGTACAGCCTGTTGCCAGGTCGTCACCGCCTCAGAGAATTGTCCTGTTTGATAAAGGATTTCTCCTTGTGCTAGGGGGCTTGAGACAGCCGCAGATTGAACAATCGAAGCCACTGAGAGATTTCCTCCACCAGATGCCACGCGATCAATAGCCCCAGCCGGAACACCCACGGTTACTAAAAAAAACGTCAGCAATGCCAGCCCAACATTCACACGAATTGCCCACTGCTGTAAAAATTTACGCCAACGTAATTTTGCCATTACTTTACAGAACCACACTGACTGGATGCATACCAGGATTGGCTAGGCGTCTGAGGAAGGTGAGATACAAGAGTCACTTGACCATTGGCATCCATTACCCATCCGCGTGCCTCAATGATCGGGACTTGGGAGCGTGTTGGGTGTCGGGTTTTAGGTGTCGGAGAATTCTGGTTTTTAGCTTCTAATTCCTGGTTCCCACGCCATGCTAAACGCAAATCTTCCCAAACTGTCCCATCTCTTAGAATTTGGGCTGGTACTTCTGGTAGTCCACCTCGTCCTGTGATCACAAATTCATTGCCTCCCGTTTTTTGGCAAACCGCAACAACTTGCGTACTGCGATCAACCAAATCGCTGGGCAATTTCACGAGTGCCTGATTAGGATTAATATCCGGGGTGTTGAGTTGTACGACGCCATTGAACTGTGCTCCCAAGTTCGAGGAAGCAGTAACGTCGCTCTCTGGGGTGAGTTGCCCCCGGAACTGAGCACCAAAGACGCCTTGAGCATTGATAATCACTCGTCCCCCAAAACTTTGTTTAGCATTCGCGGTAATGTCGCTATTCTCAAAAGCCCCCAGAATATCTGTGTTGAGGGTGATATTACCACCTGTGGCTGTATCTTGGGCATTGGTAGTGATTGCACTGTCCCGACGTAGGAAGATTGTATCAGACTGGAGATTAATGTTTCCGCGATCGCCTGCTGCGGCTTCAGCAGTGAGAATTCCCTGATTGTCAAGCAAAATCAAGTTAGCGTCTACATTCAAGTTTCCAGCCGCTCCTTGCCCTGGTGGAATGTTAGGGTTACGGCTAGAAAAGTTACTAACGCTGATAGTGGCTTCATCTCGAACAATCAACTTACCCGTTGAAACCGTTAAGTTCCCGCCCTCACCAGTTCCGTTAATCGCACTCGAAAATAAGCCGCTGCGACCAAGTTCAGTTGTACCGATCAGTTCTACAGACTCAAGCGCTTTGACAATTAGATCTCCTGCATTTCCAGAACCTCCAGTTGCAGTTGCTATCTGCCCTCCATCAACCAGCCGTAAGCTATTAGTTTCAATCAGTAAATTCCCGCCATTACCTGTGGCTCTGGATACGGCAAATAAGCCACTAGAACCCCTTGGCGCGCCGCCGATCGCTTCTAAATTCTGGGTTCTAACCGTTAAGGTTCCGGCATTTCCGTCGCTGAAAGTACTCACGGCGAGCTGAGCACCATTAGTTAGCTGCAAGCGATCGCTTTCAATCAGCAAATTCCCACCATTACCCGTGGCTCCTGACTCGACAGTTGCAAACAAGCCACTGGGAGAACCTTCTGGTGAAATACCAATCAGTTCTACTTGATTCGCCTGAATATTCAAGGCTCCGGCATTCCCACTACCGAACGTACTCACAGCAATTTGCGCCCCATTGCTGATTTGCAAGCGATCGGTTTTGATTGTTAAATTGCCTCCATTACCCGTAGCGTCAGCCTCTACTGGAGCAAACAAGCCACTCGCACCTATGGGTGAACCGCCAATGATTTCTAGCTCTTTAGCCGTAACCCTTAATGTTCCAGCATTCCCAGCGCTAAAAGTCCCAGTTGATATTTGAGCACCATCGGTAATTAGTAACCGCCCAGTTTCAATGATTAAATTCCCTCCATCTCCCGTAGCTTCTGGAGCCACATCGGTAGATAAGCGACTCATAAATGGAGGAGCTGAAGGCGGGAATGAAAAGCCACTAACTTGTACTGTATCCGTTGCCTTGACAGTCAGCATTCCTCCAGAACCACTGCCTAAGGTGTCTGCTAATATGGCTGAAGCGTCGGTAAGTTTTACGTTGCGCCCTTGCACCTGGATACTGCCTCCACTGTTGCCGCTGGCTTCGAGAGAAGCGGCTTGGGAAAGCTGGATATCCTGAAAGCGTTCAATGTTGTCGTAGCCGAGCATCCAGCCTGGATTAGTTGGGGTCAGCGTGACCATTCCAACACCCACACTTCCTAACTCAATCCGTCCGCCTGCTGTTGTTAGGTTGCCTCCCTCCAAGGTGAGATTGCCACCGACAAGCGCCAGAGTTTGCCCAGTATCTACCTGAAGTCCGGGAGGTCGATCTGATCGATTTACCGAAGGATCTGTCGGTGAATTCAAAAACAGATTGTTTCCTAAACCCTGTACTGTGATATTTCCTGGATCTCCATACTGCAAGCCAACGGGAACGCTGATAGTCAACAACGGTGAAGCTTGCGGATTGACAGCGCTGAACTCGTTGTCATCGGCAAATTTGATGCTGTTGGCTGTACTACCGATAAATGAGCCACGAATATCGAGGGTAGCATTGGGGCCGAAAATAATCCCGTTAGGATTGATCAAAAACAGGTTAGCGTTGCCTTCTACCTGGATACGACCATCAATATTAGAAATAGACTTGCCTGTAACTCGACTGATGATGTTTTCAAAGGCTGAAGCATTTTTGAATAAGGCAGTGCTGCCAGTGGCAAGAGAAAATTGCTCAAAGCTATGGAAAAGATTACTCTGTTTTGGCGTTCCACCCGTAATCTCAATGGTTTGACCATTGGAGGGGGCGACGGAATTATTCGGGAGTGTCGTGTCAGGTATAACCTGAGCAGAGACACTGGTTGGTGTTGCTACCAGAAGATATGCAGGCAACCAGAATAGTCGGCTGAACTTTCGGGGATTGCTGATCATTTATTTGCCTGCTTTTGATCGCGATGCTTGAGCAGAAAGCGGATACCTAAGAAACCACTCCCCAAAACTAACCCCCCTGTTAAAGATGGTTCTGGAACAGCGATCGCTTCAGTCTGAGCGTTAGTCATTGACGAGGGGATTTTTTCTTCCAAGAAGTGCTGCCATACGCCACCTTGCCACCAGCCGCTACTGCTAGACGAACGCCATTCGTAGACTTTACTTTGCTCGATCATCGTTTGTACGTCCAGCGTCCGGTCTTTGGTCAGAAGTGATGCTGCCTCTTCTGGGTTGGCATCTAGCCACGCGACTGTTTTTCCTAGGCGCAGCGCCAGTCGGGTCTTAGCCTGAGTCTGGAGGCTTGCGAGATCTATTTTTTGTTTTTGCAAATCCCAGCCGATCGCATCCATGACTCTTTGATCGAGGGTTGAAATGCTCCTGTACTGTCCTGATCCTAGCTTTGGGTTCATGATGCCCAAAGGAGTACTCTGCTCTTTCCAATGACTAGCTTGATCGCCATCTCCACCTAAACTAGTATTTTCTCCCGTGGAAAAGTAGCCTAATGGGGTTTTGCCACCATCGGTGGAAAAGTAGGGTTTGCCACCCACAGACATATCAATCCAGGAGTCGCCCGAACCCGCTTCTTTGACGCTCTGTGAAGAAAAGCGAAATGTATCAAGTGGGGTGGTATTATCTAATTTGCCGTTCAAGGTGGCGTAAAAGTCACTCTGATGAGCCGCGTCATATTGAGTCTTTTGGGTTAACCATCCAGCCTTATCGATTCCACTTACAAAGCCAAGCTGATGACCAAGTTCGTGTATCCCCACACTTAAGAAGTCCAAAGTCCGATTCGGAACGTTGCCCAAAACATCATAATTCCAGGTGACAGACGAACTCGGCAGCTTGTTCATCAGGACGTAGCCATCAAGACCTGTATTATTGCCGTCAAGCATCTTTAGTGCTTTTGCATTAGCACGGGTCATTTTGAGTTTATAGTTGTTATCGACCTTGTAGCCGTCAATCAGCGCTGTGAATTTATCTGCATCATCTTGCTGATTGTCAAAGACAAATTGATCATCTGCCGAGGTGCGATCGCCTGCAAGTTGATTTCTCCAGGTTTCATAAGGTTGATCTGCCCGGATACCTGGAAGTGCTCCACCAATCACACCCCCTGGTAATTTATCTGTCATCTCTACATGGATGTTGATGGTGACATTATCTGCTAAATAATTTGACCAAACACCGCCTGCTATTTCAAAACTGAGCATTTGCTCTAATGAAGTTCCTGGAGCATAGCTAAAGTTGAACTTTACAGCCTGAGCCGCAGTGCTGCTACTAATAACCGCACTAGTTGCTATCAGGAGCATGAGCAGTTTTCTAACTAATGGATGAGATTCAAATTGAAATGAAAAATTGTTTGGGTACATAGACACTACGCATGTTGTACTAGACGCTGAAATCATCTTTCTAAGTAAGTGAACAACAGTGCTTTTCTCGGTGCTGTTTTGACCTCGAATTGGTATTTACTCCCCATACAAAAGTTATGAAGACTAGTCCTTTTGAAGCTAATGAATTAATTTATCTAGAGTCTGTACAAATGAGTTTCCAGGCTTTTTGATTGGTAGAATTTAACTCCTCCATTCTCAGCAGTTTCTCACAGAATCGAGAAATCTGTTTAATTGCGAATAATAAAAAAAGCTGATGATTACAATATTTTATTGAGCGATCGCTTTTGATTTTTTAGATGTTTGCGGTGCTGTATTCCTTATACAACAAGCCATAACAGGATTTGTATCTTTTATTCAAAATCAGCCTCAAATCAAACCTTCAACAAATGCCTCAAGCCTAGCAGTATCTAAGTTCTGTCGAAATAAATGTCTAGAGTAAATTGGCTAATCATCTTCAATTATTAAGTTTTGTAACAAAATGCCTAACTTCTGAATCACCAGGCTGAATAGCAGATAGAGCCTCTTGAAGTCAAATGCAGTTTACAACCAACAATTATGGAGATATCTTAATTACGTCTACAGAATGGGACTTAGTATTTCACGCTCAATTAGGAGTTACTTTAATTAACTTTGTAGAGATCCGGTACTCATCTAGTGTAACTTGTAAATTTTTAGCCCTTAATTCATGATAAATGCAGTGTTTTGATTGTAGAGTTGAAAAAATTCTCAATGCTAGATGTGCTGCTTTTACTTTAACAAATAATATCTTAATCGGCTAAAAATAGCATCTGCAACTGAAGTCTTGATGTTGAGATGTATTCTATCATTTTAGAGAAGCAAGGAGAGTTGGATGGTGAATGGGCGCTTTGCAGGTGCTTCACCTAATGAGGATCTAGATCAGCGACTTCAGCAGTACGCCAAAGAAATTCAACAATACCCGCCTCAAAGTCTCAACAGACGTTTAGCACTCAATCGGCTAGTCCAGGAAATTTTGAAGTCGGGTAGGCTAGGTCGTCCTCAAAAACAGTTATGGTCTGCTAGTCTTTACGAAGATCTTTATAACGAAGCTTTCCAGAAAACCCTACTTGAGATATGCGAGAAGATTGACAGTTATAACCCAGAATATCCTGTGTTGGCGTGGGTTAATTTCCGTCTCAACTTTCAATTTATTGATGTTGTTAATGATTATAGAAAACAAGGAATCACACAAATTCCGAAATCAGACAAGACAGAACAGATTGCTCACCTGCCATCGTTGGATGATTTAGATAACTTCGTCTCAGTAGAGGATACACTGTCTAACGCTCAAATTCTGCAACAGTTTATCGAAGAAGATCCAGAAAGGCTTCTGCAAAAACAAAGACTTAGAGAACTCCCAGAGATTACTTTTCAGTCATTGGTTTGGGCTAGATTCGTTGAAGGTCAAACCTGGTTAGAAATTGCGACAAGCCTAGATGTTTCAGCGCAGACTTTATGTTCTTTTTTTAACCGTCAATTAAAAGAATTGATCCCCTATTTCCAAAAATATTTAATACCTAAAAGATATATAGAGAGATAACGAATGAGTTCAATCTTTGAGCCTTCGATTTTTACAGTACCGCTATCTTTTGAGGCGCACGCGATCGCGCAACATTATCAAAAACAGCAGTTACTACCTTTGAAAGCAAAGCAAGTTTATCTGAACACCTTAGCTGTGTACGCTGTCGATTTTTACCTGCGTTGTTTGGGATTTGAAGTGGATGCAAACCAAAATGATAGCCGTAATCCAATGATCGTGAAAATGATGGATGTTGCGGATTTATGGGTTAAACAGCTAGGTAGGTTAGAATGTCGTCCAGTTTTGCCAGATGCAAAGGTTTGTGAGATTCCGCCGGATGCTTGGTCAGACCGAATTGGCTATGTGGCTGTGCAAATGAGCCAAACGCTAAAAGAAGCAACACTGCTAGGATTTACTCAAACGGCAATGGCAAAAGTGCCACTTAGTAATCTGCGATCGCTCTCAGAATTTCTCGCATACCTCCATCAGCTCCAGGAGGTTCCATTAACTGCTCCACCCGCTAAAGTGGTGAATCTAAGAAGGTGGCTTGAGGGCATTTTTGAGACGGGTTGGCAGTCCACTGAAGCCATTTTAGGCATTGATATGAATTTGGTTTCAATTAGGAGCATGACTATATTAAAGACTGATATTAAGAGAGCCAAGTTAATTGATTTTGGGATGCGACTTAATGATCAAACTGTGGTACTGTCACTTGCTGTTAGTTCAAATATTGACGGGACAATCAGTGTTTTGGCACAACTTTATCCAAGCTCTGGTAACACTTATTTGTCGCCCAATGTCAAGCTAGTAATGCTGTCTGAGTCTGGAGAAACGTTACAGGAGGTTTATTCAAGAGGACACGATAACTATATTCAGATCAGACCTTTTAAGGGAATGTCTGGAGACGGCTTCAGTCTGCAAGTAGGTTTCAATAATGTTAATGTAACTGAAGATTTTGTTCTCTAACTGCTTGTAGACTGACAGGAATGAGTAAGTTGGTTGTCATCAACCTGGGTTCAGGTGATTTGCAAAGTGGTTGCCCCAATGTCACTGCTCAAATTTCGCAAGCAGTGAGCGATCGCTATCCAACAAAATTTACAGGCGGTTTACCTCCGGCCCCAGAAATTGATCAACTCTATCGCCACTGGCAATTGCTTTATCGTGAATTCTATCGAGAGCGTAGCGCACCGTTAACTCGTGCAATCACCATTGAACCAGGAGGTATTACTCACTTTTCTGAGCTGGAGTTTAATGAGCTATCACAACGGTTAAAACTTCAACTCAATGCCTGGCTCAACTCAGAATCGTTTCTTCCAATTGACCGCAAATTAAGCAGAGAAATACATCCATCGGATGAAGTCCGAGTAATTATTGAAACCAACAATGATTCTCTGCGGCGACTCCCTTGGCATTTGTGGAACTTCTTTGAGGATTACCCCCAGGCAGAAATTGCCCTCAGTGTTCAAGAATATGAGCGAATCAAACCCCAATCTCAAACTCCTGTCGGTACTGTTAGAATCTTAGCTATTCTGGGAAATCGTGATGGTATCAATGTTTTGGCAGACCGCAAATTGTTAGAAGCGGTACCTGGTGCTGTGCCGATGTTTCTCGAAGAACCACATTACTGGGATTTATATGAGCATCTCTGGGATCAACAAGGTTGGGACATCCTATTTTTTGCTGGGCATAGTCAAACCGAAGAAGATACAGGACGGATTTATATTAATCCAACCGATAGCTTGACCCTAAAGCAATTAAGAAATGCTCTCAAAAAAGCCATTAGTCGTGGTTTAAAGCTCGTCATTTTCAATTCTTGTGATGGTTTGGGTTTAGCGCGATCGCTCGCTGATCTGCACATTCCGCAAGTGATTGTCATGCGAGAATTGATACCCGATAGAGTTGCTCATGAATTTTTCAGGCATTTTCTGAACGCCTTTTCCGGGGGTCAGTCTTTGTATGCTGCGGTTCGGGAGGCACGAGAAAGACTCGAAAAACTAGAAGATGACTGTCCTTGTGCAACATGGTTGCCGATAATTTGCCAGAATCCTAGCGAAGAACCAACAACCTGGCAAACATTATCTGGTTCCTTAGCGATTGATCGCAGCCCCAGGACTGGCAAACGCTGTTTCAAAACCTTACTTTTGGCAAGTATAATAGTCACCGCCTTCGTGATGGGGGTGCGGCAACTAGGAGTCTTGGAAAATTGGGAGTTACAGGCGTTCGATCAACTAATGAGGCTGCGACCCACTGAACCGCCCGATCCACGCCTTTTGATTGTGACGGTGACTGAAAAAGACGTTCAAAGTCAAAATCCCCAGGAAAGACGAGGTTCATCGCTCTCGGATCGGGCACTGGCTCAACTATTGAAAAAACTAGAGTCCCATCAGCCACGAGTCATCGGCTTAGATATCTATCGTGATTTTCCCATTAATCAGAACCATTCAGACTTGAAAACTCATTTTCAGCAGAATGAGAATTTTATTCCGATTTGCGAAGTTGGGGAAACTAACGAAGATTCTGGTACTAGACCTCCTCCTGGCATTTCAGGCGATCGCCTCAGCTTTAGCGACTTTCCCATCGATGCAGATGGTGTTGTGCGCCGCCAACTATTGGCGATGGCTCCTAACCCAAACTCGCTTTGTGTGACGGACACATCCTTTAGCTTTCGAGTTGCTCAATCGTATCTTACCGCCAAGGGCATTCATGCCCAACGCAATCCAGAGGGAGACTTACAGATTGGGCGTACTACTTTTAAGCGACTTGAACCTCAAACCGGCAGCTATCAAGGATTAGACAACTTGGGCTATCAAGTATTGCTCAATTACCGTTCCTCAAACTCTGTTGCAGTGCAAGTCACACTCACTGACATCCTGAACAATTCATCGGACGCTGAACTTTCCAATCTAATTAAAAATCGCATTGTTCTAGTTGGCACAACAGCCCAGAGCTTTAAAGATTATTCTTTGACACCTTATAGTTCAGGACAGGAATCTGAGCAAATGCCAGGTGTAATAATTCACGCACACATGGTAAGCCAGATTCTCAGTGCTGTCTTAGATCAGCGCCCTTTGTTGTGGTGGTTAACACCGTCGGGAATAACACTCTGGGTCTGGGGATGGGCTTTCGTCGGGGGTGTCTTGGTTTTGTATGCGCGATCGCCTCTCAATCTGGTACTCGTAAGTAGTGCTGCTTTAGGAGTCTTACCAGGTGTCTGCTTGATTCTTTTGCTTAAAGGTGGATGGATGACGCTTATTCCAGCTGCATTGGGTTTAGTCCTCACAGGGGGCAGTGTGGTGGCTTATACCACATACCAAAATCGACGCTTATAGTAAACACGCGGATTTTGAGCATGACTAAGAAAATGTTGCATTTCGGTAAAATGATCATAACCTGGGCGATCGCGCAGTCTATGCTGGGCGAATTCACTTTAGCGTCTGCTAGTTCTACTCGTTCTACCTCAACTGCAAATACAGGCTCTAACGCCCTTCCCCGTCAAGAGCGATCGCGCTTTAATGCGCTAGACTTTTCTGATATCGGCAGACCCCGAAGACGCAGAGGAGGCGGAAGCCGTGGCCCCTGTTTAGCTACAAATAAGCCCCCATTAACAGCCTTAGTACCCGATACGGGTGCAGGGCTAACCCTTGCTAAATTTCCCACCTTCTGGTTTTATGTACCGTACACGCTCACAACCAACTATTCGGTTGAGTTTGTGCTGAAAGATAATCAAGATCATACTGTCTACACAAACAAGGTTGCAGGCAAGGGAACCCCACCAGGTATAGTTAGTCTGCGCCTGCCATCAACCGTATCACTAGAAGCTGAAAAGGATTATAACTGGTATTTTCTCGTTTATTGCGATGCCAAAAACCAGAATAGGTTTGTTTACGTCAATGGTTTAGTTCGACGCGTGGAACGTCCTGCTTTGGAGAAACAATTAGTGTCAGTCTCCTCCCGCGATCGCCTGGCTCAGTATAAGGCTGAGGGTATCTGGTACGAAACTCTGACCGAACTAGCTCAAAGCCTGAGTGTCTCTCCACAGGATGCCAAAACTCGTCAGGACTGGTCAAGTTTGTTACAATCTATGGGCTTGGAACAAGTCGCCTCAGAACCCTTTGTTCAATGCTGTGTTTTTGCGAAGTAAGAATTAAATTACTTATTTGCCTGATCGTTTTTGGAATTTGGAACTAACGGCTCTTGAGCAATATTATTCAGTCCAACTGACTCTAATAACTCTGTCCATTCAGCTACTAAAGTTGAATCTTGAGGATAAGAGTAGCGTAGCTCAGCTAATGTCATTAGAGTTTCGTGCCAAATGCCGGACTCTGCATACAAGGCTGGGCGATCGCGTGGTTTTGCCTTTTCTACTTGACTAGTGAGAGTTAAGCTTGGTTCGATTCTTTGCACCCAACCTTCTACAAAAAGGTCTTTAGAGCGATCTTCAGAATCGCAAATTATGGAAAACGACCATTTATAATTTTTGCCAACTTCTAGAGGTTGCAAGGTTTTGTTAGGAGGCAAGCTAAAGTTAACAACGCCAGGAGTTGCCGGAAGCTTAAATCTTGTTTTGTAAACTACGGTGCTATCATTTCCTTCACGTAACTCAAATTCTGCTAATTGTGTAGAAATTGGTGGAACGTACACAAAGAAAGTTGGGTATTGTTCTACTGTTAATCCCAGATTGCTGGCTGGCAGTAATGCCTTGAGAGATTTTTGACTTTGGCTACAATTAAGGCCACGCGATGCTCCTCCTTTACGATTTTCAGGTGCTCCAACTTTCGGAGGCTTGAAATTAACTTTTTCTCCAACTACTTCTCCACTTTCAATGATTTCTGGATTAAATAAAGTCGATGATGGCTGAGCTGTTAATCTTCCAGCAAAAGCATTAATTACAGCTATCTCTAGCAACATAGTTAAAGAAAATAGTGCAAATTTTCGAGAAAAATTATTCTTCATCTTCAACCTCGTTTTGCGGATATTTAAATTACGAATGACAGTATTTACGAAAAATATGACGTTTCAAATAAAATTACTAAAAATCAATCATCAGTTTTATTTTTTCTATTTTTTAAATTTTTTACTTTATCTTGCATCTGTTGGTAATATTCTGTTTCTGAACTTTCAGAGGTTTCTTGACTAATTTTGTTAGTATCATTCACCTCGCTAGATGCATTAGAGTTACTTTTTGGTGTGGCTTTAGTTTTTCTATCCCTAAGTTCCTTTCCTTTTTTCTGCAAGTCTTGAAAGTATTCTGTGCGTGTAATTTCAGCTACTTGGCGTTCTTTCTTAGAATGGTCAATTTCAATGTTGACTTTGAGAGGATTTTTGAGGCGAACGTAAATAGCCCTTGTGTATCCTGCCTTATTAAATCGGTCTATGATGACCACACTTCCAGCAGTAGCGATGAATGTAAACACAGATGGTACTAGTGGTATCCAAGCTCCCTGGTAAAAGAAACCGAAACATAGCGCCAATAAACCCCCTAACGCTACTCCACTGCCTAAGCCAAAGCGTAAAGGGTGGCGAATCTGCCAAGCCATTATTCCGCCTGAGAATGACCATAGCCCTATCCATAGAGTCTCACCCCAGTTTGGCCAATACCAAAATAAAGGGCGCTGATCTAAGACAGCACTGAGGATTTGACTTACCGCCTGTGCATGAATCATCACCCCCAGCATTTCTTGGTCTTTTTGCTGTCCAGAACTGTAAGGTGTATAGAAACCGTCCTTGATACTTTCTGCTGTAGTGCCGATGAGAACTACACGGTTCTTAATCAAACTAGGATTCACCTTGTCTGTTAATACTTCTGTGAGCGTTACTTGTTGGGCAACGTTCCAGGGAGAGCGATAGTTAAGCAGGACTTGATACCCTGCTAAATTAACATTTTGGTAGCCGCCAGAATTGGCTTTTAATCGTTTAAATACTGTTGAACCTAGCTTTAGCTCATTAGAGGAATTTAGCTGTGGTTGAATTTTTTCTACTTTGAGGTATTTTAATGCTAGCCGGAGACTCAAAGAGAAAAGGTCGGCGGCGGAATTCTGGCAGAAATGGGAATTTTTGACAATTGACTTGTTTACAGGGGGAGGATTCATAAATAGTAAACTGCGGCGCAGGATACCACCTGAATCTACTAGCAAGTCAGCAAATCCAATGCGATTTTCTGGGACACCAGAGGGAGGTGCAATTCCGGGATTGGTAGCAGAATCATTGACTTTGCATACAGTAATGATGCGATCGCTCTGCCGCAAAAGTTTAGATAATTCTTGATTTCCAGGTTCTACGGGTAAATCTCGATAAATATCTAATCCGATAGCTCGCGGTTGTTGCTGCTCTAGTTTGCCTAAGAGCTGTGCTAATGTGCGATCGGGCAATGGCCATTGCTTTTGCAGTTGCAGATCTTGCTCTGTAATTGCAACAATCAACAGCCTAGGATCAGGGCCTTCATCACGACGCCATTGGATAAACTGGTCAAAAGCCCAGAGTTCTTGTGCTTGCAACAAACCAGCTTGTCGTGCTCCAATTACCAAAACTGTAGCGATCGCACTAGTGACAATTACGCTTGTACCTGAGACTAATGATGCTGCGTAAAGTCTCTGCAAACGTGGCAACACAGAATTAATTTTCTGAGATAACTTAGAAATCACGCAGCTTTCGTCCTTGCAATCCTACTAGTAAGGTGATAGTCTGCACCTTAAATCAGGCACGATGCACAGCCAGCATAGTAATGTCGTCAAATTGATCAGCATCATCAATATAAGCATACACACTTGCTTCGATCAGGTCTAGCACCGCAGTAGCAGAGGGCGCAGGCTGCTGTAATAAAGATAGAAATTTTTCTTCACCGAAAAACTGACCTTTAGGGTCACGAGCATCAGTCACACCATCAGAGTAAGCTACTAAAATATCTCCCGGTTCCAACTGGACTTGCTGAATTCCAAATTCTCTATTAGGCATTATCCCAACAGCTGGGCCAGTAGGTTTAAGCCTAGCCTTAACACCACCAGCCCCAAAAATAGCTGGAGGTTCATGTCCAGCGTTAACGTAGTGCAATAGACCTGTGCTTGGGTTCAACACACCAAAGAAAAGTGTGGCGAACATATTTATCCGACTGTGATTATTAGCAATATAATTATTTGTCAGGCTGACAGCATTTTTGAGCGCAGTAGTACCAATTCTTGGAGCCTGTGCCCGTTGTCCACCTTTCGCTAACTTGCTGCTCTCATCGTTAAGAGCGCCTAACCAGCTCAAATTATAATGCTGTTGGGCAAAAGCCCGAATCAAGCTTCGGAAAAGGGACATAAATAACGCAGCACCCACCCCTTTATCGCAAACATCCGCAATCACAAAACCAATTCGGTGATTAGCAAGGGGAAAAGCATCGTAAAAGTCTCCACCTACTACACGCGCTGGATGAAAACGGGCTGCTATTTCCCACCCAGGCATCTGTGGCAAAGCTTCTGGTAAGAAGTCGGCTTGAATCATGTGAGCGATTTGTAAGTCTCGCTCATAGATAAGTAGAAGCTCGTGCTCAGTTTTCATTATGGAGGAGCCTCCTTAAACATTTTTTGGCAGAGTCAAGGAATGAGAATAAAAAAGGGTGCATTAACATTGCAGAAGGTTGCATCTAGATAGCACGGCAGTACAAATACTATGTAAAACGGTACTAATTAGTAAGTAGGACGCGATCGCATCTACTGCGTTGATTTGACTAGTCTCTAGCGATCGCTCTATTTTCCACTATTCCCTATTCCTTGTTCTCTTTCATACGAAACATAATGAAGATGTTGCGATTCTTGTTATCGACGCGTTCATAAAGAAACTTATCGACCTCATGGAGCGCAAGATATATGCCTAGACCACCAATTGACCGCTCCTCTAGAGGCAACTTTAACTGATTTTCGTCTGGAAGCTGCGTTTGGCAAGGGTCGTAGGCTAAACCTGTATCTTCAATAGAAATAGTCAAAGCTTGCTCGTCAATCTCTGCTTGCAAGTCCAATACCCCTTCGTAACCTGCTTGACCATAGCCATAAGTAATGATATTGGTGGCTATTTCGTCTATTGCTAAGCGGCACCGATAGGCAGCTTTTTTATCTAAACCGGCTGCTGCGGTAGCTGCGAGTACATATTTAGCGATTGTTGAAAGTGAATCCAAGGTTGCCGGCACTGTTAAAGAAGGTTGCATACCAATTGCCTTGTAGAAACTAATTAATATGCTTTCTTCTAAACGTTTTCGAGTTCAGAGATATTATCATCATCTAGCAAAATCACACTTTGATCAAATCCAGTCTTTTGCAATGTATTGATCACCGTTTCCTGAGCGCCAACGACATAAATATCAACGTTTGCACCCATTTTTTGCTTAGCGAAAATCAGCACCCGTAGACCAGCGCTAGACATATATTCTAGATCCTGCATTAGTAAAACAAGGCATTTCACTTTCTGAGATGCTGCTTTATCTACTTCTGTTTTGAAAACTGATGCAGTCAACCCATCTAATTCGCCAGACAACTTGATGGTGGCAATATTATTATTTGTTTCTAGAGTTGCATTAAAAGCCATAATTTTATTCCTTAAACTACATTAATTTGATAGTGTTACCAAAAAATTGTTAACCGACACCTATAATTTATTTAATTTGTATAGTTGGGATGGTTTTTGTTTAATCCTGAATCTAAATTAAGCTTTTGGTTGCACAAACACAGCCTGAAAAAGTCCTAAATAGTTAGAGATATCAAAAAACTATTCGAATTGCTTTGTATTATTTAGTCAGAAAAAGTCATATATAGCAGTTATCATTTGAGTGAGGTACAAAGAAGAAGCAATACAATTCAGTTAAGTATTTATTCCTTCTCTTTGCTCTCTACGTTCGCGTAGCGTGTCGTAGACAGACGCTCCGCGTAGCTTGCTTCTTTGCAGGAGTATGCATCCTTCTGGTGCGTCCGCTGCGCGTTGGCGGTAGCCTGCGGCAAGCCGCTCCGCGTCTACGTTAAAAAAAATTGACTTTGACAAAGAGACAGACCATGTAGAGACGTTGCAATGCAACGTCTCTTTACCAAAAGATTTGTTGCAATCATTAATTGAATCGGTATTATACAGAAGTTGTAATTAACCACAGATAAACACGGATAAACACCGACAAATTTGTACCTCAGCCGACTAGGAAACGCTATAGTTTTATCAGAAATTAAAATTAAAAACTGGCGACTAGAGAAGAGTTTTCCATTCCCCAATCCCCTTTCTTCCTACTCATCGGTAATGGAACAATTGCTTAAATCTAACAGAACAGTTCTTTCCATACTCGAATAAAGTTCCCATCCCTAAGCCTAAAGCAATCAACAATACCCAACTGAATGCACCCAGAAAAAACAATCTTTGAAATCTAGCAGCTTTTTGCTCTTGAACCAATCTGGCTTTAACTTCTTTAGCACGTTCCGCCTCTAACCACGTCTCAACTTCTCGCCGATCAAATTCTTGGCTAGCTGCTAAAAAATGATAATCTAAATCGCTTAAGCTTTTGCCCTGTGACCAAGCTAGAGCCTCAAGCAAGGCTTGTCCGCGTAATAGCCGTGAATAGTCACGGTACTCTGAAGCTACCCAAGCATTTAATGTCTGAGAATAAGGTCGCAGTTTTGCTAATTGTTTCTCTACCCAAGCTTGATTAAAAACCTGATGATAAATGCGGTTTTTCACTATCAGTTGTCCTTGCTGTTTAGTCACTAACCCTGATAACAGCAGCTCGATTTGTTCTTCTCCATCATTAGAACAGACTTGAATTCCCTGTAAAATTTGCTGGTACATTCCCAGCAAACCTCCTGCACGTTGCTCATCTGTGAGGAGGCGATCGCGGATGGTTTTCAAATGCTCTGGCTCGTCATTGGCTTCCCAGTTTTCAAGGATGTGAGTTTGCACAAGCTTTTCCAAAATTAACGATGGAAATTGGTAATAAAAACTGATGAGATGATAATTAATAATGGGTAAATGGTCATCTAACTTGTAACGATCATCGGCTTCTAAACTTCTATGCTCCTCAACATCCTTGCGGCCACTGTTTCTTTCTTGCACTACAATCTCACATAGCTTTTGGGTGAGAAAGGGTTGACCATCCGTCCAAGCCAAAATCTCTTTGAGAACCGCCATCGGGTTAGCAACCTTACCCTCTAAACCTGCTGCTAATGGCTGAACTTCCGACAACAAAAAGCCATGCAGGTCAATAGATTTGCCTATATTAAATGGGGTAGAGTTGCGATCGGCAATCAAATCTGAGGGCGTTGCCACTCCGAACAGCGCCCAAGTTAGGCGGTTATATTCTGGATTTTCGGCTCGTTGATTGTAGCATGACCGAATCAGCGCAAAAAAATCGACGACTGGAAAATTCAGACCGAGAACACTATCTATTTCATCAACAAAAATAAATATTTTTTCACTTTTGATCTGAACTAACAAAATGTCTTCAACAAACTGACTCAATCGCTGTAGCGCTGGTAAATCTTCTCGTTCCCACCACCAGGTTTTTAAATTTACTTTTTCAAAGAGATTAAAACCTCTCAATAAGTCAACTACTATGCCCTTATACCATTGAGAAGGGGTGATATTGGCGCTACCGATTCGGGTCATGTCGATAGAGGCACAACTAAAACCTGCTTGTTCTAATCGATGCCTTGTTCGTAAGCGCAAGCTGGATTTGCCCATCTGTCGTGAGCTGAATACATAACAAAACTCTCCCTGTAGCAAAGAATTATAGAGTTCAAAATCAGCTTGTCGTTCTACATAGCTAGGAGCCTCTACTTTCAGACTACCGCCGATTTGATATTCGTACTTATTCATGCCTTTAGCCCAATTGCTCGCGGAAATAAAGTCGATACAGCTCACAGCTAGGCATTGCCTGGTTTCCCTCAAGTTTTACCAGACCCATGCTTTCTAGTTTATAGGCGGCGATCGCTTCTAATTGCACACTTGTTGGCGACGTAACTACTGATTTGAGTGCTGCTATCAGGTGGGGATGCCCTTGGATATTCGCCAGATGATGCCGCAAATAGTTGCTATAAATTCCAGCAATAGTGGGAGCATCTTGTAATAACTGCTCTAGAGTCACCTCTTGACGTCCCAACTGATAAAGAGCTAGACGTACTAGATGGGGATGACCGCCAATCATCGCTATCAGCAGAGTGAGTTTATGCACTCCTGCCTCAGATTTAACCCAATCCAACCCATGACGTATGGCCAATTCCTGTACTTGCTCTAAACTAAATTCTGGTAACTTAATCGGTAGCCCAACATTGAAAGGCGATTGATTGATATCTAACGGAATATAAGCCTCAGTGGCGTGAACCACCACTAGTCGAAGTTTCTGCCAAATTTCTAGTTCAGAAGCATCTTCATACCAGGAGCGTAGTAAGGGTAGAAAGTCGCGACAGATTTCTGGATACTCGAAAATGCGATTCACTTCATCCAAAGCTAAGACTACCGGAAAGTCGATTTTTTGCAGTAAATACCCCTGTAAATACAATGTACAGCTAACTTTGCTGCCAATATCTTCATCCCAATAATCATCTAGCTTTGGTTCTATGTTCAATTGCCGACTAATGTTGGCACAAAACCAGCGTAAGAATTTTTCTAAGCTAGTGAAAACTTGACTATCTGCCCGCTGCAAACTTATCTGTACTGTGTGTAGCCCATTCTGTCTGGCATGAGCAAGAATTCTGTGCAGCAGGGAGGTTTTCCCCATTTGGCTGGCGGCTTTAATTCGGATCAGACTTCCAGGTTTATTGATTTCGGCATAGGTGCGTTCTTCAATTGGAGGACGCTCGATATAAAAAAAGGAATTGAGTGGTACTGAACCACTAGGAATTTCTAGCAACTCAGAATTAGGACTTAGGGATTTTCTCCTCTCTTGTGCCTCTATCCCCACAAGTAACTCTGATATTTCACCATCCTTAGAGATAATCTCAAGTTCCTCTCTCTGTTTTTCTAATGGCTGACGATGCTTTAAGGCTGCTTGTACATTCTGCGATCTTTTTTGGATGATGTCTTCCCTGATACTATGCTCAATGCTACGTGTAGCTTGTGATTCTACAGGGGTACGGGATGCTTCACGAAAGTCGATACTACGCGATCGCCGTCTTAAAACTGACCGAAAATTACTTTTCGTAACCTCCTCATCCAAAGCCTGTGACAGTAACTTCCATAACTTAGAACCAACATCTTTTATGTAATTGGCATCGTAACCAGAACTTTCTGCTATTTCTGGATAAGTTTGCCCTTCCCAAGCTTGGCGAAACACTAGCTCCTGAACGTCATTTAAGCTTTGCTCAAGAAATGTGTCTAAAATTACTAATGCTTCTTCGATACTCATTTGTAAAAAAAGTAATAAAGTTTATTTTAGATATGACTTTAACGGACTTTTTCATACTTTTTTTACTTATTTACTTAAATTTAATAGTGTAAGTTTTTAACCTTTTAAGTCCAAACAAAGCTAAACTTGGCTGTGGTAGGGACAAATACATTTTGGTAGTGGCTTAGGACATGTGAGTAAGCTGAGATAAATTGCTCGCTCAAATAATTAAGTAGTAAGTGTCAAAAAATCTTTCTAAAATTACTTTTTGGGAACTTTTTATGCAATGACACTATAGCAGGTCTTATTTTGTAATCGAGTTAACTCGGACATGACTGAAACTTGTTGCCATCAGAGAGTTATCTAACAGGTTATTTAACTGTTTTTTGAAGGCAATTAGCATAATAGTTTTTGAGTAAGGGATGAAGCTGTGTTAGATGCAAACTCATACAGCAATATCAATCTGTGCTAAGTCAGTTTTGAAAGCTGTTTTAAATTTAAATGAAATCGTAGTGTATCTCTGCATTTCCATTGTTGTAGTGCAGCGTGCTGCCTTATACCTTGTTGCACTAGTATCCCACAAATCTAGCAATCAATATCATCAACATTTAACAAACGGTGATGTTTGGCTACAAACTTCTATACGTTTACGCACTACATTCAAGTTTTTGCTAATCTTTATTTTGTATTTATTAAAAAACAAGAATAGCGCTCCCTAAGTAAAGGTAGGCGCTATTCTTTGACTTTAATTCAGGGATAAAAAGTAGAATTAATTCCCTGAGATTGATTATTAGTTGAAACTGATTTAGTTTTTTATACAGCACTTCTACGGGTTAGCAAGTTCCAAAGGAAAACGGCTACAATTGCACCCAAAACTGCGACTATAATACCAGTAATGCTAAGACCAGGTGCGGCTAGAGCTAAGGTTCCTGTACTGAAGAATACACCTAAACTACCGCCAACAAAAGCACCAATAATTCCTAACAAGATTGTTCCGAGAATTCCGCCGCCTTGATGACCAGGATAGATAGCTTTAGCGATCGCGCCAGCAATTAGACCTAAAACAATCCAAGCAAGAATGTTCATTGTTGTTAATTTTGAAAATATTTTTTACTCACAAATATAGAATAACAATTCAAATTTAGGTATTACATCTCCCATCAGAACTAATGATTATAACCTTAAGGAATACTTTGGTGGCTCGAAAAGCCGTATACGGTTTTTTAGCCCTCTTTCTCAAGACTTTATACATTTTCGCATTCCGCTATGACACATACGCTAAAACCTTTACGGAAGTTAGGCTTTGACTTTTCCAATCTCATCACAACTAATCACGTCTGGAAAGGTTTTTGCCACAATGCCAGAATTGTTGCCGGATAATGAGAATTACGTTCTTAGATTTGGATAAGGTCAAGCGAATATGGCTAGGAAATCTCAAAGTGAGTACACAATCTGAATCATTTTCTCTAGCCTTTCTAAAAATTGGAGAAACTCAAGATAAAGTGCTTCACATTTTCAAGTAAACTTCAGCTTGGTTGTTCTAACAACAAATTAATTGACTGGAGTTGAGCATCTTCATTAATGCACTTAACTAAATATTAAGCTATTACGCTTTTAAATTGCACAGTCACTCATGAGGTTCGTTAATCGCTGACGGTTAACTGTCAACCGTCAACAATCAACAGCCAACACGAAAAGATGTGCAGATTATATGCGCGACAGCTTATCAGTTAATTTCATCTCAAACAACTACCAGATAAATATGACTGATTCCGTCTATTGGATGTAGACGAGTTCCTGATTTAGTTAGTAAGTTGGAGATTAGCAATTATTTAAGGTAAAAAAAGAATGAATAAAACACTAATAACGACTGTGGTGTTTGCTTTGTTAGTGTCGCTCATCATCTCTCCCTTTGCTGCTCTTGCTAGTTTAATGTTCATATTGTTGATCGCGGCTTTTTTCCTCTTACTAGGGAACTTATTCCAAACAATCACTGGTGGCGACCCTGACCTCAAAATTAATGAAAACAAGACGGAATAAGGATTTGCGTAAATCTTGCTATTTTTACGCCTCTCTAATTGTGTTGATTGATTAAACCAGAGACAAAAACCTAGTGTCGATTCCAAAACTGTGTAAATATAAAGAAAAGCTTAAGAGGGTTGAGACTCATGATCACTGCCAAAATGATGCAACAACTGTGGGCTGTAATCGAGTCTACTCAGGTCAGTATCCTGCTCCAGTTTGACGATGCTGCTTTAGTGCAATTACTCCTCCAGCAGTTGCAAGCCAAGCAAGGGCTTGACGCTCAGGCAGATGGTAGCCTCAATACTTACATCAAATCTAAACTGCCCCTCATTCGCGACACGGCAGAAGGCAGACTATCTGTTGGGCAAAGCAATCATTAGCATGAGAAACCAAATAATTGCTTCTTGTCGAGCATCTTCATCAGAATTCAAATAGTACAACATGATAAATCACTGGCTAGGAATTGCCCTGGTAGCTTATCTAATTGGAGCGGCGATTGAAGGGGTGAGTACAGCCAGTCAGCTATCTCATTCCGCTCCAGAACTAGCTAAAGGCGCACAAAACCAACCCTCAGATGCCACTCCACCTAGTTTGACTTGGCGAGTTTTCGCTGCTATTGCTTCGGTAAGTATTTGTGGAGCTTTCTGCTGGCCTTGCCGCCTGCTCCACCGTTCGATTAAAGAGAATATTGATTCGTGAGAAGAAACCTACAACATCGTTGCGGCTCACGGCTATTTCAGTTGGTTAATACTTCCAATAGGCTTCTTTGAAAAACAGCCGCAGCTTTCACTTCTTCTTAGCTGCATGGTTTGTAATCGGCATATACACCGCCTTGGGTGTAAGCACAATTGTAAAATGTCAGCCTTTTAAACCGCGCAGGCGGATTTTTTTTGTATAGCTAGCCCACTGCGTTGGGCGGGTTCCCCGACTTGTACCCCTACGCTTAAGCAGGGAGGCAGAGGGGGAGTAGGAAAAGTGATTTGTATCAAAAATTTCGTGAAATGGTATAAGACCAAAGCATGAACGACAGTCGCGCGTTGCGGCACTCCCCCGTGATTATAGAAGCTCAGACTTCAGCCTTAGAAGTCTTAGTA
This sequence comes from Komarekiella delphini-convector SJRDD-AB1, assembly GCF_014831675.1. Taxonomy (GTDB): domain Bacteria; phylum Cyanobacteriota; class Cyanobacteriia; order Cyanobacteriales; family Nostocaceae; genus Komarekiella. The sequence goes on along the minus strand of NZ_VJXY01000005.1, from coordinate 24,185 downwards.
GTTCACTTTTTACATTCTCCCTCTAGATAAAATATATTTCTTTCGATAGACAGGTGTACTTAAAATAATGTCGCTGTTATTTTACCAGTATGACAATAGTTAGACAAAAACCCCTAAAGACCTTAGTACAGCCTTCAGAAACATTGCCAGAAAAAGATAATGAAGCAGAGCGTATGCGTGATGTTCTGCTTTTAATACAAAATTTAATTAACAGTGAAGAAGCCACTGTAAAACTAATTCTGGATTGTCTTTATGATGTTGGCTCAGTCAACTTGATTAACCAAAAGATTCGCTTGCGACCCCTAAACAGGGTGATGAAGTTAATTTCTCGAATGTCCAAACCAGTTTTTAGAGTCTTAGCCTTCAATTGGTTTAAAAAGAATTGTCCCCGACTGATTACTGATTGGCTATACTTACAAATTGCCTTTAAAGGATTACAAAATATACCTCAAGAGATAGCTCAAGAGGTAGCTATCGAAGCAGAACAACTTCAGCCATATTCTTTATCATCAACGGAAAGTCTTAGCTTAGAGATTAAACATCTGCGCTACCAGGTGAGATGGCTAACTGGGATTTCAATAGTAGCGATCGCCTGTTTAGGTGTAGTATTCAATTATTTGAACTGAACGGTTAAATAGTAAATTCAATTGGCAAACTGGATAATTCAAGGTGAAACTCTATGATTATCGTTTGGAATTATTAAAATACTATCAGTGTATTGTGTTAAAAGTTGGTGATAAATAAGGTATTTTAAGGAAAATAGTTATTATCAATTGAGAAAAGCAAATCTAATTTAGGGAATAGGAGCAAAGATTTCCCTTTCTGGTAGGAGAAGTGAGTTCATTACATCCAAGTGCAAACCACTGTAGTTGCTTTGCTAGCCGCAAGCAGTTTAATTTGTTGAATAGCTAGCGTATTTCAGTAATTGGTTAAGCAGATAGATATGCTAATTCCTACTATGACTTTGCCCAAACCCACTTTGGAGGACATCGAAATCCAGTTGCTATTAGAGGGAGTGTACCAATATTACGGTTATGACTTCCGTAATTATGCTCTTTCCTCACTCAAGCGACGCATTCTGAGCTTTATACAGCTAGAAGGGTTAGCCAATATTTCTGCATTGCAAGAGCAGTTACTCCACAATCGCGCCTATCTTGAACGGTTTTTGCTAGGTCTAACGGTGAATGTAACATCAATGTTTCGTGACCCCAGCTTTTATAAGGCTTTAAGAAATCAAGTTATTCCGTTCTTGCAAACGTATCCGTTTATTCGGATTTGGCACGCTGGCTGCTCTACTGGGGAGGAAGTATACTCAATGGCAATTCTGCTGCAAGAAGAAGGGCTTTACCATCGTTGTCGGATATATGCTACTGATACTAACGAGAAGGTACTACAAACCGCCAGGAGTGGTATTTTCTCCCTAAAACTTATGCAGGAATATACTCAGCTTTACCTCAAAGCAGGTGGTAAGCAGTCTTTTTCAGAATATTATACAGCGGCTTATGACAATGCCATTTTTCGGACATCCTTAAGAGAAAACGTAGTATTCGCTCAGCATAATTTGGCAACTGATGGTTCTTTCAATGAATTTAATATCATCATTTGTCGTAACGTTTTAATATATTTCAATCAAGTACTTCAAAAACGGGTACATGAACTTTTTTATAATAGTCTTTGCAACTTTGGTCTTTTGGGTTTAGGACGACAAGAATCGATCAGATTCACTCCTTATGAACAATATTATGAAGAAATAGCCAAGGGCGAGAAGCTCTACAAGAAAATTGCGGGGACGTAAAAGTTACTAGATTTAGACTTTATAATAAAATCTATTATTTACAGGCAGATTGACTCAGTGAAGCAATACTGAGCAATGTTAGCGTTAGCGGGGCGTTTAGCCGGTGCTGAATTTGGAAGTGAAAACGAGCAGCACTGTTTTTATCCATTGCTCAGTAATACATTTTAACTGCGATCGCAACGCAGAATGAAAGCAGATTTAATGTCTACTGCCAAATATAAATCAGGACAAACAAAATAATCCAAATGACATCTACGAAATGCCAAAATAATGAAGTTGCATTGACACCGAAGTGACTTGAGTCGTAGTTTCCGGGAATGAAGGAGCGGACAAAAATTATTAACTGCAACAGGATGCCAGTAAAAACATGCAAACCGTGGAAGCCAGTTAGTAAATAGAACGTCCCACCAAATACCCCTGAAGTGAAGCCAAAACTGAGACTGTTCCATTCAATCGCCTGTCCTACTAAAAAGTAAGTTCCCATTACCATCGTGGCTAAGAGAAATAGGCGAAATTTCATTAAGTCATGGCGTTGAAGGGCGCGTTCTGCTAAGTAAATAACAAAGCTACTGGCGACAAGAATTACTGTGTTGATGGTTGGTTCTTTAATTTCTAGTCCAGAAACACCAGAAGGTAGCCAGTTAGGGGTCGTTGTTTTGTAGACAATATATCCTGCAAAAAAACTCAGAAAAATGACGCTTTCAGACAGGAGAAACACAATGAAGCCAAACATTTTGTTGCCTTCTTCGTCGTGGCTGTGTTCTGCTGTCTGGTGCGATTCATGGGAAATGATATAACTGTCCATCGGGGGAATTCTTTTTTACTTTGAGGGTTGAATTTGAAACGCAAAGGAACGCGGTGAACCAGCGCTGCGGGAGGGTTTCCCTCCGCAGGCGACTGGTGAACCCGAAGGGAGGAAAGCGCGGAGGTACGCAAAGGGTTTCTACGTACCTCTTTTTGGGTTACTTTATGTCTGTTAAAGAGTTATGGCTCTGTAAGTTGGCTGTCAATGGTTCTGACTTGCCGTAGCCGTAGGGTTCGGTAAGAACAATGGGAATTTCTTCAAAGTTTTCGACTGGGGGTGGTGAAGAAACTAACCACTCTAATCCAATTGCCCGCCAAGGGTTATCAGGTGCTTTCTCACCTTGCATCCAAGAAATCACCATGTTGAAAATGAAGGGCAAGGTAGACATTCCCAGCAGAAATCCGCCGAGACTAGCGATGATATTCCAGAATGCATACTCTGGGGCGTAGGAAGAGACTCGACGTAACATCCCTTGTAGTCCTAAAGGGTGCATGGGTAAAAAGTTGAGGTTAGTGCCAATGAATGCTAACCAAAAGTGCAATTTACCCCAGCCTTCGGAGTACATCCGCCCGGTCATTTTGGGGAACCAGTGGTAGATGGCAGCATACAAGCCCATCGTTACTGTGCCGTAAAGGACGTAGTGGAAGTGACCTACTACGAAATAAGTGTTATTAACGTGTACATCAACAGGCACAGAGGAAAGCATGATGCCTGTGATGCCGGCGAAGACAAACATTACCAATGCACCTAGAGCAAATAGCATCGCTGTATTCAGCCGCAGCTTACCGCCCCAAATGGTCGCTACCCAAGCAAATACCTTAATACCAGTGGGTACAGATACACACATTGTTGTCAGCATGAAAATTAACCGCATCCAACCAGGTGTACCGCTGACGTACATGTGATGTACCCAAACAATACCGCTGACTACGGCAATTAAGATGGATGAAATGGCGACTACCTTGTAGCCAAACAGGGGTTTACGTGAGTAAACTGGGAAGATTTCTGAGAAAATCCCAAATACAGGCAGAATGATCACATAAACGGCAGGGTGAGAGTAGAACCAGAAGTAGTGCTGGAACATGACTGGATTCCCGCCCTTGGCTGGGTCAAAAAAGGCGGTGCCAACTGTGAGGTCAAGTAGCAGCATTACCGCACCTGCTGTTAGTGCAGGTAGTCCAAATAGTTGGATAATCTGAGCGCTAAATACTGCCCAAACAAATAGGGGCATCCGAAAGAAGCCCATGCCTGGTGCTCGCATTTTGACGATTGTGGTGACAAAGTTGACTGCTCCCATAATTGAGGACACGCCTGATATTGCCACTGCCAGCAACCAGAGAACTTGACCATTAATTAAGTTACCTGTCGGGTTTTGGAGACTAACTGGTGGGTAAGACCACCAGCCTGCTTGGGCTGGGCCACCAGGGATGAGAAAACTGCCCATTAGCAGAATCCCAACTATTGGAACCATCCAAAAGGCGACGGCGTTGAGGCGGGGAAATGCCATGTCTCGCGCCCCAATCATCAGGGGCACTAGATAGTTAGCAAAACCAACTAGCGAGGGAAATGTCCACAAAAACAGCATGACAGTGCCGTGCATGGTGAACATCCCGTTGTAGACGGTGCGGTCAACTAAATCTGATTCGGGTGTAATTAGTTCTCCCCGAATCACCATCGCAAAGATACCGCCAACGAGAAAGAAGAAGAAAGAAGTAACGAGGTACTGGATACCAATTACTTTATGATCTGTACTAAAACTGAAGTATTCTTTCCAGTTACCCGGAGATTCGTGGTTGGGCTGCTGACTAGCGATACTGATACTGTCAATAGGAATATTAGTCATCGATTATTTTCCTTTTAACCGGGTGCTACTCAAAGAGTCCAGAGTCAACAGTCAATGGTCAAAATTTGGACTGGAGGACTCTTAACTTTTTAAAGGAGCAACAAATGATTTACTTTGAACTGTTGACTCCCCTAATGGGCATTGACTAGAGGAGCTACCGCAGGTGCAACAGTCGTCCAACCAGTTTTGACTGACTGATTGGATGCTTGAGCATATTCGGAAGCTGCCTGATTATTTGCCACAGACGGCTTTTGGGTTGCAGCTTGGGCTAGCCATTGCTGATAATCTTCGGGAGATTCGACAACTACATCGGCTTGCATGGTCGCAAAGTATGTGCCGCTATATTGGGAATCGGTCAGTCGATATTCGCCTGTGCGGGTGGGAGTAAATTCAAAGTCGATAGTGTGATTGGGAATCACGTCTTGTTTGAGGCGAAATGCCGGAATGTAGAAGCCGTGCAGAACGTCTGCTGATTGCAGTGCTAAACGCACCCGGCGATCGCTAGGTAAATGCAATTCGGTACTGGTAATATCTTTTTGGGGATAATGAAACACCCAAGCCCACTGTTTGGCTAGTACATCAATTTTTTCTACTGGTTCAGTTAAGGCGTCGCTTGCTGGGTCTTTTGGCGCTGCATAGGCAGATTGCATAGCCATCGGCAGATGGAAATGTACATGCTCCATCGGGCCTTGAATTCCCATTTGCTCATACACTTGGTAGCTATAACCCGCAATCCAAAATACTAGCAAAATTGGGATGGCTGTCCAAACAACTTCCAGTGTGACATTACCTTCAATTGGGGGGCCGTCGGTGTAGTCATCTTTTTTGGCGCGATGGAAAATCACTGAATACATGAGAGTGCTAGTCACTCCCAAAAAAATCAATGCACCTAGCGTTACCAAAAAACTAATTAAATCATCAATCAGTCGAGATTCGGCGGCTGCTTGTGGTGGAAGCCAGGAATAAGCCTGTTTTCCAATCCAGAGACTAGTAGTAGTCACTGCGATCGCACCCGTAATTAATGTCAAAATGTTTAAAATCTTCTGGATTTTCATGGTTAAGGGGACTGGGGACTGGGGATTGGGGATTGGGGACTGGGGAGCAGGGGGAGAGAATAATTAATGACAAATGACAAAGGACAAAGGACAAATTACTTAAGTGTTGTATTGAGGTCTTGGCCTAATCGCAGTAAGTTATCTGCGGTATTGTGTATGCCAAATTCGGTGGCCATTTGTGCCCCTAGTGTGCCGTGGAAGAACATAATCAACATGACTGTTATGCCTGTGAGCAAATAACTCGACTGCACTTGTCTATCTGCGTTTTTGCTCCAAACGAAGCGCTGCCATCCTCTCCAGACGGTCATGCCAATAATCAGCGCTAATAAAAACACACCACCAACACCGTGCCAAAGCATGGTTTCCATTGCCTGCAATCCCCAGGCACTTTTCACATTAGGTGACGGTGCTGCCAACATCATTTCGTAAAAGCCTGCCGCTACCGTGAAAAATGTAATGATGCTGGAAGCTAACATGTTGTACCAGCCAACATTAAAGAAGTTGTCACGTTCAACGGTAATTGCCAAAAATTTGAAAACCCACTTTTGGAAGGGGAACAAAACACCGACGATATCAAAGGTAACTCCAATAATGAACAGACCTAGGGTAAGATGCACTAGGTTGGGATGAATGGGAATGGTGTAAGGCAGTCCATTTGCACCCAGTTGTGCGCTCAATTGATCAATTAGTTCTGAGTTCATGACATACCATCCTTTACCGCTTCCACAACTGGCACTGTGTGCAATCCATATACCCAAACAAGTTCATCGCCGAGATATACCTGAAAGCCAACTATCAAGGTCAAAAGTAGTCCTGCTGCCAAATAATAAATCGGTAATTTTTGTGGGTTGCGGGTACGAATTACATAGCGCCATGCTGTAATTGCGGCGATGATTCCAGAAAGTGACCAACCAAGTAGTGTGTGCATATTTAGCACTGATTTAGCTAGGTCGTAAGGTTGGGCTAAGCCAGCTTCAAACTGACCAAAAATGACGGCGACGAAGATGGCGATTGTCGCCACAAACATATTCCACCAACCCACCTCAAAAAGATGGGTTTTACCAGTAAAATAACCAACTACATCGCAGAAGAAGGAAAACAATACCATCGCAATTACGAAATGGACAACGATGGGATGAATCGTATCTGGGTAGGGTAAATTATGGTCGTTCAAAGACGTAATATACTCAAACATGGTGTTCTCCTGGACATATCTACTGCACCTGGGTCAAATTTTATTGATTGATGAATACTCGCTAACATCACCATCAGCATCCATTCCTAGATGACCAGAATTTGTTTAATATCTACCTGGTGCAATCTGCTGAATTTGCTTTTAAAGTAAATGATTGTGGTTGCGATTCATTTTCCTGGGCGATATTCTGCAACAGCAATTCTTGATGTAGCTAAACTAAATCGCTGTCACTTGTTTGATTTGCTTAACCTATCTTTTAGCTTAGGTAAATTTTTGTGAATTGTCAAAAAATTAAAAATTAAAAATTAAAAGTTATTTATTTAGCAAAAGCTAGGTTTTATAATGTATCTGTTCTTGCATTATTAAAATATTATTAAATACCAATAGTCTATGTTTATGTAAATTACTTCACTTTTATAAAATATCAATTTGTAATGCTAATAACAAATAGATATACTTTTAAATGGATGATATAAACGCCAAATCAAGGTAGGTTATAAAAAGGCGTCGCGAAAACCAATTCCTTCTCGGTAGGTGATGAAAGACGCCCCGACGCCGTTGACAGTCAACAGTTAACAGTCAACAGTTAACAGTCAACAGTTAACAGTCAACAGTCAACGTGAAATCCCATCCTCTTTTAGGGGTGGGATGAGCTTAATAGTTGTCGAGGAGTTGGAGAATGGGAAAAGTATTCTATGAGCCATCAAGTTACATCGAGATTGCAATCCTGATTCCACGGGCATGAGGGCTAAAAAAGTGTCATTTAAAATAGTGGTCATTGGGACTTCTTTGGGCGGATTATCAGCACTAAAAATTATTCTGAGAAACTTACCAGCAGACTTGGTTGTGCCGATCGCGATCGTGCAACACCGCCACAAAGAGTCTGATGACACACTGAATAAATTATTACAAGAACACACTTTGTTGCCGATCCGAGAAGTGGAAGACAAAGATCAAATAGAGTCAGGGCATGTCTATCTAGCTCCCGCAGATTATCACTTGCTAATTGAACCAAATCACTTTGCTCTTTCTACTGATGAGCCTGTTTCTTATGCCCGACCATCGATTGATGTGCTGTTTGAGTCGGCAGCTGATATATACGCCCAGCAAGTCATCGGTGTAATATTGACAGGAGCAAACCAAGATGGTGTTCAAGGTCTTAAAAAAGTGAAAGCGCGGGGAGGACTCACTATTGTTCAAGAACCTACCACCGCTGAGAGTTGCATTATGCCAGAAGCAGCAATTTCTGCTGTTGCAGTAGACTGGATTTTGTCACTCTCAGACATTGCTTCTCAGTTAGTCAAGCTTTGTCACCCTATACGGAAATGAAACCATGCAGATGGAACCCAAAGTAAACATCCTCCTAGTGGATGATAAACTAGAAAACTTGCTAGCACTAGAGGCAATCCTGGAAAAACTGGGGGAAAATCTGGTGAGAGCAACCTCTGGGGAAGAAGCTTTGAGGTGTCTGTTGCATCAAGACTTTGCGGTGATTTTGCTGGATGTGCAAATGCCAGGGATTGATGGTTTTGAAACTGCTACTTTGATTCGGAATCGGGGGCGATCGCGTCACACTCCAATTATTTTTCTCACTGCCTTTAGCACCAGCGACCAAATGCTATTTAAAGGCTATGCCCTAGGTGCAGTCGATTATCTGCTCAAACCAATAGACCCAAATATTTTAACTTCTAAAGTCACAGTATTTGTAGAATTATTTAAGAAAACAGAAGCAGTGAAAAGACAAGCTGCTGAACTTGTAGCCGTCAATGCTGAACTTAGACAAAGTGAAGAACGCTTCCGTTCACTGAGTACCTGTTCACCTATTGGCATTTTTGAGACTGACACTGAAGGACGCTGTAACTATACTAATCCCCGTTATCAGGCAATTTGCGGACTCAGACCAGCAGAAAGTTTAGTTAAAAGGTGGCTGGAATCTGTTCATCCAAGTGATCGCGACAAAGCGATCGCCAGTTGGTCTAATTACATTAGTCAAGGTCGTGACTACTCTGAAGAATTTCGATTTCAAAATGCTCATGGCCATATCCGTTGGGTTCAAATTCGGTCATCACCGATGCTTTCGAGTCAAGGCGAATTGCTAGGGTATGTCGGTACGCTCGAAGATGTTACTGAACGCAAGCAAGCCGAAGAAGTCCGCGCTCAAGTAATTCGAGAACAAACAGCAAGAGCAGAAGCAGAAGCAGCAAATCGAATGAAAGATGAATTTCTCGCTGTTCTCTCCCATGAACTTCGCACACCCTTAACCTCGATGCTGGGTTGGTCAAAAATCCTCCGCTCCAAGAAACTTGACGAAAAAGCAACTGCTCGCGCCCTAGAGGCGATTGAACGCAACGCTACGTCTCAAGTGCAATTAATTGAGGATATTTTGGATGTATCACGGATTATCCGGGGTCAACTGCGGTTAAATATTTGTGCTGTGAATTTGGTAACTGTGACTGAAGCAGCCCTAGAGGCAGTACGTCCCTTGGCAGATACAAAAGGTATTCAATTAAACACTATCCTGGATACTTCCATAGGGTCAGTCTTTGGCGATTCAGCCCGTTTACAACAAGTTGTCTGGAATCTCCTAACTAACGCCATTAAGTTCACTCCTAAAGGTGGCAAGGTAGAAGTTACTTTATCAATGGTTAGTACTCAGGAAGAATTAACAACTATCAAATCTGCCCAAATTCAAGTTATTGATACTGGTATTGGCATCAGCCCAGAATTTTTACCTAAAGTATTTGAGCGGTTCCGACAGGCAGATAGCACAACAACACGATCGCACAATGGGCTAGGATTAGGATTAGCGATCGTCCGCCATTTGGTGGAACTGCACAAAGGCACAATCTCGGCTGAAAGTCCAGGTACAGGACAGGGAGCAACTTTTACCGTCAGACTACCATTGCTACGCGAAAACAGAGGTAGTAAGAATAAAGAAACAGAAGGAGAAACTTCCTTGCCTGCTGGCTCTGCTCCCCTTGCTGGATTAAAGGTTCTAGTAGTAGATGATGAAACGGATACCCGTAACTTTCTCAGCTTCATGTTTGAAGAGTATGGAGCGATCGCCACTGCGGTAGCATCAGTTGATGAAGCGCTAAAAATATTAGAACACTCAAAACCAGATGTCTTAATTAGCGATATTGGGATGTCAGATCAAGATGGTTACACGTTGATTCGTCAACTGCGCTCTTTAGAACCAGAAAAAGGCGGACATATCCCAGCGATCGCTTTAACAGCATACACGCGAGAAGAAGACCGATTAAAAGCCCTTTCAGCAGGGTTTCAGAAGCATTTATCTAAGCCAGTTGACCCTACAGAGTTGATTGCTTTAGTTGCCAGTGTTTTAGAATTACCTCAGCTTCCATAAATTAAATTCTTGCACTTCTCTCAACAACCACCCAGGAATGAATTTCTAGGTTAATAATTAAAATCTTATTTAACAGTTAACTGATTACTGTTTACTGTTTACTGTTTACTGTTTACTGTTTACTGTTTACTGTTTACTGTTTACTGTTTACTGTTTACTGTTTGTAGCAATGACTATTCGCCACGCCACTGAAACTGACTTACCTGCAATTGTGGCAATTTATAATGCTGCAATTCCTAGCCGTATGGCAACCGCTGATTTAGAACCTGTGTCTGTGGAAAGTCGCTTGGTTTGGTTTAAAGGGCGATCGCCTTCACAACGCCCACTTTGGGTAATCGAAGTAGAAGGAGTAATTGCTGGGTGGCTCAGTTTCCAATCATTTTATGGGCGACCAGCCTATAATACAACTGCCGAAATTAGTATTTACATTGCTTCTGCTTTTCATCGACGTGGTTTAGGACGGCAACTTTTAGCAAAAGCAATTAGCGAAAGTCCTAATTTAAGTATAAAGACCCTTGTAGGCTTCATTTTTGCTCATAATCAACCCAGCTTAAAGCTGTTTGAGACATTTGGCTTTCAAAATTGGGGGCATTTACCTAAAATCGCAGAAATTGATGACGTTGAACGGGACTTAGTTATCATGGGGCTGCGAATTAATAAACCTATTATTTAATTGTAATTACTCAAATACTTCTATCATTTGTTTGATATTTGTGGAGATACAAATTTATACTTTTAAAGCCTGTTAATAATCCCCTATTCTTTGTTTCCAATTTCCATTCCCCCTTATCCCCAGAGGGGGCCCCCATTCCCTATTCCTTATCCTTTGCTAGAGATATTAAGCGCCGTCGCGGTTGAGGAATTTGACGCCCTAAATCCTTAGCCACTTCTATCCATTCCTGCATAACAATTTCTACATTTTGCAGTGCTTCTTGATAAGTTTCGCCATCAGCAGCACAGCCTGGTAATTCTGGTACTTCGGCAATAAATGCTGTATCTTCTTCACTCCAATAGAGAATAATTTCATAGTGAAGCATCATTTTTAATTCCTAGCTGATACTTGAGAATCACTGCGCGAACTTGCTTAACTTGATAGCTTTTGGCTTTTCCTATTTTGTGTTGTAGGTTCAATATCTCCTCAACATCTTGTTTGACAAAGATGCGGTGATTACCACGAATCCTTTCATCAAAGCCTAAACTATATAAGAGTTGCCACAGTTGAGCAAAAGGAATATCTGTATCAGAAGTACCTGATTGGATTTTAGCTAAGAGTTTCTCTTGTTGACTCACGTTTTTTTGACTGTTCTAATGTTTCTATCGTCTCATATTTCTTGAAAAATTTGTTGATGCAAAGATAAATGCTAAAGCTGCTTGAATAGCTTCGCGTGTGAGTCGTGGATGAGATTCTAGAATTTGTTCTGGGGTTTCGCCAGCAGCTAGCTTTTCTAGAATTAACTCAACGGTGATGCGTGTCCCGACAATTACAGGTTTTCCCATCATCACTGTTGGATCAGATACAACTAGTTGCTTAAGCTGTTTTTGCATTGTCTTTGCTCGTTTCTTGCTTCTTCTATGATGACATTAGTAGAGACGTTGCATTGCAACGTCTCTACCAAAGGATTTGTTGCAATTATTAATTGAATCGGTATAAACATTCAATTTGCAATTTTGCCAAAGATTATCTAGACCTCAGCAATACAATAGTTTTAAGATAAGGTTGTATTGAGGTAGATGAACACGCCTATTTAGCTGTAAAGCAAGAGCTAACCGCGCTTGCCGTTAGTTGACTTGTTTGCAATTATACTTTGAGCGGGTTGAGTGGTAGGAACCGCTACAACTGAAGGAACTTGTGAACTAGATTGTTTAGCCCGCTTTCGATTAGAGCCGCCTGCCTTTGAATACTCTATGCTGTTTTTGCCGTATATAGTAGCGACTCCAGTGAGCATTCTCTCAGACAATTCCGAGAGTGCTCTATCCATCTGCGTGATTGTCTTACGAGATTCCTCAAGATTAGACAAAAGCGTATTATGGGCTTCTAGCATGGCACGGGTAGTATCGATTAGGTGGGCATAAACTTCAATGGTTAATCCGTGCCCTAAATCCAGATGCTCATGAATGGATTTAAGCTGAGCAAGACGACGTTGAGCTTTGTCTACAGCAGCAGAACCGCGAGTTTTTAAAGACATAGAAGATATTTCTTGAATAGTTCTTTTTCAAGATATTCGGATACTTTTCTGCGTGATAAGCGTATTTTTATGGCTTTAATTAAAACATAAAAACTAAGACTATATATGTATTTATACTGTACCATAATTAACTCAATCAGTAATGACGATCGCTAAAATAGCAAATGCACTCGCCAAAATAGCAAATGCGATCGCTAAAATAGCAAATGCGTTCCCCGAAATAGCAAATGCACTCGCCAAAATAGCAAATGCACTCGCCAAAATAGCAAATGCGATCGCTAAAATAGCAAATGTGTTCCCCGAAATAGCAAATGCACTCGCTAAAATAGCAAATGTGTTCCCCGAAATAGCAAATGCGCTCCCCGAAATAAGTAGTGAGCATCTTAAACTCGGAACGAGCTTTTAGACGGGAAGAAATTAGATGAGACCTCTTGCACGAATATTTGAAAAGAGGAACGAACCGCAAAGGCGCAGCGAAAAGTCTGAGCGGAGGCTTCCTCCGTTCCCCGAAGGGGTTGCCGTAGGCATCAGAACTTTTCAAGACAAAGGACACAAAGAAACAAAGAAAGAATAAGTCAAGAAAATTTGGTGCAGCCTCACAAATAAATAGTGTTATGGCTGTTCATAATCTGATTCATGCAAGAGGTCTATTTATTTCATTGGGGCGATCGCCTGTTATGGAAGAGTAGAGCGTTAGCGTATCGCTAGCTATCCGCGCTTCAGCACTTTGCTATACATTGTCATCATAATACTAATGGATTTTTATTCTGTGTAGCTGAGCTTATAGTTTGCTCAATTCTTTTTAACCTTGTTTCTGGACGTTTGGCACTTTCAATCCAAAAGAGTATATTCTTTTTGGATGACTTACTAAATGCCTGAAAATATTTGTTAGCAGTTTCGTTTGCTTCTAATGCTTGCTTTAAATCTACTGGAATAATTAACTCTTCTATAGCGTCTAATGTGTTCCAGGAGTTATCTTGTTTAGCAACTTCAATTTTTTTCAAACCAGCATCCGTCATTAAATTTTGTTCGATAAGTTCTTCAATATATTTCTTGTTTAACTTTGACCATACGCTTTTTGATTTTCGGGGTGTAAATATTTGCATATAACGTTCTTCATCTAACGATTTGACTTTACTGTCAATCCAACCAAAGCATAAAGCTTCTTTCACAGCTTCGCTATATTGAACGCTTGGCTTACCACTTTTAACTTTGTAGTAGATGAGCCATATACCAATAGAGGTGTGATGATTTTTCTCCAACCATTCCCGCCATTTTTGGCGATTTGTGGCATAAAAAGTTTCTAGTTGATTATCAAATTTCGGCATGATACTGACTATGTGATACATTCAATTGAGAATCGATATTATCATCGCTGATAGTCAGCAATTTTATTCGTGGGAACCTTATAAATACACCTGGAGTCTGTATTTCCTTGTAGACGTTGCCTCTTAGCATGTTTGTGGCTTGACGTAAACATCAAAACATAATGCCAAAAGCTATGATGCTCCCATTAGCTATGGTTCAGTTTCAGCAAGGTGTATCTGTCGTGCTTCGGCAGTGTGTGACTTACACAACTATCATCAGTCTTTCCACGTTATCTGTCGCTTGCGGTTCTATACAAGCACAAAATAATCCTCGTGATGCTCCGGTACAGACTGAAGTTGCTACCTCCAGCCGGGTAGTAGCTTTAGGAAAGTTAGTACCAGAAGGAGACGTGATTAAGATTTCTGTAGTTAATGCCCAAGATAGCCGTGTTAACCAAATCCTGGTAAAGGAAGGTGATTTTGTCAAGGCAAATCAGGTAATTGCCATTCTTCAAGGACAGAACAAAGCTGAACAACAACTTAGGGATGCTCAAGCAAATGTGATAATTAAGCGATCGCAATTGCTTAAAATTCAGCAAGGAGATTTTAAACAGGGAGAAATTGCTGCCCAACGTGCTGCTATTACTGAATTAGAAGCCCGCCTACGAACTGAAACCAAACAGCGAGAAGCAACTATCGCCCAAGCCCAAGCAACTATCCGCAATACTCAGCTGCAATATCAACGCTATGTGACTTTAGCTCACCAAGGAGCTATCAAGCGCTCTGAGTTAGACGACGCCCAAGAGAAATTTGATCGAGCAAAAGCAGTTCTTTCGCAAAATAAGGCCGAGTTAGACAACACCACATCCACCGTACAAGCACAACTTGCTAAAGAAAAGGCGAATCTCAAGCGCTTGCAGGAAGTGCGCCCAGTTGATGTTGAGATTGCGAAAGCTGAATTAGAGCAAGCTCAAATCCAGGTAGAACAGCAAAAAGCTCAATTAGAAGATTCCCAAGTGCGAGTTCCCGTCGCTGGGCAGATTTTACGGCTCAATACCCGTGTTGGAGAACAGGTAAATACCCAAGAGGGAATTGCAGAATTAGGACAAACAAAACAGATGTATGCGATCGCAGAAGTCTACGAAACTGATATCGTCAAGGTGCGTCTAGGACAGCAAGCGATAATTAACAGCGAGTACGGCGGCTTTAGTGGCGATATCCGGGGTAAAGTCGATCAGATTGGTTTGCAGATTGGTAAAACCCGCTTAAATCAAGACCAAAATAATCCAACTAACGATGTTAATGCTCGTGTAGTGGAAGTTAAAATCCGCATTCACCCAGAAGATACTTCAAAAGTAGCCGCTTTAACTGGGATGCAAGTGCGAGTCAAGATTGACGTTGCGGCTTCTTAATGATTAGTAAAATGTGGCGTTGTTGAGTGGAAATATGAATTTTGTTTCACGCAGAGGCGCAGAGTCGCAGAGAGTAAAAGTTTGAGAGAATGAATTTTAGGCTTTGATACTTATTCAGCAATATCTCAAATCTTCTCTTTCTACTCTTGGCGTCCTTGGCGTCCTTGGCGGTTCGTTAAAAGGTAATTTTTTACCCAAATCAGGAACCTGAAATCATGAAATTCCCCCCGCTCAAATTATCGTTAGAAACTCCCCTAGCTTGGTCGCAGTTGTCTCATCAAAAAGTACGCTTAGCTGTAGCAACTACAGGCGTGTGCTTTGCCAATATTCTGATGTTCACACAGTTAGGACTCCTAGCAATGCTAACAGAAGGAACAACCAGACTTCATGAAAGTTTAGGAGGAGATTTATTATTAGTATCCTCATACAGTCCTAGTTTACAGTTTAGAATATCTTTTCCACGTGCTTACATTTATCAAGCAACTGCGGTAGATGGTGTCTCTGCTGTTAGCCCTGTCTATATTAATAGAGCAAATTGGGTAAATCCCAATCAATTATCTAAACCGAATAACTCTAACCAAAAAATACCTCGCAGACGGGGTTTCTTTGGTAACGAAGTTAGGGTTATTGCTTTCAATCCTGCCCATTCTTCTGTGTTGAAATTACCAGAAGTAAATCAGCAACTAGCAAAATTGACTGCACCAGATGCGGTATTATTTGACCGCTTATCGCAAGCTTCTTTAGGTGAAATTCCTCAATCACTTGCTAAAAGATCAGAGTTAGCAACTCTCATGGAAAATCGCCGCACCCATGTAGTTGGACTTTTCAGCATGGGTAGCACCATGAATGATAAAGGGAACGTGATTATGAGTGACTGGAATTACGCTCAGCGGAATGGTCAAGATAGCCTCAATCAAGCGCGGCTAGGGGTAGTTACCCTGGAAAAAGGTGCAAATTTAACCAAAGTCCAAGCACAACTGCGTCAACGTCTTCCGCCAGAGGTGGAGGTATTTACTCATCAAGAATTAATTCAACGCGAGCAGCAATTTTACGGTTCACAGCCAGAGGGGATCATCCTCAAGTTTGGTACAATTGTCGGCTTTGTTGTGGGGGTGATTATTCTCTATCAAGTCCTCTACTCTGATGTTAGCGATCACCTGTCAGAATATGCCACTCTCAAAGCTATGGGTTATAGCGATCGCTCTCTATTATTAGTAGTACTACAAGAAGCTGTGATTTTGGGTGTAATGGGATTTATTCCTGGCTTTATCGCCTCAGTTGGTATCTATCAATTACTCGTAACACTCACGCGAATTCCCTTGGCGATGAAGGCGAGTGTTGCTATTCAAGTGTTCATCCTAACCATTGTAATGTGTGCTGTTTCTGGTGCGATCGCCACTACTAAACTTCGTTCTGCCGATCCGGCTGATGTGTTTTAAAGCTAACGTTTCGCTATTGATCGTTATTACAAATTACGAATTACGAATTACGAATTAGTATTATGGAACCGACTGTCGCTGTTAGCAACCTCAATCATGCTTTCGGTCAAGGGATTTTGCGTAAGCCTGTGCTGAGTGATGTGGATTTGGTGATTTATCCGGGGGAAATTGTTATCCTCACAGGCCCTTCTGGTGGTGGTAAGACAACATTACTCACACTAATTGGCGGATTGCGATCGGTGCAGGATGGAAGTCTGAAAATCCTTGGTCAAGAACTACGGGGTTCTAACAAAAACCAGTTAACTCAAGTACGAAACCAAATCGGCTTTATTTTCCAGCATCACAACTTACTTAAGTGCCTCTCTGCCTATGGTAACGTCCGCATGTCCTTAAAGCTACATCCAGAAATTCCCAAACAGGAGTATCGACACCGCGCTGTAGGCATGTTAGCAGCTGTAGGATTAGGCGAACTTGTAGATAATTACCCAGACAAATTATCAGGCGGACAAAAGCAACGAGTGGCAATTGCTAGAGCGTTGGTTGCTCAGCCAAAATTAGTACTAGCAGACGAACCTACTTCATCACTAGACAGCAAAACTGGTCGCGATGTCGTTGACATTATTCAACGTCTTGCAAAAGAAGAAGGTTGTTCAGTTTTACTTGTAACTCACGATGCCCGGATTTTAGATATTGCCGATCGCATTGTTCACATGGAAGATGGACGCTTACAAAGAAAATAACAAGAAACTTACACAGAAAATTTACACAAATAACAAAGAGAATCTGCAAGAGTTAGATTGTTGCTGCTTTAATTAGAAAAGTAGTTTCAAGTCTTATTCACTTTATTACTTTTTGTTTCTACAGACAGTTATATACTAAATTATTTATTATAGCGTTCATTAGTCAGCTTAGGTACAAACTTATCGGTGTTTATCTGTGTTTATCTGTGGTTAATGAGAAATCATTTTGTATTGATTTTCCACTGTTAAAGAGTTGAATTATCTCCTAAAAATCAATGCTAAAATCAAAATTAAGAAATTTTTTAGATTCTCAATATAGGAACCTTCATCCAACAGCGGATGAATTGTCCGAGTGGTTAAATTCTTCTGAAGTGAAAGACTGGGTTAAATACAAGCTTCAAAATATTTGCCCTGATTGGGAAATTATGTTTGAGCAATTAAAGACTGAATTTCTTAAAGATATTAATTATCATTGGTGTATTGAAAATAGAAAATACTCTTATGTATGTTTAGGCATAAATCCTAAAAAGTGGGTTCTCTGGTTGGCTTTGAGCGAAGACAAAGTTTTTCAAACTCCAGATTGCCCTATTACATTCAAAGTTTTCCGAGAAAATAAACGCAAAATGGCAGTGTGAGTTTTAAGGTGATTGAACCTCACTTATAAAAGTGTAAAGGTTGGGAATAGATATAACTTACCTAAAGCTTATTCATTGCTGCATAGAAGTCATGTAGGGAAGCGATCGCTTTCATAATTTACATACCGTAATGCTAAATATTAAAAATTTTGTGCATCTATCTGGAGAGTGAACTTTATTTTCTTGTATTGATCACAAAACTATCCTCAAGGTAGAGTAAGTTAATTTAGTCTAAGTATGAAAATGATTTTACTCCATCAAACTTGGTTATATTAATCACTTTATTTATTGCAAAAGATTAATTACTCAATATAAGTAATTGAGCACTTAGTACAATCAACAATTATCTTTAATACACTAAATACAAGTAATGGCTTCAACTACAACTTATACCTACGATGACTCCGGCAACCTGATCACCGAAAAGATTGACAAAAACAGCGATGGGATAATAGATTCGGTCATCACCTACAACATCATATCTGACACCTATGGGTTCTTCCCCACCATTATTTATACCTATGATGCCAAAGGTAATCGGACATCCGCAGGCTATGACGGAGATGGTGACGGTATAGGTGAAGATGTATTCTATACTGCTACCTACGATGCCAACGGCAAGCAGACATCCGTTTATGATCGTAACAGTACGCCTGAGTTTGTCACTTATACTTATGATACTGAGGGCAACGTTACATCCGAAAGAATTGACTCCGATAACAACGGCACGTTTGAGTCTGCTTCTATGTATACCTACGATGCCAACGGTAATCTAACATCTAAAAGTATTGATTACAACAACGATGGCATCGATGAAACTGTAGTTTACACTGCCACCTACGATGCGAAGGCCAACCTGACATCCGAAAGTTATGACAAGGATGGCGATGGTAATACTGATACAATCATCTACACTTATAATGCTAAGGGCAACCTGACATCCGAAAGTATTGACAACGATGGCGATCGCAAGCCTGACTCTATCATCACTTACAGCTATGATGCCGATAGCAATCTGAAAACCAAGAACTTTGACAATAATAACGATGGCATCATTGACGAAGTTACTACTTACAGCTATGAGATTTATGATGCCAACGGCAACCCCATATCTGCATCCTCAACTTACGATGCCAACGGCAACCTCATATCCACCAGTTCTGAGTCCTACACGTATGATGCCAACGGCTACCTGACTTCCGCCGTATATTACGACGATGATGGCCAGGTTAGAGAAGGTTACGTTTATACGCGCGATGCCAACGGTAACCTGACATCCTTAAGCAACGACTATGATGGTGACGGCAAAGCTGATGAACTCGCCTTTACTTATACCTATGATGCCTACGGTCGTTTAACACTAGTAAACTATTACAACCTCATTGGTACTTATGCTTACGATACTTACGGCAATCTAGTATCTTCTTCTCTTGATTCCGGTGCGGAGTTTACTAGAGTATACGATCGCACAAGCGTAACTAGTGATAATAACGGCGATAGTCAGACTGATGCAGTTTTTACGGACAGGTATGATGATGACGGCAAGCTAATTTCTAAACAGGCTGATAACAATAATGATGGTGTCATTGATACGCTCACTACTTACAAATACGATACTGACGGTAAGCTGATATCAGAAGAGATTGACAACAACAATGATGGTGTTACTGATAGTATTGTTAGCTACATCTACGATACAGCGGAAAATACGATTATTGAGCGTGACTACGTTATCAGCTTTCGCGTTAGTCAACTTGTAGAAAAAATTGTTAATAATGACAATCCAGTGGCGGATTTGCTCCTCAATGGTGGCAATGGTAATGATGAACTGATTGGGGATGCTGGCAATGACAAAATTTCTGGTGGCGACGGTAATGATGAACTTTTGGGATTAGCTGGGTCTGACTCTCTCTACGGTGGCAATGGTAATGATGATTTGGTGGGATTTGATGGCAATGACCTACTTTACGGTGGCAACGGGAATGATCAACTCTCAGGATTTGACGGCAATGACAGACTTGACGCTGGCAGTGGTAATGATACCCTCATCGGCGGTGCTGGTGGCGATATCTTAGTTGGAGGTAATGGACGTGATGCGTTCGTGTTTGAGTCTTTGAGTGATTCATTATTGTCTAATTTTGATGTGATTAAAGACTTCAAAATTGGTGTAGATACTATCGATGCACCATTAGCCGTGAATGCCAGCAATGTGATCCAATTTGGCACAATTAACACTCTGACTGAGGCTAAAATTCAAGGTTTATTAAATACAACTACTTTTGCTGCGAATAAAGCGGCAACATTTGGCGTTGGTACAGGTGATAATCAGCGAACTTTTTTAGCTCTCAACGATTCGACAAATGGATTTAACGCCGCCAATGATGCCATCATTGAAATTACTGGTTGGAGTAGTAATTTAGCAACGTCTTTGGATAGCAATTTAGGTGCGCTATCTATTGTTTAATTTGAGTTGGTGGAAATTTGATGTAGTAGAGACGTTGCATTACAACGTCTCTACTATTTTTATATTCTGTTTGAAATTTTTAAGACGGATATGCATTGTTAGAGTTGATAAATCGCTTTATGGAAGTTGAGTAGTGAAGCGATCGCTCCTCGATTTTATATCTGGCGTCAAAATATATATTACCATATTCTTTGCATCTAATAATAAATTTATTTTTATCTTTAACTAAAAAGTATATTTATCAAGATAGATGTAGTTAAGCAAAATTTTTTCCCCGATAGTTTTACTATCTTTGCTCACATCAACGGCTCAATTTATTGCTATTTATTAATTTGTAAATAGAGTAATTTAGTACTGGCTACAATCAATAATTATCTCTAGTAAACTTAATACAAGTAATGGCATTAACTACAACTTATACTTACAATGCTGACGGTACTCTCATATCCGAAAGCATTGACAATAACGGTGATGGGATAGCAGACTCGGTCATCACCTACAACGTCATATTTAGTAGCCTTGAGGACGCTATCTTAACTTATTATACCTACGATACCAAAGGTAATCGTATATCTGGGAGTTATAACTATGGCGAAGATAACGACGATATAGCTAATGAAGTATTTTATACTGCTACTTACGATGCCAACGGCAACCTGACATCTGTCTATGAGCGCAACAGTACGCCTGAATTTGTCACTTATACCTATGATGCTGACGGCAATCGCACAACCGTAACAATTGGTAATAGTACTACTATTTATACCTATGATGCCAATGGTAATCGCACATCCGAAAGTATAGACAACGATGGCGACGGTGTAGCTGATGATTTATTCTACACCGATACCTACAATGCTAAAAGCAAATTAATATCCAGGCTCGGTGGCAACGACACAGTTGATTATGCTAACACCTATGCTTACGATGCCAACGGTAGACTAACATCCGCTCGTACAAGTAATCTTTATAAAGACGGTAGCAAATTTGAGCAAAATACCACTTATACTTACAATATCAACGACAATCTGACATCCGAAACCAATGATTATGAGGATGGCAGAGGTGATGATATCACAATCTATACTTACGATACCGACGGCAATCAAACCTCCAAAAGTACTAAATACTACGATGCCGACGGTATTCCTTATCAAGTCAACGTCACTACTTATACTTATGATGCCGACGGCAACCGCACATCTGAGAAGCAGTACAACAATGATGAGAGCAAGCCTGAGCAAATCAAGATTTATACTTACGATACCAACGGCAACCAGATATTCTATAGCGAAGACAGCAATGGCGACGGCAAGCTTGAGCAAGTCTATACATATACTTACGATGCTAACGGCAACCAGACATCGGTCAGCTCTGACTACAATGGCGACAGTAAAGTTGACTTTGTTACGACCTATACTTACGATGTTAACGGAAACCAAACATCGGTAGGCTCTGATAACAATGGCGACGGTAAAGCTGACTATATCGTCAACACTTTTACTTACAATGCTTACGGTCAGTTAACATCAGTCGGCTATGACTTGAATGGCGACGGCACTATTGTCAGTAGCGCCAGCTATACCTATGATACATACGGTAACTTAGCATCCTTGAGCGGTGTTAACGGTGTGCCTAATATAACGACTACCTTTGGTCGTACAAGCAAAAAAGATGACAACAATAGCGATGGCATTACTGATTCAGTCACCACTTACAGCTATGGTATCAACGGCAGACTGATATCTGAGCAGACTGATAATAACAATGATGGTATTACTGATTCAGTCACCACTTACAGCTATGATGCTGACGGCAAGTTGACAATCAAGAATTTTGATAATGGCAACAACGGCATCATCGACGCACTCACTACCTATAATTATGATGCTGACGGCAAGCTGATATCTGAGGAGATTGATAATAACAATGATGGTTTCACTGATTCAGTCACCACTTACAGCTATGATGCTGACGGCAAGTTGACAACCAAGAATTTTGATAATGGAAACGACGGCATCATCGACACACTCACTACCTATAACTATGATGCTGACGGCAAGCTGATATCTGAGAAGATTGATAACAATAATGATGGCATCACTGATGCTATTGCTAGCTATATCTACGATACAGTTGTAGTCAGCAATATTGTTGAGCGCTACTACTTGCTAGATACTCGCATTAGTCAAGTCGTATCAAAGATTATTGATAGTGATAATCCAGTAGAGGGTTTGTTCCTTAAAGGTGGCAGCGATAATGATGAGCTGATTGGTGATGCTGGCAGTGACCAAATTTATGGTGGCGACGGTAACGATGAACTTTTGGGATTAGCGGGAGATGACTATATCTCTGGTGGTAATGGTAATGATGATGTGGTGGGATTTGATGGCAATGACCTACTTTATGGTGGCAACGGAAATGATCAACTCTCAGGATTTGACGGCAATGATAAACTATCGGGTGACAGCGGTAATGATACACTCATTGGTGCTGGTGGCGCAGATATCCTAATTGGCGGTAAGGGGCGTGATAAATTTGTGTTTGAGTCGTTAAGTGATTCGTTACTGTCTAATTTTGATGTGATTCAAGACTTCAAGATTGGTGTAGATACTATCGATGCACCATTAGCCGTGGATGCTGCTAATATTGTCCAATTTGGCCAGATTAACACTTTGACTGAGGCTAAAATTCAAAGTTTATTGAATACAACTACTTTTGCTGCCAATAAAGCGGCAACATTTGGCGTTGGTACAGGTGATAATCAGCGAACTTTTTTAGCTCTCAACGATTCGACAAATGGGTTTAATGCCACCACTGACGCCATCATTGAGATTACTTATTGGAGTAGTAATGTAGAAACGTCTTTAGGTGGTAATTTAGGTGCGCTGTCTATTGTTTAACTTGAGTTGGTGAAAATTTAATGTAGAGATGTTGCATTGCAATATCTCTATTAGCAAAAAAGTCACAGAATAATATTTTGAAAGATACAAAAAGCGTGTTTATGACAGGTTTTTTTGGCGTAACACGCAGAGGCGCAGAGACGCAGAGAGTATCAGGAGTTTTTAATTTCAGTGCTATTTCATCCCTTGATTCAGCAACGCGCACAATACCATATTATTTGCATCTAATGAATGATAATAATAAACTTATTTTTATCTTTAACTAAAAAATACATTTATCAAAATAGATGTAGTTAAGCAAAATTTGGTTTTCCGATAGTTTTACTATCTTTGCTCACATCAACAGCTCAATTTATTGACATATATTAATTCGTCAACAGAGTAATTTAGCACTCACTACAATCAGTAATAGTATCCAAAACACGAAAATAAATTAATGGCTTCTACTACAACATATACCTACGATGACTTTGGCAACTTGATCACCGAGAAGATTGACAAAAACAGCGATGGCATAGCAGATTCAATTATCACTTACAAGTTCATACGCAGCAGTATTGACTACGATGGCGATGGTAGGGCTAATTATAGTACTACTATTACTTATGATGCCAAAGGTAATGTGACATCTGGAAACGAGGACAGTGATGCCAACGGCACAGTTGACTCCATCGGAACCTCTATCTATGATGCCAAAGGCAACTTATTATATCAGGACTCCAATAGTAACGGCGTAGTTAATTTTGTCAGCAAGTATACTTACGATGCCAAGAGCAACCTAATAACCGTAAGCTCTGATTCCATTTATAACGGCAAGCGATTCACCATTTATACCTACGATACTAAAGGCAACGTGATATCGGTAAGCGAGGACAGTGATGCCAACGGAACAGTTGATTCTGTAACTGACTAGAATGGCACTAAGAAAAGCCGAAACACTTGTGGTTTAAGCTGTTTGCAATTGCTTGCGTAACTCATGCCGGGGTTTGGTCATTAAGGGGTAAGCTTTTGGGCGGCGTTTACGGACTCGTGGTTCACT
>NZ_VJXY01000190.1 GCF_014831675.1 Komarekiella delphini-convector SJRDD-AB1 | reverse complement strand
CAATCAGTTTTATTAGAGATTCCCAAAAATATCAAAGCGGAATTCCTAAAGAAAGCTGTAGAGCAATTATTAGAACATCATGATGCTCTACGTTTACGATTCAGTTGCGTTACATCAGAATACAAACAAATAAACCAAGGCTTAGATGATGTCGTGCCATTTACAGTAGTAGATTTATCATCAACTCCCAAACTAGAACAACCACAAACATTAGAACAAATCGCCACAGAATATCAAGCCAGTCTCAACCTATCAGATGGCCCAATCATGCAAGTGGTAATGTTTAACTTGGGTGGAGATGAAAATGCACGTTTACTAATTATTATTCATCACCTAGTGGTAGATGGCGTTTCTTGGAGAATTTTATTATCAGACCTCGAAACAATCTATCAACAACTCATCGCTCACCAACCAATAAAATTAAGTCCGAAAACCACAGCATATATTGATTGGGCAGAAAAATTAAACAACTATGCACAATCACAAATCATCAAACAACAGTTAGATTATTGGAGAGAGCAACCTTGGTCAAAAACAAAGCCGCTACCATCAGATTATCCTCAAACTCAATCAGAAAATACAGTTGGTAGTGCAATCAATTATCGGGTGAACTTGAATCAACAAGAAACTCGCAGTTTGCTATTGTCAGTCAACGAAGCTTACAACACACAAATCAATGATATATTGCTGAGTGCATTAGTACTTACATTGGCACAATGGACAGGAAATTCAACACTAGCCATAGATTTAGAAGGACATGGTAGAGAAGAACTATTTTCAGATGTGGACTTATCAAGGACAGTAGGTTGGTTTACCAGTTTATTTCCTGTTTTATTACAACTACCGACTGATTACCAACTCGCATCCGTTATTAAGTCAATAAAAGAACAATTACGAGCCATTCCCAATCGTGGTATTGGTTATGGTATCTTGCGTTACTTGTGTGAAGATACTGCTGTCACTGACATACAAACACTCACCACTCCAGAAATCAGTTTTAACTACCTCGGACAATTTGACCAAGTCCAATTGCAAACTGGTTGGAAATTT
>NZ_VJXY01000189.1 GCF_014831675.1 Komarekiella delphini-convector SJRDD-AB1 | reverse complement strand
AGTCAAAAAATTGACAATGAATTGAGATTTCAAATAACGCTTTGACTACAGTAAAAGAATGACAGAAAAAATAAAACTCTCTGATGAATCGTTTGGCGTGTAACCAAATATCTTCAACAGGATTTTGTTGTGGTGCATTTGGGGCAAATCGAAAGCAGGTCATCAGCCATTGTTCTTTTGATTTTTTGAAATTCAATGAATCCAGATAATCTTGAATTTCCTGCGAACGATGGTAGCTGGCACCATCCCAAACTATTAAAAGTCTTGCTCCTGGACGCTGTTGGCGGAGATATTTGAGGAATTGAATCGTGTTTTTAGAGTCACCTTTAGATGCGGCATAAGTAAGAAACTCTTTTGTTTTATAATCTAATGCCCCGAAATATGTTTGTTTATCACGAGCATTTACGACTGGGATTGATACTCGTTCACTAGTTTTACCCCAAACATATCCGATGATGTCCCCCCACAGTAAATGACATTCATCAACCATGAACACAACTAGCTGTCCTGACTCTATTTCTGGTCGTCGCTTCTCCAACAACTCACAAAGTTCTTTTTTTTTGAGGTGACAAATTCTGGGTCATGTTTTGGATTATTCGCGCTCGTTTTCTTCCAACTAATACGTGCTTCATTAAATAAATCATAGTAACTTTGTTTGGACTCAAACGTCACTCCATACTGAGATGCGATTTGGTACTCTAGCTCATTTAGAGTCCATTCATCCTTAGTTTGCAACCATTCAATCACCTCAGTATGCTGTTGTGCATCCAAAAATCCCTTGCTACCTTTATACGCTAACTTTAAACCTTCAACTCCATTTTGAAAAAATGCTTTTTTCCATGTACTTATAAAGCCTGATGAAACATTCAGTATTGGCATTATCTCTTTATGTTTGTATCCATACAGCAGCATTTTGACTGCCATTGCTCGTGTAATTTCACGTTGATCTAGGCTTTCTTTAATAAAATCTTCTAATGATTGTATCCACATCCCTGCATAACCATATTTTTGTACTAATTACTACTTTAGTACTTTTAAGCATTTTCTCATAACTGATTTAGGATTGCTATA
>NZ_VJXY01000188.1 GCF_014831675.1 Komarekiella delphini-convector SJRDD-AB1 | reverse complement strand
ACTTTTGGCCCGCGACCGCTCTACTGTGAGCAATGCCGTCGCCCCCAACCACCCAAGAAATCAGCAGTTCCTCTCAAGAGAAGAAAGCCTAGAGCTATGACTTATAAGAGTGGCAAAGACATCGCGGGGTAACTAATGCTGGTGTAGTAGCTGGTATTTTTGTACTATAATGAAGCCGCTCTTATATGTGCGGCGTTCTCAAAAAGTAATGTCCACCCTCTCAAATCTTTCTCATCAACAATTAAATACCCCTGTCCCACACGAAACGATTACGGGTGTAGTTGAACGCCTGACCTTCTACTCTGTTGAATCGGGTTACACTGTGGCGCGTCTGGTGCGTTCCCGTGCCACGGAACTTACAACAATCGTCGGCAGTTTCGCCAATATTCAGCCAGGGCAAACTCTACAATTAACTGGTTTCTGGCGTGATCATCCCCAATTTGGCCCACAGTTTCAAGTCGTCAACTACCGAGAAACCAAACCTGCCACTCTCACCGGGATTGAGAAATATCTCGGCAGTGGTCTAATCAAAGGCGTGGGGCCAGTCACAGCAAGGCGGATTGTTGCTCACTTTGGTTTAGAAACTCTAGAGATTATTGAAAACCAGATTGAGCGCTTGATTGAAGTTCAGGGCATTGCCAAAAAACGCATCAAATTAATTCAAACCGCTTGGCAAACTCAAAAAGCCATCAAAGAAGTAATGGTATTTCTCCAAAGTCATGGCGTTTCAACCACATACGCGGTAAAGATTTATAAACAGTACAAAGATGAGGCGATCGCTACTGTCACCAGCAACCCCTACCAGTTAGCTACTGACATCTACGGTATTGGTTTTCTCACAGCTGATAAAATTGCCTTTAATTTAGGAGTTGCCCCAGATAGTGAGTTTCGTTACCGTGCTGGGTTAATTCATGTTTTAGGTGAAGCTGCTGCCGATGGGCATTGCTATTTGCCACAACCGGAACTTCTAAAGAATGTCATCAAACTACTGACTACAGAATCGCACGAACCAAAAGAAAACGCGATTGCTGACATCATAAAAGATATGGCACTTAAGGATGACTTAATCCGAGAAAAGGGTGAAGACCA
>NZ_VJXY01000187.1 GCF_014831675.1 Komarekiella delphini-convector SJRDD-AB1 | reverse complement strand
TGTAGTTATTACTTCTACGGCGGATTAAGGCAGAGTCAATCAGTCCCTTCTTTTCATAGAAGCGAATGCAATCAACAGATAGACCTGATTTCTTTGCCAGTTCGCCAATCAGCATCGGTATTGCTTGACCCTAGAGTATAGTCCATAGTTTACAGTGATGCTGAACAGTTCGACAAGTTAGACAAAGAGGGCGGCATGAAAGCAGTTTTGGTGACTGGAGTCTCTTCTGGAATTGGATATGGGACGGCAAAAGAATTTGCTCGTTGTGGCTATCAGGTGTTTGGCAGCGTGCGAAAAGCAGAAGATGCAGAGCGGCTAACGAAGGAAATCAGATCTAACTTTACGCCGCTCGTATTTGATGTCACGGACTCTCAGGCTCTACACCGTGCGGCTCAACAGGTGGCATCAATGCTAGAGGGTCGAGGATTAGCTGGATTGATCAACAATGCTGGAATTGCTACTAGCGGCCCACTCGCCTATCAGCCGCTCGATGAAATTCGTTGGCAGTTTGAGGTGAATGTCATCGCTCCAATTGCAGTAACACAAGCATTTTTACCCTTACTGAAAGTGAGACAATCCCCCACGTCAAAACCTGGTCGGATCATCAACATTAGCTCTGTTGGGGGAAAAATCGCTGCCCCTTTTATTGGAGCCTATGCTGGAAGTAAACACGCGATTGAAGGTATCTCCCATAGCCTGCGCCGAGAGTTGCAACTGCATGGGATCGATGTCATCGTTATCGGCCCTGGTGCGGTAAACACGCCCATTTGGGATAAAGAATCGGCGCAAAAAACGAGCCGCTATGCTGCAACCGAGTATGGCAAACCCTTCCAGGCATTCCAGCGATATTTTGTCAGTATTGGTAAAGCAGGATATTCTCCTGAAGCGGTTGGGCGGTTCATCACAAAGGTGTTTGAGACGCAGAATCCGAAAACACGCTATGCGATTGTTCCCAATCCCCTCCCTAATTGGTTCCTGCCTTTACTACTTCCCAACCACTGGCTAGACAAGTTGATTGGCAGAAATTTTGGTTTGTTGCCTAAATAACAACCAGTTAAAATCCTATCCAAGCAATCTTCAAGTCAGCAATTAATTTCATCATTATTA
>NZ_VJXY01000048.1 GCF_014831675.1 Komarekiella delphini-convector SJRDD-AB1 | reverse complement strand
GGCAATATTGCTACTTTTACAATGACTTTACCATCAAAGCCTTATTGCTCAACCTCTATACCATGAGCGATCGCTGCCTTTATCTCTCTTAGTATTTATGTACTATACTTAGATGCGTTTACCCTGGAGTATACCTCAACTGTCAGAGGCAATTTCTGTACCTACGATAGAGGCTGAAACTGAACTCCAAAATGAGACTTTGGAAGAACTAAACAATACTCTTGAAGTTGCAGTAGGATTTGCAAAACCTGATGAGTTTTCGTTATCAGGTCTTCTAAATTTCCGCCTGAGTAATACAATTCAGCGCCCAATCGAAGGAGGAGAGACGGTAATTGCAACAACAGTTGTACCCAGAGCTACAAGAGTGGAAGCGATTATTAAAGTAAATATAGGCAGCGTCTTCGCTGAGCTTTTTAAACAACTACCTTCTGGTAGGTGGACTTCTGTAGCTCATGCAACGATTAATGCTATAAATACAGCTACTTTATCGCATAGAGTAACTTCCAGAACGAGGTTTAAAGTCGAGGTTACTGGACTGGGTAATCAGGACAGCGATTATGATATAAGTGGCAATTGGGACGATTTTTTATAAATTAAAAGAGCGATCGCCATTTTTTTACTATAAAATCCACCAGAAGCGATCGCTAAAATAATTGCATTTTAAACAGAGCGATCGCTTGCCAATTTATTAATATTTTTGAACATAAATATTTCCGATGATTTATAGCTAAAATAATCATAATTATTAGAGGTAATTTATGAGCGAAATCCAAACAAAATTACCAACTGATACCTGGGTAGTAGCTACTTGGGATGAATATATCCAAGCAGTTGAAAGTCCTGCGTACGAAAAAGCTAAGTGCTACTACCATAATGGACAAATGAGGGTTGAGATGCCACCAGTAGGAAATGACCATGCCAGTGACCACACAGTAGTTCTGTTTGCTGTTAACCTGTTTGCCAGCATTAAAGGCATTGCTCTAAATGGTAAGGATAATTGTACATATCGGAAAATAGGATTTCAAGAAGTTCAACCCGATGTGTCTTACTATATTGGAGAAAATGCTGATGTCATTCCCTACGGCACTTCTATTATTAACTTAGATATTTACCCACCACCAGTTTTAGTAATAGAAGTTGCTAATACTTCACTTGCTGATGACCAAGGTGAGAAACGGCTAATGTATGAGGATTTAGGAGTACAAGAATACTGGATTGTGGATGTGCGAAATGTCCAAGTTATGGCTTTTGCAGTAGAAAATTTAGGTAGCAGACGGATTACTGAATCTCAAGTATTGCCTGAATTGGCAATTTCTCTACTAAATGATGCATTACGGCGGACTCGGCAGATGAATCAAGGTCAAGTTGGTGCTTGGTTATTAAGCCAATTTCAGGGATAATTGTTTGAAAATAAAATCCAAAAGGGTGTTTGAAAAGTCTAATGATTTTGGTGAAAAATAATGAGACTTCCAACAGCTTGGAGAAAATTCAAAATGAAGTTCTCTTAACTCCTTTTTTATTAAACTTTGTTCACCCATTCATTTTCTTCTGGGTCTTTGAACAGTGAGGTACTGAGATAGCGTTCACCAAAGCTAGGCTGTATCATCACAATCAGGCGACCTGTATTTTCAGGTCGTTGTGCTACTTGAATAGCAGCATATAAAGCCGCCCCAGAAGAAATGCCTGATAGTAATCCTTCTTCTTTTGCCAATCTGCGACTGTAAGCGATCGCCTGTTCATCTGTTACCTGAATCACCTCATCTATTAATTCCGCACGGTAAATTGCTGGAATAAATCCCGCGCCGATACCCTGAATTTTATGAGGCCCTGATTGACCACCAACTAGTACTGGACTGCTACTTGGCTCAACTGCGATCGCTTGGAAACTAGGCTTACGCTCTTTTATAATTTCTGCAACTCCCGTAACAGTCCCTCCAGTACCCACTCCCGCCACAAGGATATCTACCTTTCCTTCGGTGTCTTTCCAGATTTCTTCTGCCGTAGTTTGGGCGTGAACTTTGGGGTTAGCGGGGTTACGAACTGCTGCAACATATAGGCATTAGGCGTTTGAGCTACAATTTGCTCTGCACGAGCAATCGCCCCTCGCATCCCTTCTACACCTGGTGTTAACTCTAGTTGAGCGCCATAAGCTCTGAGCATGGCTCGTCGTTCTTGGCTCATTGTGTCAGGCATCGTTAGAATAAGATGGTAGCCCTTGGCCGCTGCCACCATTGCCAGCGCAATTCCCGTATTACCAGAAGTTGGCTCCACTAAAGTGGTTTTTCCAGCGTAAATCAAGCCTGCTTCCTCTGCTGTTTTCACCATGCTCACCCCAATCCGGTCTTTAACAGAAGCCGCTGGGTTCATGCTTTCTAGCTTCACAACAATCTGAGCCACAGCTCCCGACGTTTGGGGAATCTTGTTTAATTGAACTAAAGGAGTCCGTCCGACTAACTCTGTAATATCTTTCGCTATCCCCATATTTGGTACTCCTTTTTGACTAAATGTAATACATTGGACTCTGCTGGGCACGAGCCTCTCTTTCTTGGCACAAATCCTGGAGCGTATGACGTCTCAAAACCTCAATCGAAGCAGCATTAGCTTGCTCCCAGATTTCATAAACTAGAGACCTTTCGAGAGTGGGAGGTTCAGAGCTTTCTTTCTCTTTGCGCTCACCTTCGACTAAAGTGACAATCTCCAGCAAGGTAATTTGCCAAGGTTCACGAACTAAAACAAAACCTCCCTTAGAGCCGCGTTGACTCTGCACCACACCAGTACGCCGGAGGTTGGTCAAAATTTGTTCCAAATAACGTTCGGGTATGGGTTGCTTGGCAGTGATTTCGCTTATGGTCAGAGGAACTTTTTTGCCGTGATGGCTTGCCAGTTCTAAAAGTGCCAGTAGCGCGTATTCAACCTTGGAAGACAGATCCAGGAGAGCGTAGTTTTGGCTATTCAAGTCTGTACTCAATATACTACGGTTAGTCAATTGATTTATCGCATTTTGTGCTAAATTAATTTTTTCAAAGTATCGGATGTGATAGCATCCCACTATCCACAAATAAACTATAAATCTATCGTCTTACCGTAGATTATCTTACAAAATCCCCAACAATGGCCTAATCTTTTTGGAAATTATTTGAATTTCTTTTCCGAGCTTCACCTAGCAATGATGATCTCAATTGGAAACTATGCTACTAACTGATTTACGGACTATTTTTGAGCGTGACCCCGCAGCCCGTAATTGGCTGGAGGTATTGTTCTGCTATCCTGGACTCCAAGCTTTACTGTGCCATCGAACGGCACACTGGCTATATAAAATGGGAGTCCCTTTCATACCTCGATTGATTTCCCACATTAGTCGGTTTTTAACTGGAATTGAAATCCATCCTGGGGCGTTAATTGGTCAGGGAGTATTTATTGACCACGGTATGGGAATAGTGATTGGCGAGACAGCAATTGTCGGTGATTATGCTCTGATATATCAAGGTGTTACCCTTGGCGGTACTGGTAAAGAAAGTGGCAAACGCCATCCAACTCTAGGCTCTCATGTGGTTGTGGGAGCAGGTGCGAAGGTATTGGGTAACATTCAAATTGGCGATCGCGTCCGTATTGGAGCAGGCTCGGTAGTGTTGCGAGATGTGCCCAGCAACACCACAGTAGTTGGGATTCCAGGACGTGTGACTCGCCAGAACAATTTGAGTAGCAATGTTCTGGATCATGATAAAGTTCGGGACGTAGAAGCTGAAGTGATTCGAGCTTTATTTGAAAGAGTAAAAGCTCTAGAAAAACAGTTCGAGCAGATGGAATCTCCAGCAATGTCCCTAACAGAAGTTGGTGATGGACACGCCGACAAAGCTAAAAGCAATAATTCTGATGGGATGATTGAAGATTTTCTGGATGGTGCGGGAATTTAGGCATTTTCAGGGGTGTAACCGAATAATTACAATTCCTAATGGGCTACGCTCCCCTGCCTACTCCTACTCTTAAGAAAGCTATGCATTAGCGGAGCCTCTCTACAATACGCTACGCGAACGTAGAGAAGCGTCTCGTAGAGGAGACAATAGTTTGCCATAACCTGATATATATATACTACGGTTAGTTTATCGGAAAATAGTTTTATATATTATGGTGTCTTTATACTCAAGCTTTGCTCAGCCACTCAATAAAAATTCCAAGCAGCTTTTTACACGTCGGTCGTTCTTGCCAGAACATGAAAATAATCTTTGGAAAATTGAAGCGGGTTTTGTTCGGACTTTTACCTATTTAGAAGATGGTACAACCGTTGCGCTGGGATTGTGGGGCCCTGGAGATATCGTCGGTAAAGCTTTGTCAAAATTAGAACCCCATCAGATAGAATGCCTGACTAAAGTTGAAGCGATCATCTTACCTTTAGAAGAGTGGCCGCAACTAACAGAAACTCTACTTACTCACATCCAACAGGCTGAAGAATTGATGATTATTCGTAGTTATAAAAAAGTGGATACTATGTTAATCAAGCTGTTGGCATGGTTATCCAAAAAGTTTGGTTCGGAAGTTGAGAAGGGACGTTTAATAGATATGCGTCTGACTCATGAAGACCTTGCGGAAATGTTGGGTTCAACTCGTGTGACAATTACTCGTATTCTGGGGCAGTTTGAGCAGGAGGGCTTGATTGATCGTCTCTCTCTGCATCGAATTGTGCTGCGAGAAGAAGATATTTGGTACTATGAGATTTAAATTATTTCAACCATTATAGCTATCACTTAAGGGGTTTTAAGGGCTGAAGCCCTGACTACAAACCTGCGTTTATTTATACTTACTTACTAGCTTTCATTGCCTTGATCAGTGCGATCGCTAAATCTTATCTATCATTAAATACCTAAATAGCTAAGTAATTACCTTTGATGTAGAACAATTCCTCTTTAACGTGGCTCAATTACTTTGTTCCTAAATGTACCTTTGTGGTGGTTGCTAATTTCTTCAATAACTGCATACTTTTATCGTTGCGTGCTTTACTGAAGAACTGTTTTACTGCCTCAATGTCGGCTTCAGTTCAACTTCCAAACTTCCTAAGCCTTAATTTTGTTACTATGTATCACATATATGCACTATCTGCGGTGATTGCTTAAAGGAATATCTTTGAATACATTCCCCAAGGAATTGGAAAAAAAATTCTAGAATGTTTTAGTGGCACTAGTATCTGCTTAAACCAGAAAAATATGAATTGAGGTAATAATTTTAATGATTAGAGTCCGCAAATGGCAATCTGGCTTTGCTTTACTAGTTGGATTGGGAATAGTGATTAGTGCTGTTACGCATTTGGTAATAGCAGCTCCTAAACTAGCTCAATCTAAATTTACAGATATTCAAGGTAACTGGTCTCAATCATGTATCACACAACTGGCTAACAAAGGTATTATCAGTGGTTATCCAGAAGGTACTTTCCGACCAAATTCCTCTGTGACTCGAGCTGAGTTTGCAGCAATGGTTAATAAGGCTTTCCCCAACGCAAAAAAGACTCGTAATTCAGTTGAGTTTGTCGATGTCCCCTCGAATTACTGGGCCTACAATGCGATTGAAACAGCTGCTCAAACAGGATTCTTGTCAGGCTATCCCGGTAAAGTATTCAATCCCAGCCAAAACATTTCTCGCGCTCAAGCTTTAGTAGCTTTGGCTAGTGGCTTAAATTACTCTCCAACTCAGTTTGCCACTACAACGCTAAATAATAACTTTACTGATGCAAAAACAATTCCTGGCTATGCCTATGCTGGAATAGCAGCAGCAACCGAAAAAAATCTTGTCGTCAATTATCCCGATGTTAAGTCCCTCAAACCCAATAAACTAGCTAGTCGGGGTGATGTGTCAGCTTTTTTGTGTCAAGCCTTAGCAGGTAGCTCTGAGCAAGCTTCGGGTATTCCTGAGCAGTATATTGCAGGTCGTACTAGCTCCAAATCTAAATACTATTACGTAGATGCCAAAGGGTCAGATCAAGCTAAAGGCACACAGTCTTCACCTTGGCGTACTCTGAACAAAGCTTTCGCATCTGTTCCTCCTGACCAGGGATATACTATTCAAATTGGAGCCGGGACTTTTGATGTAGGCAAAAAGGTTTCAGTACCATCAGGAATCAACCTTGTCGGTTCAGGAGTTAATTCGACTACTCTCACAGGAGAATTGCGGCTGGTTGGAGTTAAAAACATAATTATTAGCCGCATAAAATTTGATGGCAAAAATCGTGCCTATGAATTGGGTATGTATATTCAAGATGCCAATAAATTGACGATTCACGATTTGGCATTCAATGGCTACGCTACTACAGCGATTGATATGGAGAGGGTATCTGGTAGCAACATCTACAACATTACCATTACAGATAGTTCTTATAACAATCGGATTGCTGGTGGAGGCGGCAAACAATCACACGCTTTTGGCATCGGAAACCTGACAAACGTTAATTTGCATGACATGAATATCGACACCAGAAAACGTGGTGGCGGAGGAATGAGAACAATTAGCGAGGATTGGGTAGGGAAACCCAGCGGTTCCAAGTTTAAAGAGAGTGATTTAAGGAATGTCAAATTTTACAACTTAGATATTAAAGTCGATAAATGGAACGCTTGGGGAAGCGGTTATACTCCACAAATGGCTTTGGAGCTTTGGCACGCAAACTGTTACAACTGCGAGATTTATAACTCTACCTTTAACAGTACGCTGTCATTAGCATCCCCTGCAAATAAACAGCCAACTAGCATCCACGCACATCATAATCTCTGGTATGGGCCAGATAATCCCTTATATGCTTGCGAGGTGTCTAGCAACAATATCGAATTTGACCATAACTATATTCGCGGAGGTGCTTATCCCCTTGCTTCGTTTGGAATTAAATTTCAAAACTTGAATGTCCATCACAACATCTTTGAAAAAACAGGTGGCCCTACTATAGTCGGTCATTTTAGGGAGAAAAGGGACAATTTCAAGTTTACTAACAACACAGTGTATGCTAAAAACTCAAAAGATCCTTTCTTCCGTCTTTTTAAAGGGGATGGTAATAATCAGGAGATTCGTAATAACATTTTCTATAACTCATCTGACGAAATCAATAATTCGCTGGGAGCGTCGGTTGGTGTAGCGAATAACATCTTTTTCAACATCAAACCAGCGGGATCTCAGGCAACGAAGCTTGACCCTAAATTCAAACTTTCAGGAGCTTTGCCTTCACCATACTATATGCCTAATAGCGGCAGTAAAACAGCTAACTTCGGTGCTATCAAAGCAGGTGATCCTGTGTGGATAGTAGGAAAGAAGACTAGCGGAAATGGTTAGGAACACGGGGATTTAATAACCTGTAACTTTTGTCGGGTGTATTAGCGACAGCGTAACTTACCCTAAAAAACTGCCGTTAATCACGATATATTTAAATCCTGTAGAGACGTTGCAATGCAATGTCTCTACATTAATTTCTAGCAACGTAACGCCTCTACAAAAAACCATTGTACGTGTGTGTCTACAAAAAAAATATATTTCACGTTTAACGGAAACTGGTATAAGCACTCAGCACACTTGTATGGTCAAGAGTTTTCATCTAGGATTGTTCCTTCTATATTTGCGCCATCTAAATTGGCTCCGCTCAAATTTGTCTGGTTCAAATCGGCTTGGGTGAGATTCGCTTGAGTCAAGTCGGCTACAGTTAAATCTGCTCCACTCAAATCGGCTCCATCTAAATTTGCAGCGTTCAAGTTTGCCTCTTGTAACTCCGCCTCGCTCAGGCTTGCTTGAATGAGTTTGGCAACAGTCAAGTCAGCCTGACTCAAATTAGCTCCATCTAGAAATGCTCCATCTAGAATAGCTCCATCCAAGATGGCTCCACCTAAATTGCTGCCACTGAGGTTTGCATAGCTCAAATTTGCTCCGTTGAGGTCTGCCTCAATCAAACTGGTTTGCGCTAAGTTAGCATGGCTCAGATTAGCTCCGTCTAATATGGCTCTATCTAAAATTGCTCCACTAAGATTAGCTTCCCTTAAATTTGCTTCACTCAGGTTGACAGCAGTAAAGTCTCTTACGCCTGCTGCATAGTTTTTCAGGAGTTCGTCTGCTTTCATATCTGTCATATCTGTTTTGCTAGTGTCTGTCGCTGTGCTAATGAAACGTCTAGTTAAGGCAATCCAGACTACCCAGATAGGCAGAAAATCGCCAGCACCGCAACGTCAAGATTAGGATCGTGACTCAACAACAGTGTAATGCTGGACTATTAAATAACTTTAGCTATCCTAAACTACTAACACCACTATCTATAGTTAGTAATTAATTTCATTCTTATGAGAGATATTTGGAGATTTAAAAATAATCCTACGCCGAGCGCGCGATCGCCTGCCGAACTTTATGCCAAATTAACCCAGCAACAATCAAGCCTAAACCTACTTGCCAAATCGAAGATTCCACCCAGAAAGCTAAGAAAAGACAAGATAAAAGACCTATCCAACCCACCCATACAGGATAGAGTCGCTCAGATGAGGTGAGGCGTAAACCTGCTAAGTTGGTAACTGCGTAGTAAATTAAGACACTGAAGGCACTAAACGACCAAGTTGTTTTCACATTGCCTAACAGTACTAACAGAGCGATCGCTATTCCCACAAATAGCACAGCCCAGTATGGCGTTGTCTGTTGTTGGTTAAGACGCGCTAAAAATCTTGGAGCATCCGAGCGGCGTCCCATTGCCAGTAATACACGCGATAAACCCAAAATTAAGTTCAGTAGCACACCCAACATCGCCGTCATCGCCCCAATAGCTAAGACAAAGGCAGCACCCGAACCGGCAACACTGCGGACTGCTACCTCTAGAGGAGCGGCTTTTGTCTGTAAAGTGGCATTGCCTAAGACATCTGCTCCCACAGCCCCAATTCCAACTGCTGCTACTGCTATATAAAGCACCATTGTCAATAGCAGACAGACAATCATGGCTTTCGGAATAGTTTCCCTTGGGGAACGTGCTTCTTCCCCCATTGTGGCAATGCGACCATAACCTGTGTAGGCGACAAACATCAGGGCACTAGCATGGAGTATCGCCCCTGGTGAACTTGTAAAAAATGGTGTTAAATTGTCCATCCCTACCTCAGCAGCCCTTGGTAAGCAAACTAGGACAAAGAACCCTAAAGAGAGTAAAGTTACTGAGACAATCACAGAATTGGCAACATTAGATCGCCGGATACCACTTAAAACGACCAGCGTGACAATTACTACAGATAAAAGGGCTATAGGAACAGTCCAAGTGGAACTCCAACCCACGGCATTTAGCAAGTAGCCGGCAAAACCCAAGGCAGCGGTTGCAGCTGAAGCAGTTTTTGCTACCAAAAACATCCAGCCGGCTGTGAAGCCCAAGGCGGGGGTGAGATACTTGTAGCCATATTCGTAAGTGCCACCACTAACAGCATGATTTGCTGCCAACTGAGCGCTGTTGAGTCCATTACAGGTAGCGACAATTGCCCCTATTGCTACCGCCAGAATTACCGCAGGCCCAGCAATCCCCGCTGCAATTCCAATACTGACAAATACACCCGTACCAACAATCGAACCCAGTCCCATTAGAGTTGCACCAGCAACCCCTAACTCTCGTTTCAGTTGGGGCGGTGAGTTTGTAGAGGACATCTTTTATCTCTCTGTTTAGACTGCAAGATGTAGCGTTCATTGCTGAAGATATCATTACAGAGAGGCTAGTAGATAATATTTTTTTGAAGAGAGGTTTG
Organism: Komarekiella delphini-convector SJRDD-AB1; assembly: GCF_014831675.1. Lineage (GTDB taxonomy): Bacteria > Cyanobacteriota > Cyanobacteriia > Cyanobacteriales > Nostocaceae > Komarekiella. Next base: position 47,176 of record NZ_VJXY01000048.1, on the reverse strand, counting down.
GGAGTATAGGAGTGGGGGAAGCAGAGGGGCAGAGGAGTGGAGTTTTTATGCTTGTCCACAAAGCTCAAAGACTCGTTAACGCAGTTCCAAGGTGGATGAATCTAGTTCAAACATGGATAAATCTAGTTCAAAAGTGGATGAATCCAGTTCCAAGATGGATGAATCCAGTTCAAAGGTGGATGAACAGAGTATCAAAGATTCATTTTGACATTCCAAAATATATCTGTCCCTCCTGCTCCCCTTGCCCCTCCGCTTTCCTACCTTTTCATTTAGCGTCTGATATGGCGACTAGCTAACTGGATAGCATCAGCAATATCAACATCGCCATCTCCGTCTGCATCCAAGAAAGAATTGAGTACTGAATTTCCACCACTTTGGGGATTCTGAGCATTCGCACCAGATTTCAAGAAATTCAGCACAATAGGCACAAGTAGAGGCAACAATTGTTGAATAGTGCCAGCATTTAACCCCGTGCGCTGGGCAGCAAAGTCAGCTACCTGTTGTTGTATGTTAGGAGAAAATAGCGAATTAACGGCTTGGGGGTTAGGAGAATTCCCAGCATATTGATTCACTAAAGTTTGCGCTGCTTCATTACCCTCTGTAGCTTGCTTTTGTTGTAAAGCAGAACGCACCTGACCACCTACAACTGACAAAACTGATTGAATAGTAGAAGGGTCTGTTCCTGTGCTATTGCTCAACTGATCTACAGTGTTGATGATACTCCCCAGTTGCCCCAAACTACCTTGTTGATTGGGATTAGCGACGGCCCCAAGAATTTGATCAAAAAGTCCCATAAGTGTCTCTTCCTGTATTGTTATTTGCCATGCGATTAATCGCAGTTTACAAAGGTTAAACAAAAAATTATGTCATATCATGTCTACTCAATTCCCCCCAATTACGACAGAATCCCTCTTTGCAAGTGAAGAGGAATATTTTTATTTTGGGTTTTCTAGGTGATGATTGTCTCTCTCGAAGGTTGGGGACTGGGGATTGGGGAATGGGGAAAAAAGAATCCTCGTTCCAATCTGAATATTCTTGCCTTATCTGCGTTCGCGGAGCGTGTTGTAGACAGAGGCTACGCTAAAGAGAACACAAAACTACATAATTCGGTAAAATTGGGTAAAGCAATTTTTACGCTTGTTAAATAAAGGCATCAGCAAACCCATGCAGCTGAAACTCAGTGAGTCTCGACTTCCCTTTGCTCCCCTATTGTTAATCGCCCCGTTTTTCCTATGGGGAACGGCAATGGTGGCGATGAAAGGAGTGATACCCCACACGACACCGTTATTCATGGCGGGAGTGCGTTTGCTACCAGCTGGGGTGTTAATTTTAATCGCAGCAACATTCATGGGTAGACCCCAGCCCAAAGGTTGGTCAGCATGGCTGTGGATTACCTTATTTGCTTTGGTGGATGGGACGCTGTTTCAAGGCTTTTTGGCAGAGGGATTAGTCAGAACTAGTGCTGGGTTAGGGTCTGTGATGATTGACTCGCAACCTTTGGCTGTCGCTTTGCTGTCGTTGTGGCTATTTCAGGAACACATCGGTTTCTGGGGATGGCTGGGGTTAGGATTGGGAGTCACAGGCATTAGTTTAATTGGTTTGCCGGATGAGTGGATCTTAAATTTGCTTGACTCCGGTGCAAATATCACACTAGGCAACTGGCAAGATTTATTTGCTAGTGGTGAGTGGTTAATGCTGTTAGCCGCGCTGTCAATGGCTGTGGGAACGGTGATGATCCGATTTGTCTGTAGATATGCTGACCCGGTATCTGCGACAGGATGGCACATGATTTTAGGTGGATTACCGTTATGGGGAATTTCATCAGTTGTTGAATCTCAACAGTGGCAGAATCTTGGAGCGTCTGAGTGGGTGGCTTTAGGTTACGCTACCATATTTGGCAGTGCGATCGCCTACGGGTTATTTTTCTACTTCGCTTCTAGTGGTAGTCTCACCAGTCTCAGTTCCCTCACTTTTCTCACACCTATCTTTGCTCTGCTTTTTGGTAATCTCTTCCTCTGCGAAGTTCTTAGCCCGTTGCAGTGGATAGGAGTAGGCCTGACTTTAATCAGCATCTATCTCATCAACCAACGCGATACCTTATCTGGGCAAAATAACACGGTTACTGTCAACGAAAAAACTACTACACAGCAACAACAGCTTTTAGAAGCATCGGCTAATAAGCTAAATCCCGTAACCCTAACTGTGAGAGAATCTGAACCAGAAATCTTGCCTTAACCAACAACAGATGAAGAGATGGGGAAAGGAGTAACTAATGACAACTGAATACTGACAAGATTTTTTGTGTCACGTTATAAGTTAACATTTACACCACTGGAAGTTATTGTTGTATCCATGACTTCAAAAGCACGTTCAGGCTGAGACTTCCAAAATTATGAGGCTGCGCCGTTCCTCAATCTTAATATTTACCTGTTTCTCTTGCCTGGTTTACCCACGGGCAAGTACAGCTACACCTAACCTTGCACCTAAAATCATAAAACTTGCACAAAGTTCTATATCAACTGCTCAGCAAACTGTTCTCAAACCCGGTATTAGCGGGCCTGATGTGCAGGCATTGCAAACCCAATTAAAGAAGTTAGGATACTACAATCGTGGGGTAAATGGACGCTACAACACCAGTACACGAATGGCTGTAGCTAAATTCCAGAAAGCAAAGGGTTTAAAAAGAGTAGATGGTATTGCTGATGTGACAACTCAGCGGAGTCTGCAAGCAGCTTTGGTAGTAAAAAATCCAATTGTTACTTCTTCGATTATTGATTCTCCAATTTTTGCTGCTCCTATCTCCACTTCCCAATCAACTGCTAAGCCCAAGCAAACTCAGCGAGGCTTAGTTTGGTGGTTATTACTGGGGCTTGGGTCTTTGGGGGCTATTGGCGCAATGCTTTATCTGATGAAATGGGTGCGTCAGGTTAGATTAGCCCAAAATTTCAAAACTTTAGATAGCAAAACTTTCAGTAAAGCTGATAAAGACCCAGTAGTACCGCCGTTACCATCAGAGACGACACCAAATCAGCATCAAGATACATCTGTAACTAGTTCACACACACCACCACCTACAAAACTGCTGCTACCAGACAAAACTTCTCGTCTTGCTAAGGTTAATATTGTTGACGAGTTGATTAAAGACTTAGGTAGTCACGACCCAACAAAGCGGCGCAAAGCTATTTGGGATTTGGGTCAGCAGGGAGACTCACGGGCAATTCAGCCATTGATGGAGCTGATGGTTGATACAGATTCTCAACAAACTAGCTTAGTTTTGGCAGCTTTAGCAGAAATTGGCGTCCGTACACTCAAACCGATGAACCGTGCTTTAGCAATTTCAATGCAAGATCCAAGCCCACAAGTGCGGCAAAATGCGATTCGTGACCTGACTCGTATTTATGACATGGTAAGTCAAATGAGTCAGGTGTTACGTCATGCTCTAGAAGATCCCGATGCCGAAGTGCAGGCGACAGCAAGGTATGCTTTGACTCAGATCAATCGAATACGTGCCTTGTCTGAACAAAAGATTTTACCAGAAGATTCACACCAAGATTCACGACAATAAGCCTAAAAATACTTCAACTGGATTTGAATATTGGTGTTTGGCCCTGCTACTAAAAATGCGGCTTCGCCGAACTTGGGCGCACTCGTGCGAACTTCTGGGTTTCTGGAAAACCCAAAGCCTTCGATGGGCATACCAAGGCCATTACGATTGAGAGTACTGTCATTATTTTGATCGTGGATGACAGCAACAGCATAGTTACCTGCTTTTAAGTTCTCAAAGTTAACTAGTAAGGGAGTGTCAGTAATTTTAATACACTGTTTTTGTAAGACGCGATCGCGGTTATTAGGAAACCCTTGACTACTGGCAAAGATGCTAACGCAGACTTGTCCTTGTTTGTTCTTTAATCCATCAATTTCTACCGCAAGTTTACCGTTAAAACTTGCCTTGGCACTGAATGGCAATGCCAATCCCATAATTGCTAACAGCAGTATACTAAATCTCAATCTTTTGACCATACAATTTTCAGTGGTATCGCTTTTAATAGTGTTTAATCTGCACTAACTGTAAGTTTATTGACTTTATTTTCAAAAGGCAAATTTTTATAGCTTAAGATTACGTTAAATTTATCAACTATCTATAAATATGAATAATATAAAATATTGATTATAGACGACTCCCGGAAATATTGATGAAATATCACAACATCAACGAAGTCCTGGAAAATAATCAGGCTTGGGTTGCAGAAAAACTAGCTATAGACCCAATCTACTTTGAAAAGTTGAGTAGTGGACAAAAACCACCCTTTCTCTACATTGGGTGTTCTGATAGTCGTCTGCCCTTAACAAATTTTACCCGCACCGAACCCGGAGAATTTTTTGTACATCGTAATATTGCTAATCAAGTTTCTTTGACGGATATTAACTTTTTAGCTGTTTTAGAATACGCAATTTGTCATCTAGAAGTTGAACACATTATTATTTGCGGGCACTATGATTGTGGCGGAATTAAGGCGGCATTAGAAGGGAGAACAACTGGAATTATTGATAACTGGGTGAATCCAATTCGAGAACTTTATTTACAAAAACAAGACGAAATTGATATTTTACCAACTAGAAAAGAACGTCTGAATCGCTTGGCGGAAATCAATGTTTTGGCACAGGTTAAAAATCTGTACCAAACTTCTATTATGCGTAAAGCACTCCACGATCAAAAAGCACCTATGGTTCACGGCTGGCTGCTGGATATCGGCACTGGATTAATCAAAGACTTGAATATATCAACTGTAAAATGGCAATTGCCCTCATGTCCCTTGTTTACTAAGGAGCCTCTAATAACTTTGGCTGTTAAACCAAGGGATGGGGTTGCAAGTTGTTCCTGTGAAGAACCACTTGAGACATTATCTGTGGCTGTTCAACAAGTTACTTCAAAGCAAGTTTACATTTCAGTGGTTGAGTCTGAGGGGCTAGTTGACAAATAAAAGGAATTAAAATTGGTGTTGCTGAGTGAAAGTATGAATTAGTATCACGCAGAGACGCAGAGGCACAGAGAATAAGAGTATAACTCTACTGTTCATACTCTCTGCGGATGACTGTTTCTGCCAAAATGAAATTACTTTTTGTCTCTACTCCTGTTGGACCTCTGGGTAGCGGTATGGGTGGCGGTGTGGAATTGAGTTTATATAATATTGCCCAAGAAATGATTCGGCGAGGACATCAACTGCAAATCGTCGCCCCCGCTGGTTCTAGTTGGAATGATCTACCGTTGGTGCAAATTCCTGGTAATTTACAAATCATTGCCCAAAGTCAGGAACGCACAGCCCCGATTACTATGCCGGAAAATTCTTTGCTGGCAAATATGTGGGATTATACTCGTCAGGTTCAAGGTGATTATGACTTGATTGTGAACTTTGCTTACGATTGGTTGCCGTTTTACCTTACACCTTTTTTTGGCTGTGCGATCGCCCATTTAGTCAGTATGGGTTCATTGAGTAATGCTTTAGACCAAATTATCAAACAATTAGTCAAGCAGTTTCCCGGTACGATTGGCTTTCATACACAAACGCAAGCTGCTACTTTCGCGCTTGAGCAGGAGTGTCCTTATTTAAGTAACGGTATTGATTTATCACTGTATGATTTTTGCAGCGAACCAAAGCAGCAGTTAGCTTGGGTAGGTAGAATTGCACCAGAAAAAGGTTTGGAGGATGCGGTAGCAGCGTCGCAAAGCACGAATATTCCTCTAAAGGTTATGGGTAAAATTCAGGATGAGTTGTACTGGCAAAAAATTTGTCAGGATTACCCAAATGCACCTTTGGAATATCTGGGGTTTTTATCAACAAATCAAATGCAGCAGGTAATGGGTGAATGTCGCGCCTTATTGATGACGCCTCATTGGGTGGAAGCATTTGGAAATGTGACAATTGAGAGCTTAGCTTGTGGTGTACCAGTGATTTCTTATCGCCGGGGTGGGCCTGCGGAAATTGTCCAAGATGGCAAAACTGGCTTTTTGGTAGAACCTGATAGTGTTCCTGGTTTGATAGATGCGATCGCCCGCCTTGATGAAATTAACCGATACACTTGTCGCCAGCAAGCAGAGACAGAATTTTCTCTTCAAGCATTAGGCGATCGCTTTGAAAACTGGTTCCACAAGATTTTAGATCTTAGATGCGATTTCGGAAATAGTTAAACTCATACCCATTTACGATAGCAACGAGCTGTAAGGTAGTGAGGGTGAAAAACCTCTAAGAAGTTAGTCTGAATTGTGCGGAAGAAAGTGTCTACTACTTTAGGGTCGTCATTGTGAAAGGGATACTCTTGATTAAAACCTTTAAAGAAATACCAGTTTAAAATAATCTTACCTTCAGGTGTCAGAGCTTGATGGAAATCTAGCATTTGCTGGCTGGGGTCTGGCAAATGTTCTAAAACGTCAAAGGAAATGATTGTGTCGAAAGTCTCTTTTGGAGGTATTTCATGGCAAAAAAATATTTTTTCATTCAACCCCATTTGTTTGACTCGTGAATAAACAAATTCGTGATTAACAGGATTAATATCGCAATAGATCACTTGTTCAACTTGAGGGCAAAGAGCAGCGCCAATTGTATGAGTCCCAATACCACCGCCAAAATCTAACACTCGACCTTGGGCATGATCGGAAATTAATCGTAGTGTATCTCCAATATAATCATGACTTGTTAGATGCCACGCTCCCAGTTCAAATAAGTAAGCTTCTCCTACCTTGTCACGATAAAAAGTACTTGCTTCTTCCCAGTCAAAATCTTTATGGCCTAATTCAGCCATTTGTTGTTGACCAGCCTTTAATCTTGTCTCTAGTGTTTCTGAATCTAATTGCAAAAACTCTTGTAGATGCTGCTTTAAATTAAATGAATCTTGCCAATAGTTATCTAAGAAAGGCTGATTAAGGGAGGTCAGCATCAGTGGATCACCAAAATTAATATAAACTACCTTATGATACTATGCAAATGATGTTATCATTTCTAAAAAAAATGGTTTTTAGAGAGTACATGTTTTTGCTTTTAAAGCTTTAACAAAATTAATTATTATGTAAATGATTATTACCCTTTTTGCTCCGAAAACCAGAAATTACCTTCGCCATATCGGCTCTCTTTGCCGGACTTCGTTGCTGGCTATTGTCTTGAGTGTCTTTCTACTATTGTTATCTGGCTGTCAGAGTCAAACACAAAATGACAGTGGAATAATTCATCTAACCTTGTGGCAAGGAATTAATCCCCCTGCAAATCGGGATGTATTCCAAAAACTGGTAGACCAATTTAATCAGACTCATCCTGATATTCAGTTGGAATCTATCTACGCGGGTCAACTTGATCAACAGATGCCCAAAGTATTAGCCGCAGTTGTGGGTAATGTTCCACCAGATATCTTATTTTTCAATCCCCAGATTACAGGTCAGCTTGTGGAACTTGGAGCGATTCGTTCTATAGAAGATTGGTTAGATAAATCGCCACTCAAGTCAGAAATTATTCAGAATTGCTTTGGTGAAATGCAATTGGATGGACATATTTGGTCAGTCCCTTTATTTGCAGGTAATATGAGTCTTTTTTATAGACCAGATCTATTTAAAGCAGCAGGAATTACCGAGTTGCCAAAAAGCTGGGAAGAATTGCGGCAAGTTGCGAAAAAACTAACAATAGACCGTAATGGTGATGGCACTCCAGATCAGTACGGTTTATCAATGCCCTTTGGTAAAGGAGAATGGACAGTCTTCAGTTGGTTTCCTTTCTTATTAAGTAGTGGTGGAACAGTAGTAGAAAATAACCATCCCAATTTGGTCAATCCAAAAGCGATCGCAGCCTTACAATTTTGGCAAGACTTAATTAAAGACGGCTCTACTAAATTCTCTGCACCAGAACGGGGATACGAAGAAGATGACTTCATTGCCGGTCGTGTTGCTATGCAAATAACGGGGCCTTGGACATTCATTATGAAAAGTAAAGTTGATTATGATGTATTTCCTATTCCTGGCAATCTCCAGGCAGCAAGTGTGCTCGCTAGTGGCAATATGTTTGTGATGAAAACTACAGATAAAAGAGAACAGGCAGCTTTGAAGTTCTTAGAATATGTTGTCAGTGAAAAATTCCAAACTGAATGGAGTATTGGCTCAGGTTTTTTACCCGTAAATTTGAAATCTGTTCAAAGTCAAGCTTACCAAGAATTTCTCAAGCAAAAACCTGTTATGAAAGTCTTTCTTGACCAAATGTCTGTATCAGGTTCTCGACCGATTATACGTAAGTATAGTCGCCTGTCTGAAAGTTTGGGTCGAGCCATCGAAGCCACTATGTTAGGCGCATCTCCAGAAACAGCTTTGAAACAAGCCCAAACAAACCTTGAATTAATGTGGGATTAATACTCGCCACAATTTGACATTTTAAATTTTATTCATGCAATCTGAAATATTACCACAGCCTCTCAAACCTGGTGACTTGCTACAAGTTATTGCCCCTAGTGGTGTTTTACGAGAATTGGAGGCATTTGAGCAGGGTTTAGAAATTTGGCGATCGCGCGGCTACAAAGTCAAAATCATCCCAAAGATAGATGACAAATGGGGTTACTTAGCTGGAACAGATGAAAACCGCCGTAACCAGCTAGCCGCAGCCTGGACAGATCCAGATTGTCGCGGTATTCTCTGCGCCAGAGGTGGTTTTGGCAGTACCCGGATCTTAGAAAATTGGCATTGGCACTCAGGCGATTCTATACTTCCAAAGTGGTTAATTGGCTTTTCTGATGTTACCGCTCTCTTGTGGAGCCTTTACAACATAGGGATTTCCAGCGTTCACGGCCCCGTGCTGACAACTCTCGCCGATCAGCCAGATTGGTCAATTGAGCGATTATTTAATTGGGTAGAAGGGCGTCCTCTCGCCGCGCTTAAAGGTTGTGGTTGGGGCGGCGGTATTGCTACTGGGATTTTGCTACCAGGTAATCTCACTGTGGCGACTCATCTTTTAAGTACACCAATTCAACCAAATTTTGATGGTGTGATTTTGGCAATTGAGGATGTCACAGAAGCACCTTATCGCATCGACCGCATGTTGACGCAGTGGCGGCTAAGTGGTGCTTTATCAAAAGTTCGGGGGATTGCTTTAGGCGGTTTTACTCGCTGTGAAGCACCGCCAAATGTGCCTAGCTTTAGCATAGAGGAAGTTTTGCGCGATCGCTTAGGCGATTTAGGGATTCCTGTTGTCTCTAACCTGCCTTTTGGTCACGACGGGCCAAATGCAGTTTTGCCAGTGGGTGTGGAAGTAACTTTAGATGCAAATCAAGGAATATTGGATGTTATAACTCAATACCTTGACTAAATTGGCTTAACAGGAAATTACACTTTCAGGACTTACGCAAAATCATGAAAAAACGTAGACGCGGAGCGGCTAGCCGCAGGCTACCGCCAAGGACGCAGTGAGAAGTCTGAGCGGAGGTTTCCGACGCTCCTACGTCGCTCTAAGCGTTGGCGAAGCCTCTCGAAGAGAAGCCATGCCGTAAAGCCTGCGGCATGGCTTCGCTTAAGGCGAAGCCTCTCGAAGAGAAGGCTTTACGCTGCGCTATCGGTTGGCGCAGCCCGCCGTAGCGAAAAGTTCTGCGGGAGGGTTTCCTTCCGCAGGAAACTTTTCAAGACAGGCATCAGAACTTCTCAAGACAAAGGACACATTCGCGGAGCGTCTGTCTACGACACGCTACGCGAACGCAGAGAAGAAATAAGAGTTTCAGAGAGTTATTGCGTAAGTCCTAACTTTATAGAAAGCTTAACTCCTATTTTCTCAACCTAAAGCGCACCGGCATTCTATCGGATGGATAAATCAAAAGGTTCTGCTGTAACTGCTGCACAGATGAACGGCCGTTGACTAACTCCCAGTCGAAGTAGCGCAGCAATAGTGCTAGCATCGCCGTTGCTTCCAGCATTGACAGATGCTCTCCCAAGCAACGATGAGAACCTGAGCCAAAGTCTATCATTGGAAGTGAACTACTTTCCGTACCCTTGTCTAACCAACGTTCCGGCAGAAATTCCTCACTCTGAGAATAGACTTCTGGATCTCGTCCAGCAGCAAGCATTGACCAAAATACTTTTGTACCACGAGGAATAAGCTTACCTTCAACAACAATGTCACGTTGTGCCTCCAATGAAGTCGAGCCGGAGGCGACTGAATAAAGGCGTAAAGTCTCCTTGATAATAGCGCGAATGTAAGTCAATTCCTTTAAGGTTTCTATATTAACGCCGCCTTGACTTTGCCAAGCTTGGTCAACCACAGCCTGTGCTTGCTGAAAAACCCGTTGATTTAAGTACAACTCTGCTACTGCAAAGGATAAAGTATGAGCTGTGGTGTCAGTACCAGCTATTAATAATTCAATAACTTCTGCTATGAGTGTTTCCCGATTGTATTTGGGTTCTTTGGCAGCTATTTTCACTAACATTGATTCTTGAAACAAAGGACTTACCTGTGCTAGGTCAGTCTTGTTTTGTTCTCTCATCTGTAAAGCTAAGTCCACTCTGGGAGTAAGAAATTCTTCTAAATATCGCCTTGCTGCCCAATAATCTCGTGAATTTTTAGTTGGCAGATATTTCATCCATCTCTTCTCGCCAGTCGCTACCCGTAGGAACCGATAGCCGACAATAGCCATTGCCTCGTACACCTTGAGAACTTCGAGGGGTGGCCCTTCATGACTAGCGCTGTTTTTATCTACAGGAATCCCCAATACTAAACAGGAAATTACCCTCATCGTCAGCTCTACAAACAGAGGATCTACCTGAACTTCTTTTGGTGGAGCAGTTTCTTTAAGCCTTTCGATTACTTGTTCACAAGCTTGGCTAATAATTTCAACATATTTGGAAAGACCGCTAGAACTAAATTCGGGGTTCCAAGCCTTGCGTCGCCACTGCCACTCAGCCCCGTTTTGCCCTAAAAGAATCGGCCCACTAATATCGTTCCAAGCTTTGCTCACTCGCTGGGATCTAACTAGGCTACCGTCTCTCATCCCATTTACGATAGTGTCTTCAATAACTTTTGGCTTACTTAAAACGAGAACTGGATAGCCAGTCCAGAAGATATACATTGGCCCTAGCTGCTGGCTCCAATCAAACAATAATTGGAAGTATTTCTTCTGTTTTACTGCTGCTAATACTTGAGGGATATTTCCTAACAGCCAGTGTCTAGGAGGAGAGGGAAGCGAGTGTAGAGATTTGTAAGTGTTCTTTTGTTTCCACCAGCGCAAGCCAAGTATGACCGCTATGCTAGTAACGCTTAAGACTGTAAAATATGGAAATGAGGCAGAAAAAGCAATCTGAGCAGCAATCTTTTGAAACATAAATCCGCCTCCGTTCAACAACTTCAGATTATCCAGATACTAGCGTATTGATTTCTAGATTCGTTTTATATGAAAGACTACCTCTAACTTCCGAAATTTTTATCTATATAGCGATGATTCGTATCATGGTCAGACGACTCACATGATTTTTTACTCCTGAGAAATTCTGGTCTGGCGATGAGAGTTTCTTTTCAAGGTACACAAGCCAATTGCTGGTATAACTCCCAAAATTACTGCTGCAAATCCTTGTCCACTCCAATGCAGTACGTTAGTACGACTTGCTTCTGGGATCAAATCTTGTATGAGCGAAAGTAACCAAATCAAGATACTGATAAATAAGAAGGAGATTGAGGGAAGAAAACTCCACCACCAAACGCCTGTTGTGTATCGTCTTAATACCAACCATTGGCAAAGACCTAACCAAATGCCCGAAATAATATATGCAATGGTTGACAAAAACCCAAAAATGAGGGTTGATTCAGGAGATAAAGTTTCATTTAATGATGAGGCAATCGATGAAATGTAATTAATCCAGTTTGTAGAAACGCTGTTAGTAATCAGCCAGCCTGCGCTGGTAGCAATTATCCACAGCCGACCCGATAAGTAACCGTAAATGATTAACGCTTGGTCTGCGGCAAAAATCACTGCAAATACAACATTGCTGATAAATCTGATCAAAACGCTCAATGTTGGCTGTTGAACTACTGTAGACAAGCTTTCTAGAATAATTTTTTCTAACGCTATACTGGCAATGCCACCCACAACCCATCCAAGGATACTCATCAAGGTAAACTGGATAAAGAACCTTTGTCTGTGGGAGCGCGGAATCAAAAATTTTCCTGGCTTGGAATCGCTGTTAGTAGATGCAACTTGATAAGGACTGTTAGAGTCAGATTGCATATAAAGTTTAGTAAAGAAACGAATAGTACTTTTGCAGTGAACCTGCTGAAAAAGCGTAATCCCAGAATGATAAGCTAAACAGTGGCATAAAAAAGTGACTTAGGATGAAGTGATAAATGGGTGTTTCCTCAACGACTCCTCATCTCTTACGGGCTGCTCGTGGTGAAGTAGTAGATCGTCCCCCCGTATGGATGATGCGACAAGCGGGACGATATATGAAAGCATATCGAGACTTACGGGAGAAGTATCCTTCATTTCGCGATCGCTCGGAAATCCCCGAAGTAGCGATTGAAGTTTCTTTGCAACCTTGGAGAGCTTTCCAGCCAGACGGAGTAATTTTATTTTCCGACATTGTGACTCCATTGCCCGGTTTGGGCATTGAAATGGACATTGCAGAAGGTAAAGGGCCAGTTATTTTCTCGCCCATCCGTACTCAAGAACAAATTGATAACCTGCGTCCCTTAGAACCAGAAGAATCTGTCCCGTTTATCAAAACAATTTTGCAGGCGTTGCGCCAAGAGGTGGGCAACAAATCAACTGTGTTGGGCTTTGTGGGTGCGCCGTGGACGTTAGCGGCTTATGCGGTGGAAGGAAAAGGTTCCAAAACCTACTCCGTCATCAAAAATATGGCATTCTCCGACCCGACAACACTGCATCAATTGTTAGCTAAATTAGCAGATTCGATCGCTGTTTATATGCGTTATCAAATTGACTGCGGTGCTCAAGTTGTGCAAATGTTCGACTCTTGGGCAGGACAACTGAGTCCTCAAGATTATGACATCTTTGCTCTCCCCTATCAGCAAAGAGTTTTCCAGCAAGTCAAGCAAACCCATCCTGATACACCTTTGATTTTGCTGGTTAGCGGTAGCGCGGGTGTGTTGGAAAGAATGGCAATATCCGGCGCTGATGTCGTCACCGTAGATTGGGCGGTAGATATGGCAGAAGCACGAGCCAGATTAGGCAAACACGTCAAAGTGCAAGGAAATCTTGACCCAGGAGTGTTATTTGGTTCCAAACAGTTTATCCGCGATCGCATCCTGGATACCGTTCGCAAAGCTGGTAATTGGGGTCACATTCTCAATCTTGGTCACGGTGTACTCCCAGAAACTCCAGAGGAAAATGTCGCTTTCTTCTTTGAAACGGCAAAACAACTTGATGCAGCAGGAGTTAGGGGTTAGGAGGCAGGAGGCAGGGGTTATTGATCATGTTCTCCCCCTGCTCCTCTGCTTTTCTTGATATTTACAGTTAATTTTTTATGAGAACTTTTAGCGCGATCGTCGAACGCGACTCTGATACAAATCTATATTTCGGTTACGTTCCTGGTTTTCCTGGAGCGCATTCTCAAGGTGAAACCTGGGATGAGTTACACAAAAATTTACGTGAAGTAATTGAGATGCTGCTAGAAAATTGAGAATCTAGCTTTTAAAGAAATGTTGAATGCGAGATAAAGTCTAACAACGCATTGGAGTGGATGCAATACGGTTCGGATGAGATCCCCCCGCCTGCGGCGACCCCCTTAAAAAGGGGTAAAGATCAGAAAAAGCCCCCCTTTTTAAGGGGGGTTGGGGGGATCTTAACCGAACCGTATTAGGAATGGATGTCCAGAGCACTTCACTTGGGTTTAATCTTTTGCTGCTCACTTTTGCCGTTATGCCTTGCACAGTACGAATGATCTCTGTTGCGGAACATTTAACTTCATTCTTAACTCCTAACTTTTAAAACATTCACCATGAGCCAGAAAAGGATTTTAGTCACCGGAGCAAGCGGCTGTGTTGGTCACTATATCTCAGAAGCTTTAATTCAAAATACAAATCATGAGTTATTTCTACTAGTTAGAAATTCCAAGAAACTGCAAGTTGATATTCAAGCACGTTCAGGTATCACCGTTTTGCAGGGCGATATGCAAAAAATTAGCCATTTTGCTGATTTGCTGCAAACAATTGATATAGCAGTACTCACAGCCACAGCTTGGGGTGGTGATGAGACATTTGATATTAATGTAACTAAGACTTTAGAGTTGCTGAACCTGCTCAATCCAGAGAGATGTGAACAGGTAATTTATTTTTCTACAGCTAGTGTTTTGGATCGCCACAATAAACCATTAAAAGAAGCAGGGGAAATTGGTACAGATTATATCCGTTCCAAATATCAATGCTTGCATCAAAAATCGAAGTTAGCGATCGCACCCAAAATTACCACTGTTTTTCCTACTTTAGTTGTGGGCGGCGATGCCAATAAACCCTATTCTCCTGTCACATCTGGCATTCCAGAAGTTACAAAATATGTTAATTTGATTCGCTTTTTGAAGGTAGACGGCAGTTTCCACTTTATCCACGGGCGAGATATTGCTACTGTAGTACAATATTTGATTGATCATCCTCCCCAAATAAATCAACCACGCTCCTTTGTTTTAGGTCAAGCACCGTTAACTGCTAATCAAGCACTGAAAGAAGTTTGTGCTTATCTGGGCAAAAAGATTTACTTTCGCATTCCCCTATCTTTAGGGTTGGCTAATTTGATTATTGCTGTATTTCGTATTCAGATGGCTGCTTGGGATAGATTCTGCATGAATGATCGGCATTTCACTTATGAAAAAGCAATTAATCCTAGCAGTTTTAATCTACCAAATTACTGTGCAACTATGAGTGATGTTTTGAAAATTAGCGGTGTTAAAAGTGCTAAATAGTTTAGTTTATTAAAGGTAGTGCCTCTGTGCTGTTACTTAACTGCACCCCATCATTATGTAATAGACTCATTACTTCATCCTTGTATTTCTGAAATATGGGATAACGCTTGACTTGAGGATCAGATTTGCTTGGCAATTGAATTTGCACTTCTTGCTTAATTGTGCCTGGTCGGGCGCTTAACACGTAGATGCGTTGAGATAGAAAAATTGCTTCCTCAACATCGTGAGTAATCATAAAAATTGTAGTATTTGTGCTACGCCAAATTTCTAGTAGAAATTGCTGCATGACTTCTTTTGTCTGCACGTCTAACGCACCAAAGGGTTCATCCATGAGCAAAATTTTGGGTCTTGATGCTAAAGCACGAGCGATCGCTACTCGTTGCTTCATCCCACCAGAAAGTTCTTGTGGTAGCGCTTTAGCGAATCCCGACAACCCCACGACTTCTAAATAATAAGCGGCTTGTTGTCGTCGCTTTAGTTTAGACACGCCTTGCAGCTTTAAGCCAAATTCTACGTTTTCCATCACACTCATCCAAGGATAGAGAGTGTAGCTTTGAAATACCATACCGCGATCGCACCCCGGCCCTGTTACGCGCATCTCATCAACTAGGATCTCCCCTGCTGTTGGAGTCTCTAGCCCCGCAATTAACCGCAGCAATGTTGACTTACCAGAACCACTTTCTCCTACTGCACAGACAAACTCTCCCTCTTCTATGTGCAAATTGATGTCTTTAAGTGCAGTCAACAAACCGCGTCTAGTTTTAAATTGTTTGTGGAGTTGATTAACTTCTAAATGCATAAAGCGTTTTTAAATTACAAATTGTCTAATCTTTAGCCCACTTACAAGAAACGCGCAGTAACAATCGAAACAAAAGGTCAATTGCTAAACCAATCAAGCCAATAACAATCAATCCAGCAAAGATTTCATCAGTTTTGAGATATCTTTGAGCAACGCTAATCCTCCTACCTAAACCTTCTGTCGCTGCTACTAATTCCGAAACAATCACTAAGTTCCAAGATGCTGCCATGTTAACCCGACAAGCATCAATAATATTAGGCAGAATAAATGGGAAAATAACTTGTAGTAAAACTTGTTTTCTTTGACCTCCTAAAGTATAAGTAGTTTCCAATAAGTGTTTAGGGACAAATTTGACTGCATCCATCACCATTAAGGTGTTAAAAAACAGAGTGCCGATAAAAATCAGCATTATTTTTGGAGTTTCTCCCAGCCCAAGATATAGAATTAGTAAAGGAATAAAAGCTGGGGCTGGCATATAGCGGACAATACCAATGATTGGTTCTAGCAATGCTCGGAAGCTAGCAAAAGTCCCCATTAAAGTACCTAAAGGGATAGAAACCATTGCCGCCAGAGAGAAACCAGCCACGACCCGAAACAAGCTAAAAGCAATATCTTTTTGTAAATCGCCACTTGCTAAAAGTCTTTGAAATGCACTCCAAACTTGACTGGGAGTAGGAAGAAATAAAGGCGGGATTAATCCAGTATTAGAAACAATCCACCAGATAAATATCGGGACAGTAATGGACAAAAACATTAAAGTCCAAGCCAAGTTTTTCGGGATATCCTCAGCGATGCGCCAAAAAACGGTTTGTGGTAATATTTTCTGAGGATGCTTAGAGTTTATTTCCTGTAAGTCTTCAGCGTATTGGTTCATGATTTCTGCTTCGCGGCGTAAGCTTTGACAAAGCGATCGTCAAGGATTTGATTAAGATTAGGTGCTTGTTTTGTCAAGCCAGCTTCAACAAGAAATTTACTAATTTCCCCAGCAGCGTAACTCAAGGATTTCATATCCTTACCGGGACTAAAAGCTTGCAAATTGTCTTCTAGTGAAAAGATTTTAGTGCCTGCGTCGTATGCTTTATATTCTGAAACTGAGACGCCGGCGCGTTTCGCCATAATTTCGTAAGCTTTGTCTGGGTTGGCTTTGATGAAATCTAAAGTAGCAAACCAAGTATTCACTAAAGCTTGTACATCTTGCGGACGTTCGTTAATAAGTCTGCGATTGACAACTAAATGGTCGGGAATCGCACCAGGAAAGTCTTTAGAACTAAATAATTCTTTGCTACCAGAACGTAATAAAGCTTTTGTTGTAAAAGGTGCAAAAACTCCAACTGCATCAACTTGACCAGCCACAAAAGCTGCTGCTGCTGCGCCTGTTTCTAGTGGTTGAAATTGAATATCAGCTTGAGTTAAACCTGCTTTTTTCAAACCCAGCAATAACAGAAAATGGTCAACTGTTCCTTCTTCAGCAGCAACTTTTTTACCTTTGAGGTCAGCAATGCTGTTGATTCCTTCTCGAACAATAATTTTGTCGTTACCAGTTGAATTATCGTTGACTAAAACAATTACTTGATCTGAACCTGCTGCAACTGAGCTAATCGTATCATTCAAGGTTTGGGTGTTGGCGTTAAGTTGACCGGCTCGCAGGGCATTAATAGAATCTAAATAGCCATCAAACCACTTCAAATCTACATTAACTTTGTTTGCTTCAAATAACTTTTGCTCTTGAGAAACTTGCCACGGAAACCAACCAGGCCAAGCACTAAAACCAACCTGAATTGGTGCAGTGTTAACTGAGTTAGTAGAATTACTCTGCGTGGAATTTTGTTGGTTGGGAGTACAACTGATTGCGATAACAAGACTGAGTAAAAAGACTGTGAACAGAGATGATAATTTGCGAACATTCATTGTATTTAACTCTGACTTAACGCTTCGTTGTAAGAAATTGAAGATGGGAGATATTTACGTCTATGTTGTTATAAAGTTAATTGAAATCGACCTGTATGGGTAGAAGATATAGCAATCGTGTTTGAGTTGTGGAAATTATTTTTCTTTATAACGAACCACCAAGGACGCCTTCTGGTGCGTCGGCTCCGCCAACGCGCAGTATCTCGTAGAGAAGGACGCCAAGAAAGAGAAAAAAGCATTTCACGAATTATTTAAAAATGCTATGAAATGGAAATACCTTAGCTAACCGCTTTTATAAGAGGTTGGAAGTTTAGTAAATAGCGTGTCCAAATACTATTGGTTTATGGAGATAATGACCTATTTGTGAAGTATGGAAACACTACTAATTACTAATGAATATGTACAACATTGAGGATTGCTGCTGTAGATAGAGAATTTTGTTGTGGCTTCAAAACTTGCGTACGCACCCAATTAAACCAAACTTCTAATCCCTCATCTGCTTTAGTAGAAACACGAATAATTTCAACATCAGGATTTATCTGGCGGACGTTTGCCTCAATACGGCTAATATCAACATCTAGATAGGGAGCTAAATCTGTTTTCGTAATCAACAGACAATCTGCTTCTTGAAACATAATCGGGTATTTCAATGGTTTATCTTCGCCTTCAGTAATACTTAACAAAGCGACTTTGGCGTGTTCTCCTACTTCAAATTCAGCAGGACAAACTAAATTACCAACATTCTCCACTAGCACTAAATCAAAGTCTGAAGGATTGTATTCGTGTTCTAGTTGGTGAATCCCGCCTGCTACCATTTTGGAATCTAAATGACAGGAACGACCTGTATTAATCGCAATTACAGGAACATTATATTTCCGCAAGCGTTCTGCATCTAAATCAGTTGTCATGTCGCCTTCAATGACAGCGATTTTTAACTCATTAGTTAAAGCCGCAAGGGTGCGCTCTAGTAGTGCTGTTTTTCCAGCACCGGGACTACTCATCATATTGAAACAGGTAATTCCCCATTTATCAAAATGCGCTCGGTTGTGGTCAGCGCCTTGTTGATTTGCATGGAGCAAGTTAATTCCTAATACCGCGTCAAACGTTTGATGCATAAGCGTATTCAATCCTGTCAATTTTTAACTCTCTACCTGAGCGAATATCCTCCATTGGAGAATTACACTCAGGACAGGCGTACTGTAAACCAATTTGTGGTGAATATTCATGTTGGCAACGATGACAAAATGCAATTAGTGGTGTTTCCTGAATTATCAGTTTTGCTTTTTCCAAAAAGGTGTTACGCGTTTGGACTTCAAAAGCAAATTGCAAACTTACAGGTTCAACACAAGTGAACTTCCCAACAATTAAATGAACTTGAGAAATTTCTGGTCGCTCAGGTTGGGATTCCCACCAATCTTTTACTGTTAAAATTAGTGCCTTTGTCATGTCAGTTTCGTGCAAAATTTACCTCCATTCCTCAACTAACTCTGGTTCTGCTGCGGGATGAATATATGCAGGTTTTTCTTTGCGCGGTAATTGACCTGATACAACTAAATGCGCCATCGTATCACAAATTACTCGTGCCGCCATTAATGATGTCATATCACTAATGTCATAAGGCGGTGAAACTTCTACAACTTCTAGTCCACAAACAGGTGCGTTTTGGATAATTTTGCCTAACAAATACAGCGCCTCACGCGGTAACAATCCACCAGGTTCCGGCCAACCAGTTCCGGGGACAAATCCAGCATCAATGCAGTCAATATCGAAACTGACATAAACGCAATCTGTACCGTCTAATGCTCTTTCTAAAGCAAAGTTGACGGCTGCATCTAGCCCCATTTCAGTGATGTCTGTCACTGTTAAAATATTCGTGGCTCTTTCTCGGCAAACTTTTACACCTTGACGCGGTACTTGCCATCCACCAATTCCTAATTGAACTAGGTTTTTTGCTGGTGCATTTTTAATATTTGTGGCATGAAACCAGGGACAAGTATGCATTCTTTCATCCAGGTCTGTTTCCTGGGTATCTACATGGCGATCAAAGTGAATAATACCCACTTTTTTATCGCCTAAATGACGACAAACACCACGGACTGTAGGAAAGCCAATTGAGTGATCACCTCCCATAATTATGGGGAATGCACCAGAACTAAAGATATGTGCAATACCTTTAGAAATCTGATCAAAAGACTTTTCATTGTTCGCTGGAATGGTGAAAATATCGCCGACATCGCATAGAGTAATTTGCTCGCGCAAGTCTACACCCAATTCAAAATTATAAGGGGTGTATAATGCAGAGATTCGGCGGATTCCTTGGGGGCCAAAACGCGTTCCGGGTCGATAAGTAGTTCCCGAATCGTGTGGTACACCAACGATCGCAACGTCATATTCACCAACTTTCCGCACATCTTCTAAATACGGTGCTTTTAAGAAAGTATTTATCCCAGCAAAATGGGGTAGTTCGCCGCGAGAAAAGGTGGGAATCGAGCGATCGTGGATACTTTCTGCTGCTTCTAACCCATATTCTAGTCCTTTGGAAACTTCCTGCTGCCAGCCTGTTAGCGGTAAATGTGCTTCTTTTTCCAACGCCCGACCCGCTTGCGTGGAAGGTGGTTGGAAAGGAGAATTGGAATCAGAAAAAGATTGTTCAGTCATGTTTCGGGAAGTTGAAATTTTAAGATTTGCAATGCAAAACCATAGCCCGGGTAAGCCATAACAGATAATATTCTGCTATGTACCTCCCGGGCTTTTTTCCCGCCGTGTGACCAGTTTTTTCCAAACTGGGTGCTTCTCTTGGACCAGTCATTTAACTGCAAAAGTGTTAAACCGGAACCCTAGAAGCTATTAATTTTTACCCAATTGCTAGTAGTTGTTGGTGCTTAGTTTTTTATACTCAAGATTACAAATATCAAAAGGCATTGAGATAAAAAGTATCAAAAGTTACAAAAACCTCGAATTCCTAAAATGTTTTGTTGAAAGTGGCGCTGTGGGAGTATTTTTACTACATTCTGGGAAAGCATCAAAACTGGGCAACAGGACACAAAATTTTCTAGCATCAGATGCAAGAGTCTCGTGTTTCTAGCTTTTTAGCCTGTTTTTGCACTTATGATATTAATGCGATTCTGACTTGTAGCCAAATGTTACGCATTCTCCTGATTGATGACAACCCAAACGATCGCTTATTAGCAATTCGACAACTGGAACGAGAGTTTATTGACCTCCAAGTAGAACAAGTTGCTGTAGCAGAAGAACTAGCTCAGGCATTAGAAAGGGGGCAGTTTGACTTGGTTGTCACCGATTATCAATTGCGTTGGAGTAATGGTTTAGAAGTGCTACGAGCAACTAAGGCGCGTTATCCTGACTGTCCAGTGATTATGTTCACCAACAGCGGTACTCAGGAGATTGCAGTAGAGGCAATGAAGTCTGGATTGGATGACTATGTTGTTAAGTCACCTCAGCATCAGATACGCTTGAGCGCCGCAGTTCGCTCTGCCTTACAACAAGTTGAAACTCGTCAAAAAGCCGCGAATTTAGAAGCGCGTTTCCAAACTCTGCTCAATCGCTTAAATGTTGGGATTTATCGGGCAAGTTTGGACGGTGCTTTATTAGAGTGTAACCCAGCATTTCTGCGTCTGATTGGACTAGGAACACTGCCCCAAGAGCAAACGAGTCAGTTCATAGAGCCTTATTTTCAATTAGAAGACCATGCTCAGTTAATTAGCCAATTGCGACAAATTGATGAAGTGCGCGATCGCGAAATGCAACTGCGACGAGCAGATGGTAATTTGATTTGGGTGCGTGTCAGTCAAACCTTCACACAAATGAGTGGTAACGCCATTATTGACGGTTTGATAGAGGATATTAGCGATCGTAAACACGCAGAGTTAGAACGAGAACAACTGCTAATCCGTGAACACGCTGCCAGAATGGAAGCTGAAGCTGAGAAGCAAAATTATAGTTTACTGTCTGAAGCCAGCCGACTATTGGCATCTTCCCTTGATTACCATGCGACTCTGACAAATTTGGCTAACTTAGTGGTTCCCACTTTAGCTGATTGCTGTTTTATTGATGTTGTCGAAAGTAATCTTAGAGTCTTTGAGGAACCAATTATTGCTGCCGTAACTCCTGAAATAGAAGCCCTAGCGCTTGTATTAAGACGGCTTTATTCCAATTCAATTGATGCTGATTTTGGCGTGCGTAATGTGCTTACAACAGGTAAGCCGCAGTTAGTTAGTGATGCGTCAGATGCGTTTTTATCGGCAATGACACAGGATTTAGAACATCTGCGACTGATGCGCCAGATCAACACTCAATCCTATATGATTGTGCCGCTAGTAGCTCGCGATCGCAAGCTAGGTACAATTACTTTTCTGACAAACCAACCGAACCGTCGCTACATTAGAACCAATTTGGCAATGGCTAAAGCACTGGCTCAACGAGCAGCTACCGCAATTGATAACGCTCGCCTTTACCAGCAAGCAATAGACGCCAATCGAATTAAAGATGAGTTTCTCGCTGTTCTGTCTCATGAAATCAGAACTCCATTAAATCCTATCTTGGGTTGGGCAAAACTTTTGCGTAGTAACAAGCTTGATCAAAAAAAGACTGCTTTTGCTCTTGAAACCATTGAACGGAATGCTCTGTTACAAACTAAACTCATTGAAGACTTACTGGATATCTCCCGCATCTTGCGAGGTAAGCTAAGCCTCAATGTTTGCCCAGTTGATTTAGCAACAATTGTGAGAGCCGCGATGGAAACAGTGCGGCTATCGGCTGAGGTAAAATCAATTCAAATTCACTCCGAGCTTGATTCTACTGTTGGTCAAGTATTTGGGGATTCGGGGCGCTTGCAGCAAGTTGTCTGGAATCTGCTTTCCAACGCGATTAAGTTTACTCCAGAAGGTGGGCAAGTTGAGGTTTATTTAAAGCCAATTGGTTCCCAAGCTCAGATTCAGATTACAGATACAGGCAAAGGCATCAGTCTAGATTTTCTCCCCTATGTATTTGACACCTTCCGTCAAGCCGATAGCGCAACAACTAGAAAATTTGGTGGCTTGGGATTGGGACTAGCAATTGTCCGTTATTTAGTAGAAATGCATGGTGGAACTGTATCGGCAGAAAGTTTAGGAGAAGGTCAGGGAGCAACCTTTATTGTAAATTTACCTATGATAGTTACCGATTCACTAGTAAGTAGTGAAGAAAGTAATACAACAGCTGCCTATCCTTCAGGTTTTGATAATCTTCAAATTCTAGCTGTAGATGACGATCCTGATTCTTTAGAGTTAGTTACCTTCATCCTTGAAGGCTGTGGAGCAACAGTCAGGGCTGTGTCATCAGCAGCAGAGGTATTAGCAGCCTTGGCACAGTCAAGACCAGATTTACTAGTAAGCGATATCGGGATGCCAGAAATGGATGGTTATATGCTGCTTAGACAAGTCAGGTTACTGCCTCCAGAACAAGGAGGGCAAATTCCAGCGATCGCTCTTACAGCCTATGCTGGAGAAGGAAACGAGCAGCAAGCAATTTCAGCAGGTTTTCAAGCGCATATTTCAAAGCCAATAGACCCAGCCCAATTAATTGCAACGATTGCTAACTTAGTCCAAGAAGCTAAGGACAGATAAGGAAGCAAGCAGAGTAAACATTCGCTATACCCCATGCCCAAAAACTCCACCCCCAAGGGGGTAGAGTTTTTTACAACCTCAATACAACGACTTTATCCATTGCCATTCCTGGGTTAGTCCGTCTCTGAGTGAGACTTGCGGCTGATATCCCAGAATTTTCTGAGCTTTAGATACATCGGCCGCTGTGTGACGGGCGTCTCCCATCGCCTTTTCTATATGGTTTCTTTTGATTGGTTTCCCAACAATTTCTTCAATAGTGTCCAAAACTTCCGCTAAAACTACCCTACTCCCACCACCAATGTTAAAGATTTCTCCTACTGCTTGAGGTACAGTAGCCGCGGCTAAATTGGCGGCGATGACATCACTCACAAACGTAAACTCTCGTGTTTGCTGCCCATCGCCGTAAATAGGAATTGCCTCATTCTGTAAAATGGATTTAAAAAATTTATGAAATGCCATATCTGGGCGCTGTCTGGGGCCATAAACTGTGAAATAACGCAATGATACACAAGGCACGCCAAAATTTTTGTGATATTGTCCGCACAGAAGCTCAGCCGCTAGCTTAGTAATGCCGTAAGGAGAAACTGGTTGGGGGCAAATTTCCTCGTGAGTAGGTAATGTTTCCGCGTCACCATATACACTCGACGAAGAGGCAAACACTAACCTTTTTAAATTTTTAGCATCCTTTGCTGCTTCTAGCAAAACTTGTGTAGCGTTAATATTGCGTTCGGTGTAACCTCGGAAAGATTGACCCCAGCTCGCTCTTACACCTGCCTGTGCAGCTTGATGGTAAACTACATCAACATCTTTTAGAAGTGTCTGCCAATCTAAAAATTGCATATCTCCTTCGATTAATGTAAAGCCAGGTTGCCAGTGCAAGTGTGCAACATTCTTACGCTTTAACATCGGATCGTAGTAATCATTAAATTCATCAATCCCAAGGACTTCTTGCTCTTGTTGCAACAATGTTTCTATAAGTTGAGAACCGATAAACCCTGCGGCTCCAGTGACGATAACTTTAACCATGTCTATTACTTTTTTGATATTTTCTTAGTCACAATATTAACAGGTTAATACTTGTCATCAATATCGTCATTACTTGAAGATTATTTTTTAAATGTTCAGTTAACCAGTCAAACAACTCATAAAACTACTTAAATCTTATAATTTTATTTAAAAGATATTCAGTATATTTATTGAGGTTTTGCTATTAATGAAAAATATCAATATACTAGTTTGCTCAGTTAAATATTAAGAGTAAATACAGCATAAATTCAATAACTAAGGCAAGTTAATAGATACGAGCAATTTAACCCAGTTATATTGGTTTGTGCTTCTATACTTAAGTCAGATGGGGCTTGCATAAGTATAAGAATTGGTGAAAAATTGATCCGCGAGCAGCCTTAAGGCATTCTCGTTTTGCAAGGGACGTACGAGGAAATCAGTGAAAGTTTTAGTTATCGGTAACGGGGGGCGCGAACACGCTCTAGCATGGAAACTGTTGCAATCCAAGCAAGTTGAGCAGGTTGTCTGTGTGCCAGGGAATGGAGGCACAGCAAGCATGGAATGTTGTCAGAACTTGCCTCTGGCGGTAGATGATTTTGAAGGCATAAGCCAGTATGCTTCGCAAAACGGTATTTCTCTGGTGGTAGTTGGGCCAGAAGTGCCTTTGGCTAAGGGAATCACCGACTACCTCCAAGACAAAAGGCTGATGGTATTTGGGCCTGTTAGAGCAGGAGCGCAGATTGAGGCGAGTAAAGCTTGGGCAAAAGCCTTAATGCAGGAGGCAGGAATTCCGACAGCACAGGCTGCGGTTTTTACGGAGGCAGCAGCAGCAAAATCCTATGTGAAAACTCAGGGGACACCGATTGTCGTCAAAGCTGATGGCTTGGCAGCGGGGAAAGGTGTAATAGTTGCCGAAACGATTGAACAGGCTCAGAGTGCCATTGATGCTATTTTCCAAGGACAGTTTGGCAGTGCTGGTAAATTTGTGCTCATTGAAGAATATTTGATTGGGCAAGAGGTATCAGTTTTAGCATTGACTGATGGGTTAACGATCCGGTCTTTGTTGCCAGCTCAGGATCATAAACGGATTGGTGAGGGCGATACAGGGGAAAATACTGGTGGAATGGGAGCTTACGCTCCAGCACCTATTGCCACGCCAAAGTTGATGGCACGCGTTCAAACAGAGGTATTAGAAAGAGCGATCGCCACTCTCCGAGCTAAAGGCATTGACTACCGAGGCGTGCTGTACGCTGGGTTAATGATTACACCCGATGGCAATTTTAAAGTTCTAGAATTTAACTGTCGCTTTGGCGATCCAGAAACCCAGGTAATTTTGCCACTGTTAGAAACACCCCTAGAAGAATTGCTTCTAGCCTGCGTACAGCAGCGGTTAGGTGAGTTGCCACCCATAGCTTGGAAAGAGGGGACATCTGCCACTGTCGTAGCCGCATCAGGCGGCTATCCAAGCGAATATGAGAAAGGTCAGGTGATTACGGGTATTTCAGAGGCAGAGACAGCAGGCGCAACCGTGTTTCATGCAGGTACGAAATTGAACCAGCAGCAAGAAGTAGTAACTGATGGGGGAAGAGTATTAAATGTGACTGGTATAGGAGAAAATTTTGAGCAAGCGATCGCTCAAGCCTACGCCGGAATTAAACATATTCAGTTTGAGGGAATATATTACCGTAGAGATATCGGTCATCGAGTAATGAGTGCGGAGCAGGGGGAGCAAACCCCCGTTTAAAGTAACGTTTTTGAGTGAGTTAATTTAAAGTTCAAAGCATCCAATCTAAATGCAGTCTGATGTCAGCTTTAGGGCTAGCACTGATTTCCATTAGGCAGCGAGGCTGACTTATACTTAAGATCTGCCCAAGTTAGACATTATTCATAACGCGGTAAAGAACGCACTTATGAAGGACGGCTGGGCAATTACAGACGATCCCCCTACATAATTCAGTATCGAAGAACAACGTTGTACGCTGATCTCGGTGCTGAACGCCCCATTGCAGCTGAACGAGATGGGCAAAAACTTGTTGTTGAAGTGAAAAGCTTTGTCGGCGCATCAAAGATACAAGACTTGAAAGAGGCTCTCGGTCAGTATGACATCTACCGTTATCTTCTAGAGGAAACAGCACCAGACCGTAAACTTTACCTTGCTGTTGGTGCGATCACTTATAAAAGCTTTTTCAACCAGAATGTGATTCAACTCATCCTCCACAAACATAAACTTCCACTCATTGTCGTCGATACAGATACAGAGCAGATCACACAATGGATAAATTAACTGAGTATCCCAAGATAATTA
The DNA here is from genome assembly GCF_014831675.1 of Komarekiella delphini-convector SJRDD-AB1. GTDB lineage: Bacteria > Cyanobacteriota > Cyanobacteriia > Cyanobacteriales > Nostocaceae > Komarekiella. Next base: position 20,618 of record NZ_VJXY01000048.1, on the reverse strand, counting down.
AGCATATCCTGATGAAGTATGTAGAACTATGTAACCGTCGTCCTAATCCAGACATCGAAACATTCTTGATTATGGATGAGCCAAAAGGTCACTATATTTGGATGAACCTTGGTTGGCAAAATGGCGAACGAATTACTGGTATGACCGTCTACGTTCGGATTCGAGATTGTAAATTCTGGATCGAGGAAGATTGGACTGAAGATGGTATCGCAACTGACCTAGTTCGTGCAGGTGTTAGCAAGGAAGATATAGTGTTGGCATTCCATGAACCTAAGCTGCGGCAGTACACAGATTTTGCAGTAGTATCGTAGCGGTAGCGCCTTCTCACAATGCAGTGCAGCGGATGGTACGAATATTTTGGGGCTGAGTTCAAGTTTAATAGCCGCCCTAATCTGAGTTGAACAATTAGCTCCAAATTTCAACAGGTTGGATTTTTGTTACCAAGCGTCTACGCATAAGCCACCAGTCGAAAAAATGGGGTTTAATCTGTTAATCCTCAGCCATATATCAACTCTGATGGCTGAAATGAGGTAAATTCGTTAAAACTACCTTAACAGGGATATCCCTGCTGCCCCCGCATCCCCTACTCCCTCATCTCCCAATTAACATGTTTATCAAAATAACTGTTAATTTTTTAGTTGTTGGGGTTTACAGCAAAAACTGCTAACAACTTTATTTAAAATGCTAGTTCTGTTAAAAACAATCCGAGAAGCGATCGCCAATTGGTGGTCAGAATTCACCCTCCAAACCAAGCTGTTGGCTGTCGCCACAATGGTAGTTTCGTTGGTGATGAGTGGTCTTACCTTCTGGGCGGTAAACACAATTCAGCAGGATGCGCGTCTGAATGACACCCGTTTCGGTCGTGACCTAGGACTACTGCTTGCTGCCAATGTTGCCCCCCTGATTGCTGACCACAATCTCACTGAGGTTGCCCAGTTTTCGCAACGCTTCTACAGCAGCACCTCTAGTGTGCGTTACATGCTCTACGCTGACGAAAGTGGGGAAATTTTCTTCGGGATTCCTTTTTGGGACGCGCAGGTAGAAAACTCCCTCACCATTGAGCGACGAATACAGCTGCCAGAAGATTACCCTGGTGATGGGGAAAAGCCGATGGTGCGGCAACACATGACTCCAGATGGAGCAGTCACCGATGTGTTTGTTCCTCTAATTGTCAATCAAAAATACTTAGGTGTATTGGCAATCGGCATCAATCCCAATCAGACCGCTGTCATCTCCACTAATTTCACCCGCGATGTTACCATTGCCGTTTTTATCACGATTTGGGTAATGGTGATTTTGGCAGGAGTGATTAACGCTTTGACTATCACTAAGCCAATTAAAGAACTGCTAGTAGGGGTAAAACAAATTGCTAGCGGTAACTTCAAACAACGTATTGATTTACCTCTAGGGGGCGAACTAGGAGAGCTAATTTTAAGCTTTAATGACATGGCGGAGCGCTTAGAGAGTTATGACGAGCAAAATATTGAGGAAATTACAGCAGAAAAAGCCAAGCTAGAAACCCTAGTTTCAACAATCGCCGATGGTGCTGTGCTGATTGATAACAACATGCAAGTGATTTTAGTCAATCCTACAGCAGAGCGAATTTTTGGTTGGGAAGCCGCTGATGTCGTAGGTAGCAATGTTTTGCATCATTTACCTTCAGCAGTACAAATGGAAATTACCCGTACTTTGTACGAAATGGCAGCAGGTGAGTGTGAAAGTGCTGAATTCCGCATTTGTCTTAATCAACCCACCAAGCGCACAATCCGTATTCTCTTGACCACAGTGCTCAACCTGCAACGAGAAAGCATCAAAGGCATTGCTATTACTGTGCAAGATATTACCCGCGAGGTAGAACTTAACGAGGCAAAAAGTCAGTTTATTAGTAACGTTTCTCACGAACTGCGAACGCCTTTATTTAACATCAAAACTTATATAGAAACTCTGCACGACTACGGTGAAGACTTAGGTTTAGAAGAACGACAAGAGTTTCTACAAACTGTGAATCATGAAACTGATCGCTTAACTCGCCTAGTTAACGATGTTTTGGATTTGTCAAAACTCGAATCTGGTCGTAGTTACAGCTTCGATGGAGTGGATTTAGCGCAAGCGATCGAGCAAACACTGCGTACTTACCAACTCAATGCTAAAGATAAAGGTGTCGAACTAATTCAGGAAGTAGCCCCGAATTTGCCCCTAGTAATGGGTAATTATGATTTGTTGGTACAAGTGTTTGGTAATTTGATCGGTAATGCCCTCAAATTCACCACAGCAGGTGGTAAAGTTGCAATCCGCGCCTACCAACTAGATGCCAAACCAAACTCTTCTTCTGGAACACCACGCGAACACAGTCAGCTTTCTCAGGTGCGGATTGAAATCTCCGATACTGGGATTGGCATCGCCACAGAAGACCAACACTCAATTTTTGAGCGCTTCTTTCGCGTAGAAAACCGAGTTCACACCTTAGAAGGGACAGGTTTGGGTTTATCGATTGTGAGAAACATCATCGACAGACATCGTAGTAAAGTCCATTTGGTGAGTGAAGTCGGTGTTGGCACTACTTTTTGGTTCGACTTAGCTGTTTTTGATGAAAAAACCCCACCGAAACTGGTTGATATAACTATTGAAACACCCCAAATTGCGACAGCCTGAAGGCTATAGCTAAATTCAACTTACAAAATTTTTCAAAACAATAGACCTTTTGCACGAATATTTGAAAATAGAGTTTTTAGGTTCACGCACAGAGAAGTCGGAGCGGCGGCTTCCGCCGATGGTCTGTATCACTGCCGAGAGGCGCAAAGCCTTGCGCCTCTCCCTTGTGTCCTTTAGACACAAGGCAACCGTTCTGAAAGAACGGTTGGGCAGTAAGACCCGCATAGCGATCTGAACTTCGGTGGGCGCAGAGGCGCAGAGAGTAACTAGAAATTTCTCTGTTTAGCAGTTGATAATCTGATTTATGCAAGAGGTCTATTGTAGAAACGCTTTAATTGATACACCCTGAACAATAACAGCCGAGATATATATAATAGATTCTACCGCTGAGACACTATGCGTATTTTTTGTTGAATTCTAGTCTCAGCTTTTTTGTACCTTTTTCAACCCGTCGAACTCACGTTCATTTATTGCTTGGGTGTAGCCTCACCAAACTTAATTAAAACAGCGATCGCAATACTGACAAATAGAATTAATGTCATACTCAAAGCTGAACCAAATCCCCAATTTTGAGTAGCTCCCAAAAACTGGTTATAAACTAACCGCGCCGCCGTCATACTAGAAGCACCACCAAGTAATTCTGGGTCGATAAAATCTCCTAAGCCTGTGATGAATACAAGCATGGAACCAGCAGCAATTCCAGGCAAAATTTGAGGTATGGTCACTTGCCAAAAAGCTTGCAATGGATTTGCACCTAAATCAGCTGCCGCTTCGAGCAATCGCTTGTCTAGTTTTTCAAGAGAGGCATATAAAATTAAAACCATGTAAGGTAATAAGCTGTAGCTCATACCAATTAATACAGCTGGAATTCGGTTAAGTAATTCTAAAGTAGGTAAGCCTAAATTAATTAGTAAAGTGTTCAACAAACCAGTAGGACGAAGAATTGTTATCCAAGCATAAGAGCGTAGTAATGAAGAAGTCCACAAAGGTAAGACAAAGCCGATTATTAGCAAGTTTCGCCAACGCCTCGGTGCTATCTGAGCAATCCAATAGGCAACGGGAAAGCCCAAGATTAAACAAATTACGGTAGTGCCAAACGCTAAAAAGAGCGATCGCCAAATTACTTGTAAGTAAAGAGGGTCAAGTATCCGAATGTAGTTTTTGAACCCGCTGGGGTTGACTACATCCCCAGGCCGAATGTCAGGTACTAAACTCAACTCAAAAATTATCAATGTTGGCAGCACCAACAAAAGCAATAACCAAATCCCAGATGGTGCAAGTAATGCCAACAGCTGTAGCCAGTTTCCTTGTGGACGGTGCAACTTTGCTACTTCAGCAATATCATCTGGTGAATTTATTTGAGAATGACGAATTTGATTAGACACAATCCTAATTTATTATTTATAAGTTATAAATTAATACTCTTGACTTTGCCTTTTCAACTACTAGTTAATTCAGTCCAATAACGCTCATAAATTTCATTAAATTCTTCTAAAGGACTAATACGTTCGCAATTTTCTAAAAGCGAGTCTGGAGGAAATAAATTAATATTGTCTTTCACTTGCTTTGGTAATTGCTCGAATCCGGCGCTATTCGGCGTAGCAATGCTCAGACGTTGGCTAATTTGGGCTGCTACTTCGGGTTGCAGAATTAAGTTAATCCAGGCATAAGCTCCAGATGGATTAGGGGCTGTTTTAGGAATTACAATAGTGTCAGTCCATAGTGAAGAACCACTGCGGGGAATTACATATTTTAGTTTAGGATTTTCTTGAGAAATCCTTACTGCGTCCGCTGAATAACACATTGCCAATAATAAATCTCCTGCCAGAATTTGATTTTGCCAAGCATCTGTGTCAAAAGCCGCGATCGCAGGTTTTAATACCTTCAATTTCTCATAAGCTTGTTTAATTTCTGCCTCATTTTGTGAGTTGTAAGAGTAACCCAGCATTCGTAACACTGCACCCATTACTTCGCGGACATCATTTAGCAAGGTCATCCGCTTATTAAGTTGTTCCTGGTTTTGCCAAAGATACTCCCAATCTTCTGGTACATCTTTAATTTTCTCTGAGTTGTAAAGTAAACCTGTTGTTCCCCAATTAAAAGGGATACTGTAGCGATTATTAGGGTCATAACTAGGATTACTAAACCGCGGGAATAAATTCTCTAAACCAACTAAGCGATCGTGATTTATTTCTGTTAATAAACCTTTATCAACCATCTTCTGCACCATATAGTCAGATGGGTAAATAATGCTATAACTGCTACCACCTCCAGCCTGGAATTTAGCCAACATAACATCATTGGAATCATACACATCTGCAAGCACTTTCATACCAGTTTGGGCGCTAAAAGTTGTAAGTAATTGTTTGTCAGTATATTGCGTCCAGGTATAGATATAAAGTTGATCACGTTGCTCAGAAATAGTAGAATTAGCTCGCACATCAGCCAGCCTCCAGCCACAACTAGTTAAAGAAAGGCTAGAAAGTGCTGCTAAATTTTTTAAGAATTTTCGTCTGTTATTCATTGACTAATAGCTAAACAATCGGTTTCCGCCCACCAAGCGTAAATGGGTGTATCGCGATCTGGCAAACTACCAAAAGTATTGGGTTGTAAAACATTGATGTTTATGCCATTTATTAATTCCACAACATAATTAACATGAGTGCCTAAATACATAACGTTGACCAGTCTTCCTTCAAAGCAGTTAGCAGGCAAATTGGGTGGATAAAGCGAAAGCTCTATTTTTTCTGGGCGCACGCTCACTACTACCGCTTGAGATAATTCAGTTGGTGTATCTTCAACACGATTAATGACAATTGAGAGTCCCGTTTTCGTCAAAATTTGGATGTTAGAAGAGTCTACTGCAACGATTTCACCACTGAATAAATTAGTATCGCCAATAAAATCAGCGACAAATGATGTGCAGGGACGCTCGTAAATTTGTTTAGGAGTACCTACTTGCTCAATTTTGCCTTGATTCATCACGGCAATGCGATCGCTCAACGAAAGCGCTTCCTCTTGGTCGTGTGTCACCATGACAAAGGTTAATCCCAGGTCTTTGTGTAAATTAGATAACTCAACCTGCATTTCTTTACGGAGTTTTAAATCTAACGCTCCTAAAGGTTCATCCAGTAGTACGACGGCGGGACGATTAACTAGGGCCCTTGCCAAAGCAACTCGTTGCTGTTGACCACCAGAAAGTTGATTGGGAAAGCGCGATCGCAAACTTTCCATTTTCACTAGCTTTAAAGCTTCTTGAACTCTACTAGCAATTTCTGATTTATGCAGTTTTTTTAGCCGTAGTCCAAAAGCGATGTTATCCCACACATTCAGGTGGTTAAACAGAGCGTAACTTTGAAATACAGTGTTGACGGGTCGGCGGTAAGGCGGCACATTAGTCATTGACTGACCCTGTATCAAAACTTTACCAGCGTCAGCTTTTTCAAACCCAGCAATTAAACGTAGTGTAGTGGTTTTGCCACAACCGGAAGGGCCTAAAACACTAAAAAATTCCCCCTGTCTGACATCCAAGTCTATTCCGTGTACCGCTGGTTCTTGGTTAAAAAACTTGAATACATTACGTAATTCAACATCTAGTGGTTGAAAGGTCGTTATCCCCGTTTGATTCTGCATGACAGGTTGAGCCATAATCTTCAGTAGAATGCAGTGATATTACGTTATTTTGATAATTGATGTAGCCTATTAAGCAAACTAAGTTACCACACTTTGGTTTATTGTATCCGGCAAAAACAATTGCTTAATATACTCACCCCATTGTTTCAAAATAAATACTGAGACAATTATAAAATTATATACATTTAATACTGATGGCAAAATAACTTTTTATCTTGTACCAATTCTCTAGAAGGAAGACTACAGATATCAACTTGAAAACCCATTGAAAACTCAAATTACATCTTCCTGTTCTCAATTACGTTTAACGTAGCGGGGCGTAGCCCCACGAATTGGTATTATGTCTTTATTTCCATCACTAGGCAATAAAAAAGATACACGTACAGTAGGACGTGGTTTTCAACCAATATTTTTAATCATATTTACCTTGTTAATGATTGGTGGTATCGAAGCCCGTCTAGCATATTTGCAAATTGTTGAAGGCCCAAAACTTCGGCAACGAGCAGAGGCAAACCGGGTTCGGTTAATTCTTAAACAACCAGAACGGGGCAATATTTTTGATCGTAATGGCAAACTTTTAGCTAGTACTCGTTATCCTAGTTCTGTATATTTGTGGCCGATGGCTCATACCAAGCCATCCTGGTCAGTTGTAGGGCCGCGTTTAGAAAAAATTATTAATATCCCGCAAGCAGAGATGGAGAAGAAATTAGAAGAAGCAGGTGCTAATTCTTCTTCACTCATTCGGATTGCTCGTGATCTGAATGAGGCGCAAATCACAGCAGTGAAGGAATATAAAAACGAACTCAAAGATGTAGAAATTAATACAGATACAGTCCGGTATTATCCTCATGCTCAAGACTTAGCACATGTATTGGGTTATACGCGTGAACTGACTGCCGAACAGTTAATAGAAAAGAAGCAGGAAGGTTATCGACTGGGAGATGTGATTGGTCAGATGGGAGTGGAAAAAGCTTATGAAAAAACGCTGCGAGGCGAATGGGGCGGTCAGCAGGTGGAAGTGGATGGTGCTGGACGACCAATCCGAGTTTTGGGAGAAAAAGAAGCAAAATCTGGCAATGACTTGCACTTGAACATAGACTTGGATGTGCAAAGAGCAGCAGAAAAAGCTTTGGGAAAATACCAAGGTGCGATCGTTGCACTTGATCCAAATAACGGTGCTATTTTAGCAATGGTGTCTTATCCAACATTTGACCCAAATATTTTCTCCAAGCAAAAACTCTCCCAAAAAGATTGGGAAAGCGTACAAGGTAAAGACCATCCCTTGGTTAATCGTGCCCTGAGTGCCTTTCCACCCGCCAGTACCTTCAAAATTGTCACCACAACAGCTGGGCTAGAATCGGGTCAATTTTCTCCTAATACAGTGCTACAGACCTTTGGTTCCCTGACTATTGGTGGAGTAACTTTTGGTGAGTGGAACCACGCCGGATTTGGCCCGTTGGGATTTCCAGGGGCGATGGCTATGAGTAGTGATACTTTCTTCTATCAAGTTGGTAGACAAGTCGGTGGCCCAACTTTAATCGAATGGAGTCGCAAATATGGGTTTGGTCAAAAAACTGGCATTGAGTTTGTCAATGAAGAATTAAAAGGTTTGGTTCCAGATGAAATATGGAAACTGAAAGTTTTAAAGACGCCCTGGACTGTAGGCGACACTATTAATATGTCAATTGGTCAAGGCGCTCTCCAAGTCACACCCTTGCAAGCGGCAATTATGTTTTCTGTTCCAGCTAATGGTGGATATCGAGTTAAACCACATTTGCTTAAAGATCATAAACAAGCAAAAAGCTGGCGAGAATCTATGAATATGAAGCCCGTAACTATTACAGTTCTGCGCGATGGATTGCGGAAGGTAGTGACTGAGGGTACAGGTAAAAGCTTGAATGTGCCATCAATTGCCCCTGCATCTGGAAAGAGTGGTACTGCTGAAGCTGGTGCTGGTCGCCCAAATCATACTTGGTTTGGTGCTTATGCCCCCAGCAATAAGCCAGAAATTGTAGTTGTGGCGTTTGGTGAAAACTCCGGTGATCATGGCGGTACTGTTTGTGGGCCGATGGTTTTACAAGTGCTGGAAGCTTATTTTCAGCATAAGTATCCAGGCAAGTATGAAAAGCCTCAATCGGAAGAATCAGCAGCTAAAACTGAGAATTCAGGGAATGTTACTGGAGACTAAATCAAGGTTCAGTTAGCCTCATATCCAATTGACCTTACTCAGTATTGTTCATTTGGATCTAGGCTAGTGGTCTGTTCGATTGATTCTGCTGGTCATACCTGTTTGTAGTAAGGATTTTAGTTCTTGATTTTTTAAGCACTAAAGTGCTTACTACGAACCTCTCAAAACTTTTGCAACAGACCACTAGTTTTTAGTTGAAATACTGAAGAATAAAATATTTTCTGATTCTGCATCAAAGGTTTTGAGCCAGAAAGCCATAATTTTAATTATGCTGGTAATAAATTTTGTCGTATATTAAGCATACTAAATATAAAATTCTAGTTTATCGTATTAATTAAAAATAACTAATGACTATGAGACTGTTCCAATTATTTTGCTGCTAAGTACTAGCCAAGAATTTAGCAAAATTGTATATAAATAATGTTAATTCTAAAATTATCTTTATCTTATGGCTTTATTGCAACCATCCCCACTAAGCATAAAAAAAAATACACGTACAGTCGGACGCAGTTTCCAGCCGATATTTTTAATCATATTTACCCTATTAATGGTGACTGGAATCAGTATTCGTCTGGCATATTTGCAAATTATTGAAGGAGTACATTATCGAAAGCGAGCAGAGGCGAACCGGATTCGGTTGATTCCCAAACACCCGGAACGCGGCAATATTTTTGATCGTAATGGCAAACTTTTAGCTAGTACTCGCTATCCTCGATCTGTGTACTTATGGCCGATGGCACATACTAAGCCTGCGTGGTCGGTTGTGGGATCGCGTCTATCCCAAATTCTCGACATCTCCCAAGAAGAGATGGAAAAAAAGCTAGAAGAAGCAGGTGCTAACTCTTCTTCACTCATTAGGATTGCTCGTGACTTAAATGAAGCACAAATTACGGCATTGAAAGAGTATGCAAACGAACTCCAAGATGTCGAAATTCATACGGAAGCGGTTCGCTATTATCCCCACGGCAAGGAATTGGCACATGTACTAGGCTATACACGCGAATTGACTGCTGAGCAGTTAACAGAAAAGAGAAAGGAAGGCTACCGATTGGGCGATGTGATTGGTCAGATGGCCATCGAAAAAGCTTATGAGAAAACGCTAAGGGGTGAATGGGGCGGTCAGCAGGTGGAAGTAGATGGCGCTGGTCGACCGCTGCGAGTTTTGGGCGAGAAACAGGCAAAAGCTGGTAATGATTTGCACTTGACTATAAATCTAGATGTGCAAAAGGCAGCAGAAAAAGCTTTAGGCGATCGCAATGGTGCGATCGTGGCACTTGACCCAAAGAATGGTGCTGTTTTAGCAATGGTATCTCACCCTACCTTTGACCCAAATATTTTCTCCAAGCAAAAACTTACCCAAAAAGATTGGGAGACTGTACAAGGTGCAGAACATCCCTTGGTTAATCGTGCTCTCAGCGCCTTCCCACCCGCTAGCACCTTTAAAATCGTCACTGCAACTGCTGGGATAGAATCGGGTAAGTTTTCTCCTAAGACAGTCCTACAAACCTACGGTTCCTTAAACATTGGTGGAACTCGTTTTGGAGAGTGGAATCACGCCGGATTCGGGCCGTTGGGTTTTGTTGGGGCATTACAGTGGAGTAGCGATACCTTCTTCTACCAAATTGGTCGAGGAGTCGGCGGCCCAACTTTGATTGAATGGACTCGCAAGTATGGATTTGGCAAAAAAACCGGGCTTGAGTTCGTCAACGAAGAATCAAAAGGCTTGGTTCCAGATGAAATATGGAAACAGAAAGTTTGGAAGATGCCTTGGACTGTAGGCGACAGCATCAATATGTCAATTGGTCAAGGCGCTTTACAAACCACACCTTTGCAAGTTGCCATCATGTTTGCTGTGCCCGCAAATGGTGGTTATCGAGTCCAGCCGCATCTGCTTAAAGATAATGAAGAAGCAAGAAGCTGGCGAGAATCTTTAAATATGAAGCCGACAACTATAAATATTCTCCGCGAGGGACTGCGGAAAGTCGTGGCTGAAGGTACAGGTAAGGTTTTAAACCAGCCAACAATTCCCCCTGTGGCTGGTAAGAGTGGCACTGCTGAAGCATGGAAGGGTCGTGTTAAGCAAAATCACGCTTGGTTTGGTGCTTATGCACCTGCTGAAAAGCCAGAGATTCTGATCGTGGCATTTGCTGAACATTCCGGTGGTGGTGGTGGTAGCGTTGCGGCTCCGATGATCTTACAAATTATGGAGGACTATTTCCAGCGAAAGTATCCAGGTAAATATCAAAAACCAGAGACTTCAATCCCAAAAAACAGCCGCCGAAACTAAGAATAAGGGAAAAAACTGAAAGCAGTTTTGATAGACATGACTTCTGCCTACTTTACTCGGATGATCCCAATATGGAGAAGCTATCAAGATATCAAATGTTCTATGGATTTTCTCCTAACTCCCTTAACCTTGCAGCTAAACGTTCTGCGCGTTGATGTTCGGCTTCTGCGCGTTGGCTTTCGGCTTCCGCTCGCTGGCTTTCGGCTTCCGCTCGCTGGCTTTCGGCTTCCGCACGTTGGTATGCTGCTTCTGCGCGTTGACTTTCGGCTTCTGCGCGTTGGTGTGCTGCTTCCTCTGGTAAGAAAACTAAATTTCCTTCGCGATCATAAAATCGTAACCAAGTAGCAGTTTCTCGGTCTATTGTTCCTTCCCAAGTTCCCAACCAAAATCCTAATGTTTCGCACCACAAGTAACCTTGCTCATTAGCAACTAAAGGCTGATAGCGAAAATTTACATCTAATCGCCATCCTTGTAAAGAGTTGGCATCAAAAGGGTCAAAAACGAAATAGTCTCTAGTTTTAAAAACTTTTTCATACAGATTCTTTTTCTCCCCTATATCTACATTTCTTGTTGAGGGGGACATTAATTCGACAATTACATCAGGATAGCGTCCGTCCTCATCCCATACAACCCAACCTTGACGAGAACGATTTCCTTCAACGTTGAGAGCGACAAAAAAATCCGGCCCCCTGAAATCCCGATTTCGTACCTGAGTACGACTATAGTAAACAAACATATTACCACCGACGAAGTAATCACTGCGGTCTGACCAAGCTTGTTGTAACGACCGGATTAAAACGTTCATGGCAATACGGTGGCGGTTACTTTCCAATGGTTCTCCGTCATCAAATATTAAATCTGTTGGGGGTAAAGGAGGTTCCCAGTCTGGGACAGGAGGCGTTGGCAAACTCTGGTTTTGAGTAATGTTAGTTGACATCGCATAACCTCCCAACTTGAGATTTATTGAGATTTGTCTTAATTCTCGGCAATATATTCATTATTTTCTAACAAAAAATCTCCAAGAGGGTGCGATGATACGAAGCTGAAACACTTCAGGTGTATCGTAATAAACAAAGTTAGATGATTCTATTAGACTGTGCGATCGCTTTTATTGCGGTATCTGAGCGGGTTTCAAATTTCTGGCTTTGTAGAACGTTTCTAAGCTGTTGCGATCGCCCACATAACGCCAGTGCCAAGGCTCATAACTCACACCTTGAACATTGTCTTTAGGAAATGACATCTCAAAGCTGAAGCGTGCTGCATTCGCTTGTAGCCACTGATAAGCTTTGGTATTGTCAAAGTTGGTTTGAAGATTGGTTGCTGGTACTGCTCCATCTCCAATGTCCACAGCATAACCTGTGTGATGTTCGCTATGACCAGGAGGAGCGCTGAGGGCAGCTCTTTGGGCTGGGGTTTGATTTCGCTGAGCACTAACATTAAAAAATAACTGCTCCTGCTCTTTTACCGAGCGAAAGCCAGAAATTGGCACTAAAATTACACCCGCACTCCGCGCTGCTTGTGCCATTGCCTGAAACTTTTCGGCAGCAGCTTTTCGCATTTTGATCCGTCCATTTGCGTTAATTGGTGCTAGTTCTGACTCAGGTGCTTCCGGGTATGTCAAATGTCCCAAAAGAGCATCGCCACTATTACCTTGGGGATTGACGGAATTACTAGATTCTGGTGGTGTAGGTGCTAGTGAAGTTTGAGAATCAGCGGTTTTTTTGGGTGCAGTGACGAAAAACAAAAAACCACTAATCAAAGCCAGTATGACAAATCCCACTACTCCCCCAATCAGCAAAACCTGGGTGCGTACACGTACCTTGGTTCCCAAATCAGGAGTATCGCGTAAAGCCGCTGGAATATCATCACCAGGCTCACCTGATGAGCTTTGCGGTTGTCCAGAAAACCCAACTTTATTCAAAGGTCAACTCCTGCTTTTGATTTATAACAGATTGTAGACTGGACAGAAATAAACATATTGGGTAACATTTTACATCTGTATTCCTAGGCGTAATCTTGACAAATCTCCTAGAACTATACGTCAAGCTGGTGGGATTAGTCCTAGTAGGCTTTATTTTAGGACGTAAACTACCTAACACAGTGCCCAACCGTTTAGGGCAGACACTTTTCTGGGTGGGAGTACCTATAAGCATAGTAGCGTTTTTACGCCAAGCTGACTTGTCAGGGCAAATTTGGATTGCACCTGCGATCGCTTATTTAGCTATTTTACTAGGGGCATTTTTAGCTTGGTTGGGAATTAAAGGGCAAGCCTATTTCACCGATACCATTCCCCAACAATCAACTCAGGGTAGTTTAATTTTGGCGGCAATGGTTGGTAACACAGGATATCTTGGTTTTCCCGTCACCTTAGCAATGGTAGGACAAGAGTACTTTGCCTGGGCACTATTCTACGATTTACTGGGGTCACTCTTCGGAGCTTATGCCTTGGGTGTAGTGCTTGCATCTCATTTTGGCAGCAGTGTCAGGAGTTATTGGCAAATTGCTAAAGCAATCTTAATTAATCCTGCTCTGTGGAGTTTCGGCTTTGGCTTGCTATTTCGACAGGTACAAATCCCCACAGTTGTGGAATTCTGCCTAGAAAAACTTGCCTGGTTTACCGTTGCTTTGTCTCTAATGTTAATTGGGATGCGACTCTCGCGGCTCAATTCTTGGCATAGCCTACCACAGGCAGGGATAAGCTTAGTAATCAAAATGCTGCTAGTTCCCTTGATTTTAGGGAGCACTTTACCACTTTTTGGTGTAACTGGTTCCGCCGCACGGGTGATTGTGTTACAAATGGCAATGCCTCCAGCTTTTGCCACACTGGTAATTGCCGAAACATTCAATCTTGATCGCGATCTCGCTGTAACTGCTTTAGCCGCTGGGGTTATGGCATTGCTGGTTACTCTTCCAGTTTGGCTGTGGCTATTTTGAGATAGGAGACAGGAGATAGGAGACAGTATTTATAGCGGTTCTTATTTGCATCAAATACAAAATTACCTGATTCTATCGAACACATCTGTGTTTAGGATTGGGGTGAGGTTTTTAGATCAGGCAAAGTTAAAGAAAGCATATGTAAGTCGATGCAATCACAATGCAAGAGGTTGCGTTGAGATAGCCCGCGATGCAAATAAGCTATGACACATTTAGCGTTGAATATTTACTTGTGAGAGTTGTTAAGAGTCAACAATTTCTTCCCCTGCTCCCCCTGCACCCTTTGCTCCCCTGCCCCCCTGCTCCCTGCCCCCTCACTTCATCACCTTGGCTGCAAGTTCTGCGGGATTCATATACTCATAGTGTTCAAAGGGTTGATGAATCCAGGGGTTGTCAGGTAAGTAATCGACGTAGTAATTGGGTGCTATAACCGAACAAGCTTTATACCAAAGTACGGCGGTGCGAATTTCTTCAATTGAGAAATCGCTATTTTCCTTGAGCCAAGGTACAGTCTGCTGGAGTGTGATCCCAGAATCTACCAAGTCATCTACAAGGAGAATGTGCGAACCTAACTTTTCGGTGGTCATCGTCAAGTGGTGCGAGAAGATTAAATTACTTCTTTCTTGCTTGCCAGGGCCACTGTAAGATGATGCTGCTAAAATTGCCAGCGGTTGCTGGTATATACGAGACAAAATATCTCCAACTCGCAGTCCCCCTCTGGCGAGACAGATAATCTGGTTAAATTCCCAACCGGATTGATAAATCTGAATAGCCAGTTGTTCAATTTTTTGGTGATAATCTGACCAAGAAACGTAAATGTCTGGCATAAGGTTAAAGGAAGTGATTAATCGCTAGTAAGGCAAACGCAAACTTTTTATTTTAGTATGAGCGCAAGATATTATGAACGATTCAACCGCTGATAGCGATGCCCAACAAACTCTTGAAAGTGAAAAACTACCTTTTAAAACAAAACTGGCTTATGGTGCAGGGGATTTAGGCCCAGCAATTACTGCAAATATCTCCATCTTTTTTCTGTTGGTTTTCTTTACCAATGTCGCCGGTATTCCGGCAGGTTTGGCTGGCAGTATTTTGATGATTGGTAAAATCTGGGATGCGGTAAACGATCCAATGGTCGGTTTACTGACTGATAGAACAAAATCTCGTCGCTGGGGCCGCCGTCTTCCTTGGCTATTGTATGGAGCAATTCCCTTTGGGATTTTCTTTTTCTTGCAGTGGATTGTACCGCGATTTAGTGCAGAACAGAGTAATAATATTTGGCCTTTGTTCTGGTATTACGTAGCAATTGGGTTAATATCTCAGGTTTTTTACACCGTTGTGAATTTGCCTTATACGGCAATGACTCCAGAACTAACTCAGGATTATGACGAACGTACTAGCCTCAACAGCTTTCGCTTTACGTTTTCCATTGGTGGCAGCATTCTATCGCTGATTTTATCAAAAATTGTTTTTTCTCAGATTGCCGATCGCCAGCAACAATATATAGTTTTAGCAGCAATTTGCACTGTAATTTCTGTATTGTCGTTGTATTGGTGCGTTTTTGGAACACGCGATCGCATCCTGGCTTTTGAAGCAAAACGCATTCAACTTGAAGAACCTGTATCTATTCCCTTTGGCGAACAGCTAAGAATCGCCTTCAAAAATCGACCTTTTCTATTTGTTATTGGTATATATCTTTTTTCTTGGTTAGGCGTGCAAATAACAGCTAGTATTATTCCCTACTTTGTAGTCAACTGCATGAACCTTCAAGAATCAGACGTACCTACGGTTATGATTGCAGTCCAAGGAACCGCTCTTGTGATGCTATTTGTCTGGGGTGCATTGAGTAAAAAAGTCGGGAAAAAACTTGTTTATTTTATGGGAATGAGTTTATGGATAATCGCAGCAGCCGGACTATTTTTCTTACAGCCTGGTCAAATAGGTTTGATGTATCTAATGGCTGTGATGGCAGGTTTTGGAGTTTCCACAGCTTATCTAGTTCCCTGGTCGATGATTCCAGATGTAATTGAATTAGATGAACTCCAAACCGGACAACGCCGAGAAGGGATTTTTTATGGCTTCATGGTTTTGCTGCAAAAATTTGGTTTAGCTTTCGGACTATTTTTAGTGGGTAATGCTTTGCAAGTATATGGTTTCAAAGAATCTGTACCAGGACAAAGTACACTACCCATCCAACCTGATTCTGCACTATTAGCCATTCGCATAGCCATTGGGCCTTTGCCTACTATTTGTTTAATTTGTGGCTTATTTTTAACGTATTTTTATCCTATTACCCGCGAGATGCACGCGGAAATAATGCTGAAACTCAAAGAACGGCAGGAGATGAAGGGAAGATGAGGAAGCAGGGAAGTAAAGGGGTAGGGGAGCAGGGGAGCAGGGGGAGAATAAATACTGACTCAGTACGGGCTAAACCACAGCTATCCGGGCTTCATCACTGTTGACCCTTGACTCTTAAAAAATGACAAATGACTTTTCATAAAAAGGCGTCGGGAAAACCCATTCCTTCTCGGTAGGTGATGAAAGACGCCTTTTTAGGCCGTTGACAGTTGACAGTTGACAGTTAACTGTCAACGTGAAATCCCTCCCCTTTTAGGAGTGGGATGAGCTTAACAGGCTTATACATTACATGGATAAATAAAAATATTACCTAGACCAACAGCAGATGATCATAGGAAACCCGAGAGGATTCCCAGACTAAGTTATATACACGAGGGCTAATCGTTAAAATGTCTGGAAATCCTCGCAAGCTCAGCTTAACACCCTTCAAGAACTTAACGGTTGGTGTTTCACCTGCACCTCTACCAAAAGTAGGAAGTAAATATTACAAAATTATGTGATTAAAAATACATTATGCTTATTGGAGGTTGGCTATAAGCTTTTGCAGGCTCGTAAAAATAGTTAGGTAACGCAATGTGCAAGTTTATGATCATGCTGTTTGCGTTAGTAAGTCTCTTTATGGAGAGATAGTTTCATTAGGTTGAGAAGATGACTTGCTACTAAAGAACTTCCAGATTCTTTGAATAGCTATTATTAGAACACCAATTACAATGATTCCTGCTACCACTGGTAGAGCGATCGCTAATACAGACAGTACAATAGCGATAATCAATTCAGTAGTTGACAAAACTGGATTAGTTAATCCGCCTGAAACCCCAGTAGACCCAAGCCGTAAAATATTCATTAATCCCTTAGTTAGTCCTGCGGTTCCACCACCTGCGATTAAAGCTAATGTCCATTGCACCAGTGGATTCATCTCAGGAGCAAGAGATGCTGTTACAATCGTCCCAGCGATAATTGCCGCAGGTGTGGAAACAATATCCAGCAGATGATCCAACCAAGGAACGTAATAACCGCTGATTTCAAGCAAACAAGCGATCGCAAATACAATTAAAGCTTGAGGTGTTTCTACCCAATCAAAGTCAGTCGGCAAATCTAAATGTCCAATAACTGAAGCTACACTTAATGTCAGCAGTGGTACAAAAACTCTAAAGCCAGCCGCCGCACTTAAACTGATACCCAGTAATAATTCGATAAATGTATTGAGATTGAATAAAGTATTGAAATCAATAGTAGGACTCAAGTTATCCTCCTAATGGTTTTTTGATTCTTGAGCTGATGGGAGAGACAACTCTAAGCTTTAATCACACGATAAGAGATTGTGCAAAAATATTTCATCCTACTATATATAGAATCAATGAATCCCATCTTGATACTACAGGTAGAGTAAGTACGACCAAGCTAATTGTTATTCATTTTTCCAGAATTATTCGCTTGTAGTAAAGGCTTCAGCCCTAGTTTTATACAACTTAAATGCTCTTTAGCTGATCATCAAGTATCGTAATCCTTATCTTCTCTTACTGATAACCTGCTGCTTGTAAGGAAAACAATCTGGCATAGCGTCCTTTAACCTGCAACAATTCCTCGTGAGTTCCCTGTTCCACAACTCTCCCATCTTCTATAACCAAAATTTTATCGGCCATACGTACCGTCGAAAAACGATGCGAAATCAAAAATACCATCTGACTTTGAGTGAGGCTGCGAAAATGATTAAAAATATCAAACTCAGCTTGGGCATCCATTGCCGATGTCGGTTCATCTAACACCAAAATATCTGCTTGAGTTCGCATAAAAGCACGTGCTAGAGCAATTTTCTGCCACTGTCCTCCAGAGAGTTCCTGTCCTCCTTTAAACCAACGGCCAAGCTGGGTTTGGAAGCTTTGGGGCAATTGTTGAATAAAAGGTTGTGCCATACCTTTTTGGGCCGCAATTTGCCAGCGCGTTTTATCTTCTAGGTACTCTACATCACCCACGCCAATATTTTCCCCCACAGTAAACTGGTAGCGAACAAAGTTTTGGAAAATTACACCAATGCGACGTCTTAGCACATCTACATCCCATTCCTGCAAATCCAAACCTTCTAGTAAGATACGTCCAGAATCAGGGGTGTAAAGTCGAGTAAGTAATTTGATTAAGGTAGTTTTACCGGAACCGTTTTCACCTACAATTGCAAGTTTCTCTCCGGGTTTCAATTGTAGCGAGATGTTTCTCAAAGCAGGCTTTGAACTTCCTGGATAAGTAAACGATACATTCTCAAAGCGGATACCATCTTGAGGATTTAAACCTTTTATAGCTTTACCCCAAGATTTTGGTACTTTTTCTTCTAAAAACTTGTAGAGATTTGATAAATATAGATTGTCTTCGTACATCCCTCCAATATTCGTGAGGATACCAGAGAAAGTAGACTGTCCTTGACGAAATACGATCAAATACATTGTCATATCTCCCAAGGAAACCCTACCCACCGCTGTTTCCAGTACGATCCAAGCATATGCCATGTAAAAAGCAGCAGTACTCACTAAACTTAGGAGATATCCCCACAGTCCCCGTCGTAAAGTCAAATCTCGATCTTCACCGTAGAGTTGATGAAAAAGGTTGCGATAACGTCCTAGTAGCATCTGACCCAACTGGTAAAGTTTTACTTCTGTAACAAAGTCTTCTCTCGCCAGTAGATTTTCTAAGTAGTGCTGTTGCCGGGTTTCTGGTGTACGCCAACTAAACAGGCGAAATGCTTCTCCAGCAAACTTCGTTTCTGCAATGAATGCAGGCATAGCTGCCAAAATCAGTGCCACTACTGCCCAAAACGAGAATCTTACTAATAAAACGCCATATGTAACAAGAGAAACAGCACTTTGCACTAATCCAAAGGTGCGGTTGATTAGAGAAAGAGGACGAACTGATGCTTCTCGCCGTGCATTGCTCAATTTATCATAGAATTCTGAGTCTTCAAACTGCCATAGATCAAGTGTCAGCGCCTTTTCCAGAATGAGTACATTCACCCGTTGACCAAGTAATGCTCGCAACAATGACTGACAAACACTCAGTCCTCTTTGACTTCCTGCTAATAAAACTACGGCGAATGCTTCGAATCCTACGTATAACAGAGGTTGAGAAATATTGACAAAACCATTGTTCTGTGCACTACCTTGAGAAAAAACTACTGCATCAACAATTAATTTACTGATGTAAGCGATCGCAGCTGGTAAAAGACCAGCCACTAAAGTTAAAATAGCCAGAATAATGGTAAGGGAGCGATTAGTAGTCCATACCAGGTTTACAGCCCTTCCACTGTAGCGGAAAACCATCAGTGATTGGTGTAACGTATTTCGTTTCACTCTAGGCATTTTTTAGTTTCCATTGGACTATAGACTTTGACCAATTATTCTGAACACAGCCGTGCTGCGTGTGCTGTAATTCGATTATTAACCAGCTTGATCGCGCGGCCCGCTGCTTTCTCACTATCCAATTTTCCAAGTCTTTGACCAATGTCATTTTTTAGGCGTGCTTATTTTAGCTCAATACTAGTATAAACCTACTACCAAAAGGCTTTACCGCATAAGTCTGAGCTGCCTGTAACTTTCTTTTTTTTACTGTTACCGGATGCTTTCAGTGAAGCAACCAATCCAAACAATTTTTGAAAACGTCATTGAACGGTTTACCCACTGCTGTTGCTATAAATTGTACCCAGATGAGAACTGCTATAATCTGTAGAGATTTAGGAAATTGGTAAAGCGATCGCACACTTTACACTCAGCTACCGACAATAGCATCTACTGATATAGCTACATTCAGAAATGCAACTGGATAAACAATCCCAACTGTTAATGTAGACTTTGATCTATATTCCCCATCTTGAGGGTCTTGAAACACCACAAGCTGTCTTTTTTTGAGGTTAACTACCCAATATTCAGGAGTGTTGACCTCTGCATAGATTTTAGTTTTAGTTTCTAAATTTTTGTCTAAACTGGAATCTGAATATTCAATCAGCCAAAAAATATTTTCAGGATAAAGGTGATGTTTTAGGTATTCACGCCCTAATCGTTGCACAATGGCAATGTCAGGCTCAGGCTCAGAGTTGTTAGAGAACGTCATTGGCTTATCTAGACGAATCATTACGCGATCGTCTAATAATTTAATTAGATATTCCCCTGCTTCACTACTGAAATAAGCGTAAGGTTCCCTTCCGGTGACATTTCGACAATTTTCCCCTTCAGTAGTTCCACACGCCGATCATTTAATATACCTGCTGCAATCATGCGGTGATACTCGTCTATCGTCCATTTAGCAGTGGTTAGGGTCATAGCGCGATCGCTAGTCAAGAAAATTCAAAGATTTTAGGACTTATGCACTGAAGGCTGAAACCTAGATCTCCCCTAGCCCACGCCAGTCGCTCATGGGGAGCCACCCCCTTGCGGAGGTTGCCGACGCTCATTCGCGCAGCGTGTCGCAGACAAGACTCGCTCTAAGCGTTGGCGCAGCCTCAAAGTAGAGAAGCCATGCCGTAAAGCCTGCGGCATGGCTTCGCTTAAGGCGAAGCCTCTCGTTCACGAAGTGTCTCCGATAGGAGAA
>NZ_VJXY01000186.1 GCF_014831675.1 Komarekiella delphini-convector SJRDD-AB1 | reverse complement strand
ATACCAATTCTTTATGAAGCTGCGCTAAATAAGGCTTCAAGGATAAAGTCGTAAGAAGTGAGAGAGGCAATCATTTCAGGTGTAATTTCTTTGAGGACATCAGTTAACTTGTGCTGTAGTTGTGTGAGGTTTTTACAATTTTCCCATTGGAGTTTAGATTTGAGAAATTCCCAAAACCGCTCAATTGGGTTGAGTTCAGGAGAGTGAGGAGGTTGAAAAATAGGGATAATGTTATCTGGATAATCGAGAGCTTTCGCTTTGTGAAAAGCTCCTTGGTCGAACTGGATAACCGCGATATCATCACCAAGGTCAACAGACAGCAACTCTAAAAAGTTTTGAAAACAATTACCATTGAGGTAGGGGAACTCATAGAAAAAGCTGTATCCATTTAGGGGTTCTACAACTCCGTATAAATAAAAATTTTCACGCTGCCATTGGCTTAAACCTACAGGTTTAACTCCTCTAGCCGTAATTAAACGTCCTGCAATTGTCTTTAATCCTAAACGTGTTTCATCCTGACACAAGTACCTCAATCGTTTCCCCTCTGCAAACTCCTCCTGCAAGAATTTGAATGCTAGAGGAAGTTTTTTTTAAAGTGAGATAGACTTTGTGGGTGTTGCTTGGAGCTTTGAGGACGAGGCACTTTCAACTTTGCACCCAAACGGTTGTGAACAATTTCATACACTGTTTTGTAGGCAAGTGAAAGTCCTAATTCGCTCTTGAGCCATTCTTGAATTTGACCATAGCTTTGAAACCCAGATGGCTCCTGCAACCGCTTTTTCAAGTGTTCTAAGTTTGAACCACTGATACTCGGAACTTTTCCGGGTGCATGTTTGACTTCAAGCAAGCCCCTTGTTCCTTCATCTTTATACTTTCTTACCCAACGAGTTATGGTTGCTTCATCACGCCCTAAACGTTCTGCAAGCTTACGCCTGCTGTTGACTTGATCACTCTTGAGCCAATAGAGCATTTGCAATCTTTCTTTCCTGCTTGCCGTTGTTGCATGTCTGAGAGCTTTCTCCAATTCTTCTTGGCTTTCTGAAATCTCGATTTGGAATGGACGACTCATCACAAAATCACTAAATGCACCTATCTATAAGTTTGACGTAGTTTGGCGCGTCTTCATACAGAATTGGTAT
>NZ_VJXY01000185.1 GCF_014831675.1 Komarekiella delphini-convector SJRDD-AB1 | reverse complement strand
CTATAGGAATCATATTTGATTTCTGAAAAAAACTGCGAGATAATACGGAGAAAGATATCTGTCTAACAGAGAACAATGATAAGTCAGCATCTACAAGCCGTGATCGCAGAACTACAAGAATTTATAGATAATCGCCCAGATGCTCGTGAGGTGAGAAAAGCTTTGGCGGTGAAACTGGTTTATCAAGGCTACAAGTATCAGGAAATTCAAACAATTTTAGATGTGTCTGTTGGTTCGATAACAAGCTGGAAGCTGGCTTACAAGGAATATGGAATTTCGGGACTGCGCTTAAATCATAAAGGCAAAAAGAGTTACCTGAGTGATGAACAGCAACAAGAAGTATTAAGTTGGTTACAAACTAAGGATACTTGGGAGCTTGGTGAACTAGAGTACAAATTAGCGTTTGAATATGATGTAATCTACGAATCGAAACGAAGCTATTACGGTTTATTTGACGCGGCAGGAATTAGTTGGAAGAAAACTACTTCTTTAAATCCAAAGGCTGATCCGGAGGCTGTTGCTGCAAAAAAAAACAGATTGAAACATTGTTGGCAAGCAACACAGAGGATATAGAAGCCCGAAGGCTGAGAGTACTACTAATAGATGAGTGTCATCTGTTGTGGGGAGACTTAACAGGTTATGTTTGGGGTAAAACTGACCAAGAAATAGCAGTTGGTATCGTTAACGAACGAGATAAACAGACATACTACGGGGCAGTTGATTATCTTAATGGCAAGTTACTTCTGAAAGCTTACAATGCTGGTAATTCAGACAATACGATTGATTATTTACGTTATTTATTAGACTCTTCTCCCAATCAGCAATTACTTCTTTTTTGGGATGGTGCTTCTTACCATCGTTCGCATTTGGTTCAAAACTTTTTATGCGAGGTAAATCAAGGTTTATCTCAAGAGCAATGGAAAATTCATTGCGTCCGCTTTGCTCCTAATTGCCCATCACAAAATCCTATAGAAGATATTTGGTTACAAGCAAAAACCTGGATTAGACGTTTTTGCGCTTTAATTCCAACATTCTCTCATTTAAAGTGGATGTTTGAATGGTTTATCCAAAACACTACTTTTGATTTTATGTCTCTCCAGATGTACGGATTTTTTTCAGAAATCAAATACTAGCCCTATA
>NZ_VJXY01000184.1 GCF_014831675.1 Komarekiella delphini-convector SJRDD-AB1 | reverse complement strand
ATTAGACTTGTCCGCGAATCCTAAATGCTTATGAGGAAAGGTTTTGACGGATTAGAGAGAAACTGCGATCGCGTCATCAAAGCCACGAAAAAAGTAGGCTTTTGAGACTATAAACGGCTATTTTATCAAAACTTTCTGCGAATATAGAAAAAACAAAAATCATTTTTAAGAACAGCTACTAATGATTCATGTGAATAAAACTAATCGATTTAGTCGTAACCTAACTAATCCACAAATAGTTTTAATTACCCGACTGTATTTATTCCTGTTCAGACCGAACCTTTCACTGGCAATTCGGAATATCTTAAGGCGGCATATAAGATGTTCAACAGCTATTCTTCTGGAAGATAATTCTTGATTCTGGAGTTTTTGTAATTTAGTGATTTCAGTCTTTTTAGTTTTTTTATGTGGTGTGGTAATCGTTTCTTCTCCCTTGTAAGCTTTATCACCTAAAAATTTCTGCTTGGGTAAAAATTTATGATGAGTTTCTCTGAACAAGTTGATATCGCTAATTTTACCTAGTTTTCCAATTGTGACATCCACGATATCTTCTCCGTTAGGCAAGACAATAATTTGATTTTTCAGTGTGTGCATTTTTTTCTTGCCTGAATAGTATTTTTTCTGTTCTTCATAGTCTGAAGGTCTTACTATTGCTTGCTCTGCACTATCTATAATCAATTGATAATCTAGTAAAATTTGACGCAGTTTTTGATACTTATCTTCATCTCCTTCCACTTCTTCCATTTGCGATGCTGGTAGGATTTCTCTCAAAATTTTTATCCAATAGTTAAATGCATCATTCGCTTTCGTTTTAGAGACATCAAACAGTAATCCCAATATCTCAAAAATTGGCTTTTGTCTGAGATATACTAAACACAGACATATTCCTTCTTTTGACGACATCTCTGATTTCCGTCCACCGCCCTTAGCGATGAGCCGAATTTTATTTTTTTCGATTTCAGCTTGTTTCTCTTTATGTCTTTCTTCGGCTAAACTTACTAATGCTAAAAAGTGTTCGTAATTTATTCCTATTAGTCGTTTTGCTTCTTGTGGATGTGACTCTATTCTCACTAAAGGGCTTGTCATGTTAGATGTCAATTCTTTATCGTTTCTTCTGATTATTTCATTATTTTTGTATTAAGGATAGGTCTATT
>NZ_VJXY01000183.1 GCF_014831675.1 Komarekiella delphini-convector SJRDD-AB1 | reverse complement strand
AAGTAACTTGGGATCGTAAACAGAATTGAGTTCCATTTTTGTTATCCTTATTGAAGAGAAAGAACTAACTGTAAACCTTGAGCGACACGGCTTTTCGTTTCAAGTTACCGTTACCATCGTCACCATTAATTGTGATTGTTGGTTGTTGAGAGCATTCGGATTTATTAATTGTCCAATCCCAATGATTAATTTGTGATTTTTGCTGATGTTCTACAAGTACAATTTGATTTTTGTACTTCGGGTCTTTACTACTTATCAAATAGGCATCACCCAACGCATAAAAACCAGTTGAAACATAATAGCGTTTGTTGAGGGACATCAGCGCATCCCAAGCTTGTTGATGCTGTTGTATTTTACTCATTTAAACTGTCCTCATTGAATTGAAGAATTCAGAAGTCAGAATTCAGGAGTCAGAATGCAATCAGTGGGAGATTCAGGCCCGCCACTGATTGAAGACCACCAAATTTTCAATTTGGAGGGGGTGCAAAAACGCCGTTTATTCATACACCAGTCGTACAAAATACCCAAGCTGAATTCTGACTCCTGACTCCTGAATTCTGTTTTGATAACTCATCGCTTTGAAGCGTCGTGATGTAATGTGCGATAATTACTTTTACCTGTAACTACAGTTTGGATTGCGGAAACTTTTGGTAAGCGAAGTTTCCGCATTTTTCTAGTAAGTACAATGTCTGAGTCTTAAGCGCTAACCTTTTTCTTTGGTTGAGATAATCTGGATGTACCATTAGATGAGCGAGGTGTTTGAGAAAGAGGTGCGGTCACTGTACCAAAGGGAGTGCGAATCTCTAAATCTGCATCTAATTCTTTTTGGAGAATTGTTAATCGTGCCAGATGCAAGTCGATTTCGGCGAGTATTTTTGCTTCTATCTCTTGTTTTGAAAGTAGACGAACCTGGGCTTCTGGCAGTTGTACTACTTGTCCAGAAGTCTCGTTGACCAATATTGAGTAGTACCAACCTTCGCTCTGCTTTTGAGTTGAATAATTAATACCAATAATTCTCCCCTGTTGTGTACGCTGACCTATAGCAAAAAGAGGTTGCTTCCATGTACGTGACATCGTAATTGTGGATTGCATGATTATTTCCCCTCGCTTTGATTAATTGTGAGTAATTGGAATAACAGCACTCATTAGCTGTAGATAAGACTTGAGCAAT
>NZ_VJXY01000182.1 GCF_014831675.1 Komarekiella delphini-convector SJRDD-AB1 | reverse complement strand
GCTTCGGGCTGGTACTCTATCAACAGACCTTGCAAATCTTCAATAATCGGAATGGAGCGAGTGGCAAGTTTCCCCTTAGTGTTAGCCTTGCGAATCGTCAGGTGCGATCGCACTTGTCCATTCACATTATATATATCAGCAGTGAGCAGAGTGACAACTTCGTTGATTCTAGCGGCAGTGAATAATGCAGTAGCAAAGATGGTGCGGTCACGAGTTGTTTTCAAGCCGTGGGTAAATAGCAACTGTATTTCCTCGTGGGAGAGAATTTTCGCTTTCCCGTGGCGGTCGCGCTTCATTTACCTGTACCATTGATTTTCACCGCATTTTTTAGTTTACGTGGTCACGCCAAAAATGGCTAATAATACAAAAATATTATTAATCTCATTTGGTAGCAAAATATGAGCGAAAGAGGCGAGATTTACAATCATAACGGCAAGGCAACGGCAGCAAGTTTAGAATCGCGGGATTTGGCCCAAAGATTTGCGGCGGCTATAGGTGAGTTCAACTGGCGGATTGACTATGTTAAATTTTGCGAACTTTTGAAGTTAGAACCTGGAGATTATGCCGATCAGCAATACAGCTATTTCCAGCAACTAGCGGAATCGCTGACAAGATTTAATGCCGAATCACTGGCTCTTATGATTGATGCGGGGTTGGGCAGTGAGTGATGCGCTAATCATGGTACTGTCTAGGTAACTATCTTCCAGTCCTGGCGCTCAATCAGTCGCGGACAGCCTCGGTTTACCTAGATATAACCCAAATATGAGCCAAACAGGGAAAAACAAGAAACTGGCATCTTTTAACTGTGACCAAAAAATGTGGGAGCAGTTTATCGCCCGTTGCAATTCTGAAGGCACGACGGCAACAACCACGCTCACCCAATTTATCAAACGCTACTTAGATGATTCCTTGGATGATCTTGATACAATTGGTGGTAAAGATTTAGATAAACGCTTGGACTCTAGGATTAAGGCAAGTGTTGAGGAGTACTTGGAAGAGTATTTAGCTACTAGTAACAACGCCGAACAGAAGAATGAAGCGATATTAGCTATTTGCGAAAGACTAGATAAGCTAGAGTCACAGTCCTTAAGTGAATCTAATAGCAATCAAACCACAGCAATCCCTAATCTTGCCGATTTAGAACAAAAAATTTCGGGGATGGCAGCTCGAATCAAACAATT
>NZ_VJXY01000181.1 GCF_014831675.1 Komarekiella delphini-convector SJRDD-AB1 | reverse complement strand
TGTTTGGATGCTGATTGGGTATCAATAGAGCAATACTCTCACCACAATCTTGATGTTGAAGTAGCTTCTGATAATTTGGCTTATGTTATCTACACTTCTGGTTCTACTGGACAACCTAAGGGGGTTGCGATTGAACAGCAGAGTTTGGTTAACCACAGTCAAGCCATCATAAAGAAATATGGTTTAACTTGCAATGACCGAATCTTGCAATTTGCCAACTTTGGCTTTGATGTCGCTTACGAAGAAATATTCCCCACATTTCTTCGGAGTGCAACCTTAATTATTGCAGAAGAGAAAATTTTCTCCTCCTTTGCAAATTTGTCCCAACTAATCGAACAACAAAAACTAACGGTATTGAATTTGCCAGTATCATACTGGCAAGGATGGATTTGGGAGTTATCTCAATTGAAAGATGTTGAGTTACCCCTGAGTCTTCGCTTGGTTATTGTCGGTAGTGAAGTTGTAGCTCCAAAACAACTTAGGCTGTGGTTCAAGCATACGCGAGATAATGTGAGTTTGCTTAATGCTTATGGTTCGACGGAAACCACTATTACAGCAACAGTCTATGAGCCTACAACTGACTTTCAATCAGATAAGTCAGTTCCCATAGGTCGCCCCATTGCTAATACTTCAATTTACATCCTTGATCGCTATTTACAACCAGTGCCCATTGGTGTTCCTGGAGAATTGCACATCGGTGGTCTATGTTTAGCACGAGGTTATCTCAACCGTCCCAAACTAACTTTAGAAAAATTCATCCCTGATCCTTTCAGTAATCAAAGTTCTGCACGGTTGTATAAAACTGGAGATTTAGCACGTTATTTAGCTGATGGTAACATTGAATTTCTTAGCCGTATCGATAACCAATTGAAGGTGCGGGGCTTCCGCATCGAACCAGGGGAAATTGAATCAGTTCTAACAGCTTACCCGCAAGTGCAACAAGCTGTGGTAGTTGCCACAGAAGATATTCATGAGAACAAACGTTTAGTTGCTTATGTAGTCACTGATAATAAATCACTCACTACTAATCAACTACGTGAATTCCTCAAGCAAAATCTACCAGACTACATGATACCTGGTACGTTTGTAATTTTAGAGAGTATACCATTAACAGCAAATGGCAAAGTAGATAAAAAAGCATTAAGCGCACCAGATGGAATTTTACGAGAAAGTAAATACATAGC
>NZ_VJXY01000180.1 GCF_014831675.1 Komarekiella delphini-convector SJRDD-AB1 | reverse complement strand
GACAGGTGTAAATTAGGATATAACCGTTGGAATTTCACTCTGGCATCTGAAGCTGCAAAACGCCAATCGATTTTAGCTTTCTGCTGGTTACGCTCCTTTTCCCAAGCACTAATTTCTTGACGTAAAGTCTCAATGTCAGGAATGCGTCGGTCTAAACATTGACGTGAGAGAACAGAGATTTCAATTTCTACTTGATTCAACCAACTACCATGTTTCGGAGTGTAATGAAATTCTAAACAATCAAGAATTCTTCTAGCCTCAGATGGTCGAAAAGTTTCATATAAGGCAGCAGGAGTATGAGTATTTAAATTATCTAAAACTACCCGAATTTTATGCGCTCTTGGAAAGTAAACATCTACTAGATTTTTCATTTGATGAGCAAAATCTTGCTTAGTTCTTGATGAGGTAACTTCTACATGCCGCCAGCCATAATGAGGAGCGTAGAAAACGAACAGATTACATGTACCTTGACGAGAATATTGATAATCTATCCGAGTTTTTTGGTCTGGCTTACAAGCTAAAGGCTCTACAAGATCACCTAATAACTGATAGGGTCGTTCATCAAAACAAACTATTGGGTCAAAGCAGTTGAAAGATTGAGCATATAAGTATAGTAAGTCTTCCATTCGATATACATATTCGCCATTTATTTCACCAATACACCATTGTTCTTTTAACCAAGGTTTTACTTTATTTTTTTTAATGTTGTACGTACTGTTTCGTCTGAGATGCTGTCGATTAATTCGAGACTAACTAATTTATCGGCTAAAAGTTGCATTGTCCAACTTTCATGTCCAGTTGGTGGATTACTACAAGCAGTTGCAATTAAAAACGCTTCGGTTTGGGGAGTTAGTTTTTTATCTCTTCCCTTACGGGGACGCTCAGATAGTGCTAGTTCTACTCCTTCTTCTACGTATCTTTGACGTGTGCGATGAACTGTTGATTCTCCTAACATCAACATGTCCGCGATCGCTGAATCTGTATAACCTTCATTTGCCAATAATAAAATCTGCGCTTTCTTAAAGGTACGAGCGGAATTTTTACCTTTTTTGGTTAAATCCAATAGTTTATCTTGTTCCTCTTGAGTTAGGCTAACAGTATATTTAGCTGACATAACTTTTAAAAGTGTTTTCATACCATTATTTCACCTACAGAGCAACCTGTCAAAATAACTTTGGTGGACTACTA
>NZ_VJXY01000179.1 GCF_014831675.1 Komarekiella delphini-convector SJRDD-AB1 | reverse complement strand
TAGTAGTCCACCAAGGCATTTTTGCTGGGTAAGCCCCTCTAATTGATAAACTAGTCAAAAAAGGGGTTGAGCATGGCAAAAAAGTATGTTGTAGATTTAAGCGAAGAGGAAGTTTTACAACTGCAAGCAATCCTCAAAAAAGGAAAACACAAAGCAAGAACTATAGCCCGTGCAAACATTCTTTTAATGGCATCTGAGGGAGAAACGGACACGGCGATCGCTGCCGCAGTTCGAGTTCATGTTGCTACAGTGGAAAGGACAAGAGAAAAGTTTGTGATTGGTGGATTAGAGTTTGCTTTAAAGGATGGAGAACATCCACCAAAAACCAAAAAATTAGATGAAAAACAAGAAGCATTCTTGATTGCGACTGCTTGTTCTAATCCGCCAGAAGGAAGAGTGCGTTGGACAATGCAATTATTAGCAGATTATTTAGTGAAAGTTGGTATCATAGATTCAATTTCAGACGAAACAATACGCCAAACTCTAAAAAAAATGAAATTAAACCGTGGTTAAAAGAACAGTGGTGTATTCCCGAAGTTAACGCAGAGTATGTGTTCAGAATGGAAGATGTTTTGGATTTGTACAATGAGCCATATGATCCGAAAAAACCTACACTCTGCCTAGATGAACGCCCATATCAATTAGTAGAAGAAGTCAGACTTCCTTTGCCACCAGAACCAAATCAGCCTGAACGTTATGACTATGAGTACAAACGCAATGGTGTTATAAATTTATTTGCCTTTTTTGAACCTTTAGCAGGGTGGAGACATATTGAAGTCACACAGCGCCGTACAAAAGCGGACTTTGCAAAACAGTTAAAAGATTTAGTAGATATTTATTACCCTCAGGCTGATGTGATTCGTTTAGTCGTTGATAACCTAAATATTCATACTCCAAGTGCATTATATGAAGTTTTCTCTCCACAGGAAGCACGCCGCATTATTCAAAAATTAGAGTTTCACTATACTCCCAAACACGCTTCTTGGCTGAATCAAGTAGAAATTGAATTATCTGTCCTATCTCGCCAATGTTTAGAACGGCGTATTCCTAATGTAGAGATATTATCTTCTGAAATTGCTGCTTGGGAGAAAGAACGCAATCAAAAAAAAGCCAGCGTCTATTGGGGTTTTAAAACCAAGGATGCACGTAAAAAAATGCAGCGTTTATATCCGAGCATTTAACCTAGCAAAATTGCCTTGGCAGACTA
>NZ_VJXY01000178.1 GCF_014831675.1 Komarekiella delphini-convector SJRDD-AB1 | reverse complement strand
ATAGGCTTAGAGCTGGCGAAGCTGTCACCAAGTGCAAACTAAACGGTTTAGTTTAGAAACGGAGCATAACTATAGACGTTTCTCTTTGAGTTAGGCGATCGCTATCGCTTCCTGTGCGATCATGTTAAGAGCGTAACCGCCCGTCGTTGGCGATACCTAAAGGGCGATGGCGTTCCAAGGGTAGCGTGTCCGTACCCTTGTTTAAGCAAGCGGGAGATGCCTTCGTCTCCTTTGAGAAGGACTCAACGACCATCATAGGCGATCGCTTCTAATAGAAGTAATAAACATCCCTAAGAGGACATAACGCAAGGCTCATGGTTGCATTCATGAGTGTTCATGCAACTGTCTCAATCAGCAAACGTTCGTTCATATCCAGCTTGAAAGTACCATAAGGATTGATATGTAGCCAAATCAAAGGTGAAAGCGCCCGCAGGTCTTGTTTCTTCATTAACTTTATCCATTGCGGTTGTGACAATACCTGCTGAATCATTAATGTATTAATATACACTAACGAGATTTGCAGCAGATGCAAGGATAAAACAGCTAACTCCTGATCTTCTAAACGATTAGTGGCAATTTCTCCACTCTTACCATAAAAAATAAAACTGTTAGCACTATTCCAATTTTCAACTACATTCAGACCATCGTTGATTTCTCGACGCAATTCCATAGAATGCAGATATTGACATAGAAAGATAGTCTTAACCGCTTTGCCCAATTCAGATAGAGCTTGATAAGTAGGGTGTAATAAATTCCCCCTAGTAAAGCGTTTTAAGATAACATCTGTTTCTGCGATTCCTAAGCGAAGTGCAGTAGCATACTTAATCATTTGGTCATACTGCTGACGAATTAAATCCCAGTTGATTGTTCGAGTCAGAACAGGTTGTAAATTAGGATAAGCACTGCTACTTCCAGTAAAGGGTAAATACAATTTCTGAACATTAATGCGTTTGAGGCGTGGCATTAACTGAAAACCTAGAAGATGGCAGAAAGCAAAAGCGACTTCACTTTGTCCATGACTGTCCACAAAATTCTTTTCGACCTTCATCTCGGTACAATGACGCAGTAAGCCTTCAATCATAGCTGCCACCTCAGAAGAAGAACAGGTTTTTAATTGTGAGTAAATACAGACAGAATTTTTTTCAACGTGCCAGTAAATCATCACACCGCGACCACCATAACGAATATGCCACTGGGTCATCAAATTCTGATCC
>NZ_VJXY01000177.1 GCF_014831675.1 Komarekiella delphini-convector SJRDD-AB1 | reverse complement strand
ATAAAGACGGCAAAAAAGCAAACGCAGGGATGGCGACACCCTAAAAGCCAGGGAAATGGGCGAATAGAGCGACAAGTACTATGTTTAGGTAATGTTAGTGTATCTTTGCGATTACCCTATGTAGTAGAACGGTCAAAGAAACTAAACTTTAAATGCCGAAAAACCAGAGGACAGGGGTTTTGTCCGTTTTTAAGATGGTTGAGCATGGAAGAAGGGATCACGCCTTTAGTTTGGTCTGTTGTGGCATTTAATGGATCAGTAAGCGGTTCATTTGCGATCGCTCGCCAAATAGTTCAAGATTGGGGGATAAGCATCAGCATTCAACGAATTGAGCGTCTAACCTATCATTTCAATAAACAGGGATTGAGTATTCGTAACTTTCAATTGTTCCAATTAAAACAAGGAACTTTAGAAACTACACCTGTTTTAAAAGCCCATCGAGTAGTAATCTCTGTAGACGGAGGACGGACTCGAATTCGGAAAAACAAGACGGGTCAACGTCGTCAGCATAGTCATCGTCATGGTTATCAGGGTGAATGGACTGAACCAAAGCTACTGACTATTTATGTAGTAGACCAATATGGTAAACGCATCAATACTACTGAGATTCCTGTGACCAACGATGGTACTTATGGTAAACTTCAACCCTTTTTGTCACTGTTAGAAATGCATCTTGTTCGTTTAGGAATTAATCTTGCATCTAAAGTGTTATTAATTGCGGACGGGGCTGAGTGGATTTGGAAACACATTCCACCGTTACTGCAACGTCTCGGTTGTCCACCAGAATCCACACATCAGTTACTTGACTTCTACCACGCCACAGAATATTTACAGTCGTTTGCCGACACTGCTTTTACTCAACCAAAAGAACGAATTGCTTGGTTTAAAACTGCACGCTCTACCCTTAAAAGAGGACAAGCACAAGAGTTGATTCAACAAATGCAGGTTTTGAGTCAAAATGCCAGTCATGAACAACGCTCAACCATGAACTCCCAAATTCGGTATCTCCAGAAATTCTCTGAACAGGGACGATTGAGCTACCATCAACTGGCAGCAATGAAGATGCCTATTGGTAGTGGTGCTATCGAGAGTTTAATTCGCCAAGTGGTCAATCTGCGGCTTAAAGGTAATGGCAAGTTCTGGTTGCTAGAAAATGCTGAAGCAATTTTGCACGCTAGATGTCAATGGGCGGCGGGAAGTTGGCTAACTTTTTGTGATTCCATTTTGATTGCTAGACTTTATCCTGCTTGACCCAACTTTTTCGTGTTGCACCC
>NZ_VJXY01000176.1 GCF_014831675.1 Komarekiella delphini-convector SJRDD-AB1 | reverse complement strand
AATACAGACTCAGACGGAGAACTGCGTCATACTTACATTAAAGGGCGTCCAGATGTGAATTGTCAGGTGTTGATTCTCAAACGCCTACCCCCAGAAATTAGTTGGAGAGAATTGTCCGAGGAATTTGGGCTACCAATTCCGACATTGAGCAGTTTTTATCAACGTCAGTGTCTACCGCGCTTGCGAAGTTTTGCTAAACTTGAAGGCTTATTATAAAGGGTGAAATCAGCGAGATTGTTGCTTGACGAATAGTATCAGTATCACGTATTTTCAAATGGAAGGAGATCGCAAAAAAAGTAAGCGATTGCTCCTACTCCCGAAAACCAGGTAAACGGTAAAGAAGCAAGAGCTATTGTTTCTATGGTGCGATTGATGAACTTTTTCATTTTGAAAACTTTTTTGCTCCGGCGACGAAAAACTAATTTATTGTTGTGGTCTAATTGAGCTTGGTGGTAAAGAATTTGTTTGCGGTTGGTCATCATGTCTCGTTCAACTCTACATAAAATCCTGCACTAGTATTGCTAACCTTTACTAACCTTCGATTAACCAACGTTTTAATCACCCCCAAGCTAAAACTGATGTTGCACAGTCGAGCGCTGCCGCCGCAACGTCTGAGATATTGTAGGCATTGGTGGGAATGGTCAGCAGGGGTGTGACGAGTGGGTTTTCTAGGCATAGGTTATTCTCCTTGTGGCTTATGGTTTGTGTGATGGCTCTTGAGCGTTGACAAAGCAATCATGTTGATGTCAGAACAATGTCCGTGCAAGTCGCAAGCCGCTTGTATTCGTCCCAATTTCTGGGGTTGTGAGGTGATGACGTTGATTCTTCAAACTCCCAGTTTTGAGAAGTGATATCAAATAACTCAATTGCAGCATCAAACCCGCTTGTAAGAATCTTGTGTATGATTCTTCAGACCAAAGAATTGATTCCACGATTGCAGTCAAGAGTTTGAGATTGGTTTCAGTCGTCGCCCCTTCTCTTTGGAGCCAATCGATTGTTGCCAGCAGTTGTTGTTTAGCAAAAGCCGCAGTAGATTCTGGTAATGCTGCGATGGGCATAGAACCTGTGAGTTGTTTCATCTGTCTTTACCTTAAAGTTATTTAGTTCTGCGGTCAGGCTGCGTGAACAGGCGTGGGGTATTCTGAATTCTGTCTTCAGTAGAACTTCTTATTAGACTTGTCCGCGAATCCTAAATGCTTATGAGGAAAGGTTTTGACGGATTAGAGAGAAACTGCGATCGCGTCATCAAAGCCACGAAAAAAGTAGGCTTTTGAGACTATAAACGGCTATTTTATC
>NZ_VJXY01000175.1 GCF_014831675.1 Komarekiella delphini-convector SJRDD-AB1 | reverse complement strand
CAATACTCCGGACAAAATTAGGCGGTAATAACGCCGTAAGACCGTAGGTTTTGGTAGTTAGGATGGGATTTAATTATAGTCGGCGAGAGTCCTAACGTTGAAATAAAGGTGTCGAGCAAATGGTCATTGAGTGCCTGTCGCTTGACACTTGCCATTGAAAAGACAAAGGGTTTTTGACCCAACTGCTGACGATGGGCATCGAACTTGGCAAGATTTAAGGCAGTGAAACTGGCATTGAAATGGAAGTCTAACTTTTTGACATCACGGGCTTGACAATCACTTAGTCCAGTAAATTGTTTAGCATCGCGGAAAATAAATTCGATTTGAAAGCGCAGTTTGTAGAAACGATAAATCTCGTCTGCCGATTGGTTGATATCTGTCGAGAATAAGACAGCATAACTCGGTTTGTTAGGCTTACGGTGGTCAAGTACATAAGCCAGGCGGATTTTGCGCTTGAGTGAAACGTGCCATACAATTGCTGTATGGAGTTCAACCCCTGATTGCAGTTCGCGTACCCAACTCAAGCGAGTAGGGTCGGCTAGATCAACTTTGCCATCATATTTGCGTTTAGCTCCCCGCGCTTTCTGTTCACCCTCGAACACATATCGCAGATTCGCGTCTCGCCGCAGTTTACTAATCACATCCAGCTTGAGCGTCCTCACTCCGCTGACAAATGGCTCCTTGGCATATGCTCCATCTACAGCAAGGTAGCGAACTTGGGGAGGTAATTGAGGTCTAGTAATTTCCAGATGGTGGAGATAGTAGTCCATCCGCGTCAGGTCTGGACAGAAGGCTTGGTCAAAGGTTTGTTCTGCAAGCAGACCATAGCCTACTTCCGTTTCTACATCTACTACCGCCACTAAGGATACTTCTAATCCTTTCTCTACTCGACTATGACTGCCATTATAAAACTGGTCGAGTCCAAAGGTCTTTTTCCCGCTTTTGGCAATGAATGAGCAATCCATCACGGCAATCATCGAGTGATGGAGAGACGTTGCTGCTTTGATTACTTCCGCGTTGAAAAGAGCGAAATCAAACTGTTTTTTAAACTGTCGGCGATAAGTTCTCTCTGTTCGTTCACTGTAGCGACTCAGGTTGGTAAAGTTTACCTTGCCACAGGCAATTAGAATCGTGGCAAACAGCGTTGTCAATGCTTTTATCTGCGGTTTGTGGAAAATCCCCATTTTGGTCAGTAAGCTTTGTACAATTTCCATATGGCTATCGAGTCGGTGCTTGTTTGTTCTAATCAGCACCTTAATGGTTCGATAGTTTTCTTGTCTATTCCCTCAACTCAAAATTGTCCGGAGTATTG
>NZ_VJXY01000174.1 GCF_014831675.1 Komarekiella delphini-convector SJRDD-AB1 | reverse complement strand
TAGTTTATCTTGTTCCTCTTGAGTTAGGCTAACAGTATATTTAGCTGACATAACTTTTAAAAGTGTTTTCATACCATTATTTCACCTACAGAGCAACCTGTCAAAATAACTTTGGTGGACTACTACCTACAGTTTCCGCATATCTTTGCAGCCTACTCTGAGTAAACGCCACTGAACCAAAAGAGGTGGACGTATGAACAAACAACCCCACAAGCGCAATAAATCCACCTTTGCCGCATCTACCAATTCAACTTCAGCAGCTAACTCCACAAATGATATCTCCCTTCAAGAAGATTCAGGTTCAGTAACCATTGATGTGTCTGCTGTTGAAGTACCAGAACTGAGTGAGGCAGAACAGCGTGATCGCCTTCATCTAGAACGCCGTGTGGAAAGAGCGTTTTTTGAGGCAGGTAAGGCGTTAGCAGAATTGCGTGATCGCCGACTGTACCGTTCGACGCATTCAACCTTTGAAGAGTATTGCAAGGACAGGTTTGGGTTTGAGCGCCGTCATCCTTACAGATTAATTGAAGCTGCTGGAGTTGTAGATAATTTGATCAAAATGTGTCCAAATTGGACACAAAATGAAATTGAAGATGATCCTGCTACAGTCCACTTTGATCAGCTACGAATCTTGCCTACCAGCGAAGGACAAGTTCGACCCATGACCAAACTCAAACCTCAACAACAGCAAGAGGTGTGGCAGCAGGCAGTGGAACAAGCAGGCGGTAAAGTGCCGACTGGTAGAATCGTGAAAGATGTTGTGCAGCGCATCATGGAGCGAACCCAAGTACCCAATACCTACCAGATTGGCGAGGTGTGCCAAATACTAGCAAAGGACAACCCCGAACTCAGAGGTAAGGGTGGTTGCTGGGGGATCGTTAGGCAGGTGAATGACTTTAGCTGTACTGTAAAACTCTGGAATGGTGAGTACACTGTTGGGTTGCAGTATCTGAAATCCTTCAATTACTTGCCTGCCGAGTGTGAGCAGATGCGGTTGGTGTGCGATCGCATTACACGGGTGTATTCCGATTCGCTGGAGGAGACAGTCAAAAGTCTGTTGCAGTCGTTGGGAAAACTGAATCGGCCTTATCTGACGGCTGTAGAAGAGAAGTTGTTGAGTGTTTTGGAGTTGGAATATGGCAGAGAGATAGCACCCTAAGCAATTTTGGCAATTTGGCAACTAATCCCTAGCTATCTAATTGGTATACAAAGCAGGTAAGCTGAGGAAAGCACCTAGCAGCAGTAAAAAATTAGTGATAGTAAAGTTGCCTCGCCATCGCCCGGAACGAAAATTCAGTAATATCAAACGAATAATATTAGTAGTCCACCAAAGTTATTTTGACAGGTTGCTCTGTAGGTGAAATAATGGTATGAAAACACTTTTAAAAGTTATGTCAGCTAAATATACTGTTAGCCTAACTCAAGAGGAACAAGATAAACTATT
>NZ_VJXY01000173.1 GCF_014831675.1 Komarekiella delphini-convector SJRDD-AB1 | reverse complement strand
TTGGTCAGTAAGCTTTGTACAATTTCCATATGGCTATCGAGTCGGTGCTTGTTTGTTCTAATCAGCACCTTAATGGTTCGATAGTTTTCTTGTCTATTCCCTCAACTCAAAATTGTCCGGAGTATTGCTCTAACGAAGTCAGGGGTTTTTGTGTTATGCCCTGCTCAAGATTGGGTTGTTTTTCTAGGTTCTATTTCACCTTGTACACTCCCTGTTAGCGCCAGTGTCAGCCCATAACAGCCGTCTGATTGCGCCCTGTTCCCAGCTTCACCCTGTAAGATTCCGAGCTTACTCAGTGTGGGCAGATAAGGAGTCACATCTGAGTTTGAGGGGAAGGGCTTTCACCTTCATCCTGTCCGAAGCTCAACTTGTTGACAGTACAACGAAGCTGACTAACTTATTTACGGGCTGTTTACCGAGATTCAGTTAGTGACGAATCGCACGCAGTAGATCCTGCAATTACCAGCATCATTGTGGAGTCCCAACTTGGGCTTATTGATTGAAGCGACCAGTTGCTTGAGCAATTCTTCTTGACGCATTAAAGCAGCAAGTAATTCCGATGTTTCTTGAGAGTTCATTTGTTTAGTACGAATGCATTTTCACCGACCCAAGGCGCAGCCTTATTAGGGTTATTGTTTTTAGATGTGGCTAATACTTTTGTATTATTTATCACTCTTTGAAAAGGTATACTGTTGTTCCTTCTATCCAAAGGAGTATCTCCTAGGATGTTAGTTGCTTTATGCTTTCAGTTGCAGTATAAAGTAGAATTTCCACAAAGCCTCATCTCTTGAACGGGATGAGGCTTTTACTGATGTCTGTAACAAGCTGCTCCAAGAATTAACCACCTTTGTCTCAAGAAATATGTGAGCAGTTGTTAAATTGGTTTACTAAGCAACGAAGTATAACTTGTAACTTTGTAGCAGGTTAGACCACCATTTATCCATCTAAAGAAGTATCAAATATGCTGTTATATGCAGTACATTAACTTGCAAGGACAGTTTTGGTTATTAACCTCGTCTCACTTTGATCACGAGGTTTTTATTTTTGAAGTGGAATAAAGCGAGTTAAGGTAAGAGTTTTTTTGTGACCGCTTTAGAGTTATCAAAGCTGACAGACGATGTCTACGATAAGCCGCAACCGTCTACGCTTTTGTTTTCTAAACCAACAACCATCTGAAGAGTTAGTTCTAGCTGGCGTATTACCGAAGTAATTCTAATGTTTGTTCAGGGGTCATTCGTTTGATACCTAAAGCATTTTCATCGACGAACCTATCCCACTAATAAAATCCGATTCATCCAAATATGAATTGTGGCTAGAGAAACAAAAGCGTTAAAGCAGGCAGAAATCCGCTCCCATCGCACAACTAGTCGTCGATATTTCCTTTGATACCAAGCAAAACAACGCTCTTGTTGAAAACGCGGGACTGAAATTTGAATTGGTCTACCCCGA
>NZ_VJXY01000172.1 GCF_014831675.1 Komarekiella delphini-convector SJRDD-AB1 | reverse complement strand
GGGCAATATTGCTACTTTTACAATGACTTTACCATCAAAGCCTTATTGCTCAACCTCTATACCATGAGCGATCGCTGCCTTTATCTCTCTTAGTATTTATGTACTATACTTAGATGCGTTTACCCTGTTGATGCTACCGAGTGAGTATTAAAGATGTAGTAAAAACAGAGGTGATCGCATCGATTCAAATCTAATTGCGATCACCGAATGCCCAAATCCATAAGTGTCGTGAGTACTTAAGTTCTTGAAGAATATCAAATGAGTCTCTCAAATAATACTGTTATGCATCATGTATGCAATGACATTTCACGCATTCAACTATTCACCCGAAATCAAATGAGATGATTTATGAGGCGATTTATTCTGTTTCAAAAACCTCGTCATCAAGGTGAGACGAGGCTAATAAGTCAAACGTCTACCATCAAGTTAGTAAATAGCATATAAAAAGTTATTAGACGCTTCTTTGGATAGGAGAAATAGCAGTCTAACCTGTTGCGACGTTACAAGTTATACTTGCACCGCGAAAGAAACAAATTGAATAACTGTTCAAATATTTGTTGAGACAAAAGTAGTTAACTTTTAGAGCAGTTTGCTCTAGATAGAAGTAAAGGCCTCATCTCCGAAGCAGGATGGGGCCTGGTGCAAATCCTAATTGCTACAGCAAGTATAAAGCAGCTAACACTTTAATAAATGTATCTTTGGGTGCAAGTAACGATAGTATATGTTTTGACGATGCAGTAATTAATACGTAATATTGGCTATATCTAAAAACAATAACTCTAATAAGGCTGCGCCTTGGGTCGGTGAAAATGTATTGGTATCAAACAAATGGCCCCTGAATAAACATTAGAATTACTTGCTTCGATAATACGCCAGCTAGAACTAATTCTTCAGATGGTCGCTGATTTGGAAGACAAAAACCTCGTCATCAAAGTGAGACGAGGCAAGATAGCTAATCATGAGCGTGCAGTTAATATAAATCATGTAAGTAGTTTTTAGCTACCTATTTCAGCAGAGAAAGTGATAGTTTAACCTGCCGCAAAGATACAATTAATACTCCAAACTGCTTAACGAACAATTTGAACACTTACTCAAATATTTCTTCAAGCAAAAGTGGTTAATTCTTGAAGCAGTTTATTCTAGACAGCAGTAAAAACCTCATCTCCAAAGGAGGATGAGGCGTGGTGAAAATTCAACTTTGTACTGCAATTGTAAAGCAACTAGTATGTCAATAAATGCTCTCTTGGATAGTAGAGCCAATAGTATAAGCTCTACAGATGTAATAAACAATACGCATGGTTGGCTACATCTAAAAACAATAACTCTAATTAGGCTGCGCCAAGCGTCAATGAAAATACATTGGTATCAAACAAATGACCCCTCAAGAAACATCGGAATTACTTGCTGCTTTAATGCGCCAAGAAGAACTCCTTAAGCAGCTGGTCGCTTCAATCAATAAACCGAAACTGGGACTCCACAATGATGCTGGTAATTGCAGGATCTAT
>NZ_VJXY01000171.1 GCF_014831675.1 Komarekiella delphini-convector SJRDD-AB1 | reverse complement strand
CTTGCAGTTGTAAAACTTCCTCTTCGCTTAAATCTACAACATACTTTTTTGCCATGCTCAACCCCTTTTTTGACTAGTTTATCAATTAGAGGGGCTTACCCAGCAAAAATGCCTTGGTGGACTACTACATTCCTATTTACCACACCAGAAGACAGAACACTGGGACTAATGGGCATGGCAGTTGATAATCACAAAGTTCATGCTGTAACTAATTGGTTAACTGCCCAAGATGTAGCGTTTGCTCAAGTCCCGCTAGAAGATGTACCAAAGGAGACGAAAAAGGGTTTAGCAGTATTTAACTTGGTAAGCGCAACCATCCCTGAGCAAGTTGCCCAAAAGATGACCAAGAAATTTGGAGAGGTAATTTGTTCACAATATGAATATCAGCAACAAGTTAACTCGTTGCCGAATCGACCCAAGTATTTGAAGCCGCCAGCACTGCCTCCTCCCAAAACTGCACCCCAAGCCCTGACTACTGCTACCAAAAATCAATTTTCACCTACAATCCTTATTGGGACTACTCCCTTAAATGAAGTAAAAACCGAACCTTTTGGTGTAGAAAACCGCCCAGTTGTAAGCAGTGATCATCTGCAAAATTGGTACAATGTCGCAGATAAACTTGGTAAATCTGACCAGTACAAACAGCGAATTATGGAGATAGCTGGGGAATTGGATTCAGGGCAACAATTATCCCAAAAAGCTTTAGCAGCAATGAATAAAGATACCTCTGAACACCAGAGTATAAGCCGATTGACCCAAATTGCTCAAAGAGTAGGGATGCTTGGGGGAGTAGCTCTTGAAGATGGTTCCACCCAAGTGAAGGGTAAAATGTATGACTTGACTTTCAATACAGACCAAAGAGATTTAGCGATCGCTCAAAAGAATGGAGAGATAATTTTAAGTCTGCAATCTGGTAAAGTGCAAACTAATAAAGTCACACCAGAAGTCCTGCAAACTTTTGAACAAGCTAATAGTCAGGTTAATCAGGTTGTGGCGAAGTCCAAGGCTCAGGGCATGGAAATTTGATATTATCTAGTGAAGTAATAGTCAAGTCCCGAAAGTCACTAAACTTTCAGCAGCTTGAAAGATCCCATCTCGTAAATCTTCACGGAGCAAATCTTTGACCTGTGAAACTAAAATTGATACTGGGGGAACCGGGAAAAATACAGGTGTGGGATATTGCACAAGGTAAACTTTCAAAGTTGGTATTTTACTACTAAATTGATGTTTGAGGTCTTGGTAGAATAGCCCTATAGTTTCAAGGTCTTCTAATCGATTCGTATCTTTAGAGGTTGCTTGATAGACTGTCCATAAGGACTCAAGCTGCTCTCGTATACTTGGTTCACCATGCCAAGTCATTACCGGGGTAGTGTCTATAGATGAATGGCACTAAGAAAAGCCGAAACACTTGTGGTTTAAGCTGTTTGCAATTGCTTGCGTAACTCATGCCGGGGTTTGGTCATTAAGGGGTAAGCTTTTGGGCGGCGTTTACGGACTCGTGGTTCAC
>NZ_VJXY01000170.1 GCF_014831675.1 Komarekiella delphini-convector SJRDD-AB1 | reverse complement strand
TACATTTCCCCACTCTGGGGCCAAGACATTCCACCACTGTCCATCAGTCTGCTAGAAAGAGTTTACCTCACCACCACAAAATCATTCGGCTATTGCTATGGAGTGGAATGGTTACAGCATGAGTTACGCGGTAGCGTTAGCCATGCTGTTAGGCTTATCCCACTTAATAATGAAGTAGTTTATCAATTCCGGCTTCTGATTTTTGAGTGTTTAATTCTGACTTTAAAGCGTCAATCTCAAACCTCCAAATGTGGCATCAATGTATTTATCATTTAGAGGCTGAATCCTGATTCCTCCTTTAATTTTCGTCATTTCTGCTACAGTTAGCTGTTCTAACTCTTGTTCTTCAATTTGATTAGGAGTTGGCAAGTTATTAACTTTGATATTAAGCATGTTTCTCCTCAATCATCTTTGTATAAGTACAATACAATTTGGTTGAATCATGACTTAACTTTATCACTCCGAAGCTCTATAACAAAGTCAAATGTTCATTTAAAATCGACATTATTATGACGATTTTTTCTCAAATAAAACTCTAGCTGTAGCAGGGAAAGCTCAAAAGAGAAAAATAGGAAGAGTTATTATAGTTAATTGTGAAGTTCTCAAGTCATTCGTAGGGTGTTAATCCTCTCAATTTTAGTCGCCAAATTGGATAGCTTTACCTCTTGCTTCCAGGATAACTGCCTAGCTTACAGCAACAGATAAAGCCGAACTATCTCCTGCTATAAATATTCAGACATAATTTGTACAATTATGACCAAGAATAGGTGTAGAGTAGTTGAGTTAAAGGGAGGAGTATATATAGTTATGCTACCAGATGAATTCAACAATAAGATTCGTGCGCTCTTGCCGAATAAATCTAATTACAAAGCTCTTGGCGTAAATACATCTAATAAATTCGTATACCAAGACTGTAAGACTCAGATGTTGAGAATTGTTTCTCCCGAAACTGAGCCTTGGGAGAAAGAGTGGGATATCTTACTAAGCTTTCAAAGGAAAAAGAGCGATAAAGCCGAGTACGACTCAAGGCTCGACTTAAAACTATTTTATCCTGAAGATGATTCTTTAATTAAAGCAACAATTGTGCGTGATTTGATTCGCGCAGATTATCCCCGAAGCGATATTATTACTTTGCGGTTCGCGGCTTTTCCCTCAGAGCCAATCAACTATAAATTTTGGGTAGTTTACTCTATTGTAGAGATTGTTTAATTCAAGCGCGAACGAAAAGAATCTGGCTCCAAAATTTTAAACAATCCATGCTCCTTTGGGTCTTTCAGTAACTCTCTCTACCATTGTTTCACCCCTAATCTTCTCGCCTAATTCTTGGGCTTTTGAGCGCATCATCTCATCACCCAATACGACTTCAATAGCCTTTGCCAGAGTTTCTTCTGATACTCTCTTGTACGGAATTGGCATAGGGCTTACCCCCAGTCGGGTTAGCCTTTCACCCAAATCGGTTGGTCTGCAAAAAGGGTACTGTCACTGACGGTATCCCTGCACGCAACAC
>NZ_VJXY01000169.1 GCF_014831675.1 Komarekiella delphini-convector SJRDD-AB1 | reverse complement strand
CAGGGCGAACGCATCTTATTTACTAATAAAAACTAAAAAAGATTTGAAAATGACATAGATAATCCTACAAGTTGCTACAACTATAAATAAAACAAATCCCTAACCTTTCAACAATAGAGATTAGCTTATATTTAGATAAATCACTATATATTAATACTAAAAAAACTCATTGAGCGGTACAGAAAAGTATGCTTTTCCTCTAGACAAGTGAAACTTCCATGTAAAATTTTCAATTCAAGTGTTGATATACTATTTTAAGCTAATGCTAAAACTCTTACTAAGTAGTTGTTATCCATCGCGGCAAGAAACTGTTTATTTTTTATTCCACGCTTTACACGCTTCTCTTTACCTAAAAGATTGACTGCAATCTGCCGTAATACTGCAAAGTTTTGTGGAGCATTATTTTTTCTAATTCGACAGTCATCTTCTCTTAAAGCCACATCCAATACCCAATGTAATGAATTTTCAATACCCCAATGGCTACGAATAGAATTAGCAAATTGTTCTGCCTTGGACTCAAGACTACTAATAAAATAGCGGGTCTCTACTGTTGTTTTACCATATTCGGAGCGGACGGACTCTACCATCCCAACACTACTAAACTTTGACCACACGGA
This sequence comes from Komarekiella delphini-convector SJRDD-AB1, assembly GCF_014831675.1. Taxonomy (GTDB): domain Bacteria; phylum Cyanobacteriota; class Cyanobacteriia; order Cyanobacteriales; family Nostocaceae; genus Komarekiella. The sequence goes on along the minus strand of NZ_VJXY01000169.1, from coordinate 907 downwards.
ATCTGGATCAAGTTGTGACCCAACTCCAGTCAACATTACATAGTTACGGATTTCATGACGACCATGCCCTGTTTCTTCTGTTTTGTATGTGCTATGTTGAATTCCTTTAAAACCCGTGCTTATCTCTGTTTTAATTAGTTTTTCAACTTCATCATAAAGATTACCTTGATTCTTTTTTAATGTGATTACATAATCTGCCGATTGCTGTGTAATCAACTTCACAATCTCTTTCTGGCAACCCATTGCATCAATGGTTACGATACATCCTGATAGTTCTAATACCTTTAATAATTCTGGAATTGCCGTGATTTCATTCGATTTAGAGTCTACCTTTACTTGCCCTAAAACTAATTTATTGGTAGTTGCCCATGCACTCACTATCTGTATTGCATTTTGCTCACTATTGTGATCGTAAGAACCACATAAAGTTTTTCCATCTATTGCAACAACTTCACCCTCTGTTATTTTATATACTGATTTCATCCATGAAATAAAACATTCTTGAAATTGTTGAGGGTTTAATTGGGCGAAGACTCTTGCAAACGTATCATGTGACGGTATCCCGTTTGGTAACTCCAAAAATGTTTTTAACCACTCATATTTCGCGCAGCCATACGTCTCAATTGCCACCCAACTATCTGCTCCACAGATCACCGCACAGATTGAAATTGTCAAAATATCTATCAACTTGTGTCGCTTTGTGCGGTCTATTCTTGGGTCTGACATCATAGCAAAATGGTCAGCAATAGTGATTTTGGGCTTGAGCTTCACGCAAACTGGGGCAATATTGCTACTTTTACAATGACTTTACCATCAAAGCCTTATTGCTCAACCTCTATACCATGAGCGATCGCTGCCTTTATCTCTCTTAGTATTTATGTACTATACTTAGATGCGTTTACCCTGG
>NZ_VJXY01000168.1 GCF_014831675.1 Komarekiella delphini-convector SJRDD-AB1 | reverse complement strand
TCAGCTTGAACAGCAAGGAGCCTCTCACCTACCCGCAAGGGAGGTGATGAGAGGAATTGCGAGACAAAAACAAAACGTCCCTTAACTACATCAATCCACAGGATTGACCGGGAGAGAGGCAGTTAAGTTTTTGTCAATTTCTTTATTTGATAGTCGGTCAATCCAGTCCTCAACTATCTGCGTTACGGTTTTGTCTTTGGCTGCTGCATACTGCCTTAATTTATTTAATCTACGTTCCGACATCCTTACATTTAATCTAGTAGTTTTCATAATTTGTCTACCCATTGTTGTCACTTTTATGCTATCATGTCTATAATAGGAGTAGACAAACAAGTGAAAACGGCATACCAATACAAGCTACGTCCAACAAAACAACAAGCGCAAGAAATAGACCGATGGTTGTCTATGTGTTGCGCTCAATATAACTATTTGTTGGCAGATAGATTTAATTGGTATGAGCAGAATCGTTGCCTAACTAATGCCTGTCCACTTGTTTGTCATCTTCCAGAGTTGCGAGATAACCCTGAATATTTCGGGCAGAAAAGAACACTACCTAAGTTAAAACAGACCCATCCTCATTACAAAGATGTTTATTCCGACGTTTTGCAGGATGTTGTCAAACGAGTGAAAACAACTTTTGATCGATTCTTGAAAAGTGATAACAATGGGAAACGTAGCGGTAAACCAAGATTTAAACCTCGGAGTCGATACAAAACTTTTTTGTACCCAAGGATTAAGCCAGATTGTATTGCTAATAGTAGAATTTGTTTACCAAAATTAGGGCAAATCAAAGTTATTTTGCATCGTCCTATTCCAGATGGTTTTAAAATCAAAACTGCTTCGGTTACTAAAAAAGCTGATGGCTACTACGTAACTCTAAGCTTAGAAGATTCAACGGTTCCAGAAATAAAACCCGATATTAACCCAGATTCAATTACTGGGATTGATATGGGATTAAAGGAGTTTTTGACTACGTCCGTTGGTGAAAGTGTTGCAATTCCCCGACATTACCGAAAAGCACAAAAAAGATTACGGGTTATTCAAAAGCGTGTATCTCGCAGAAACAAAGGAAGTAACCGTAGACAAAAATCGGTTAAACAATTGGGTAGACAACATAAAAAAGTTGCTGATAAGCGCAAAGATTTTCACTTTAAAACAGCAAAACAATTGCTGTCAAAATATGATGTTGTGGTTCATGAAGACCTCAACATCAAAGGGCTTTCAAAATCCAGATTAGCTAAATCTATTCTTGATGCTGGATGGTCTAACTTCCTGTCGATACTAACAAACAAAGCCGAAAATGCTGGCTTGTTGGTAATTGCTGTGAATGCTTCCGGTACTAGCCAAGATTGTTCTAGTTGTGGAGAGAAAATCCCTAAAAAGTTGCATCAAAGATGGCACAACTGCCCACATTGTGGGTGCAGTCTCGACCGTGACCATAATGCAGCGATAAATATAAAACAAAGAGCGGAGGGGCATCCCGTTCTTAAAGCTAAGAGTCTCCTAAGCGAAAGCCGGATTGTCTTGGAAG
>NZ_VJXY01000167.1 GCF_014831675.1 Komarekiella delphini-convector SJRDD-AB1 | reverse complement strand
GTAAGGATTCAGGTGGCAGAGTATTGACAAAGGTAACACTTGAGAGGGAGTATCACAAATATGAACCAAAACCTGTCTCAAGAATTAGACCGAGAAAGCTTGAACCAGTTATCAAAAGAGCAACTGGTGGAGATAATTATTGAGCAGAACAGGGTAATACGTGAATTACAGAAAACAATCTTAGAACTACAGCAAGAAGTAGAAAGATTAAAAGTCAGTAGAGATTTAGATAGTAAAACCTCATCGAAGCCACCGTCTGGGGACATCCTCAAAAAGAGCGAAAACAAAAAAGCACCGCCACAAGAAGAATCAAATCAGCCAAAAAAGAAGCCAGGCGGGCAACCAGGGCATCAGGGCAAAACCCGTAAGGGATTTGGCAGAATAGATCGTTATGAAATCTTGCGTCCTACAGATTGTGCGTGCTGTGGTCACAAAGCATTTGCTGATGCGGCAATAAAAGTAGAAAAACAATCTGTAGCGCAATTAGTAGAACGCCCAATTGAAGTAGTAGAGTATCAACGCCAAACCTGCGTATGTGAGTGCTGTGGAAATATCCAAACAGCCTCTTGGCCAGATGATATTATCCCAGGACAAGATTTAGGAACTAGATTGCAAGCGTTTTTAGGATGGGCAAATAATTATGCCCATATGCCCTATGAAAAACAACAAGTTTTGTTGTGGGAACTAGGACAAATTGAAATTGGACTAGGAACTTTAATTGCCACCAATGAAAGAATTCAAACAGCGATTGAACCAAGCATCATTGAATTGAGTAATTGGGTAAAACAGACACAACCGAACATTCATGTAGATGAAACACCTTGGTCAGTCAAGGGAACCAAAGAATGGTTGTGGGTAGTGGCTAATTCGGAGTTTTGTTTGTTTACTGCGGCTGACACTCGCTCCAGAGCAGAATTAGAGGCAATTTTAGGAACTCAATACCAAGGCATAATTGTCAGCGACGATTTTAGCGTTTACAACGGCTATCAAGCTTTTGCTCAACAAAAATGTTTGGCTCATCTACGCCGCCATTTCAAAAAATTAATTCAACTTCCCGGCCTTCACAACCAAGCTATTGGTGAAACGTTTGTTAGTTTAATTGATGAAGCCTTTAGAAGTTATGGACGATGGTTCCAGACACTTGACTCTACCAGTTACAACGATTGGGTCAATAAGTTCAAATCCAAGTTGCAATCCTCAATTGATCAATGGATTGATCAGGCAGGAGCGACAGCAGGGCAGCTTTTACGTTCTTTGCGCGATAAAGCTCATCAATGGTGGTATTTCCTTGAGCATCCTGAAGTTCCTCCTGATAATAATCAGGCTGAACGATCACTGCGTTTGGCTGTGACAAAACGTAAAGTTAGTGGTGGTTCCCGTTCGATGGAGCGTTTTCAACACACTGCCAATTTGTTGACGGTGGTGCAAACTTGTCGCCGTCAAGGTCGGTCTGTGATTGATTTTTTTGCACAGGCTCTAATTGCTGATTCTGATAATTCTCAGTCTTGCCCTTCTTTACTTCCGCAATATTAGACCTGAATCCTTAC
>NZ_VJXY01000166.1 GCF_014831675.1 Komarekiella delphini-convector SJRDD-AB1 | reverse complement strand
TCATATTGAAAGTCAATCATTGTCAGTAGCATCTCAGTTAGATATTGATTCATTAGAGTTATCGGTCTGGAATGAATTAAAATTAGACCCAGGAAGGATTGGTGTAGAAAGTTTTCAAGCAGAAATAAAAAAATTATCAATTTTACGCCAGTTAGACTTACCTGTTGATTTGTTTACAACCATACCAACTAAAGTTTTACAACAATACAAACAACGTGTAGTCGTTGAGTATCCAAAAGATTTACGCCGCCATCCTGAGCCAATTCGTTACACATTAGTTGCTATTTTCGCAACTTTGAGAAGTCAAGAAATTATAGATAATTTAGTAGAGTTGATTATTCAAATCGTACATCGTATAGGAGCTAAAGCAGAAAAACGTGTAGACCAAGAATTGCTACAAGACTTTAAAAAGGTTAATGGCAAGACTAATTTACTATTTCAAATGGCTGAAGCTTCTTTGCAACAACCAGATGGAGTTATCAGAGAAGTTATTTTTCCAGTTGTCAGTGAAACAACTCTCAAAAATTTAGTCAAAGAATACAAATCGACAGGTAATGCCTACCGCGAACGAGTTTATACTGTAATGCGCTCTTCTTATAGCAGACATTACCGAAGAATTTTACCATTAATTTCAGAGCAGCTTGAATTTCACTCAAATAATGAGGTTCATCGTCCAGTAATTCAAGCACTAGAGTTACTAAAAAAATATGCTGATAGTAACCATCGATACTATGACTCTTCAGAAAATATTCCCATTCAGGGAGTCCTACGGAGTGGCGCTCAAGAATTAATCCTGGAAAGAAGTAATGATGGTGACATCAAGGTAAATCGCATCAATTATGAATTAAGTGTACTTCAAGCATTAAGAGACAAACTCAGGTGTAAAGAAATTTGGGTAGTTGGAGCCTACCGTTATCGCAACCCAGAATCCGATTTACCAACAGACTTTGAAGCGCAACGAGCCAATTATTTTCAAGCCTTACAACAACCATCTGACGTTGAAGAATTCATTGCTGATTTACAGCAGCAAATGCAGTTAGCGCTGATGCAGTTAGAATCAGGATTACCGAAAAACAAGTACGTTAAAATTAAAAATCAAGGAAAATCTCGCATTTGTGTATCACCTCTTAAACCTCAAAGTGAACCAATAAATTTATGGCGCTTAAAAACTGAAATCAATCGCTGTTGGCCAATGACTAGTCTCTTGGATGTTCTCAAAGAAACAGATTTACGTGTAAGTTTTACTCAGCATTTTAAATCAGTATTGACTAGAGAAGTATTAGACCCTCATCTCTTACAAAAACGATTATTACTATGTTTGTATGGTTTGGGGACAAACACAGGACTAAAACGTTTAAGTGATGAAATAGGAGGTAGTAGTTATCAGGAGTTGTTACACGTTAAACGTTGTTATATTCATAAACAACAATTACGTAACGCCATTGCCAGTGTCGCTAATGCTATTTTTCAAGCCAGATTAAAGCATATTTGGGGAGAAGGTACTGCTGCTTGTGCTTCTGATTCCAAAAAATTTGGGGCTTGGGATCAGAATT
>NZ_VJXY01000047.1 GCF_014831675.1 Komarekiella delphini-convector SJRDD-AB1 | reverse complement strand
GCCGTTTAAGGCATTACCTTGCTCGACTACATCGGAGAACTTTTTGTTACTCTAAAACCGAAGAAATGCTTAAGCATTCTATTCGATTGGTAATATATTATCTTAATTATGGCTCAGTGGCGCTGCGGGCGCTATGCGCCCGCAAGCTTAAGACGATCACATGATTCATATTTTGGTTCAGCAACGCCGAAGTTTGAGCCTTCAGCAGGAAAAGGAGCAGTAGCCTGTGCAACCTTGTATTTCTTACTGCGTTATCCAGGAGAAATTAGCCACAGCGAGTTTGAAGAGAGTCGGCTTAGAACCTTGTTAAACTGGCATGAAAATGAGCCACCCACTAAGTATGAAAAACACAGAAATATGGCTATCTTTGAGAAGCAAGGAAACCGGAATCCACTAATTGACTTTCCAGATTGGGCAGATAGGATTGAATGGCGATTAGGTCTTGGCTAACACTTAAATTACCAAGCAGCTAACAGTTAAAGATGAAATATTCAAAGGAATACTATAGTGTCAAACAAAATTGCAGTAGCTGTTATACATGGCATTGGTAAAGCCAGTCCTAAATTTAAAAACAAAGATAATCCTGAGAAGTTTGCTGGAGGCATAGCACGAAAGCTGAAGTCTCAGGTTTCAGAACTGTTAGGAGAAGATGAACAACAAATAGATTCAAAGTTAGAGATTGAAGTTATATACTGGGCCCCCATTCTTCAAAATCTTGAGGATGAGCTATCAAGAAGACTAGAGCTTAAAAAACTCAGCAATCCCTGGGGTCTACGTGATTTTATTATTCATTCTTTCGCAGATAGTATTGGCTACCAAATTACTCCTAAACATAGAGAGATATATGATCAAGTACATCAAGTGATTGCTGACACTTTGAAAGAATTAGCTCAAAAAGCTGGCAGCAAAGCTCAACTATGCATTATTGGGCATAGTCTTGGTTCAGTTATAACAAGTAACTATGTTTGGGATCTCCAAAACGAGGTTATGCGGATATAAGTTGGCAACACTTCTTTAGAAGAAAGGGAAACATTAGCACTGTATTACACACTCGGTAGCCAAATTGCTTTGTGGAGACTACGTTTCACTGATTTTGGTACACCAATTACAATTCCTTCTCCTAAACTTTCAAACCATTATCCAAACTTAAAAGGTGAATGGATTAACTTTTATGACAGAGACGATGTTCTTGGATTTCCTATTAAGGCAATAAATGAAGAGTACAAAGCAGCTGTTAAAGAAGATGTAGAAGTCAATTCTGGCAACATCCTCACGAACTGAACACCTTTCTCACACAATGGGTATTGGACTGATGACGAAGTTACTAAGCCGATTGCTATGACTCTAGCTAGAATGTGGAAAAGTATAAACCCTACTTAATAAAAAAGAGAATTGGCTTCCCCCAGAACTATGTAGTAGACAAACACATACTACGACTGTATTATATATAAGTCTTAATTACAAATACTACAAGCCTTTGATGATAACTAGATTCTCCTCGACTATTAGTAGCGTGATGCATTGCCGACCCAGTGAGGGTTTGGGCAGAGTAATCGCGCTGTTTGCGTTTGAGGAAATGTATCATTTTAGCGGCGGTAAATTGCAGCGTGAAAGTATTTTGAGAGCAATTGCCGGATGGCTGAATCTAGACCAACTTATCCCTCTTCTGTCACTTTCCGAGTATTCTGAATAAAAGGATTAGAAGAAAAAACTCTCTTTAGGCAAGTAGGGCAATGGATGTAGAATTACAAATCCTCAAACATTTACGTCGAGATGCCCACCCGACAGTAGGAGTCATAGATGAATATTGTCAGGAGTACAGAGACATATTCAAAGAAGTAAGAAATTATGAGTGCTTGAAATATTTCCATTTAGGAATAATCTCAACGCTCAAAAGAAAATCATTACCAGAAATAGCGCTCATTTGTAAGCATAAACTCCGCCCAATCATTACATCATTTTATCGCCAATTCAGAGTGGTCAGTAAAGAAGTTAAGAAGTCGAAGATTAGAGAAAATCAGGAGAGAATTAGATGGAAAAGCAATTACCGTAGTCATCGATGAAACAGGAGATAGGAAAAAAGGTAAAAAAACTGATTACGTAGCCAGACAATATTTAGGAAGTGTGGGGAAAATAGATAATGGGATAGTTTCAGTCAATGCCTACGGAGTATACGATAACATAACATTCCCGCTACTGTTCAAAGTATTCAAACCGCAAGGGACGCTAAAAGCAGAAGACAAATATAAGACAAAGATAGAATTAGCGACAGAAATAATTACAGAATTAATAGATTTGGGCTTTAATATTGAATTAGTATTGGCAGACAGTTTATATGGTGAGCAGCGCGTTGGGCGGCTTTGCCGACTTGAAGCGACTGCGAACCCGAAGGGTGAGAGTAGCCAATTTATAAGAAAGTTAGCAGCATATAACTTAGTTTATGTGGTAGCGATTAGAAGTAATCATGCAGTCTGGTTGCCAGCCAATCAGAAGGTTAGGGCGAATAAGTGGTGTAAATTTACCAGAACATTTAGTAGCCAGAACTCAGAGACTAGATACATTAGAGAAATAATTTATGGTAAGCGAAGAGATATAACTTACTGGGAATTAACTACAGACCCAGAAACAATGCCAGAGAATTCTACTTCTTTTGTCATGACCAATATTCAAGGAAAGCTCAAGAAAACTTTCGGCGACCTTTATGGATTAAGAACGTGGGTAGAATATGGTTTTCGCCAGTGTAAACAGGAATTAGGTTGGACAGATTATCGGTTTACTGATTTTCAGCATGTTGAGAGATGGTGGGAAATTATTTTTTGTGTTTATACCATGATTAGTTTACACTCTCCAGCGTTTGTATCCTTAAGTCAATCTCATCAAATTCCACTTGACAGACCAGAAAACAGTTCAGTTGATTTCACTGTGCATCAGCAATGGAATCATCAAACCGGGTGGAAGAATACTCTCAATAATCTGCGCTTAATTGTCCAACCACTTTTACTCTTTTGGTTGATTTATCCCTGGCTTGATGTTTTCCCCAATTCCAATTTGTTGCTCGGATTTAACCAACTTATTAGTGCTATGAATGGCTTCAAATCCTTTTATTCCTCTGCATAATTTATTGTATTTACTGCTTGTTGATTTCGGAGAGTGACAGAAGAGGGATAAACGCATATATAACGTGAACGAGTGTAGTGAAACTTCTACAAAAGAACAAATTGACTACTATATTTCAGGGGAAGTAGAAGATTTATTGAGAAATATGGAATATATCCAGGAACAAAAGCAGCAGTTAGCGACTGAAATCAGCATATTAATAGGGTATTCCACCAAAATCCTTGCCCTGAAGCCCAGAACTGCAATTTTTGAGTATTCATCAACACCGGAGGACTGATGAGTTATATCTAAGTTTATCAGCCTATGGAGGAGTGTTAACCCGTAATACCGTTTCTTTGTGAAGCTGCGCCAATGAGACGCTCCGCGTTGGCGAAGCCTTTCGCAGAGAAGGTATACTTGGCGTACTTGGCGGTTCGTTTTTGATTTATATAGTTGAGCGCATCTTTATACAGAATTGGTATAAGGCATTAACGGTTTTTTGGGAAGCAGGAATCCGGCATATTGAACTGGCTATTGGCCCTCGACCTGATGCTGATGCAGTACAAGCGATATTAGATTTTAGACAACTGGGAATAGTCTATCGAGCGCATCATGCTTTTGTTTGGAGCGATCGCCATCATCCTTTTAACCTAGCGCAGCCGCAAGATTGGAACTACTTTCAGAGATTGACGGACTACTTAGCAAGTATGAATATTACAGCTTACTCAGTGCATGGAGGGAATTTTCCAAGTACAGCTAATCGTGACCAAGCATACGCAACATTTCTCAAAAACGTTCATTTTCTTCACCAACTTTGACTAGCGCGAGGCATAACTCTTGGTGTAGAAACAATGTATCCTACACTCCCAAATATTACTGTTGAAAACCTTTTGGACAATGCTTCTGAAGTTGCCCAATTTTGCCAAGATGCTCCTCAAGTTAAGATAGTTATTGACTTGGCACATCTCAATATTTGGCATCATAAAAGTGGAGTAGCTTTGAATCAATGGTTGGGACTTTCACCAGAGAGGCTTTTAGAAATTCACATCTCAGACAATGATGGACGGCAGGATACCCACTCTCGTATTACAAGTGATACTTGGTGGTTATCACATATTACCCAATTTCCAGATGGAGTTCCGATAGTGCTAGAGAGCAGATTAAATCGATTGCCCTTTTCTGTGGTGCAGCAAGAGTACGAGCGTATCGCTGCTTTAATAGAACAAGTAATAGTAGATTAGTTAGTCGGAAAAGCAGAGCGATGCAAAGTATCAAGTTATATTCTCATATTGGAGCTGATGGCATCTTACACCTTGATATTCCAGTAGGGATAACGTGAATGACTTTAGTTGCACTGTGAGAACTTAGGGTGGAGAACTGACGGTTGGATTGAAGCATCTTAAGTCGTTCAACTATCTGCCGCAGGAGTATCAGCAGGTGCAGATGATCTGCGATCGCACATAATTCCGAAATCGCTTAATGCACTAGTTGTAGTAATTATCAGACAAGCAACCATAATGAACTTATATAACTAAACCACGGGGACATACCTCAACTCGAACCCGGTCATAATAGCTAGGTTTTTGAGTTTTAACGATAGTGTAACTGTGCTTCTTGCTTGACTGATGTTATTATGCGATCGCTTGTCTTTCGCCACCATATATAGTACATTTGTATTAGTAAAACGGCTTAGAGAAAGCCACAGTCCCCGCCGATTAAGTACGGGGATTTTGTTTTATTGGTAGGGATAATGAAGTGCGTAGAGATATAGCGACGAGTCAAGAGCGATCGCATCGCACTCCCCTAACAACTTTTACTCTAAAAATTCAAGTTCAACATCACTTGAAAAAAATCTCCTTCACTCAAGCAGTAAATTTTACTATAAAAACACATTTTAAGGATATTCACTGTTATAAGGCGCTATTTCGCATAGTTAATATGTAGCAAATAATATAGCAATATGGAGGCGATGTTGGAAGAGATGGGCGCTCAAGGGCAGGATTTTTTGGTTAAGTATTTGTCGAATTAGTTTCTGGCTCAGTTTTGGTATGAGTGTTCACTGGCTCAAAATCTGTGTAGGCGAATATCTAATTTTCCTATTCCTGGGTACAAAAACAATGAAAATTATTAAGGGAGAGTAGTTATGAATAAACATCGACTCCTCGAAATTTCAGAAAATATATCAATCTTTACTGTTCTAGCTGGCTCTACCATAGTGATTGCTAGTGGACAAATAATCTATGCTACCGTACCAATGGCTTTGGCAATTCTGCTTAATTTAATTAGACGCTCTCAATTTGAAAAACAGCTATACCAGCGAGTTCAGAAAAATAACAACGAAACATATCAGCAAATATTAAATGATATTCAATTTCTAACAACATTAGCAATATCCTCGCTAGAAGCACGGGGTTTTAGACTCAATTTTTCGACAAATGCATCTCTGACGAGACTCTCATAAAATGGCTTTAAATTTCCAGGTACAATCTCTAAGAAATACTTATAAATCCCTTAAAAACTCTATCTTAGAAAAATATCCACTTTTTCCTGGGATGCTGACTACATTCTTATCAGTTAGTTTATGGCAGGTAAGTGCTTGGAATAGTTTGGAATTATTAGGATTTAATTTAATATTCCGCACCCGTAACTATCTACCGCATTCTAGTTGGGATCAACGCATAGCAGTAATTGGTATTGACGATCGCACATTACAACAATATGGGCAGTTCCCCTTGTCACGCGATCGCTATATACAATTATTAGAAACACTAGAGGCTACCCCTCCCACAGCGATCGGCTTTGATATTCTTTTTACTGAACCCACAAATTATGATGCTGAACTAGCAGAAGCAATGGCAATTAATGGTACAGTTGTCTTAGCGGTTGCCCCTAGTCTACAGCAACAAACCCTGCATCCTGTGGCAATTTTAGATGGTGTCACTAGCAAAGGACATATAGTTAATAATGCTGATTTTGACGGCATCACTAGACAATTTTTTCTCTACATTGATCGAGTCCCTTCTCTGGGTATTAAGTTACTAGAAACATACAACAATACTGTGCAGCACACCTTCACAGCAAACACAAATAAAAACCAAAAATCCCTAATTACCATTCCATCTCTGCAATCAGGAATGAGCAAAAAATCCGTCTGGATTAACTGGGTAGAACCAACAGAGAAAATCCCCACCTACTCCTTTGCCGATGTTTTACAGAAAAAAATAGATATAGCCAAACTTAAAAACAAAATTGTCTTAGTTGGGTTAACAGCTACTGGTACAAACGATCCTCTCAAAACTCCCTTCCCGCAAACAGTACCCACTTCTGGTATTTATATACACGCCGCAGTCCTGGATAATCTACTCAACCAGCGATTTCTGCGAAGATTACCTTGGCAATTTGAACTTTTGCTACTACTTACTGTCAGTATTACGATAACCATAATACTAACTCCCCAAAAATTTTACCAACGAATTCTGTTATTAGGACTACTACCCCTCATTTGGTTTAGTTTATCAGTATTAGCCCTGGCAACCACTAATCTTTTGTTACCCACTGCTGCACCCATTGGAACTATTCTCTTAGCTGGGTTAAGTGTGCAGTGGCAAGAACAAAGAGAAAAACAACAATTAATGAGTTTATTTGCTAGTCACGTTTCTCAGGATACAGCCAGATTAATCTGGCAAAATCGCACCGAAATTTTCCAAAATGGCCAACTAGATGCCAAAGAAATGGTAGTAACGGTTTTATTTAGCGATATCCGCAGCTTTACCACAATTTCTGAAGGTATGAAACCACGAGAGTTACTCAACTGGTTAAACATTTATTTGGGGGCAATGGCTGAATGTGTTCACAAGCATCATGGAGTAATTGATAAATACATTGGTGATGCCGTTATGGCTGTTTTTGGCATTCCCTTTCCCCACACCCAAGCCGAAGAAATTCAGCAAGATGCCATTAATGCCGTCTCTGCGGCCATAGCTATGCAGGAAAGATTAATACTATTAAATAAAGAACTCGAACAGCTTGGTCAACATCCAATTCAAATTGGTATCGGTATTCATACAGGCTTAGTAGTTGCTGGTAGTATTGGCGGCTCTCAACGATTAGACTATTCTGTATTAGGAGATGCTGTCAATATTGCTGCTCGTTTGGAACAACTTAATAAAAATACGCCAGAAGGTAATCCTAATAACATCTTAGTTAGTGAGACAACACACCAGCTAGTCAAAGATAATTTTGGTACACAAAAATTAAAAGAATTAACATTGCAAGGAAGGCGAAAACTGACGGTGATTTATTCTGTAACTGAGATGAAAAGCCCAATGAATTCAACAGATAAGTATTGAAAAGCGATACTAGAAATTTGAAAATTTTACATTAGTCATATATAGCGGTTCTTCGTTGGGTGCAATATAGTAAAAGCAGTGAGTACAACCATCTCAATAATATCTTTTTTAATGACTGCATTGAGGGCATTTGTAATAGCTTGTCTAACTGTTGATATGTTTTAAGAGCGAGCATTCGCAAAAGCTCTTTGACCAAATAATTACTAATTCGTAATTCGTAATTCGTAATTACTTCGTGTCATAGCCCCGACTGAATTTTTAATTCAGTGGTCTTCAAGAGCGCGAAAAGTTCTGCTCTAGGGTTTCCCTCCGCAGGCAACTTTTCTGTGACAGTGGCGCTTTTTTGCCCCCACTGATGGTAACTACGAATTACGAACTTGTACTGAGTTTCGACTACGCTCAACTGCCGCGCAGTCGAAGTATTATCAATTACGAATTATGTTGACCTTAGACTAACAGTTTTTAATTGGTGAAAAATTAGGAAAATCAGGATATAAATATACCCTAACTATCTAAAAATAAGTGAATAGATATCTAATTGCCGGAATAGTTACAACTATATTATGGAATACCCTGTTATGTAAGGGTTGGACACAACCATCCCCATGTATTTCTCAAAGCTTGCTAGAAGTTAGCAATTCTGTTAATAGTTTCCGACAGAGTGATGTTATCGTCATTGGAAAAGTACCAAATCATCCTTATGTAGTAGTTGTTCCCGGTCAATCAGAGCAGTTATTAAATGTTGTCAGACGCTATGTTACCGACGCATTTTTAGCACAGCATAGGCTTGGTACTTATGTCTATGCTGGAGGATCTGCAAATAGGTATGAAGCGGAATGTTTGTCTTCTGTGTTGAGATCCCACGGTTTAGATGCAAGAGTCGTCTATTTCCATTGAGTAAAGGTAGAAGGTTTTATGAAAGCTTGGTGGGCAGGTTTGATGGTGGTTATGGTAGGGTTAGTTATTGCTTTTCATGCTTTAGCGGCTGATCCACTGAGGGTAAAGAGCGATCAGTGGCTAGAAGTACGCCGCCCCACGGGACAAGTTATTTATTCCCGTGGACAAACATCTCAACCAGTTCACAATGGAATGCGATTAAAATCAGTCGGTGATACCATCACCACTAAACAAGCTTCTAGTGTAGTCTTGGGAATTGATAGAGGTACGGGTTTCGTTAAAGTTGCTGAAAACACAACTATAACCGTACAAAAGCTGGAAACAGGTAATAAAGGCCAACGCATTACAGAATTACAAGTTCTGTCTGGCCAAGTAAACTTACAAGTTCGTCCCCTAACTCATAATGCCTCTCGTGTAGAAATTAAAACCCCGGCTGGAGTTGCTGGAGTCAGAGGAACTGAGTTTGGCGTGAGCGTTCAAAATGACGGAAAAATGGGGGTTGGAACTAAGAAAGGAGCAGTAGCTACCTCTGCTCAAGGACAAACAGTGCTGGTAAAAGCTGGATTTCAAAATCTGACTATCCCAGGACAACCACCCTCAGCAGCAGTTCCTTTGCGAGAAGATACTCGTTTGAATGTTACTCAACTTCTAGCTAGAGATAGACAAGTCCAGATTGTTGGTACTGTTGATCCGGTAAATCTACTGTTAATTAATCAACAGCCTCAAAATGTTAATTCAAATGGCAGGTTTGATATTACTGTTCCTTTACCTTCTAACCGCAAACTAGAAGCTACAGTGTTAACACCGTTAGGGACAAAACAACTATACCAACTGGTAGTTCCTTAAACTGAAGTACAAACTAAACTTCATATATGAATTAGCTTTAAAAGCTTAGAATAAAACAAAATTAATGAGGATAAGTCAGCAATTAGTTATTTGCTGAATCAATTAATCATATTATCTTTTTGTCTGGCTATTTTTGAGCAACAGTTAATATTAGAATTTTTTTGAATTCTGACTATTTAAACTTCTCTAATGTGAAGAAAAATAACCCTCAGTTATACTAGAAAATGTTTATGCAATTCTACCCAATACCTACCAGTTGGGCGAAGTGTACCAGATTCTTGCAAAGGACAATTCAAAACTCAGAGGCAAAGGTGGGTGTTGGGCAATTGTTAGCGCAGTAAACGAGTTTAGTTGCACCGTAAGGGTTTGGGATGACGAGTACACGATTGGGCTGCAACACCTGAAGTCATTCAACTACCTGCCCTAGGAGTGTCAACAGATGCAAAAGATTAGCGATGCCTGCGGCGGGCTACGCCTACGCATTAGTCGAGTGTATTCCGACTCACTGGAGGAGACAGTCAAAAATCTGTTGCAGTCGTTGGGGAAACTGAATCGTCCTTATCTAACTGCTGTGGAAGAGAAATTGTTAAATCTTTTGGAGTCGGAATATGGAGATGGAATAATCCCTTGAACACTTTTTCTGACAAAAAATTGAGTAATTAGCTGTGTAGTTGTACCTTTTAGGTAATCACTTTGAGGCGCTGTGAAACAGTGGAAGCGCTCATTGTCAAGTTAACTGGCTTGACAGTGCCATTTCAACAAATTATCCACCATCTATAAATCCAAGGGGGGCTTATGATTAGTCGAGCAAACTCGCAAGCAGTGAAAGTCGCGGACGATCCGCGTCTTTCCAGGGAAGTGAAGGCGTTTTTGAAATTATTGAATTCAGGAAATGGTTCGCTTTTAGAAACATTACCTCCACTCGAAGCGCGTCAAGTGCTAGTGAATGCACAGGCTGCCGTTAAAGTGGATGTTTCAGGCATTGACGAATCTGAGAAGACGATTACCGCTGACGGTTATCCGATCAAGCTAAACATTGTGCGACCTGAAGGTGTCAAAGGCACATTGCCTGTTTTCATGTTTATTCATGGCGGCGGTTGGGTGCTGGGCGATTATCCAACGCACAAGCGC
Source organism: Komarekiella delphini-convector SJRDD-AB1 (assembly GCF_014831675.1). GTDB lineage: Bacteria > Cyanobacteriota > Cyanobacteriia > Cyanobacteriales > Nostocaceae > Komarekiella. The sequence goes on along the minus strand of NZ_VJXY01000047.1, from coordinate 48,723 downwards.
ATGGTTCGCGATCTTGTCGTACTTTCAGGGTTTGTGGCGGTCTTTGTCAATTACACGCGCACGCCAGATGCTCAGTATCCACAAGCGATCAATGAGATTTTTGCCGCGACCAAATGGGTTGCTGAACATGGTGAAGAGATTGGGGTGGACGGCAAAAATCTAGCAGTCGTTGGCAACAGTGTTGGTGGCAACATGACGGCTGTAACCACCTTGATGGCGAAAGCGAAAGGAGGGCCACACATTAAGCTGCAAATCATGATGTGGCCAATCGTAGACGCTGATTTTGAAACGGATTCCTACCATCAATTTGGCGAGAAGCGTTTTCTGACTACACCTTTGATGAAGTGGATGTATGATATGTACATCGCTGACCCAGAAAAGCGCAAAGATATTTATGCTTCTCCCCTACAGGCGACGGTTGAGCAATTGAAAGGATTGCCAACAGCGTTAATTCAAGTTGCAGAAAGCGATATTTTGAGGGATGAAGGCGAAGCCTATGGACGCAAGCTCGATGAAGCAGGAGTCAGCGTAACCACTGTGCGCTATAATGGCATGATTCATGACTTCGGATTATTGAATGCGTTAGCTGAACTGCCAGCAACCCGTTCGCTTTTTATTCAAGCGACGGCTGAACTGAAGAAACATCTGCAATAGGAAACGCTCGTTTCTTTTACTGCTAGTTGCAATTAATCCTCGTTCTTGTTTCGAGCGACGCGAACGCTCTCAGCGCGAGGGACGTAATCTCAAAACCAATGAGCCAATGATTATTCCGGCTACCAAAGTGTCGGTATTTTCTGCTGGGAAGCTGTTCAAAGAAAAAGTAGCGCCATAGATGAATTGCTTTACTACCAGCAATCTAATTACTCCAAAGCTGTAGCGTTCGCCCTTGGCGTTGGCGCAGCCATCGCAGTTCTCAAAACAGGGTATGGCAACGGTAGGGGGAACGTAAGTGTTGAATTGCAAATGTTACATGAGTTAAATCAAATAAGATTACCATATCGATGTCTATTATCTTCTCCAAACTGCTATTTAGCATACAGCTTAAATATCATCCCCCTAAAGATAGAATTGAAATTACTTATTTACTTATACCTATATTGATTATCTTTTACTAGCAGCAATTAATCTAATTTAATTTTAATTCTTTAAGATAGATGATTTTTTTGATTAAATCATCTATTTTTTTAACACAGTTTTTCATTATAAATTTAATACTATTTTTATTATTTCCATAAATTTTTTCAATACCTAAAACTCTAGTGTTAAACAGCAAATAAGATTACAATGAACTGTTAATTGCTGTATGTAGCAATTTGTACTTGATTCAATTTGAAAGTTATTAAGTTAGGTAAATTGAAAAGTTTAAGTACGTCCTGTACCTTTTCGCTTTACCTGACTCAATAAATTTGGCGAACTATTAGGTAACAAGGAATAATGTTGAAACGTCGCGTAATACTAGCTGGTTTAAGTGTACTTAGCTTAACGTTAGCTGTGAGTACTAAAGTATATGGACAGTCCACAACTGGGCCAGATGCTTGGGAAACTGTCTACAATGATGCGGTTGCTGGAGCAACAACGACAATTTCAGTGCCGCTTTTAGGCTTTTTATTATCAGTTGTCTTACAAATATTCTTCAATTTGGCAGGTTTTTGGGGCGGTTAATTCTTTGTCTCATACCTAAAAAGAGTCTCAATAGAGGCTGTTGCAGTGTAATCTTTGGTAATTTCTCAGCCTGCGTAGACGCTCTGCGTCTTGTCGTCAGACATCGCCTCAACATATCTCGCATTCATTAACGCAGATTATCCCATAGCTAAATATTCCATAACCCGTGAGGACTTTTCTTTCTATGTTCAAACCTCGCACAATTTTTAGTGCTTTAACTGCAATTATCCTAGCGTTTGCCATCAGCACACAGATATATATACAACCTGCAGTAGCTGCTGGAGGAACGTGTAATCCAACTGTGGGAAACCTACCTATATGCCCAAGTACCGCACCTTCCGAGTCAGCTAGTTTTGTTGACCCAACAGCAACAATCACCAATCCCACAAATATTACCTTGGGCGAAAAAGTCTACGTTGCTCCATTTGCCGAGTTGAACGCTACTAATGCCCCCATTAGCATTGCAGCAGATTCTAATGCTCAAGACCAAGTGAAAATCACAGCTTCGGGAACAGGAGTGGAGATTGGCGAGCGTGTCATTATGGCACACATGGCCATTGTCAAAGGTGCAGCTAAAATTGGTACTCAAGGTTCCACAGGGCCTTTTACTGACCCAGTTACCAATACTCAGTTTAGCAACACTGTTTCAGAGACTTTTCTCGCCTTCAACTGTGAAATAGATGGTGCAACTATAGAAAGAAACACAGTAGTCAACTTTCTCGCGCGAGTTGGCCCTGGTGTTACCTTACCCGCTGGTAAAGTTGTCCTGCCCGGTAAAAACGTCACAACTAATCTACAAGCTACTAGCGGCAGTTTGGGGAAAGTAGTCAACCTGACACAAGCAGACGTTGCATTAATGGAAGGCATTATTGAAGTTAATGAAGCATTTGCCAAAGGTTACACAGATTTAGCTAGGGCAGACTTGACAAACGTAACTGGAATTAATTATGCTCCCGTCACCTTCTTTAATTCTGGAGATCTGCCGCAGATAGGTGGAAGTCCAACTCGTGATCCGAACTATCGTAACCGCATTATCGGTAATCTTACTTTCCAAGATTCTTTAGCAACACTCAACAACAAACTAGCTAATAGAATTTCGCTGCGTGCTGATGAGGGTGAACCTTTTAATGTTGGACAAATTGCTGGGATGGCAAACGATGTTGTCTTTCACGCATTAGAAACCACTAGTTTGACTCTTGGTAATGGTATTGGTTATGGGCCTCGTGCTCTAGTTCATGGCGGTAGGCAGGTTGTCAATGGTGTTGCTAATGGCCCTGAAACTAGCATAGGTGATGCTGTAGGGCTAGGGCCGAACTCTGTTATATTCCGCGCCAGCATTGGTAACAGATCAGCAATTGGGCAAAGAAGCGCAGTCTTCAACTCTACAGTAGCTCCCAGAACGCATATCCGTTCTCGAACAATCTATGCCGACAACGGCAACCTGATTTTGCCTGTTGAGTGGTAAGCAACTGACTTTTGCATCATGATGAATCGGAAAATATTGTCGGTGCAATTACAATGCCTACGATTGATTGTGCTGTTCACTTTGATATTCGGACTGATACTAGGTGTTGATGACAGTTCATCTATAGCTGCTGAAATCACCTCAAATCAGCCTCAAGTTGTACAACCTCCAGTCACCGGACTTGTTTCTACATTGTCGGATGAGGTCGAGGAATTACCATCAGACTTAATTCGCTGGTCAACTTACTGGCAACTTTGCTGGGAACCATATCCTGAAGCTAAAGAGTACGAACTACAAACGGTGCTTGTGGAAGGGAAATCTCCAAAGTTGAAACGTCAAAGCGATCGCTGCTTTCGTATACAAGCTGCATCTAATGAAAACCAAAAATCACAAGGATTACTCAACCGTGATTTAATCTTGTTAATGCATAAAATTCAGCTTAGTTATCGAGTGCGAGCTGTCTTAGATAACAACCGCGTCAGTGAATGGTCTCAAGTAATGGCAGTTGGTGCGACTACTACCTCTGAATTGAATAGATCAATGAGATTTGCGACACTTTAGCTATCTATTCGGTTGAATAGTGGAATTTTAGCTTTTAAACTCATCACGAAAAACGAGAAGATTGGCAAGAGTTCCCTGAATTAGTTCGTTACACATACTAGTGTCGTTAGTACGCCATGATTACCTAACTCAACATACAAATCTGAGACAGTAATAGTCATGCTTCCCCTTGAACCTTTGTTTTGTCCTTGTTGTACTCCAGCCATATTGCATTTGCTGACTCAATCCGAGCTTGCTCAGCACATACTCCAATTAAGAACGGGGTCAGTTGCTGCGGCTATCAAAAAGAATCAAAAACAGCAGCAGCAATCTCTATCCGTAGCAGGACAAACGCATCTAAATATTGACTCGTGAACTACCCAGACTTGCCTAGGGCTGAAGTCTGAGGTTCTGTAATCACGGGGGAGTGCCTAAACTTGGGCTTTCGCCCAAGGCCAGGACTTATATCCCCTCCTACAGCAGAGACGGCTGAACCTTCCGCCTTTAACATTCTGATACCTTCTGCTCTAATATTGATGGATGCGTTTCCATCACGCTCATGGCGAGTATTGCAGTTTGGACAAGTCCATTCACGGACATCCAGAGGCAACTCACTAATTTGATAAAAACAATTAGAGCAGAGTTTGGAACTGGGGAACCGCCGATGAATCTCAATTAACTTCCCACCTTTGCGTTCTAGCTTATAGGCTAAAAAGTTAGTGAATGTTCCCCACCCCACATCAGATATTGCTTTCGCCAACTTTTAAATATTAAGAGGTATAGAGCCAAGTATATGCTGAATTTAGGTTCCTTCTTGTTAACTCAAATTTTAAAAGTACTAACAGGTTCCACTCTTATTTACTTAATGTTAGCTACTGCACACCAAGAAGCAAAAGCTGCTGAGTTATTTCTTGATGGTGAATTACTACCAAGCGAACAGGGATGGAACTCTGTAACAGATTTTGGCTTACCACCAGATGTTTCTACTGATGGTAAAGTCTTGACAGTAAATACGATTGGAATATCTTCACCTCCTGGTGTTCCCTCTGGTCAGTTCACATTGTTTTACCGTGATGTGGGGATGGAGAAAATGACTCGCTACTCCATTAACTTTATTGAATTTTCATTAAAAGTAATCGCTGTTTCTGAAAAACACAATACCTATGATGCAGGTATTGCTTTTTTACCTAGTTACAATGATCTTGGTTTTGGCTCTGTTATTGATAGGAGTCAGATGATCTATTTTGATGAAGATAGTATTGGTTGGGGCGATGAAACTGATTCATTCGCTCTAGATACTACGAAAGAATTTCGTACGTATCGTCTGACTGTAGAAAATAATGGTCAGGCTAAAATATTTGTTGATAACATGCTTGCTTTACAACGTAGTAATTTCCAAACAAACGGTATAATCGCCTTTGGTGATCAGACTAATGATTCAGGTTTAGATGGACGTTTTGCACTCAAAAGTATTTCTGTAGAAAGGACTCCAGTCGTTCCTGAGCCTTTTACTCTTGGCGGTACTGCTGTTGCTGGCGCTATCGGATTATGGATGAAACGTAAGCATAAAGCCTCAAAAGTAGCATAGCTTTGATTATAATAGACCACTTGCAGAATTATTTTATGGTAAGCTGGAGAGTTTTGAGATGAATTGGCTTCACCAATGCAATACGAACAAACAAAGCGACTGTCCAGGGCAAACGCATCTAAAGTACTCTTGATCGCAACCAAGATTAAGAACCAACGAAAAAATCGGTATTTCTCCTCTGATTTATTTTCCAAGTCTCAAAGCGATCGCTAAAATATTTGTTAATAAACAGAGATTAATGACATTAGTTTGGAGTCTATTGAGAATAGAATAGCCTTATTGACATGATGCGGCCGCCCTGCTACTCCAAGCTCATTATTATTTACGCAAAGAAGACAAGTGGTTGGCAGAATGAGGCTGTGGATGGATCGTGCTGTTGTAACCTATGCTGGTCATATACCAGAGGGTTTTGGCCGGATGAGACTGCAATCTGAATGGGATGCCATGCCACGAGAACAAAGACCTAGAAATTTGTATTGGAGCCTTTCTTATAAATCATTTTCTCCTGTAGGAATTAACTCTTTATAAGTGTTAATTCCAAATCCTGATTCCCTAGAATCACTGGTTGATTTAGCGCTTTCCAAGTGGTCGGCAAGGAATTAATTTCAATACCAGACCGTTTTAGCACTATTCCCCTCTTCTCCTTGCACCCCAGCTGATGGCCCAGGCGCAAAAGCTCAAGACAAGCCATCAGATGTACCAACTAACCATCAACTAACGCATCAATAGTTGATGGTTCAACTGAGAAATAGTATTCTTTATCGAGCGGCTTGCAAATCCAATATTCTTCCTTCTTATCCCATTGATTAAACCCAATTTTACCTCTAATAGCTTTGCAGGTCATCGCCTTTTCAGGAGTGCTAAAAGTTCCTATTACGCACCCTGGCATTCCAGGTTCATTTTGATAAAAAATCCAAATTTCTTGTTTCATAGAGAGCAGCACTAATTTGTCATCAACATTTAATCAGTTAATGTACAGCAGCTTTCAGAACTGGGAGAAAGCGATCGCCCCTCCCAGTTCTGGGGTAAAAGGAGCGATCGCCAACGCCTTCACTTTCCTTCTTTCCTCTAAGAAATTTTTGGGTATCCATTCATACAAGCTACACTTGTTCTCAAGAGATGAGGAGCGACGATCAAGCGATGCCTACGCTTGACTTCATTGCACTTATATTCTTTCTTCAAATCAACATTACAATAATCCAGAAGATAGATACATTTTTGAAAAGTTGAAGCACACTTGTAGGAGCAACTTTAACTATTCATAATGGTGTGGCAATGTGGCTAAAATATGGTGTAAATGAAGATGGGATATTGGTATGTATTGAAGATATCACCAGAGGTAAGACTTCGCTTCAGTGTCCTTATTGTCATGGTGGTTTAACCGCTAAAAAAGGTAAAGTTAAAGAGCATCATTTTGCTCACGATGAACAAACCTGCCGCCCCATAGCTAACAAAGAATTTCCTACTCTACCACTTTATGACAATTTCAATATTCAGCTATCTGGCAAGGATTTAGCACAGTTAAAACTACTCTGGAAGGAGTACGGAGCCAAAAATTATTCTATTAGTTCCTACTTAGTTACTCCAGGGTTACTCAAAGCAGGAATGTTGAGAAAAAATATATACTTAACTCCACCCGAATATGAATTCAGTAATTTAGGTAAAATTCCTGTCAAAGCACTAGAGTTAAGACAATTCAACGAAGTGCAAGAACCACTATTACTGAAAAAGCTGCTAAAGCTGGAGCTAGCTTTTGAACATGCCAAATACAAAAACGCCCCAGATTTGGCATACCGACTCACCGATTTAAAACTCTATCGCGCTCAACTCCAACGCATCTTATCCTGTACACTCTATTTTTTAGAGATTCAAACTAATATTGGAAATCTGCACAAGATAGGAGTAACCCAAAGACCCGTTACCATGCGGATAGCAGAAGTAAAGATGGATTTACTTACTCATTATTCGAGTGCTGCTATTAAAGTATTAGGAACTTGGGAGCATAGAGGGAATATTGAACTGTATTTTAAACACCGCTATCGAGATTTTAATCATCCAATAGGGAGTTTAACTGAGTACTATAAATTTAATACTGAGGATGCCAAAATCGTGTTGTATGACTTGCAACAAATGAAAACTAAAGTACTTTGTCCAGATGAAATAGATATTTTTGAGGACAAGCCTAGCTTAATTCAAGTTGCTGTCTAGCATTTATATAATCAGCGTTTCATTTTGGTCATAAAGTACCGCGATCACTACTCTCCTTTATGTATGGTCGCCGCACAGTTACAGATGTTGCAGCGGGTATAGGTGATCGCTATTCATCCTCTAAGTACACGTCACCGCAAAAAAGGTATGAAAACTAAGCTGCGATAAGCCCGAGGCTTGACGCTTCGCGTATCGCAAGGTCTGTTTGGGTCGTATGATTAGAGTCTTGAATTTGGCACTTTGCGATCACTCGCAAGGTTGACTTTTCACTTCAACGAAAAGGGTAAGTATAAAATTTACGAACGCAGTATTAGATGAAGCGTTAGATTTAGAACAAGAATAAACTTAATACCGTTAGTTTACCTTGCTTAAAGTGCAATGTAGACTTTGTAATTACTTCAAATCTTTAAACTTAGAAAAATAAGTACTGGTAGTTAAAATTACTATTTTTGCCAAACAACTACAAAGGCATAATAACTCTATCCTGAAAGCCTTAAAATTTTTTTTGCTAGTTTTGGAATATTTTGTGTTGGGTATTCGTTATAAGAAATAGAAGCTATATAAGTGTTCAGATGACATTGAAACTTCTCAAACACTTTCTCATAATAATTTACAGGACAAAGATTAAAAAAGTTGATTCTTAACAAGTACCGAAAATTAATTTTTTTAGTATTTTATTAAAAACTTAAATTTAGAATTTGAACAAAGCCTTAAAATACTTTTAATATCATTATGAAATTTAGATTTTTATCTATCTATTTATACAGCTTATACAGCAAATTATAAAATAATTTATTTGAGAAACTAAGAAAAAATTAAATGTTTATTTTTTTAGCTAGAAACGTATTTTTTGCTATTTATTTTAGTCTTCCTTTGACTCCCATGCTTACTAATTCAGTAAATGCACAAGAGTTAGTACCACTAGAATTGTATTGGAGTCATCAAAGGGAAGATAACTTTGTAACTGCCACTCCAGAAGGTGGTAACAGTGCTGTGGAGGCTGGATATAATTATGTGCGAGTTGAAGCATGTGTCTTCTCTAAACAGCACCCAGATACAATTCCTTTAAATTTATACTGGAGTGATCAAAGAGGAGATAACTTTACTACTGCTACTAGTGCAGGTGCTCAGAGTGCTAGACAAGCAGGGTATACTTTTGCCAGAACCGAAGGGTACGTTTATCCTAAGAAGAAAAGTAACACAATTCCTTTAAATTTATACTGGAGTGATCAAAGAGGAGATAACTTTACTACTGCTACTAGTGTAGGTGCTCAGAGTGCTAGACAAGCAGGGTATACTTTCGCAAGAGTTGAAGGATATGTTTATCCTGCAAACATGTGTCAGTAAATAGAATAAATAACTATACAAAAATTGTTATTTTCATTGCAATAGCATCCAAGCAGCGGAGTAAACTATATAAAACCGCATCACAGCGGTCAATAACTTGTTAACAGCTTTTAGTTTTAGGGAAAAACAGGCGATCGCACCAAATAACTCTAACCACTACTGATTCAGCACGCTCAATTGAAATTGTTGCTCGTGAAGGAGTATTGAACTTTGGAAGCTCTACCACAAAAAACTTGCGTTCCCTGTAGTGGTGATTCGCCGCCGGTAACTGAGACGGAAATTGCTGAACTTCAGCCTCAAATACCCAATTGGAAGATGATTAAGGAAAATGGTGAGTCACATTTACAGTGCGTATACAAGTTTCCTGATTTTCAAACAGCACTAGCCTTTACTCAACGAGTGGGTGAAGAGGCTGACAAACAAGGACATCACCCTGCTTTGCTGACCGAATGGGGCAAGGTAACAGTTACTTGGTGGACACACGCGATTCAAGGACTGCATCGCAACGATTTCATTATGGCAGCTAAGACCGATGAAATCGCTACTGAGTTTGCTAAGTAGAACGGTGGGGCTTCAAACTGCCGAAAAAGCTCCCAACAGATCTACTATTTTCGCCTTGAGTGCTGAAATTGCCTCTTCTAAAGTCTCACTTGGTTCCGTATCTACTAAATGGGCATCACCTGCATCAGCACTTGACCACAGATAGCTGTGTTGCCCTATCGTTAAACATCCTTGCCATTTATCTTCATAAGTATCGAGTGTAATAAAAAAACGCTGTGGCATTAGTTCTTCCGGGTTAATAACTAATTGTCCCCAAATAGAGAAGCCGAAATACTCCTCATTTTTTTCATCTAGAGACCTCCAGGAGACCCTCACCATAGCTGTACTCAGCTTGATGATGGGAGGATGTCCGGGTTAATTGTGAAACGTCCACTAATCGTATTTTTGTAAAAGCAAAAACAGAATGGGGGACACTTCGACAAAGCTCAGTGCAAGCAGTTGAGTAATTAACAAATTTCGGCGTTGGTGATTGCGGTATGAATTAACTAAACATAGGGATAGAACGATACTTCAAGTAATGAAGCAATAATCGAACAGAGTATTTCAGCATTTCTACGATTTTAAAATAACATAAGGACAATTCATGTTTCAACGGGAGCATCCACTTTCGGCAAATAGCCCTGCGCTAAGGCGCACGCTGCGCGAACAGACTGAAGTCTGGGGCTATACAAACTAAACCCACCTGCGTGGGTTTTAAGATAGTCCGCGCAGGCGGACTTTGTTTGTGTAGCCGCGATTTCCAATCGCCTAGTGTTTCTTCCAAAAGTGGATGCTCCCTGTTTCACCACCCTTTATTCATACCTTATGATGCAACACCATGATAGGCAAAAAGTTTAAAATATGCTGAGAATTATATAAGAATTATCTCAACAAAATATCATTTTTCTAGCTATTAATTCTTAGATATCTATAATGATTAGACTAATTAATCCAGTAAAATAAGTTTAAAGTTAAAGCCAAAAGTTCTATCATTAATTGATGCATTACATGAAAATCAAACACTTATTACTTTTGAGTTTGTTTTCTTTTGTCATAGTTAGCTGTGTCAAAGAAATATCAAATAAGCAGTCCCATGAAAGTCCTGCGGCTGTGAGTGCATCTATGCCCGTGTCTTCAGCTTCGACCAAGCCATCAGCACAATCTCAAGCTTCAACTGTTATCAAGTCAGGCAGTTTTGTTTCTGGAGAACATCCAACTCAAGGAACAATCCGTATTACTAACAAAAATGGCAAATCATTTTTAGAGCTTGAGCAGTCATTTAAAACCTCTGAATTGGGGCCAGATTTGGTAGTAATTTTGCATCGTTCAGATAACGTCATTAATTCAACCAAGCCACCATCCTATCCCTTAAAAAAGGGAGAATATATAATCCTGGCTCCCTTACAAAAATATAGTGGCGCTCAAACTTATTCCATTCCTAACAAGATCAATTTAGCAGACTACAAATCTGCCGCTATCTGGTGTCGTAAGTTTAATGCTACTTTTGGTGCTGCCAATTTAAGTATTTAAAAATTAATCAAATAATAAGCAGAATTCATAAGGATAAAATCTATGAAACTAGATGGTAAAGTTGCCTTAGTAACTGGTAGTAGTCAAGGAATTGGACAGGGAATAGTCCTGCGTCTGGCTCAAGCAGGGGCAAATGTTGTGATTAACTATCGCTCTCACCCAGAAGGAGCAGAAGAAACCTTAGCAAGGGTAGAAGCTATTGGTGGTAATTGCCATCTGGCTGATTGTGCCAAATCACATGGTTACACGCTTCAGGCAGATTTGGGTAGTATTGATGAGGTGCGTCAACTAATTGCAGAAAGCATCAATCATTTTGGCAAATTGGATATTCTGGTAAATAATGCTGGTATTGAAAAACATGCAGCATTTTGGGATGTCACAGAAGCAGATTATAACGCTGTGATGAATGTTAACTTAAAGGGTGTGTTCTTTGCCACTCAAGCCTTTGTTCAACATTTGATTTCAGTAAAGCAGACTGAAAAGATTATTAATATTAGTTCAGTGCATGAAGAACTACCATTTCCAAATTTTATTGCATACTGTGCTAGCAAAGGTGGGATAAAAATGCTCACCCGCAACTTAGCAGTTGAGTTAGGTGCTTTGGGGATCACAATTAATAATGTTGCGCCAGGAGCAATAAAAACTCCTATTAATACCAAGCTGTTGAATAATCCAGAAAAGTTAGGCGCACTATTACAAAATATTCCGCTTGGTCGCTTGGGTCAACCACAAGATGTTGCTTCCTTAGTGGCATTTCTAGCTTCTGCTGATGCTGACTACATTACAGGTAGTACTTTTTTTGTGGATGGTGGACTACTGTGGAACTATCAAGAACAATAAAACAATGATGTCAGATTCATCTTTATTTATTCCAGTTATCCTCGGTACTCCTCGTCAAGGTCGCCAAAGCGAATATGTTGCTAAATTTCTCGTTGAGCAAATTACAGCACGCGATCGCCTAGAAACCGAACTAATCGATATTAGAAATATGGCGATCGCTACAGATGATGCAGGCGAATCAATCAAAGATCCTCAGTTTTCTACAACTATAGAACGAGCAGATGGATTAATCATCGTTGCACCAGAATATAACCACGGTTATCCAGGTTTACTCAAACACGTACTTGACACCTGCCTTAAAGAATACATTCATAAAGCCGTCGGATTGTGTGGCGTTTCAGCAGGTTCCTTTGGTGGTACCAGAGTAATCCAAAATCTCTTACCTGTGATGCGGGAATTGGGGTTAGTAACTATTTTTTATGACCTCAACTTTAGCAACGTTCAAAAACTATTTGATGAATCAGGCAATTTAATTGACAAACCAACCTATATCCGGCGTATGTCAAGATTTATGGACGAGTTAGTTTGGATGTCAACTGTTTTGAAATATGGGCGACAAGAAGTCAGCTTAGAGAACAAAGATTAAGAACAATAGTAATTACGAATTACGAATTATTATGATGCAGACACTACGGAAACATTATCCCGAATACTTGATGGAAGGTGCGGGATTGGGCATTCTGATGATTTATGCAGCGCTAGTGACTGCGCTGCTAGAGCATCCAAGTTCACCAACTCGACAGGTAATTGCTGATTCAATCTTAACGTGAGTTCGAGAAGTTAAAACAAACCCTCTCCTGCAAAGAGATAGGCTTAAAAACCCTAATTTTTCGTTGAGATTTAAAAATATTTAACCCCTTCTTTGACGCAGAGAGGTCATCGAATTCACGTTACCTTAAGTAAAAACAAGATACTCAAGATAGTAAATCAATTAAAGTGCATATATTGCACGGGGTAATATTATGACAACTCCAACTCAAGAATAAATCAGATTAGCAGAAGTCGTAAATCACAAAGCCCATTGGCGTAGATGGGGGCCATATTTAAGCGATCGCCAGTGGGGAACGGTGCGCGAAGATTACAGTCCTAACGGTACTGCGTGGGACTATTTTACCCATGATCAAGCACGTTCTCGCGCCTACCGTTGGGGTGAAGATGGTATTTTTGGTATTTCTGATAATCATCAACGACTTTGTTTTGCGATCGCTCTTTGGAATGGTGAAGATACTATTCTCAAAGAAAGAATATTTGGTTTGACTGGTAGTGAAGGTAATCACGGGGAAGATGTCAAAGAATATTACTTTTATTTAGACAACACTCCCACTCATTCATACATGAAAGCGCTATATAAATATCCTCAATCAGCCTTTCCTTACTCCCAATTAGTTGTAGAAAATCAACGCCGTAGTCGCAGAGAATTAGAATTTGAATTACTGGATACAGGCGTATTTGATGATAACCGCTACTTTGATGTATCTGTAGAATATGCCAAAAATTCTGCCGAAGATATTCTCATTCAAATTAAAGTAGTTAACCGAGGAACAGAAGCCAAGACACTACACCTTTTACCTACCCTCTGGTTCCGTAATACTTGGTCGTGGAATGGGAATACAGATAAACCTAGTTTACAGGAGATTAAATCAGGTGATGGCTTTAACGTAATTGAGGCATCTCACCCAACTTTAGGAAAGCGGTGGCTGTATTGTCAAGAAGCAACTAAAATTCTTTTTACAGAAAATGAGACAAATACAGAGCGATTGTTTGGATCTCCAAATATATCAGCATATGTCAAAGATGGCATTAATAACTACATCATACATAATCAAAAATCAGCAATAAATTCTAATAAAATTGGTACAAAAGTCTCCGCTGATTATGTATTAACAGTTAGTGCTGGCGAAACCAAAATTGTTAAATTGCGGCTTAGTGATGCACCTAATTTAGTTGAGCCATTTGGCAAAAAATTTGATACAATTTTTAGCCAGCGGCAAAAAGAAACAAATGAATTTTATCAGCGGATTACACCATACCTTTTAAGTGAAGATATGCGGAATGTGCAGCGACAAGCATTTGCTGGTATGTTGTGGAGTAAGCAATTTTATCATTATATTTTAGAAGATTGGCTGAAAGGCGATCGCAACACACCGCTTCCATCACCAGAACGTAAAAAGGGCAGAAATCAAGAGTGGTTTCATCTCTACAATGAAGATATTCTTTCTATGCCTGATAAATGGGAATATCCCTGGTTTGCGGCTTGGGATTTAGCATTTCATACAATTCCCTTGGCAATAATTGACCCAGATTTTGCAAAATACCAATTGGATGTTTTAACACGGGAATGGTACATGCATCCCAATGGGCAAATTCCTGCTTATGAGTGGGCATTTGGTGATGTGAATCCCCCTGTTCATGCTTGGGCTACTTGGCAGATTTACAAGATTGAACAAAAGATTTATGGTAGGGCAGACCGACAGTTTTTAGAGCGAGTGTTTCAAAAGCTCATGCTCAATTTTACTTGGTGGGTGAATCGGAAAGACGTTGAGGGTAATAATGTCTTTCAAGGAGGATTTTTGGGATTAGATAATATTGGCGTATTTGACCGCAGTGCAGCCCTTCCTACAGGTGGACGTATTGACCAATCTGATGGTACTAGTTGGATGGGGATGTATTGTTTAAATATGTTAGCGATCGCTCTAGAATTAGCCAAGACTAATCCTGTTTATGAAGACATTGCTACTAAATTTTTTGAGCATTTTCTTTACATAGCCGATGCTATGAATAAAATTGGTGAAATGGAAGCCAGTTTATGGGATGAATCAGATGGTTTTTATTACGATGTGCTACATCTAGATGAACAGCAGATTACCTTAAAAGTCAGGTCAATGGTGGGATTAATTCCCCTATTTGCCATTGAAACAATTGAACCAGAAACCTTAAAAATGCTTCCTGGCTTTAAGAAGCGGCTGGAATGGTTTATCCAAAATCGTCCTGACCTACGACAAAATGTAGCTTGTATGGAAACACAAGGAATCGGTGCTAGAAGATTATTAGCAATTGTTTCACGGGATAAGCTCAGAAGTATTCTGCAAAAAATGTTAGATGAAAGTGAGTTTCTCAGTCCCTATGGTATTCGCGCTCTTTCTCGATTTCATGCCGAACATCCCTATAATTTTGATGTCAACAGTTCTCAATTTCGTGTAGATTATGAACCAGCTGAATCTAGTAGTGGTTTATTTGGCGGTAATTCTAACTGGCGTGGGCCTATTTGGTTTCCGGTAAACTTTTTACTAATTGAATCTCTGCAAAAGTTTCATTATTACTTAGGAGATGATTTTAAAGTAGAATGCCCCACGGGTTCTGGACAAATGATGACACTTTGGGAAGTCGCATCAGAATTATCTCAAAGGTTAACTAGAATTTTTTTGCAAAATGCCTCTGGTCAACGTCCTGTTTATGGTGGAATACAGAAGTTACAAAATGATCCACACTGGCAAAATTTAATTCTATTCCATGAATATTTTCATGGTGATAATGGAGCTGGAATTGGCGCTAGTCATCAAACTGGATGGACAGGATTAGTTGCTCAACTCATTCAGCAATTTGGTGAGTATACAGCACAACCTTAGTAACCTAATCAACCAGATTAAAAATTACTTATTACCTCTTAAATTTTTAATCTTAAATTTTTAATTTTAAATTGTTCTGGTCATATCCGTCTCGGTAAAGCTGTTGTTGTAGCTCTAAAACTGTTCTATCAAAATTATTCATAACTAAGCCTCTGATGATAAAATCCTTTCATGTTTGACAATATTTGCAAGTTCATTGCTGAATCATTTTCTACCGACTTCGCTACTTGGCTGTTAGGGGAACCTATTTCTATAACAGAACTAAGTCCGAAAGAGTTATCCTTATAACCGATTCGTGCTGATGCATTAATACTGCTGCAACCCGATGAAGTTGTTTTGCATATAGAATTCCAAACTCAGCCCGATGCTATGGCGCAGTAGGTCATATTTCAAAAATTTGTTTAATCAACATACAACAGATGCCAAAATAGCAGCTATGGAGAGATTCATAGATTTCTCTCCAGAAGAATGACAAATAGACATAACGGAAACCGATAAATTTATTCAGCGTTTTGCTTTAGATTTGAGCGCGTACTTTATCTATCCAGAAGATAAAGGGCCAATGGAGATGGAAGTTAATCATGGCCGTGTAGCTTGGGTGGATAGAGGTACTGTTAAACAAATCAAAAAAGGCAATATTCCAGTAATCACTAGTAATATTTAGCAACTCACAAAAACAGGCGTAATCTTTACCAATGGTGTAGCACAAGATTACGATGCAATTATTTTAAGTACTGGCTTTCGTCCTGGTATCAATAAAATTTTGACACAGCCGCAATTGTATCTTTATATGAATGATAGGTTATTACCAAAAACAGATGGTAAATGCCAATCTACTGTTGACCCTACACTTTACTTTGTAGGCTTTGAGAAAATTGTGGGCGCATCCGCAACTTATGGATATTACAGCTGGTGTACAGGTAAAAGATTGCTGTTCAATTGCTGGAAAGAAAACTTTTATCGCGTCAAGAATTGTAGATTTCACTCTAATTAATCATGATGCTGTAAAAGTTAAGTTTTAAGTTAAGTTAGCTTCTATATTTAATTCCTTAACTTTTCTGTATCGACTTTTATTTTGGCAAATTCTATAAAGATAGCAGAACACATGCAATCAAGGAGTTGAACTGATGAAGAGTTTAATAAATTCTCTGAACAATATACGCTTGAACAAAATGTTTACAATTGCCTTACCAATCAGCATTTTGTTATTTACACAAGCTTGTGCAGCTCCTATAAGAATGATATCTACACAACCTACTGTAGATAATTCTGTGAGCTATCCACTCAATCAAGCTAGTCATTAAATTTGTCTAAGCTTTAGAAATTAGCCAGGTTAATCTATAGCTTAAATTTGAGTTTTCTGGCTGTGTTTACTCCAAACAATAGAACTTACACTTAGAAATATTTGTGTAAGTTTTTACCTAACAACTGTTTGACTACCCTTTAACTGAACAAAATAACTAGGAGAAAAAAATATGCAACCCCAATGGGACAACTATTTGCAGACATACGCTAACAAAGCTTATCAGTACACAACTCTGGTAGAGCATACAGGGGTATTGATATCCTTGGCGATGGATAGCGATCGCCGAATATATTACACTATTCTTGATCAACAAGATGACCCGAACCCAATTGATGCCAGAAATTGGTCGTCTATACCCCAAGAATTGATTTTTCCTAACGAAATTACTCAAGTCGGGTTTGGTATTCTTCCCAATAAAGTTTTACCAACTGTCAGAAGCAACGGTCAACCTGCGATTAATATTTCAGAAATCGATTTCTTCCGTTCTACAACTGCAAGATTAACAGCAGATGAACCATTTCAAGCCTTGAGTGATGGACAATATATTTACATCTTCCGTCAGTCTATTAATGGTAATCATCCTGATAATGTCACTGTCAGAAATTCAGATGGACAAACACCCATTCCTATTGTTGACCAAACTCTGTTGGTAGACAGATTCATCCTATCTGGTACACAATTGAAAACAGCTAGAGAAGTCCGCTATCGTCGCAGTCGCCATAAAATTATCAAGAGTAGTGCAAAGGATACTCTCGGTGCTACAGATATGGATAATCGTCCATTTTTTGAGCCAACAATGGAGTTAGGTTTTGTCGAGAATTTGGTGGATGGACGGTTTACGGTTTTGCAAGTCCCAACGGGTATTCCTGATATTAAACGTTGGCAGATATTTGTCCATAATCAACGGACTAACAGAATTGATGCTTACAATATCGAACGTTCTGCTGATGGATTTTTCAATACTCAAGGTACGGAAAGTCCAGATGCGTTTACGAAAATGGGTTATGCAGAATCAGCGCTAAAGCTGGATGCTGATACCTATATTGCAGGTAAAGCGCAAGTCCTCAATAAACAAGAGTTTAATATTTCCGCTTGGATTAAACCAGAAACTACTGGTGTAATCTACTCAGAAGGAACACCAGCAGCAGTTTTCCAAATCAGCTTGATAGAAACTCAGTTAAATACTGATGGACAAGTCCTTCCTGGTTATGGTTTACAGGTAACTGCTAACTCCAAGACAGTCACTTCTGCGGCTAGTGTAATCAAAATGGGGCAATGGAATCATATTAGTATTTCTCTGGCTCCGGCTCCAGATGGCATAAATGCACCTGCAAATTCTGGTGTGGTGAAAATTCAGGTAGGAGATGTGGTTGTTAACGGTGAAGGGGAAGAAAATCAATATTTATTATTTCCCACGACTTCTGCAACGATGACTTACATGGTTGTGGGAAGAAATGTCGGTTCACTGTACGGCGAATCCCAAGAGGCTTTACCTATTGTTGCAACTGTTGATGAATTATCGATTTGGGGACGGGAACGTTCAGAACTTGAAGTTAAAGAAACTAAAAAGTTCCGTAAGGCGGGGAATGAACCAGCTTTACTTACCTATTGGCAATTTGACGAAGGAAACGGCACAACGGTTTACGATCGCACAGACACACTCAATAATGGTATTGTCGAAGGACAAGCGCAGTGGGTACAATCTGACGCACCTATAGGCGATAATCCTGGTATTCAACGGACGAGTTTTGGATTTGGCGATGGGCTACGCCCCACCGTAGGCGATCGCACTGTGGCAGGTAGAGGTATCTCTGCTATGTTGTATTATCAGCAAGAGGAAGTACCTTCAGGACATGATAGAACACCTGCACCGATCAAACAAAATGCCCGTGTGTTAGTTGCGGTAGCAACAGCAAATGAAGGCGATGAAGAGAAAAAAATAGCTGTCCTGGACTTTGCTGTGAGTAAACGGGGTCGATTATCGCAAATTCCCGACAATATCAATCTACCGTTGATAGACACAAAGACAAAAGACCCGAATACCTTTATCAACCAAATCATTCAATTAGAACAAACAGACATCCCCAATACCCAACGAGAAATTGACTCTCTCAATCAACAAATTGCTACTCAACAAGCAACAATTCAAAGATTAATTAGAGAGAGGACAAACAGAGAAAAACTCAGAGAAAATCTCGAAAATGGTAAGGGTGTTACAGGATATTCCCAGCCTCAATTTACAGGTACTAGTCAAAGATTAGGCATAGGCGAACATTCAACATTACGGATTGCGATTAACTCGGTAAAACCAGATTCAAGTACGTATATTCTGCTGTATAGTGAACCAAATTTCCAAGGTTCTTTACAGGCAGTTTATGAGGAAAATAGCAGATTAGGCGGAACCTATTTTCTGAGTAATTACATGAGTGCGAGAGTGCTTACTACCGTAAGTTTTCAGAATCAACTGAATACTTACAACTCGCAAATCGAGGGCTACAACCAACAAATTACCAACATTCAAACGGTAATTATTCCCAATTTAAATAAGCAGATGACAGCACAAACAGAACATCTGCAAAACCTCAAAGCCCAACTAGCAGATTTACGCGCCCAACTGCAAGGTAAATTTGCTTTCCCCATGGGGTTAATTCATATTGACCCCAATGGTTTGAATGTTGTGGGGGGATTGCTAGATTTTGCTTGGACAAATGATGCACCGCAATTATTTGAAAGTGCTAATGGAATGTTGCGGTTGTATTTCCGGGGTGATGCAGACCAATTTTTTGCTGTTAGTTACAACACCAATGTTGCCCGTGCTAGCATTTTACTTTTTAATAGTGTGCAACTACGGGAACGTTCTCCAGGGTTGGGACGCAGTGAAGTGAAAGTGATTATGGCTAGTGATGCCAATCCTGATACTACTACTGTCAAGATTACCGACGGGGAAGATGCCAATACTTGCAATGTCACCCTAGAAAATAGCCTGCTGCAAATTACAGAAACTTGGCAACGAGTCCCCCGCAACCCGATGGGATTAGCACGAGTACTGAGTGGACAGGCACGGGATGTGGTTTATCTCGGTCGTTTGGGTGCTGCTGTCACAGGTACGGTTGATACAATTACCTTAGCGGAACCTGCGACTCAACGCTACGAACAAGGTGCAACCTTGGTAATTGGTACAGGAACTCTGACTTTAAGGAAAGCGATCGCACCAGGTGAAAAAGAAGTTAGCATTGGCGAAATTACCTTTACAGGCACTTTACCTGCTGGTACAACCATCAACTTGGTTGAATACGATTATGACAGTTACAGCAGCTTCAGCAACACAGGCGAGCTGATGAATGCTCCTTATAATCTCAAATTTGGTTCTGTTTTGGTAGAAGTGGCTGGGGTATCCAACGCAGGTAATATCGAAAATCTTGCCACCCGTCCCCTGACTGGCTTATCTCAACCCAACGCTTGGATTTCCGACACTCCAGGAAATGCGCTGCAAATTCGCAGTGGACATTTAAGCGGTGATGCCACCGAGTTATCAAATCAAGGTGACATTTCCCTAGAAGCTTGGGTTCGTCCCGATAAAGACATCTCTCGTAACATCACTTGGATTGTGTCTCAACATTCCCCCACATCTAGATATTCCTTGGGAGTTCAAGGAAAGCCTGTAAATTCTGCTTTCCGATTCAATGGACAAAGTGACTATATCCAAGCCGCTAACCTGAACTTGGCGAATCAATCCTTCACCATCGAATTTTGGGCTAGACGAGATTCCGCCAACCTCAATGCTTTCTTCTCCGCAGTTCTCACCCAAGGAAGACCTACCAATAATAACCAACTGCACTTCGGTTTCCGCCAAAATGGAGTCTTCACCTTTGCCTTTTTTGGTAACGATTTGAATACACCAATTGGTGTTGTAAATGATACTAACTGGCATCACTGGGCTTGTACTTTTGATGTCCAAAGCCGCAAACGCATTATTTATAGAGATGGGGAAGTGGTGGCGGAAGATACTGCTACAACCGCTTACCAAGGTACAGGGGCATTACTGATTGGGGTGATTGAGAACCCCAACAAGCAGTTTTACTTCCAAGGTGCAATTGATGAAATCCGGGTTTGGGGGAAAGTACGTAGCCAAAGAGAGATTAACGATACCAAAAATTGTCGTTTAGATGGCAACGAATCAGGATTGCGGGCATACTATCACTTTGAGGATGGAACAGCAAGCGATCGCACTGGTAACACCGCCAATGATGGGCAAATTTTCGGCAGTCTCCCCAGAGTAGAATCAGGACTCACCGCCTACAACGTTGTCGCTGGGGTGAGAGACCGCTACCTCACCACCACCGAACCAATGTGGACAACTACTTGGGAACACATCGCCGCCACCTACGCCGAAGCCTATGCTTTAAGATTTAATGGTGTAGATAATTACCTAGACTGTGGCAACCAAGTTGGCTTGGGTGTAGACAACGAACTCACAATTGAATTGACTGTCACTCTACCTAACAACAATCAAATGTTCCACCCCTTGTTGCAAAAAGGTAGAATTGGCAGAGACAACCCCGAACTCACTGCTTGGTTATACGTCAGACGAGATTCGGCGACAAACTACAGCCTGTGCTTTGGTTATGAAGATAATCAACAACCACGCCTGGTAATTGCCTCTGTTAACGCACCTACCCCTGGTACTCCGGTGAACATCGCCGTCACCGGGAGACAAACTGATAATAGCTACACAGTTAACTTGTACTGGAACGGACAATTACGGAGAACTGAAACTATCTCAGGTAGCGGTAAACCAGTCACCAGTTTACAATCTTTGGAAGTAGGTAGGTGTAATGGTATACCCCAAGGCACAACCATTGTTAATGGCTATCCCCGCTATCTGTTGGGAACCATCAGCAGCTTGCGGGTGTGGAACCGGGCTTTAAGTATGAGCGAATTACACCAAAATAATAGCGATCGCGATAAATTAGCCGGTGAGTGGCGCATTAATGAAGGTTCCGGTAACACTACCACCAATTTAATCGGTAACGATGAAGCCAGAATCATCGGTGCGACTTGGGTTGCTGACCCTTCACCCACAGCTACCAGACTAGATTTATACATCAACGGTATCCCAGCCCAGATTGCCCCTTTAAATGCTGTCACCCTGCCACAAAATCAGTTTAACTTGGGTCGAGATTTCCGGGGAGCAATTGATGAAGTCCGCATTTGGAAACAGTTCCGCACCCAAGAACAAATTCTTGATAACCTGTTTGGACAACTCAAAGGCGAACGGGAAAACCTGCTAGCTTACTACGAATTTGAATCCGATCCTACAACCGCAGGAAAAGTCACCACCGTCAACGACAGCAGCCTGCGGGGAAATCACCTCACAGCTAGCAATAATGCCGATATTCAACATACCTTCTCCCGCGCACCCCTTTCTGATGACATACCTTTGGTTAGGAATGCTCTGGGTAGTGTGAGTAACAGATACAACAGTAATATTACCAGCCGCCCTGCGATCGCCGAATACGCAGACATCCAAACCGCCAACAACGGCGAAATCACCGGAGTTCACAAACGCTGTTACGCTTTTATTCAAAACGGTCATTGGTATTTGCTCACAGGTTACAAAGTTGGTAACTTAATTACCGAATGGATTAGTCAAGTCCAATTTGACCCGCAAATCAAAGGCTTCATCGAAGGTGCGCCCCCCGTTCCTTCCGAAAACCTCACCGCCGGGCCAATTGATGATTCTTTACGTGACTACGTTGATACCACTTCCGTAGAATTTGTCGAAGCTGATAGCGTTTCCTACACTATTGCTACCAGTAAAGATACTAGTTTCACTTCCTCCTTTGAAGCATCCATAACTGGAGAAGTAAGTCAAAATATCGATGGTGTAGTTGCTCCTTTGGGTTTTGGTTTTATCACTAGAGATGTGATTGCTGGTGGTGCGAAATTGGGTGCTTCAGTCAAATTAGACACCGAGTTGAAATGGTCAAGTAACCAGCAACAAACTAACGTCACCAATGTCAGCAAAATGACCACCGTTGGATTAGGTGGTGCTTGGGAAGATCCAAATATCAACCGACGGCTAAATAAAGCCATGCCTCGCCGTTACCAACCATCCAACGTTGGCTTTGCCCTAGTAGAATCGGAAACAGCTGATATCTATGCCATCCGCCTATCATATAACCGCGCCCTAGTCGCCTTCCGCATGGTTCCCAATCTCAATATTCCCAAGGATACCAACATCATCCCCTTCCCCATCAACCCCCGTTACACCAAACAAGGCTCACTTGATGGCACTGTGGGATACGACCAAAACGGCAAAGTACTAGACCCAGATTATCCCGAAGCTATCAACTACGGCGAGTACAGCTACTTCAAACCCAGCGAAGCTTACATCCTGCGCCAACGCATCCAAGCCGAAGAAACTCGCCTACGTACCTTCTACGAAGACTTCCGCACCACACCCCCCGGTGCTACTGGTGTTCTAGCGGGAGGACTCACAGGGGCGATCGCCGGGGCTTCAGTTGCCGGCGCAGCTGCACCCTTTGTCGCAGCGGCCGGAATTGCTGCCGGTGGTTTAATCGATGCTTTGACTTCCAACAACGATTTACCAGAGCAATACAGTAAACGTAACTTAGTCAACAGTTATATCTGGACAGCCGATGGTGGACTCTTCGCTGAATCGACAGAAACCACAGATGTACAGCAAGAATCTACCAGTGGAGCGTATAATTTCACAGGTAACGCCACCTTCAGTGCTGCCGCCACCGGGGAAGTAGTTGGTATCAGTTTAAACGTAGAGACGAAAGCATCCTTTGGTGGTAGTTTAAACCTCACCAAATCCAAAACCAAAGAAGCCAGCCAATCTTTTAGAATCGACCTGAAAAACAACACCCAAGGCGATTTGCAGAGATTTACACTAGATGAACGCGGTAACTTGGTACGAGATGAAGCCGGTCGCCCCATCCGCGAATTCGATGCCAATGGTAATCCTTTGGATGCTCCCGGTAAAGTCAACGCCTATCGCTTCTTGAGCTTCTACCTCACCCCAGATACCCAAAATTACGACGCTTTCTTTAATGATGTCGTCGATCCCATCTGGTTAGAGGAGAATAATTCACCCAACGCTCAAGCACTCCGCCAAGCACGACAACCCGAAGGCGGCCCTGCTTGCTGGCGCATCTTCCACCGCGTCACCTTCGTCAGCCGCATTCTCCCAGAATTCCCCGACCCCACAGCCCCACCACTAGACCGGGCGATTCAGAATACTGACTTGACTAGCAGTTATGAATTAATCCGTTTAATTGAGCCATTTGTCCGTAATGCTACGGCTAACACTGGTGAATTCGACGCTGCTGTGAGGAATGCCATCCGCGTTTATTTACCAGAGTTATCTGAGGGTTTGACTCAGGAGGTTGTGTTGGCGTTAGCTAATTACTTCAATGTGGAGGGAGTAAATTAGTTAACACAAGCTAATAATACGTAAGTGTAGGGTGCGTGAGGCTTTTCGTCTCACGCATTTTTCTATGCAAGAGCGATCTTTAACGGGTATTCAAGCTAATCAAAAGAAAGGTTTTGCGTTCATTTATCAAAGTTAAGTTTGTTTCCACCTGAAATTCCTTAACTTTTCTGTATCGACTTTTATATTTGCAAACTTTATAACGGTAACACAACAACTTAAATCACAGATTTGTATTTATGATCAATCTGCGCTGGAACAGAATTGTCACAATTGGTTTACCAATCAGCATTACCGATCCCAAAGTTTTTTGATGCACAACCCATTTTTGCAGGAGAAATAATGCAATTTCTCAAAGGCATTGAACGTATTGAAATGGGCAAGCATCTGATCAATTGGCTGGCGATCGCTCTAGTGTCCAGTTTATCTGTTGCCATTTCCTACCATCTCTGGAATACTCGTACCACAAAAGTTCAAAACCCTAAAGTTGCTCCTGTTAATCTTAGTGTCAGTTCTGTAGTTGCTTTAGGGCGGCTTGAGCCTCAAGGTAAAATCACTCGCGTGTCAGCACCCACCACTATTGACGGGACAAGGATGCGGGTGACTAAGCTACTAGTGAAAGAAGGCGATCGCGTCCAAGCTGGGCAAATTATTGCCAGATTGGATGTCTACGAACGCTATCAAGCTGCTTTAGAACTAGCTACAAAACAGCTAAATGTTGCTCAAGCTCAACTGCAAAAATCTCGATCAACTTCAGGGGAAACAGCAGCTCAACAAGCCAGAATTGCTCGCTTGAAGACGGAATTAGATACTGCTAAAACAGAATATCAGCGATATCAAGAATTATTTCAAGAAGGTGCTATTTCCGCATCTCTTTTGGACAGTAAACAATTGGTTGTATCTAATGTTCAAGGGCAATTAGATGAGGCTAAAGCGACTTTAGAACAATTGAGAGACACCCACAAGGCTAATGAGCAGTTAGCCCAAGCTGAAGTGGAAAGTGCGATCGCTGCGGTTGCTAGAACTAAAGCAGACCTGAATCTTGCTGATGTAAAAGCTCCTATCGCCGGTCAAATTCTGGAAATCCATACTCGCTCCGGAGAAGTTGTCAGCGAGCAAGGAATTGTTGAACTTGGTCAAACGAACCAAATGCTCGTGGTGGCAGAGATTTATGAAACTGATATTGGTAGAGTCCAGCTTGGTAGTCGGGCAATTATTATCAGTAGCGGATTTACAGACGAGTTACACGGAAATGTCGAGCAAATCGGACTCAAGATTGGTAAGCAAGCCATTCTTGATACTGACCCCATTGCTGATGAGGACGCCAGAGTAGTGGAGGTGAAGATTCGCTTAGATCCTAAAGACAGTCAGCGAGTAGCAACCTTAACCAACCTGAGAGTTAAAGTGGAAATTTAATACTTAGTACAACACTTCATTAATTCATAGCGAATTATCCGCGTACCTCTGCGCTTACCTCCGCGCCCCTCTGCGTTTAAATTTCAATAATTTATACCTTATTAACTAATGACATTTAAAACACCTTTAGCCTGGTTGCAACTCACCAAAGAGAGAGGCCGTTTCCTATCAGCTTTAGTAGGGATTGCATTCGCAGATATGTTGATGTTTATGCAGTTGGGTTTTCAGTTGGCTGGCTACTACAGTCAGTCCGCGATGCACAGGCATCTCAAAGCCGATTTGGTCTTAATTAGTTCCAAAACTGTATCTATTCAAGCGATGCACAGTTTTTCCTCGCGTCGTCTGTACCAAGCTCAGGGCGTGGAGGGAGTCAAATCAATTAGTCCCTTGTATATTAGTACACTTCCAGACTGGAAAGACCCAGAAACTGGACGCAGCCGAATTATGTATGTGATGGGTTTCGAGCCAGGGCAACCTGTCCTAGACTTACCGGAAGTTAATCAACAATTAGAAGTTCTCAAAACTCCAGATGTCTTTTTGTTTGATCGCGTTTCTCGCGGAGATTTTGTGACGCGAACTGCTGCCAGGTTGGAGCAGGGGGAATCTATCGCCATCGAAGCGGCTGGCCGCCGTACTCAACTCATTGGCTTGTTCACTCTAGGAGCTACACCCATCGCTGATGGGAACTTAATTACGAGTGATTTAAATTTTCTGCGCTTGTTCAAAAATCGTCAGCTTGGTGAAATTGATGTTGGGTTAATCAACTTGGAGCCGGGTACTGACGCTCAAAGAGTTCTTGAGGCATTGCAAGAGAACTTACCCAAAGATGTCAGGGTGTTAACTAAGCAGAGATACGTAGAATTTGAAAAAGATTACGTTGTTAATAGTACACCCACAGGGGCAATTTTCAACATCGGTGTAGCAATGGGTTTTATTATCGGCACTGTGATTATGTATCAAATTCTTTACTCCGAAGTTACCGATCACTTAGCTGAGTATGCAACCCTCAAAGCGAGAGGATATCGGGATTCCTATTTGTTGGGTGTAGTTTACCAAGAGGCGATTATTTTGTCGGTTCTGGGTTACGCTCCTGGTTTTGTTATGGCTTTAGGTTTTTATGAGTTTACTAGCAAGCTTGTTAAGGTCGCTATTTTTATGACTTTTAGTTCGGCAATTCAAGTGTTTGTTTTGAGTGTTTTGATGTGCTGTATTTCTGGTGCGATCGCATCACGCAAACTTCGGGCGGCTGATCCGGCTGATATTTTTTCTTAGAGGGAGGACATTTAAACGCAAAGGGGCGCGGAGGTAAGCGCAGAGGTACGCGGAGAATTGAGATTTATGTTGAAAAAATCTATTGTTAATATCCAAAATCTGAATCACTTCTATGGAACTGGGTTACTGCAAAAGCAAATTTTATTTGATGTGAATTTGGAGCTTCGCACAGGAGAAATTGTGCTGCTGACGGGGCCTTCTGGTTCGGGTAAGAGTACTCTTTTGAGCTTAATTGGTGGTTTGCGTTCTGTTCAAGAGGGAAGTCTCGAAGTTTTGAATTGGGAGTTAAATAATGCTAGCAATAACCAATTGGTGCAGATTCGCCGCAATATTGGCTATATTTTTCAGAATTACAATTTACTGGGGTTTTTGACGGCGCAACAAAATGTTCAGGTGTCAGCTGAACTGAGTAAGGTTTCTCGGCAAGAAGTTCGTATGCGCTCTGAGACAATACTCAGAGCAGTTGGCTTGGGACATCGGCTGAATTACTATCCTCAGCAGCTATCAGGCGGAGAAAAACAACGGGTGGCGATCGCCTGTGCTTTAGTGAATCGTCCTCGGTTAGTTTTGGCTGATGAACCTACAGCTTCTTTAGATGGTCAGACTGGTCGAGATGTTGTGAATCTGATGAAGCAACTTTCTCAAGAAAACGACTGCGCTATTTTGCTGGTGACACACGATAACCGCATTTCCGATATTGGCGATCGCACGATTCGGATTGAAGACGGCCAAATCTGCGAAATGAGTAAATCCTATTCTTATTAAGAGGTATGACTGTGGAAACAACACTACTACGCCATTTGCCCCCAGACCTAGATCCTTGTACCCTACCGGCTCATGTAGCGGTGATTATGGACGGTAATGGTCGTTGGGCTAAACGCCGAGGTCAACCCCGTCTTTTTGGTCATCGTCGGGGTGCAGATAACCTGGTAAATCTACTGCATTGTTGTAAGGATTGGGGTATTCATACCCTCACAGTCTATGCTTTCTCTACAGAAAATTGGCAACGTCCCAAGGTGGAAGTGGAACTGCTGATGTGGTTGATCGAGCAGATGATTCGTCAAAAGTTGCCTGAGTTAAAGGCGATGGGAATGCGCTTCGATTGCATTGGAGATTTAACGGTTTTGCCCCATTCCCTACGTTCAGAAATCCAGCGAGCCATAGAACAGACAGCAGACAATACTAGTGTCGAGTTTGTAATGGCGATCAATTATGGAGGACAGCAAGAAATACTACAAGCTTGTCAGGCGATCGCCGCACGGGTAGAAGACGGAGCGCTCACAGCCTCGCAAGTTGATAGAGCTCTGTTTGAGGAGCAATTATATACGCACAGAAAGCCCAATCCAGACCTGCTGATTCGCACCAGTGGAGAGAAACGACTCTCTAATTTTCTCCTGTGGCAACTTGCTTACACTGAACTCTACTTCACCGATGCTTTCTGGCCAGATTTCGACGCAGGTGAATTTCATCAAGCACTACTAGCTTATCAGTCAAGAAACCGCCGTTTTGGTCAAGTTAAAACTGCTTAATCAGTAGTTAAAAAATAGACGAGGAAAATTCCCATGAATAACTTTGATGTGGTTGTGATAGGTGCAGGGCCAGCAGGCGGTCAAATGGCGAGATTAATGACAAAATCTGGTTACAAAGTTCTACTTGTAGAGCAACATGAGGACTTTTCCAAAAACGACTTTTCTAGTGCAGTTACTCCTTTGAGTACCTTGGATAGATTTGATTTGCCTGAAGAGATCATCGGCAGTTATTGGAACAATTTTGTTGTCGTGACGACTAACATTCGTCGCAATTGGGACTCGCCTGAAAACTTAGGTGCGGTTTTAGACTTTGCCAAGCTCAAAGAATTTCTAGCGAAAGATGTCAAATCTTGCGGCGGTGAAGTTTGGATGGGTTATCGATATGTCAGACATTTTCAAGACAACGAGAAAACTCTAGTCACTCTCAAACAGCGATCTGGAGGTAAGTTGGAGACGGTCAGCACTAAGGTTCTAGTTGACGCAACTGGCTTTGCTCGCTCGGTCATGTACAACAAGCAAAGTGATAAACCCAAGCTTTTAAGTGCAACTGGGATTGAATATGTAATTGAGGTGGATGAAGCAGCTTACAACCAATATTTAAATTCCATCTTCTTTTTCTTGGGATATAAATGGATGCCCAAAGGTTATTCTTGGATATTTCCAATGGAGAAAGGTCGATTAAAAGTTGGTGCAGGTCGGTTTAATTTGGAGCATAAAAATATCAAGCATACCGAATCCCTGCAATACTACATTCAACTGTTAATTGACAAACACGTAATGCCTAAAGAATACAAAATTATTGATATTCATGGCTCAACGATTAAATATTGTCAAGGACTCAAGGATATTTACTACAAAGATAATGCGATCGCTGTGGGTGATGCTGTATCAACAGTGAATTTTCTGGGCGGAGAAGGAATTAGGCACGGGATGTACAGCGCAGAACTAGCAGCTACACACATAAACAGGTACTTAGAAAACCAAATTTCAGATTTTCGAGATTATCAGAACCAGATGCGGCGATATTTTTTACCCAAATGGGAGATTTCAGCGAAAGCAGGAGTCAACAAGTATTTAATAGAAAGCGATAAAAAAATTGACGAATCATTTACTTATTTGGGTTTATTGACAACAGAAGAAATCATAGCTGTTCTGTTTGAATACAAGCTTGGGAAGTTAAAGAAAGGTTTTGTTAAATACTTGATGAGCAAGATTCAGATCCCCAACTTCTTTAAAGAAGTCGGGGATCTAAGACTTCTCTTTAAGAAGTTAGGGGTCTAGCTTTCATGAAAAAAATAGATTTAGTTTTTGTTGATGCTG
Organism: Komarekiella delphini-convector SJRDD-AB1; assembly: GCF_014831675.1. Classification (GTDB taxonomy): domain Bacteria; phylum Cyanobacteriota; class Cyanobacteriia; order Cyanobacteriales; family Nostocaceae; genus Komarekiella. The sequence continues at coordinate 19,075 of NZ_VJXY01000047.1, read as the reverse complement.
GTGGTGGACACCGTAGCACCGCAAATGCACTGTATCAAGTCATCAAAAAATATCAGCCTTCCTTAGAACCTCGACTGTTCAATTTGGAAGAAACTGAAATTGTAGAGTCAATGGATATATTCAAAAGCATTACTGGAATTCTGGGAACTGACTTCTACAATTTGATGCTAAAAAAAGGTTGGACAAGATTTGAAGCACTATATCTGACTTTGGCAAAGTTTAGTATCCGTCGCCAGCATTCTACTGGTTTAAGGTTGCTGGAAAAATACTGGCTGGAAAGGCGGCCTGATTTAGTAGTCTCTTGTATTCCGTTGCTTAACCGAGTGCTTAGGGAAAGCTTGAAGAATACAATACCCGATAAACCTTTCGTCACGATGATAACGGATTTTGCTGATTGTCCTCCTAACTACTGGATAGAACCACAACAGCAATTCTTAGTCTGTCCCACCAAACGAGCATTTACCCAAGCGCAATCGCTTGGTCATCCGCAAGATAAAATTTTTCGCACTTCAGGACTGGTAATTAACCCGCGATTCTATGAACCTATTGGTAGCGATGATCGCCAAATCGAGAGACAACGCTTGGGTCTAGAACCAGATTTACCAACTGGTTTTGTGATGTTTGGTGGTCAAGGGTCAGAGGTGATGATCAAGATCGCTGAGTGTCTGCAACGCTCCCACCTGAATATACAACTCATTTTCATCTGCGGACACAATCAAAAACTAGCAAGTACCCTCTGCCTTAGCCAGAGTCGTTTACCGAGGTTCGTGGAAACTTTTACGACCCAAATTCCCTACTATATGCACTTATCTGATTTCTTTATTGGTAAACCTGGCCCTGGAAGTATCAGCGAGGCTTTGGCAATGAATTTACCAGTGATTACAGAATGCAATGCCTCAACGTTGGTGCAGGAACGGTACAACGCTGAGTGGATTGTAAATAATCAGGTGGGTATTGTAGTCGATAATTTTCGGCATATTGACAAGGCTGTGGCCAAGATAATTCAGCCTGAAAATCTCGCTTACTATCGAGGTAATGCCGCCTTACTCAATAATAAAGCCGTATTTGAAGTTGTTGATATTTTCAACGGAATACTTGAACCGACATTTTCATGATTTTAAACCACGTAAGACCGCATTTTGATTAAAATACTCTCGATATAGCTCACAACTCGATATCACCTGATTTCCTTGCAGCTTGACTAACCCCATGCTGTGTAGTTTAAATGCTACAGTCTGTTCTAACTCTACAGGTGTTGATGATGCGATCGCCAGTTCATACGCTGCTCCTAATTGCGGGTGTTCTTGCAGGCTGCGTAAATGGCGATGCAAGTGATTGCTATAAATGCCTGCATCTGTAACTGCGGTTTGGACTAACTGCTTCAGAGTCAAGTCTTTTTGCGCTAAATGATACAAAGCCTGTTGGATTAAATATGGATGTCCATTCACAAGCTGCATCAATTCTAATAATTCACCTTCAGATAAATGAATTCCATAACGTTGGGCTAAATTGCATACTTGTGCAGGTGTAAATGTTTGCAATTCAATTGCCAAACCCACATTAAAGGGAGATTTATTAATATCAAGAGGGATATACACTTCTGTGGAATGAACAATAATCAACCGCAAATTTTGCCACAGAGGATTACCGCTATCTCCATAGGCTGCTTCTTCATACCAAGAGCGCAATAAAGTGAAGAAATCATCGGCAATTTCTGGATGTAAAAACACTTCATCAACTTGATCTAAAGCTAAGACCAAAACACCATTAATATCTGGGAGTAAACAGTCTTCAAAATAAGCAGTACAGTTGCTTTTACTACCAAAAGTTTCACTCCAATAATCCTCGACTCGATGTGGTAGCTGAAGCTTGCGAGTAATCGAAGCACAAAACCAACGCAAGAATTTATCTAAGTCATTAAAAATACAACGTTCTGCTCGTTGTAAGCTTAGAGCTACGGTGCGTACTTTGTCAGGATTTTGTTGTTTAGCATGAGCTAAAATTCTGACCATTAAAGAAGTCTTACCCATTTGACTGGGTGCTTTAATGCGAATCAATGCCCCATCTCTAGTAATTTCTTCATAACAGCGAGATTCTACCGGAGGACGTTCTACATATAAAGCAGAATCTAATGGTATGAGTCCAACTGGTGACTCTATGTCTGGCAATTTTTTGGGGATTAGGGAGTGGGCTTTGACTACGCTCATCTGAACGGGATTGGATACTGGGAGAAAGGAGGAAGAGTCTTGAATTTTAAATTCTTCAGAAGCTCGTTGTGCTAAAACAGCCATCAAATTAGTCTTACTAATTTTTTCTCCTAGACTAGCTGAAAGAATCTGCCATAATTTTGGCCCCACATCATGCTTGATATACTCAGGCGCATAGTCACATTCTTCGGCAATTTTGTCATATTTTTGACCTAGCAAAGCTCCCCGCAGTACAGCTACTTCAATGTTTTTCAGATGTCTTTTAGTCTTGGTAAATACTGCTGTATCTGCTACTTTTAAAGCTGTTTCAAATGTTATTACTTGTTCTTGAACATTTTCAGTCATTATCTTATATTTACTTGATTAATTCATCTAAACATTTTTAATTTTTTCAGTTTTATCTGAAAGTTTTTAACTTGCTTTATCTGCCACCTGGTGCAAAATTTTAGTCAAGTAATGGTCAGGATATTGCAAACAAAATAATCCACTACTACCGAGTTGTGCCATATCTTCTGAAAGTGGCAATATACCTGCAACTGGAATGTTATAAGTTTTCTCTACTTTTTGCTTTAACGATGAAAAGTCCATACGAATTGGTGTTTTATTAACGATCATCATCATCTTGGTGACTTGAAGTTGACGGGCAATATTAACTGTTACTGCTGTACCTTGAAAGTCTTGGCTGTCTGGACGGAGAATAATAATTAACAGGTCAGAAATAGCTATAGATAGTAAAGTTTCTCGACTTAAACCAGGGTGAGTATCAATAAATAAGTAGTCTAACTCTAGTTCTTTAATTAATTTTTGAAATCCACTATTGAGTAAACTAACGTTGTATCCCTTGCTGATGATTTTGGCAATTTCATCAGCGTTGATACTAGAAGGTATCAGAAAAACTGTTCCTTGGGCGATCGCCAGATGAGAAGTCACATCACAGGCAGTATCAGCAATGGAACTACGATGCCATAAATAATCATTTAATGTTTTACCTGTAATTGTTTCATTAATAGCAAATAGAGCATGAATCCCAGGAGATTGCAGGTCAGTATCTACAATTGCAACTCGCTTATGTTGCAGTGCCATTGTTACTGCTAAATTGGCTGTTAAATTAGATTTACCAGTTCCACCCCGAAATGAGTGAATCGCAATAATTTTAGACATAGCATACTAATTTGTAATTCGTAATTCGTAATTCGTAATACACTAAAGTCAGTGCAAACTTCTATGTAAGTTGTAATTAATAAATTTCTTCTGCTCTCTGCCTTTCCCGATAATTAATATGTTTTGGTATTACGAAGTGATTCAACTTCTATTTGTAATTCTTGAAAATAATCAGTTTGAGTAATTTCTGCTACTTGATGTGTAAGTTTATTTAAATCAATTTCGATTTGCATCTCTTGGAGTTGGATTTTTCTCGCCTCTTCTTGCTGTTTCAATAAATTTTCTAATTCAGCTTTTTGCTGTTTGACAATTATCAATTCCTGTTGCAAAGCAGCTATTTCTAGCCTTAAATTTTGTTCTGTGTATTTTACCTTATCCTTCCTAGATTGGTTGCGAGGTAGTTTGGCAGGAAAAGGCATGAAAATATTGTTATTCGCTGCATTCTTGAACGCAGTGAAGCTAATAATTTTGCTGGGAACTGCTTCGATACCGATATAAAGAGGATTTTGAGGCATAGTTATTAACGTCTGTGTTGGCAGTATGCGGATCTTTATCTTTCTAGGATTACGCGATCGCACTACACAACAAAAGATCAGTTTTTTAGCGAAGCAGCACTTGGAAAACTGGTCTTGACAATTTATTAATTTTGTGGTTTATATCAAAGTTTTGATAGTATTGAATAGAGATTTAATTAAGTACTTAATTTAATATTCAATTTATGATTAATCTAGAGCAGATTCACTCACTTACAGACTTTAAGCGCAACGTCAAACAGTTTCTAGAGCGTATCAAGGCGACCAAATCACCTCTCGTGCTTACCGTCAATGGTAAAGCAGAAGTCGTTGTCCAGGATGCAAGTGCCTTTCAGGAAATGATAGATAGACTTGAGCGTGCAGAAGAAGAACTGCGTCAGCTGAAGTTAGAAGCATTACAACGAGATATTGCGTAGGCGTAGCCCGTCGTAGACATCGCAGCCGAACAGCTAAAGCATGGAGAATATACTGAATATGATGATGAGTCGCTGTCTAATTTGCTGGAAAATATTAAGGCACGAGGACAGAGTAAGCTAAAGCGGGATAGCTGACAATGAATCATTACAGACTTTCCCAGCAAGCCGAACAAGACTTGGAAGATATCTGGACTTACCTTGCTCAACAGAATCAACTTGCAGCCGATAAACAGATAGCTCAAATTCTGAATCGTTTTCCAATGCTTGCTCAGTTTCCTGATATGGGCAAAAAGCGAGATGATTTAATGAAGGAACTCAAAAATAACTGATGGTGTAGAAATTTTTCGAGTATTACATCAATCAAGAGATATTGAAGGCGAGTTTTCTTAATTTAATTTACTTGCTAATTTATTTATGCACATTATGGATTCACAGGAGAATATTCCCCAAATTGCCAACTTATAGAACAAGCATTTCTAATTTCCAATACCTGCTCAATATCAAACTCCACTAAACGTTGCGCTCCAGCAAACTCATTTAATCTATCTGCATCCCAAATTACCTGTGCAATACCCGTCAATTGCAACGTGTGACCTTGTGCAAAATCTATAAACAATAAACCTGCATTGGGATTCACAATCAAATTACCGAAAGTCTGAAACATATTATTACCAGAGTAATCAGGAAACACAAGCTTATTACTATTCAAAACTTGCACAAACCCTGGAAATCCGCCTCGGTGGGAAGCATCAGCCCCACTTTCTGGATGATAGCTGGCGATGAAAAAAGTGTCGGCTTGAGTTATCCAAAGTTGATCTGTATCAATTAAAGTATCTCTGGTAAAAGCTTCCGGGTTTTCTAGTGAATCAGCCACATATTTTTTTATATAACGTGTCTGAATATATTTAGGACAGTTAAAAAATACCTGCTGAATTTGTACTTTTATGTTTTCCTGATTTACCTCTGCTTTGCCATTGAAACGCAAACGTTTACGATTTTCTAAATCAATTACTAATAGCCCAATATCATTGTTAGTTTGCAGATTATGGTGTAATGGGTCAGTTTGTATGGGAGTAGCGTTAATCTGTATAGTTTGCGTGTTTAAGACCTCTACAAAACCAGGTTTTCCTGTTAATAAAGATGCCCAGATTCTAGATTTGCTATCAACTGTACTAGCAATTGCTAATTGTTGCGTATGCAGGAATTCTTGAGCAGATGGTTTGATTGTACTAGTAATAACATTACACAGACGTTGCGCCTCTTCTCGCACTCCCGCCTGAGTTTGGACGGCAATTTCTCCAGAATGGAAAGACATTGTATTAATTCGTAATTAAGAAATGACATTGTATATTTTCTATACATTTATTTAATATTTGTTATATAATCTCAAATTTTCAAGATCAGTTTTGGAGTTATGGCAACAAGGATAACTGATCTTGGCGATCGCATAATTTTATGCTATTGCAAAAAACATCGTGATTCTGCAAATATATCTATAAATAATTCAGGTATAGTAGGACTCACTTAAAAATCGTGGCTACTCTCAAAGCTTCTCAACAGGGACTCGCAAGAATTAAACAAGCTAGAAGTGATAAGGGTTGGTCTGTTGATGATTTTAGATGGATAGAGTTAGCCAGTGAAGTTTTAGGTGTGTGTTGGACAACTAATGGAGTTCTTGCTGTTGGTGTATCAGAAGGAACCTGGAAACGTTTCTTAGCTGGAAAGCAAGCGATTAATGCTGAGGCGTTTAAAGCCTATTGTCAGGTGCTGGGGCTGAATTGGGAAGAGGTGGTTGAGAGAAAGGATGAAATGAATGATTTTCAAACTTCATCTTTGACACTTCATCCTTCCCAAGATTGGGGTGAAGCACCGGATGTATCAATTTTTTACGGTCGCAGTGAAGAACTAGAAACTGTTCAGCGATGGGTGATGCAGGACAACTGTCGTCTGGTGACGTTGCTAGGAATGGGTGGAATTGGTAAAACGACTCTATCGGTTAAGCTGGCGCAGGAAATTATTACCAACAGAGGTGAAATATCAATTTCTCAGTTTCCTCAATACATAATCTGGCGCAGTCTCCGCAACGCGCCACCAGTGGAAGATATTTTGGCTCAATTGATTCAATTTTTTTCTGAACAGCAACAAACAAATTTACCAAGTGAGTTACAGCATAGAATTTCGCTGTTACTCAAATATTTACGTTCGTCGCGCTGTCTAATTATTTTGGATAATGCTGAGTCAATTTTACAGGCAGGCGATCGCACTGGTCGTTATCGTGCTGGATGTGAAGGTTACGGTCAACTCCTACAATATGTAGCAGAAACTTCCCACCAAAGTTGCTTAATTCTCACTTCACGGGAAAAACCCCAAGGACTCGCCAAGTATGAAGGGGAGAGTTTACCTGTGCGTTCTCTACAACTTACAGGTTTACTAGAAACAGAAGGGCGGGAATTATTTAACGTTAAAGGTAAATTTACTGCTACTAAAGACCAATGGCAAGTTTTAATTTCCCGCTATGGCGGTAATCCTCTAGCCCTCAAGATTGTAGCCTCTTCTATCCATGATTTTTTTGATGGCAATGTTGCCCAATTTCTGGAAATTTCCCAGCAAGGTACATTCATCTTTGACGATATTCGTGACCTGCTTGACCAACAGTTCCATCGTCTCACAGCTTTAGAACGAGAGATTATGTACTGGTTAGCCATCAACCGCGAACCTATTTCTTTAGGAGATTTACAAGCAGATTTTGTGGCTCATGTCCCACTTCGGGAATTGCTAGAATCACTCTCGTCACTGCAAAGACGTTCTTTCATCGAAAAAAGCACTGGTGGCTTTACTCAGCAACCTGTGGTGATGGAATATGTCAGCAATCAGTTAATTGAGCAAGTTTGTGAAGAAATTAGGACATGGGGCATAGAAAAACAACTTTCCCCTTCTACTCTCTTATTTACGAGTCATGCACTAATTAAAGCGCAAGCTAAAGATTATGTGCGGGAGAGTCAAATTAGTCTGATTCTTCAGCCTGTTATCGATAAATTAATTACAGAACTTGGGAGTCTGGAAAACATCGCTAATTGTCTGACTCAAATACTCTCAAACCTACGCGGCAAATCGCCCCAATTAACGGGCTATGCTGGGGGAAACGCTTTAAATTTGCTGCATCAAGCGCAAATTGACCTCAGTGGCTTTGATTTTTCCGGTTTAACTGTATGGCAAGCTTATCTTCAGGGCATAAACTTGCATGATGTAAATTTTGCTGGCTCAGATTTATCTCGCTGTGTTTTCACGGAAACATTAGGTAATATTTTATCAGCTGCTTTTAGTCCAGATGGTCAGCTTTTAGCAACCTGTGACACCGATTGTCATGTCCGCGTATGGGAAGTGAAAACAGGTAAATTATTGCTTATTTGTCAAGGACACACCAATTGGGTGCGCTTTGTTGTGTTTAGCCCAGATGGGGAAATCCTAGCGAGTTGCGGTGCTGACCAGAATATTAAACTCTGGAATGTTCGAGATGGTGTTTGTATAAAAACGTTGATTGGACATGATCATGAAGTATTTTCTGTAGCGTTTCATCCAATCCCCCCAACCCCCCTTAATAAGGGCGAAGGGGGGATCTTAGCTAGTGCAAGTGGTGACAAGACAGTAAAACTTTGGAATATCTACGATGGAAAATGCTTGAGAACCCTTACAGGACATACAGATTGGGTACGTTGCGTTGCTTTTAGTCCTGATGGGCAAACCTTGGCGAGTAGTGGTGCTGACCACACAATTAAACTGTGGGATGTAACTCAGGGTAAATGCTTGAGAACTTTGCAAGCACATACAGGGTGGGTGCGTTCGGTGGTGTTTAGTACAGATGAGCAAACTTTAGCTAGTGGTAGTGGCGATCGCACAATTAAAATTTGGAATTATCATACAGGTGAATGCCTGCAAACTTACACCGGACATACTAACAGTGTCTATTCTATTGCCTATAGTCCTGATAGTAAAATTTTAGTCAGTGGGAGTGGCGATCGCACCATCAAACTCTGGGATTGTCAAACCCATACTTGCATCAAAACTCTACACGGCCATACTAATGAAGTTTGTTCTGTCGCCTTCAGCCCGGATGGTCACACATTAGTATGTGTCAGTTTAGACCAAAGCGTTAGGTTGTGGGATTGTTTTACTGGTCAATGCTTAAAGACTTGGTACGGTAATACAGATTGGGCATTACCTGTAGCGTTTAGTCCTTCGCCCCCCTTGGAAAGGGGGGTTGGGGGGATCTTAGCCAGTGGTAGTAATGACAAAACCATTAAGCTATGGGATTGGCAAACTGGCAATTGCATTAGCAGCTTAGAAGGGCATACAGATTTTATTTATGGTATTGCCTTTAGCCCAGACGGACAAATCTTGGCAAGTGCGAGTACAGATTCTTCAGTCAGATTATGGAACCTCAATATAGGTCAATGTTTTCAAATTTTACTCGGACATACAGATTGGCTATATACTGTGACTTTTCATCCCCAAGGTAAAATTCTTGCCACTGGTAGCGCAGATTGTACAGCCAAGGTATGGGATATTAGCACAGGTCAATGTCTCAAAACCTTGAGCGAACATAGCGATAAAATAATGGGAATGGACTGGAGTCCAGACGGGCAAATTTTAGCTACCGCCAGTGCTGACCAATCTGTAAAACTGTGGAATTATCGCACAGGTAGTTGCATCAGCACGTTACAAGGACACGATAGTCGTGTTTATTCAGCTATCTTTAGTCCCAATGGTGAAATTATCGCTACTTGCAGCACCGACCAAACGGTGAAACTATGGGATTGGAAAACTGGTAAATGCCTCAAAACATTAACTGGACATACAAACTGGGTATTTGCAATTGCATTTAATCATGATGGTAAAAGCCTTGCTAGTGCATCCCATGACCAAACTGTGAGAATTTGGGATATAAACACAGGCGAATGTCGCCATATCTGCATTGGACATACACATTTGGTATCTTCCATAACTTTTAGTCCAGATGGGGAAGTTGCCGCAAGTGGTTCTCAAGACCAAACCGTGAGGATTTGGGATGTCAAAACAGGCGAGTGTATGCGGATTTTGCGGGCTAAAAGACTCTATGAGGGGATGAATATTACTAGAGTGAAAGGGTTAACAGATGCGACGATTTTGACGCTACAATCCTTGGGTGCAATAAGTTAGGAAGTTTTTTTAAATCAACTCAATTACCACTACTGATATAGTTAATACCGCGATATTTAAGTTGAATTGGTTGTTGATTTTTAGCTCTTTTACCCTTGGTAATCTTATAACTAACTCCACGATATTTTGCAGTTGTAAAATCCTGTTGCTGAGGCAATTGTGGAGTGATGATTTCGGAGGTTGCGTAGTAAGAACCGCGATAAGAGAGTTGCATAAGTCAATTCCTGTGTTTAACTAGATGTTTACTGTTATCACGATAGAGTTTATGTTTTCTCAAGTCGATATATAAAAGTTATGTACCTTTCGGTTCCAACAAGTCCTTAACTTTTCTGTATCGACTGATAAAGGAATTGTCTTGGATAATCAAGCATAGCGAAAGTAACAACTAACTTTGAATTTCTCCATAAGTACTGTAATTTTCAATTCCTTGAAAAAAGTGGACTTTTAGCCGCTTTCATGAAATCCAAAAAACTAAATTTACTAATTCAAGGATACTCAAATGGCAACTTTCACTGTTAATACATTGAATGATGTTGTTAATCCTAATGATGGGCGGTTGAGCCTACGAGAAGCTGTCACAGCAGCCGAAGCCCTGCCTGGAACGGATACCATCGTCATCAATAGCATTGCTCAACTAAATAGCCCCATTGTCATCAGATAACGATACGCTGTATTTGGGAAGCGATCGCCACATTGATAAAGTAATATACCGCCAGGGTGATGGCAGTGATCTTATCCATCAGTTCCGGCGTGGTGCTGGTGGCGATTTATTGCAGTTTGAAGGTATCAATGCGATCGATGTAGTGGTGAATGGCCGCAATACTTACTTCTACTTGGGTGATGGCGTGACTAGAAATACTGGATTTGGTTCCGGTGAGTTATTAGCAGAGTTACGCGGTGTCACTGGCTTCACCTCAGATAATCTCGGTTTGAATCTGGCATCTGGCAATACTGCACACTTCTTATTTGCATAAAGCATACAGAATAACGATCTATCGCTATATTCTCATCAGGCTGAAAATCCGTTTTTGCAAATATTAATGCCAATTCAAATAATGTTTGCGACACATAAAATATTCGTAAAGGTACAACATTATTGTGCAAAAGTTAAGTGCAAATTCCTTACCTTTTCTGCATCGACGGTTAAATATGCAAATTCTATAAAAAAAATTATCTTGGAGAATCAACCATGTTAAAAGTCAAAAATGTAATTGAAAAAGGAAATACAGGTCTAGTCAGAGGTCTGAGCCTACAAATCATTGCGGTTATGAACTCAATCTCGCCCAATGTTTTAGTTGACTTCAGCGACCTCAATATAGATGTGACTGGAAATCAAATCAATCCCTTTGTGCAACCAGCAGCTAAAGAATCACTGCGATTAGCACTCAAGCAACGCGGTACTAAACTAGTTGTAAACTCGGTCTATCGCACAGTTGCTCAACAGTACTTGCTACGAAAACAGTTTGAGCGTAAGTTATTTGGCATTACGGCGGCGGCTTTACCAGGTTCTAGTAATCATGAAAGTGGGTTGGCGTTAGATATTGAAGATCCCGACGGGTGGGAACGATTTTTTCAGCCACATAACTGGATTCGCTTAGGGCGAGATTTTGACTTTCCTCACTACGATTACAGGCTACCTGCTGCAACCAGGCGAAATTTGGGCAAGATTGGGATCAGTGCATTTCAACGCTTGTGGAATCAGTATAATCCCAATGACTTGATAGCAGAAGATGGTAGCTTCGGGCCGCAAACTGAAGCGCGTTTAGCAAATTCCCCAATAGATGGTTTTAAACTTCTGTTCCCGCGTACTCTCAGGCTTCAATCGCCTCCCTTACAAGGTGATGATGTCACTAAGGTACAAGAAGCATTACTGAGAGCGCAAATTACGCAAATCAATCTCCAGGTAACAGGAATATTTGATGCCGAAACTGAGCAAGCTGTCAAGCAATTTCAAGCGGCGAGTCAAAAATTGGCTGTGGATGGGATTGTCGGCCCGATGACAATGCAAGAATTGGGGCTTGAAAATGACTAATATTGTTGATAAAACCTCACAAGATACACATGTTCTCAATGAATATCTGCAAGCATTACTGGCAATTGAGGAGGCAAAATCAGATGTATCTCCAAAACAAGTATTAGCTGTTTTGTTGGCGCGGGATGCAGTTCATGCAGAACTCATGTTGAAGGTGACTCGCATACCCCCAGATGAAGTTACCAAAGTTATGGAGTTGGATAGGCGCTTGAGAAATCAAGCCAACCAGATTGTCAAAGCTGGACAACTCAAAGACTGGCGTAGCAGCATCCATCCTCCAGCAGAAGCTTGGTGGTGGTTTTTGGAAGCGGATGAACCAGATCCTTGGAATCGCTTTGATGCGGTTTGGGATGGACTCACAACCATTAATCTCACGGCTGTGGTCAGTTTTTTAACAATGTTCAGTTCGCAATTTATTATCAGTGGGCTAGATTTGCTGACAACCTTTGGATTGGTTGGAAATGGGGCGATGCCTGCGGCGGGCTGCGCCTACGCACTTTTAGTTTTTGGTAGTTTAACGCAATCTGGGCGAGAGAAGTTACAAAAACTGTTGCATCAACTAAAATTACCTGCGCGTTATTGCAGTGAGGTTTCCTTTGGGATTTCGGCGTTTTTGTTGCTGGGGGCGATTTACTTGCAGAATTCACTACCCCAGTTAGCGAATTACTACTATCAGCGAGGGTTGAGGAGTTTTGCTAAAGCCGAATTTACCGAGGCTAAAAAGGACTTAAAACAAGCGATGTCTACGACAGGCTAGGCCTACGCATTTGATTCCGGTAATTTTGATGCTCATCTCCTGCTGGGTAAAACCTACGAGAATTTGGAGAACTTAACCAACGCCCGTACTGAATATATGCAGGCTTTACCTGGTAATAATGCTGAGACTTACAACAATTTAGGTCGCTTGTATCTTGGCGATCGAGATTACCTAACAGCAGAAAGCTTCTTTTTGCGCGGGTTAGATTTGGTTAAAGCTGATGATTTTTCCACTCGATACTCTTTATTGACAGATTTAGGTTGGGTGCAAGTTGAACAGAATCGTCATGCAGAGGCGGGGAGAAATTTAGTAAGTGCGATCGCCCTTAACCAAAAACAACCCCCCAATCAACAGCGATGGGAAGCTAATTGTATATTTGCCAAGGTACTGGAGATAAAAAAGGACAGAAAAAGTGCGTAGGCACAGCCCGCCGCAGGCATCGCTCAATCTAGAACTTGTGTAAATAATGCCTCTAGCTACACTACATTTGATTACCGTTGGGCGATTTTAGCAAGAAGAAGGTTAGAATCTGTCGGGACGGAAGGTAGTAATTTTAAGCAGAAGTAATAGGTTAGGACTTACGCACTGTACAAATTAGAACTTACGCTTATCAACAGTTGATTAACAAAAGTCTCACCGTCAATTCCTTCACCACGTTCTAATGATGCTATCCCTTCATCAACAAGAGTACGAGTTTCATCAAGCCATACTTGATACGATAGGTTTTCTTGTTCTAATAGGGATGATGCACCCCGGCTTGAGTTTGGGTAATGGAAGGCGATCGCTTCGCCAAAGTCTTTGGCTAACGCAATTATTGAGTTTAGCGAGATAGTTCTGTGTAATGATACTTGTTTCAATCATTCCATAAGTCTTGGATAGACACACCTTTTTAAAAGTTTTTGTGTTTTTCCTAACAAATTATAAGCAATAATTGCTGATGTGATATCACCATCAAGATTATCGTAGAAATACGAAGAATGAGCATCTCTCTGGAGATTTAAGGCGCAGGCTGAGAGAAGAATTTGGGTGCTAATTGCTTTAAGTACGCAATACTTATTAGTGAGTATCGCTCTACCTGCTAAATTAACAAGAGATTGGCTAACATTTCCACGTTAACCTACAGCATATTCAGTAAACTGCCGCATAAATGGTGACTGAAATCCTAAAACAATATCTTCCTTTGGAACTCCAACAGTCACCAAATCAGCTGCAATATCATCCTCAGTACCATTCCATTGCAGCCAAATTTTACCACCTTTAATATCGATGTGTATGATACAACTGTGTACCCAATCCTGACCTTCCCACCCTACATAAACAATTTGGTAATGGTCTCGTTCGGTGTCAAAAATTGTCTCAACTTCAATATTTCCGTAAGCAGGTTTTTGTTTACCATACTCTGAAAGCATCTGTTGTACAATCTGGCGATATCGTACTATTTTTTCCATTCAATAATCACCTCGTTTTCAACATTATAAACACTCATTTTGACTCGATTTTCTTCTACCATTTACTTGGGAAAATCAAGTTGAGAAAATGTTCTGTAAGTTGTCAAAGGTACTGCTAAATATAAAATACGGTCTGGATCTCGTCGCCTTAATGCACCTCTATAATTGATAAATTGTCCCAACGCTGTGTGGAATTCTGAGATAGCAGAAGATTTTTCTAGAAAACTCTTGACTTCAACAGCAATTTTTTCATTTTCTCTTTCTGCTGCAATCAGTTATTCTGCTGCTAAATCAATTGACATTTTTACCCCATCCACATTAAACAAAAGTGGGTCATGAGTTATCTGCCAACCGTCCTTTTGTAAAGCTATTTTCACAACCTCATGAAAGACATCTCTAGCAGACATGGGCATTCATTATAGTATTTTCCACTTCTAAGATATCGTGTCGCTGCATTTTCAGCACTTTTCTACGATACAAGCACCACTTACTATAATTCTTTTACTGTACCAACCCCATCGCACAAACTCCTCTCATCCTCTTTAACATTTGCGCTATTCTTCAAATAATCCCTCACACAATTACAAGCCTGCGCCAACAATTTCTCAGGACTGGAATCAAAATCTAAATTCCAAAGAGTGACTTTACCCAGGGAATCTGAAGAAGCCAAAACCTGACCATCTGGGCTGAAACTCACACTTTTAACCCCAGTATCCAGTCCTGCAAGGGTTTGCAGCACTTCTCCCTTACGGTTCCACAGCTTGACTGTCATATCTTCACTGGCTGTAGCAATAATTTCTCCATTCGGGCTAAAACTTACAGCATTTACCTCACCCCCATGTCCCCGCAAAGTCAATAGTTCTTTACCGTCTCGATTCCAGAGTTTCACAGTTTTATCTTTACTGGCGGTAGCAATTATCTGACTATCAGAACTGAAACTTACAGCCTGTATCCCCGCTTGATGTCCTTTGAGGGTAACTAGTTCTTTACCGTTTCGATTCCAGAGTTTAGCTGTTCCATCTTCACTTGCGGTAGCGACAATTTGACTCTTCGGGTTCGCCAGTTTGCTTATGCCGGGGAACCCGTCCACCGCAACTGGCTCACCATCAGGGCTGAAACTTACGCTTCTGACACCAGCTTGATGTCCCCGCAAAGTCATTAATTCTTTTCCCGATAAATTCCACAGTTTAACTGTTGTATCCCAGCTAGCACTAGCTATTGTTTTACCGTCTGGGCTGAAAGTTGCGCTTCTCACATCTGCTTGATGTCCGCGCAAAGTCGCTATTTCTTTTCCCGATAAATTCCACAGTTTAACGGTTTTATCTCGACTGGCGGTAGCGATAATTTTACCATCGGGGCTGAACTGGAGACTTCTTAGGGTATCGCTATGACCGTTCAGTGTCACTAGTTCCTGTCCTTTGCGGCTCCAGAGTTTCGCCATTGTGTAACGACCAGTTGTACCAAAAGTTTTACCATCAGGGCTAAAACTAATACTTCCCGCAGCCGCTTCACCAAGATTGAAACTTAGAGATTGGAATTTTCCTGCTTCCCCATTCTCCATATTCCACAATCTCACAGTCCCATCTTCGCCACTGCTGGCCACAAGTTTTCCATCTTTACTTAAATTCACACCCCAAACAGCATCGGTATGTCCCCAAAAAACTTGCAATTCCTCACCTTTGCGGTTCCAGAGTCGGATAGTTTTATCCGAGCTTGCAGTCGCAATAGTTTGACCATCGCGGCTGAATACGGCACTAGCAACGGTATCACTATGACCTCGTAGTGTTGCGAGTTCTTTCCCTTGTAAATCCCAAATTTTCGCGGTTTTGTCTCGACTTGCTGTTACTAGGTTTTTGCCATCCCCACTGAAATTAACATACATGACCCAATTCTTATGGCCTCCCAGAGACAATAATTCTTTGCCATCCAAAGACCAAACCTTTGCTGTACCATCTCGACTAGCGGTAGCAATCATGTTTCCCTTGGGGCTGAAATGGACAGCAACAACTGGGGCTTTATGGGTAGGAAAGGATTTTAACTCCTGTCCTTGGAGGTTCCAGAGTCTCATTGTCCCATTCCATTCCATTGATGCCACTGTCTTGCTATCGGGGCTAAATCCGACACAGGCTACCCAATCTTGATTATTTAGGGTGACAATTTCTTTACCATCCTCAACACGCCAGACTTTCACGGTTTTATCTCGACTGGCACTAACTAACATTTTACCGTCAGGGCTAAAATTCACACTCCATACTGCATCAGTATGACCCCGCAAGGTGTGGAGTAGCTTACCGTCACGCTGCCAAATTTTCACGGTTTTATCCCAACTGGCGCTAGCTAATTTTTGCCCATCGGGACTAAATTTAACTCGTGTGACTACATCCCCATGCCCTATTAAACGGTTGCGTTCCCGTACCCAGTAGAGAGATTGGCGTAAGGTCTTTTCTACTTGCACCTTTGAATCTGTATCTGCATTGTCCCAACCCATCTGGTTTAACTTGATACCAGCCTTGAGACTTTCGAGTAAAGCATCAAAGGTGTTATGGGACTCAAAAGCTGTTTCTGATGAGAGAGTCAAGGCTTTAATCTCGCCTAAGCTTACTTGTCGCTTTTGTTGCGCGGTTTGCCATGTAAGTAAACCTGAGATTCCTAAGAGAGTCACAGCGACAACAGACAGCACCGATAACCCCATCATTCCCCGGCGAATCGTTTGTTTCGCTTGCTGTTCGGCGTTGAGGAGAATTTGATTTGCTTGTTGAGATGCTATCAGCGCACTTTG
Organism: Komarekiella delphini-convector SJRDD-AB1; assembly: GCF_014831675.1. Taxonomy (GTDB): domain Bacteria; phylum Cyanobacteriota; class Cyanobacteriia; order Cyanobacteriales; family Nostocaceae; genus Komarekiella. The sequence continues at coordinate 2,546 of NZ_VJXY01000047.1, read as the reverse complement.
TACTTCGCGTTTTTCTAGTTCTTCGCTAGCGGCTAAAAAGCGATAATCCATGTTACTCAAACTTTTGCCCTTGGCCCAAGCTTGAGCATCCTTGAGGGCTTGTCCTCGTAGCAGGTTGGTTTCATCCTGATAATTTGATTTTACCCAAGCATTAATTAAATCTGCGTAGGGACGTAACTTTTTTAATTGCTTTTCTACCCACTCTAAATTAAAAACTTCTTGATAGATGCGATTGTAAACTTGTAAGCTACCTTGTTTTTTAACAACTAACCCTGATAGCAGCAATTCAATTTTTTCAGGCGAATCATCGGCGGGTACACCACCATTTTGTAATATTTGTAGATATAGTCCTAGTAGTCTGCTAGCTCGTTGTTCGTTGCAAAGTAACCTGTCGCGGATGGTTCTTAAATGGGGTGGTTCATCCAGGGAAGCCCAGTTGTCGATGATATGCGATCGCACTATAGCAGATACTTGGTTAGCAATTGCCTCACTTGGAGTCAATATCTCCTGCATCAGTTTCTTGAGGTAGGGCGATTCTATGGTAGAAATGCTTCCCTGTTCTCCTGTTCCTCTATGCCAATGCTGTACAACTAATTGACAAAGTTTTTGAGTTAAAAATGGTTGACCTCCCGTCCAAGCCAGTATTTCCTTCAATGCGGCTTGGGTATTTTCTACTTGATTCGCTAACCCTATTTCTAATGGTTGAACTTCTACCAGATTAAACCCATTTAACGCAATTGCTCGCCCAATATTAAAAGGTGTGCGAGTTTTATCGGTAATTAAATCCGATGGTGTGGCTACTCCCAACAGTGCAAAAGTGAAGCGTTTGTGTTCATGGCAAGAACGAATCAGGGCAAAAAAATCATCTGTATTAAATGGTAAGCTGATTGTGCTGTCGATTTCATCGAAAAAAATCACAATCGACTGATTGATAAATTCCGGTAAGACAGATTGCAATAATTCACCTAAACGCCCCACTGGGGAAAGGTCTTGTCTTTGGGCTAACCAATCGCGGATATTAATTTGAGTATTAAGCCGAAAACTTCGTACCAGTCGCATGATGATATCTGCATACCACTGGTCGGCGGTGATGTTGCTGTTCCCAATTCCTGATAGGTCAACCGTTGTACAAGCAATACCATCCTCTTGTAGACGTTTAGCAACCTGTACCCGTAAGCTAGATTTGCCCATCTGACGACAGTTGAGGACGTAACAAAACTCACCTGCCTTTAAAGCATTGTAGAGTTCTTCGTCGGCTTGGCGTACTACATAGCTGGGTGCATCAACTCTGAGGCGACCGCCAACTTGATATTCATAGGATGAAGTCAGTTTTTGCACGGGATACCCTGCCTTACAAATCTGAAGTTTTGCGACATATCACAAAGTTGACTGTGATATTTATATAGGTTCTAGCCGTCACTGTCGATGTAGAAAAGTTAAGGACTTTCCTGACTTAACTTTATACGGACAGTGGCGAAAGGCTCATCTCATTCCCGATAACCAAGAGATAAAGCGTAAATTAGACTATCTTACAACCTATCTCAGTATGCGAAAGATACTAGCTGATTGGATTGGCAACAGGTAGCTCTTGCTTAGGTTAACGGTAGTTCAGCGTCGGAGTCTTCCCCAAAAAGCCAGTCGCTATCACTGTCAGCATTACCTTCGCCATCCATCTGAAGATTTAAGGAAGGTATTAGCTGTTCAATTTGGCTTTCAAGTCGGGAGATTGCCAACGTCAAAGAAGCAAGTTGCTCCTATCCTTTTTAATTTCATTTGAAATACCCACCCACAATTGATTTAACCGCTCCTGAAGGGTATGCACTTCGGTTTTGCTTGCAGAAGGAATACTCACTTTCTCTGACAGGGCGGCGATTTGAGCTTTCAAAGCTTCAATTTCAGCAGCAGTTGCACCATCTGCACTATCAGGATTCTCTTCCACGAGTGCTTGTTTAATACAATTCAGCACAAACTCCTTAAAAGTGAGACGCAACTGCTTGGCCGGCTTCACCAACTCCCGGTCTTCTTCAGACAGAAGTTTTATATTTATCTGTGGATAATCCACCATCACGTATCTCAACACGGCTAAGTCATCGCCAAAATAGGAGTAAAATCGCTGGAGTGATTCGATAATTAGGTAGTTTATGGGAAACCAAATCGGCCCACGCCAATTAGAATTGCCACCAAATATTTGAGTAGTAGACTCGGCAGGTTGATAATCTACTTGATACTCGGTTCCATTCACATTCATTTTATAAGGGTGGTTTTGGTGAAATTTAGAAACCGAACGAATCCCGTAGGGACTGAGGAATTCGTTTTCATCCAGCATCTTTTGCAGAATGCGCCTGAGTTTATCTGGATAAGCGATTGCTAGTAGTCTGCGTTCACCCACACCAGGAGTCTGCATATAAGCAATTTTCTGGGCGTTGCATAATTAAGGGATGAACTGTCCTAACTGTGCATCTAGCCATATCCGCAAGAACGGTCATCGGCGTGGTAAACAAAACTACATTTGCTGTTCATGCGAGCGCCAATTTCTTGAATCATAT
>NZ_VJXY01000165.1 GCF_014831675.1 Komarekiella delphini-convector SJRDD-AB1 | reverse complement strand
GCCAGGATCTCGCGCAGGATCCGACGACGCGTCGGATATGGTATGCGATCGCCACAGGCAATGACTTTGAAACCCATGATGGCATGACAGAGGAAAATCTTTACCAAAAGATTTTCGCAACTCACTTTGGTCATTTGGCAATCATTTTCTTGTGGGCATCCAGCCTCCTGTTCCACGTAGCCTGGCAAGGTAACTTTGAACAGTGGATTAAAGATCCCCTTCACATCCGCCCAATAGCTCACGCGATTTGGGATCCCCACTTTGGTAAACCAGCAGTTGAAGCTTTTACCCAAGCTGGTGCTAGCAATCCTGTAAATATTGCTTACTCTGGTGTCTATCATTGGTGGTACACCATTGGAATGCGGACAAATACTGAACTATACACAGGTTCAGTTTTCCTCTTATTGCTAGCAGCTGTATTCTTGTTTGCTGGTTGGCTGCACTTACAACCCAAGTACCGTCCTAGTCTGGCATGGTTTAAGAGCGCTGAGCCTCGTTTAAACCACCACTTAGCAGGTTTGTTTGGCGTTAGTTCTTTGGCTTGGGCTGGTCACTTGATTCATGTTGCGATCCCTGAATCTCGTGGACAGCACGTAGGTTGGGATAACTTCTTAAATACCCCACCCCACCCAGCAGGTTTGACACCTTTCTTTACAGGTAACTGGGGTGTTTACGCCGATAACCCTGATACAGCACAGCACCTATTCAGTACATCAGAGGGTGCGGGGACTGCGATTTTGACTTTCTTGGGTGGCTTCCATCCCCAGACAGAATCATTGTGGTTGACCGATATGGCTCACCACCATTTAGCGATCGCAGTCATCTTCATTGTCGCCGGTCACATGTACCGGACTAACTTCGGAATTGGTCACAGCATCAAAGAAATGCTGAACTCCAAATCTGGTTTAGTTCCCGGTAGCAAGAGTGAAGGTCAGTTCAACCTACCTCACCAAGGGCTGTACGACACCATCAACAACTCCCTACACTTCCAACTGTCTTTAGCTTTGGCAGCTCTGGGAACCATTACCTCTTTGGTGGCGCAGCACATGTACGCCATGCCTCCTTACGCATTTATTGGTAAGGACTACACAACCCAAGCAGCGCTGTACACACACCATCAATATATTGCGGTTTTCTTGTTAGTTGGTGCTTTTGCCCACGCTGGCATTTTCTGGGTGCGTGATTACGACCCGGAACAAAACAAAGGCAACGTCCTTGAGCGCGTGCTGAAGCACAAAGAAGCGATTATTTCCCACCTAAGTTGGGTATCTCTTTTCTTAGGCTTCCACACCCTTGGTCTGTATGTCCACAACGATGTAGTGGTTGCTTTCGGTACACCTGAAAAGCAAATCTTGATTGAACCTGTATTTGCTCAGTTTGTCCAAGCTGCCCACGGGAAAGTACTCTACGGCTTAGACACCTTGTTGTCCAACCCAGATAGCATTGCCCATACAGCATGGCCCAACTACGGCAACGTCTGGCTACCAGGCTGGTTAGATGCCATTAACTCTGGTACTAACTCTCTGTTCTTGACAATTGGCCCTGGCGACTTCTTGG
>NZ_VJXY01000164.1 GCF_014831675.1 Komarekiella delphini-convector SJRDD-AB1 | reverse complement strand
TAATTTTTTTCTTTCCGTGTATTGCACGGAAAAGTATAACTCTCCTCTCCATGTAATACGCGGCAAACTTGGCGTTTTTTTGTTAAGCAATATTTCGCCAACGGTATCCGTATCTCGGCGGCCACCCTCCTATCAAAAACGTAAGTTGCAGATTTCTTCAACCTTGAGCTTTTGGAGTTGCTTCAATGTCTCAGGTAAGTCTGGGAAAAGATAAAGCCCTGTTGCCTCGTCTCTGCTAATAGCGATCGCGCCCTTATGAATACGATCATAAATCCAGTATGGTGGAACTGACAAAGCTGTAGCAACTTGGGGAATTGTCAGATAACCAGAAATGCGGCGAGGATGAGACTGGCTACGATTGTGAAAAATGTGATGTTTGAGCCGCAAAGTTTTGACCGTACTAGGCAACAGAGTTTTGCCCAGTGGTGAGCGAGAACCAAGTTTAGTCAGGGTCAGAGCAATAGTTTGGTCGTCAATACCTTGTTGGCTCATAGCGATGATGCGATTTTCTAATTCAGTCGCTCCCGTCATTTCAGCAAATGAACCAACTGGAATAGTCAGATCAACAGTAGTAGAGTCACCACCTTTCCAAATAATCCGAATCCGAACTGTATCACGGACAACACGATGAATAACGACCTTATCAATAAGACAGCGTAGCAGAGATTTTTTTTGGACTTGTGTCAAGTTACCACTGTGCCAAAGTTCAGGGAGCTTTTGCCCAATGGCAATGAAAGCCGTTTTGAGTTCTTTTGGGATCTGGTCTACCGTTTGAGGCTGCTGATGTTTAGCATAGTAATCTTGAGCAAGCTTTAATTCGCGTAAAGCGTTTTCCCAACGAAGTTCAAGTTCCGCAGCTACCAATCGGTTATCTGGGTCAACTTGATTAAATTGTCTTTCGGCTAGTGCTACTTGATACTGCAAACGCTGTATTTGTTGAGAATGCGCCCGTTCCACTGTTTCTTGAGATTGCTGTTGGGTTTTGATAGCTTTGTGATAAGCATCTAGCTCTACAGCTGACAGAGCCTCAAAAAAAGCATGGACTACGTACTCATCAATTGCCAAAGCCGGAATATACTGACAAACAGGTACGCGATACTGTTGCCGCAAGTAGTTACAGATATAGGAGAGCGATTTTTTTCGGGGGAGATGGGCAACAAGCAGGGTCCTAAAAAATCAATCATCCCAAAGACCTTGAAACTTGGTAGATGCAAGTTCGGTGTAACGAACAGTATGCTGAATATTTTTATGCCCCAAATAACTCTGAATTGTTCGGGTTTCAATCCCTCGATTCGCCAGATAGTAACCTGTTCCATGCCGCAGCATATGAGCATGAATAGGGAAAGGCAAACCAGCTAATTTACCAGCCCGCTCAACAATGCCGGCGATCGTATCATGTGCCAATGGGCCAAGTCGAGACGGCTGGAAAATATAGGGACTAGCAGGATAATTGTAACGACCTGCAATACTAATCGCTCAAACCTGCAATCAAGACATTTACAAACCAGGATTATTTGCAACTATAATTACGCTTCAGCCAGGATTAAGGGTCTTGTCCACTTTTGGTGATCTAGGTTG
>NZ_VJXY01000163.1 GCF_014831675.1 Komarekiella delphini-convector SJRDD-AB1 | reverse complement strand
GCCGTTTAAGGCATTACCTTGCTCGACTACATCGGAGAACTTTTTGTTACTCTAAAACCGAAGAAATGCTTAAGCATTCTATTCGATTGGTAATATATTATCTTAATTATGGCTCAGTGGCGCTGCGAGCGCTATGCGCCCGCAAGCTTAAGACGATCACATGATTCATATTTTGGTTCAGCAACGCCTGTTTTCCTAATGCTGCTGGCACTTGGCATTACCTTAATATTTACCACAGAACCAGCTTTAGGACAAGAATCGGCTCAAAATGCTGCCGGGTTTAATCCCCAACTATGGTTAAAAAATGCTTTGCAGTGGATTGATGGTCTTGGTGCTGTGGGAGCATTGGCATTTATCGCTCTTTATATCATTGCCACTGTTGCCTTTTTACCAGGGTCAATCCTTACTCTCGGTGCGGGTGTGGTCTTTGGCGTAGTTTGGGGTTCGCTTTATGTCTTCATTGGTGCAACTATAGGAGCTACTGCCGCTTTCTTAGTCGGGCGTTATTTGGCTAGGGGTTGGGTTGCTAAGAAAATTGCCGGGAATCAGAAATTTCGGGCGATTGATGAAGCTGTGGGTAGGGAAGGACTGAAAATTGTACTATTAACGCGGCTTTCTCCTATCTTCCCTTTTAACTTGTTGAACTATGCCTATGGCGTGACGGGAGTTTTCCTTAAAGACTACGTTCTTGCTTCCATTGGCATGATTCCCGGCACAATTATGTATGTTTATATCGGTTCTTTAGCTGGTAGTATTGCCACGATTGGTACTGAATCCCAACCTGGGAATCCCAGTGTCCAGTGGGCAATTCGGATTATTGGCTTTATCGCTACGGTTGCTGTGACAATTTATGTCACTAAAGTTGCTCGTAAGGCTTTAGAAAATGAAGTTTTAGAGTCTAATAATGATGATGAAAATAGACAAATTAACCTGAATTAGTTAATCAATTCAGTAGAGTTAATTGTGATTTTCTAATGCTTCACATCTATTAAATAAGTAAAAATGCATGATGACAACAAATACAACCAAATTATTCACTGGTACTCAAGTTCCAGAACTGGCAGTAAAAACTTTTGATGGTAAACTTTGGAAACTGTCTGAGCAGCAGCCCCAAAATTTCACATTGATTATCTTTTATCGGGGTTGGTTCTGCCCGATTTGCCACAATTATTTAGCGGAACTTGAGCGACTTTTAGACGATTTTACTAAGCTTGGGGTGGAAGCGATCGCTATTAGTGGCGACAGTCAAGCAGATGCTCAAAATTCAATTCAAGAATGGGAAATTAAAAATCTCACTGTTGGTTATGAAGGCAAATTATTGTTACGTTTTGAAACAAACATAAATAATACCAATTTTAAAAATTGCATAATTTTTTATATTCTCTTATTTTTCAAATAGTATATAACTTTTAAATGTAACCGTTAAACATCGATACAAGCCAAGCATAGTTATCTCTCCATTTTAAAAGTTTTAGATCGGTAAATGACTCGTTTCCTCAGCACATAGCTGATTGAGGGGGTAATTATGACAGAAGAAGAGAATTGGATTTAGAATAACAAAGTGTGCGACGATGTCGGCGTGCTAAATAATGTCTTAATCTTGTATTTTCTCCTTCAATTCGTGTCATGTAAGTTTTCTTGACTAAATGGTCGCAATCATCAATGAAAC
>NZ_VJXY01000046.1 GCF_014831675.1 Komarekiella delphini-convector SJRDD-AB1 | reverse complement strand
CTCAACCTACGGGAGAGGTGCAGCGCAATGATTACAAAAGTCAAAGCTAACAAATCATTTCGTGGCACTACTAAATATGTGCTTGAGAAAGAGAAAGCCAAAATCATTGGCGGGAATATGTACGGGAAAAGTACCAATGAACTGGTAGAACAGTTTACCTTATCAGCCCATCTTAATCCTCAGCTTAAAGACCCATGCTATCATTTAATGCTGTCAGTACCGAAAAATGATAGAACACTAAATGATGACGAATTAGCTAATCTATCCCAACGTCACTTTGCAAATATCATTGTACTATCGCGGCTTCAAGGTGACGAATCCCAAGTTAAACAGCCAGGAAAAAGAATATCTGACACCAAACTCAAACAGCTAGTTAATGAATTTATAGATACAGAACTACCAGCTTATGACTTCTTCATTGCCCGACACTCTGACAAAGAACACGACCACACTCACATCGTTGCATCTAGGGTCAATAACCTAGATGGTAAATCTATTCGTACCTGGAACAATTACGCCCACTCGGAACACTCCGCTCGACTACTAGAGCGAGAATTTAAGCTAACACCAGTACAGAGTAGTTGGGAAAGTAAACGTAAAGCTATGACTCGGAACCAATTGGAACGAGTCGAGAGTTTGGGGCTTCCAGGTGAAGAAATAATGCGCCGAGCGATTGAAGAGGTGGCAGTAAATAAACCAACAATGCCCCAATTAATAGAGCGATTATGGAGAGAGCATCAAATAAAAGCTCTTGTCAGTTATTACAGTCACGGCGGGGTAAGGGGCATTAAATTTGGTATTGATGTTGGCTCAGTTAATGAAGATGGTTCGCCCCGACTCCTGTGGAAACAGGGAGGTAATCTCAATAAATATAAGTGTTCTTTCGCCAAACTTCAGACAGAATTGGGGATAAACTACAACCCTAAAAGGGACGATAGCGAAATTAAACGCTTAAATAATTTCTTAGAATCTGTAGCTAATAACCAAGTTAATCAGCAAGTAATAACGAAAAGATTACCTGTTAAAACTCAAAATATACTCGAAAATAAAACCAATATATACCTAGCTAAATCAGATACTGAACAACCAGCAAACTCACAACTCATCAATGCAATCTCTGACTTTATATCACAGTCAGTAGTTAAGTCTTTCTTAAGTGAAACGTTACCACAATTGACAGAACAACTTTCTCAATATCAGCAGCAGCTATCACAAGCCAGAACCACATTCAACGAAGTATTAGCGGCTATTCTTGAAAAAGAACAACAACTTTTATTACAAAAAACTGTAGATACAATCTCTGGCTTTATAGAAGAGTCAGTAGTTGAGTCTTCCCTAAGTGAAACGTTACCAGAATTAACAGAACAACTCTCTCAATATAACCAGCAGCTATCAGGAGGAAAAACCACATTCGATGACCTGGAAGCAGCGATCATTTATTTGAAGCAACTCCAGAAATCACAAATAACAGTGGATGCGAACGCTCTTAATAAAGCTCAAACTATAACTACTCCTAAACCAAAGCTAACCCCAAACCAAACAGCCGAGTTATACAAGTATTACAGCAGCGACTTGCATAATTTATTAGTGACTGACCGAGATAAAGAAATTGCTAAGAAGGCGCTATTAGATAATAAGCCAGCCCAAGAAGTTGAAGAAATTATACTAGCCAGCCCAGCCGGATGGACACAAGATGAAGCGAGAGCATTGGTACTAATCGCTAACTCTAATCTGGTATCTGAGCCGGATGAGCTAGAAGTCTTACTCAAAGAAGAACAACTTCTTAGCCAAGAATTCTTAGCGATGGCTGTACCTATTGCTGTTGATTTAATCAATTGGCAATTAAAAGAAAGTGGGGAGAATAGCTTAAGATTTAAACGTGCAACTCTGGAAAAACAGGATAAAGAACTAGTATTTACCCATGATGAACGAGGTGAAATTTTCCGGGTATCTGTCAACCGAAACTCGTCAGGTGAGCTTGAGTATTCACCGATTAATGTGGGGTCAATAGAGAAAGAAGATATTCAACTTTGGTCAGAGGCAGAGTGCGTATTACAACAAATAATATCATCAGCAGAACAAAAAGAAAGAAGACAAAATAAAGGAATCTCTCTCTAGGCAATGGCGCAACTAGACACCCCGCTTCGCTCAATACTTACGGTGGGAGCCACTGCCAACCAATTGATTATGGAACGAGCGGTATATATAGGGTCAACCTTAACCCTGATAAAATCAAGAGCAAAAAATTTAAGTCTTTGATGAGCCAAGGGTAAGTTATGGAAGCGAAAAGCGAGGTTACAATTAAATTTAGCGGCTCACTGCCTGATGCCAAACCATCAACTCCGGTCTAAAATTGCTTGGATTTGAGCGATTACTGCATCATGATCAATAGGCTTCTGGATAAATCCATCAATTTTTATATCTACAGCCTTTTTGACATCATCTTCAGCGAAACCTGTCACCAACAAAATAGGAAGGAATTGAAATTTATTCGATTGTCGGATACGTTGAACAACTTCAAATCCATCCATTTTCGGCATCATTACATCTAGTATTAGCAGGTCAGGTGGGCAAGGGTTTGTTTCAAGAAAAGCTAGCACCGCTGCTCCCGATTCAACAATCTCAATCTGGCATGACTCTGCTTCTAGAATCGTTTTCATCAGAATTGAGTTATCAGCTACGTCATCACAAATTAATATACGCTTAATAAAATCCTGCATTAGTTTTATTTGAGAAAAAATAGCTTTTTCTCCCGTCAGTACTAGAAAGATGCCAAATTTTCTAAGTATAGATACACATACAATCTTTAGTCTGTCCGGTATCGGATATATAAATCAAAATTGTTATAGCGCCAGACTTATAGCCCCCAAACTCCCATTAGTTCAAATGATGTTAAAGCTTTAGCCAAACAAGCGTTTATATTCTGCCCTGACTATGCCGTAACATTCGCAGGCGGCTGTTTCCAAGCTTTTTCTATCAACAATCTGGATCTGCCCACGCTGGTAACGGATTAAGCCCCTGCTCTGAAGTTTACTTGCAGTTTCGCTAACTCCAGAACGCCTAACACCAAGCATTGTGGACAGAAATTCTTGCGTGAGGGGAAGTGAGTCTGACCCTACACCATCACTGCTCATTAACAACCAACGGCACAGCCTTGCTTCTACATAATGAATCCGGTTGCAGGCTGCACTTTGTGAACCAAGAACAATGATTGTATGTATGTAACGGTGGAGAAGCTTTTGCAGCACGCCCCCTCTGTCGAATGCCTCTTTGAGGATAGTAGCTTTGACACGCACGGCTTGTCCTGGGATTTGTGCTAACGTCTGCATCGGTGTTGTGTTTGCATCCAAAAGAATTGGCACACCTCCCATCCCCTCATGCCCAATACAGCCGGATTCGACTGTTGAGCCGTCCTCCATCACTGTTACCATAGAGAGCAATGAGTTAACAGGAAAATAGACATATAGGATAGGCTCATTTGGCTCGATGATCACCTGTCCCAGAGAGAGCGAGACTATTTCCAGATGAGGATGCAAGCGTTCTAGCTCATCAGGAGGTAATTTGGCAAGCAGTAGATTTTGCTTTTGTGATGGTATATTTTGATGAGTAGACATCACAGATGCCTCCTAACATCAATGATCTTAATAGTGCTAAGTTCACTTCAAGCATAGCAACAACGTAGCACTCACAATCAAATCTCTACAAGAGCCAATGCCTCATGGCTCTGGATATAGAAGCGTTTTCAATTGCCGATTACACGAATTAGCCCAATTGTGTAGCGCAATGACTAGATATATTGATGTGACGAATGACTAAACTTAGGCGAGCTTACAGATGACAATTCGCTGCACCCGAATTGTTATGCCGCACAACCTACTAACACAAATGCGATCGCTTAAATCAGTTACCCCCCATCTGTTTCCAACTCTCACACTAATCCTATGACTCATTTATCAACCATGTTTCGATGACTTGTCCCATGCCGATAGGTTGCTCTACAAAACCAAGTTTCGCGTAAAATTCGGGAACATCATCTGTAAATAAGTAGACGTGTTGCCCCTTTAATCGACTCAGTAGCTTTTGTATCATTGTTGTTGCAACACGCTGACGACGATATGCGCTGAGTGTCCAGACATCAACAAGATAAGCATTGCAAACACCATCAGACAAAACGCGGGCAGTGCCAACAATTCGATTATTGGCGTAGGCAACACAGGCAGCGTAACTATTTTCAAACGATATTTTAAGCTGTTCTGGACTGCGCCCATTGTCAAAGGCATCTTGGCGTAATGTTGTTTTCATTTCTGCCCAGTCAACATTATCTAAATCAGTTTTGTAGGTAATTTCTGGCATTTCAAAGTAAACTCTTGGATGTTGGGTAATGTGCTTGAACTAGAAAATTGGCTTCTCTAACAATTTCCAAGGATACTTAAGGCTGAACACTAACAGATTCAAATCCCAAAATTTTGGGGAATACTAAGTTGACGTTTTTACGTGCCATAAATGTATACTTTACAACCCTGGATAAATTGCAATCTCGATAGAGTTGGCATTTATCCAGGATTTTTTATATGCAATAGGTTTATTACCGCATAGTTTGTACTGTACTCTGAGCAAATAAGCTAATACTAGTAAGAAAAGTAGGTAGAACCAGGTTATTTTATTTTGGCTGCTAATCACTTGTAGTAAAGGTTTTCAGCAGCCATTACTGGGAAACTTCCTTGCGATGTCGTGGCTCAACAGTTCACGCTAATGGAGGGGTCTGCCGAGACGTAGATGTATTTATATTACTGGTGGTAGGAACGGTATCACATATTGATAGATTTTGAGCGATATCCTAAACTTAGCTCCCTAAATCACCAGGAAACTAGATGACCGCTACCCTCGACATGTCTACTTTGCCTTTCTCTGTATGTCATTATCATAACAGGAGCTATTTAGCAAAACTTTTGTTATACTTGTTTACATGAACAATGATTTAGACTTTAAATCTCCTGAGCTATTTGGTTCTGTTGTTTTCAGACCTGACTTTAATAGCTTTAAAACTATCAATGCTTCCCAAGCTTGGTCTTTATTCTTTACAGGTGGTAGAGAAGATAAAAAACTAGATTCTAACCCTCGAATCAGTCTATTCTTTACTAGTATTTTGTTAGTGCTTGGTGTTTCAGGGTTCGCCAGAGCAGTAATTATCCAGACTTTCTTTCCTGCTTAAGTGCTTTACTAGTAGCTAATACGATGTTTTTTTGGAACCACCAAGAAGTTGGTGGTTCAAATTTTTAGTGTGTCTTCACTAAGATCTGATTAACGGGATAGTTTCGGCTCAGGACAAATATTCATCTAAAATTTGGCAACTTAACATAGGAGAATTAATGTTAGAGTTCAACATCTTGACGGTATTCTCAAGCACTTACTGCATTGGTATTTGTGCCTTTCTAATTCCGGTCAACCTAATTGCTACTTCGTTGACAATAGGTTTGACATTATTGTGTCGTCCCGCTCTTGAGATTTGGCCAAGTGCTGTAATTGCTAGTATCTTTGCTTTATTGATGATGCTGCACGTATTTGCTTGGTTCGCGATCGGAGTAGTTATGGCTCCCACATACATTTTATTGGGACTAGGAAGCATGTGTCTGTTCGCCAATTTAGGAGCAATTCTCCTACACAGACGCTTTGCTATCGGCATATAACTAAGATACGTTAGCTTTTATTTAAATCAGCACCTAGCAACTAAAATCATGAAGTATCAAGCGATAATGGACAAACCAATCTTGGAAAAAGATGGCATGAAATCAGAGTTTGGAATTAATGTAACGTGGTATGCAGCGGTACATTCCCACCCTTTAAATAAAGGGAAATATTCATATGCAATTGCCACCCATAATGTATTAGAGCGCAATCTCTTTCCCTTAGCCGACTTTGACTCGTGTCTATTTGGCTGCTACGACACACCACGTCAAGCACTGAATGCCGGAGTTGAAGAAGCACAAAACAGAGCATCTGATTTTGGCAAAAACATTAGATAAGAAGATAAATTTAGCCCAATCTTACCATGAGCGCTATGAATTGATATTTCTTATAGTCTATCTCTTGAGTATGGGTAGGATATTTTACTGAATTTTTCTAGAATGACTGAAGTTGATTTGTATTTGCATATTAACAAGCTCTATAAGTAATTAAATTTCTTAGTAGTAACTCTGTTTATAAAAATCTTACTCAGCAATTCATATACATATGAATGGTAGATATTTTCACGGCAAAACTTTGGGGAGTAAGTTATAATTAAGTTATCAGAGATTATTTTCGGATATGTAACTAAACTCATCAATAAAATCTTCTCCGAATCTCAATTTATATATATTTTGAATTGGGAGGTTTTTTATGTCAATTTATGTCAGCAATCTAGCTTATGAGGTTGAAGAAGAGAACCTCATGCAGATATTTTCAGAACATGGAGATATTAAGAAAATTCAAGTCTATATAAACCAGAAAACTGGCGCTAATAAAGGATTTGCCGTTGTATAAATGGAGACTGGTGCAGAAGAAGCAGCAGCAATTCTGAAGCTAAGGGGTATTGAGTGGATGGGACGTACTCTCAAAGTCAATAGAGCTAATACTAAGTACAGCATTTCATAAATCCGTGTAGGTTCAACGACAAGCTAGCGTCACTGACTCTAGTGGAATATAAGTCGGACATTAATACAAAGGAGATGAAAAAATGCAAGCTTTATTAAAAGAATCGAGCCAATTACTGACTCATACTATAACTGATAACAACCAAGGACATACAACTACCTATATCTGGCAACCTATGTGGAGTCAGCATCGTTGCCCTTGCTGCTCATACAGTTTACTCCGTCATATGAGTGTAGGTGGTATTTACTGGCGTTGTAGCCATTGTTATCAAGAAATGCCAGATTGGGACTTGGGACATATCTAAGTGCAGAACTAGCTACGCTACTCTTGTCCCTCGTTGTAGCCCATCCGTGACAGGTTAAGGAAATTACACATTTGTCAGTATGGTGGATGAAAAAGTGACAAATCCAGCTTAGAGAGAAGTGGTTAAGCTGAAGTCAGCTACTACAGTTGAAGGAACGGAAGTGAAAATTGATGCTTCTAAGGGCGTTAAGGTAAATGATGCCACTGTTGCAACACCAGATGTTGCTGCTGATAACGGTGTTATTCACATAATTGACACAGTGTTGATTCCTGCGTAAATAAACGCTGAAATAGAGAATACTGTTTGTGGGGTGGTGATTCTAGATAATCACCGCCCCACTACTGTCTAAATGTGTTTACTAAGATATATTTACAAATATCTTGATTTCAGATAACAATTTATTCATCCAGTATTTTCAGAGATTTATTGTTTTAAGTAGTTCGCCTTTGTTAGAAGCGACTAGATTTTTTTATATAAGGTCAATAATATAGTTAAATGCTAATTTTCTCAAATATTGTCAAGACACAGAGATGAACTGGTAAGCAAATTCAAGTGTACTTTTTTCCTGTATTTGCTTTCACGAGAGCCAACTAAAATTACACAAAGGATTTCATGAAAGCACTATTGATTTACCCTCAGTTTCCCCAGTCTTTTTGGTCTTACGATCGCTTTATGAAAATTGCAGGACTCAAAGCCGTCTTGCCTCCACTGGGGATTATTACAGTTGCAGCACTTCTACCCAAGGACTGGGAAATTAGATTTTGCGATCGCAATGTGAATCTTGAAACAGAAGCTGATTGGGAGTGGTGTGACCTAGTAATTCTTTCTGCAATGCTGGTGCAAAAACCAGATTTCCATGCGCTAATTCAAAAAGCGGTGCGGTTAGGCAAAAAAGTTGCAGTTGGGGGCCCTTACCCCACTTCAATCCCGCAAGATGCCCTTAACTCTGGAGCGCATTATCTGGTTTTGGATGAAGGGGAGTTGACAGTTCCACAGTTTCTAGAAGCACTCAAAGACGGCAAAGAGCAAGGAATCTTCCGATCCCTGGAAAAACCTGATGTCACCCAAAGCCCGATGCCACGTTTTGACCTGCTGCAACGGGATGCCTACTTGATGATGGCTATCCAGTTTTCTCGCGGTTGCCCCTTCAACTGCGAGTTTTGCGACATTATTACACTCTACGGTCGTAAACCACGCACTAAAGAGCCTCACCAGACCATAGCCGAGTTACAAGCTCTTTATGATTTAGGCTGGCGAGGGTCACTATTCATCGTTGATGACAACTTTATTGGCAATCAGCGTAACGTCAAACGCTTCCTAAAAGAATTGATTCCTTGGGTGAAGCAGCACGACTATCCATTCACCTTCATCACTGAAGCTTCTGTGAATTTAGCAGAAGACGATGAACTGTTACATCTGATGAATGAAGCAGGCTTTTATGCTGTCTTTCTCGGCATTGAAACCCCCGATCAAGATAGCCTGCAAGTAACACAAAAACTTCAAAATACTCGTAATCCGTTAATCGAAGCCTGTCGCAAGATCAATGAGGCAGGTATGCTCATCTATGCGGGGTTTATCCTTGGTTTTGACGGAGAACGCCCAGGAGCAGGAGAACGGATTCAAGCTTTTGTTGAACAAACTAGTATTCCTCAACCGATGCTGGGCATTCTCCAAGCTTTGCCCAATACTGCTTTATGGAACCGTCTTCAAAAAGAGCAGCGTTTAGTAGAAGGTATTGGCGTTACTGAGGTTGGAGACCAGAATTCCTTGATGAATTTTATCCCCACCCGCCCAATAGCTGAAATTGCTAAGGAGTATGCAGAAGGCTTCTGGATGTTATATGAACCCAGCAACTATCTAAGACGCAGTTTTCAGCAATGTCTCAGTATTAACTCGCCCTCTAAGCGAAAGCAAACGATGCAATTTTCTCCAGGTAAGGGGTTGCGGCTTGTTGCTCAGGTAATCTGGCATCAGGGCTTACGACGACCTGAAATTCGCTTGCAGTTTTGGCAACAACTATGGACAATTCTGCACAGAAAGCCTCAAGTTCTCAATATGTATTTAGGTCTATGCGCTGCGGGAGAACATTTTTGGGAGTACCGCGCTTTAGCTAGGCAACGGATTACTCAACAATTAGGCTACGACCCACTAAAAGTCCCTATGCTACCTGAGGTTTGTGCAGCAAACGAACAACTTCAAGCGCTGGACATTTGATATTCCACGGCTTTAAGAAACTTTTAGGTGTTTGATATCAAGTTTTGATATCAAAATGGGCTTTGTCAGACACGGATAATTGATGGAGGGCGATAGCTAATTAAAATGGCTCAGAGCATCGCTTAACTAAAACCTCTCCAGAAATCCTATCAGGGCTAACGTGCAGATATTTACTCGTGGTATCCAATCATTCCTTCTCAAAGCCACAAATACCAAAACCACAATATATATAATTAGAGGTAGAGCAGCCTCGATCGCGCAAGAAAGGTAAACAGCACTGGCTACTGAAACCTTTATCTAACAAGCTTTTTAGCTAGGTAATCTTTCTTTGAGGGCTTACTTTTTTCTTACTTGTGCCTCATCCCATAAGTTAAATGCTGATAAACAGTGCTAAAGCATTGATTAATATCTATGTCATCTTCCTCCCTTGCTGATGTTGATGGATGAAGTTGCTAATTAAGAGTGAGAGCGTGTATGCTCTTACACAAACAGTCTGCCAGTCTGACCGCCGACTATGACCAAACTCGACCGAGTGCCAGTAGCCCAGCTTCCCGACAAGTACGGAATTGTTAAATCCGTTCTCTATGATCGCATCAATCGGTTAGGCATTAAGCCAACCAAAATTGGTAATAAGTCTTATGTCAGTGGAGAGCAGTTAGAGTTGCTTGACCAGCTAGATGCTCACATGAAAGCGGGTGGCAGCATGGCGAACTTTGCCGACCAGTACGCCAGTCAGTCCGGCAGTCAATATGAGCATTTTGATTCTGGCATAGAGTCTGCCAGTCAGTCTGACGGTCAGTTAACAGTCACCGGACTAACCGCCAGTCAGCTCGGTCAACTACCGCAACTAATAGAAGGTTTAGTGACACGGCTGATTCCCGCCATCGTCCGCCAGCTTCCAGGATTAGCTTCTGACCCAGTTGCCCATTTACGGGCATTGGAAGAAGCTTATAAAAATGGTTGGCTACTCAGCACTCGTGAACTAGCGACTCTACTGAAATTGTCGCCTGCTACTGTTCGCGGGTACGGTACACAGTTTGATGATGCTGGTTTTGTTTTTACCAGGGCGGGAGTCAGGAAGGGAGGAGAAGTAGCATGGTCAATTGGAAAACCCAAAAAATTTAAATAAGAGGCATTTTAGATTAATCTTCTGATTACACATCAACAGGCATAATCACAGAAATCAATTGATTACGATTCTTTCGATAAATCCTAAAATCGCTATCAAATGTGAGCAATTCACTTGAAGGATATAGTTGTGTCATTCTCACTAAACACGCATCTGCTAACGACATCGGAACCGACTGATATCGCCGCAGCAATTCTTCAATTTCTGCTGCTTCTTCACTTAAGCGCATCGAAATTAAGATGTTTCCTGACCCAAGCATTGACATCACTGTTTCCTGACCACCGTTAAGATTTCGCAACAAAAAACAAGTCTCTACAATCACAGCCTCACAAGTCAGTAAAGGCTGCTCAATTTTCGCTAAGGTGTTAATTACCCAGGCATGAAGATGCTCTCTGCGATTAATAAAAGCTACTAATGGCCCCGTATCGATGATGACTCGCTGCTTCATTCACTTCCTAAACTTTCTAGATATTGTTTGTTCGTCGCCAAATCACCGGGGCCATCATCAATACAACCAGCAAATTGTTGAGCTGCTGCCAAAAATGAAATCGGCTCAATTTGTTCAATGTTTGTATTTTCTTGTACTAGCTTACTTTGCAGAAACTCAATAAAATCTAAGACTTCTTGTTGCTTCTCTGGTGGGAGTGACCGCATTTTTTCAGTGGCAGTTTGTACAATGCTCAAGGCAACCTCCAGACGTTATCCATACTGACTTAAAAAACTAAAGTAGAAATTGCATTTTCTTTCTGCTGCTCAGTCACACCCAAATATCGCTCCAGGGCAGCAAGTGAGCGATGACCACTGATTGATTGAATGTGGCGCAAGGGAACGCCTGCATCACTCATCCAGGTTAACGCCGTCCGCCGAAAGCTGTGGGAAGATATCCCCTTTTCATCTAAGTCTACACGCCGCAGTGCCTCACGTAATATTCGGTCAGCACTAGCTTTATGGATATGCCCCAGCCCGTGACGACCGGGGAACAAATGAGGATTTCTCCCTTTTAACTCCTGGCTATAAGACTCTAAAAATTCCTTGAGCTTGGGATGTACCTGAATTTCTCTGGTATCCTGCCCCCCCTTGGTGTTATAAGCTCTAATAATCAGCTTGGGTCTAATCCCCCTGGAGCCGATGACATCCCCACGCAGCAAAGTGCAGCTCTCGTTAATTCGGGCAGCGGCATAAAGGCACACGCCAAACAGAGCGCGATCGCGTGGCTTAACAAAACCTTCGCTAAATAGTAAGGTTATCTCTTGGGGGGTTAGGATTTCGGCCTTGCCGAAGCGATTGATCTTCATAGGGAATATCTTACGCTCACTAATACTACTTTTATCGCCTAAACCCCGAAAACCTTAATCTCTCGTTGCCAAACACCACTCATTACCGACTATTGCAAACAATTATCATCTGTCTCACCCAGACAGTTGACACACGCTGATCACAAAGCGCTAAAGCCGTCAGTCAACAGAGGCACAATCAAGTCACTTCCCTCTCCTCCAACAATCATAGAGAAAGCGATCGCTTGCTTTGTGTACTAGCTTAATTTTCCTTTCTTCGCGTGGGACATCAAACCAATCATCATCATTTTTGTGTTTATTAGCCCGGACAAACTGTCGTTGATTTAAGTCAGCCGCAGTTCACTTGCACTGTGGCGACCCCTAAAAGTTGTGCCTGATTCTCGATTAGTCCACACCACCACGTAATCATTACCCACTACCTCGTCTACTACGCCATCACATATCATCTGCACTTTATATATGTCCCCTGCCCAAACCACAACAGCGCCAACTTCAATTGATGGAACTAGTTGACCATTTGATTCGGTTTCTAATGGTGACGGCTCTGGTGACGGCTCTGGTGATGGCTCGAAACTATTACTTTGACTGGCTTTTACCTTCGGTGACGGCTCAAACCCCACTCCACTTTTATTTATTACCAAATCATTTTCAATAGACTGTGGTGGTAAAAGATTTTCTGATAACAAAGAAATCTCGATTTGAGTCTCTTGCTCTAAAACTAATTCCACTTGTTTTTCCAGCAGATTTGGGAAAGTGCCGTCACCCGCCGTCAAGTCCTTATTTAGTGCGGGTTGTGAGCCGTCACCAGTGCCGTCACCAGTGCCGTCACCCTTAAAAAGATTTTGAGCAAGAGTGTAATCATGGGTGGGAATGTGATCATCTATCCCAGCTACCCTAAGCCGCAGCCCCCGGATAAATTTACCCGTTTTGGTAGAATATTTCTCCACTCCCCAGCCCAAAACGCTGCGGCACAGTTCCAGTAGATCGGGCGAAAAGTTGTTATGATTTTTCGGTTTACTACCAGCCTTATGGCAATAGCGGTTGTAAGAACCAAACAGGGTGCTTGGGGTTGAGCCGGACTCGCCTTCAAAGCGATCGCTGCCAATAGGAGTCTTCGCCATCGGGTCAGCAATCACGTACTGATTCAACCACGCCGCGATTGCATCTACACGGGTGCGGTTCTCCCAAAATTCCAGTGTGCATTCTGGGATTTCTTGCAGGCCCTTAATTACAGCGGTCACATGGTCGTCTGATAGACCCAGAACGTAATTGGTAAACGCTGCTAGTTCTGGCTCAAATTCAATATCTAGATTGCGGCATTTAATTGGGTCTACGGCATTGTTGCAAGGGAATGAAATCACCCGCCGCTTCACCCGCCCTACGGCATCGCCTGTGAAAATTGCCAGATTGGATAATAGCAGCACCATGCCGTCATATTGATAATTAAAAGCCTTTCTTCCCTTCTCCTCCGCTCTAATCGGGTCTTCTCCAGTCAGCGAAAGGAATTTACCCAGCTTCCCTGTTTGTTTGTCTTCGTCTGGGAAGAGTACCAGCCGCTTCTTGTAAGCATTTGCCCCCTCGAACCGATTATTGCACCAATCTTCGAGCGTGGTGCTATGGACGTTTTCCGACCCAATTAAGCTCACTAGCAGCCGGGCGAAAGTACCTTTGCCTGTCCCACCCAGCCCAATCAGGTGCAGAAATTTCTGTAAATCGTAGCGTCCCTTTAACACCGCATTACAGTAACAAATCAGCAAATCTTTGAGCTGTTCATTCCCTGCCGCCAAGTGTGTTAGGAAAGCGTCGATGTGTGACCAATCAGTAGCTTTGGGGTCATGTTCACGTGGCAGCTG
Organism: Komarekiella delphini-convector SJRDD-AB1; assembly: GCF_014831675.1. Classification (GTDB taxonomy): domain Bacteria; phylum Cyanobacteriota; class Cyanobacteriia; order Cyanobacteriales; family Nostocaceae; genus Komarekiella. Next base: position 47,345 of record NZ_VJXY01000046.1, on the reverse strand, counting down.
CCAAGTCAGCCGATAGCCAGGAGAATGGGGTAAAAACTTGCCCGTGGCAATCTCAAGGACTCCATTGAAAAATGGCATCAGTTCTTTGGGCGAGCGCTCATTCCATTCACGGACAAACAGCTGCGAACGCAGGAATTTAACAATATTAGTGATGTAGCTATGGGAGTTATAGCCCTCGATGCCCCTGGCAGTGATGATTTGATAAACAATCATCTCTATGGCTTCTTCGGTTTCCCCTGACCATACCCCAGGTAACTTGACCTCATAGTGCATCCACTGCCTAGCTTCATTGTTGTAAGCTAGGCGATCTCGGAATTCTTCGGCTATCTCCCGACTAATTTTGTCCGCGGTCGGCCTTTTGTCGCTTGAGTCGTTGCTAGATACAGCAAACTGCGACTCCATGTAGGCGATCGCTCTGTTGTAAGCGTCGTCAAAAGCTTCTTCTCCCTTGTTCACGATGAAATCATCTAATCCTTTGCCATCTTTTGAATTCCATTCAACAATAGCAACGTATGCACCCAGCTTTTGAAGTACAATTTTTAACTTTTTTATTCCCCTGGCGACTGCTTTGATGGCTGAAGGTTTTTCATCTTGATCAAAGGCAATCGCCAATGTTGAACCAGGGCCAACGAAGGGTGTTAAGTCCGCCATCAGCGCCGGAGGTCTTCCGGGTGCGCCACATTCACAGCCATATAGCCCAATCATGATGTGTCCGTGGGATAGGGCGCTTAGAGCTTTTTTGCCCCCTTCCGTAGTTCCCAGTTGATTTACTGACTCTTTCACCCACTGCCAGAAACTACCGAATATTGGCACATCCAAGCCCGATTTCTCAGCGATTAGCTGGCGTACTCCTGGAGGAACTGGGGGCAGGAATGCACGGTTTCCATCTCCTTTTGGGGCAAAGTATTGGTATGGGCGCTGCTTTTCTGCGTCCCAGATGCTAACGATTACTTGCCAGATGCTTTTATCTTCGTTAATTAGAAATGCTGCGTATAATGGCTCATTGGCTTGATGCCTGAATCGCTTGTATTCCCATCCCAAAGCTTCATGTATGGGTGTTTCTACATCACCGCCTGGCCCACATTCAATGTCTTGGTGGAATTCTACGCTTGCGTCGAAAATTTCTGGAGCTATTCCACTTCCTTCAATAAAAGACTTACGAATATAGGCTTGGAACTCTTCAAAGCTCTCAAATTTGTTCTGCCGTTTCTCTTTTGGGGTGCTGCTGGCTGTTTTGGGATTGTGTGGTGCTAGGTCTTGCTTAATTGGCGCTGACTGTGCTGTGATGAGGGGATCTGAATTTTTATGCGCTGCGCCATGATTTGACAGTCCGGGCGCACTTTGCATTTCTAGCGTATTCATTTGTACTACTCCATGTATTTTGTGTGAATTTTGGGAGTAGTTCTTTGCTGTTGTCGTCGCGTTCTGTTAGGTTAGAGAGTGAACAAATATTAATATTTCAATCTGGCAGTGGTTTTTGTTGCCTATTCGTGAACGACTGGTAATCGTTCTTGGTGTTCGCCTCATCATCTAACAGAGCGCACCCGAAGCAGCAAGAGCTACTCCTTTTTTTTGTACCCAAGCAGATTGAATGCTTGGGAATTTTTGTTTTTTAGCCAGTTTTTAAGCATTTTTCTTGATAATTGTACTGCGTCCTGCTCTACATATAGGATGTGATCGCTATCTAAGACAAAGTAAATAGCTAGGCATTCTGGTAGAAACTTGTGGTCAGACAGTGGCAACGGAGGGAGAGGAAAAGGGCCAATCATTACTTATCGCCCCCAGACTGCTTATCTCTCTCTATCGCATCAAGAACAATTCTCTCAACAAGATTGCTAAGTGTTCTACCCTCCTTTGCTGCCCATACTCTTAAGTACTGCTTTGTTTCTGTGTCACAAGTGAAGTTTATCTTCTCTGTTCTCACGTCATCTTCGGTCATGTTCTCCCTTCTCAAGATATATCCTTTTGCTGATATTTTTACACTTCTCATCCCCTCTCAACTTGCTAACTTCTCATATTATATGCTAAGTTGAGAACTGTAAGATATAAACCCACAAGTGGCGAAGATAACCACGGATGGAAGCGGATAACAGACCCCGTAAGACGGATAGAACAGAAACCGCAGATATCCACAATTTGCTTACTACAAGGGTTTTGCAAAAATTTCAAACAACCTCAAAGGACTTTAATCAGATGGTAGATTTGGCATCAAGTCCCACAATCGGGACATTAGCCCCATCGTTGACCCCTGCTTCTTGGGATTGTGGTAACGGGTATTGTAAACTACATTTTTCCGAAGGAGAGATACTTATCCCCTCCTACTTTAAACAAGTCATTGAGACAGACTCTAACGACTACGAAAGCTTAGGCAACGGTGCGGTAGTCGAATATCTTCAGGGCGAACGCTCTGATCTATCTGGCTCTAAGTGGTTGATTGGTGAAACCGCTGAAATCTACTGTAAGCAGTCATTTGGACGCATTGTTGACGACTTTAAAAACAAAATTACTTATGGACTGCAAATGCTCTTAGGTGCAATTGCTCTAACTCCTAGACAGCAGAGCTATAACTTGTTTTTAGTCGCTTCATTGCATGACTCTCAAGCCTTTGCCCATGATCTAAAGAAAGCCTTGCAAGGTAAGCACGTCGTCAAGTTTGATGGCAAAGACATTGTAAATGTTGACATTACCTGTCAAATAACAGAGGAAGGTGTAGGAGCATTGTTAGTTTCCCGCGCCCCTGGTCAGCAGAAAGTAGCTTTGATTGACCTGGGGCATGGAACTACTATCACCTCAATATTTGAAGGCAACAAACTATTACAAAATAGTCGCAAGATTGACACAGTAGGCGTTCACCATCTTTGCGAGGCGATAGCTAATAATCTGCAAACCCGTCGCCACCTTGGTAAACCAGCTAACCCTCATCTCATCCGAGAGGGGATGAGCAAGAACTTTGTTTATGGAACCACCAGTTGGGAGTTTTCTAGCATTTACTCATCGGAACTGAAAGGATGGCTTGCATCTTGTTTAGTGCCTGCGTGGAAGCATTTGCAATCCCGCGCTGATGACCTGGATGCTATTTACCTTGTGGGTGGTGGTGCAATGCTGCCATCGGTTAGTGCAATCGCATCTAGGCAAGGAATAGCACAGATTTCTAATTCCCAGACGGCCAATGCAATTGGGTTACTTAAATTAGCTGTTGCATCACTAAAGAAGGCTTAATTTATGGCGAAAGATAACCGGGTTTGCATCCCCAAAGATTTGATTGACCCCGTAAAGGCTGAGGCGGAAAAACTGCTTCTTACAGATGACCTGACCTCTGCTGTGACTTGGATTTTAAGGGCTTATTTTAGAGAGAAAAATTCACTGTGCTGTCAGCACAAGCAACAACCTGCTCTAACTGAGCAGTCCCAACCCGACAGCTTAAGTAACTTTGATAATTTGTTCGTAGCGTAACCATGAAACCAAACAACACACTTAGACTCTCTGTTGCTTCTGTTGCTGCCCTTGGTTTTCTGGCGCTTGGCTACTTCGGAGTGCAGTACTTCGGCAGAAACAATATGTTTACCATCGCCGCCGCTGTGGGTGGTGCAGGGGCAATCAGCTATGTACTACAAAAACCGGCTCAACCAGAAACCCCAACCGCACCGATAAAAACGCAAAGAAAAGGGAAGAAGTCATGAACGATCACCAAACGATACAGACGCAACCATCGTTAACGACCACCGAAATCATCACTATCCTCTGCGGCTGTGAACAGACTTTACGGTTTGTGCAAGCATCTCCAAATTACCGAGAAATTGAAGGCTCCTCAAGGTTCAGCACATCGAATGACCTGCGCTTGGGTGATGCAGTCCAAGCCTTGATGGAGATTCATGAAGCGATTTTAGATATCGAGTTCTCGAACCGGTGTTGAGGAAACAAATGTTAGAAATAGCAGCCTTACAGCGTAATCATTTGTACGAATTTCGGGGTCAACAACTGCGCTACAGCCACCGTTCTAATTGTGGATTACTAGCCCGATACGTGTTCACTAATTCGTCACTACGGCGAAAAGAATTAAGCGAAAACCAAGTGGTTCGAGAGGTTATTGAATTAAATGAATTTCGGGATAACTGATGATAAAGCGATTGCACCCACCGACCAAAGTAAGGCAATCGCTCATCAGAGTGCATCGTGAGTACACATCACACCAAGATATTAGCAAAATGAACAAACCCATCGGCTTTTATACGTCAGCTATGCCCGGAGATGGTTCGTACCTGGATGAGCTTCAGCAGCGGTACGGCAGCACATTTGAGCAACTCAGCAAGATAGAAAAACTGTTGCTATTACATGGAATCGTCCAAAACCTGTTGAATGCAGAGATAAATATTCAAGGCAGTTCAGTAGCGGCTGCCGCTGTTTCAACAGTTTCTCTTATTGCCCAGAGTATCAATAAAAGGGTGACTTTGGGCGAACATCTGGGACTGGCATCCGCATTGATTAATCAACTCAAATACCAACGCTAAGGAGTGGAGCGTAATGGATTTTGCAATACGAAACCCTATACTTGGTCATGCAAGCCATATTGATGAAAAAGCACAAACTTGGGGAGGATTTGACGCTGATATTTTGGGCTATCTTTCAGACATAAATAAGCTAGAACAGTTTGCAGATTATGCAAATAATGCCCAAGAATTATCAGAGAGATTAGAGCCTTTCTTAGACAACGCTAAGGTCGTCTTTGAGGCGATGGAGAAGTTGACCAAGGGGCAGGTTACTTGGACAGAATTAAGAAAGCAATACGGCTCCCATGTTGCAACTGCAATCGCTAAGATTCGCAAGCTCAATTCGGAATTCGATTCAGAGATGAGTAAAATCGATGCCCAAGATAGAGCGGATCTGCTGCGAATTGACCAAAAACGCAAACACGCACTAGCAGAAGTTGCAGCGCAATTACACCACGATTTACAAGCAGAATTGTGGAGACATGAAAATAAAATCAGCAGCATAGAAAATAAACAAACTGTGCAGGCTGAAAGACAAGCAATCACTACGGGACTGAGGGAAAAACGGCAACAACTTTTAGCCCGTGCAAGGTATGGCTCAAGGGCATTAGAACCCAATCAAGCACCCCAGGAAGTGATACCAGTTACTAGCCAAAGTTATGCACCAGCATCTAGTGTTTCCGCAACCGGAACAGTTAGAGGATGGGGCGCAATGCTGGGTAACTTGTGGAACAAGCTGGGCGATAGATAAGTAATTAGTTAAAAGGGCAAGGCTGATGTTAGTTAGAAAAGCTGATTCATCAACTAACGTCAGCCCTTTTTCATTTAAAGGGCTGGCACAAACACCACAACAACAGCAACAACCAGAACAACCACCACCACTGCCAGAAAATAACAGAGGTAGGACATTTAGACGCGCTGGAAATGCTTGTGAGATTGTCGCTGGCAGCTGCTTAAACAGTGCAGTGATTTTCACCTTTCATTTATTGCAAGTTCACCCCGTTGGAATGTTTCTAGCTGTGGGTACTGCACACCTGTATTTTACTGCCACTGCAACAGGTGAAGGGTTCAACAAGTTTGTCACTAATTTAATGACTGGTTGCAGTGCATCATTAGCGTTGTTATGTGCGCTCTCCGAGCCTCTGGGGGAGTGGTTAGAATCGAGTACTTCTGCACAAACAGCTAATACTGAAATTGAACAGATGTACTCACCCAAAATTGCGGATTATTCCAGTTGGATGAGTGGTGCAGGCGTGGCGATAGTCGTAGCAGTATTAATGATTTTTCTATTTGGTGGCAGGACTCGTAAATGAATTATTTAAGTGAGAAGTATAAACAGTTAGAAGAGTCCCAACAATCCGGCTTAATGAAGTGGTTTGGTCAACTGCCCTTTGATAAGAAAGCCGTTGCAATTGGGCTGAGTCTGACTGTGGGTATTGGCTCGGCGGCAATGGCTTGGAAAGGGGAGTCAAGCTCGCGCATTTACTTCTGCTTTCGGACTCCCCAAAGCTACCTAAAATGTAACGACTTGAATAGCCGACCTTTCAGAATGACGCCATATTATTGGGAGCAGTGGAAACAAGAGGGAATGCCCCCTCAAGTAGTGCGTGACAAATCTTTGGGAGTTAACGGGCTAGTGAAAGCAACCAACCCATATAAGCCGTTTTGGGCGTTTGGCGGATTCGTGGGGTTTGCGCTTGCTGGGTGGATGCTGCGACACTGCCAATCGGAGGAGAGACAGAGAGCCGTATTTGAAGACATCGCCCAAAAACGGGATGCAGCAAGAGCAGAGATGGCTGCACGTCGAGAGCTGTTAGACAGTTACCGTGATATTGCGATTAGAGAGGTGGAACTGCAAGCTGACTTGGATTTAATCGCTAACGAACGCACTGTTGATATCCAAAAAGCTGAGATTTACGCCCACACCGAGATTGAAGTGACCCAGCTAGAAGCAACTGACGCTATTTTTTCAGCGCAAACGGCTGGCATGACCGAGCAACAGAAGGCAGAGTACATCAAGCAGCTGCGTCTTATGAAAACGCCCTATCTACAAGGTACTCAGACTTTACAGGGGACGGTTGACCCGAACGATAAGGTTACTGGAAATGAACCAGGGGTAATTGCAGCTTCACCCGATGCATGGGTGCAAAATTTGGTCAAACAAACTGCCCTGATATGGGGCAACCAAGGGGGCGGTAAATCCTGGTTAGCCCGTTACGTTGCCCGACTTAAAAAACAAGCAGGTTATCGAGTAATCGTGTTAGACCCAGACAGCAACCGCGCAGAGTGGAAGGGGCTGGAAAGTTATCACTCTTGGTCAGATATTGAAGCACAGATCCGCGCCTATGTTGAGGAAATAGAAAGCAGGCTTTATACATTCAATAACTCAAACTTGAGTGAAGACCAATGGCGACAAAAATTATGGGCTGATGGTAAGGCAACTGCTCTTCTTTGTGAAGAAGTCACTACCTACGGCGACTTTATTAAGGATGAAGAATTACTTTCAAAGTTTGGCAAGTTGGCGTTAACCAAATCTCGTAAACAAGAGATGCCTTTAACTGTGGTCGCTCACAACAACACGACTACGTGTTTATTTGGCATCAAGGGATTACATAATCTTGTTTCTAAAATGCTCCAAGTTGAATGTTTGGCCCAAGTAGATCCAGTTACACTACAGCCCAAATCTACGGGTAAAGCAAAGGTCAAACTCGATAGTTCTAACGAATGGATATTAGTTGAATTGCCCAAGATGACTGCAAAAATATCTGACTTTAGCGACACTATACCAGCAGAATCTAAGCCAAATCCCCCTATCGATAAAGCCACTTTAGAGCGCATTTATGAACTGGAAATCAATCTAGGTAACAAGGCAGGTGACACCCAAGATGCGCCTAATAAACTATCACCAATGGCGCAAAAACTGTATGAATATCTCACCAGAACTGAACGAATAGAGGCTGATGTTAGGGAGTTCAAGGGCAACTTTAAAGTGAACTCAGAGAGATTCACTGTTGAGCAAATCAAGGGTTGGATGTACGAAATTGTTGGAGCTGGGCTAGCCGATTGGGTAGCTCCTGGAATCATCAAGCTCAATCAAATTTAATTCCTTAGTGTCTGGTGTCTTTGGCAGAAAACGAGGTGATTTTGGCAGACATTAGACACCAGACACAGCAGACACCAAAAACCTGAAAGCTTTACATCACATAGACACTACTCGGACACCAGCCGCTGACACCGCTGACACCGCGTGTCTAGTCCATGTCTGCCAAATGTCCGCTTTTCACTGCTAATTAATTTCTAGAGATAGCTGAATACTATGCACCCAATTGAGTTTAAGAAACGCTGGTCATTAACTTACGACCAACTGGCATTAGTTCTTGGCTACGAAAGTACATACACCCTTCGTTGCTGGGCAATCAAAGGTAAACATCACCGCAACCCTCAAGGCAATATTTTCGTTCTTTGTGGACTTTTGAATGAAAAATGGGAGCGTGAAGGCAAGGTAGTTGATAGCTATTTATCGAGGTTTACTTGATATACACTCTCGGAACTTTACGAATCAGTGAATTGAGCTTCACCGCTATAATCAGCAGTTATTGTGTAGGTAAAGTCCAATTCTACCTACACAATAAATGCTGATTTTAATCAATTATTTGGACTCAGCTATCAGATTACCTGACACCTCATCTTTGATTGGGGTCAGTCCCAAAACGCTTCTCAATTCGCTGTAACTTAGTATTGCTATAGCCTGTACGTTGCCAAATTGCTCTTAAATAAGTGTCGATATCGTCCGAGATGTTTACCGGAATAAATTGATTGAATCCAAAGAAAATCAACAAAGTAAATAATGCAGTAAACATCCCCATCGTCCCATATTTACTTATGGGTTCAGCGTGAAAAACCTCTCTTTCTATCGTGGTAGTCTTGGGGGGACTGTTCTTCAACTCCTGAATAACCGTAGTCAAGTTCTTCGTGTGAATCAACAGGTCGTGACAGTTCGACTTTAACTGTGAGATTTCGCTCTTTAGTCCTTTGAACTCTAAACTCTCTGATGTCGATGAGGATTTGCTTATATTCTGTGACTGACTCAGTAAGTGAGTTAATTCTTGCCTCAAACTGTCGTTGCTCTGCTCGAACTCTTTCCAGGAGAGATTCTGATTCTTCAGTTCTCCCGTTAGCATCTCGATAGTCACCATCGCTTTGCTGAGGAGTTGATTCTGAATTAAATTCGTTTGCGCCCATGCTTGTAACTCTGCCCTATCGCGTTCGCGTTCAGTTTTCTGTGATTGCTTAAAACTTTCAAATTCTTTATACAATCTGCCAAGTGCTATCTTGACCTCTCCCAGTTCACTACTCTCTACTGAATTGGCAGTTAAGTCAGGGGAATTGTTGTGATTGCCGTTGCTGTTACTGCTCATTAGTTTTCTTTTGACCCCGGCGAGAAGTAGATGCAGTTGCTTTTACTTGCTTTGATGTTGAAGTTTTAGACGAGGATGCAGCTTGATTCACCTCTGCTTGCTGCAATCCTAAATAAACCCCAGCCTTTTCAAGCTCTGGTTTAGCCTGATCCAAAAACCCACTCACTAGTAGGTAATCCCCAAAAGGAAATCCGTTCTCTTCAGTAGCAGCCGAGTAAGGCAGACCTTTTTCTGTCAACGTGTCAAAAGTTGAATAGTCTAGCTCTGGCATAGATATTTCTATGCCTTTTAGTTCGGCGATCGCTCCCGCCGTTTTACTATTATCCCAACGTTGAAAACCTAATCCTTTATCCCAACAGAGATTCTTTACCACTACATAATCAGCTTTATCATCACAGAACTCAGCCATAGCTTTTAAGCTAGTTATCACCGAATACCCAAGGTTTAATACAGTCACCAGCGTTACCCTATAACCTAAATCACCTGCAATCTTAAATAGCCCAAACTTACTGATAATCTCCCTGGTTTTATTGCTTGATGCCCCTGGCATATCTACGACTATTGCATCCGGTGATTCGGCTTTTATCTCCGTAAAGAAGCGTTTTGCCTCTGCCACCTCTAAGAAGTTTAATAGTCTTACACCATTACCAAAGTTTTGATAATAATCGTACAATTCTGGATTCTCTGTATCAGCGTCATAAGCTAGATAATTAATCCCCTTTGAATGCATTACATCCAGTAGTAAACGAGTAAAGGCAGTTTTCCCTGTACCACCTTTACCCCCCAGAATCATCACGATACGTTTCATACGTTACTCCTATCAGTGACGTTAAATTGGGCAGAAGTTTTAGTCGTTGGTTTCTTTCGTTTGCCCTGTTGAGTTGTCTTGTAGTCGGATGGTTCACTACTATTCGTTGATGAACTATCCGGCTCTATTGATGGAACTTCATCATTAGTTACAGTTGATTCCAAGGTTAATGATGACGACTCCGAGCCATCAACTGATTCATCAATCGCTTTATCTGATGATTTATTACTGGAGATATTATCAGTTGAGAGGAAAGCTTTTTTATGAAAGCCCTTCAGACCACTGGCCGCTAGTTCTACCCCATGACCTTTAAATACATCAGAAACATCTTCATAAGAGTAACCAGCGTCTAACATATCTTGAATAGGTTTAGCTAAACTTTGGACTAAATCTGACAGGCCTATAGTCTTAGGAGTAGCCGCTTTCTGTTTGAGACTAGTTTGAATATCTTCTACTTTCGATAAAGGGACAGCTTTTGGTTTACGGGGCATAGTTGGCAGTCGTAACAAATAATTCCATTGTAGAAACAAACTGCGCTAATTCCAGGTTTAATAATTATGTATAGATGTAACAAGAATCAATTAAAACGCATTAATCAAGGCTGATGTTTCTATAAGACCCACGAGATTGAATAACAGAAGCATTCCCCAGTTACACTAGGGGAATGCAGAGGGGTACTCGTGGGTAGCCTGAGTCTCGTCCAACCGCGCTTACCCGTTTTGTGTCCGGGTTTCTCCCTACCCTCGGTTACGCGTTGGGGCGGAGGCAAGCAATACGCCGTAACGCGCCAATGGCGCTGCTATTCCTACGGAATAGCGGCGTGTTTGCTTGTTGGGGGTGTCCCCCAAACCCCCGTTAAATCCAATAAAATACCCAAATAATAAGCATGAAGTAACTGAAGTTTCCAAGTCATTCGCCTACCTGCTTGGCGCTTCGCGCCATCGCAGCTACAGCGAATGACTCGGTTAAAAAATAAAAAATCAGATAACTCTCCGTCTAATTAGTTATGCAACCAGACCCCCGTATCAATCTTAGTAATCAACTAGCTGACACATTAAGCAATCGGTCAGTATCTCCAGATGATAAGCGAGAAATAACTATCACGTTTAGGGCTAGCTATGCAGAGAAAGCTAGACTAGAGCAACGGTGCAGTGGAGTGGTGCAAAGCGACTATATTAGAACGAGATTATTTGATTACCCTCTACCACATCCTAAGCTAGTTATTCCCGAAGTTAACCGACAGGCTATCTACGAGCTAAAGAAGATTGGTAACAATCTGAATCAGCAGACTAGGGCTATTAACGAAGCTGTAAAAATTGGTAGCCAACCCCTGACTAGCGAGGTCAAATCATATCTGAGAACTATTGAAGAATTGACAGCACTTTTATCACAAACTCGCCAATCACTTACTCAACCTACGGGAGAGGTGCAGCGCAATGATTACAAAAGTCAAAGCTAACAAATCATTTCGTGGCACTACTAAATATGTGCTTGAGAAAGAGAAAGCCAAAATCATTGGCGGGAATATGTACGGGAGAAGTACCAATGAACTGGTAGAACAGTTTACCTTATCAGCCCATCTTAATCCTCAGCTTAAAGACCCATGCTATCACTTAATGCTTAGTGTACCGAAGACTGATAGAACTCTCAATGATGACGAATTAGCTAATCTGTCCCAACGTCACTTGGCATCGGTCATTGTACTATCTCGGCTTCAAGGTGATGAATCCCAAGTTAAACAGCCAGAAAAAAGAATATCAGATACCAAGCTAAACCAGCTAGTTAACGACTTGATAGAATCAGAACTGCCAGCTTATGACTTCTTTATAGCGCGACACTCTGATAAAGAACATGACCACACCCATATCGTTGCATCTAGAGTCAATAATCTAGATGGTAAATCTATCCGCACCTGGAACAATTACGCCCATTCTGAACACTCTGCCCGACTGCTAGAGCGAGAATTTCAGCTAACCCCAGTCCAAAGTAGTTGGGAAAGCAAGCAGAAAGCTATGACTCGGAATCAACTTGAACGGGTCGAACGCGATGGACTCCCAGGCGAAGAAATAATGCGCCGAGCGATTGAGAAAGTGGCAGTAAATAAACCCACAATGCCAAAGTTTATTGAGCGGTTATGGATAGAGTATCAAGTCAAAGCCATCGTTAGTTATTACGGTCATGGTGGGGTAAGAGGCATCAAGTTTGGCATTGATATTGGCTCAGTTAATGAAGATGGTAGCCCTCGCCTGCTCTGGAAACAGGGAGGTAATCTTAATAAATATAAGTGTTCTTTTACAAAGCTTCAGACAGAATTGGGGATAAACTACGACCCATTACGGGACAATAGCGAAATTAAACGCCTAAATAAATTGCTAGAATCTGCCCCGATTCAGCAAAATAAACAGCAGCTAATATCTCCAGTTTCGTCTAATAAACCTCAAAATATAGTCGAAGCTAAACCCCTAATAACCCCGGCTACATCAGCAGAGTTATACAAGCATTACAGTACTGAATTGCAAAACTTATTAGTGATTGACCGAGATAAAGAAATTGCTATACGGGCGCTTAAAGATGAAAATTCAGCCCTGGATGTTGAAGAAATTATCAAAGCCAGTCCAGCTAAATGGACTACTGATGAAGCTAGGGCATTGGTACTAATCGCTAGCAATCAACTGGCAACTATTGAGCCAGAACCAGAACATTCACTCGACCAAAAGCAGCGTCAAGAAGAGGAATTCTTAGCGGACGCAGTGCCTATTGCTGTTGAATTAATCAACTGGCAGCTAAGAGAAAGTGGCTCAAATAGCCTTAGATTCAAACGTGCAACTCTAGAGAAGCAGGGTAGAGAACTGGTATTTACCCATGATGAACGAGGTGAGATTTTTCGAGTGGTAGTCAACCGAAACCAGTCAGGTGAGCTTGAGTATTTACCGATTAATGTGGGGGAAGTAGAAAGAGAAGACCATCACTTTTGGCAAGAAGCAGAGCGCGTATTGCAACAAATAATAGAAGAAAAGCGGCAACAAGAAAGAAGACAGAGTAAAGGGATCTCCCTCTAGGTGATGGCGCAACTCTTAACCGCTGCGCTCAAATAGGCGGTGTCTGCCACTGCCACAAATCCACTAGTTGAGCAAACCAATTTGTTGCAGGCAGCGGCAGACACTCCGCTGCGCCGCCTATTTGTTAAGAGTTGCTTGGATTATGCTAATTGTGGTCTAATCTACTGAGATTTTAGAGTTTTAATCAAGGAAGCAACCGCACCAATTACGATTGCAACACTTAGGGAGATCGCAAAGGGACTATAAGGGTTTTGCAGCAATACAGGTGTAACATCAACTTGGTATGGGAAATTTGTGGGTTGGATAGTTGTGATCCTCTGTTGTGGTTTTAACGCAGTCATTTGGTTATTAAACATTATTTCAACCTCATCTCTATTGCTTTTGAGACAAAGGTAATTTGATTTAAAGGTGTTTCTCCAGAGCAAAACAGTTCAAACTAAACTGAACCTTTCTGAACTAATAAGCTAATCTGCTTTTAAGTTGCATAATCCTTAGCCTTAGAAAGACGCGGGAATGCAAAGCAGGGGAGACACGGGGATACAATTTGAAAGATTATTAGCTTATCTACTAGAACTAAATAATACACTGTAACCAGTAATATCTGAGTTAGTCATCTGCTGTTCATCAATGAATAGAACGCCAAATTCTCGTAGTATCGCAGCAACCCCAGAAGGGCTGAAAAAAGTTCGCCGCAGAATGGCCGAACTTCAAAAATCAGATGATGAAATCCAGAATAAGCGTGGTAAAAAGTGTTGGACTCAGGAATACTTGGCAACTCAGTCTTATGTAGACCTTAGTACAGTTAGAAGATTCCTTAAAGGAGAGGCTGTTGATGAAAGTAGTTTTCAGTCTATTATTGGTTCTTTAGGTCTAAATCTGAATGATATTGCTAACTACCAAAATTTAAATTTATCAGTACAGATTAAAGATAATATTGTTGACTGGCATAAAGTGTGTAGCACCATGCTAGAACCCCAGGGGCGGATAACTAGCAACCCCTTGATGCAAGATGAATCTGCCAAAAAAGAAAGAAAGCAGATTTATGTTCCCTTAGCACTAGTGCAGAGGACGAAAACAGATAAACGCAACAAGGAAGACTTTTCCCCAGATGCGGGAACCCGTCTGTATGAACCGGAGTATGAAACGCAGCAGCGATTTGAGCATGAAGCTTTCTTAAGCCAAATTGAAATTCTAGAACACGGCTCAGGTAAAACCAAAGGTAAGCAAATAGCTGTAATTGGGGAACCGGGTGCAGGGAAAACAACACTACTGCAAGCGATCGCTTCTTGGGTATTAGAGAAAGATTTAGGTTTACCAGTCTGGGTTTCTCTGGCAGACTTGGGACGAAATGGAACTTTGACGGATATTCAAACATATATATGTAATAGTTGGCTTGAACAAGCAATTCCCTCAACAAAGTTGACCCAAGAAATACGGGATGACTTTATAAACCAAATTCAGCAAGGGCGAGTGTGGCTGCTGTTGGATGGCGTGGATGAAATATCTGAAGGTTCAGCATCTCACCAGCCATTAGAAGAAATTTCTCGTCAGTTAACTGGATGGGTAGGGCGTTCATCGTGGGTGGTATTAACTTGTCGGCTGAATGTTTGGCAAGCAGATCGTAATGCACTAGAAACCTTTAAAACTTATCGCCTACTCGATTTTGACTACCCCCAACAGGTGCATCAGTTTATCAATAACTGGTTTGTGGAAGAGATTGAAAAAGGAGAACGGTTAAAGACAAAATTAGACTCAGCTGAACGGGTGCGTTTGCGGGATATGGTGCAAACTCCTCTGCGTTTGGCACTGTTGTGTAGTATCTGGCAAAGTGAGGAGGGGGGTTTACCAGAGACAAAGGCAGGACTGTACCATCAGTGTGTGCAACAGTTTTACAAATGGAAACAAAACCTTTTCCGCACCAGCATCCAAGAGCAACAGCATTTAAATCAGGCATTGGGACGTTTAGCTCTACGGGATATCAACGAGGAGGGTTCACGGTTCCGGTTGCGAGAAACTTTTATTATTGAAGAATTAGGCTATCCAGATGATGAGACTTCGCTGTTTTACAAAGCATTAAAACTCGGTTGGCTGAATCATGTAGGGATTGCGGCTGAATCTTCCAGCAAAGAAAAAGTTTATGCCTTCTACCATGCGACCTTTGAGGAATATTTCGCAGCATTAGCTGTTGACGATTGGCAATATTTTCTAAATCACATTCCTGAGAACCCAGAACAAGGAAGCTATCGCATCTTTGAACCACAATGGAAAGAGGTAATTTTGCTATGGTTGGGGCGAGAGGATATAAAACAGCAGCAGAAGGAAGAATTTATTAAGGCGTTGTTAGAGTTTGAGGATGGGTGCAAAAGTCAGAGTCAAATTCCTGACTGGAAGGGATTTTATGAATACCGAGCCTACTTTCTAGCCGCAGCTGGGATTGCCGAGTTTAAAGATTGTGGTTTGGCAGGTGCAATTGTGAAGCAAATCGTCACATGGCGCTTTGGTTATTTTAATATTAAAATACAGGACTGGCAGAGATTTCACCAACAGATAGAAGAAAGTACTAAGGCTTTCCTGGTAGAAGCGGATCGTAAAAAAGCTATCACTGCATTGATGGAGTTAATAGAAAATTCTAAATCGGAAAAAATCAGTTGGCCAGCAGTATTAAGTTTAAGGGAAATAGCTAAAGATAATCCCACTGCTATTACTGCATTAGTGGAGTTAATTCGTAATTCTCAATCGCCAAAAATACGTATTGAAGCAGCATCAATTTTAGGGATAATAGCTAAAGATGATCCCACTGCTATCACTGCATTAGTGGAGTTAATTCGTGACTCTCAATCGCCAAAAATACGTATTGAAGCAGCAGTAGCTTTAGGGAGAATAGCTAAAGATAATCCCACTGTTCTCACTGCATTTATCACTACATTAGTGGAGTTAATCCGTCATTCTCAATTGCCAAAAATCCGTTTTGAAGCAGTAGTAATTTTAGGGGAAATAGCTAAAGATAATCCCACTGCTATCACTGCATTAGTGGAGTTAATTCGTAATTCTCAATCGCCAGAATTCCGTTTTGAAGCAGCATATATTTTAGGGAGAATAGCTAAAGATAATCCCACTGCTATCACTGCATTAGTGGAGTTAATTCGTAATTCTCAATCGCCACAATTCCGTTTTGACGTGGCATATATTTTAGGGGATATAGCTAAAGATAACCCCACTGCTATCACTGCATTAAAGGAATTAACTCGTGATTCTCAATCGCCAAGATTTCATTTTGACGCGGCACATATTTTAGGGGATATAGCTAAAGATAACCCCACTGCTATCACTGCATTAAAGGAATTAGCTCGTGATTATAAATCGCCAGAAATGCGTAATGAAGTAACATATATTTTAGGGGATATAGCTAAAGATAATCCCACTGCTATCACTGCCTTAAAGGAATCAGATCATGATTCTAAATCGGAAAAAATCCGTAATAAAGTGGCATCAGTTTTAGGGGATACAGCTAAAGATAATCCCACTGCTATCACTGTATTAGAGGAATCAGATCATGATTCTAAATCGGAAAAAATCCGTAATAAAGTGGCATCAATTTTAGGGGATACAGCTAAAGATAATCCCACCGCTATCACTGCATTAGTGGAGTTAATTCTTGATTCTAAATTGAAAGTATTCCGTTACCTATTGGTATTTATTTTTAGGGAAATAGCTAAAGATAATCCTACTGCTATCACTGTATTAGAAGAGTTAATTCTTGATGATCAATCGGAAGAAATCCGTTTTAAAGCGGTATCAGATTTAGATGAAATAGCTAAAGATAATCCCACTGCTATTACTGTGTTAGAGGAGTTAACTCGTGATTCTCAATCGGAAGAAGTCCGTTTTCTAGTGGCATCATTTTTAGAGGAAATAAATAAAGATAACCCCACTGCTATCACTGCATTAGAAGAGTTAGCTCGTGGTTCTCAATCGGAAGGAATCCGTTATCTAGCGGCATCAAGTTTAGGGATAATAGCTAAAAATAACCCCACTGATATCATTGCATTAGAGGAGTTAATTCGTGATTCTCAATCGGAAGGAATCCGTTTGATAGTGGCATTATCGTTAGGGATAATAGCTAAAGATAATTTCACTGCTATCACTGCATTAATGGAGTTAGCTCGTGATTCTCAATCGAGATTTATCCGTTTTACAGTAACATCAATTTTAGAGATAATAGCTAAAGATAATTTCACTGCTATCACTGCATTAGTGAAGTTAATTCGTGATTCTCAATCGCAGCAAATCTGTATTGAAGCAGCATCAAGTTTAGGGAAAATAGCTAAAGATAATCCCACTGCTATCACTGCGTTAGTAGAGTTAATTCGTGATTCTCAATCGCAGCAAATCTGTATTGAAGCAGCATCAAGTTTAGGGAAAATAGCTAAAGATAATCCCACTGCTATCACTGCGTTAGTAGAGTTAATTCGTGATTCTCAATCGCAACAAATCCGTAATGAAGCAGCATCAAGTTTAGGGAAAATAGCTAAAGATAATCCCACTGCTATCACTGCGTTAGTAGAGTTAATTCGTGATTCTCAATCGCAACAAATCCGTAATGAAGCAGCATCAAGTTTACAAAATTTGTTAACAGAATCTGAAAATATGACAGTAGTTGTTACCGCTTTGAAAAATCACTTATCAAATGAGGCTTACAAAGTTATCTGGCACTGCACCCAAACTATGACTTATCTGGACTTTTATCAAGCTTGGCATCGTTAGTCGGGTTGGAAAGTAACGCCCGTGCTGTCACACCGACTATCACACTGACTATCGCCTAACGTCATCTCAATACTTTGAGGCTCTAATTCCACGAATTAGCCCAATCGTGTAACTACTAGCTATATATATTGACGTGACGTTGAGCTAAATTGAGGCGCTCGCAAAACATAGATTTTAATCAATGCCCATCAGGTAATAATTGAGAATTTACTTATGTTATTAGGCGTTTTTGGAAAGAAAAAGTAAGCAATAGGATGTTTGGCTTGTTTAAAGTGCCTTGTTTATAAAAGTTGTAACTAGGTGCGAACGCGAACTTATATCAAGTAACTGGGAAAACTCACCCTAGCATGTAACACCACAGTAAGACGAAAAAATTTGTTGGTCTAACTATAAAGGACTAAATAAAAGTTTTTGTCTTTATTTCAAGATGGCATTTCAAACAGGAGTTAAACAAGATAGTACTAATAAGCTTATCCTTGTGTGCGACGATGTTGCAGACAACTGCTTTTTCCTCCAAACTATTTTAGAAATAGAGGGTTATGAAGTTGACATTGTGGAGTCGGGAGCGGCAGCACTAGCAAGACTTGAATCCAAAGTACCAGATCTACTTCTACTGGATGTGATGATGCCCTACATGGATGGGTACGAAGTCGCTCGGCGCATCCGAAACAACCCGATTTTACAATCTCTGACTATTTTGTTGATTACGGCAGACGAAGAGGCGTTTTTGAGAAAGGAGCCTGATGTCAAGGTAGCTGGAGTTATCCGAAAACCCGTTGACCCTGATGTACTAATAGGATATGTCCAGGCGGCTCTACAGCAACGACATCATTTCTAACAATATCTAAGTAGCGAATTGTTAAGCCCCCCCGCTCTCATAAGTTGGTCAGGCTTATATTTATCAATTCATTCACAATCTCTCATGGAGGCGGCACGCGCCGGAAAGGGCGCGTGCCAAGCCTGACCAACTTATTTTTGCTTAAACCCTAACCAGCTTTGCTTTTGACGCTATTTTATACCGCAGAGTAGAGCCTATACTATAAACAAACAAGCCAGCCTCAGTAAGAAAGCCAGTTAAGAAACGGCTATCTTGTAAAGGCTGTCAATCTTTTTTAGTAAAGGTTTAAGACTGCCAGTGCTGTGAAACTTCCTTGCGCGATAATGGCTTAGTCATTATTAATTTTCATTTTTGAGATGACATAGCTATCAATTATTTGCAAGTTAAACATTAAATCATAGCGCAAAATTGACAGTTTGGGGGTAGTTACCACACCCCTCACCGCGATTGTTTTTTGTCAAATTTAACACTAAATATATAATAGCTACCGATAACTATCTATCTTTGTGAATAAGACTCAAGTAAGGAAAGTTGATTTAATTAGTTGTTAAATCAAGTTAATAAAATTTCAAGTGCCCACTAGATAGCTAGTTAGCCGCTAGCCACTAGTAGGACTTCCTCCGTAATTGAGTTGGCAACTAAGGAGGCCAATTTATCATGTCAAAGAATTATTGTGATGCGTATCCTAAAGATGATATAAATATCTTCAAAGGATTGAGAGTTCTTGTAGTAGATGATACAAAAGATATCCTTTTTTTAGTTACTTATCTTCTTGAAAGCTATGGAATTCAAGTAATGACGGCAAACAATGCTTCGTCAGCATTATCGCTGATTAAACGATTTCCAGTGGATCTTTTAATCAGCGATCTTGCGATGCCTTGGTACGATGGATATTGGTTAATACAAAAAATCAGGCAACTTACGCAGCTACAAAATAGAGAAATTCCAGCGATTGCTTTTAGTAGCAGCGCAGAAGCTAAGGCGCGTGAAAAAGCTCTAGCGGCTGGGTTTCAAACTTATATAGAAAAGCCTTCACACCTAGAGCAGTTAATAACAGAAGTAGCAAAACTGCTTTTGCGTTCGGGTAAAAGCAGTCCAAAGAATTTGGCGGGACAAGGACGTAATGGAATAAATCTAGTCTGATTCTCCGGCAGAGCAGTTCTCCACGAAGTTAGGAAATATTAACAAGATTTGCCAGCAAGGACTAAAAGCTAATATGAACTCCTAGCCAGAATCCCACCACTTCTAAGGCACGAGCCCTGTAATAAAATGCCCTTAGTCTATGAAAGCCCTCTGTTGCTTTCATCGCCAAATATATAGTCGTTTAGCCACAATATCCTTGATAGGGTTGTTCATTTTATTTCTTGGATCTTCTTAATGGTGGGAGTGGCTAAAATAACTCAAGTTTATATTAATATAGGTTCCAAATCGCTTGGTTTGCGGGTCGCTACAGCTAATGCTTCTTTTTCTAGATTTTCATCCATCCAAGAAAACATATCAGCAATTGATTTAACCATACCTTGAACTCCGTCACTGAAAATTTCAATGTCTTTCTCAGACTTTATATACATTTGAGCCACCTGAATTAACTCATCCGTATGTTCTGGATCTAAGTCGCAGTGAATGTGGAAATATTCGATGGTATAGTCATCAATCCCCTGAAATATTTTGCGAAGTCCCTCGATATACTTGGTAAACACTCCAGGTAGGACTTGCTCAATCGCCGCAAATCTTCCTAAGGAAAGTACTAGAGGTTCTTCATCACAAACTTCAAATTTTTTAAAGCGTAGTGCCGGAATGAGAAATGCTCCATCATCAGCATTGATATCGATTTTCGGACAGTTAATACCTTTCATAAAGCGCATAAACAATGCCACATGGGCAAAGTCTGCATTGAGTTTACCGTGTTCAGTAAATGCATTCTCTAGCATGAGCGTTCTAGCAAGGTAACTTTCCATTTTTGACGCAACTTTGAGAAAAGCCATATTGAATCTGTTTGAGCCAGGTAACATTTTCATAGCAAACTGGCGGATTGCGTCTTGTGAAAAATCTCCCTTAGCAAAGCGTTGAACAAAGGGATGTAGAGATAAATCCTGTGCAGTTGTTATTTCTGATAAAACTTGGTGTAATTGATTGTAAATTTTAGTCTCTGAAGAAATAATTATAGTCATAATTTCCGGTTATAAATAGTCTGTTTCTAGTGCTTACTCGTTGAATTTGACACCAACTTAGATAATTAATCGCAAAGTTTACTTAGCAAAAACGCATGTTTTTACTAAGCGAGCATTTAAATACTATTGTCAAAGAATTACAGGTAAATAAACATAGATAAATCGGACAAAACCAGCAGTAGCAATGCTTAGCTTTATAACTGATTTTCTCAAAAATAAATTATTAATTTATGACTTGGCTATCTCCAAACCCATTGGTACATAATTAGTTAATAAATTTAAGATTTTATTTGTTTATATACATGACAAAATGGCATTTTTTCCCAAATCTTTACTTTCTCATCCCATTTATAAAGTTACTATCAATTATAGTTTTGATGTTCAACTGATGGTTAGCTCAATAAGTCCTTAATAGCGTATAATAATTGGCTAAGAGTATAGGGCTTCTGCAAAAATAGATTAATGCCAGCGTCAGCAGCTTCGATAAGCGGGCTATTTGCCGCGCTCCCGCTGATGGCAATAATCTTGACCTGTGGATTCATTTTTTGCAGGATACGGATGGCGGTTAACCCATCCATCGACGGCATCATCATATCCATTAACACTATGCTGATTTGATTTTTGTACTCGGCGTACAATGAAACTGCCTCGATTGCATTACTAGCTGTTAAGGTTCTGTAGTTATAGTCTTCTAATGAAGTCTTGGTAATCTCCAAAATAGCGGCTTCATCATCTACCACTAGAATCAATTCTCTGTTCCCGTTGGACAATTCCAAGTTCTCTGCTTGCTGATTTGTCCTTTCCTCATCTGCTGGCAAATACACCTGAAATTGGGTGCCTTTACTAACCTCGCTCTCTACGTTAATAAAACCACGGTAGTTTTTGACAATGCCAATTACAGTAGAAAGACCTAGCCCTGTGCCTTTGCCCGGTTCCTTAGTTGTGAAGAAGGGTTCAAAAATGCGATCTAAAATGAGTGGGGCCATGCCAAATCCCGTATCTGACACAGTTATAACTACATAGTCCCCTACATTAGCATCCAAATTCATCCTGGCAAAGTTTTCATCAACGAAGAAATTATTTGCACAGATAGATAGGGTGCCGCCTTCAGGCATGGCATCACGAGCATTGACGCACAGGTTCATTAATACCTGATGTATTTGACTAGGATCTGCCTTGATTCTCCAAAGGTTTTGTGTAGATAGATTTTTGCTGATTATGATCGACTTTGGAAATGTACTGTTAAGAATTTGCTCAACTTCCAGTAGTAAGGGTTCTATTTGCAAACAAATACTTCTACCTTCAGAGCCCCGTGCAAACGTGAGAATTTGCTTGACTAAATCTGCCGCACGTTTAGAGTTATTTTCGATAATCTTTAGTAGTTGCTGATTGCGTGCATCTATATACGGAAGTTTAAGCGTCAACATTTGAACTGAGAACATAATGGGCGCCAAGATGTTGTTGAGGTCGTGGGCAATACCACTCGCCAGCGTGCCAAGGCTTTCTAAACGCTGGAGACGGAGCAATTGCGCTTCTAATTGTTTTTTCTCAGTGATATCTCTTCCTACCCCCTGAGTTTCAATGACCTGTCCAAGTTCATCTGTAATTGCGGTAACGTTCCATTGAAACCAACGAATACCGTTAACTGTCAATGCACGTTGCTCACTAACGGTCAAGCGATGAGGTGGAGATGCTAAAGCTGTCATGTTTTCTCTCGCTTGAGGTAGGTCATCTGGATGAAAAAACTCAAACAATAAGTGATCGCGTAACTCATCCAATTGCAAGCCGAATGTTTGGCACGCCGCTAAATTAGCGAAAGTCAACCGCCCCGGCAAATCAGTACGGACAATCACATCGGTTTGGCTCTCAACCAAGTGGCGATAGAGTTTCTCACTCCGCTGCAATGCTTCTTGGGAATTATGTGCCATCTGAACAAAAACATACAACTAACATTCATCGTCCAAAAACTGTTGTCAGCTTTTTATCAAGCTAATAACTTGACGTTACATGACTTGATGTTACATAATTTAATATTAGCTGGCAATACCTTTGCCAAGAACAGAGGTAATCTAACTCCTGCTGAAACAGCCCAAGACAGGCATAGAGCCGCGAGATAAGTGCAAATTCGGAAATAGAGGCTGGAAACCCTTGCAAATTCTAGGTTTCAAAGATTTTGGTAGTTATAGAAGTTCCAGCTTCAAATGGTCGCTCCCTAGAATGGCATCAAGACTACATAATTGCTGTAATCCTTGATATATCTGGTGTTTAAGGGGTTGAGCCGAGATATGTGTAATTTTAAGCAAGATGGTCTGGAAAAGCTTGTTGCATATGGCTTTTAGCGTTTTTAATAGTTCCGCCTGATTTGAGCCGCGCATACTTGCAGTGTGAGGGTCAATAATTGCTTTTCGCCTACCAAAGAGAATTAATAAAACTGTGTGGTTGAAGGCTATATAATGGGCTACAACCCTTTATTAAAAGGAGCTTCAGGCAATTCACTTTGAAAGAAGCTCCGAGTCCAAGCTGTACAACCTGTAAATAAAGTTAATAGATACTCCGGTTTTTGTAGCCATAGACACGCAAAGTTTATACCACAGTAATAATTTTACTTAAAAATTGCCGAAACCTATATATAGCAGGAGTTTCCAGACCATCTTGCAGCTTTTTACACATGTCGGGTAAGGAGGCATACGTCGCCGTATCCTCCTCCCCTAAGAACCGGACAAGATTGTTACCAATCATCCGGCTCAAGCCTCGGCTTACCAGAACGTCTGCAATAATGTGTGGCTTGGTGACACACCTTATGAAGATGAACGAGATTGTTGATATTATCTGTTCCTCCATCTTTCACACTTTGAATGTGATGTGTGTCGATTTCTTCTCCATTAAACAGATGTTCACTGCATATTGGGCAAAGCCAGTTTTGTTGTTCGGCGATTAAGTAAAGTTTTGAGCCTTTAATCCAACGAGTTTTCCCGTACCGAGTGCTTCTGGAATGCCAATATTTATGCAATGTGGGGTCATCAGGTGATGCAAAGCCTTTAACTTTGACATGGCGTTGAATGGGGATTTTCGACAGTTCTGTAATGTAAATTGATTTTGGTTTACTTCTTCTGTCTTGAGTTAAGGCAAAAAATTTCCAGCCACCACTAAGGCGGCGAAAATATTTTCTTAACACCCATTTCTTCCTTCTTTTACCATGTCTTCTCAATACCCATTTATAGAGCATTCTCCATATTTGGTCATCAAAGAATGAGAAGACTTGTTTACTAACCCCAAATCTGTAGTAGTTGTCCCATCCTCGAATTATGGGGTTGAGTTTGTTTATTAAAACTTCCGGGGAGACATCAGGGTGATGTTTCAGCCATTCTCTAATTTCTTTGAGTTTGACTAGAACTTTCTCCTTTTGAGGTTTAGTTAGACATTTACCATTATGTTGTCTAATATTGAATCCTAGAAAATTAAATCCAGTTTCAACATTGACAATTCTAGTTTTATCTTGATTTAGTTCCAATCCCCTGTTGCTCAACCAACCTTCGATGTAGGGTTTAATAAAGTCGATATCTTCAATCTTTCTAGCGGTGTTGGAGAAGCTACGTAGCATTAATTTCATGAAGCTACGTACTTTGTTATGTTGACGATTCTGGGTGGCACGGTAAATTCTTTGTCTGAGGTTCCTAACACGCTTTTTGACTATCTTCCAATTGATGGAAAACCAATCATCAAGCTGCCCTTTGACTCCGATTCCATATTTGGCTCTATCTTTCATCACAAGTGCGGAACTTTTACGCTGTCTTACCGTTTGAGACCAACGGGAAGTCTGCTACCTTTCGGTATAGGGCAAGAATCCCTTATCCTGGGCATTACCCCAGGCTTTCGCTTTTTCCCGACTCCTTTACCCCCTTAATGATTCCGTCTCCCTTACGGTTGACCTACTTGTTGTTCTCATCGATACACAAGAACTAATGGGGCTTACCGTGTTTCGTGCGTTTTACTTTCGTTTGGGTGGGTTCCGTCAATACACCGATGAGTTTGTTGTCCTTCACTGTCAACAACCGAGATACTTTGTTGACCCGTCTCACTTACCATTTTGGTGAGAGTGTTGTCAGTGCCTACATAGCATGGTGCTACTTTCACTCTTCATTGAATTACGATGCTTGTAACGGTTTGCTTAACGCTAACCCATCCTCAAACTTCCCCTTGCCTTTGATTGAGCGGCACTCTCGCACGGTCAGGCTTTCATGGTCTGCACTCCATCAGGTTCATTACTTACTACTGATGTGACCGGGGTCTGTGACCCTTTTAGGGTGTCCGCCGGGATACCTGCAAATTGGAATATGTTGTAAATAAATATTGCAGAAAATGCCTTGTTGATTTACTAACTTGCCCAAAAATGATAGTAGAGTAATTCAAATCTTCCATCTAAAACCAAGCTTTTACGGCTTTTCGTTCCTTACACTTGCCCATTAATGACCTTTTTAGGGAATGTCTTCACAAGAGAGAACACGCTCAATCCGGTATCGAAACAACGTAAAATCAAGGGTTTTCAAACATTTGCGTAACATAACTTTACAACGTGTCCCAATTTGCGCGTATCCCGGCTGAACCCCTATTTGATCTTTAACCAAACGATAAACATCAATGGCTTGCCAAGGGCAGGGCGGCCGCATCATCTCAATAAGCAAAGTCTATTCTCAATAGAGGGAAAATTAATGTCATTAACTCTTGCTTGTTGCGAAAATTTTAGGCGATCGCTTTGAGGCATAAAAAATAATCAAACGCGAAATACTGATTTTTTCGCTGGTTCTTAACCTTCGTTGTGCTCAAGAGTAATTTAGATGCGTTTGCCCTGCCTCTAGTAGCAACAAAATACCTATTCTCAGTCACCAATGCTTCGCCAACAGCAGGTCTTGCTATTAACAGTGAAGTACTAATTAGAAGTGCAAAAGTAAATACAGTTCTAAGTTTCATGATTGTCTCCAACAAAATTTATGGATGAACTAGTTCCTGGAAAAGCGAATATGCACTATTTCAAACTAAGTACTAGCCGTAGTAAGTTGCCGTAACTTGCTCAACAGCAGTAGTAGAGTTAACTTGTTGTTGAGCAAGAACAGGAACTACATTCCCAGTTACGAGTAAAGCTAGCCCGACTACTGTAGCGGAAAGCGATTTAGAATTCATATTTTGTATCCTTTTATGCCTCGTACTAAGTAATTAGCTTTGATAGCAACACTGTTTAACTAGCCCTAGCTCTAAAGGATGACTAGGCTAAAAACCCAGGAATATTTATGTTTTGTATCTCTCTAAAGCTTTATCAGGCTTAGGTTCAGTGCTGTTATGTTGTTGAGAATAGCTAAGTCAATTGGTAGGCCACCAGAGCGAATTAATGCTGTTATTTGCCACAGTTAAAAACAGTTATTTGCATCATTAGCAGTTATTTACGCTGGGAAATAATTGAGGGATTTATTATCGTAGAGATAGCCCTCAGTAACTTTACTTACTTCCAATGACTGAATCGCAAAGAGCAAAGGTTAAAAAGCAAAGGCTACGTGGCTATCTACCTAGCCAGGACGGACTTAGAAAACTTGAAGAAAAAAGGTTTTTGAAAGGCTACTCTTATGAGACTCTGGCAAATGAGGCAGGTTTAGCTTCTGACGATCAGGTGAAGCGGCTGTTTCACCCGCACTGGGGGCGTAAGGTGCAAAGAGAGACGATTGAAAAGATTGCTAGAGTCTTAGATTTAACCCCAACGGACATCATTACTCAAGACGAGTGGAGTCTACCAGATAAGGAACCAAACGTAGATAGCACCAAGATTTTACTTAGCGATCACAGCCAAGACACTTCTTTTGCTCAACAGTTACGTGGAGCTTTGGAGGCTGCTGAACAGGCAGTGTTCATAACTGAGGTGCAATCCAGTGACAAAGAATTAAATGGGTATGATTGCTTCCTGTTGCTAGTGTCTAGTCACTCGGCAGACATCAGTGATATCGTCATGAAAGAAATAGGACGAGTTCGGCAGTTGCGTGATGCTCAATCCGACGGGAAGCCAGTGATTCTGCTCATCCATGTTGGTTCTCCAATGTCCTTACCGCTCAACCATGTTTTACACAAGGAGCTTCAAGGCATTCCGCAGTGGCAGTGGCCGCAGACCAATATCTCAACCCTTGTACAAGAAGTACTAGAATCTCTGGAAGCGGAACCACCAGTGCCAATGGGAAATCCAGATGGCTGGGGACAATTTTTACAGAATGTATCCAACCTCAATCTTTCAAGGAACTGGTTGCTTACTTATATAGGTGAAGACCAACTGCTAAAACTGGGCGCTTTAGTGAATGATTTGATAAACAAAGGAGATCGCCGAATCCAATCTGGATACTCCTATTGGGGTGTAGGCCCAGTTCAAATGTGGGATAGGGCTTGTAATGACCCAACTTACCACATGCGTAAAAATATTTCTGAGTTTCCCCACTATGCTAAACAGCTTGCTCACCTTGTTGACAAGGAGCGTTATAACTTCGTTAGCCTCGGTGTAGGTGAGGGTAGGAAAGACAGGAGTATCATCTCGGATTTCTTTAATAAAAATCGCAGTGCCAAGCCACGAGAAGATTTTCTGTATATACCTGTTGACATGAGTCTTGACATGTTGAGAATAGCTGTTGAAAAAATTCAAGAAACAAATCCATTACCCCTGCACCGTTGTGTTGCAATTCAAAAAGATATTGAAACCCTTAATGGTATGCAAGAAATTGCTTACATTGCCCAAAGTCTTGGAGCGCAAAAGCCAATACTTTACGGGTTTATCGGCAATACAATTGCCAACGTTGAGAGTCCAAAGCAAGTTCTTAACAACATTGTCAACGCGATGAAATCTGACGATCTGCTGCTTTTCGAGGCTCAAATAATTAAGGCTTCTGCGTTAGAGTCCCAACAGCGTCAGGAAACTCTGGAAAGTGTTAGAAGAGAGTACCTAAGTGATTCCTTTGGTCGTTTTGCAGTAAGTGCGCTTCTACAAAACACAGATCTAACTATAGCTCCTACTGAGAAGGATAATTCCTACGTAGTTGATGTATATTTGCAGCAGTGGGAGTATGGGCAGGTGCTACAGATTGATTGTTTTTTTGAAAATAACACTGACAGGTCGCTCTACATGACGCTCGTGAATGAGCAAACCGTAAAATTAGATGAAAAAGAACGAATCCGTCTTTATCGTTCAAGGAAGTTTACTCAACCCTCCTTGCAAAACTTCGTCCAAGCCAGCGACCTTAGCATACTTGGGGAAAAGCACTATTTGAGTGAAAAAGGCACTGGGTTCATGGTAATGATGCTTAAACGGCAGAATTGAGGCGAAACCAGTTTGTTGGCTTTCTAGCCGCGACTTCGCAAGAAGGGTGAACAATATTGGCGACCAAAAGCTTTGATAAATAAAGCTTTGAAGTAAGGCGCGAAAATTACTTGCTTAGTTTTTGCTTACTTGTGCCAAAACCCATAAATAAAGCCTTAATAATTAAAGACAGCCATTGATTAAAATCTATGTTAGGCGATCGCCTCTACAAGGGGTAAAAGTAGCCAAGGCGAATTTTGCCGCCACGCGTCGTCTGAAAATCATAACCAGACTATGTTTCAGAAAAAAAATTGACTTTCACCTAGAAATTAGGATTTGACATACCAGATCCACTACTTTTATTCGTACCATTTGAACCCCTCTAATTTTTAGAGCCTGAAACCCTTGTAGCTACGTGACAAAAGTTTGTGCCAAATAACTTAGTAGAAAAACTAAAAGATCAAGCAGATTGTGGTTGTTCTTTTTTCGGCTTTTTAGTACTCTTTTTGACTGTCGGAAAACGAATTCTACGCAGACGTGCTTTGCCAGCAGGCCAGCCAGGAGACTTTCCACGGGGTTTGGGTGGACATGACGGTGTACCAATAGCGGCGAAAACTGCTGCCATTGCCTGAGCTACCCGTCCAGGGGACAGCTTGGACTTTTTCTTCTGCCAAGGTAAAGGATTGTCATGTACAATCGCATGTGCAAGCCAAAGTTGCCAAGTCATGAGTGGTAAAAGGTCGCTCCACCTCTGACACTGTTCTGGGGTACTCAGTTGAGGCAAAGTCCAATGCAAGCGCCCTTTAGCGAAAGTTTTCACCATTGAGTGAAATCTATACATCTGATTGCCACATCTGCTGATCCTGATCGATGTAGTTGCTAATTAAAAGTCCCAACGTGTATGCTATTACACAAACAGTCTGCCAGTCTGACCGCCGACTATGACCAAACTCGACCGAGTGCCAGTAGCCCAACTTCCTGATAAGTACGGGATTGTTAAATCTGTCCTTTACGATCGCATTAATCGGTTAGGCATCAAGCCAACCAAAATCGGCAATAAGTCTTATGTCAGTGGAGAGCAGTTAGAGTTGCTTGACCAGCTAGATGCCCACATGAAAGCGGGTGGTAGCATGGCGGACTTTGCCGACCAATACGCCAGTCAGTCCGGTGGTCAGTCTGAGCATTTGGATTCTGCCAGTCAGTCTGACGGTCAGTTAACAGTGACCGGACTGACCGCCAGTCAGGTCGGTCAGCTCCCGCAACTGATTGAAGGGTTGATAACACGGTTAATTCCTGCCATCGTCCGCCAGCTTCCAGCATTGGCTCCTGACCCAGTTGCCCATTTGCGGGCATTGGAAGAAACTTACAAAAATGGTTGGCTACTCAGCACTCGTGAACTGGCAACTTTGCTCAAATTGGCTCCCTCTACTGTTCGCGGGTACGGTACAAAGTTTGAAGATGCTGGTTTTGTGTTTACCAGGGCAGGACAAAGGAAGGGGGGAGAAGTAGCATGGTCAGTAGGAAAAGCCAGAAAATCTAAATAAGCGTAGAAGGGTGGCCGCCGAGATACGGATACTGTTGGCGAATGTACTACATTTTTGTAAATGTAAGTATTACGTAAGCTCAAACCTTCAATCTGTCGTTGCTGATTTTAGTTGTAATACTTTTGTTTATGTGTTTGTAACACTTTCGCCAACAGTATCAGATACGTGCAAGTGCGATTCGTTCTGGAGAAACCCAGTTTTCTGGGGGGATTCCAGGCTTTAGTAGAGTAACCCTTCTGGGCTGAGTCCGCACTTTACTTGAATATATATTTTAGCGATCGCCTAGCCTTGGGGTGGAGCATCGTCACTCGTTTTTGTCCGACTTCAGAAAATCGCGTTGCTCCCGGTGTTTATGCGACGCTTGGTGTCTTTTTGCTATTGGCTTCAAGGCAACCATTAGCAAACCTCAGTTTAATCTGGTTCACTGTTTGGTCAAGTTTAGTCCACGGTCTAATTATGGCAGTACAAGCAGTAATTGATCAGGGCGAACGTGGACACCTCTTTGGTGATGTTCCAGCATTGTTATTGGTGGCTATTGTCCTTGCCTTCCTGACACCGCGTACACCGGACAATAGTCCAAATCCAAATGAAGACAGCCTCGCCCAAACGTAAACCGAATAAGCATTACAGGTCTAGGGAATACCTTAATTCCTTCCACGAGTGCGATCGCTTCTAGTAGACTGCACCGTACACAGCAACGGTCTATGAGTCGGATGTGGGTACGACAAGGGACAAGCGATGGGCTACGCCCCGCCGTAGCCCATCGCTTACGTCATTGAGGTAGTGTTACGATTTAAGCAACTTTTCGCAGCAATGTTGTATTTTTTTCAAGCTTATATTTTTGGATACGAAATCAGGGTTAATCACTCTTGCCAACTCTTCTGATATGTAATGATATTCATTTCTAGATTCTGATTGATTTTTAGACTTTAGAGCCTGCTGAAGATAGGTTAAATGTTCGGGTATCTCTTTAACAATTTTTTTGGGCATTTGGTGAGCTATTGACTCAACCTGCTTTTTAAGTTTTGTTATTTCGGTGTCTATTTCCTGCGGACTTAAATTTTCGGCTTCTAAATCCCGTTCGGGGATACATACAGTAGAGGCATTTTCATCTAACTTGACAAGGCATCCTTTCTGAGTTTGAAAATCAGTATTTTGATAACCAATCGCCTCACCACTTTTACCTTGATATTCTCCCCTAAAAGCAAATACACGATCCCCTTTAAAATGCTCACTCATAATTTTAGTAGAAGACCTAAACTCAATTACCAAAAAAACTACATCGTTATCTTGGGTAATTTCGGCTTAGGTAATCATGCGATTGGGCGATCGCCTATTATCAGCATTTTTAAAGAGGAAACTTGAGCAACGGGGGAAAGTGATCGCTCAAACAGTATCATCCATCCAGCCGCACTCTGAGTTTGGGCAATCCCAATGCACACGCGCTGACCAGTCGCGGTCAAACTCATACCCGCACTGGGGACACTTGCCAGTAAACATCGGATGCCAGTCAATCAGTTCTAACTGTTCCTCTCGTGTCCATCGCTGTTGGGGCTGCACAATCAATTCACGGTTGTAGTAGCTTGCCCCTTCTGGTTCCCATTGCTCTTGAGAGCGAAAAATTTCGGGGGAGATGAGGGACACAACACGATAAGATGGCTCAATGTTGGATTCTACGGAAAGAGTCATATATCAATTAAAAGTGGTGCTGTTGAGCATCAGCCCCATGATTTGGCGGCGTATAAAAGTCAGCAGCGATAGCACAATAGAAGATTTGCATTACACGATTCAGTTGGCAATGGGGTGGGAAGATATTCACCTCCATCATTTCATCATCCACGGTAAGCAGTACGGGATTATCCAACCAGGGGGAACAGTATTTAGCGATCGCGCCTGTGAAGTAAAACTTGCGTCCCTTGGTTTGAGGGAGAAAGAAAAGTTTTTATACGAATATGACTTCAGTATTTGCCCATTAATGGGTGCATGGCGTTATTGGTGGCGGCATCAAATCAGAGTAGAAGCAATACTTACTCCAGATCCCAAGCAAACTTACCCAATCTGCACTGGCGGTAAAGGTGTTTGTCCCCCAGAGAACTGTGGTGGCCCTTGGGGCTTCATGAAAGCAAGGGAAGAATTTTTTATTTCTGACGTGTTAGAGCGTTTTGTTTCAATGTTAGAGAACAAGAAATTTGACATGGATAGAGAAGAAGCAAGCTCGTTACTAACTTGGTTATTAGTGTACCAAAACCGTTTTGAGCGTCAAAAAGTCAACCAAAATCTACTAAAATACGCTACCGGAGACAGGGAATTGATGTAATTGTTCAAGGGGATAGTGTGAAATTTAAAATCCAAGTAGTTGTTGAATTAGAATCAGGAGAAACCCAATTAATTCAAGAAGTTTTACAAATTGAAAAGGGTAATCTACAACCGGAAGACTTAGGACTAACGCTAGCCCAAGGCAAAGAATTATTACTTCAGACACAACACAGCATAGTTAATCAACAAATAGCTCTATATCAAAAACAGCAAGAATTATGCTCAGATTGTGGCAAGAAGTTATTGCATAAAGACAAACGGACAATTACACATAGAACAGCGTTCGGCAAATTAAAACTGCAATGTCATCGATTATTTCACTGTGCCTGTACCAAGCAAGCAACTCGTAGCTTTAACCCAGTAGCAAACCTGTTAAAAGAGCGCACATCACCTGAATTGCTCTACCTAGAATCAAAATTTGCATCTTTAATGTCCTATGGACTGTCTAGCAAATTATTACAAGAATTACTACCATTAGAAGGAGAAATAAACGCTACATCTATACGCAACAATCTACACTCACTTGGTCAGCGTTTGGAATCAGAATTACCAGAAGAAGCAGGAATATTATTTGAGGGTTGCCAGAGAGATTGGGATAGGCTTCCCAAACCTGATTTACCTTTGGTAGTAGGGATGGATGGAGGATATGTTCGTTTCTATAACAGAAAAACTAAAACAGCAGGTCAGTTTCAAGTTATTGCAGGCAAGAGTATAAAAGCAGACGGTACATCCAAGCGTTTTGGAATGGTTTATTGCTACGATACCAAACCCCAACGCCGTATATTTGAGGTGTTAAAATCCCAAGGGATGCAAATGAACCAACAAGTCACATTTTTATCAGATGGTGAAGAGAGTATACGCGATCTACAGTATTATCTTAACCCTAACGCAGAACATATACTCGATTGGTTTCACATCACAATGCGGATAACTGTGATGAAACAAATTACCAAAGGTATCACTAAAGAAGATGTAGAAACAGGTATTTCGAGCGAATCCATCCAAAAAGATTTGACTTCTTTAAAGTGGTATTTGTGGCATGGGAATGTATTTAAAGCATTATCAAAAATTGAAGATTTAATGGATAGTGCCTGTGCATTAGCTTCAGATGATTATGATACTGAACCCAGCTTGGAAGCAGAAAAACTCTGTGCTCATTTAGAGAAATTTGAAACCTATATTTCAAATAATGGGCAGTATATTCCCAATTATGGCGAACGCTACCGGAATGGAGAACGTATTTCTAGTTCGTTTGTAGAATCTACCGTCAATCAAGTGATTAGCAAACGATTGGTTAAGAAACAACAAATGCGTTGGACTCCTGGATGTTGTCATCTCCTAATCCAAGTCCGAACTA
Organism: Komarekiella delphini-convector SJRDD-AB1; assembly: GCF_014831675.1. Classification (GTDB taxonomy): domain Bacteria; phylum Cyanobacteriota; class Cyanobacteriia; order Cyanobacteriales; family Nostocaceae; genus Komarekiella. The sequence continues at coordinate 14,262 of NZ_VJXY01000046.1, read as the reverse complement.
AAGTTTTAAATGATGAGTGGGTTAGCAAATTCCAGCAATGGTATCCTGGATTTAGAGTCGATAGCGAACTGGCAATACGCTAAAGCATTATGCTTTAAAATACACAACATAAAGGTAATTAAAATTACTTCATTAGCACAGATTTCTGTAGAAGATTGGCTTGGTTTTTATGTCTTTGTGCAAACCCAACTTTCGTGTCTAAGTTGGTAAAATCAGCTCGTATACCCCAAGCTTTTCAGGAGTTTGGGTCATGGTCAAGCAGCTCGTCCAAGTACCGAAAGTTGGTAAAAATCAAAAAGGAGAGCGTCAATCGCCTAACTCTCGCAAATACTCCTCAGTCAGGACTAGAGAACATTTGTTACCAGAAGAAGTTGAGTTGATGCGCTCAGCTATCAAAAAATCACTCATGTCGTCACGCTCACCGAGACTCAACCCTAATTTTGTTGATCTACCGTCACGGATTGCGAGTGGCAGAGGTGGCATCTCTGCGCTGGGAACAAATAGATTGGAATGGTGGAATAATTTACGTGAAGCGGGTTAAAAAAGGTACTCCGTCTACTCATCCTCTTTACTCTGAGGAAATTCGTTCTCTCCGCAAGCTTCAAAGAGATTATCCTGCTAGTCCCTATGTTTTCCAGTCGTCTCGACATGGCCCATTAGCATTTGATACTGTCGGTGGAATTGTTGAACGGGCTGGTGAGTTGGCTGGTTTACCTTTTCCTGTTCATGCTCATATGCTACGACATGGAACGGGTTACTATTTGGCTAATCGAGGTATTGACACTCGGACAATTCAAAGTTACTTGGGACATAAAAATATTCAGCACACAGTGCGTTATACCGAACTTGCATCTGTCAAATTTCAAGGGCTTTGGGATGATTAATGCCCATCTCCCCCAAAATTTTTCGCTCTCCTAGAACTGTACTTAAGAAAGAAGTCATGGCGAGTTGCTAAATGCCTTAAGTCTTTGTGTGTTAAGCCTTTGTAGCGATGTCGCTTAACTACAAAATACCGACTTTTAGCTTTTAAAGTTAGCGAATCATCTGTTTAGTTCATTTCGGACAGCCTGAATAAATTCCTGCACAGCATCATACTGGTCAGGCATGATGAGATAACGCAGCAGCGTTGCAGGTTCTAAATCAGGGAAAAATCCACTCCGGTCTACTGAAGAATATTCGCCCTGCTCGTTCAGACGGAATATTTGGATTTGATTAGATTTCCAAAACCAGACTTCAGGCACTTTTTTGGGTTTATATAACTCCTTCCTGTTAATAGTTCCACTGGTGACGATAATTTCAATCACAATGTCTGGTGTTTCTTTATTGCTCCCAATGCAGTAAGACTCATCCGGTGTACCAGAAGCATACCCAGGTTCTTCTAGGGTAAAACCACCGCGACCGTAGAACCGGATACCTAACTCTTTCATGTAAGCTTCTAGCAAATAACCGAGAGTTGTTTTCACGTACTCGTGCTTATCTCCTACGGGAGACATAATTTCCATTACCCCTGCTAAATAGGTTAGTCTGACTGAATGGTTACTTTCTAGCTGTGCTTCTATGGTTTTGAACTGCTCAAAAGATACACCACGCACAGTTACCAATTTTTCTTCTGTCGGTTGCTCTAAAACTGGGATACTCATATCAACACTTCCTTAAAAAACCAAAGTGGAAATGGCATTTTCTTTCTGCTGCTCAGTCACACCCAAATATCGCTCCAGGGCTGCAAGTGAGCGATGACCACTGATAGATTGAATGTGGCGCAGGGGTACTCCTGAATCACTCATCCACGTTAACGCCGTCCGCCGAAAGCTGTGGGAAGACATCCCGCGCTCATCCAAATCTACCCGTCGCAGTGCCTCACGTAATATTCGGTCAGCACTGGCCTTATGGATATGCCCCAGCCCGTGACGACCGGGGAACAAATGAGGATTTCTCCCTTTTAACTCAATGCTATAAGACTCTAAAAATTCCTTGAGCTTGGGATGTACTTGAATTTCTCTGGTATCCTGCCCCCCCTTAGTGTTGTAGGCTCTGATAATCAGCTTGGGTCTAATGCCTCTTGTGCCAATGATATCGCCGCGCTGCAAAGTGCAGCTCTCGTTAATTCGGGCAGCAGCATAGAGACACACGCCAAACAAAGCCCGATCGCGGGGCTTAACAAGTCCCTCGCTAAAGAGTAAGGTTATCTCTTGAGGGTTTAGGATTTCGGCCTTGCCGAAGCGATTGATCTTCATAGGGAATATTGTACGCTCACTAAGATTACTTTGTTCGCGTAACGCCCCAAAACCTTAATCTCTCGTTCGTGCCAGGAACGGCGGACAAAGTATTGCGAATGCTTATATATGAGCATAGCGATCCTTGAACGCTACAACCCCTATGATGGCGTTGGCTGATACAACCTGCTTATGATTGCAGCAACTTGACTCAAAGCAGGTATAATCCAGGTTTTGAGCCTATAAGGGATGCGGTGAACTTTGGTGGCAATATAAGAATTGTGGTGAATCCTGACTCTATCGGCAATAATTCTTTCTTAGATTGAAGGTCAATAATAATTAGCTGATAAAGTTAAGTGACTGACAAAAAAATTCCCTAGCACTTGACGCTCTTAATTTTGCTTTTTGACAGCGAATCAATTCTCAAAATCAATAAGCTTGCCGTTGAAGTGCTGGTAAATCCTGAAAGCTTCAAACCAGCTTGGTAAAGTATGCTCAACATCCTCTAGTTTGTTGCCAATAGCATCTACTAAACCATGCTTCACAACAACTCTGGATAATGGTTTCTCACCATCGGCTGTAAACTTCTCAATCAAGATACTGCCAGCTTTTCTCATTGCAGCTGTACCGTCTCCGAACGCTTCATTAGTACCCAGATGGGTGACACCAATAAACCGTTCTTTAGCCTTCCTGGTATCACTAAAAGTTGATTTAATAAACTTTTTGACAGTCTCCTCATCCATATCTTTGAGATGGGTGAATTCATCTAAAAGAAATTGTTCAGCCTGACTATCATCTAAATCTAGTCCAATTCGTTCTAATCTCCGCTCGTAGGTGGATTGAAGAACTTCAATGATTGCTGAATCATTGTCAGCTTTCTCTTTTGCTGATAAAAGCTTCCAGACTTTGCTATTTGCACCGTTTAAATGTCTGTCAGCTATTCTAAATACCGTCACACCTAAACAGTATTTTCTGACCAGTCCAACGGCGACAGATGTATTAGTCTTACCTGTGCCTTGTTCCCCAATTATCCATAGTGGCTTAACTGCCTTAATGACAGTCCATAACCAGCCGGATTCATGACTTTTAAGAGCATCTATCAAGCTATTTTTAAGTAGTTCGCTGGGTGATTCCTGGTTAATATCTTTGCCATCGTTGGCAGGCTTTGAAATCTTCTCTCGCTTGCGGTTGTTTTCAGCAGTGGATAGCCTATTGTCAGCAATCTGCTTATCCATGTCGCTCAAGGTTAGCTCGTGGTGCTTGAGTGCCAATTCACCCTGAAGTTGCCCGTTAATATGGTCAAGCTGCTTCTCACCTTCAGTTTTCATCTGTTCAATTGTGTCTGTCGCATCACGGGCGATTGCCTGCTTTGTGACCTCTGATTGCTTGGCTTTGGTGAACTGGGTCAGGTCTAAATGGTTATCAACAACTATGTCATTCTCTAAAGCCCTAGCTTTGAGTAATGATAACTGGCTATGAATAGCTTTCTCTTGAGATTTTGTCAGTGACTTACTAACACCATAGGCAGCTAATAGAGCAACTGTACCCAATACGCCGTACATCGTGGCTGAATCATCTTCTTCTGGCAATACCCTCAAAAAAGTTACTTTACTATCAAAAGTAAAATTCCGCCGCTCTCTATCTACAAGAAAGCTAATACCGCGCTTGATATGTTCACGGGAGCAAGGCTGATGATTAGGAGAGAAACAATACAAAGTTTCAGACCACTTTACTGAATCATTCCACAGGGGAATTGTCAGACTTAAACCAGCAATAGTTAAACTGCCTACAATGACTGTGGCAGTCCGACGTTGAGATTTTAATCGCTGGTTAAATGCTTCAATCTCTTGCATTGCTTATCTCCGATAAACCAGCACTGCCAATACTGCCAAAAATACAAAAAATCCGTAGACTTGTAGCCAAGTTTCAAGTCGAGCTTGCAAGGTACTTGCAAACTTATCTAAGCCAAGAGATTGTGACAAATTCCACAACCATGTAAGGTTATGAGCAGTACTGAGGGCATCCATTACAAAGGTATTAAAAGCAATCACAAACCCAATGAAACCAAGTATTCCTAGTAAGAAGTTGTTTTGCCTATACATCTACATCCTTTTTCCTCATATTGAAGACAGCAAGTAAACTGAATAACAAGAGTACTGCTGCCAAAACTAAACTCATACTTGGGAGTTGAAAACCGCTTAATCCTTCAGCAGTTTTAATCTCGGTATAGGTGCTTTTAATTGCCTCATGAGTGTTGTAAATTTCTTCGCTTATCCTTTTGGTGCTAGTCCAACCAACTGCTACACCAATACTCAATTTAGTAAGGGTTTGCATCGGTCGAACGTGTTTTAATTCCCATCTTTCACTAGATAGTTCAAAACTGAAACTCTCTGATAAATCAACTAATCCAGGCATCATCGCTAGTGTGAAGCTAGCTACTTGGATAATGATTAATGTCACCTGAAGATTGAACAGCAGCCAAGATAGACTTGCACTACCAACCTGACAGGTTAGAAACAATAAACCAGAATCAAAGCGCTTACGAATCTGGATATCTGCATATAATCTGCTTTCAATATGCTGTAAATATCTTGCTGTATCCTGGTTTATACCCGTGCTGGCATCCGAGTTAGTTAGTAGTTCATCAAGTTGGTCTGGTGGGAACATGAGAATATCTTTAAGTTCGTTTGATGCCCAAGTAATTAACAGTTACTTGGGTATGAGATTTTAAAAACCAAGTGCTGATTTTACTTTGAGGAATGTTTCTTTAATTCCATTAGTTAGATATTGTTTTTCAGGAATTAAGTCAACACGGCTGTTATCACCTTTATCTAGTACATGATTAAGTACTTTAGTCTGATATTGTTCATCACTCTGAATTTGTTTAAGTTCCGGTCGATAACTTTGCTCAAGTAATGATGTCTTGTTGTCAATACCTGCCAAGTAAACATCAATGTATCCTTTAATTTGTTGGTAATTCATCTGGTAGTTGTGACGCTGATTTTCAGCATTTCGAGCATTGATGAACTCACTGGCTAGTTCACTTCGACGATGGGCATATTGAGTATTGGCTAAAGTTGCATTCATCACTGCCTTATCTATCTCAATTGCAGATTTACCAGCGTTTACCAGCACTTCTGAAAATGCTTTATTTTGGGCAGTAGTTCCATTGATTATTTCGTGATATGCAGCAGCCAGTTGGGGAGCCAATTCAGCACTTAATCGCCCTTGCCGCGCTAATTCTCCAATCTTTTGGGCGCTGGTAACATCCCCTTGCATGGCGGCGGTGAAGTCATCTAGAGTTACCCCAAATTTCTGTTTTATAACTTGGTTAATTCGCTTGGCTTTTGGCGTTACGTGGTTTTTGAGCTTCACCATGAAAAATATTCCTTCTCGATTGGATTACTAAATTCTCGGTACTGTTTAGGCTGTATCCTACCTTGTGAAAATCTCCAGCTATCAAAGGATAATAGCGCCATTAATCCGGTTAAAACTATCAGTGTAATTGAGAAAAAATGGCGGGTATTAAAGGTGATTACAAAGCTGATATTAGCCTGTTTGGGCTGGGATTGCCAGCCGAGATAAGATACTTTTAATTTGGCTTTTATTGTGAGTAGCTACAGCCTCTATTTCCTGACTAAATGTTCTCAGTCTGTTAGATAAATGCTGGCTATTTTGAGTAAATTTCTGCTCGGCATACTCAACCACATTGTCTAAGGCTGTATCAATCTTTTGAGTATTTAAGCTAGCATTATGGTCAATATAAGCAATCAATGCTGATTGAATCTCGCCTAACATTTCATCCAAGCTATCACCGCAATGCTCAACACTATCAGCTATTGAGTTAATTTCTGAATCATTTAAATTTATGCCCAATTCTTGAGATTTTTGTCGCGTGAGCGCTCGTTTATTGGCATCGGATAGCGTGATTTGTGTACTGATTGTTTCTTCTTTGGGATGGGCGAGTGCTTGCAAGTCTTCAATATCTGAAACTAACTCAGTACCAATGTTTTTAGTGTTATTAGTAGGATTTTCCCAATTCGATAAGTTACTCACCGAATTATTGTCTACGGTTTGTAGACTACTATCTACAGTTGCTAGTTCAGTAGGCTGCAAGTCACTTGTGAGTGCTTTGATTACCTCACTGCGGGCATCTGGACACCAGTCAGACTCAAAGTTAGGAAACATTTCTAATAGTTTTGACTCGATTACTGTTCCAGATACCTCAATACCCTTAGTTTTTAAGGTTCTACGGATGGAGTCTACTTTGTTTTTTAGTGCTGATTTAGACATTTTTGTTCCTTGTGATTGTAGTAAAAAAGACCACTTGAGAAGCTTCCAAATAGCTATATACGTTATGTTTGCAAAACTGTATACGTGCTTTGTAGAAAGCATTTAGTAGCATTCGTTCAGATACATTAGGCTTGAGTTCTCGCAAGATACTTAATAGTTGATTGCCAGTAAATTCCTGTGTATCTTGATATTTAGTTTGGAAATTTTCAAAGGTACGTACTGCTGAATTGGTGAGTACTGTCCGGGGATAACTGACTTTCAGCCGTGCATAGCACTGGACTGACTGGAGGTTGAGTACTACTCCAGAGCTTTCCAATTCCCGTTTAATTTGCCTCCAGCGCCGATTGGTGAGAGTGCCTGAGATTAGTTCAAAAGCCTTGCGGTAATAGTCCGCCGATTGCTTCATAGGCATCTGAATAAGTACAGATGAATTACATCTGTAAGATATAATAGCGGTTAATGGCTATAGTGGCTATAGTGGCTAAATAGGCATTACTTATCAAAAGTGGCTATACGGTAATAAAATCCTATAGAGCCACTAGTGTATATGGAGTATGAGCGATAAGGAGTTAGTTCAGGTGCGGATTTCAATCCCCGAAGAATACAGGCGATTGTTTAAGGCACTTTGCACCGAGCAAGGTACAGATATGAGCAAGAAAATGACTGAATATATTGAGCAAGAACTGATTAAGGCAGGAAAAATCAAGGGTGAGTAGTGGCGATTCTGAAGCGTATCTATAAAAAATCTGTGAAATATAAGTTACCTGTCACCGTCGCACGACACGAGAAATCAATACTAGAAGAAGTGCGATCGCGCTTAAAACTGCCAAAAACCTTGTCGCACCAGGATAAAACTGTGAAACATAACTTACCTGCGACAATTGCGACACTTACCAAGCAAGGGTTCCAGGCTTTGAAATATATCTGCAAGGGTATTTTTGAGCTTGACAACTGGGGATTTTCTTAGTCTTTAGGTTAATTCGCAAGTCAGTTATAAACTTGATATGTCAACTTTCGCACAAAGCCACTGTCAAGGTAAGATATAGCCACAAATAAGCGACCCCCGCAGTTCTCGGCGACCAAACTTTGAACTACAGGGATCTAAAACTTTTTTCTCTCTGTTATCCTAGCTTGTCTTATTGACATAGGCAACTAGGGTAAAGGGGGTCGCTGCATACAAATTAGGAGAAAAATTATGCAGCATCCTCAACCAGCTTTGACTTCTGTCTCATTACCACGTCAACCAGTGGCTAATGTTGACTTTCCACAATTTTCTGATAATCCTCCCCCAAATACTTCGCTTAACAAACATTCAGTACAAGAACAATCCCACAATCCAACTGATAAGTTACTGACTGGATTAGAGGTATTACCTCAAGAGTGGGCATTAACCCCAGTGAATGGGAATAAACAGCCATACCGTGAGAATTGGCAGAATGAGCAGCCAATTACCCGTGAGAAATTGATAGCCATGATTAAAAGTGGCTTGCCTCAAGGCTACGGCTTGAGAACTGGTAAATGGTCTGTTGGAATTTTGGCAATTGACGCTGATGGTCAGGCAGCGCACGAAAAACTAAACCAGCTGGGGGGGTTGCCTAAAACAGTTGCCTTTACATCTGGCAAATCTGGACGATGCCAATATCTTGTGCGAGTACCCAAAGAATATTGGTCAGTAGTCAAAACTCAAAAAATCAATACTGGGGTCAAGGGAGAAAATGGTAAAGACCAGTTGTTAGAGTTTCGTTGGACTGGTTGCCAGAGTGTATTGCCTCCGTCAGTTCACCCCGAAACTGGTCAGTACAACTGGGTAAACTCTCCTGAAGATTGTGAGATTGTACAATGCCCCACATGGGTAATTGAATTGTTTCAGACCAAGGCTCAAGCGACAGAAACATTCAGCCATTTATACTCAACGGGTGATGTACCTCTTTATGAGTGCCTCAGCAAAGATGACCGAGCGTTGATTGATCACGGAACCGGGGAGGGAGAACGGGATGATAAAGGAGCCAAGTTAGCTCGGAACTTAATTGGTACAGCTCTCCGGCTCAACCATTTAGGGCATCGCTTTGAAGGTGAACCACGCGCTTTATTAGATATTTATTGCTCACGCTGTACGCCACCGTTGGATGAGAAAGATGCTGACCGAATTTGGAAATCAGCCCTGAAAAGTAATCCTACTGCCACCTTGAGCGATGATTACCTTAACAACTGCATCAAAGCATGGCACAGGCAACAAACAAAAGAAAAAAGCCCTCAAGCCGAGCGGACAATCGCAAGTAATTCTAATGTTATTCCTCACCCCACGGCGAGATTAACTAGTGATGAATTGGTAAAAGAAATTAACGTGCTGATTGACAGTGAATGCAGTCAATCTGAGGTAAAAGTGAAGCTGGGAGAATTATCGGCAAGGTCTAATAACCGCAAGGTGATAGACATCTATAATGCGCGGTTAAAGGAACGGGAACAGGCTTTTGATCGGGAGATGGCTACAAAGCAATTACCAACACTCCTAGAAGCACAAAAAGCGCGGTTAAACCCGAATCAATTGCTTTGGGGTGATGGTGGTAAGCTTGCAAGCCTCATGGATTCTGTCGCATTAGCTATGCCCATATCACCGGAATTATTGTTAACTACTTTGTTCCCAGTTGCAGGCTCAAGAATCGGTACATCGTCGAGATTAGTTGTCAATCCTGCCACTGGATATACAGTCACTTCGATTTTTTGGACGTGCGTAGTAGCTTCTAGTGGTAGCTTGAAAACTCCATCGCAACAGGTAATTATCAAACCATTAAACAAACTTGAGGCTATTGAATACGAAAAATGGCAGCAAGCTAAAGATGATTACAAACAACAATTAAAACGGTGTGCTAAGGGTGACGAATTACCAGACGAACCAGCACCGCGTAAACGTTTTATTATTCAAGGTTGCACAGCTGAAGCTCGGATGAAAATACACGGTGAGAACAAGAGAGGAATACTCTATCACCGAGATGAATGGGCAGGATTTATTACAGGACGGAACAAATACCGCGCTGGGAAAGGTGACGATAGCCAGCTTGATCTGAGCGAGTTTAATGGTGAAGCACTGTTTAAAGATGTTGTAGATAGTGATAAATGCATTTACCTTGAGCGATCTGCCATTAGCCGCACAGGTAACACTCAACCAGAGGTCTTAAAACAGTTTCAGTCTCAACAAAACTTTGCGGATTTCGCTGGTGAATTTGCCCGTTGGTTATTCTGTTTAAGAGAAAGCCCTGTGGCATATATTGATTTGTTCAAAGACAACGATGAAACAGGTCAGCAACTAGAACAGGAATTTATCAGTCTTTATAAAGCACTTGGTCGCCTGCCAGAACGTGATTATTTCCTCTCTGATAAAGCAAAGGAAATTTACCAAGCATACCAACATAAATTAATGCACTGGTTGCAAGCAGAAGAACACCCAGGCTTAAAAAACACTTACCCAAAATTCCAAACGTATTTGGGTAGATTCGCACTCTGGCTACACCTAGTAAATGCGGTGTTAGCTGGTGAATCCACACCACACCAATTCATCAACGGTCAAATAATGGCTGTGGCCTGCCGTGTAATTGACTTCTACTTGGCACAAGCAAGGCTACTCTATGCCCTCAACAGCGACCAACAATCGCTAGCAGGCAACTTCTTAAAAATCAAAGAATATATCGATAAGCATCCATCAGGTGTTACGGTTCGGCAGATTAAAGCAGGCATCAAAGCAATGCAAAAAGTACCATCTTCTGAGATTGAGCAGGATTGTCAATCTCTTATCCGTACTGGGGTCATTAAACAGGTAGCTAAACACTATATTCCAAATCTCAGTAAAAATGTTGACTTTGTTGACTCCTTGTTAACCAGGGATCAACAACCTCAAACCATTGATGTGTATGAGTTACAAAAAAATGTTGACTTTGTTGACCAATTTGTACACGATTCTAAAAAGCAAGATTATTTAGATGAACATCTAAATAATTTTGAAAAAACTGATTTTATAGAGAATTTGGTCAACACTGGTCAACAAAATTCCGAAACTGGCTTACAGCATGAAGTTGAAAGAGTTGACCACGGGTCAACAAAAGGTCAACAAAAGGTCAACAAAGTCAACACAAATTCTGAAACTACCTCACAGCAAGAAGTTAAAAGAGTTGACCAATGGTCAACAAGTGATCAACAAACGGTCAATAAAGTCAACGCAGGTCATGGGTTTAAAAAAGGCGATCGCGTAGCATTCCATGAGGGTGATAAAAATTGGCAGCGGGGAACCATCAAGGATTGCATCTATGAGTCTGGGTACTTTGTTCGAGCCACAATTGAGTACTACGCTTTCAAGAAAAATCGCACTGTTGTTATCTGCCGAGAAGATTGGTTGAAGTTCTGCGACCGCCGTTACAACAAGATGATGGCTTCAGGCAAGTGACAAAATTCTCATTGAGTCAAGCTGCTAGATTGAAAAAAATCCGTTACTGTCATGTCAGTAACGGGTTCTATGTTAACTAGCTTGATTAATACGCCGTCTTAGTTCAGCTTCCAATTGCTCAGGAGTGCTGACTACCACCCGCCCCGGTTTAGCTCTCATAATGCTCAAATAGTGCTGAAATGCCTCTTCATCGTCAGGGTTGGCAATTACGTATTTTCGTAGTTCTGCCTCGCTAAGGCTCAAATAGTTGCTCATCCGATGATGTTCTCCCCATTACTAAGAATTTCTACTTGAATAGTTTCGCCTATCAAAATCACGATTCGGCTTGTTCTTTCATCAAATCTAACCAATGCTATGTCTCTAAGTAAATTACTAGCACGAACGCAAAAGTCAAAGAATGCTTTAAGTTGCTCAATGGTCGGTTCCATCTTGACGTTTTAAATACCCCGTTGAAATGTCTTATGATTCATGGTTTTAAGTTTTGTATACTTAGCCGTGTTTTGTATATTCCTGTGACCTAAATCAGATTGAATCTTCAACAATAGATTCAGCAAATACTCGTTAATGATTTATATTCACAGGGGCAAATATCCCGTTATAGTGTTTACCCCTCTGGCTATATCTTGCCCCCTCATCTTTGGTTTGGATCAGTCCTCATCCGCTTCTCAATTCGCTGTAACTTGACATTGCTATAGCCTGTACGTTGCCAGATACCTTGTAAATAGTTGTGGATATCGTCCGATATTTTTACCGGAATAACTTGATTAACCATAAAGAAAAAGAACAAAGTAAAAAATGCAGTAGCAGCTGACATTGCCCCATACATTGCTGCTGGTTTATCGTGAGAAACCTCTTTTTCTATGGTGGTAACTTTCGGGGGGTTCTTCTTCAACTCCTGAATCACCGTAGTCAATTGCTTCGTGTGAATCAACAGTTCGTTCCAGTTCTGCTTCAACTGCAATACTTCGCTTTTCAGCCCTTTGAATTCTAAGCTCTCTAATGTCGCTGTTGACTTTGGCGTATCCTTTAACTGTGTCAGTAAGGGAGTCAATTGCTGCATCAAATCGGCGTTGCTCTGCTCGGACTCGTTCGAGGAGAGATTCTGATTCTTCAATTCGTTTGTCAGGATCTCGATTGTCGCCATCGCTTTGGTGAGGAGTTGACTCTGAACTAAATTCGTTTGCGCCCATGCTTGTAACTCTGCCCTATCGTTAGAACGTTCCGTTTTCTGTGACTGCTTAAAACTTTCAAATTCCTTATATAATCTGCCTAGTGCCGTTTTCACCTCCCCTAGTTCACTCAGTTCTACTGAATTGGTAACTGAAGGATGGGAATTGTGATGATTGCCGTTACCATTAGAGTCATTATTCATTAGCTTTTTTACGCCCCCGACGAGAAGTAGATACAGTTACCTCTGGCTGATTTGAAGTTGAGGTATTTGATGGTGAAGCAAGATTTACTGATGGTTGCTCTAATCCTAAATAAACCCCAGCCTTTTCAAGTTCTGGTTTAGCCTGAGCTAAAAACCCACTCACCAACAGATAATCTCCAAAAGGAAATCCATTATCTTCAGTAGCAGCCGAGTAAGGCAGACCTTTCTCTGTTAACGTGTCAAAGGTTGAGTAGTCTAGCTCTGGCATTTCTATTTCTATGCCTTTTAGTTCAGCGATCGCCGCCGACGTTTTACTATTCTCCCAACGTTGAAAACCTGAACCTTTATCCCAACAGAGATTTTTCACTATCACATAATCAGCCTGATTACCACAAAACTCAGCCATAGTTTTTAAGCTGGTTATCACCGAGTAACCAAGGTTTAATACAGTCACCAGCGTTACCCGATAACCCAAATCACCTGCAATCTTGAACAGCCCAAACTTACTGATAATCTCCCTGGTTTTATTGCTTGATGCCCCTGGCATATCTACTATTACTGAGTCGGGTGATTCAGCTTTGATTTCTGTAAAGAAGCGTTTTGCCTCTGCTACCTCCAGGAAGTTCAACAGCCTCACGCCATTACCAAAGTTTTGATAATAATCGTACAACTCTGGATTCTCTGTATCGGCATCATAAGCTAGATAATTAATGCCCTTTGAGTGCATTACATCTAATAGTAAGCGAGTAAAGGCAGTCTTTCCTGTACCACCCTTGCCCCCCAGAATCATCACGATACGTTTCATACATTACTCCTATCAGTGACGTTGAATTGGGAAGAAGTCTCAGCTTTTGGTTTCTTTCGTTTTGTCGTTTGAGATGGTGACGGCTCAGATATTTCACTACTATCAGTTGATGAACTACCCAGTTCTACTGTTGAAGCCGAGTCATTAGTTACAGTTGATGAATCAGTTGATGACGACTCCGAGCCATTATCAACTTGAGAATCAATCGCTAAAGAATTAGATTCATTACTGGAGATATTATCAGTTGATGTTGAAGCTTTTTTATGAAAACTCTTTAAACCACTAGCCGCCAGTTCTACCCCATGACCTTTAAATACATCAGCTACATCTGAATAATCGTAGCCAGCGTCTAACATATCCTGAATCGGTTTAGCTAAACTCAAGATTAAATCAGACAGGCTAATAGTCTTAGGAGTCGCCGCCTTTTGTTTGAGACTAGCTTGAATGTCATCTACTTTAGATAAAGGAACAGCTTTCGGTTTGCGAGGCATACTCAGCATTCATAACAAATGACTCCATTGTAGAAACAAACTGACGTGATTCCAAATTGAATATTTATGTATAGATGTAACGATAATCAACTTTAAGATGTTAGTGAGTCAGTACAGGAGATTAATGTATCATCAAGAGGCATTACCACAGTTACACTGAGGTAGTGCATACAGTTACTCGTTGTGAAACTGAATTGAGTCCAACCGCGCTGACCCGTTTTGTGTCCGGGTTTCTCCCTGCCCTTGGTTGCGCGTTGGGGCATAGGCAAGCAATACGCCGTAACGCGCCAAGGGCGCTGCTATTCCTACGGAATAGCGGCGTGTTTGCTTGTTGGGGGTGTCCCCCAAACCCCCGTTAAATCCAATAAAATACCCAAATAATAAGCATGAAGTAACTGAAGTTTCCGAGTCATTCGCCTACCTGCTTGGCGCTTTGCGCCATCGCAGCTACAGCGAATGACTCGGTGAAAAAATAAAAAATCAGATAACTCTCCGTCTAATTAGTTATGCAACCAGACCCCCGTACCAATCTTAGTAATCAACTAGCTGACACATTAAGCAATCGGTCAGTATCTCCAGATGATAAGCGAGAAATAACTATCACGTTTAGGGCTAGCTATGCAGAGAAAGCTAGACTAGAGCAACGGTGCAGT
>NZ_VJXY01000162.1 GCF_014831675.1 Komarekiella delphini-convector SJRDD-AB1 | reverse complement strand
TAGGGGAAGAGCTGGCGAAGCTGTCACCAAGTGCAAACTAAACGGTTCAGTTTAAAAAAGTGAGAAAATTTGACTCAAGTAATTTCAAATAAAAGTAATAAATAATACTATAATTCTCATGACTAGCTTTAAGATTCAGAATCCTTAGATGCCTTATAAGGAAAGCCACAGTAAGGACAAAACCGAAATTTCAATGATGTAATTGGTTCATTACACTGAGTGCAACTATTACGTAAGCCAGTACCGCACAAGAAACAGAACTGCGATCGCGGCAACAACCAGATTTCTTCAAGAGTTGTTCCGGGAGTCCAGCAGTGAGGACAAAATTTGAGGATATCGGTTGCAGACATGGGTACACCCCGGATAACGGCATCCAGGTACTCAGATGGAACCTGCAATGCTAGAGCTAATCCACGCTGGCTTTTACTATTGAGCTTAGTAGTCATGCCTCGTTCAATCTTACCTAAACTTTGAAGATGAATGCCTGCCTTAGTTGCCAAATCATTTTGACTTAGCGAAAGGCTTGTGCGTATTCTTTTAACGTACTCTGACAGCGTTTCTTGGGGTTGGGGGGTATTATCCATGCTTTTAATATGTACTAAAGTATATAACTAATTATTTTACACAAGTGCGTATTTAAAATGGATAGCAGTACTTTTAATTAAATAGAGAGGTGAAACTTGACAACTACATTAGCACAAGTAGCTACAGCTTTTCTTTCTCGACAAGGATTGGCTGTTAGTACAGTAAAATCCTATGAACAAACGCTACTATCTTTGCTGAAATTGCATGGCTCCTTGTCTATAGAGTTAGTAGACCGTCAACTCCTAAAAGACTACTTAGCTGGGTTAGATGATTTAAGATACACAACACATAATCGCCATCAAGCGATAATCAGCGCTCTGTTTAATTTTGCTGTTGAATCTGGCTATATTCAATCAAACCCAGCTAGTCGTCTGAGTCGAAGGAAACCAGAAAGAGAACGTAAAGAACACAAGAGTGACGAGATTATACGCTACCTCACGCCTCAAGAGTTAGATATTTTGTATGATTTGTTAAAAAAATCTAATGCAAGGATGGAGACGATAGTCCGCTTACTGCATCGAAGTGGAGCTAGGATTGGAGAATTACTATCACTAGAATTAACACAAATTTTTCAGTCACAACGTAAATTTCAGGTAGTGGGAAAAGGCAACAAACAACGCTGGTGCTTTTATAGTGAAGATGCAGAATTAGCTTTAAAAAACTATATAAAATATTATCGGCATCCGGCTTCAACAGCATTATTCACTGCCCAACACCCAACGACTAAAGTTGTAACACCAGTCAGTTATGAGGCTGTAGCGGCAGACTGGCGAGAAATGATTGACCAAAGCGAGAAATTAAAAGGGATTAGGCTGCATGACTTACGCCATACATTTGCGACCGAGCGAGTAGGATTAATGGGAATTGAAGAATTACGAGCGCTGATGGGACATGAAAACATTCAAACAACTCTCCGCTACCAAAAAGTCACATCAGCGAGAGCAGAGATAGTAGCAAAATCAGCTTTAGAGAATTTAACTTTAAGTATATAAAAATTGAGAAATATTTTGAGTAATAAATTTACTAATACATATATTGACTAGAGATAAATTTTTCCAGTACAGAGTATTAAGAGTACTCTGTATCAAGTGAATGAGGGTTAATGAAACGAAACTGGCAACCAGAAGAACTGGTGGAGTATTGGACGCTAGTA
>NZ_VJXY01000161.1 GCF_014831675.1 Komarekiella delphini-convector SJRDD-AB1 | reverse complement strand
GTGAACCACGAGTCCGTAAACGCCGCCCAAAAGCTTACCCCTTAATGACCAAACCCCGGCATGAGTTACGCAAGCAATTGCAAACAGCTTAAACCACAAGTGTTTCGGCTTTTCTTAGTGCCATTCCGCTCTGAGCTAAATAGCTTGTTCTCCTTCTCTACAGTTAATTGGTGCGAACATCTAGAGAAGCAAATATTTAACAGCTTTTCTAATCAAATTTCAACCAAGTCTCTTAATTACCGCCTCACAGATGTGTATGGATTATTTTTCTACCTTTACAGCATCAAGCCTAAAAATAACCAATCTACTGTGAGGAGCGGTTTAACTCATGTCTAAGCGTGTCCCGTATCGATTCCGCACAGATATTGATGTGGAGAGTTTAGATGGAATTCTCACTAATTTTTTACGTTCTAAGAACGCAGCGATTACAGAAAAGGAAAAGGTTATTGGAGCAACTAGAGCTTACTGGCTTCCTTTTGCCCTGAAAGAGAAAGGAGAATACTCTGACGAACAACTCAAGCAATACGCAAGAGCTGCTATCTATAAGCTGAGAATGCATATTAATTATTTAGCAGAGAATTTTGGGCTTTTAGATGAAGGGGAGCAAGCGATATCTAATGATAAGTTTTTAAGCACAAAATCACTGATGCCACGACAACCAGCAACAGCAGAAAAACTTACATCTGTGCTTGCTCCTCCTGCAAGTAAGAACAAGCTGGGGGCACTCGATTTAGTTGAGCAAGTCGAACCATGTTTTACTTCTTCTACAGAAACTCAGGCTGAGTACACACCTGATGACTTCATCTATCATCAAGATGATGACACTTTTCAAGAAATGTTTAGCTAAAAACACCCAAGGACAATAATGGATAATAACTCTGAAGCTCTTGACAACATCCCTCACAATAAACAATCCCTTCAAGAGAAATATGAATTATCTCTTGAAGATGTAGATTCCATCTTGACTGCTTGTGGCTTACCTATAGACCAATACGAGTATAGTCACCACGATATTAGTAACTCTTTTGAGCCAGCTGTACAAAACTTTAAAAATCAAGAAACCTTCCATCCTCCTGACCACTTAGAATCAAAACCAGTTCCACCGCAAAAGTCAGACAGTAAGTCTAAAAAAGCTAGTAAGTCTAAGCCAGTAAGCCTTTTTGAATTGAAGGCTATTATCAGCGATCTAATTGGTAGTAAAGTTTCTTTAGCTGACACCCTGAAGATTATCGAAGCTTCAGGACTTGAAGAAAAAGAGGAGTACAGCCAGCAGGAATGCGATCTGATTATTGAGACTATCAGTAACGAAGATGAATCCATAGACTTTAATGCTACCATTCAAGGACTTAGTACAGCATCATCAGAAGGATTTGCCAAGTTGGTTGATAGAGTCACGGATAGGTTAGCGGAGTCTGCGCCTGATGCATTCAATCAAATATATATGCAAAAGATTGCTGCCAATATGGAGCGTAATCAGCAACAAATCCGCGACTTCTATCACCAACTAGAAGAGACTATTATTGCAGAGTTAGAAGGAAAAAAGTCACCTTTGCAGATTTTGATCGAGCGTCGCTCCAGGACGAATCTCTCCTCCCTCTGTTCGATGAAATCAGCGGCATCTCTGCCAGAATCAAACAGCGATTCGACTACTAGTCAACCAAGAAAATTATGACAGGTGTAAATTAGGATATAACCGTTGGAATTTCACTCTGGCATCTGAAGCTGCAAAACGCCAATCGATTTTAGCTTTCTGCTGGTTACGCTCCTTTTCC
>NZ_VJXY01000160.1 GCF_014831675.1 Komarekiella delphini-convector SJRDD-AB1 | reverse complement strand
ACCCATCTAAAGCCTAAACGATAATTTTCATATCCTGGGAGGAGGTAAAGTATGCGTTCTGATTCACCTGTGAAACTTCCCTTTGTAAACCCAAAGTGGTCAAGAATTTCAACTAATTTGACAAAATTAACATCAGACATCTTAAATAATCCTTTATTTGAATAGCTGGCTTTTGATGTATGTTATGTTTTCAAATTAATTTAAAAAGTTCAACTATTAAACTAAAGATTTAGACATAAATAGTTTTGTTATGTTCCGCTGAAAGTAGTTGTTGAAACTGATTCCAGTTATCTAAATTAGAAAAATACTAGAAGTTTGTAAATTTTTCTACCTATCTTAATGATTAATCTCAAAAAAGTAATCAGATTAAATGAAAAGATGAGACATAATTGTTGAGCTTATGTCTATTTTTGCTCCCAGGATGATCCATTGAAGAAGGCAGCATTGCTACCTTCTTCAAGAATTTAAATTACCTACTGATGAACGCCCAGCATGAATCAACCGATGCTGTAACCTTGTGTAACGCTCTTTGTCATCAGTAGAACGCACTGCCAGGGAAATTGCTTTTTTAGCACCAACGACAATGGCTAGCTTTTTGGCACGGGTTAGCCCAGTGTAAAACAGATTGCGCGACAGCATCATATAGTGTTGCATATAGATTGGCAGAATCACCACCGGATACTCTGACCCCTGGCTTTTATGCACAGTAACGCTCCAGGCGAGGGCAATTTCATTCAAGTCTGCGTAATCGTAAATAACAGTACGCTCACCATATTGCACAATTACTTCTTGCTCAACAGTATCAATGCTCTGGATAATTCCCAAGTCGCCGTTGAAAACTTCGCGGTTGTAGTCGTTTGTTAATTGGATGATGCGATCGCCCTCTCGCAATAAAATCCCGCCTCTGGTAATTTCCACCTTTTCCGGCGCAGGAGGATTAATCAACTGCTGCAACACGGTGTTTAGATTACGTGTACCAACTAATCCTCGTGTCATGGGGCAAAGGACTTGAACATCAGTTGCCGGATTAAAGCCTAAGCGAGGAATTAAGTCAGTAATTAACTCGCAGATTGCTTGAACACCGTGCTCAGGCTCAAATCCGCCGCCGTGCCAAAGACAGTCAGACACGGGATTATCACTTATTGGCTCGATTGTAGGGTAAATCCCAAGATTAATTTGATGTGCGGCAGTAATAATGGCGCTCTGCTGGGCTTGGCGGAAAACTTGGGTTAATCGCACTACAGGCACACGACCAGAATTGATGAGGTCAGCGAGGATTTGACCAGGCCCAACCGAGGGTAACTGGTCGATATCTCCCACTAATAATAGTTGTGAACCAAGGGCGATCGCCTTAACTAAAGAATACGCCAGAAACAAATCAAGCATCGATGCTTCATCCGCAATAATTGCATTATGGGGTAAAGGATTTTCGCTACCGCATTTAAAACCCATTGTTTTCGGGTCGAATTCCAACAAGCGGTGAATAGTCTTAGCCTCTAGCTGGGTCATCTCGCCCAAGCGTTGAGCAGCGCGTCCAGTGGGAGCAGCAAGGGCGATAGATTTACCCATTGCTTGCCACAAGCTAACGATCGTGTGGGTGGTGAAAGTTTTGCCGCAACCAGGGCCACCAGTCAAAATCATTACACGAGAGTAAGCAGCCATTTCTACCGCTAGCCGCTGCTGCTCTGAAAGCTGGATTTTGCGAGTCTTGGTAAAGCGCTCGATCCAGTCACTCACACGCGGCATATCTTGTACAACTGATTGGCTTAACTTGTTGTGTATCAGTTGTGCTAAGTTCTGTTCAGTGTGAAAGTAAGTCGGTTTGTAGCACAGCAGTGTTTGGTCTTCACCC
>NZ_VJXY01000159.1 GCF_014831675.1 Komarekiella delphini-convector SJRDD-AB1 | reverse complement strand
CTTGCAGTGTGCTGCGCTCAATCGCATGATTCATTTAGGTAAACCAGTTAGCTACAAAGTGGAAAATTAATTCGCCCTTCTATTGAGTGAAGTTTATCTTTTTTCCGTTTCATGCAACAAAGCCCTTGAAATTTGCTTTTTGATTACTCACTAAAGAATGGACTTTGGTTTGAGAATTGTAACCAACTCGACCCCACTCCACAGTTAGCTGAGTATCTTCGACTTTGGCTGACCAGAATTTATTGCTGTTGCGGATGGCATCAACAAAGACAAGATATATTTCCATGTTTTTTTTCTTCGATTAATTTGTAGATGAACACCTGGAAATTAGATGTTCATCTGTAATCAGCTAATGATTCACAATTGTTCGGGCATTGCCCCAGCGGATTTGATGCTGCAATGCTTCTAGTAATGTTTCAGCTTCATCAACAGTTAGCCCCTGCAACAAAGAACAAATATCATACAAAATTCGCGGGATATCTTCACAAACAAATCTGACAAACAGTGCATCTCGTAAAGGTTCTGTTACAGAATAATTGTCAGGATTACATTTTTGTTGCATAAAGACATAGTGGGTTAACGCCATACGCAGCAGGAGTTTTGTTTCTCTGTTGATCTGTTCTAAACATGCGCCGTACTTATCAACAAGTTGGTCGATTCGGCTTGTTTGTCCGTAGTAAGTTACTAAGTCTGTTGTTGTCATAAAAACTACCACCAATTCCTGAACTAAAATTCACCTTTTTTACGCGTAGCGTTCAATCAAAACAAAAGTGCGATTGCTCCTATTTCAGTAGAAGCGATCGCCTAATTCATCAATTCAAATTCCGAAATCGCGCAGTTTTCAGAGACTTAGTTGTTGCTTGGGCAACTTGACTAGAAGCAGCCCTGGCAGTTTTAGACCACGCTTGCATTCGCTCAACTGAAGCTGCATCCTGGATTGCAAGCGGCGTGATATTTTCACAGCACTGCATCAAATCTCCCAACGTCACCTGCTGCGGTCTACCCTCATCAAATGCCAGCAATGCTGCTTCTGCCGCTAGCGTTTCCAGTTCTGCACCTGAAAACTTCGCAGTATTGGCAGCGATCGCCTCTAAATATTCATCCTCCACAGCAATACCAAATCGCTCCAAGTGAATCTTGAGAATTTGGCAGCGTTCTGGCTCAGACGGTAGATCCACGAAAAAATTTTCATCAAATCTGCCCTTTCGTTTCAGTTCACTGGGAAGGGCTGAGGGGTTGAAGAAAAAAAGCCTGATGCAGAAATACGTCCTGAGAGTTTTGCGATCGCCCATAGCGTTCTTGTAAAATCATTTTCAATTGTTGAGAATTCGCCCAGGAAAAAGTTTATGGCAGATATGTCAGGTCAAGACCCCTCGGAAATCACAATGGCAACGGTTGATGAAGAACGAAAAGGCGTAACTTTCAGCGGTACGGTCATCCTTGGTATAGATCCTGATGGTGGGGAAGTCGTTTTCTTTAGAGACTTTTTAATTGAAGATTATAAAGGCGAACTTACCGCTTATCTGGCAACAGATGGCGATATAAAGAAAAGCATTGATTTAGGCGAACTCGATCGTAAAAGCCCCAGTTTTAGGCTGCCAATTCCGCTGGGAACGGATACATTACCCTACAATACAGTCGTATTGAGCGACAAAAAAAGCAAGAAAAAAATCCTGACGATCAATCTATAAAATTTGTAACTTAGCTCGTAGTTCAGCCAAATTCGATTGCCCTCCTGTATAGATCTCAAATGGGTTCTATAGAACTCATTTGACATCTAACAAGAGGCTGCAAGCCTTTTAACCATCAACCGAATAAAACAAAGATTAATCTTGGCAGTTGCATTAACTAGAGTTCTCTCAAAGTTCTTGACAAGAATTTTGCA
>NZ_VJXY01000158.1 GCF_014831675.1 Komarekiella delphini-convector SJRDD-AB1 | reverse complement strand
ATGAACTCGTTAACTTTGGGCAAAAGGTTCTTGCTGGTACAAAGTTAAGTTCAGAATTACAGACAATCACAGTTGTACGAGGTGTACAAGCGCTGTACCCAGAAATAGCTCCGATGGCAAATGAGTTAGTGGGGGCAATTGGGGAAATTATAGCGACTCTTGATCGACATTTGTCCCCAACTACAATTGGTGAATTATATGCCGAGCAGCAAGGACTACCCAAGCCAATTAAACCCCAAATAGTTAATCGTGTTTTGGAAGCTGCTGGTTTGCAGACTAAACAAGTCGAAATCAAGATCAACTCTGCTGGTAAACAATGCCGCAAAAACATCTGGCATCTGACTCAAGCAGGTAAGCAGTGGGGAACTGTGACGCGGGATAAAGCCAGGACTCACGACAAAATCGTTGAACACGTTCGCTGGTTGCCAGATGTTCTTGAAGTTGTTGATTTGGCTGTACAGATCTAATTTATGCTTCCATCCAAATTTGTAGAACTTGCCGGCTTTCCTGACCGCTGGCAAGAACGAGACTTACAAAAATATATCAGCGATCGCCTAACCCAACGCGGATTTCAAACTCATCTGGAAGTTCAAGCTAATGGAGGACGGGCTGATATTGTCACCAGTTGGCAAGGTGGAGCGATCGCAGAGGTAAAAAAGTACCTTGACCGCGATACCATTTACCAAGCAGTCGGGCAACTCAATCTTTACGGGTTAAATAATACGCATAAACTCGTCGTGATGGGTTTTCTTACACCTGATGCGAGGGCGCAACCATCGGCACTCAAGACGGCATCGATGGTTGAGCAGAATCCTCGCATCAGTGTCATCTTCGTGAATCTTCAAGAAGAATGGTTGCCGGGAAATAAAATTGCTCTTGACTGGTTCCCACGGTTATTCTCTCTGCCAAAACTCTCATTACCACAATTGCCTTTTGGTGAATGGCGTTGGTGGTTGGGGGTTGCCAAAAACAATCCCCTGCTGTTGGTTTTGGCACTCGCTTTGGTTTCTGTAACAGCATCACAACTCAAGCGAGAGTTTACCCAATGCCAGCAGACTGTCCAAGTGTTAAATTGTCTCTTCTCTGAAAATATGCCCTTACCTTAACAGGTTTAAGTCTTTGATTGGTTTAACCTCTTTTTCCAATTAATTAAGGAAAGTCCGCAAACGCGGACTTATGCGGGTATAACCGTATCACCTTAGTCAGTGACAATCATGTAAATACAAAATGCATTTACATAACATATTTATGTTTGTCAGCTTACTTCTTAAATACAAGCTTTTTCAGCAATCTTTTAAACATAACTGCTGGAATTATATCTGGAAATTTAACTACATAAAAAAGTCCGCAAAAGCAGACTGTGTTTGGTAGAGTTTTCCGTTGGATCTACTGCTTAAAACTTCCATCTAAGTTTTCGCATATATTTATTTTTAATGATTCTACCTGAAAAAGCAAGCTTTTCAACTTAGATAATTAGACATAATTCCTAGAATTATATCTGCTAGATAATAAAAACTTAAACTCCAATCAGGAGAAACAATGGATACCTTGAAAGATTTCCTTTTCTTCAACGCGAACATTGCCACAGAATTCAATCCCTTTTACGAGAGAGAGTACTTGGTAATCCAAACCTACCCGCGTGAAAAAAGCTTGAGAGTTAACAAACGAAGTTTTGATTACAAATCGGCTAAGAGCTACGAAAGCATTGAAAATCTGGCTCACGACTATACATGTTTTGGCTTAAGAATCTTTCACAACTCCAAGCTGTGGACAGTAGACTTCGAGGGCAATCCTCAGAGTCGAATGGCACTAAGAAAAGCCGAAACACTTGTGGTTTAAGCTGTTTGCAATTGCTTGCGTAACTCATGCCGGGGTTTGGTCATTAAGGGGTAAGCTTTTGGGCGGCGTTTACGGACTCGTGGTTCAC
>NZ_VJXY01000157.1 GCF_014831675.1 Komarekiella delphini-convector SJRDD-AB1 | reverse complement strand
TGATGAGGGTAAAATCACGCAGAAGATAGAGGTATTAGCCGACTGAATTTTATTATGTTCAATGAATAATTATGAAGAAAGATTAACTAGAGGAGCTGACTATTACTACTCAATTATCAAAGGATGTCGTCATCCAAAATTGGCAAGATGATTCAAAAGCTACTCTTGCGTTAATCCGTGCTAATGAAATTGCCGATTATTGTGCAACTAATGCTACCGTCATCGATTGCAACGGCGCTTTTCCTAAACGTGAATTTGAACTGATTGCTGAAGCTGGCTTATTGGCTGCACCATTGCACCGGGAGTTAGGTGGATGGGGTGCAGGAATTGATGCCAACGTTACCTACCAGACATTGATGCTGCTGAAGCAGATGGGGCGTGGTAATCTAGCGGTTGGTCGAATTTATGAAGGTCACGTCAACGCCTTACAACTGATTCAAACTTTTAGTACCAGAGAACAAATCGCAGCTTACACTCATGATGCTCGCGCTCGCCACAAAATCTTTGGGGTTTGGAATGCTGAAGCGTCTGATGGTGTCAAGATTATTCCCCTGGAAAACGGACGCTATCGACTAGAAGGCTCCAAAACCTTTTGTTCTGGGGCTGGCTATGTTGAGCGTCCCTTTGTGAATGGAGCGCTAGCTGATGGAAATTGGCAAATGTGCATTGTGCCGATGGATCAGGTGAAAACAGTGAGTGATCCTACTTGGTGGGAGCCTTCTGGAATGCGAGCAACTGCTAGCTACAAAGTAGATTTTAGCAATGTTGAGTTAGAGCAGAGTGCATTAATTGGTAAACCAGGCGACTACTATAGACAACCTTGGTTATCCACTGGAGTAATTCGGTTTGCCGCGGTGCAACTAGGTGGAGCAGAAGCACTGTTTGACTTGACTCGCCAGTATCTCCAGAAGTTGGAATATACAAATGACCCCTACCAAAAAGAACGGCTAGGCAGAATGGCGATCGCCATTGAAAGCGGTAATCTCTGGCTGCGGGGGGCTGCGGATGTGGTAGCTGCGTACGCACCAGTATTTGGTGGTAATCCCACGATACCAAACCCCCAAGCTAACCAACTTGTCGCCTATGCAAACATGGTACGGACGGCAATAGAACAAATCTGCATTGACGTGATCCAGTTGTGTGAGCGTTCTGTAGGAACCCGCGGGTTATTACCACCAAATTCAATGGAACGCATCATTCGAGATTTAACCCTTTACTTACGTCAGCCTGCTTTTGATGCAGCGTTGGCAAATGTTGGCGAGTACGTCTTGGGGCAAAGTAATCCTGCTTACATACTTTGGAATGATCAATAAACAGGTTAATACTGCATCACCGTTAGACAATTCTAGCATTTTGCCCTGGTATTCAATCAAAGATATCGCCTGGAGTCCGGTGTTAATCGTTGCACCTCATCCAGATGATGAAACGTTGGGTTGCGGTGGTGCGATCGCTCTGCTGCGTTCTTTAAATTGTGATGTGCGAGTTTTGGTCATTAGTGATGGTACGCTTTCACACCCTCGCTCACTGAAATATCCCGCGCCTGCACTCCGGGCGTTACGTGAAAGTGAAACACTTTCGGCGCTCTCAGTTCTGGGAGTAGAGGCTAATGCTGTTACCTTTTACAGAATGCAAGACGGCTCAATTTCAGTCCAGTATAAAAGTGCAGTGGATAGTTGCCGTACCTATTTAACAGAAATATCCCCGCAAATTATTTTTTTACCGTGGCGATACGATCCTCACCCAGACCACCGAGCCACATGGAAATTAATTCACACCGCACTAGTTGAATTGCACCGATCACCGCGATTGATTGAGTATCCAATTTGGGATTGGGATCAAAAGCAACGGCAGAACCTACCGGAATCTTTGAAGGTGACAGCTTGGCGGTTGCACACTAGTACAGTAGTGGAGTTGAAACAGCAAGCGATCGC
>NZ_VJXY01000156.1 GCF_014831675.1 Komarekiella delphini-convector SJRDD-AB1 | reverse complement strand
AATAGTTTATCTTGTTCCTCTTGAGTTAGGCTAACAGTATATTTAGCTGACATAACTTTTAAAAGTGTTTTCATACCATTATTTCACCTACAGAGCAACCTGTCAAAATAACTTTGGTGGACTAGTACTAATATTCAAACTGCTCACAACGTATATATTGATGGGGAATTCTTGGGAATCCTGTTCAAAGTCAGGAATCCAGAATGCTTTTGGGACAACGACCTCAAGACCTACTACTGGCGGTGTGGGGATGGTATCCAGTATTGGAGCGTAAAAGAGGCGATTGAGGCATTATCCAGGGTGACGGCTTTGGTGAAGAGTGAAGCGCCAACAGTTAGTCGAGAGTTGGTAGTGGCGTAGTTCTGATAAAGAAGGCGATTGTTAACAGGAGCAACCAATCGCCTTTAACCTAAATCGTGGACAACCAAATATGACACAAGCTACAACAATTACAACTGTTCAAGAAACGGGGTTTGAAAAATTAAAAGACAAAACTCTTTTGCTCCAAGCGACCCCAATGCAGAAATCATAGAACTGACTGGTTACAAACTGATGTACTGCAACAGAGCTTTTTATTCAGCTAAATAGGTGAAATTATGAAACTCAGCTACGACCAAGAAACAGGCGTTTTTATCGTTTCTGAGCTAGGACGCATTCTAGATTCGGATTTAGATTTAAACACGCTGGGAGTGCGGTATGGTTTTGTCGCAGAATCGGCAGATGGCGAGATAACGGAAGAAGAAACTGTCGATACTACACAAATGTGACGTTGAAGTTACAAACAGGAATTTCACCCATGACAAATACTACTGCGAAAACCGCTGTTGAGATAATTGCAGACTTAGAACAATTCACAGGCTCGGAAGTTGTTTACAGGCACTCTTTAGGTATGCTCCGCTACACAGAGGGAGTCAAGTATTTAGCTCAAACAACCCAGTGCTACTGGCTGCTGGATGCGATTGGCTCCTATCAACACCAGCTTCAGTCTAATCCTCGGCTGCGAGAATTTCAGGTGTGGCGGTTGGTGGTAGAGAACCAGTCAGGTACTCTAATATGTGAAGAAGACACAGATATTGAGGTACTACGCCAGTCAATCCCATACACTGACTTTCCACTACCGGAAATCACGCTGTATCTGGCACAGAAGGTGTTGATGCTGCCCTTGGAGTATTGAGAACACAGTAAAGACAGAGGTGATCGCATAGATTCAAATCTAATTGCGATCACCAAATAACCTTTCCAATGGGTATGATAGCAACTTAAGTTCTTGAATAATATCAAACGAATATCTCAAAAGATACTGATACGCATCATGTATGCAACGGCATTTCACGCATTCAACTATTCACCCGAAATCAAATGAAATGATTTACAAAGCGGTTTATTCCACTTCAAAAACAAAAACCTCGTCATCAAAGTGAGACGAGGTTAATAACCAAAACAGTCCTTGCAAGGTTACTATACTGCATATAACAGCATATTTGACGTATACCAGACAGAAAAATGGTAGTTTAACCTGTTACAAAGTTACAAATTATACTTCAAAGCTTGGCAAACAAATTTAACAACTGCTCAAATATTTCTTGGGACAAAGCCAGTTTGCGAGGCAGATTATTCTAACGGCAAATAAAAACCTCATCTCCAAAGGAGGATGAGGCGTGGTGAAAATTTGACTTTGTACTGCAATTGTAAAGCAACTAGTATGTTAATAAATGCTCCTTTGGATAGTAGAGCCAGTAGTAAAAGCTCTAAACAGTAAAAAACAATACACAAGACCGGGTACATCTAAAAACAATAACTCTAATAAGGCTGCGCCAAGCGTCGATGAAAATGCATTCGTACTAAACAAATGAACCCTCAAGAAACATCGGAATTACTTGCTGCTTTAATGCGCCAAGAAGAACTCCTTAAGCAGCTGGTCGCTTCAATCAATAAACCGAAACTGGGACTCCACAATGATGCTGGTAATTGCAGGATCTAT
>NZ_VJXY01000155.1 GCF_014831675.1 Komarekiella delphini-convector SJRDD-AB1 | reverse complement strand
GGGAAAAGGAGCGTAACCAGCAGAAAGCTAAAATCGATTGGCGTTTTGCAGCTTCAGATGCCAGAGTGAAATTCCAACGGTTATATCCTAATTTACACCTGTCATAATTTTCTTGGTTGACTAGTAGCAAAGCTTCCCAGTTTAATGATTCTCCAGAACTGCGCCACGCATTAGAAGAAGCGATGACCAAACGTGGTGTACGTGCGGTTATCCTTGATGAAGCGCAACATTTAATGAAGATTGGGACTGGAAGTAATGCTGGCAAGCTTTTAGACCAGTTGGATTGGATTAAATCGATGACGAATGTTACGGGTGTTTTACACATCCTGATTGGTACTTACGAACTGTTAAATTTCCGCAATTTAAGCGGTCAAGCATCTCGGCGCGGTCTGGATATCCACTTTCCGCGCTATTTGTACCAAAATGAACAAGACCGTTTGGATTTTCAGGCAGCGTTATTGGCACTCCTCAAGCAAGTACCTCTTGATACTAATATTCCTGAATTAATGCAGCATTGGCTTTACTTCTATGAACATTCTATTGGCTGTCTTGGAGTCCTAAAAGACTGGCTCATCAGAGCTGTGGCTGCGGCATTAGATGATGGAAATAAAGCTTTAACTTTAAAACAATTACACGAGCATACTCTAACGCTAGCGCAGTGCGAACGCATGGCAATAGAAGCAACTGAAGGCGAAGAAAAACTTAGCTATATGGAGAGCCGCCGCGAACATCTATGGCATTTGCTACAAATAGGGATGGGTTCAACGGATGTACCGACTAATGCAGTCCCTCCTGAAACTCCGTTGGTCGGTAGTGAAATCACTTCATCTAAAACAGAGTCACCACTTAAAACAAAGCGGACTCGGAAAAAGCCAAACGTACCTGCACCACAAGAATTCACGACCACAACAGCAAACGAGATCCCCGTAGAGCCAGCCCCGAAGAAAAAGCAGACTCGCAAGAAAACTACATCTACTCAAACGCTTGAAATTACTGAAACGCTACTTAGTAATTCCAGTGCTGACCTTCAGACGATAACTCAGGACACGCAACAGCAAACAGATAAGAGCCGCGAGAAAAAGTCAGGCACACGGGTTGGGCAACGCAAACCCAAGCGAGACACTGTTGGGCATGAATCGCCGTCAACGATATAAGAATGATAATCATCGGGTGGATGAAGAAGCTGCCGTCGGCAGCTTCTTCCCATTCTCTTTATTAATGAGACAGGGGTGAGCAAAGCTCACCCCTGTCTCCCCCCAACTATACGATTATCATTCTTACAACTCACAATTAAAGTATGAAGTATATCTTGTCCTAATGAGTTTTGAAGCATTTCGTGACCGTTTGGCAAAAATATCGTTCAAATCACACTACCACCCAATCATCAATTCCTTTTTCTGGGCCAGGCAATAATGCCACTTCACACTGACAGTCTTGTTGGATAATAGCTTGACAAGTACGGCGGGTGGCTTGAAAAACCTGGAGTTTGGTTTTGGGCTTAGTTTCGTAGTCGAATAATACAATGTATTTCCGTCCTGGTTGTGCCATTGGGACTAAATCAGGGTGAAGTCGTTCTAAATCTTCCTTGCCAACGCGCCCGTTCCAGATGCCCGGAAGTGCGCTCGCTACAAAACCCAACGACAGTAAACAACCTGCCTTTTTTTCTCCTTCCGTAAGAATTACAGGGATTTGAGGATGTGCCATGACCCAAGACCAGAATCCTAACGCTTCTCCTGATTGAGTAACGACGATATTCTCTGGCATCGGCACATCGTAGCGAAGGGATACCAGCTTCCAGATATGTAAGGCAACTCTGAGATAGGTGACGCGGTTTGGGGTTTTCGGCGGTGACTCGTATTTAATGGGTTTCTCAGTATGCTGTTGGGTTTGTTTGTCCCATTCGAGTCTAGTAGTCTACCAAGCAAACTTTGCTAGGTTAAGCTCGGATATAAATGCTGCATTTTCCGGCGAGCGTCTTTGGTTTGGAAACCCCAATACACACTGGCTTTTTGCTTATTACGTTGTTTCTCCC
>NZ_VJXY01000045.1 GCF_014831675.1 Komarekiella delphini-convector SJRDD-AB1 | reverse complement strand
AACCTCCCCCACCTCCCCCACCTCCCCTGCCCCAAAAGTATGCCATCATTAAACTTCTCATTCCTCGCAGTCCACGAT
This sequence comes from Komarekiella delphini-convector SJRDD-AB1, assembly GCF_014831675.1. Classification (GTDB taxonomy): domain Bacteria; phylum Cyanobacteriota; class Cyanobacteriia; order Cyanobacteriales; family Nostocaceae; genus Komarekiella. The sequence goes on along the minus strand of NZ_VJXY01000045.1, from coordinate 65,348 downwards.
ACGCAACTTGTGCGGTTGGGTGCTCTGGCTGAACGGTATTTTGCAGATGACCCCAATACTTGTTTAATTAAGTTGCGGCAGTTTGGTGAATTGCTGGCTCAGTTAGCGGCTGCCAAAATTGGGCTTTATGAGGTAGCTGATGAACGGCAGATTAATTTGCTGAATCGATTGCGCGATCGCGGTTTAATCAAAGGAGAAGTTGATCGCTTGTTCCATGAGTTACGTAAGATTGGCAATCAGGCAACTCATGAGCTTTCTGGAAATCACCGCACGGCGTTAAGTGGGCTGAAATATGCCCGTGTGTTGGGGATTTGGTTTCATCGAGCCTTTGGCGGTTCGCGCCAATTTGACCCTGGCCCGTTTATTCCCCCACCTGACCCCAAAACGGAGACACAGGCACTCAAAGCCGAGTTAGCACGCTTGCGAGATGAGGTGCAAAAGAATTTTTCGGTGGCGGAAGCTGAGGCACAGCGTAGATTTGTCGCTGAAGATTTGGCAAAGGAAGCAGAGTCCAGAGTTCAGGAGGTGTTGAATCATTTAGCGCAAATCCAGGCTCAGGCAGAAAAGCAGCCTGAGAAAATTATTCAGCAGACTATTACCCAAGCTCAAGTCGCTGAGAGTGGTGTGCTGTTAGATGAGAGGGAGACACGGAGGCTGATTGATAGTCAACTGCAACGATGCGGATGGGAAGCAGATTCAGAGGAATTGACTTATCAAAATGGTGTGCGTCCTCAAAAAGGAAGAAATTTAGCGATCGCAGAGTATCCTACTACTAATGGACGCGCCGACTATGCATTATTCTGCGGTTTGCAAATTGTCGGAGTAGTTGAAGCCAAGCGCCAGAGTAAAGATGTCTCAGAAGGTGCGCTGAACCAAGCTAAACGCTACAGTGAAGGTTTTCAAGTTTTGGGCGAAGTTGTCGCAGGTGGACTGTGGCAAAATCACAAAGTGCCGTTTGTATTTGCGACGAATGGACGACCATACTTACAGCAACTTCAAACTAAAAGTGGGATTTGGTTTTGTGATTTGCGCCGACCAACTAATTTACGTCTGTGCCTACCAACGTGGTACAGTCCCCAAGGGTTACTTGATGCATTAGCTCAAGACGTTGACCAAGCACAGAAGCGTTTAACTCAAGAAGGGTTTAACTATGGACTGGAATTGCGGGATTATCAAATTTGCTCCATCGAAGCAGTAGAATCTGCTTTAGCACGGGGACAACGAGAATTACTCGTGGCGATGGCGACAGGGACAGGGAAAACTAAAACTTGCATTGCTTTGGTGTATCGGTTACTTAAAACCAAGCGATTTCGGCGGGTGTTGTTTTTAGTTGATCGCACTGCATTAGGTGAGCAAACCGCCAACGCTTTCAAAGATTCCCGGATGGAGAACCTGCAAACTTTTGCTGATATCTTCGAGATTAAGGATTTGAAAGACACCGAACCTGATCGCGATACTAAAGTTCAGATTGCAACGGTGCAGAGTATGGTAAAGCGAGTTCTTTACCCGTCTGATAGCTCAATGCTCACAGCAGATCAGTATGATTGCATTGTCGTGGATGAGTGTCACCGGGGCTATTTACTCGACCGAGAATTAAGTGATACAGAACTGGAATTTCGAGATTTTAACGATTACGTCTCGAAATACCGTCGAGTTTTGGAGCAGTTCGACGCAGTTAAGATTGGCTTAACCGCAACTCCAGCCCTACACACCACAGAAATTTTTGGCGAACCTGTTTACATTTACAGCTATCGAGAAGCTGTGATAGATGGCTGGTTAATTGACCATGAGCCACCTTTCCAAATTAAAACAAAGCTTTCTGAAGAAGGGATAGTGTGGAATCCTGGCGAACAGATGGAGTTTTTCAATCCCCAAACTGGGCAACTTGACTTGGTTCATGCGCCAGATGAAGTGCGAATTGATGTTGAGCAATTCAACCGCCGGGTTGTGACAGAGGATTTTAACCGAGTCGTCTGTGAAGCCTTAGTACAGCAAATTGACCCATCGCTCCCAGAAAAAACACTGATTTTCTGCGTCACCGATAGTCATGCAGATATCGTTGTCACCCAACTTAAACGAGTGTTCCAGGAATATTATGGCAGCGTCGAGGATGATGCAGTTGTCAAAATTACCGGAAATGCCGACAAGCCGTTGGAGTTGATTCGCAAGTTCCGCAATGAAGTTAATCCAAAAGTTGCTGTGACTGTAGACTTGTTGACAACTGGGATTGATGTCCCCGCAATTTGTAATCTCGTGTTTATTCGCCGAGTCAATTCTCGAATTCTCTACGAGCAGATGTTAGGCAGGGCTACCCGGCTTTGTAATGATATTGGTAAAGAGGTGTTTCGTGTCTTTGATGCTGTGCGATTATATGAGGCGATCGCACCTGTTTCCACAATGAAACCCATTGTAGTTAACCCTAACATTTCTTTTACCCAATTAATCCAAGAGTTAGAGACAGTTAACACACCTGATGCTATAGAGATGGTAATTGACCAACTCCTAGCCAAGCTGCAACGAAAACGCAGGCACTTGAGCGATAATAACCGGGAACAGTTAGAAGCGATCGCCCAAATGCCAGTACAAAATATTGTTTCCCATCTCAAGCAAAGTACACCACAGCAGGTGCGGGAATGGTTTCAACAGAAAAAGGCGATGGCTCCGCCCGCCGCAGGCATCGCGCAAATCCTTGACCGTCAAGATGGTGGCACTCAGCCAATTTTAATTTCCCGTCATGCCGATGAGTTACGCTCAATTGAGCGGGGTTATGGCAGTGCTGAACGTCCAGAGGATTATCTAGACAGCTTTCGAGCCTTCTTGCTAGAGAACATGAATAAAATTCCGGCGCTAGTTGTTGTCACACAGCGTCCGCGTGAGTTGACTAGAGCACAATTAAAAGAACTGCGAATGCTACTTGATACCGCAGGATATTCAGCAACAAACTTGCAAACTGCATGGCGAGAAACAACTAACGAGGATATTGCAGCTTCGATCATTGGCTTTATTCGTCAGGCGGCTTTGGGTGATGCTTTGATTCCTTATAGTGAACGAGTTGAATGCGCCATCAAACAAGTTTTGGCGAGTCAGTCTTGGACTGCTCCACAACGGAAGTGGCTGGAAAGAATTGGGAAGCAACTCAGAGCAGAAACAATTGTCGATCGCGAAGCTTTAGATAGAGGAGAATTTAAAACTCAAGGCGGTGGCTTCGAGCGACTAAATAAGGTTTTCGGTGGAGATTTAGAAAATATTGTGATTAGGATTCATCAAGGTATTTGGGATGTTGCTAATTAAATGGCTCACGCAGAGGCGCAGAGGCGCAGAGAAGATGAGAGTTTTGAGATATGAAATGCTTAAATATATTAGTTTGCTCTGTGTCTCTGCGTCTCTGCGTGAAAAAAATCATAAACAACTATGGTCGCTACCACCGATATTGTTCAAAAACTTTGGAACTTGTGCCACGTCTTACGGGATGATGGCGTTACGTATCTACAATATGTTACAGAATTAACCTATCTGCTATTCCTGAAAATGGCGCAGGAGACGGGAGCAGAAGCGCAATTACCGGAAGGTTATCGCTGGGGAAATTTGGTAAGTAAAGATGGAGTAGAGCAACTATCCTTTTATCGATCGCTCCTGCTCATGTTAGGCTCCGAGGATTCGTCTTTGCGAGTCCAGGCGATTTTTGCCAATGCTCAAACTTCCCTCAAGCAACCCCGCATCCTTAAGAAATTAGTAACTAGTATTGATGAGTTGGACTGGTTCTCTGAACATCGAGACGAGTTTGGCGATTTGTATGAAGGGGTATTACAGAAAAACGCCGACGAAAAGAAATCTGGTGCAGGACAGTACTTCACACCCAGACCGTTGATTGATTGTATGGTTGCTCTGGTAAAGCCGCAACCAGGAGAGTTGATTCAAGACCCAGCGGCGGGAACGGGAGGGTTTTTGATTGCAGGCGATCGCTATATTCGACAATACCATGATCCCTTTGAGTGGACAGAAGCGCAGCAATCTTTCCAGCGGCATCAGGCATTTTATGGCATGGAGTTGGTGCAGGATGCTCACCGCTTGCTGTTGATGAATATGATGTTACACGGAATTGAAGGAGCAGTAGATTTAGGCGATACCCTTTCCTCGGAAGGACAGCGTTTGGCAAAAGCCGATGTAATTCTGACTAATCCACCCTTTGGCACGAAGAAGGGCGGTGGGCTACCTTCCAGGGATGATTTTACTTATTCCACCTCAAACAAGCAATTGGCGTTTTTGCAACATATATATAGATCACTCAAACCTGGTGGACGCGCCGCTGTGGTTTTGCCAGATAACGTCTTGTTTGAAGATGGACAAGGACGAGCAATTCGCGCTGACTTGATGGCTAAGTGCAATTTGCATACAATTTTGCGGTTGCCAACTGGGATATTTTATGCTCAAGGTGTGAAGACGAATGTACTGTTTTTTCAACGGGGGACAACAGAGAAGGGCAATACTAAAGCAGTGTGGATTTATGACATGCGAACCAATATGCCCAGCTTTGGTAAGCGCATTCCCCTAACTCCTGAGCATTTCTCTGAGTTTAAGCAGTGCTATGGAGATGAGCCAAATGGTAATAGTCCTCGTGTGGATTTGGGAGAAGATGGACGCTTGCGGTGTTTTACGCGAGAGCAAATTACTAAGCGTAATGAAAACTTGGATATTTCTTGGCTGCGGGATGATAGTTTGCGATCGGGGGATAATTTGCCTGAGCCAGAGGTGATTGCAGCTGAGATTATGGAAAAGCTGCGAATTGCGACAAAAGAGATGGAAGCTTTGATGATATTGCTGGAAGGTGAAGAAGCGGCGGAGGCGGTGAGTGCTTCGGTGGGGTTGCCACTTTTAGAATAGGAATACGCGATATGACAATTTTATCTGAGTTGGGAAAATGAACGAACCGCCAAGACGCCAAGAGCGCCAAGAAAAGGAACTCGCCAGCCGAAGAGGTGGGCTACCACAGCAAAAAACACCAGAAGGATTAGGCTGGCCTCCTGGTTTTTTTGAAGATGTAATTGGTGGTTGGGTAGGAGAACCGCTAGAACGACTAGAACAGGGAGAATATGAAACTAGAGAGCCGCTATTTTGACTTATCTGCTTAGTTCAGGCGTTGCTGATTTAGATTATGAATTTTGTCTCACGCAAAGGCGCAAAGTCGCAAAGAATAAGAGTTATTATAAATTGCTCTTTAACCTCTTTTCTCTGCGTTCTCTGCGCCTCTGTGGTTAAATAAATGATTTATAAACCGCAGAGACACAGAGGGCACAGAGGAAGAAAGTTAAATTTAGAAGAGTTTGTACAAGAGTTAGAGAATTTGTAGATTACATGAGTGACGAATTGATAGAATTGCCTGAAGGTTATGGATACCCGGAACATTGGATTACAGCATTGCTGTCAGAGGTTTGTCATCTCGTCACAGATGGGACTCATCATTCTCCACCAAATTCAGCAGAGGGTACTTATGCTTACATAACGGCCAAAAATATTAAGCCTCACGGTTTAGACACGACTGAACTAACTTATGTAACAGAAGAAGTACACAAATCCATTTATTCTCGATGTCCTGTTGAATATGAAGATGTTCTTTACATCAAAGACGGAGTGACGACAGGTTTAGCTGCCGTCAATCATTTGACTGAAGCGTTTTCAATGCTCTCAAGCGTTGCACTGCTCAAGCCAATTCGGGACTTAGTCGATCCCTACTACCTCAAATACTGGCTGAACAGCCCTATAACTTTTAAAAGTATGACTGGTAGTATGACAGGTTCAGCAATTCGCCGTCTAATACTCCAGAAAATCAGAAGTGTAGATATTCCTGTCCCACCACTCAACGAACAAAAGCGGATTGTTGCCAAGATTGAGGAATTAAACGATCGCACTCAACGAGCAAAGGAGGCGCTTGAGGCTATACCGGAATTGTGCGATCGCTTCCGTCAATCTGTCCTCGCAGCAGCCTTCCGAGGCGATTTAACAGCCGATTGGCGCGAACAAAACCCAGACGTTGAACCTGCTTCAGTTTTGCTGGAGAGGATTAGGGATAAACGATTAATTGAAGCTAAGACAGATAAACATAAAGAAAACATAGAAGCAATCTATGCTTATGAAGAAGAGTTTGGAACTGAGCCACTTGCTGATGATTGGCAATACATTACATTGGAAAAGCTTTGTCATACTTTTCAATATGGAACTTCAGCTAAGTCTTCAGCAGAAGGTAAAGTTCCTGTACTGAGGATGGGAAATCTCCAAAATGGAGAGATTGATTGGAATGATCTTGTCTACACCTCTGATGATGATGAAATTGCTAAATACTCTTTGAAACCTGGTGATATTTTGTTCAATAGAACAAACAGTCCAGAGTTAGTTGGAAAAACGAGCATATATCGAGGTGAGCGTTTTGCTATTTTTGCTGGTTATCTAATTAAAATTGATAATTATGTTGAGCTTGATTCAGAGTATCTCAATTACTGCTTAAATACAAAATATGCAAAGGATTATTGTTGGAGAGTTAAGACGGATGGCGTTAGTCAGTCTAATATAAATGCTCAAAAAATTGCAAAATTTGAAATACCTTTTTGTTCATTGCAGGAGCAAAAAGAAGTTGTGCAGCAAATACGCTCTTTATTTAAGGCTATAGTTCAAATTGAACAGCAATATCAAGAAGCAAAAAAACAACTTGAGCGATTTAATCAATCCATCCTCGCCAAAGCCTTTCGCGGCGAACTCGTCCCCCAAGATCCCGATGATGAACCTGCATCTGTGTTATTAGAACGAATTCGAGCAGAACGAGAGCAGTTAAACAACGGTAAGAAGAAAAGCCAAACATCAGAGAAGCGGAGAAGCAAGACAGTAGAAGGACAAGGAGTTTTACCCGGATTTGAGTAGCTCAAAAGTAATGCGGCTCACATCGCATTTTTTACAGCAGATTTCATTTATTTCAACCATACCCTTACATTCTTCTCTGCGCCTTTGCGCCTACCCTGCGGGAAGCCGCTCCGCGTCTATGCGCGAGATAAAAAATATGTGGTTCATTTACCTGAAAATAACTGTAACATCGCTAAAAAGCATTTCTCCAGAGTTATCATACCGAAATCGTGCGATAAAACTAGAAGAAATAATTGCTGAGAATGTGGCAATATTGTTAGAACAAAGGTAGATAAAAGTTAACTAACAGGATAAATCATGAACGCTTATAAAACCTACATTACCATTGAAGACCCAAAGCAAGTAATATTATCTGATTTACCCTTTCAAGCAGGACAGCGAGTAGAGGTAATTATTTTGGCAAAGGATAATCAAAGGGCTACTTTAGCAGAAGAATTAAGAAAGTTATTCAAAGAAATACAAGCGATCCATGCAGATAATCCATTGACTGATGAAGAGATAGCGGCAGAAATTGAAGCCTATAGGCGTGGAGAATGAAAGTTATTATTGATACTAATATCATAGTTTCTGCTGCTGTAGCTGATAAAAATCCAGAGGCTGTAATTTTATTTGTGATTGCTAATTCTGATTTTGAGTGGATTATCTCGACAGAAATTATAGCAGAGTATAAGGAAGTTTTAAAGCGTCCTCGTTTAAAGTTAACTGAAGCACAATATCAAAGATGGGTTCATTTGATTGATACAGTTACAACACTAATTGATGTGGATGTAGAGGTTGATTTTCCCAGAGATAGGAAAGATGCAAAGTTTTTAGCTTGTGCGATCGCAGCAGAAGCAGATTTTTTTATTACAGGTGATACTGATTTTAATGAAGCGCAAACTTTGTTAAATACAACTATTATTTCTCTGTCTTTATTTAAAAAGTTAGTTTGTGATGTGAAGGAATAAGTTAAGGGAGCATCCCAATGCAAGCGCATAGCCCACAAACTGAAATCTGGGGCTACATAAATAGGCTAGATTTCATTAGGCTGCTTTGCAGCCTTCGTTCCTATAGCCGCGACTTTAGTCGTCGGGTATTTCTAAGAATGTGACAATACTGTTAAAACAAAGTTAACGTATCTATTTTTTTTAGTTGAGGTACAAGTTATGAATATCACACTCAAGCCAGAAATAGAGCAATTTATCCAAGCGCAAATTGCTACAGGTAAATATGCAAATGCGGAAGACGTGATTACTAAAGCCTTGAAATTGCTAGCAGAATCAGACAAAGGTTATCAGGCGTGGGAGGAAGAAACTCGTAAAAAAATAGCTGTTGGACTTGCTCAAATTGAAATAGGAGAGGTGCTTGATGGTGAAGTGGTTATAGCACGTTTGGAAGAAAAATTACGAAAAGCGCGTGAGAATCAAGGATAATGCAATATGTAATTTCTGTAGAAGCTAGTCAAGATTTAGATAATATTTTAGATTATTTTCTCCAGCGCAATATTGATGCAGGGGAAAAGTTTATTCAAGAGTTTAATAAAAAATGTCAAAACCTAACAAAATTTCCAAATATTGGTAGGAGTTATGCCAATATCGATCCGACACTCAGAGGGATTTCTGTCGATGGTTATATTATTTTTATCGAGTGTTTGAGGATAGCGTAGTCATTGTGCGCGTGGTAAGTGGTTATCGAGATTTAGAGTCTTTATTTACAGATGATGAGTGACCAAATAATTCGTAATTCGTAATTCGTAATTCGTAATTCGTAATTTGTAATTATTTGGTCGATTGTCTTAGGAATTTTAACAATTTTCTCCTGACTGTTCACAAGCACCAATGCTTACCCAGGTACTAGAACCATCTTCCCAATGTTCTTTTTTCCATATAGGTGCATTGTGTTTGAGGTTATCAATCGCATAGCGGCAAGCTTCAAACGCCTCACTACGGTGAGGACAACCTACAGCCACTAAAACGCTGATTTCCCCAACTTGCAAACGTCCAACGCGATGATAAATCACGACTCGATTGACATCAGACCAAGAGGAGCGAATATCAGCAGCAATTTGATAAAATACCCGTAATGCCATCGGTTCGTAAGCTTGATACTCCAAGGCAACCACAGGTTTACCGTCGGTTTGATTGCGAACCATTCCACTCATTACAACCACAGCACCGTCGGCGGGATCATCGGCTTTGGCGTAGATTTCAGCAATAGACAATGGTGCAAAGCTAATAGCAAAGCTATCTTCGGTTCTTGGTTTAATCGGACTAAGTAGAGTTGTCATAACTGGATTGAGATTAACTAGGATCAGTTTTGGTTAGCACTAAATATATTGTCCTTGAATTAAGTGCTGTTAGCTCTATTCAGATGCTCTGGTATATGTTGTTTAACAAATACCAAATGCGGTTTCCAATACTTTCCCCTGTAAACTCCCTGACTCTCCTTTGTAGTCTGAGAAAAGGGTAAGAGGTAGATTTCAGCCTTTCCCCTTTTCTCCATGAATCGAAAAGTATTGATGCGGTTTCCCTTTAGCTTTTTAGTTTGTACAAATAGACAAGTCTTTGTGAAAATTTGTAAATAAGCAAGAAACACTGAATAGATACAGAATCATTTCACTTTGAAATCAAGGCTTGAAAGCCTTTTCCTCTCGTGACAGTAATTTATTTTTGAACTAAAGCTTTTAATGATAACGTAAACTTGGTAGATTTTACGTAAACTTACTTAAGTAACTCAACTTTGTGGTCATCCATCTTCAGACGTATTACTGTACTATAAAAGTATCAAGCTACTTGCTTGTTACTTCTATAGATAATCTGATAGCGAATTCATTAAGCAATCAAGTGCAATGACAGCTGAGTTAATCAAGCAACAAATTTCTGATTTGGGCTATCACTTAGCAAATGTATATGGTACTTGAAACCAAATTTCTGATAGGCAGCATTTTAGCGCCGCCAAGCTTACACCCCTGCTTCATGAACTTAGAGGACTCCTAGTAATACAACGGCTAGTTGTAATTCAGTAATAGTAGGAAAAATTGAATGAAATCTTTAGTGTGTAATAACGAAGCAACGAGGCTAGAGGCTCTCCATCAGTACCAGATTCTCGATACTGCACCAGAACAAGCATTTGACGATTTAGTGTTCTTAGCGGCGCAGATTTGTGATGCACCGATCGCTATGATTAATTTAATAGACGCCAGCCGTCAATGGATCAAAGCGAAGGTGGGATTAGATATACAGGAAATGCCACTAGAGCAAGGCTTTTGCCAAACTTGTATCCAGCATGATATTTTAATTATTTCTGACACACTAGCAGATGAACGCTTTGCTAAAGATGTACTTGTCACCTGTGAACCTTATGTAAGATTTTATGCAGGCGTACCCTTGTTTACACCAGGAGGAAAAGCGATTGGTACTCTGTGTGTAATAGATCGCGTACCACACCAAATTAGTTCAAAACAGGTGGAAGCACTGCAAACTCTTAGCCGTCTGGTAGTTAGACAACTGGAGATTCGGCGGAATCTAGCAGAACTAGCAAGCCTTAAAAAGGAGTATAAACAGGTACAAGAGGCATTATGTCAAAGTAAATGTGCTATTAAGAGTTTTTTTGACAGTGCGCCGATGATGATGGGAATTGTGGAGCTGGTAGATAATGACATCGTGCATATTTCAGATAACCCTACCACAACGAAATTCTTTGGACTGACTCCAGAAGCCATTCAAAATCGCCTAGCACGTGAAATCGGTACTGTACACAAATATTTATCCCAGTGGATTCATCACTACCGTCAAGCAGAACGTACCCAATTGCCAGTGAGGTTTGAATACTCTCACGATACTCCCCAAGGTAAAAAATGGCTGTCAGCAACAGTTAGTGCGATCGCAGTGAGTTCTAGTAGCCATCCGCAATTTACCTATATTGTTGAGGATATCACTTCACGCAAACATCTAGAAAACCAACTACGTGAACAAGCAATATTGCTAGATATTACTACAGATGCAATTGTCGTACGAGATTTATCCAACCAAATTTTATCATGGAATAAAAGTGCCGAGAACCTTTACGGCTGGAAAGCAGAAGAAGCTGTTGGCAAGAATGCTAGCGAACTTTTAGATACCGAATCTTTACCGCAACAACTGGAAATTTACCAACTTGTCTGGAAACATGGCTCTTGGCAAGGTGAGTTACACAAAACCAGCAAATCTGGCAAGGAAATCATAGTTGAAAGTCGCTGGACGTTGTTAAAGGATGAACATTCTCAAGCCAAATCAATCCTTGTCGTTGATACTGACATCACCCAGAGAAAACAACTAGAAAAACAGTTTTTACGTGCTCAACGCGTGGATAGTATCGGCACTCTTGCTAGTGGTATTGCTCACGATTTAAACAATGTGTTGTCACCAATTTTGATGTCAGTGCAACTGCTAAAAAGTAAAAACCGCGATCGCAGCATTCACCAAATGCTATCAATAGTTGAAAGTAATGCCAAACGTGGTGCTAATTTGGTCAAACAAATGTTGTCCTTTGCTAGAGGAGTTGAAGGCGATCGTACCGTGCTTCAGGTCAAGCACTTAATTTTAGAAATGAAGCAAATCGTAGCCCAAACATTTCCCAAATCAATCCAAGTTTACACTGAAATTCAACCAGACTTATCGCCTGTTTGTGCCGATAGTACCCAACTACATCAGGTACTAATTAATTTGTGCCTCAATGCGCGTGATGCCATGCCAAGAGGTGGAACTTTGACAATATCTGCCGAGAATATTTTCATTGATGAAAACTATGCCAGTATGCATCCAGAGGCTCATGTTGGTTCTTATATTATCCTAACCGTTGCTGATACAGGATTTGGCATCAAAAGCGCAGTATTAGATAGAATATTTGAACCATTTTTTACAACAAAAGAATCTGGTAAAGGAACTGGACTTGGACTGTCAACAGCAATCGGAATTATTCAAAGGCATGGTGGTTTTATCACTGTCTCAAGTCGTGTGGGTATAGGCACAAAATTTAAGGTATACTTGCCAGCAGTTAATACATTTGCAACTCAGTTGTTAGAAGATACAGAAATGCCAACTGGATGCGGAGAATGCATTTTGGTTGTAGATGATGAAGCTGCGATTCAGAAGATTACCAAAATCTCTTTAGAAAATCATAACTATACAGCAATGACTGCTAGTGATGGCATAGAAGCAGTAGCACTATACGCCGAGCACAAAGATCAAATTAGTGCAGCAATTATCGATATGATGATGCCCAATATGGATGGAGCAACTACCATTCGCACATTACAGAAAATAAATCCACAATTACGGATTATTGCTATCAGCGGCTTATCGACAAGCGAACATATACCAATCGATAAAACAGCTAAGCATAAAGCATTTTTGCCCAAACCCTACACAACACAAGAGTTATTGAAAACTTTGCATACAGTCATTTGTCATTAGTCTTACCCTACGGGTAGCCGCTGAGGCGTCTATGTCATCTTTGACAAAGTTGAGCCAGTTGCTTAGGCGGGTTCCTCAACTTGTGCGTTAGCGTAGCGGTAGCGACGCAGGAGCGTCACAGGCTTCTGTCTGAGCGTTGGTTTCCGGCGTGCCCTATGGGTCTTGCTACAGACTTTGCACTTTGTCATTTGTCAAAGATCAAAATGCTTTGATCTAGACTTGGCTAAATTATTTAAATAATTAGTGATTAATATCACAACAAAAATGTGATAAAAAACACTGACTGAGAAGCTACCTCAACAATATTATCCTCATCATCCTCTACTTAAGTACAGCAAAAATACACGTATTAACCTCACACAAGTTAAAAAACACTGATCAGCCAAGACAAGCTAGTCTTGATTTTAAGAACTCTTGACTCTTGAATCTTGACTCATGATTAAAAAAGATTTTCCCCTCATTCTAGTTGTAGACGATGACGATTTAACTCGAATTCATCTGTGTGAGTTAATAGAAGAAGCAGGGTATCAAGTGGCACAGGCGAGTAATGGTTTAGAGGCGCTAGCTATCTATACTCGCCTGCATCCAGATATAGTACTACTAGATGCCATGATGCCCGTAATGGACGGTTTTAGTTGCTGCTCTCAATTGCAAAAACTTCCCAATGGCAAAGACACACCTGTGTTAATGATTACTGCTCTTTATGATCAAGCAACCGTGGAGCAAGCTTTTGCTGTGGGTGTAACTGATTTTATTAGCAAGCCGATTCAATGGCCGGTTTTACGTCAAAGATTGCGTCGTCTTTTAGAAGCTCATCGGGCCATAAAGGAATTGCGACAACAAACTTCACAAGCACAACTGCGTGAAACACAACTGAGGATGGCGTTAGACGCTGCTCGCATGAGTATCTGGAACTGGGATTTACTGACTCAAAAAATTACTTGGTCAGATAACCTAGAAGCACTTTTTGGCTTGGAAAAAGGCGTTTTCATTGACACATACGAAGCTTTCATTAACTTAATTCATCCCCAAGATCGCGATCTTGTTAGCCGATCGCATCAGCAAGCTATTCGAGATGGGGTAGAATATGACATCGAATTTCGAGTTGTTTTGCCTGGTGCTCGGATTCGCACTTTAGCAAGCAAAGGAGTAGTTTTTCGAGACGCATCTGGGTTAGCTGTGCAGATGTCTGGAGTATATATAGATATCACCAAGCGCAAGCAAGCAGAGGAGGCGCTGGAAGTTAATGCCAAGCAGCAGGCAATTGTGGCAGAACTTAGTCAAATAGCATTATCTCATAAAGATTTAACCAGGCTGATGAACTCGTGCGTGACATTCGTTGCTGAATGCCTGAAAGTCCAGTCTTGCAAGGTTTTGGAACTACTACCAGATGATAATGGATTACTGCTGCGTGCTGGCATAGGTTGCCAACAAGACCTAACGCAGCAAGAAATCACAACTGAGATGCATTCGCCAATCGACTATACAGCTCTTTCCCCTGAGCCAGTTATTATCGGTCATCACAGCCAAGTGGTCAGTGGTATGAGTGTGGTGATTCATGGCAAAGAGCGCCCTTTTGGCATCTTGGGAGCACACACAACCAAACAGCGCACCTTCACTAGAGATGATATTTATTTTCTCCAAGCTGTTGCCAATGTTTTAGCTACAGCAATTGAGCGCCAACGTGTAGAAGATGCCCTGAAAAAAAGTGAAGAACGCTGGCAGTTAGCAGTGCAGGGTAGTAATGATGGCATTTTGGACTGGAACGTTAAAAATAAGGAAGTGTTTTTCTCAACTCGCTGGAAAGAAATGCTTGGTTACGAAGACCATGAGATTTCTAATCAATTAGATGAATGGGCAACACGAATACATCCAAATGATATCGGCTCGGTGACACAAGCGATCGCTAACCACTTTGCTAAAAAAAACCCGTTTTACATCAACGAACATCGAGTCCGGTGTAAGGACGGTACTTACAAATGGGTTTTGCATCGCGGTCAGGCGGTGTGGAATGAAGATGGTAGTGTCGTGCGAATGGCAAGTTCCCATACTGATATCACTGAACGTAAACTGGCAGAAGAACAACTGCGTCAAAGTGAAGAACGTTTCCAAATAGCTGCCCGCGCTACCAATGATGCTTTATGGGACTGGGATTTGCTCAAAGATGAAGTGTGGTGGAATCAATCTTTACAGGCTCTTTTTGGATACTCAACAGAGCAAGTAAATTTTAATGCGGCTTGGTGGACTGAACGTATACATCCAGACGATAGGCAAAAAATTGTTTCTAGTGTGGGTGCTGTGATGAATAGCGGTAAACAATTTTGGTCAAGTGAATACCGCTTTCGCCGCAGCGATAATTCTTATGCCTACATTTTTGATCGCGGTTATGTTGTCTATGAGGAGACAGGCAAGCCAGTACGGATGATTGGTGCAATGATGGATATGACCGATCGCAAACGCACACAAGCAGATTTAGAACGTCAAAACTTGCGATCGCAATTATTCGCCGATATTACCCTAAAAATTCGTCAGTCTTTACAAATTGATGAAATTCTCCAAACCAGTGTTACAGAAGTGCAAAAGCTGCTGCACGCAGACCGTGTATTAATCTTGCGCTTACGGTCAAATGGCGATTTCATCGCGGTTCAAGAAGCAGTAGTTCCCGGTTTGCCCGTTATTTTAGGGCAGCAGATTACCGACCCTTGCTTTAAGCAAGATTACATCCAGCAGTACTGCCAAGGGCGAATTGGCTCCATTCCCGACATAGAACGAGCTGATATTCAACCTTGCCACGTTGAATTTCTGCAACAATTTGCAGTCAAAGCCAACCTTGTTGTCCCAATTCTTCTGAAAAATCAACTCTGGGGGCTGCTAATTGCCCATCAGTGTGCTCACCCCCGTCAGTGGACTAACCGGGAAATTGAACTTTTGCAGCAGTTGGCAGATCAAATAGGCATTGCCGTAGCTCAAAGTCTGATTTTAGAACAAGAAACTCGTCAGCGGCAAGAACTCACCCGTTCTAATGAAGAACTGCAACAATTTGCATTTATCGCCTCTCACGATTTGCAAGAGCCACTACGTAAAATTAAGACCTTTAGCGAACGACTCAAAGCTAGCTGTGGTAACAACTTAACCGAACAGGGACATGACTACCTAGAGCGGATGCAGAATGCAGCCTTGAGAATGCAGACATTGATTGAAGATTTGTTGAGACTATCACGAGTTACCACTAGGGCAAAACCCTTTGTGTCGGTGAATCTATCACAGATAGTACAAGAAGTACTGTCTGATTTAGAAGTGCGTATTCAGCAAACTGAGGCACAGGTGCATGTAGGAGAGTTACCCACCATTGCAGCCGACCCCCTACAAATGCGCCAATTATTGCAAAACTTAATCGGCAACGCCCTCAAATTTCACCGCCCACAAGTACCACCTGTGATCAAAATTTTTAGTCAATCCTCAAAAAATCCATCAGATAAAACCTGCAATTGTTGTGAACTTTATCAAATTATTATTGAAGATAACGGCATTGGTTTTGATGAAAAGTATCTTGATCGCATTTTTAATGTTTTTCAACGCCTACATAGTCGCAGAGAATACGAAGGCACTGGTATGGGCTTAGCTATCTGTCGAAAAATTATTGAACGTCATCATGGTCATATCACAGCACAAAGTCAACCAGGACAAGGTGCGAGATTTATTGTAACATTACCAATTATTTCCCATCCTTGATTTTTATTCCTAGAGGAGGATTACTAATAGGCCAAAAAAAAAGGTTAATTGTACAATTGTGTCTGGTAATTCATAACATCTTAAAAATTATGTTCATATTAACAAAAATTATTAAGGAGAGAATACAGAGTGAAAGGTCGGCAAAAAACCGTCACTATTTTAATGGCTGATGATGATGAAGACGACAGTATGTTAGTTAGTGAAGCATTGGCAGAAAGTCAATTGTCAATCGAACCATACATCGTCAGGAATGGTGAGGAGTTGATGGATTATCTCTATAATCGTGGTCGGTACGCTGACAAAAGCAATGCACCGCGTCCAGATTTGATTTTGTTAGATTTAAATATGCCCAAAAAAGACGGTCTTGAAGCACTCAGAGACATTAAAAGTGACCCACAATTACGGCGAATTCCTGTTGTAGTACTGACAACGTCTGGGGCAGAGGAAGATATAGATAATACCTATGATTTAGGTGCAAACTCCTTTATCATTAAGCCAGTGACTTTTGCTTCCTTAGTAGAAGTCATGAAAACTTTAGGAAAATACTGGTTTGAAATTGTAAAGCTGCCGCTAGAAGCAGTGGGAGAAAACAATGGACAACAGCCCAATCAAAGTTCTTTTAATTGATGATGATGAAGATGATTATATTTTAACTCGTGATTGGTTTGGTGAGTTTCAAGGAACTAGTTGTGAGTTGGAATGGTTAGATAACTATGAAGCGGCAAGAAATGCGATCGCTCAGTTCCAGCATGATATTTATCTGGTAGACTACCGCTTGGGCAAACACAACGGACTAGAACTGTTGCGCGAAACAATTGCTCAGGGCTGTTCTTCTCCGATGATTTTACTGACAGGACAGGGAGATCGAGAAATAGATTTGGAGGCGATGAAAGCCGGAGCAGCCGATTATTTAGAAAAAAGCCAGCTGACAGCACCTTTACTAGAGCGTTCTATTCGTTACGCCATAGAACGCAAACAAACAGAACAGAAAATTCGCGAACAAGCTGCTTTACTAGATATTGCTACCGATGCAATTTTTGTACATAATTTAGACGACAAAATTTTATTTTGGAACAAAGCCGCCGAGCGTCTGTACGGTTGGAAAAATGAAGAGGCGATCGCTAAATATAAACAAAAACTCTGGCAAGAAAAAAATTTATCTCAATTGCAAGAAGCACTCGTTATTTTAACAAAAAATGGCTCTTGGGAGGGTGAGTTACATCAAATAACAAAATCCGGCAAAGAAATTATTGTCGAAAGCCGTTGGACACTAGTGCGTGAGTTCAGTCATCAAGCCCAATCAATCCTCGTTGTTAACACTGATATCACGCAAAAAAAACAACTGGAGGCGCAATTTCTCCGCGCCCAGCGATTAGAGAGTATTGGTACTCTAGCAAGTGGTATTGCCCATGACCTCAATAATGTTCTTGCTCCCATTTTGATGACAGCACAACTTTTGGAAGCACAAGTACATGATGAGCGTTCTCAGCGACTCCTACCAATATTGATCACAAATGCTCAACGTGGGGCAAAGTTAGTCAAGCAAGTACTGTCTTTCACTAGAGGGCTTGAAGGCGAGCGTACCCTTCTGCAACTAAAGCATTTAATAGTCGAAATTCAACAAATTATTAAACAAACTTTTCCCAAATCAATTGAAGTTTCCACTCAAATTCCGCATAATCTTTACACTGTATCTGGTGATGCCACTCAACTGCATCAAGTACTGATGAATCTTTGTGTCAATGCTCGTGATGCTATGCCTAATGGTGGAACTTTGAAAATCACTGCGGAAAATCTCTTAGTTGATGAAAATTACGCCAAGATGCATATTGATGCTAAAGTTGGTTCCTATGTTGCCATAGCTATTACTGATAGTGGAATTGGTATTGAACCGGAAATATTAGAGCGGATATTTGAGCCATTTTTTACCACCAAAGAACTTGGTAAAGGTACAGGTTTAGGTCTTTCTACAGTACTTGGTATCATTAAAAGCCACGGTGGTTTTATCAACGTATATACCGAACAACGTAGAGGCAGTCAATTTAAGGTATATTTGCCTGCACAAGAAGCAAGCGAAACTATCGCAGAACAAGAACAACAATTACCTTCAGGTAACGGAGAACTGATTTTAGTTGTTGATGACGAAGATGCCATTCGAGATGTTACAAAAACATCCCTAGAAAGCCATAACTACAAAGCAATTACAGCTAAGGACGGCATTGAAGCAATAGCTTTATATGCAGAACATCGGGATAAAATATTTCTTGTGTTAACTGATATGGTAATGCCGTCTTTGGATGGATTAACTACCATTCGCACTCTCCGAAAAATTAACCCAGATGTCAAAATTATTGCTGTCAGCGGATTGGCTTCGAGCGATAAAGTCAACATAGCTTATGATATGGGTATTAAAGCTTTTCTTTCCAAACCTTACACAGCTAGCCAACTATTACAAACCATTAGCACACTTAAAAGATGTTAGGAGTTATTTGTCCTTGGTTATTGGTCATTAGTCACTTGTGATTGCTCAAAAGCCAAAGGTCATTAACTATTCTCTCCCCCTGCCCCTCTGCTCCCCCCACATTCGCCCCTCATTCGCCATGACATCTGAAGTTTTAGCAGCTAACGAAGCTTTTTATCGAGCTTTTGAAAAAAAAGATATTGAGGCAATGAGTACAGTATGGTCACAAGGAACTGGGAGTTTCTGTATCCATCCTGGAAGCAACGTATTGCGAGGTTGGAAGGAGATTCGCAACTCTTGGGCACAGATATTTAAAAATACTGCATACATTGAAATTAATACGGAAATAATTACTACTGAAGTAACTGATAATATCGCTTACGTTGTGTTGATAGAAAATATCTTTCAAGTCGTTGGTGGAAGAAGACTCGAAGCACAATCAATGGCTACAAATGTATTTCACCTTCTCGGAGGGAAATGGTATTTAGTACATCATCATGGTAGTCCACTTATGCGGTAGGGGAAGATGGGGAGTAGGGGAGTGGCACTTCGGCTCCTTTCGGCTCCGCTCAAGGCAAGCCGCTCAGTGACCAAGGAGCAGCTAAGGTGTACACACATCTCTGTACAAAACCAAAATCGTTGTAGATCCTCCTAAATCCTCCTTAAAAAGGAGGACTTTGAGAGGTTTTTGCCCCCTCTTTGCAAGGGGAGCCAGCGCGGTCTTCTCCCAAAGGGAGAGGCTAGCGCCAAGGGGGTTTCCACGCCACTCCCCACAACGGAGGGAACCTCCGCAAAGGGGTGGCTCCCCATGAGCGACTGGCGTGGGTTGGGGGGATCGAAAGCCTGTGGGACACCTCTAGAAGACTTGTGTGTACACCGTAGCCAAGGAGCAGGGGGAGAGAATAATTAATTACTAATGAGTCTTGACAAATGACAAATGATTAATGACTAATCAAATCTTGAAAACGGCTATCTTGCCTAATTTTGTCAAAATCAGAGTCAGATTTTGCCATTTCTCGACATTCTTGAGGATTTAGCTTAATAGCTTGTTGTAAATTTTTGATCGCTAACTCTACATTCCCCAGAAATCCATAGCAGCAAGCTTTGTTGTACCAGGCACAGTCATCATTGGGTTTAATTAAGAGTGCTTGCTCATAGGATGCGATCGCATCGCTATATTTTACTAAAGATGTCAGCGCTAATCCCCGATTGTTCCAAGCTTCGTGTTTGTCGGGTTTGATTATAAGTGCTTGATCGTAAGATGCTATGGCATCATCATATTTTCCTAGATTAAACAGAGCATTACCTCGGTTGTACCAGGCTTCATGTTTATCAGGTTTGATTATGAGTGCTTGATCGTAAGATGCTATGGCATCATCATATTGTCCTAATTTAAATAGAGCATTGCCTCGGTTTTTCCAAGCTTTATGTTTGTCAGGTTGAAGTTTGAGTGCTCGGTCGTAAGATGCGATCGCTTCGGTGTACTTTTCTAAATTAAACAGAGCATTGCCTCGATTATTCCAGGCTTCATGTTTATCAGGCTGAAGTTCGAGTGCTCGGTCGTAAGATGCGATCGCTTCTGGATATTTTGCCAAATTAAACAGGGTATTGCCCCGATTGTACCAAGCTTCGTGTTTGTCGGCTTTGATGGCGAGTGCTTGGTCGTAAGAGGCGATCGCTTCCGTATAATTTCCTAAATCACCCAAAGCATGACCCCGATTATACCAGGCTTCATCGTCTTCAGGTTTGATGGCGAGGGCTTGGTCGTAGGAAGCAACAGCATCTTCAAATCGACCCAAGTTCTTGAGCACATTACCCAGACTGTACCAGGTATAATAGTCCTCGCGTTTGATTAAAAGTGCTTGATCGTAGGAAGTAACCGCCTCTGCAAATCGACCTAAGTTTTTGAGTGCATTGCCGCGATTAATCCAAGCGTGGTGTAAATTGGGTTTGATAGCAATTGCTTGGTCATAGCATGCGAACGCCTCTTCATGTTGCCCCAAATTTCGCAGCGCAATACCCCGGTTGTTCCAAGCTTGATGTAAATCGGGTTTGATGGCAATTGCTTTGTCATAAGATGCGATCGCCTCGGCACTGTGCCCCATTTCATCTAGGGCATTACCCCGGTAATACCACGCTAAATAATCGTCAGCTTTGAATTCCAATACTTTGTCATAGGATGCGATCGCCTCTGCCCACAGTCCTAAGTTACCCAGTGCAATACCCCGGTTCCCCCAAGCTTGGTAGTAGTCGGGTTGGATTTGTATCGCTTTATCCCAACAGGTAACAGCTTGCTGATAGTAACTTGATTGCGCCATCTGTACACCAAAATTTAGGAGTATACGGTGTATTTCTTGGGGGTGTTGATCTGCCAGTTGTAAAATCAGTTGGGTAAAAGGCAAGATGTATTCCCCAACTTCTACATGGCTACCCTTGGCTTCAATTTGCCCATCACGAGGTTCGAGGATGCGTTCAGTGTGAATTAAAAAGTTGGTAGCGGTGCTAACTTGCCAGCGATACCACAACCGTTGCCAACAATTTCCCCCCGCCAACATTCGTGCTGTTGCCTCCACACTGAAGCGATAAAGTGGGATGTCGAATTGCCGCAACAAGTCCACTGCATCATAAATGTAGCGACTAACTGGATATCTCTCAACTGACTCTTGATAGCGCTTTTTCCAAGTTTTGCCGAGACTTTCTCGGTAATTTTTGGGATTCAAAGCTAAACCATCATTTCGCAGGTGTTGGAGATTCTCTACCACATTTCTAAAGGTGGCATCGTTACGCCTCGCCAGTTCGGGATACTGTTCTGGCTGCGCGGAAATATTAGTTTTAGGAACGGTTGCTGTTAATACTTCAATAATTGCCCGATCTTCCGGTTCCGGCAATTCATAAATTTGGAATTTTTGCCATAACTTGGAGTATTTTTCCCATTGCAGTTTTTCCCAAGCGCTGGCTTCTCCAGGAAAATCTGGTTGTCGTTCATTGCGTGCTGTAGCAATTACGCGGATTTCCGCTTTGCCACAGAATGACTCATATCTTGTTAAGGCATCCAGTAGACGCTGTTGCAACGGGACTGTAAACCTTTCTACTTGACTTTTTTCAGCTTCAGGAGATATTTCTTCGTGACTGCGGTGCATTTTCTGATTGAGGTCATCTAAGAAAAATAGCAATTTGCGATCGCCGCCTATCTCCCTTGGCATTCGTGCTGGAATATCTAACCATTCATTTGGCTTGAGGTAAAGCACCGTCCAGCCTGCTTGGTTGAGATGCTGGGCTAATTCCGCTGCTTCCCGCGTTTTTCCTAGTCCGTTACGTCCCACAATTAATAACCACCGGTATTCTTCTAGCTGCTGTTGGAGTTCTTGGCGGATACTGCGATTCACTACTCGATTTTGGTAAGCAATATTGCGGTCTGCCAAAGGGTCTTTATCATTCCCGCCAAGAATCTGTTGCATCAAACCTGGACTTTGAGGTTTAATCACCTCAAAAGCAAAAGTTGCATGAGGAATGCGCCGCTGGCGATCGCGCCATGCCAGCCACCAAAAAAAGCTGACAATAGCAGGCAAAATAGCAGGCAACCCACCAGAGAGCAGGTTGTCAATAAATTCCTTGTTATCTCTATAAAATGTGGGAATTGGCTGAAGAATGTTGAACACAAGGTTTATTCGGAGTTACCACGACCTCCTGATTTGAGAATGCTGAGTGGGGGAGTGGAGGGGCAGGGGGAGCAGGGGGAGAGAATAATTAATGACCCTTGACTTTTGACCAATCACAAGTGACTAATGACCAAGGATAAATGACTCCTCATCACTTAATCCCCAATTAACTCCACAGCATCTCGTCCATCCGAATCTTGTAAGTAAACTTTGACAATTTCTTCTTTAGCAGTAGGTAACTTCTTACCAATAAAATCTGGGTGAATTGGTAATTCACGATGTCCTCTATCTACTAATACAGCTAAACGAATTAACTCTGGTCTACCGTAGTCGTTGACTGCATTTAAAGCAGCGCGAATCGTTCGTCCTTTAAAAATCACATCATCTACAAGTACAACCGTTTTTCCAGTGAGGTCAAAAGGAATATCGCTTTTTGCGGGAGTCCGCAAACCAATTTTGTCGAGGTCATCTCGATAAAATGTAATATCCAAAGCGCCGACTGACACATGTACACCCTCCAGTATCTCAATCTGACGCGCCAACAATTCGGCTAATAACGCACCTCTGGTATAAACCCCAAGAAGCACCAGTTGAGATAAATCACGTGTCCTTTCCACAATTTGAGAAGCAAGGCGAGTCAAAGTACGACGGATTTCTTCGGATGAGAGAATTTCAACTACTTTGGTAGACATAGTCATAGACGGATACCCCTGAATTGACTGGGGACTGGGTATTGGGGACTGGGGACTGGGTACTTGGTATTGGGAAAACTCTTTCTTAATTCCTAATCCCCAGTCCCTATTCTCCATTTCCTATCCCCTATATTTATCATTACCTGTTTAGCAGTATTAAAAATATAGCGATCGCTACCACTAACCACAGCAAAAAACTATATCGAGTCAGTTGCAAAGCATCATAAATAGAAGTTGGCGTGATGGGATAAATTGCATCTCCTAGCAGTGGTTTTTGCTTAGCCACCCCGCGATACCAATTTGTGCCTCCCATCTGCACACCTAAAATAGCAGCATAGGCGCACTCACTCCAACCAGAATTAGGACTAGGATCGGTAACTGCATCCCGGCGACAAATTCGCCAAACATGCATGGGCTTACCTGATAAGATTGCCAAAGTCATAACTGTTAGCCGGCAAGGTAGCCAAGTCAAATAATCTTCTAACCGCGCACTAAACCATCCCAAATAAGTATAAGGTGCTTCTCGATAGCCCACCATTGAATCTAAAGTACTACTAGCTTTGTATGCTAAAGCCAAAGGAACTGGCCCCACACCTGGCACAAAGACACCAACAATTGCATAAAAAAGCGGAGCCATTACCCCATCGGTGGCATTTTCTGTAACTGTTTCTAAAACGGCTCGCAAAACTTCTGCTTCTGAGAGGTTTTGTGTATCTCGTCCAACATAATTACTTAAGATATTACGAGCCTCCTCTAGATGTTTTGCTGTTAAAGGTTGTAAAACAGTAATTGCTGCTGTTCGCAAACTTCTACCAGCAAAACAACTAGCCAAGAGAATGCTTTCTAAAGTGATTCCCAATAACGGATGCAACCATCTGGCACTTTGAATTATAAAATAGCCAAAAATGCCGCTCCCAATTATTAGGACAACACCTAGTACAATTCCAGCTATGCGTTGTGTTAGAGAATTCTTACACAATCGCCCAGAAAATTTGCTCAAGTGAGAAATTCCCCATCCCATAAATTGCACTGGATGAGGCCAACCCCAAGGATCACCAATTAAGTAATCTAAAAATGCGGCAATGATTAATATAGTCATGGATCATGAGTCATGGGTCATGGGTCAAAAGTCAAAAAGTTTTAAACTGTGGACTTTTGACTTTTGACTCTTGACTAAACAACAAAACTAGCTTCTTCCCCTAGAGAAGCTTGCCAACTGCGAGCATCGTAATAAAGGTCTGCCAGAGTAATACTGTATAAAGCTTCTTTCAGTTTTTGATTGAGCCTCTGCCACAGGGTAAATGTTACCCAATCTTCAGCTTGTGCTGGTGCTGGTGTGTGATGTGGTAAATGGGTAATAGTTTCACCGACTGCTTCTAAAATTTGACCTATAGATATTTGTGCAGGCTGTTGTGCCAATTGGTATCCACCAATGCTACCGCGAATTGATTTTACTAACCCAGCACGACGCATTTCTATTAGCAGTTTTTCTAAGTAGGGAGCAGGGATATCTTGACGTTTAGCGATCGCTCTGACAGATACAGGGCCATATTCTGGCTGTAAACTCAAATCTAGCAATGCCTTTACACTATAGTGTCCTCTGGTAGTTAGTTTCATTTTGGTAGGCTTTGTTATTTAGTCAAGAGTCAATACTCAATGGACAAAAACTCTTGGACTTTTGACTCTTGAGCCTTGACTAAGGATCAGTTTTGCTTATCATTCTGTATTCCAATTATCATGTTCAGCGAGTAGACTACCTTTTTAGGGTTAGTTTAAAAAACTTAAACAAATATAGTCTAGCAGTGATTCACAAACTATATGTAGTTATCAGCATTGCCAGAATTATATAAAATAGATTGTCTTAACAATATTAGTAATCAGACAACAATTCTGTCTATGAGTGTAATATACTTGGCTAGGCTGAGATAAAAACTAAAAGACTCTGTTCTTATTAGCTTAACGTCAGCTAAAATAAAATCGATTCCAACACTTCAAACATTCGTTTTCAACCTAAGTTGATGCCTAAACAGAAAAAAATTGAACCCCTTGTCGGTGAAGAACTGCTCAAAAAAGTTAAAGAGCTAGAGAACGAGAGCAAAGAAGACAAAGCCAAGAAGTGCGGCTACTATACCGTTACCAAAAATGGTATAGAGCGCGTTAATATGATGAAGTTCTTAAACGCCCTAATTGATGCTGAAGGCATTCAGTTGGACAGTGCGCCCAATGCCAATGGGCGTGGTGGACGCAGTGCTAGCTATAGAATTAGTGTGCAATCGAATGGGAACTTACTAATAGGTTCAGCTTATACAAAACAGATGAATCTCAAACCAGGAGATGAGTTTCTCATCACTTTAGGGAAAAAGCATATTCGTCTGAGGCAGGTAGATCCAGAAGATCAAGAAGGTATAGAAGCTATAGAAGCTACAGCTTAATAAATAGTTAAGAGTCTAAAGTCCAAAGTCAACAATCAAAGATTTTTTGACTCTTGACTTTTGAACGGCAGTTGCTCTAATTGGGGAGACCCTAAAACCGCACTGCCTCCTCTTGACTCTTGACTTTTTACTACATCTGTTGTGGATAAAACTGGTAAATAGTAACGAAGCGCCTTACGCGTAACTGCTAAATTGCAAGTTAATGCAATTTGCTCTTTTTCTAGTAAACCTAAAATGCGATCAGGATTGTCTCGTGCTACCACTGGTAATTGATGCAAACCTCTAAGAGCCATGCGATCTAAAGCTTCAGACAAGAGTTCATCTTGCCAAGCATAAAGGATTTCAGTGGTACAAATATCTATGAGGGTTTGACTGGATAAATTATCCTCAATTTCTGTTGATGTTGAGTAAGTTTGCCAAACAGAAAGAGCACGGTTAATATCTTCCAGAGAAAGGATACCAACTAATTGATCAGCTTCATCTATTACTAAAGCACTCCGTGTGCGATCGCGTGTCATTTCCACAGCTGCATCTAACACCCCCAAAGTTGCAGATAACTTTTTTGGACAAGAGTGCATTGCATCTTCTACCAAAATTTGCTGCACAATTTCTGCCTGTTCATCTTTCAGCTCAGAAAGACCAATTTGCTGTAAATTAGAGTTAGAATTAAAAGTCGGCTTAATCCGCTCCACTAGCCAAACACTCAAACCCACAGCTGCCATCAACGGTAAAACAATACGGTAGTCACGAGTTAATTCAAACAGCATTAAAATTGCTGTTAATGGTGCTCTAACACTGGCAGCTAGTACTGCTGCCATTCCCACCATTGCATAAGCTGGGGGAGCTGCCATTTGCTCACCAATTACCGGAAAGACTAAAGCCAAAATTTTGGCGTAAGCCGATCCAAAAGAAGCACCCAGAAACATCGCTGGTGCAAACAAACCGCCAATAAAACCACTACCCGCACTAATAGCAGTCATCAGTAGTTTTAGTATCAATAGCTCAACCAACAATAAGAGCGAGAACTGTACATCTTGAAGCATTGCTTCCACAGTTTCATAACCGACACCCAAAATTTGTGGAAAAAGTAAAGCAACTGCACCCACGATGACGCCGCCAATAATTGGATGAATCGGCTGAGGAATTCGTCCCAAAAAGTCCAAACCCCGAACCTTCCCGCCAAAGCAGGCTTTTGCCAAACGAATTGATTGTGTATAAGCTAAAGAAACCAGACTAGCCCCTAAACCCAAGCCAAGATAAAGGGGTAATTCCAAAGGACTACGAACTTGGTAAACAGGTAAAGCAAAAGCAGGTTGTGCTCCCAAACCAATTTGAGCAATTAATGCCGCCACCACAGCCGCTAGTAGCACCACACTCACAGCA
Organism: Komarekiella delphini-convector SJRDD-AB1; assembly: GCF_014831675.1. GTDB lineage: Bacteria > Cyanobacteriota > Cyanobacteriia > Cyanobacteriales > Nostocaceae > Komarekiella. Next base: position 38,648 of record NZ_VJXY01000045.1, on the reverse strand, counting down.
GAAGTAGCGAAGGATGTAGCTCCCATTACCACCTCTAATGCAAAGAATACTCCCGCAATGGGAGCATTAAATCCAGCAGCTAATCCAGCAGCAGCACCAGCACCTAAAAGCAATCGCCGTTGTTCTTGAGATACTTGTAATATTAGAGACAATAACATCCCAAAATTGGCACCAATTTCTACACTCGGCCCCTCAGGCCCTAAAGAAGCACCGCTTCCCAAAGAAACAGATGCAGCTAGCATCTTCGTCACTGGTCGTAGTGGTCGCTTTATTTCTGTTCCTTGGGAGGCGGCGATGAGAGACGAAAGTCCAGGCCCAAAGTCTTGAGTGCGCCAGCGCATCAAGCCAACGATAAGTCCGCCAAGGGTCGGAACGCAGGCTAAAGTCCAAGCACCCCAACCACCAATCTGGCCCATCAAAGTTTCCAGCATCAGGTGGTGAATCAGCTGGATTAAATAGTGAAAAGTAACTATACCCATACCAGTGCCACCACCAATTAACATGGCTAAAAACAGCACTACGGTTTCTGGTGATGGTTGAAAACGGTTAATTAGCTGAGCTAAACGCGCAGAAGGTGTAGGAAAGGCAGGTTGTTCCGTTACCTTCCTCAGTTCAGTGGGAGGCAAGAGAGTCATCGAGAGGCAGGGTAAATGTAAGAAAAAATTTAAATTTTTATCTGTTACTTCTCATTGTGAGCCATTATTCAGCAACCAGACAAGTAGACTTTATTTGCTTTATTTACAAAGCTTTAGCAAAAAGTGTCATTGTGCAAAATTTTTGTGGTGAGAACGGTTAAATGGGAGAGAATTAATAGTTAAGGGTTAGCGATCGCTCTCCTAGATACAAGTGAGCTTCGGCTCTATTCTCTGTAAACAAAATACAATATTTGCGAGTTGAATGGATGCATGATAGATAAGCATTAAAGGGGAGTCATCCTTCCTAAATCTAGCTATACTCGTGTTGTAACTATTGAGCTATCCTTAATTAGGAATGCAAATTTATGTGTGATTTATGGCTCATATCAAACCATACTTAGCAATTTACTAAATACTGATTGGAATTCAATATAGCTATTGTTATAGAGCGAATAAATGGACTAGGCGGACAAGGTAAATGAATACACACACTTTTGATAATCATTATGTTACTTGCCCAATTTGCCAGAGAAATGCTACGCCCAAACCAGTCAAGACGTGCATTGGCTTGTTTACCTGTCCGTATTGCCAGGAACGTCTAGTAGTTTGTCAAAGCGGTCATTACGTCCGTGATCCATTTACCTGGAGACAGATGATGATTGCTTCGGCGCTACGTCGTCAAAGCCGACCCCTAGCTAGGATTATAAGAGATTTTGTCTTGCTCAAGCGTCCTATGGTGGCTCTAGCCGTTGGAAGTGCCATTTTCTTTAGTATGATTGCTATTACCCAGGAAAGCACAAGCTACGATCGCCAAGTTTCTCCCATAGAGCAAATTAAAGAAGTAGGGGAAAAATCTCCATAAGTTTACACCCTGTTATAACTAACTCTTACACTACTGTCAGTATTATTATAACAAAACATACTTGTGTTCACCGTGTTCTATTTGTTTGAGGCAAATAGAACACAGTTTGGGATAAATATGTATTGCTGTATTCTCTGATAGAGTTTCTCTTTTGTATAAATAGACAACAGTAGGGTGAGCATTATAATGCCCACCCTACGAGTTTAGCTATTTAAAAGTCTCATGCAATTTGAAGGTCGGTACACAAGGGTATCTATAATTCACTATCTGGGAATACTTGGGGTGAAAACATTCCCCACAAGGACTCATAATAAGGAACAAAATAAGCAGCCTGTTGTGGTTCTAGACGAGAGCGGATCTCAGTGCCAAGCAAGTGAATCAATTGCCGCACCAATTCCCAACGTACCTTCAATCGAGGGTACAGCATCACACACAGTGGAAATAGTTCTTGTTGTATGGCACTAATGTTGTTTTCCAAAACACAGACCCATAGATAGACTTGAAACATCTCAGTATCACGGACACTTGAAATTTTAATATTAATGTCACTTAAACGACCTGTATGGCATTGATAGGAAGGGTATAGCTCCATTACCCGTTCTACAATCTTGGTTGCAATCTCAGTGCATAACGGCAAGAGTTGCTGAACTGCTTTTAACGGTGGCGAGTTGTAAGCATGTTCTCCTGCTGCATGGTAAGCACGCTGAAGCGGCATGTAAAGATGGTCATCAATTACTTTGAAGTAAGCACTCAGCAATGGTTGCTGTGATGGGGGTGTCAAGTTGAGCAGCATTTGTCCGCTGTAGTGGAATTGCATACTAATAAACCCAATGACTCTAGGGTCATCTGCTATGTATTTCTGCCGAATATGTCCTAAATCCGATGCAATCCATGTAGAAAATTTAGATGGGGGAATTTGTTGAGCATAAGCTGATAGCGCAGTTTGATAAATCTGGTGAGCATCTTTTGTTACTGCCCACGGATCAATGAATTGAGGGTCAATTTGATGCCGAATTACCTCTTGAGATAGAAGTGCTTCCGTTCTTGCCCACGCTTGAAGACTTATAGTTCGGAGTGTCTGCATTAACGTTTTTGCAATCTCAGTTGCCATTTCACTGTGGTTGAGGGCTTCAGTCAGATCATCCTGTTCAGCTAGCTTTCGTAAATACTTCTTCGCCCACGCTTCTGAAAATTTTTGATTTGCTCCCGCTTCAACAAGTTCTTCTGGTTTCTCTGAAAATGATGCAATATTTTGTAAATTTATTAACACCTGATTTTTCTATCCAATGAAATATTTCTTAATCTTTTCCAGCATAGAGAAATCATTTCTGCGATAAAAACCGCAAGATTACTGGGTTTATCATCTCTTCAAGCTAAAATCCTTGAGCTTTTACAAACTAGCGAAAAAGAATCAAACTTTCTGAAGAAAGGCGATCGCTACCAAAACATCTAATCAGAACTTATGCACTTAGATCCCCCAACCCCCTTAAAAAGGGGGCTTTATAAATTCCCCCCTTTTGAAGGGGAGCCAGCGCGGTCTTCTCTACTTTGAGGCTGCGCCAAGGGGGTTTCCACGCCACTTCCTACAAGTCGGCAGAGCCGACGCCAGTCAACTACAACAGAGAGAACCTCCGCAACGTGCTGGCTCCCCATGAGCGACTGGCGTTCGCATGATTGCGTGCCGTAGGCATCACCCCGAAGGGGTTAAAGGTTAAGGGGTAAATTCCAGCCTTTCCCCCTTACCCAAAAGGTATTGCCAAAACAATGCTTAAATTTAGGCAAGACTTTCTACAGTCGATTAGTATCTTTTGTAACTAGTTTCCAACCTTCAGCTTGGTCAATTAGCTTCATTGACTCTAGTTGGAGATTGTTTGCAGTAGATGCATTTAGCAGGAAGTAGGGTTGTCCGCTGTAGTGCCAATAATATTTCAGTTCACCTGGAGAGGCGGGAATGATGGTGCGATCGCTATAAAAATCCAACGAGGGACGATGATAGGGAAAAGATGTGTAAATCTTCTTCACAGCTGGATTTGCCTGCACTATCATGGCGGCGACTGGTTTAACTGGATAGGCTTTACTTAATTCCCAAACCCAGTAGTTTGATTTCATCAACAGCAGTAGCGAAATATAGCTTCCCCAAAACAAAATCTTCAGAAATTGTCCATCACCTCGCTCTGCCAAAATCGCTGCTAAGGTCATAGTTAAAGCTATTGCTGCAAAAATCAACTGTAAGTCGGTTTTTGGTGCTGTACCCCAACTGAAATACATGCTACCAGCAGAAGCAGCCACAGCAAGTATTGCTAAACCAGCGACCCAAGTCCGGGGGTAGGATGACAGTAAAGGAGAATTTTCCGTCTCTGTTAATTGGATACCAAAAGCTAAGGCTAAGCTAGGGTAAATCGGGAATATGTACCAGGCAAATTTGGTACTCATGAAAGAAATTGCCAGCAGATAAACACCACTCCACACTAGTACGAGTTTTGCCCAGCTCAGGTTGCGATTTTCCCAGGTTAAACGTACAGTTTGCGGTAAAAACACTAGCCAGGGCCATGTCCATTTCAGAAGTTCGATGACATAGTACCAGGGTGGCTGAGGATTCTTCTCGATGACTGTGCCAATTCTATTTAGAGATTGATTTACAATACCGTCTTCGACAAAAGTGTAACCATAATGGATCAGTTGGGCGCTGTACCAAGAGGCCACAGGCAGAATGCCGATGAAGATTGCTAGCCAAAAATAGTAACTGGTAAGTAGTCGTGGTGTGTCCCAAAACAAAAATACGATCGCGATCGCGCCTAGCAATACGCCTAACAGTCCTTGAGTTAGGCAAATTAACCCGAAACTGACGCCAACACCAAGGCAATAACGTAAATCCCGGCGCGATCGTAATACACACAACATCATCAACATCAAAAAACTTACCACTGCCCCATCTAACATTGCCAAACGCCCATGACGCACAACGGGTAGCATTGTTAGGTAAATCAAGGCGCTATAAATAGCAGCCCAGCGTTGGCGAAATATCTCTCGACCAATACAGTACAGTAAAGGTACTGATATAGCTGTTAAAATTGCTCCTGGTAAGCGTGTTGTCCCTTCATTCATGCCTCCTAGAGAATAAGCCCAAGCAATTAGCAAATGCATCAGGGGCGGCTTGTTATGATATGGTTCGCCTCCTAGGGTTGGGTAAAGCCAACGCATTGAGCCTTCTGGAGCACGCCAAATTTCACGAGCAACCTGTGCCACAGTGCCTTCATCCCAATCTCGCAGCGGTAATCCTCCAAGATTGATGCTAAATAGCAACACTGCCGCTAAAAGCAGTACTACCAGCCATACCCAATCAATCCATTTATCAACCGTGCGATGTTGTCTCTCTAGATGACCCCAAACAAAGCTTCCTTCTTGCATATTCTATGATAATCATTTTGCTTGCTGGTTTGATTACAAGAGACTAGAACGAATCTCCTATGTTGCTACCCAATAAAAACCTGTGTTCTTAACAATTGCTAGTTTCTAAGGTTAACTCAGTTTTTTCTAATTGGTGCTAATTTTTTGAGAAATTTATCTTAGTTATTTTTCCAGTTATATAACAAGCTTTTTGGCAGTTATCTGATAAAAATAATACAAATAAACAATATTTTTTCACCTGTTAATTAGTCCGTAACTTAACATACATTTTATTCTAAATATGATGCCAAGCTTAATTAAACGATAACCTCTGTATAAACGTTACATTGCTCTGTACAGACGTTACATTACTCTGTGGAGACGTTGCAATGCAACGTCTCCACATCAAATTTTTACTGGATTTAATTATATGAATTATTCTGCAAGTCAGCTTATGCATCGCATTCAAGGAAAATAAAAATATTTTTGATGATAACAGCTCCAGTATTTTCTATTACAGTTTAGTTAAACATTTTGCTACAGCTTTTAGGGAAAAATACAAATACCGACGGTAACGCAAAAGTTAAATAAATCACGAGTAGAAAAATTTAAGTAGCCAAGATTAACGAAAATATAGTAATTGTTGAATAAATAGCAGAATTTGTAAGTTTATCAGATGTTTACGAAAATAGTAGCCAATTAGGCATTAAAAGATAAAGATTACTTGCAAATACCAATTTTTATCCTGACGAATAATCTCAATTTGCCTGATGAATTCTCGAAAATAAAATCGTCGCTCTGCTTCTGACAGGTCTAACCAAAATTGTGGGATAGAAACAGCTTGAGCGACAGAACGTAAGTTTACAGGTGGGAGAGTTGCCAGCTTAGCTTGCATTGCAGAAATTTCTGTGCGGAGTTTGTAAGCCCTTAACTTTGCTGTTTCAGTATCTAAAATTCCAGTTTCGATTAAAGTGGGTAACTGAGCAAGAATTTCTTGCTGACGGGCGATCGCTTCACTTAAACTATTCTTGACTGCATCCAGTTGGGGAAAATTTATTCCTGCCACTGCTAACGGTAAGTCACGGCAAACCGTTTCAATTGTGTGTTCCAAAACTTCCTGGTAAGGAATGGCACGACACTTGGGATGTTTGGGACAGCTAATTGAACGTAAATAAAGATACTCTTTGTCTTGGTTTCGTTGAGTGACGCTAGTAACTACCAAATGTGACTGACACTCATCACAGATAACCAACCCAGCTAGAGAACGTGGCGCACTAGCAGTGCGAGATGGTAAACGGCTGTTACGGCGCAAAAGTCGGTCAATTTGGGCAGCTTCTTCCTTAGAAATTATCGGAACATGGGTATTGGAGAGAATTTCACCATTGTGATAGGCTGTATCGCCCCGATAGACTGGATTCGTCAGCCAACGCCGCCCAGTAGTTACAGAAATTTTCTTGCCATATTTTTTCGCTAGATAACGGACTGAACCTCGCAGAGAACCATACAGTAAAAAGTGTTCAAAAAAATCTTTGACCACTGGCGAAGTACTGCGGTCAATAGTATACTTTCCTTTGCCTCTGCGGTAGCCGTAGGGAACTTTACCAGGTGGGGGTGCAGCATCAAGACGACTGCGGGCGTGTCCTTGGCGGATACGACGACTGCGTTGTTGACGCTGAACTTCGTGTAGCAAATTCAACAATTCGCTACGGATATCCGAGTTTTCAGATGTGTATGGTTGTTCAATGGCAATTATTATGACGCACATCGCTTCAAGTTCATTCAAGCGATCGCTCACTTCATCTACAGTATCCCCCAATTCCTCCAAGCGACGGATCAGGAGGTAATCTACTGGTTCACTTTGGCAGTCCGTGAATAATTGCTGTAATTGCGATCTATTGCCCAAATCTTGATAAACACAATCCACCTCCCAGCCCCAATTAACTTCATCGGAAGAAGATTCTAGTAAAGGATCTGTGTAAGTGTAGGCAATGATTTTCATTAGTCATTAGTTATGGTAAGATATTTATCTCCTGGCTTTAATCTTTCACGGGGTTTATACACTTCAAACAGTAATGGAAACGTCATTCCACAGAAAACACCAGCGTAAGTCCTATTTATATTCAGCAATACCCCATAATGAAAAACTAAAGTCGCGGATCAACAGGTTCGCTCTCCAATGCCAAAATCCCGAAAACACATTCATGCACGCGGCGCAGCGGAGTATGAGAGACAAATCGCTCCAAAGCCTCAACACCCAGAGCAAACTCCCGCATAGCCAGAGAACGCTTGAGAGATAATCCACGTTGCCGTAAACGTTGCAAATTCTCCGGCGCTGAGTATTCCACACCGTAGATAATCCGCAGATATTCTCGTCCGCGACACTTCACCGCAGGCTGCACAATGCCGCGATTACCTTGGACAATGAATTGCATCGGCTTGACAACCATACCTTCACCACCGGCAGCAGTGAGTTCTTCCCACCAATTAACCCCCTCCGCCTGACTGCTGGGGTCGCTCAAATCTATCACTTTATAGGCAGTTTCTAAGAGCAGGGCGGGGTCTGATTGGCAGATTTTGGCAATTTGCTCCATGTGCCAGCGATGGTCTTTGTCGATGTGAGCTGCTCCCTCTGTTGCTAGGATGTGGAAGGGTGCGAGCTTTAGATTAGAAATATTAGTGACAGACCAGCAGTAGCGGCGGTAGGCGGTGATGTACTGATGTGCCATCTCTGCACGTTGCTGGTAGTGGCTGAGTTGAGTACTAACTTCAACGTTGCGATCGCTTGCTTGTTGCAATAAGCTAACAGCATCATTAAGAGCAAGGCGGGACGCCACTCCCACAGGTGCATACTGTTCTCGCAGTAGTCCCTGTGCTTTAGCTGACCAAGGCATCAATTCACAGTCTAGACACACCCAATCGGTATTAAATTCTTCCCAAAAACCACTTTGGGAAAGGGCAGCATTCACCCGCGTCAATAGTTCCGTCTCCAACGCTGGATCATCAAAGAAACGCCTTCCTGTACGGGTGTAGCAGATGCCGATACCTTCATCCACCACATCAAAACGTTTCTCGGCAGCGGCTAAATCTCGGCAAACAACCACCACTGCCCGCGAACCCATGTGTTTTTCTTCGCAAACTACTTCGTTAATTTCCCGGTGGTAGTAGGCAAAGGCTTGTGCTGGGTGTTCCAAATATCCCAGTGTTGAGGATGTTTCCACAGGGGACATAGTGGGGGGTAGGTAAATCAGCCATTTAGGATTAGCGGCAAAACGGCTCATTACCTCTAAAGCTGCGATCGCATTTTCTTCTCGAATGGTAATGTTGGGCTTAAGTCGCGTGTTGATCAGGCGCTTACCCAATACGTCCTCAATGTGCAGGACATCATCAAGTTCCTGTTGGGATGTCCGGGTTACTGTATTCTGTATAAAAGGTTTCACAGGTTCGCAGTATACACGGCCAGCCGGAATGCTCACCAATTCCTTTTCTGGATAGCGCAGAGCGGTGAGTTTGCCGCCAAAGACGCAGCCTGTATCAATATCAATAGTATTATTTAGCCATTCTGCTTCTGGTACAGGAGTGTGCCCGTAGACTACCATCGCTTCACCGCGATATTCTCCCGCCCAGTTATGGCGGACGGGTAAGCCAAATTCATCAATCTCGCCAGTGGATTCGCCATACAAGGCAAATTCGCGCACCGCACCAGATCCCCGTCCCTGCATTTCCTGTTTCATCCCCGCGTGAGCTACTACTAACCGCCCGTCATCTAGGAGGTAGTGACTGATTAAAGAATCCAGAAATTTTTGCAGTTCTTTGGTGAAAGGTTCACGCACTTCATCTGGTAACGCCTCAATCTCAGCTAGGGTTTGCTCTAATCCATGATTGACTCGGACATTTTTACCTCGTAGTTTCCGCAACAGCTTATTTTCATGATTACCAGGAACGCAGATAGCCGTACCAGCAGTAACCATGTTTCGCACCAGCTTGACTGTATCTAAGATGCGCGGGCCACGGTCTACTAAATCACCCAGAAAAACAACTTTGCGCCCTTGAGGATGGTAATAAGTGGGAGTATCCCAGAGGGGAGCAGGGGAGGCAGGGGAGGCAGGGGAGGCAGGGGAGGCAGGGGAGGCAGGGGAGGCAGGGGAGGCAGGGGGAGATAAAGAGATTTGGTAGCCTAATTGTTGGAGTAATGCTTCGAGTTCATCGCAACAGCCATGAATGTCGCCGATGATGTCAAAGGGGCCGTGTTCGTGTTTGAGGTTGTTCCAGAGGGGTTGGCGTTCAATTTCAACAGATTCAATTTCTGCTAAAGAATTGAGAGTGTAGACATAGCGGAAGCCTTCTTTTTCTAAACCACGCAGAGAACGCCGTAACATTTGGCTATGACGCCGCACAACGTGGGGGCCAAACTGGCGATCGCTCCGTTGTTGGTTGCGTTCATGACATAATTCTTCTGGTAGGTCGAGAACGATCGCGATCGCAAAGCAATGATATTGTCGTGCCATTTGCAGCAGAATTTTCCGGTCTTCCATCTGCACGTTGGTAGCATCAATTACAGTCAGTTTAGCTGCTGCTAGCCGCTTGGTAGTAATGAAGTGTAGCACCTCAAAGGCGTCTTTGGTAGCAGATTAGCTATTTTCGTTATTGCAAACTAACCCGCGACAAAAGTCTGAGGATAAGACTTCAAAGGGTTGAAAGTGTTTACGGGCAAAGGTCGATTTACCGGAACCGGAAGCACCGATGAGGATAATTAGGGAAAGTTCGGGAATAGTTATTTTCATAATTTTTTTTAACGAACCGCTAAGGACGCCAAGGACGCAAAGGAAGAAATAGGATGAAATTAGTAATTATTATGATGTTCGCCAGATTATTGATAATAAGCTGCTTGTAGTGGGGACTTCAGTCCCCAAAGCCAGGACTAAAGTCCTAACTACAAACGAACATTTTTATTCAGCTGATTAACCGGACATGATATTACGGCTAAACACTGCCATCTGCGTGGGTGAACCTATTTCTGGGTCTTCCGTGCCTACGGGTTGAAATTGCACAATGTAGCCAAAGCTTTCTGCTATGCGATTTGCCCAAGCTTGAAACTCTGCCCGCGTCCATTCAAAGCGGTGGTCTTTATGTCGCAGTTTCCCTGCGGGGAGGTTCTCAAATTTGATGTTGTACTCAATATTAGGCGTTGTCACTACCACCGTTTTAGGTTGGGTGAACTCAAACAAGACTCGCTCAAATGCCCCCAGACGCGGCAAATCGAGATGCTCAATTACCTCAATTACCGTTGCAGCATCGTAACCACCAAGGCGTTTATCTTGATAAGTGAGTGCGCCCTGGATTAATTGCAGACGTTCCCATTGATTGCGGGGAAGACGCAGGCGGTCTAATCTTTCTTTAGCAACCTCTAGCGCTCTGTAGGAAACATCGACACCTGTAATTTGCTCGAATGAGCCGTCTTTAAGCAGGTTTTTTAATAGAGTACCTTGACCGCAACCTAAATCAATCACCCGCTTTGCACCGCTTTGCTTGAGAGCAGCAATTACCGCATTCATCCGCTGTTGATTCAAGCTAATGGGCTTTTCTACTGCTGCTTCTTCCTCAGCGTGGCTTTCTTCAACACTATCAGGATCAAGATTGTCTTCCTCTGCTAATTGGGCTAAAGCCAGACGAGTTAGGCGTTGTTGTCGTTTGAGGTAACGCTTGGTAATTTGTTCTCGCGCTGGATGTGCAGTTAACCAACCTTCGCCATGACGCAGTAACTTTTCGATTTCCTCATCGCCTACCCAATAATGTTTATCGTCATCCAATACTGGAATCAAAACGTAGAGGTGGCTTAACAAATCGCTTAAGAGCAAAGTGTGCTGAAGTTCGACGCTAAAGTATTGGCTCTGACCCCATTCAGGGAATTCCTCATTTAAAGTGTGACCTTGGGCACTCACACTGTAACCCAACGGCTCAAACAGTTCTCGCAGGAAACTTTCACCACCGCGACAGGGTAAAACTGAAAGTTTCGCTGTTAAAGGAATAGAAGTTTGTACCAATTCTGGACGGTCTTTGCAGCGACCTCCTAAAGCTGTGCTAAACACCTGAGCGATCGCTACACTTAAAAATGAAGAAGCAACATAAGGGCGATCATTTACATATTGTTCCAGCCTAGCACTGCGTCCCCGCACCAATTTCACAGGGTCAACATCCAACAGCAACGCTACCGTACATTGCTGTGCGTTAGCTTCCGGGTAAAAGACGTACGCCTGTCCAAAAGAAAGAGAAAAAGACTGACAGCGGTCAGGGTGTTTATGCAACAAATAGCCTAACTCTGTTGCTGGGAAGTGTGTCGTTGCGATCGTTAGCAGCATTCACTTGTGCAAAGGTTAAGGATAAGGGAAGAAGTAGTAAATACTGCTCAAGGATAAGCGATTACGGAAAATATTACCCTGTTTGCTTTCACTCAACACTCAGAACTGTTCAGCAGTCCCCCCGTGCGCTAATTTCATAACTCTCAATTTCTTCCAGAGAACGAGAGACGAGAGTATAAAAGACTCGTCCGCGAATATCAAAGACTCGTCCGCGAATATCAAAGATTCGTCCACGAATATCAAAGGCTTGTCTACGAATATCAAAGGCTTGTCTACGAATATCAAAGACTTGTCTACGAATATCAAAGGCTTGTCTACGAATATCAAAGACTCGTCAACGGAGTTCTAAGGCTTGTCTACAAACTTTCTTCTTGCCCCCTGCTCCCCTGCTCCCCCTGCCCCTCTACTCCCCTACCTTTACAAGCCATTGAGGTATCAATTGATATAATCCATAAAAGCCCTGCGGCGTATTCATCTCCTCAATCAATCAACCCCGTGTTGGATTTACAGACAATTCTGAAATTCTATCAAGACCACAAGGACTTTATTAACAACCTTATTACTGATGGTCTAGCTGCAATGATACCTGTAATTACAGGTTTCTTATGGTGGTTGAGATGGCGACATCGCCAGTGTAGTATTGCTTGTTATAGCCAGGGCATTGCGCTGTCTAATTTGGGAAGAAAACAAGAAGCGATCGCCTCTTATGAAAATAACAGAAGACGAGCTTCTTGGCGATATAGAGAATGCCTAACACTGAGAGAATCGTTATTAACATAGGGTTGGATATGACAACAGTAAATATAAGCGCAGATCATAATAATTTCCCGCAACTGATTAACAGAGTTACAGAAAGTGGAGAACGTATCGTTATTGAACAGCAAGGTAAAGCAACAGCGGCAATTATTACCTACGATGATTTGCAGCGACTAGAAGCGCTGGAGGCCATCCTGCTTAAAAAGGCAGAATTAGAAGAATATGAATTACTAAGAGCAGCAATGAAAAATTCAGTGTTTGATTTTCTTAAAGACCAGGAAGAAGATATCTACACCTAGCTGATGGTAAGCCATTCCATGATCCAGAGTATGCTCATTCAGTAGTCAACGAACCAGATTTCTGTTCGATAACAGACCCAGAAGAAGATATTTATACCCTAGCTGATGGCAAACTGTTAACAGACTAAATAGCGATCGCCTTTGTCACTACATACATATAAAATTTTCTAATTCGCTAACTGTCAAATTCCGTAAGAGCGGGGGTATGGCTTGAGAAGTGTCTTAGCCTGATAGATGTAAATGATGTTGACAACCACCCCACCGCGTCGAATTGGTATCGTTTCGATCTCACTCAAGCTGTTAAAGTAAGTTCGATAGTTAGCCATCAAATCTTGTCTTTGATTAAAGGGATTGGTAGTAATATACAGCGCATCTTTTCCCAGCCATTGATTAGCTTCTGACCAAAAAGCAAAACCACGCAAATCTTTGCCAATATCAAAGCAAGTAATCGGTATGTCAGCGATGGGTTCAAGAGACATGGCAATCGGCCCACCCAAGTAATAGCGATTGGTAAAAATAAAGCTAGAGTTTTGTAGCGCCGCACTAAGGACGGGAGATTCAGCAAAGCCGCGCCGCAGTTGTTGAATATCAATTAGTTCTGTAGAGGGGTCATCCTTGGGAGGTAAAAACCCGCCCATCAAAGCATATTGGCTAGGCTTTTGTACTATTCCTGTTGTGACTTGCAGCAGTGCAATGAGTAAAATGCTGCTGACCATAATTCCCGAACCTAAGAGCCATCGCCGCACACGCCGCCGGGATTGCTGTTCCCAGATAATTGCTTGTTGTCCTAACAGCAAAGTTAAACCCCAAAATCCTGGCATCGACCAAGCAGGCAAAATTTGCCGATATCCACCTATGAGAGTAAACCCTAAAGTTAAGGGCAAAGACACCCATAAAATCAAGAGCCACGAAGCCTCTAACTCTTTTCTAGAAGTTAGTGATTTTTTAGAAAAAACTTGCATTGTTCCAGCCAAGGCTGGCCGTAAACTCACCCACCAGAGGGGAAATCCTATAGTTGGGAACAGGTAAGCTACTCCAGCTAAACACACGCCTCCTACACTCAGCAGATTGTAGCCGCCTTTGGGCACTGCTCGCTCTGATTGAAAACGAAACGACACCCAATCATGCTGCATATTCCAAAGCAAAATTGGAGAGATGGTGATGATAAATAAGCCTAATGCTAACCATGCCCAAGGAGAGCGCACAATAGAGCGATGACGTGGACTGGTTAGACAAAAACCAACTAGCCCCAGTCCCAAAATAAAACCGTGATATTTGCTGAGGCAGGCTAATCCGACCAGAATACCAAGAATTGCCAAGCGGTAACTAGGAAGGTATGAATCAGATGAGCAAGATTCTTGCAACAGGCTGTGCTTTTGAGTTCGAGGCTGCCGAAAAAATTCATCAGCCGCACAGTATAAACTAGCTGACCAAAAAAACATCAACGGACTGTCGGGGAGACTGAGGACGCCAAAGCCAACGAGAAAAATTGGACTGATGGTAGCGATCGCTAAAGTTAATCTGGCAGCTTTAGCAGAGAATAATTTCAGGCTAGTCAGATACAATAGCACCAAACTGCCCGTGTGCCAAATCAATGCTCCCAGACGAATAGTAAATTGGGATACAACACCAGTTGACCACGGCCCAAAACCAGTTGTCAGCCCTACAAGAATTGGATGATCGAAATAACTCCAGTCCAGATGCAGGCTGTAAAGATAGTAGTAAGCCTCATCAAAGGTAGGGTAAAGCCAGAAAGCAATAAAGGCTCGAAACAGCAGTCCCCCAACCAGTAAAAAAAGCACTGACTGGTTAACTTTTTGAGCTAACCATTTCTGAGCTATTTGCATTTACTTAAATTCCTACCTTTGATATACAAACAAACTCATCTTATGGCAGTAGCATGACAACGTAAAACTTTATTCGTGTGTCAACTTAGTGGAAGAAGGCAGAAGGGGCAGTGCTGCACATTTGACCTTAATTGGCAACACCAAGTTTTGATATGAAGCTATAATTTGCGGAAATATAAACACCCTAGCTGTTTTTTTGTATTTCCTGGAGTTAAGTAATGGTATTTTGGGGAGATCACACTGGCTTACCAAAGTCCTATAAGGGCTGGAATGTGTTCGTAGGTAATGGCCCAGACAATGCAACAGAAAATCAGCTTGTTGCTTCCATCAAAAAGCTGCTCGGTTGGCTCAAAGAATATATGTCTGTAGATACTGTCACGCTTTTACTGCCTACTACAGACAAACAGAATTTATTCATATATGCCACCATCGGGCTTAAGGAGGAAATCACAGAAAATATTCAAATTCCCATTGGGAAAGGTATTGCTGGTCGTATTGCCGCCAGTAATGAACCAACAATAATCAATGATCTATCAAAGGTAGAAGTAGTAAGTCCTATTTTGCGCCAAAAGGGTTTGCGATCGCTCGTTGGTGTTCCGTTGCCCATCACACAGGGAGTCACCGGGGTTTTACACGTTGGTACGTTCCAGTCCCATCAGTTCACCGAGCGCGATATACAGCAACTACAACTAGTTGCTCATCGCCTCAGATTGAAAATAGCCGATGTAGAACTTTCCAAGCTGCAAAAACTGCACAACTTAGCAGGGTATCGCTTCAATCTTCAAAAGACGGCTGAGTTAAAGACTAATTTAATCATGTCTCTCTGCTGGAACAGCTTAAGCTTAAGTTTTTAAGCAAATAAAAGTGTTATCCCAGCAAATGCGGCTTGTATTTATTTACCCCAGCGATGCCACTGATGAAAATTAGCTCCTGCACTAACTGCTAAACCGATTTGGTGCTGTGACGATAGCTCATCATAGCCACCTTCGTTAGCCCCAATGTAGTACATACGAAAACTACCATCATCCATTGGCACTACACAAGGCGCACCTACTGCCCGTGCGTCCCAGCGACCAGAACCCTGCTGGGCATGGCAAAATACGGAACCATTGGCTTGCTCACCTTTTTCTTTTTGCCAGTGAATGCCATTGTCAGAAATGGCTACACCGATGGAGTGATAACCACTGTTGTTGACACCTTCGTAGAACATCACGTACTGGCCGTTGATCTTCAGTACATGGCGAGTACCAATACCCCGCTCATCAAAGCTTCCAGGCTCACCTGGGCCGAGGATTTGACCGACTTTTTCCCAGTACAAACCATCGGTGGAAACCGCTAAGCCTACTAGGAATCCTCTAGCTGGGTTCAGGGTGTGATAGTACAGCTTCCAAGTTCCATCATCATCACGTAGTACTTGCGGCCAGGCGCAGAATAGTGCATCAAATTCTTCTGGTTTACCTACATCAAGAAACGCTCCTTGGTAAGGGCCTTCAAGTCGCACCCAATTGATGCCATCACGCGAAACGGCACAGCCAGGGCGCATCTGTACTCCTTTAGCTTGAAACTTTCCCACTTCGACAACTGTATGGTTGCCACCGAAGTACCACATCCAATAAAGACCATCACAGAAGTGTACATTACTGACACCGACATGAGCTGAGTCAAAGCGACTGGGTTCTGGGTGAGGCTCAAAGATAGCTCCCATAGTTAGAGAACCCCTCACCCGTTCCCAATGAACGCCGTCAGCAGAAATAGCTAAACCACAACGACCAGTAGGCAAATTGATTTGCCGATCAAAGGAAGCATCCCGACCGTAGTACCACATCTTCCATCCATCGGGACAGCGCATAACCTGCGGTGCGGAAACTCGTTCAGAATCCCACCAGCCTTGTGAACCAGGTGCTAATACTAAGCCGGGTTGATTGATTTGCGTTGCTTCATGACTCATAATTCAAATATTTATTACTCAGAACTATTTCAAGTCAGCTGTTACGGATGGCTTGTAATTATACAGCCACTCCTCAAACTCAGCATCACTCACTTGTGCTTTCTCCATCATTCCCCGAAGATATGTCTCGCTGTCAGCCTTATAAGCGCGGTTTGCCTGCACTGCGTTACGGATTTGAATGACTTGTGTGCGCGGTTTACGACTATTTTCGTAGCTAGCAAGGGCTGCTTCTATGGTGGAGGCAGAGGATAAGCATTGCGAAAGTTCCCAGGCATCTTCAAAGGCTGTATTAGCTCCTTGTCCTAGTAATGGAACCATCGGATGGGCTGCATCACCCAAGAGAGTTACTCTGCCTTGGCTCCAATTTTGTAACGGCAGTCTGTCAGATATCGGTCGTTCTATAATATCTTCAGCGGCAGTTGACTTGACGATCGCCTGCACTGGTTCTGCCCAACCAGAAAACTTTTCTTGGACGCGAGACTTAACATCAATGGCACTCTGGGCGACAAATTCGTCCGGCGCTAGTGTAGCAGCACTCCAGAATAAATATCCGCTACCCAAGTCAAAGAAACCGAAAATTTTGCCATCGGGTGCTGTCATTGACATGACTTCGTTAGGAGGTAGTAGTTCATGGCTGTACTTGAGAATGGCACGCCAAGACATGCGACCAGCATAGCGAGGAGATCCGTCACCAATCAACGCCTGTCTAACTGCGGAGTTTAACCCATCAGCTCCGATCAACAAATCAGCCTGCACTGTCTCGCCTTCGTCAAAGCATACTTCAACACCGCTGTTGTTTTGCTCAAAGCCAATGCATCGATGATTGAGGTGGATAGCGTCGGTTGGCAATGCGGATGCAAGGATCTCTTGCAGACGTGACCACCGGATCTGCAACATCGGCCGCCCATATTTCTCCATGAACGTGACTGATTTCTGGGCAATCAGTTCGCCAGTACTTTTTCTCAAGTTCAGCATACGGGTTTGGCTACCCGCGCCTTCCAAGGACTCAACTATACCGGGAGCGATCGCATCGAGACTATTCAAACCGTTAGGAAAAAGCGTTAAACCAGCACCAATTGGTCGCAAGGAATATGCTTTCTCGTAGACTTGAGCATCAATACCTTGTTTTCGCAGTGCGATCGCAACTGCCAAACCACCAAGTCCAGCACCGATAATAACTACTTTTTTGACCATGATTTTGGGTTTTTGCTGGAATTTTCCTAACAAAAAGTTGTATTTCGCTTGATTATTGATTTTTAGCTTAAGTAATACAATTTTTCATCACTCTTCAGAGAGTTTTCCTAAGAGGAACTAGGGATTAACGATTAGTGATTAGGAACAAAATTCCTTCCCAATCCCCAATCTCCTTTAAACTAAATCTTGATGAGTAAAGGACTTAGCATTTGCTCCTGTGTAAGTAGCCACAATATGACCATCGCCAGTCATTTGATACTTGTATGTCACCAATCCTTCTAAACCAACAGGGCCACGAGGTGGCATTTGTTGGGTACTAATTCCCACTTCTGCACCAAAACCGTAGCGGAAACCGTCAGCAAAGCGGGTAGAACAGTTGTGGAATATATTGGCTGAATTTACCAGTCCGATGAAAGTTTCAGCAGTAGTTAAATCTTCAGTAACGATCGCATCCGTATGGCGAGAACCATATTCGTTAATATGAGCGATCGCATCTTCTATAGAATCCACTATTTTAATCGACAAAATAAAATCGCTATATTCTGTTGCCCAGTCCGTGGCTGTTGCAGTTTTAATCTGAGGTAAAATTGCCAAAGTGCGTTGATCACCTCTTAATTCTACGTGGCGTTCTTCCAAAACCTCAGCCACTTTTGGTAAAAATTCTGCGGCAATCGACTGATGAACTAGCAAAGTTTCAATTGCATTACAAACAGCAGGATATTGTGCTTTAGCATCAACAGTAATAGAAACTGCTTTATTAATATCAGCGACTTTGTCGATATAAAGATGACAGATTCCATCTGCATGACCTAATACTGGAATGCGCGTATTTTCTTGCACAAACCGCACAAAAGAGTTAGAACCTCTAGGAATAATTAAATCCACATATTTATCTAGCTTCAAAAGTTCTAGAGTTTCCTCTCTAGTTGTTAACAACTGCACTACATCAGGGTTAACAGCAGTTTGAGATAATCCTTGCTTTATTGCCTTGACTATTGCCTCACAAGAACGGACAGCTTCCTTTCCACCTTTGAGAATCACACCATTACCCGACTTGATCGCCAGAGAAACAATTTGAATTGCTGCTTCTGGACGTGCTTCAAAAATAATCCCTAAAACGCCCAAAGGACAAGTAATCCGCTTGAGAACTAAGCCAGTATCGAGTTCGCGGTGAATTTGCACTTGTCCAACTGGATCAGCTAGCTTGCCGACATCTCGTACCCCAGCGATCGCATCTCTTAACTTATGTTCATCCAACTGCAAGCGCTTGTAAAGTGGTTTAGGAATTCCATCAGCAGCAGCGGTTTCACAATCAGCAATATTTGCTCGGCATATTTCATCTCTAGCCGATTCTAAAGCTTGGGCGATCGCTGCGATCGCTTGATTTTTCGCCTCAGTAGAGAGAAGTGCTAGCTTACTTGCAGCTTGGCGAGTTCGTTGGGCGATCGTAATTAGGGGAGAAGCAATATCGAGAATAGTCATGGCACAAAAGAGCTTTCAAATATGGCAAAAATCTTTACCTTTTTCCCATCCTATCAACGTTGGTTAGTCATTTGTCATTTATGAATGGGGCATTGGGCACTTGTACTGAGCGGCTTGCCCTGACTTGTGCTGAGCAAAATCGTAAAGCCTGCGGCATAGCTACGCTTAAGCCGCAGCCTCTATCTACGACACGCTACGCGAACGTAGAGAAGTATAGGGCATGGGGACTGTTATTTCTTCTCTGCCCCTCTGCTTCCCCCAATTGGGTGAACCATCTGGGTAGATAAAACTACTCTGATTGGGTGAGGCTTGAATGGGTTTAAATCACTTATTCTGTAATTGTTGAGTACAGACAAAACAAGAGTAATTACTTAGCTGTAAATTAAATAAATATAAGTATTAATACGGCCACAAAACAAATGTAATTATGCGTCCCCTAGACTAGAGAAAAGAGACACAGTGAGTCTCCTTTCTCTAGTCTTTTACTAAAAGCAAATAATTTATACCGTAATTATTTAAACTTTTACGAAATTGCGATGACGTATGTTGGATCTATTGAGTATTCATGGATCAAATACCACTCCTTTATTAGGGAGATCCTATGTCATTGCAATCTGGATTAGATGCCTTTCAACAAGGACGTTATCAAGAAGCAGTTCAATTACTAGAACAGTTTTGCCGTAACGCTGTTGATTACAATTCCTCAGATTATCTTTCCGCACAGATGTGGCTGATGAAAGCCTATCAAGGCACAGGCCAAATCGAAAAAGCTACAAATTTGTGGCAAAAGTTAATCGTGAGTGAAAACCCACAGGTTCGCGCTTGGGCAGAACAAGCTAGTAAATCCTTCCCCCAAACGCCAGTAACCCAATCTAACGCCATCCAAAAAGCCAGCCGTGCTGCTACTGTTGGTGTGAAATTAGCAATGGGGGGTGTGGGTGGGAGTCTGGTGTTAGCTTCTGGTGTCACCATGACCTTGCTGTTTGGCATGGTGTTTGTTTTGGGTTTGAGCTTAGTATTTATTTTGGGTAGTGACGATCCACTCCAAGGGCTAGCGATCGCAATTAGTATTACCCTAATTTTTAATATCGCCGCTTTTTTCCTGTCTCCCTTCCTGATGGACTTAACCCAACGCTGGTTGTACCAAACTCGCTGGGTAGAGTTGGCAGAAGTTGAAAGCCTCAGTCCAGAGACAGCTAGAGTTATTCGTCAAGTCTGTCAGCAAAAAAATTTAAAAACGCCCAGACTGGGAATCATTGATGACCAAAACCCTACGGCTTTTACTTATGGCTCATTGCCCAACAGCGCCCGCCTAGTAGTCAGTCAAGGACTTTTCACTTATCTTGATGATGATGAAATTGCTACAGTCTACGCCCACGAACTAGGACACGTCGTCCACTGGGACTTTGCAGTGATGACAGTAGCTTCCACCTTAGTACAAATTTGCTACCTCATTTACAGCACAGCTAGAAGATTTGGACGTGGCGGCGACAGCAAAATCAAAGATGCCATGCAAACAGCTGCTTTGGTTGCCTACGTATTTTACATCGTCGGTACTTACTTGTTGCTATATCTCTCCCGCACCAGGGAGTACTTTGCTGACCACTTTGCAGCAGAAAGTACAGGCAACCCTAATGGATTATCCCGCGCTTTGGTGAAGATTGCTTACGGAATTTTAGAAGAAGGTTCGCGATCGCCAGAACCCAGTCGCTTGATTGAAGGTACTCGTGCTTTGGGTATTTATGACCATAAAGCCGCTGCTTCCACAGGAACCGCCTACCGCATAGCATCCGACCCAGAAAAAATCGGTCGCGTCTTTTTGTGGGATATGTTTAACCCTTGGGGTTGGTGGATGGAGTTAAATTCCACTCACCCCTTAACTGGCAAACGAGTCCGCGCCCTCAGCACCTATGCCGAACAGCTAGGTTTACCAACTGAGTTCGATATGGGGCGAGTTATTGGCGAAGGTAAAAGTCTGAGTAAGAGTAGACTCTACGGTAACTTCTTCTTAGATGTTGTACTATATGGTGCTGAAACCATTGGTTTCTTCCTCGGTTTGATAATGGGTGTGATTCTCTGGTCAAGTTCACCCAACTCAGGTTTAATATTGGGTGCGCCATTCATCGGCTTAGGAATAGGAATTTTAATTAAAGCTTTGGTGATGTTCCCCAACTACAAGCAAGCACCAGAAACGGATATTCTCACCCTGATGTCAGACCCCTATGCAAGTCCATTGCGTGGACAACCTGCAAAACTTGAAGGTCAACTAATTGGCCGTGGCGACGCAGGTTATAAATTTGGTTCCGATCTAAAAATCCAAGACCCTAGCGGGATGCTTTATCTGCATTACGCCTCACGCTTTGGCCCCATTGGCAATTTCTTGTTTGGGATGAAACGAGTTCAAAGCCTGATTGGTGAACAAGTCGGGGCTGTGGGTTGGTTCCGCCGGGGTGTTGCACCTTGGATGGATCTCATCCAACTCCAAAGTGAAAATGGCACTATTGTCAACAGTTACCATCGCTTGTGGTCATTTATCCTCGGTGGTGGATCGATTATCCTAGGAGTGGTCTTGACTATGTTTTTGAGCAGTAGATAAACCAAGATCCCCGACTTCTCAAAGAAGTCGGGGATCTGAACAACCCAAACTTAACCTAATATCGTTGGATACTGACTGTAGACAATCAAAACGACAATTCCAACAAAAATAAACAGGACTAAAGTAGCTATTAATCCACGGCGTCGAGAGATAACATTGAGAAGTACTAATAGCCATAATAAGGCAATTTCAACTCCACTAGCAATGAGCAGAAGCGTTATATTCTGTTGAATTTGAGCATACTTAAAAGCTAAATTAAGCCCTATGGCTAGAGAACCACCTTCAAGACGAGGGGACAATGTTCTTAGCTGCGACTGTACCAAGTTAACTACTAACCAAATAATTAATATGACTCCTATAGCTGTCAAAACAACAGTAAATCCCTTGAATAATCGATTCATAAACATCATTTTTTGTGCTTGCGATTAATTAAACATCAAATTGCGATTTAGCTAACTCCAAAATAAATCCCTGTATTCAAAGGCACTCCTCAAATGGCAAAATACCGTGAGCCAGTCCTGATAGTTCATGAATACATTCGATGGCAGCGTGAATATTTTACTCATTAACTGATATGTTAATTTTTGTTAGATAAATCCAAAGAATAAATAAAGAAAATTACAAAATTTGCTGTACTTAAGAAAACATAACTAATAGATTTAAGCAAACTTTTTCTTAAGCTTAAGGAGGGCCTGATGGTTACAGCAACACAACCAGGACAACAGGTCAAAATCGGCCCAACTCGACTGTTAATTAATAACGAGTGGGTAGAAAGTATTAGCGATCGCCGATTTGAAACGATTAACCCAGCTACAGGCGAAGTAATCTGTGAAGTAGCAGAAGCAGACGCCGCAGATGTAGATAAAGCAGTAAAAGCCGCCCGCGCAGCCTTTAATGGGGAATGGTCTAAGATATCTGCCACCCGTCGCGGCGAGTTGATTTACAAGCTAGCCGATTTAATTGAGCAGAATATTGATGAATTGGCGCGTCTGGAAACTCTGGACAACGGCAAGCCGCTACAAGATTCATTAGACGACTTGGGGCTAGTCATCGCCTGCTACCGCTACTATGCAGGTTGGGCTGACAAGGTACAAGGTAAAACCATCCCAATAAACGGGCCGTACTTCTGCTACACTCGTCATGAGCCTGTGGGTGTGGTTGGGCAGATTATCCCTTGGAATTTCCCGCTATTAATGCAGGCGTGGAAGTTAGCACCGGCTTTGGCAACTGGCAATACTGTAGTTCTCAAAACTGCTGAACAAACACCATTATCAGCGCTGCGAGTGGGCGAGTTGATTATTGAGGCTGGTTTTCCCCCTGGTGTGGTAAATATCTTATCAGGTTATGGCCCAACAGCCGGAGCTGCGATCGCTCGCCACATGGATATTGACAAAGTGGCCTTTACTGGTTCCACTGAAGTCGGGCATTTAATTATGGAAGCAGCTGCCAAGAGTAACCTCAAGCGCGTCACCCTCGAACTTGGTGGTAAGAGTCCCAACATCGTCTTTGCTGATGCTGATATGGATGCAGCGATCGCAGGTTCCCACGATGCCATATTCTTTAACCAAGGTCAGTGTTGCTGTGCCGGTTCGCGGCTATTCGTGGAAGAAAAATGCTATGACGAGTTCGTCGCCAGGACTGTAGAACGAGCTAAACAGCGCGTTGTCGGTAATCCCTTCGATGCCAACACAGAACAAGGGCCGCAAGTAGACAAAGACCAATTCGACAAGGTGATGAGCTACATTGAGTCTGGGATGCGCGAAGGTGCTCAAATGCTATGTGGTGGGAATCGTGTAGGAGAACAGGGTTTCTTTATCGCCCCCACAGTCTTCGCTGATGTCCGCGATGACATGAAGATTGCCCAAGAAGAAATCTTTGGCCCAGTCATGAGCATCATCAAGTTTAAAGATCTCGACGAAGTAATTCAACGGGCGAACGCCACCATGTACGGACTCGCCGCCGCAGTCTGGACAAAGGATATCACCAAAGCACACGCGATCGCTAACAACTTACGTGCTGGTACAGTCTGGGTAAATTGCTACGACGTATTTGATGCTGCTGCGCCCTTCGGTGGGTTCAAGCAATCTGGTATTGGTCGAGAACTAGGCGAATATGGCTTGCAGCAATATACAGAGATCAAGACTGTTACTATCAAGTTGTAAACTGGTATGTATTAATGCTCTTTAGCAAGTTGGGCTTTTGCTTGTTGCCAGAGAGTTTCTAACTCATCCAAACTGTAATCAGAAAGGGGGCGGTTAACAACTGCCTCCATTTTTTGTAACCGCTGGACGAATCGCTGATTTGTACCTTGTAATGCTTCACTAGGATCGAGATTATGCCAACGTGCAAGCTGAATCACTGCAAACAGTAAATCGCCTAATTCTGCTTGTTGTCGTGCTGGTGTTTCCTCAGCCAAAGCCTGCTGAAACTCGCCCAACTCTTCGTGAAACTTATCCCAAACCCCATCAATATTTTCCCACTCAAACCCAACAGCAGCAGCCTTTTGGGAAATCTTCATCGCTGCCGTTAGTGGGGGAAGAGTACGTCCATAGCGACTAAGTTTAGCACTAAGTTTTTGCTCCTCTGGTGATGGTTCGCCTTTTTCCGCAGCTTTGATTTGTTCCCAGTTTTGCCGCACCTCATCTACACTTGCCACAGACACATCACCAAACACATGAGGATGACGACGAATCAACTTTTGGGAAATCCCTTGAGTTATTTCCTTAAGAGAAAATTGCCCGGATTCGCTAGCGATTTGGGCTTGCAGTACCACCTGTAATAATAAATCGCCTAACTCTTCTGCGATCGCCTCTTTATCCCCACTCTTAATCGCGTCTACCACTTCATAAGCTTCTTCTATCACATAAGGCGTCAGCGTTTCGGGAGTTTGCGCCAAATCCCACGGACAACCACCATCAGGCGATCGTAATTTCGCCACCACCTCAATTAATTCCTGCAACGCCACCAAACTTTCATTTTGATTTTCCATACCTCTGCGTACCTCTGCGCTTCCCTTTGCGTTCCTTTGCGTTTTAGAATTATTTTTTTGGCTTAATCCGACGACGGCCACGACTTGTAACTTTACGCTTCTTAATTTTGCCACTTGGAAGCAACCCCCGAACCCCCTGTTTTTGAAAGCGCTTGTATGCAGAACCGCCCCAATCGCTGAGAGAATGACTCATCGCACCGAGTTCAAAGCCCAAAAATAGGGCGATATATTCAGTACTGTAACTCGTGAGCGATCGCCCTACAGTTACACCCAAATCCTGCCAAGTAAAAGCAATATTCCACAGCTTTTCGGCAACTGCCAAAATTACAATTGCCAAGATAGCTAGCAAGCCGCTCAGATAAAGCACCCGCAGCGTCGTACCAATAATCGGCCCGTGGGAGAAAAAAGAACGATGGCGGAGACTTTTTTGATAAGGTAGCCAAATCCAGCGCAAAAAACCCCAACGTTGAAATTGCACAGAGTAAATATCCAAATCAGGGCCAAACATCAGCCCCCCAAACAGAAACCCACCTGCAACCAACAAAGTCGCATTGCTGCTGCGAGTTTGCCAGAAAGTCACGCCCGCCACGAACGGCAGAGCATACATAGTAATGCGATCGTGCGTCCGACCAGAGGGCATTATTAAGTCCTGAGTACTGGGTGATTATAATACAAAAAATATTTTCCCAAAAATACTAGCGCGATGCGAAATATTTTGCTATATTATTTAATTGTGAGACAAAACGGGCGGTTAGCTCAGTTGGTAGAGCGCCTGCCTTACAAGCAGGATGTCATCAGTTCGAGTCTGGTACTGCCCATTATTAAAAAGCCGCCAAACTGACGGCTTTTTTGCTGTAGGTACGCCGCTCTGGGACTAGGTGCTGGTTGTACTGGGAAAACATTCCAAAATTTGTCTGTGGGTAATAACCCCGGACATATTTTAGCTACGCTTAACAAGCATAATTTTTCCTTTGCTCTTTACCCAATCCCCAGTCCCCAGCCCCCAGTCCCTTTTACGCTAAATATTTTTGAGTTTGGCTTTGACATCTAAGCTTCTTCAGAGTCTAAAACATCTGCAAAGTCTAATGTATCTTCTAAATCTGAAGTTTCTTCTTCCAAATCCAACATCATTTGTTTGGGCGAAGGCTCTAACTTAACATCACCTTTCTTAGAAACATAATTTACCAGCTTAACCCAATCTATCTGACCGTTATTCATGAAGTATTGCATGAACTCAAAGGTCATTTCATTAACTTTAGCTTGGTATGTATTTTTAAAGAGTTCATCTTTATTTTTAGCTTCCTGATCAATTGGTACAATTATTTCTTGATAGAGATTTTCATCCTCTGAAATAAAGTTCCAGAATTCCTGACCAGCATACTTATAATAAGATTTACCTGAATCTGCATCTTCTTTTAAAGGATTACGGTCTTTTCCATACATACAACCATTAACAGCAATAATTTCATCTGTCACACCTTGCTGTCTTAAAGTTTGTTTAGCCTTTTTAAAATTTTCCTTCATCCTATTTATCTGGTCAGAGTTACCCCAATAAATTCCAGATTTAATTCCTACTATATAATAAATTCCATTTCTTTTAAACTCTAAATCAACACTATTAAGTTTGGATTTAAAACCACCATATAATATTTCAGATATATAGATAGCAAATTCCTCTAATAAATTGCCAAAAATAGTTTCTTCTTGAGACGAAAGAAAAGCATCTACAATACCTTTAACGAAATCTTGAGCAAATTCTATGTTTTTTGCCTTAAACAGGTATGGATTCTTGCGCTTGAGAATACTTTTAAGCTTAAGTTTACTCAGCTTTTCAAGTCTTTTGTCATAGAAGGGAGTGAGAACGTGTTGTATAAGATATTCATAATAAGCTTCATAGTCTGCATTAACCTTATCTTGGTCTTTACTACTCATAGATTGTGTCAAAGTTGTAAGTTGTAAGTTGAGTTTTGCTTTTTCAATATTTGCAACAGCTAATTCACAATATTCTTTCTGTAACTCAATACCTATATAGTTTCTACCTAACTCCTTTGCTGCTACACACGTTGTACCAGAACCGAGGAATGGGTCTAGTACTGTATTACCTTGCTCAGTAAATAATTTAATGAACCAAGATGGAAGAGATTTAGGAAATGCCGCACTATGATTTTTATTACCGCACTCTGTTGATAAATGTAAAACGTTGGTTGGATAAGCCATTTTTCGTTCCAACCAATTTGATATGTTCTTACCAAAACCACTTTCAACTCTAGAATTATCTCTTTTTTTATCAGTATCACTCAAGTTCTTAAGCCTAGATTTTGCCCAATCACCCATAGGAACCATAACGCTTTCCTGATACATATTAAATTTTTTTTGCTTATTGAACTGGATACAATGTTCCCAGTCATCAGGAACTTCTTCCTCAATATCTTGTTCTTTATTGAATTGTATACAACGTTCCCAAGAATCTCTAAAACGATTCGACCACTTACCAGGAAAGCTATTTTTTTTATGCCAAATATACTCCTCAGTCCATAACCAGCCTTGATTCTGCATCTCTAAAATTAGTTTGATTACGTAGTTGTGTCTTTGTCCATTAACAACTTTTTCTTTAATATTAAGAATGAACGTTCCGCCTGGTTTTAAAACTCTTTTCAACTCTTGAGAGATTGGTAGAAACCAAGCAACATATTTATCTGGTGTAATGCCACCGTATGTCTTCTTGCGGCTGTCAGCATAGGGAGGAGATGTCACAATTAAGTCAACTATGCCCTCTGGCATCTGCTTCAATACTTTTAGACAATCACCAAGAATAACTTTGCTATTCCAATGCAGATTAGCTGCTTTTATGTCCCTCAAATCTGTGATTAGTTTTACCTCTGGTATATGAGCACTCAAATCTACTTCAGACATGGCTTGGAATTTTAGGGAATATAATCTCTTGCTAACAAATCCCCCAACTTTTGCAGCTAGGAGATTTGGCTGGTGAATATGCAAAGATTTAGTCTAGCCTAAATCTTTGCATATTATTAATTTTACGTTTAGGATTTGTGAAGACAGATGCTCATTGTTATATGAAGATGCTCGACTCTTTTTTGATACCATAAGAGATCCGACTCTTTAAACACCGATTGACGTATGAGCAAAGGAACCCTGTTTGACAAAGTTTGGAACTTACACACCGTTGGTACACTTCCTTCAGGGCTGACGCAACTATTTATCGGGCTTCACTTAATTCATGAAGTCACCAGTCCTCAAGCCTTTGCTATGTTACGCGAAAGGGGTCTAAAAGTACTGTTTCCAGAGCGGACTGTGGCCACAGTGGATCATATTGTGCCGACAGAAAATCAGGCACGCCCGTTTGCTGATAGTTTGGCAGAGGAAATGATCCAGGCGCTTGAGCAGAACTGTCAAGAAAATGGTATCACTTTTTACAATATCGGTTCTGGCAGTCAGGGTATAGTCCACGTCATCGCTCCAGAACAGGGGCTAACTCAGCCAGGAATGACGATCGCCTGTGGAGATAGTCATACATCAAGTCATGGGGCATTTGGGGCGATCGCATTTGGGATTGGTACTAGCCAAGTTCGAGATGTTCTGGCTTCCCAAACTCTCGCTCTCTCCAAGTTGAAAGTCCGCAAAATTGAAGTCAACGGCACTTTGAACCCCGGTGTCTACGCCAAAGATGTCATTTTGCATATTATCCGCACACTTGGCGTCAAAGGTGGTGTGGGCTATGCTTATGAATTTGCAGGCACTACCTTTGAGCAAATGAACATGGAAGAAAGGATGACAGTCTGCAACATGGCGATCGAAGGCGGTGCGCGTTGCGGCTATGTCAATCCCGATCAAGTTACTTACGACTACCTCAAGGGTAGAGACTTTGCTCCTAAAGAAGCAGATTGGGACAAAGCAGTAGGCTGGTGGGATTCTATCAAGAGCGATGCTGATGCCGAGTACGATGATGTAGTCGTATTCAACGCTGCTGAGATTCCGCCGACAGTTACTTGGGGAATCACTCCGGGTCAAGGTATCGGCGTCACCCAGTTAGTGCCTCAGCCTGAAGAATTGCTAGAAGAAGACCGATTTATTGCTGAAGAAGCTTACCGCTACATGGATTTGTTACCTGGTCAACCAATTAAGGGCACTAAAGTTGATGTCTGCTTCATTGGTAGTTGCACCAACGGACGGATTAGCGACTTGCGGGAAGCTGCGAAAATCGCCAAAGGTCGTCAAGTTGCTGAGGGAATTAAAGCTTTTGTTGTTCCTGGCTCCGAGCGAGTCAAACAAGAGGCAGAAGCCGAAGGATTGGATAAAATCTTCCAGGAAGCTGGATTTGAGTGGCGTGAACCGGGATGTTCTATGTGCTTAGCCATGAACCCCGACAAACTACAAGGAAGGCAAATCAGCGCCTCTTCCTCCAATCGCAACTTTAAAGGAAGACAGGGTTCATCATCCGGGCGCACATTGCTAATGAGTCCGGCGATGGTCGCCACTGCTGCAATTAAAGGTGAAGTTTCTGACGTGCGCGAGTTGCTGTAACCCCACCCCTAACCTCTCCCCCGAAGTTCTGATCGCTATGCGGGTCTTACTGCCCAACCGTTCTTTCAGAACGGTTGCCTTGTGTCCAAAGGACACAAGGGAGAGGCGCAAGGCTTTGCGCCTCTCGGCAGTGATACAGACCATCGGCGGAAGCCGCCGCTCAGACTTCTCTTTGCAAGCGAGGAGGGGAATGGAGAAATCTCAATAATTCAAATAAGAACTTAAGTTTATGGTGAGTGAAGTTAAGACAGTTTCCGGGCGCGGTGTACCTTTAGTGGGTAATGACATAGACACCGATCGCATCATTCCTGCACGCTATTTAAAAGCCGTCACATTTGATGGTTTAGGCGAAGGCGCGTTTATTGACGATCGCAAAGCCCTAAATGGTGAACATCCATTTGACCAACCCCAGTATCAAGGGGCAAAAGTTTTAATAGTTAATCGGAACTTTGGCTGTGGCTCATCACGGGAACACGCACCCCAAGCGATCGCTAAATGGGGAATCCAAGCTTTAATAGGTGAAAGCTTTGCGGAAATCTTTTTTGGTAACTGTGTCGCAATGGGGATACCTTGTGTTACAGCTGATGCTCGTACTGTTAAACAACTGCAAGAACTAGTAGCTGCCAATCCCCAAGCAGCCGTCACTATAAATCTAGAAACCTTGCAAGTGCAAATTGGTGATTACACCGCCCCAGTTGCGATCGGTGAAGGTACTAGAAGCACATTCATTTCTGGGACTTGGGATGCTTGCGGTCAGTTGGTGGCTAACGCCAACGAAGTTCGGGCGACGGCTGCAAAATTGCCGTACGTGAGTTGGGCAAGTTAGCCTAAAAATAACGTGAATATAAATTTAAATGCCATCCGACTATTAAATCAAAGGGTGGCTTTTGTTTTTTTATTTATGAACCCGACTCACAAGGCAGTGAGCGATCGCTCAGAAGTGAACCACGAGTCCGTAAACGCCGCCCGAAAGCTTACCCTTTAATGACGAAACCTCGGCACGAATTACAAAACCAATTGCAAACCGCTTAAACCACAAGTGTTTCGGCTTTTCTTAGTGCCATTCGACTAAAGTCCTTACCCTTCCCTACGGGACGCTGCGCGTAGCTTGCTTGCCCGTACGGGTACGGGTGACGCTCGTACCCCTAGCTTAAGATAAACCAATTGCAGAGGGTTTGTAGTTGTAAAGCCAATTTTGAAAATCATCATTATTTGCTTGCATTTGCCTAGCAGAGGGCCCGCTGTCGCTTTCGTAGTAACGTATCTCACCCAAAGCACTACGAGCTTGTATTACTTGTGTGCGCTCGATGCGACGCTTTTCGTAGCTAGTCAGAGCTTGTGCTAAGCTAGATGATTGGGAAAAACACGCTTGCAGTTCGTACGCATCTTCAAAAGTGCTGTTGGCTCCCTGTCCAATAGATGGAGCCATCGGATGGGCAGCATCGCCTAAAAGAACTACTCTGCCTTCGCTCCAGTGATTTAACGGTGGGCGATCGCAAATCAGCCCTTCCCAAATTTGCTCGGCTGGTGTCATTTCTACAACTACTCGAAATGATTCATCCCAGCCAGCTAAATCATTGAGAATGCGAGACTTAACCTTATCAGCAGTTTGAGAAAGCGAGTAATCTGGTGTAGATTTACGACTAATCCAACTGGTGTATCCTTCGCCAACATTGAGAAGGTACATAAACTGTTTGTTGCCTTTAATAAAAACTAAATCATAAGAATCAAATAGTTCGTGCTGATACTGTAGGACAGAACGCCAACACATACTTCCCAGATAATTCGGCTTGCCATCTCCAACTAAAGTTTCTCTGATTGTGGAGTTGACGCCATCAGAACCAATCAGCAAATCTGCATATATTGTTTTTCCGCCATCAAAGTAGACTTCCACACCGTTTTCATTTTGTTCAAAACCGATGCAGCGATGATTGAGATGAATAATATCGGATGGTAATCTAGATGCCAGGGTTTGCTGCAAACGCCACCACCAAACAGTTAATAATGGCCGTCCATATTTTTCTAAGTATGTGCTTTGGTTAGCTCGGATCGTTTCTCCGGTATTACTTTTGAAAACTGAGTTGTGAACTGGACAGCCGGAAATTGTGAGAGTTTCAACTATTCCCGGCGCGATCGCATCTAGAAAATTTAAACCGTTTGGAGCTAATCCTAAACCAGTACCCGCAGGTCGAAACTCTTGTGCTTTTTCGTATACTTGCACGTTATAGCCAAGATTTCGTAGGGCGATCGCAGTAGCTAAACCGCCTAGTCCAGCACCGATGATAGCAATTTTCTCTAATACGGGTTTTTTGTCATTTGTCACTTGTCATTTGTCCTTTGTGAATAAATATAAATGACAAAATGCTTGCACTTACTTCTATATTTGCTAGATTAACTAATAATTATGAAAAAAATAACAGACGAAAGATAGATAATAAATACAATTATTATTAGCAATCCAAATATGGAAGATAAATCTTTAACTCCAATAACTTCAAACTCTCTTCCCCAGGAATTTCAAATATTGGGCCCGGAGGTAGTAGATTTGGCGCTGAATGTCAATGATATTTCTTACTCACTAAGATTGGAACCTCGTGTTACCTTACTCGATGCACTTAGGGAACATCTCGGTCTAATGGGTACTAAAAAAGCTTGCGATCGCGGTGAATGTGGTGCTTGTACTGTGTTAATTGATGGTCGGCGAATTAACTCTTGTATGACTTTAGCAGTCATGCACATTGGTGCATCAATTACTACCATTGAGGGATTAGCTAAAGATGGCGAACTTCACCCCATGCAAACAGCTTTTATTACCCATGATGCTTTTCAATGTGGTTACTGTACATCAGGGCAAATTGTCTCAGCCGTGGGGATGATATTAGAAGAATTACCAAAATCGGAGACAGAAATTCAGGAAAAAATGAGTGGAAACCTGTGTCGTTGTGGAGCATACCCGAATATTATTGCTGCAATTCAAGATGTGCTATAGGAGATGGAAAATGCAGCCATTTAGCTATGCTAAACCTACCTCCCAAGAAGTGGCGATCGCTTCAGTTGATCAAGACAAAACTGCTACATTTATCGCTGGTGGCACAGATTTACTGGGATTGATGAAAGATGGGGTACAAGCAGCAAATAAATTAGTTGATATTAACAGTTTGCCTTTAGCAAATATTGAATTTCAAGCTAATAAAATCCGCATAGGTGCAGTCTGTAAGCTGAGTGATGTGGCATTTCATCCCAAGATTCAAGAGTGCTATCCAGTTATTAGCCAAGCATTGCTACAAAGTGCTTCGCCTCAACTACGAAATATGGCAACGGTAGGCGGTAACTTGCTGCAACGAGTACGCTGTGGCTACTTTCGAGATCCGGTTTTTTCTTGTAATAAACGCACTCCTGGTATAGGTTGTTCGGCAGTTTCAGGGTACAACCGGATGCACGCCATTTTTGGGGCTAGTGAATCGTGTATTGCCGTTCATCCTTCAGATTTAGCTGTAGCTCTAACAGCATTAAATGCTGTAATTTGTACTCAAGGATTGCAAACAGAACGTCGAATTTCAATTCATGATTTTTATTTGTTGCCAGGTGAAACACCAGAAAAAGAAACTCTATTACAGCCTGGAGAATTAATTACTGCCATTGAAATCCCGGATTTGGCATATAAATCTTACTATTTAAAAGTCAGAGATCGCGCAGCTTATGAATTTGCTTTGGTTTCTGTTGCTGTTGCTTTAGATGTAGAACAGGACACGATTAAATCAGCACGAATCGCTTTTGGCGGAGTCGCACCCAAACCTTGGCGTGGGTGGGAAGCTGAGGAGTTTCTCAAAGGAAAACCTGTTAACGAAGCTACATTTACAGCCGCAGCGACAATAGCCGTCAAAGATGCCAAACCGCAAACACACAATGAATTCAAAATTGAATTAGTCAAACGCGCTTTAGTACGTGTACTTTCGGTTGTCGGAGCAAGGGAAGAGAGAGACAAAAAACAGATGAATTGACAAAGCCAGCCGCACAACAAAGACCCTATATTGTACAATCGCTAGAGATACAATCTGGAGAGCGACTTGCCTAGATCGATTCACTCTACTCAGCCACCACTGAGATTTATTGCCCTACGTTTTAACCCATTTATACTCAAGATTACTCAGTGGTTACTACCGCTCTTGCTACGGTTTCGGACTCGACCTTGGCTACCTGCTGGTATAGTCAATATTGAAGCCAGGAACGTTAAGGTATTAGCCGAACTTTATCAACAATTTCAAGCTGGCAAAATTCGCTTTTTGATAGCATTTCGTCACCCAGAGGTGGAAGATCCCCTTTGTATGCTGTATCTGCTTTCCCGGATTGTACCAAAGGTTGCTCGTCAACAAAATATTGAGCTAAAAAATCGGGTTCACAGCTATTTTCTTTATGACCGAGGTATGACAATATGGGCTGGGGACTGGCTGGGTAGATTGTTCTCTCGAATCGGGGGTGTGCCAGTTCGTCGCGGTAGGCGGTTAGATAGACACGCTATCCAAACAGCACGGGAGTTATTTGCTAATGGCAAATTTCCCATTTCAGTTGCACCCGAAGGCGGTACTAATGGTCTTAGTGGCGTTGTTAGCCCTTTAGAACCTGGTGTTGCCCAAATGAGTTTCTGGTGCTTAGAAGACTTGCAAAAAGCCAACCGTTCTGAGACTGTTGTGATTGTACCGATCGCCATCCAGTATCGCTACACTGAACCACCTTGGTCAAAGCTAGATTGGCTATTGAGTAAATTGGAACTTGATAGCGGCTTGCCAATAAAGGAAATTGCTCAAGGCGAGCAACAAGAAATATACTACCAACGCATCTATCGTTTGGCTGAATATTTGATTGCAGAGATGGAAGAGTTTTATCGGCGCTTCTATCATCAAGACATCCCCAAAAGCATCTCAAATGAAGAATCTCCTAGTCCCAATCAAGTGCTGACTGAGCGACTGCACCGCTTAATGAATACAGCTTTACAAGTTGCTGAGCAATATTTTGGACTCCAGTCACAGGGAACTTTTATTGACCGCTGTCGCCGTTTGGAAGAAGCTGGCTGGAGTTATATCTACCGGGAAGATTTGCCAGACATCAAGGCTTTACCACCCTTTAAACGTGGGCTAGCAGATTGGATTGCCGAAGAAGCAGACTTGCGGATGCGACACATGCGGTTAGTGGAAAGTTTTGTCGCAGTTACAGCCACTTATATTCAAGAACAACCTACTGCTGAAAGGTTTGCGGAAATAGCGTTACTCATGTTCGATATGCTCTCCCGAATTAAAGATACAACACTTCCGGGGCGACCTCGGTTAGGTTGGAAAGAAGCGCAAATCACCGTGGGTGAGCCAATTTCAGTTAGCGATCGCTGGGCGAACTCTCAAGGCGATCGCCACGCAGTTAGACAAGCTTTGAGCGATTTGACAAGAGATTTGCAGGTTGCATTACAGAAGATGATTGATTAGTTCAGTTAGGTTAGATCCCCGACTTCTTTGAGAAGTCGGGGATCTGGACACCGCGTGAACTTTTATATTATTAACGAATATGAAAAAACTTTCTAGTTTGCATATATCTACATTGACGTGTGCTATATCTACCTACAGATTTTAAAATGCATTTAACAATATGAAACGCCAAAAAAACCCTAATACTGGTGTATTTAGGGTCATATATGCTTTGAAAACTAAGGTTGTCTTATTAATCTGTGTTTTTGTCATTAGTTTGTTTGGTATTCTGTTATCAAATTGCTTGATGACACAGAGAGCCATAGCTAAGAATGGCTTGCTGCAAGCGGCTCCAACTCAACCTTTAGGCTATTACGACTATTTTGGTAAATTGCTAAATCCTCAACAAGCAGCAAGAATAGTTGCCAAGCAGGGACTTGATCCTAATGACCCAATTTCCTATCAACGAGTAGGAGCAGTTCAAATCACTGAAGAGTTAATTACCAAAGGTAAAGATATATTCTTTAACCGCAAAATTGGCGATACATTTGGTCTGCAAGGAGTATTCGGTTTTGGAACTGGTATTGCAACGATTTTGCCAGAATTACAAACAGCAATAGTTAAGTTGCAAGGTCAGCCAACAACTAACTTACAAATTACTCTTGAGAAAGATATAACGTTAGGTAGTCGAACTTTTCCTCAAGGAACTGTGATTAATACAGGCTTAAAAATGGAAAAGGGAGGAACTTTTCCTATTGGAATAGGAATTACACCTAACATTGATATTAGCTGTGCTGCCTGCCACGTCTCCCTTTCAAGTCAGGGTGAACCTCTAATCGGAGTACCTAATGGCGAAATTGCCACACCTTTGTTAGTTGCTTTAGCACCAAATTCTGCTGCGGCGTTTTCGCGGTTAAAGTTTAACCCCCTAAACCCAGAATACCGAGGCAATGGCAAAATCATTCTAGACAGTAAAGGTAATGAAGTAGAATTACCTGATCCTGAAAAGTTTGAAAAAGCTTTCGACGATGCAGTATTAGATGTGCCTTTCGGGAATTTTGAAAGTTCTTCAGATAGTATCAACAATACTACTCAAATTCCCAGCGCTTTCACATTTAACAATCATCCTTATTTCTTTGATGGACAGTTTTCTGTGGGGCCGTTTGCGGGATTAAGCGCTAATAATAACGGTGTTCATTCTTCGGAAATTAATCTCTTGGCGGCTGCTCAACTCAGTTTAGAAACTCTTAACATTGATCCAGAAGTTTATATTGGTACATTCCTTCAGAATGCTGCCGATCCACGTCTACGTTTACCAGAAGGAGTTAAAGTCAAACCTTCAGAGTGGCTGCGTCAAATTGCACCGGATGCTATACAAGCAGAATTAGAAGACCAAGTTGCTGCTCCAGGAGCCGGGAATTCTCCTAATCTGCGCCCTAGCTTGTTTACATACAACGGTTTGGTTTTCAGTCCAAATACTGGGAAACCTAATGATATCGCTAGTGGCTCTTTTTTATTTGCTAATAACGCCATGTCTGCTTTCCAAAATAGTTTAGTACCACCTGCTAACAAAACTTCGGAAAACTGGCAAGCATTAAATAGCAATTCTGTTAAACGTGGAGCCAAAGTTTTTGAGAAAGCTAATTGTGCAACTTGTCACATTCCACCTTTCTTTACTGATAACAAAATTTATCCAATTGATAAAATTCGTACTAACCCAGCTCGTGCTGAGTCTCGGCTAGCGCTGAGTAACTTGTTAGTGCCACCTAAGCTGTACACTTTCAATACTCCCGTTCCCATACCTGCGAACGCTGAAGTATTAGATGTGCCAACACAGGGTATTTCTGACAATCCTACAACGTTACCTAAAGGTATATTGCCAAAAGGCGGTTACAAAACTATTTCCTTACGTGGTCTTTATTTAAGCGCACCATATTTGCATGATGGTGGGGTAGCAGTGCGAGCAGGAAGCCTGCAAGTTAACTCAAATGGCATCACTGTTGTTGATAAGAGTGGGTTAGGGTTAACTGGCACTCTTAGCCAAAGTATACCTGCTGATGCTGCTAGTAGTTTGCGTGCTTTGGTTGATCGTGAACTTCGTGCCTTAGTTGTGAAAGCTAATAAAGCTAACCCTAGTTTAGTACGGAGTAATCTTGATGGTACTGGGCATGAATTTTACGTAGATAGGCAAGCTGGGTTTAATTTAAATCAGCAAACAGACTTGATTAATTTCTTGCTAGCGCTTGATGATGACCCTGGTAATTTCTAATTAATTGTCCTTTGTTGTTGGTAAACACAAATGACTAATGACTAATGACGATCTACACGGAAAGTATAGATGTAGGTTGGGTTGAGCAACGCGAAACCCAACATTGATAAGGGTGTTGGGTTTCCTTACGTCAACACAACCTACATTTTTTTGCAACTCATACCATTTAACTTTAAAAATGATACAAATACGTTGGTAGGGGCACGACATTGCCCATTGGTGTCAACTTCAGCTCAAACACTCATTTCCCGTAGTTTCAGATCCCCCAACCCCCTTCAAAAGGGGGCATTCGATTCTAATTCCCCCCTTTCCAAGGGGGGTTAGGGGGGATCTCAAATCTAGGTGGTACATCGAAAAACTTTGAAATGCTTATCAGACTAGGCTTTCACCTTAAGTTGACACCAATGGGCATTGCCGTGCCCCTACCAGAAATCTATATTTATCAAGATTTTCGTGAATTGGTATCATCTTAGACAAATCAAGATTAGCGATCGCCTATGGTGGGGCGTAGCGATCGCAACACCTAATTTGTTAACTTTGTTTTTGGAGAATTATCTGATGCAATTAACCAATAAGCTTCGTATTGCTACTGTTAGTGTTGTTATCGGCTTCACTGGTGTTAGTACATCTGTGGCACAAGCTGCACAGTTCTTTGATTTTCAATACTCTTTTCCCAGTTATGAAGCAAATGGTACAGCAATTTCCGCTAGCGGCATCCTCACCACTACCGACTTAGATCCTATAAATAACAATTACACAATCACAGGAATCAATGGGACAAGAACGGTAGAAGGAATTGCAGAGAAAATTATTGGACTGCTCTCGCCAGGTGAATATGGAACAAATGATAATCTGTTGAATGCAAGTATGCCGCTGTTAACTAAGAATGGTTTTTCTTACCGAGTTTCTGGAAGTGGGGAGGACGGAAAGGGAAACGTTAACGTATTTTACAGTAGTTTTGGTGAAGGTTATTCAGAGTTCTCCAGCAATGTAGATTATGGCAACTTTAGTGTTACTTCACGTCCTATTCCTGAACCTTATACAGTCGGTGGCTCATTAGTTGCTCTTGGTTTTGGCTGGTGGGCGAAACGAAAGAAATTCGTAATTCGTAATTCGTTCAAGGAGAACTAGTTTTAGAAACTTCTGGGCTACGAATGATGATATGTCCCTTCTCACTTTCTTGAATAGCTAAAACCGATGGTATCTCGTTAGATTTTGCATTTGGGGGCAATGCTCGAAACAAATAAATCCAGCCGCCACGTTCTAAGAGTAAGCGCCAGACTCTCGGCGGCTTGAGATTGCTATCACTATCTTCCCTACCTCGCAAGTCCTCGAATAGACCTCGATCGCCAATAATGCGATAACCTTTCAAGGAAGGATCGGCAAATACATCATCAAGTTTGCGCCCTACAGCAAACTTTTCTTCAGGTGTAATTAGCGCTACAACAGGTAAAGTGGAGTTTTGACCAGCATCCCGTTTAGCATCTGCAATGCCTTGCCAACGAGCTAACCAAAATATCACAATTAGAACCCAGGATACTATTACTATCTCATTAATTAGCGATCGCAAAAAATCAACTGAACGCAATTGCCCAGAACCAAATTCAGCTAGAGATTTTAGCTGTTTAGCTATCCATGAACGTCTGCGTTGAGTAGCAGAGATGATACGGCTAACTAGTGATTGGCTTGCAGAGACTATTACATCACTAATGATCTTAATTAACCATAATGTTACCTGAATGGCGATCGCAGCGATAAAAAAGGCGATCGCTGTTTTGCATATTGCCCAGCCATCTCCGAGAAATATTTGCAGGGGAACTATGAGAAAAGACTGTGCAGGTAAGTCGAGGGTATTAACTTCTAGTTGAAAAAAGTAAAAATATGACCAACGATAAATCCAGCCTGCAAAGAAAAGTGCTGCACCCAGTAAACCAAGTACACTCGTGAATTTACTTAAAATATTGGTTTCCTGGTTAGGTGCTTGGGTCATGCGGGAGATGGGGGATGGGGGAGCAGTGGGGGGAGGCAGGGGG
>NZ_VJXY01000154.1 GCF_014831675.1 Komarekiella delphini-convector SJRDD-AB1 | reverse complement strand
TAACATGATCGCACAGGAAGCGATAGCGATCGCCTAACTCAAAGAGAAACGTCTATAGTTATGCTCCGTTTCTAAACTAAACCGTTTAGTTTGCACTTGGTGACAGCTTCGCCAGCTCTAAGCCTATTAGAGGCTCCTTCGTAAACCAACACGCCAGTCTCTTGACAAACGCCAAACCCAAACAACGAACCAAGGATGTTTGGCACAATTTACAGCTACCGGGACTAGGCTGGTTCTTTCGGGAACAAACTTACGGGCATCTCGGCTATACATCTGAACACTTGACCAATCACGTTCTGGCTCATTTAGCTCATCCCAATACCCCCATACTTGACCCTTTTTGTGGCACTGGAACTACTCTCAAATGTGCCAAGGATCTCAATCGTCGGGCCATTGGCATCGAAATTAACGAAAAGTACTGCGAAATTGCGGCTACTCGCTTATCTCAACAAGTTTTACCTTTATGGGCAACAGTATGACTAAAACTTTAACTGTAGCCTCTGGCTTAAGCAAATCCGAAAAGGTCATGTCATCTCAGACACCCGAAAAATTCTTAGAGGACGACTTTAAACGCTCTCATGTTCAAAGCCAAGGATGCTTGTACCCGTACCTTGAAAGCAAAAAGCTACAAGACAACTCAACAGTTTTCTACCCGCGTGTAATTGGTGAACGTGACCCAAACAACCCGAAACACTGGCGCTGGGGGTTCAACTGGGAAGAAAAAATCAACGGGAGTTGGAAGGGCCGCAGTATTGGTTCAATTCCTTGCGCTGCTGTGACAATGATTCAGGCAATGCAACAGTCAGGAGCAACAAGAGAGGATATTGTTGCTTTCATCAAAAGAGCGAAAACTAAAAAGTACTCTCCAAAAATTTTAGATGTCTGTAAAAAGTTTGAGAACACAAATACTAAACCAACGCTACCAGATAATGCACCAATCGCCGTTGTACTCTTCGCAGGCGGTGGTGGGATAGAAGCGGGGATGGTACAAGCTGGTATTCGTCCGAGCATCGCGGTGGAGTTCGACCCGACCAAACCAGACTTGAGTAAAGCGATCGCCTCCTCCCATGACCGCAACTTCACCTCGTACGGCTGTAGAGTAGTTCAGCAAACAGTTCAAGAAGTAGCACAAGAGGGATTTTTGGGTTTTCCGCGCCGCCCCGATTATCTCCATGCCTCCCCGGTGTGCGCCAACTTTTCTGCTGCCCACACGGCCAAAGCGGGTAAGGGCGGTGAAAACAGTGATGATCTAATGGCGGCGATCGCTGTTGCAGAAACTATCCGACAGTTACAGCCACGGGTATTTACTCTCGAAAATGTCCCACGTTATCGGAGCAGTCAGAGTTTCAGTATTATCCTGTCAGCTTTAGAGCAAGAGGGATATCTAGTTGATTACAGGGTAGTCAACATGGCTGACTTTGGATTGCCCCAGGCGCGTCAGCGATTGATTCTAACAGCAGTCAGGGGATTGCGTGTACCACTCCTGGCCACCAGTAAACCAATAGGTTGGTATGAAGCGATCGCACATTTAATAGAAGCGATGGCTGATTCCAAATTACTCCCCAAACAGCAACAAGCTTTAGACAAATTTCTCGCCATCAATGAACCGACACCACTGCTAATAGAAAGAGTTGGGGGACGCAAACAATTGAAATACAAACCTGGACATAAACCATGCAATACCATTCTCCGCAGCAGTTTCACCGATCACAAAGGTTGCAACAGAAACAAATTCGCTGACATCTGGTTGCCGGATGGTACGGCCAAGTCCTTATCTATTCAAGGAGCAGCGAAGTTACAGGGTTTTCCCGATTGGTACGATTTTCCCAGCGAGGCGGCCACGGCGGGATCAATTATCGGCTACTCTGTCCCTCCCAGTTTTGCCGCCCAGTTATTCATGGCCACACAAAGCATGTTGAAAGAAGCAAAAGCATTATGACTAACCTTGTTCAGAATTTAGAAGAGTGCTGATACATTTCCCCACTCTGGGGCCAAGACATTCCACCACTGTCCATCAGTCTGCTAGAAAGAGTTTACCTCACCACCACAAAATCATTCGGCTATTGCTATGGAGTGGAATGGTTACAGCATGAGTTAC
>NZ_VJXY01000153.1 GCF_014831675.1 Komarekiella delphini-convector SJRDD-AB1 | reverse complement strand
ATTTTGTCAAATTAGTTGAAATTCTTGACCACTTTGGGTTTACAAAGGGAAGTTTCACAGGTGAATCAGAACGCATACTTTACCTCCTCCCAGGATATGAAAATTATCGTTTAGGCTTTAGATGGGTGAAAGATGATAATTTTTGTTCCGATGCAATTGAAGTTACTTTAAGTAAATGCTGGGGTGGATTAATCATGGCCCAATGGCGTGTAGATTTATTTTTGTTCGGACTAGTTTTAAGGCAAGCTCAGATGTTTGCTTCGGAATTGGAATCACTCGATGAAGTGGAGCATAGTTAAAGTTAAAACGTGCTTGTTTGAAGCCCCTAGTAGTTCGCTCTCGTGAACTGATCTGGGTAAAGGGGAATGGCACGCTTGTAAAGCTGGGGAGGCTGGGGAAGCAGGGGGAGTAAAGAGAAATTCTTAGTAACTCTTGCTACTGCAAACTCCTTGAATACACTTATTTTCTTGTCTCCCCCAGCACAAGAGCAGCACCCCCCGCTCCCCCAGCTCACCTCAACAAATAACTAAACTTAGTGCCATTCGGGTAAAGGGAAAGAGGTAAAGGTGTTTTATCCCTTTCCCCTACCCCTTAGCTTGCCAAACACCTCGTTGAGAATTTGATTTACTTCGTTTTCTGTCGCTGGAGTATCCCAGGCTCCCGTAGATACCAAACTTTGCGTGTACTCTTGAATCCAATTCTTCAAAAACTCTTTTTGTTCAACTCTGGTTCCTCTGGGTAATATTATTGTGACTGGAAGTTGATTAAAAATTAGACTGCAAGCTTCGCACACTCCTATACCAGGAACATTAATTTTAAAAATTCTGTTGGACATACTGCCCTGTTCCGGCGCAAAAACCAGAAGGGTCAACAACAACTGCTGGATATTGACACGAATAATTGTTTCTCTTTTCTGGGAAGTTGTTCTACCTCAAAATAATCGGCGCTATTTAGACATTAGCTGCGGGACTTTTTTTTGATTTAGTTTAAGGAACAAATATCCTTAAACTAAAACCTCAGTACTTAAAAACTCAACAGATAGGACTTCGGAACTTGGTTGAAATAAAATAGAGGAATCGGTAATATAAGGTCTATCTCTTAATTTTTGGCGCTCCCACTCAGGATAAATGTAATTTTGCAACCAGCCACTAAGCTCACAAGAATACTTATTGTCTATCTGATTTAATAGTGCTATTGCATTCTTCTTAGATAAAAAATCAAACTTTTCTCCATACAATTCTAATGAGAAAGCCAGATTTTTTATCAGGCTTTCATATTTACTCACTTTGAAATTTGCTTGCGACTCCAAACAATAGTTAAACACAGAGAAAGCTGCAATACTTAAATTGAGAGCATCATCAGCAAATATAAAACTTTCCCCGTCTTTATTGGATTTATAATCTATAGGTAGCCAAAAATCTATACAATAAAACTGATAATTAGTAGACATAAATTACTTTATCCTTTAAAAGGATAGCTCAATTCGTGACATTCCCTGGACTAATGAATTTAAGTTGAATTGCTTGAGATGAAATAACAGCAAGGGCTAACCGCTTTAAAAAGATACCAGATGTGTTTGCAGTTTGAATTCATGCTGTTAAAAACAGTACCACTCTGCCTACTGGTTTCTTTGTATATCTAAAGGAGTAAATTGAAGGAGTTTATCGGAATTTTAAGTTATTTTTTATACTAAATATCGAAAAAATTAACAAGTGCAGATGCAGCCTTGGGTAAATCCTGCCCAAAAAGTAGCCGGAGCGAGCATGAAGGCGTCTAGCCTTTAATTAGACCCAGAAATAGAGGTGCATATCTTTTATCTGAAAGCTAGGAATGGGTGTAGTCGTGTGAGGTGTAGGAAAAACTAGAACCACTTCTTTGTAATACTAACTTACCGGATAATATAACCCCGTATTTTTGTTAAATTCCCACCCCATGCCCGATTTATCCTTGCCCTTACACCACGCT
This sequence comes from Komarekiella delphini-convector SJRDD-AB1, assembly GCF_014831675.1. Lineage (GTDB taxonomy): Bacteria > Cyanobacteriota > Cyanobacteriia > Cyanobacteriales > Nostocaceae > Komarekiella. The sequence goes on along the minus strand of NZ_VJXY01000153.1, from coordinate 325 downwards.
ACAAAAAGCGGTGGGTGCAGCTTAGTTCGCTGTTCACGTATAGTTTCTACACTAACACCAAGTCTTGCAGCCAAACCTTCTTCGCTTAGCGGTTGGATTCTTGGGGTAGAGCGTTGATAATATGAATTGTTGTACGATTTCTTGGTTTGCTTAAGTTGATTATTCAGATAATCTTGAATTTTAAGAATCGCTTCGGTCAATTGTTTGATTCGAGCTGCCATCCCCGAAATTTTTTGTTCTAAATCGGCAAGATTAGGGATTGCTGTGGTTTGATTGCTATTAGATTCACTTAAGGACTGTGACTCTAGCTTATCTAGTCTTTCGC
>NZ_VJXY01000152.1 GCF_014831675.1 Komarekiella delphini-convector SJRDD-AB1 | reverse complement strand
CATTGTTTTCAGCCCTTGGCAAATCAGGCTTTGATCATCCACAATTAACAGACTAATCATAAATCAACTAGCTAGACGACACTTCTGGCACGGTAGTTGTTAGAGGTATTTCCACCTGAATTCGACAGCCTTTTCCTAGTTCTGTCTTTAAGGTAAATGTACCCCCCAGTACAGCAATTCGCTCCTGTATCCCTTGCAGTCCAAATCCTTTGCCAATAGAGTTACTCCGTTCAAACCCACGTCCATTATCTACCACAATCAGCCGTACGATTTCGGACGTTACCTCAATTTTTACCGTCACCGCTGTTGCCTGAGCGTACTTAGAAATATTGGTTAGCGCCTCCTGAATAATTCGGTATAGTGCATTCACGATCGCAATAGACACCGACGCATTACCTATTCCTGTTGTCTGCTCTACGATCTGCATTTGCGTTTCAATGCCAGTTCCCTGCCGAAAATCATCGACCACAGCGGCGATCGTCTCAGTCAAAGATTGCTCTGCTCGATTTTCTTCACGCAATGCCTGCACCGATTTTCGTACCTCTTGCATGGCAATCACGCCCAGCCGTCGAGCTTGCTGCAAAAAGGGTTCTACCCGGTCTGGCTGCTGTTGCCAGAGCATCACTGCTGTTTGTAGCTGCACATTCAATGCTGTCAGCGCGTGTCCCAAAGAATCATGAATATCACGAGCAATTCGATTGCGCTCTTGGGCAGCTGCTAACTCTTCTGCCTGGGAGGCATACTGCCGAAGTTGCTGATGCGCTGTCGCCAGTTCCTCTTGGGTCTGGCGTTCAGACAACAGCGTACTGACTAGCATTAGCACCAGGAACAGCCCCAACCCAAACATCAACGTTTCGGCAAACAGATGCATCCAAAATTGCTCCTCTAGTTGGGGTACGAACACTGTCATGTTCTGCACGTATATAATCTGATGCTTCAAAAACAGCACGAGCAATATTCCGCCAATTGCCCAACGTCCGCTCGTACTGAACATGAAGCAACTGCGAATAAATACAATCAGGTACAGCGTCGGCAAAATGTGCAGATATCCCAGCACTGTTCCATAGAAAATTAAACCTATTTCGGCAAGGGTGTAGAGGATTTTGATAGGCGATTTGCCCATTGGCAGCATCCATCCCATGATGCAAAGCAAAAGTAAAACGGAAATATGCTGGAGAGGTAAGCGCCGACCAGCGATCGCTTCTAATACGGCTAAGGAACCGCAGCTTGCAAGCATGACCCACTCGGTATATACCAGAAAGCGGAATGGATTGGGCTGTAATTTGAGACGAGATATCATAAGACGATCGCAACGCAAAGATTTTATTCAAAAATACTGTCAATAGTTTCAAATTGCCATACCCCTTTCGTTACTATCTGGCAACAATCTCAACGAAAGTCGTGGTTGGACTATACAATTCGTTGAGTCAAAATACGAGACGTTCTTCAGATGTTTTCAGTAAGGGTGAATGCCTAATATAAAGTTATTAGCTTGAGCAAGGAGATATAGACAGCGTTAATCTTGTTATCGAAGCAACTATGGATGATCCTAATTTGAGACAGATTATTGCAGAAATCAATTTACTCTATCAGGAACAAGAGCAATTAATACCGATTGATACAGAAGGGAAAGCAATTATTCTTTTACTCCATAATCACTTGTTTATTACTTCTGAAATTGATAAAAAAACCCAAAACTATTTATGAACAAGAGATGTCAATAGTGTTATAGAAAATAACAATTATTTACTAACAATGAATCAAAAACATTACGCGATATCTCATTGCAATCTAATCAAAGAAAAACCAGATGAACAGCTAAAATACCTAGTTACACAAGCTTGTGGATACCTACCTGGAAGCCAAGAGCGTCAGAAGCTACTCACGCAAATTATTCGCTTGACTTCTAGAAAACTATGGAAGGAAAGCACTCCTTACTATCAAGATGCACTACAACAAACTTGGTTGTATTTCTGTCGCAATGTTTGTGAAGGTTTAACAGGTCAAGTCTATGACCCTACTTGTGGTAGTGTAATCACTTGGCTAAATGCTTACCTCAAACACAGACTACAAGATTTTGACATCAACCAGCGCCGGGAACAAGCCACAACAGTCTTTTTCAGACATCACCAGTCTACCTCAGGTGACAGAAGTGAAACTATTGACCTCATAGATAACTTGCCTGCCCCCGCCCAAGTACCTCCGATTTTGGAAAACTTAGAGATATGGGTCAATACAGACTCAGACGGAGAACTGCGTCATACTTACATTAAAGGGCGTCCAGATGTGAATTGTCAGGTGTTGATTCTCAAACGCCTACCCCCAGAAATTAGTTGGAGAGAATTGTCCGAGGAATTTG
>NZ_VJXY01000151.1 GCF_014831675.1 Komarekiella delphini-convector SJRDD-AB1 | reverse complement strand
AGTCGGGTAAAGAGGCGATGTCACCATTGCCCCCTCCCCTCAAAACCGGACTTGTACCTTTCAGCACATCCGGCTTAAGCAAATTACTAGCTCCACTTTGCTTCAATCATTTCTCAGCGTGAATCTGTTGATGACAGTAGAGGTGTAGTAGTTGGAGATTTCCATAGTTATCTGTTCCACCCCATTGCTTAGGTTTGATGTGATGTATGTGTAGTTCTTCCTCGTTAAATAGAGATTCCCCACACTTAGGACAAATGCACCCTTGGTTTTTAGCAATCTTTTGCTTACTGGGGGTGAGAGATTTAGCCTTCGCTTTTTCCCTTTTGTGCCAATAGCTTTTAAGATTTGGATCATCGGAAGATGATTTGCCTTTGACCAAGATATGCCTTTCTATCTGGAACCAGCTAAATTTGAGCAAGTGCATCCCGGTGGTTTTGTCGCCAAATACCCATCGGTCGCAGCGATCTAGATTCAGCCTGCCCCAGTATCGGCTTTGTCTCCAATATCGAGGCTTTTTAGGGTGGGTGTGCTTAACATAGCGGACGGCTCGATGAAACATCCACCTGTCAAGGCTGTGAAAAATCTCACGGGATACTCCTGAACGGAAATAATTTGCCCATCCTCGGATGATCGGGTTTAGGCTCTTAATAATTGCTAAGACATTCGACCCTCTCAATGAAAGCCATTTCTCTCGCAATTTATTCCGTAATTTCCCTACCGATTCCTTGCTTGGCTTGATTAGCAGTTTCCAACCTGTTTTGGAGGTTTTATCGGCTCTGTATTGTCTAATGTTGAAGCCGAGAAAATCAAAACCCTCGGTTAGGTGAACAATTTTGGTCTTGTCAGCAGATAGCTCTAAACCTCTTTGTTTCAGCCAAATTCTCAGAATTCTGACGGTTTCTTCAGCATCTTCCTTGGACTCACAGAACGCTGCAAAATCATCTGCATATCTGACGATTGCTCGCTTTCCAACGGAATAGCCTCGGTAATCGTATTTGACTCCAATTGCTTGTTCCATTCCATGCAAGGCGATATTAGCCAGCAAGGGCGAAACGACGCCGCCTTGGGGAGTTCCACTATCAGTTTCGTGGAAAACTCCTTGTTCCATATATCCTGCTTTGAGCCATTGCTTAATCAATTCCCGACCGGGAACCTCACCAATCGCTTTGAGCAGAAATTCATGGCTGATATTGTCAAATGCTCCTTTGATATCAGCATCTACAACCCATTTCTTCCGTTTATTTGGTCGAGCTTGGCTGAAGATTTTCTCAATGGCATCGTGACAACTTCTGCCAGGGCGGAATCCATAGCTTGTTGCCTCAAACTTTGCCTCCCATTCTGGTTCAAGTGAATTCTTGACCATTGCTTGAAGGCATCTATCTTTGACAACTGGGATTCCCAGTGGACGTTGCTTTCCGTTTGATTTCGGTATATACACCCGACGCGCAGGTTTCGCTTTCCAGAGGGTGAAGGTCGATAGTTCATCTGCCAGTTTGCCTCTAGTTGCAGGGGACTTAACCACTACTTTATCTATCCCTGGCGTATTTCTACCCGCGTTCTGCTGTGTCACTCTGCGAACACTTGTAAGAATGTTGGCAAAGCTTCGTAGCATTAGCTTTTGAAGCGAACGCACTTTTTTATAATTGCGTTCTGTGGTAGCCCGAAAGATTCTCTGTCTCAGGTTCTTGACAAAACGGTTGGCTTTGCGCCAGTTGATGGCGTTCCAGTCCGTATGCCCTTTGGTTCCGTTTGCTAAAGCAAAGCTTTGCATCTAACTTATCCCTTAGTGAAGAACAATTACAGCGACCTTTGGGTAATTCACCTGACCCACGTCAGCACCCTTTCAGGTTAGGCATTGCCCTATCCAGCAGATTATGAATTCTCTTTACCTTTCGGCTTGCTGGCGTTTTGCTTCTTGGGTCGTCCCTTTCCCACTGAGGAATTCAGTCTTCCTTGCGGTTGACTTACTGGAAATTCCAGACCCCATTGGGGTTATCACGTTCCACATGTTTGAGATGCGACTGGAGAGGGTGTCTCCTTTACTGCGGGGACAAGGTGTCCTCAAATTCGATTCATAAGACCGAATTTCTCAACTCGAATGGTAAGTCCGAGTTTCTAGTATCCCTTCATCACCGTATCAGCCATGTTTCGATGACCAGACGTCACGCAGCCTCATCAGAGATTCACTCGCGTTCACCCATCCAGTCTTCCTCTTGCCCGGATTCTCCAGATGGCTTGGATTTTCCTTGGACGTTACCTCTTTGCAAAAGACCCCACCGTTACCAGTGACGCCCTCAGAGATTGAAGATAAGTTTGGACACTAACTTAGAGAAGTCACCTTCTCACTCAGAACATGCGACATCGTGTCGCGC
>NZ_VJXY01000150.1 GCF_014831675.1 Komarekiella delphini-convector SJRDD-AB1 | reverse complement strand
GATACCGTTGGCGAAATATTGCTTAACAAAAAAACGCCAAGTTTGCCGCGTATTACATGGAGAGGAGAGTTATACTTTTCCGTGCAATACACGGAAAGAAAAAAATTAAGTTAGTTGCCTCAATAATCAATAAACTAGAAGAAATACCTGTGGAGGCAGTATATGTGCTTACATCCTGAAGAAATTCCTCCTATTCCTGATGAAACAGTACGTGTAGCCAAAGCCGCGTTCCCCAAAGGTAATTTATATATGCGACTGCGTGATGAACTTGGGGTCTTTTACCAGGATGAAGACTTCGCATCACTTTATCCGCAACGTGGTCAGCCAGCGCAAGCACCTTGGCGGTTGGCGATGATACTAGTGATGCAATATTTAGAAAATCTCTCTGATAGACAAGCAACTCTTGCAGTGCAAGGGCGGATTGACTGGAAATATGCTTTGTCCTTAGAGTTGACAGACCCTGGTTTTGACTTTAGTGTTTTAAGCGAATTCCGCGACAGATTAATCGCTGGTGGTGTCGAGCAGCAAATACTAGACTTGATGCTGTCGAAATTTACTGAGCGGAAACTGCTTTCAGCAAGAGGAAAACAGCGCACTGATTCAACCCATGTGTTAACAGTAGTTAGAGACCTAACAAGACTGGAGCATTTGGGGGAAACCCTGCGGTATGCCTTGAATGCTGTGGCTGAAGTTGCACCTATTTGGCTGAAGTCACTAGCTCCGGCCGAGTGGTATGACCGCTATAGCAGACGTTTTGAAGATACCCGATTGCCTAGAACAGCTTCAGAGCGAGAAGTTTTAGCCCAGACAATTGGGGCCGATGGCTTTTATTTACTCGATAACATCTATTCCCAAACTTCCCCCACCGAACTGCGACAACTGCCAGCCGTAGAAGTTTTGCGTCAGGTTTGGTTACAGCAATACTATGCACCAACAGACAAGATTCAGTTACGCAACGAAAAAGATGGGTCACCGGGCGCGGTACGAATTCGCTCTCCCTATGATTTAGATGCCCGTAACAGCACCAAACGCACTACTAACTGGACAGGGTACAAAGTGCATTTGACAGAAAGTTGTGATGAAGACTCACCTCACATGATCACTCATGTAGAAACGACTGCTGCCACAACTCAAGACGTAACAGTTGTTCCCTCAATTCACCAAGCCCTGGGCGAAAAAAACCTCCTGCCTCAACAGCATTTGGTTGACCAAGCATACACATCAGCACAATTACTTTCTACCTCAGAGCGAGACTATGAAATTGACCTGTTGGGGCCAGTAGCTCTCAATGTCGGATGGCAAGCAAAGGCTGGACTAGGATTTGATTTATCTCACTTTAAAATAGATTGGCAGCAGAAAGCGGTCTATTGTCCTCAAGGTAAGCGTAGTTACCTTTGGAAAAAGAATAAAAGTGTTTACGGTAAACCTGTAATTTACGTTGAGTTTCGGCAGCTTGATTGCCTAGCTTGTCCAGTTCGGAATCAATGTACTCGTGCAAAAACAAACCCTCGCGGGCTAACTATACAGGCGCAATCTGATTATCAAGCTCTTCAAAAAGCCAGAGACCGACAAAAAACTGAACAGTTCCAAAAACAGTATGCACTACGCTCAGGCATTGAAGGAACTATCTCTCAGGGAATTCGAGCTTTTGAATTGCGCGATTGCCGTTATATTGGGTTAGCTAAAACTTATCTACAGCATATTCTGACGGCTGCTGCTATTAATCTAAGTCGAGTTTTCGCGTGGTTAGAGGATATCCCATTGGCTAAAACTCGCTCCTCACACTTTGCAAGGCTGGCAGACGCTACTGTGTGCTAGCCATACCCGTGATTACTTGTTGCTCAAACGTCAAGAAAAATGTCTCTTGTCCCGTGTAATACATGGTTAATTATCGCCTTTCTCGGTTAAACTTACGATGTAATACACGGTAAAGTTGATGTTCAAACGGGATATTCAAGGAAAGTTTGCGCTTAAGAATGATGACTATCGTGAAGTACGCTCTTTGCGACTAACAGATGATACTTGGAAAGCTATTGGTATTGCTTCTGAATGTTTTGGCTTAACCCGTGCTGATTATTTAGAACACATTGTTAGGCATAACACTCTACCAAGTATTACACGGGAAGACTCAGAATTTTTAGCTGACACTCCACCAGAAACCGAACCCCAACCGAGTATTACACCGCAGAGGGAGTTTCATCGGACATCTGATAAGTCAGCAAAACAGTCTGTTGGGTTAGCGATAGAGGAACTTGAAATTTTACGCGATCGCATTTTGTCCCAACTGAAGTTAGGTAAGCAAGCTACTGGGTATAAAACTGCTCAGAAGGCTCTCAATCGGTTCATTTCTGAACTAATCGGTTCAGTTTAGCTGCTTGGGGAATTCGCCAACGGTATC
>NZ_VJXY01000149.1 GCF_014831675.1 Komarekiella delphini-convector SJRDD-AB1 | reverse complement strand
AAAGACTAAGAAGAATGTCTTTAAGTCAACCAACTTACCTGGAGTCGAAAGACAAAAGGGACAACAGCATGTTGGTAAAGCCGGAAATAGAGAGAAGGCGTTAAAACTAGAGTCCGGCAAGACTTGTGTGACATGGTGAAGGTTAAACTACCTGAAGCCCAATTCTGACGGTATACGCGATTGCCTATTCCTACAACGCCTAAAAGGAATAACCGTTTGTGTGTAGTTTTAAGCATTTGAACCACACAACTTCTTCAAACGGAGTCAACCAGCGATGAGATGGCTTAACGAATGAATGGGACACCTAAATCACACTGTTACGTACTGAGTTAATCAAGCGCGGGATGACCTACAGGGGGCGACCCCTATGGTTACAGAGTTCCTATAGTAGTCCGAGGACGGGAAAGCCGTCCACATGAGGCAGTTTATTACTGGGATTCACTGTAATAACTGCGGTGGCAAAGGGGAACAGGTAATCTTCACACTTATAACGAGAGGTACGCGAGATGCGAAACGCCGAAACGGTTTTAAGTGTAATCCGAGACAGAGGACAACGTGGTTTACCTTTGGATGGTATTTACAGACAACTTTTCAATCCGAATCTGTACCTCTTAGCGTACAGCCGCATTTATAAAAATAATGGGGCAATGACACAAGGAGTTACATCAGAGACTGTAGATGGGATGTCCCTTAAAAAGATTGAAAACCTCATAGAAGATATTCGCTATGAACGTTTTCGGTGGACACCAGTACGGCGGATTAATATTCCCAAGAAAAATGGAAAAACTCGACCGCTGGGTATTCCCACTTGGAATGATAAATTGGTTCAGGAAGTAATACGTTTGATACTAGAAGCGTACTACGAACCTCAATTTTCCAACAGCAGTCATGGTTTTCGACCCAAGCGCGGATGCCATACGGCACTAACATTAATAGACCGAACTTGGCAAGGAACTAAATGGTTTGTCGAAGGAGATATTCGCGGTTGTTTTGACAATATAGATCATAAAATCTTAATGTCAATCTTACGTGAGAAAATCCAAGATAACCGCTTTTTAAGATTGATTGAAAATTTACTCAAGGCAGGTTACTGCGAGCAATGGAAATATTATTCGACCCTTAGCGGAACCCCACAAGGCTCGATTATATCACCCATACTTGCCAATATCTATCTTGACAAATTCGATAAATTTATCGAACAAATACTGATTCCAGAGTATACACGCGGCAAATGTCGGGCGGAAAATCCAGAGTATTCAAAACTCGTAAAGCTGGCTTGGTACTACAGGCAGAATGGACAATTTGAGAAAGCACGTCAACTGGAAATTAAATACCAGAAAATGCCCTCGAAAAATGTTCGTGACCCTGGGTACAGAAGGTTAAATTACGTCCGCTATGCAGACGATTTCCTACTTGGTTTTATTGGCTCATTTCAAGAAGCTAAAGCAATTAAGGAGAAAATCAAGACCTTTTTAGCTGCAAATCTTCAGTTAGAACTGTCATCAGAAAAGACCTTAATTACTAATGCCAGGAATGAAGCAGCAAGCTTCTTAGGTTATAAAGTTCTAGTTCAATATTCTGACGATAAGCATACCAATGGTAAACGCTCAATCAACGGAATTGTTGCACTTAGAATCCCAGCAAGAATTATAGAAGAAAAATGTGCCTTATACATGAGGAATGGTAAACCCATTCATCGCCCTGAATTAATAAATGATGATGATTTTACTATTATCAACATTTACCAATCAGAATTTCGAGGGTACGTACAATTCTATAGTCTGGCTCAAAATATTGCATGGCTGCGAAAACTCCAATGGGTTATGTCGAGTTCGCTGATGAAAACCCTTGCCTGTAAATACAGAACTAGCGTAGCGAAAATCTGCGCCAAGTATAAGAAGACTGTTAAGCTTCCACAAGGAAGAAGAAAATGTGTGGAGATAACCGTCCCTGTAGAAGGTAAGAAATCCTTAGTGGCTCGCTTTGGCGGCATACAATTAAAACGTAACCTAAAAGCAACCATTTTAGACCTACCAACAAGTAGAAAGCCCGCTTTCAGAAATGAACTAATCAAGCGTCTGCTTGCTGACAAATGCGAGATTTGCGGTGCAAAAGGTAACATTGAGGTTCACCATATTCGCGCCCTTAAAGACCTCAAAACCAAGGGCAGAAAAGAAAAACCGCAATGGATGCAAATTATGTCCGCACGTAGAAGGAAAACTCTCATGGTTTGCTCTCAATGCCATGATGCAATACACGCTGGTAAACCAATGTCTCAACGAGTCTCGTGATAACAGAATACTGGAGAGCCGTGTACCTGGAAATCTCGTAAGCACGGTTCGGAGGGGGCTAGTTAGAAAAGGAGCCAAACAGTGGCAACCTCGCTAGCTGGCTACCCACTTTC
>NZ_VJXY01000148.1 GCF_014831675.1 Komarekiella delphini-convector SJRDD-AB1 | reverse complement strand
TAGAAAATGCTGAAGCAATTTTGCACGCTAGATGTCAATGGGCGGCGGGAAGTTGGCTAACTTTTTGTGATTCCATTTTGATTGCTAGACTTTATCCTGCTTGACCCAACTTTTTCGTGTTGCACCCAATGGAAAGTGCGTACACATGGGGTAGGTAAACGACGTACATGGCGGAAGTTACATCTAGGCTGTGATGAAGGAAGTGGGAAGATTTTAGCAGCGGTGGTAATAAATAACGATGTCGCCGACTGTGAGGTTTTACCTGACTTGTTAGAGCAGATTGATCTGCATATTGAACAAGTTTCAGGTGATGGTGGTTATGACACATTTGACTGTTACGACACCATTGTTGGACGAGGGGCAAAAGCTACAATTCCACCTCGTAGCAACGCTAAGATTCACCAATACGGTAATTCTAAAGCATTGCCTCATCCAAGGGATGAAAATCTGCGTCGAATGCGTCAAATTGGTCGCCAGCAATGGAAACAAGAGAGTGGTTATCATCGACGTTCATTGTCCGAAACTGCCATGTTTCGGCTCAAGATCATTTTTGGGGGCAAGTTAAGACGGCGGTTTTTTGAAAATCAAGCTGTCGAGTTATTTCTACAATGTGCTGCGCTTAACCGCATGATCCAGTTGGGTAAACCGGATAGTTACAAAGTGGAAGACTAATTACCAACTCTTGGTAGAGTTGGTGTGTCTCTTTTTTGTTTCATGCAACAAAGCCTTTTTAGAGCAGAAAATTATTGAGAGTAACCCAACACTGAAAGCACGGGTGATAAGTGCGTTGAAGGCTGGGGGAACAGAAGCATTTAAGGAATTAATCGATAATCCTTTGATTAATATACTGCTGGCATCAATTGATGGATGGCAGGAGGCGGAGTAGTTTGCTGGCTACGGATAAAGCAGAGGGGTTAGCTGGTGATGGCGAATGAGGAGCATCTGGTAATATTAAGACAAGGTATCGGTATTTGGAATACCTGGAGAACACAAAGTCGTAGTGTGAAGCCGAATATTGAGGGTGTTAATTTAAGAGGAGCTAACCTTGGTGGTGCTGATCTGCGGTGGGTAAACCTTAAAGGAGAGCGATTTTTTTCGGGGGAGATGGGCAACAATTAAGCAGGGGCCTTAAACATCAATCATCCCAAAGACCTTGAAACTTGGTAGATGCAAGTTCGGTGTAACGAACAGTGTGCTGAATATTGTTATGTCCCAAGTAACTCTGAATTGTGCGAGTGTCAGTACCTTGATTCGCCAAATAGTAACCCGTTCCATGCCGTAGCATATGGGCATGAACAGGAAAAGGCAAACCAGCTAATTCACCAGCCCGCTCAACAAGGCCGGCGATCGTATCATGTGCCAACGGGCCAAGCCGAGAAGACTGGAAAATATAGGAACTAGCAGGATAATCTCTTTGAAGCTTGCGGAGAGAGCGAATTTCTTCAGAGTAAAGAGGATGAGTAGATGGAGTGCCTTTTTTAACTCGCTTCACGTAAATTGTGCTACCATTCCAGTCTATTTGCTCCCAGCGCAGAGATGCCACCTCTGCCACTCGCAATCCGTGACGGTAGATCAACAAAATTAGGGTTGAGTCTCGGTGAGCGTGGCGACATGAGTGATTTTTTGATAGCCTGACGCATTGCAGAGACTTCTTCTGGTAACAAATGCTCCCTAGTTCTGACCTCGGAATATTTGCGAAAGTTAGGCGATTGACGCTCTTGTTTTTCGGTTTTACCAACTTTCGATGGTTGGACTATTTGTGCTATCATAACTCAACCCCCTGAAAACCTTGGGGTGTATGAGCTAATTTTACCAACTTACGCTCCAAAGTTGGTAAGCACATAGACATAAAAACAGACCAGAATTTTACGGTGAATCGTCAATCAAAAGTAATTTAAATTACTTTTAATACTGAGAATCTAAGCGACTTGAGATATTTCTTGGGTCGGCTGGCTATCTACTCTAAAACCAGCATACCATTGCTGGAATTTGCTCTCTAACTCTTCATTGAGAACCAACATTCTCACCTGGAGCAGAAGATGAACACCTTTAGGAGTCCACCGCATCTGCTGTTTTTTGACAAATCGCTTGCTAATGACTTGATTAACGGTTGATTCTACAAACCCAGTGGCAATAGCTTCACCATTTCGCCAACGTTCTCCATAGTTGGGGATATAAGACCCATTGTTTGAAATATAGCTTTCAAACTCTCGCACCATTTTAAACAGTTTTTTTAGCTCTATTCGGCTATTATCATCAAAAATCACGATTTCTAGGTCGTCCACAAGGTCTTTTATCAGTTGCAATGCTCTGAACACGTTTCCATGCCACAAATACCACTTAATTCGTTCTAGTTCTTTGGGGATGTCAGTATCTAGTAGTCTGCCAAGGTAACTTTGCTAAGTAAAACCTCTAATTGGTAAAATAGCCAAAAACGGGGTGTAACATGGCGAAAAAGTACATTGTTGACTTGAATAAAGATGAAGTTTCCCAGCTACAAA
>NZ_VJXY01000004.1 GCF_014831675.1 Komarekiella delphini-convector SJRDD-AB1 | reverse complement strand
TCGTTAATCAGCCAATTCTCAAGCTGAAGATTTTTTGTATCGGGTAATAGGCGACACAGTACTTCTATAGCCTTTTGACCCATATTCGACTCTGAGTGTGTGATTCTCAACTATTTCTCGTTTTATTACCTAAAAGCTAGAGTACACAAGAAGTTTAGGCTTTTCATCTCCATTCTAGCTTTTATTGATTTGTTGACACCATTCTCAACTACTGAGGCGTTCGTTCTATCGCTATTGACTAAAAAAATTCATCTTTTGCGATCGCTCAACTGAGAGCATCCTCACCCTAGATCACCAAAAGTGGACAAGACCCATAATCCTGGCTGAGGCGTAATTATAGTTGCAAATAATCCTGGTTTGTAAATGTCATGATTGCAGGTTTGAGCGATTAGCATTGCAGGTCGCTACAAGTAGAAGTACGTGTTAGTGTTCTATTTTCAACAGTAATTATTGCAGTAGTCTTTGCACCGATTTTTGTTCTGTCTGGGGTAGAAGGTCGCATTTTCACACCAATGGGAATGGCGTATTTGCTATCGATTCTCGCTTCTACCTTAATTGCATTAACATTAACTCCAGCGCTATGTGCCTTATTACTGGCAAATCGACGTTTACCTAGTACGGAAACTTGGCTAGAGCGCAAAGTACATCAATTTTATCGTCCAGCGTTGAAGTTTTCAATTCGTCGCCCCCAGGTAGTTTTAGGAGTTGCACTTGCGGGTTTTGTTGCATCTATGATCATTCTACCTGGATTAGGAAAAGTCTTCCTGCCAGAGTTCCAAGACCGCTCTTTGGTCAATGCAATAATTCTTTTACCTGGTGAATCCTTAGATGCAACTGACCAAGCCGCTTTGGCAGTGATGGATGCTCTCAAAAATGATCAGCGCTTCGATGCCATTGCGTTCCGCTCTGGGTTTGCTCAAGGAGACCCGGATGTGGCAGGGGTAAACTTTGGCGAGTTGGATGTGCAAATTAGCGAAGAAGGAGGAAAGGATCGAGAGAAGACTGTTGAAGTACTCCGTAAAGAGTTTGAAAAACTTCCTGGTGTTGCAACTAATATCGGCGGGTTTATCTCACACCGCATGGATGAAATTTTATCAGGAGTCAGAAGTGCGATCGCTGTCAAAATTTACGGCTCCGAACTTGAACAACTCCGTACCATTGGTAAACAGGTACAATCCGCCATGAGTGGTATTCCCGGCATTGTGGATCTGCAACTTGAACCCCAAGTCCCAGTCAAACAAATTCAAATTCAATTTGACCGCGATGCAGCCGCTCGTTATGGGTTAACTGTGGGAGAACTGGCAGAAACTATAGAGACTGGATTGAATGGAAAAGCAGTTTCTCAAGTGTTGGAGAAGCAACAAACGTTTAATCTCGTTGTGTGGTTGCAAGATAGCTCCCGTAACAATTTGGACGTAATTGGTAACTTGTTGGTAGATACACCAAACGGGCAGAAAATTCCCTTATCTCAGGTTGCTAAAGTTGATTATGGCACGGGGCCAAGTACCATCAATCGTGAAAATGTTTCCCGGCTGATTGTGGTTTCTGCCAACGTTGCTAGAAAGGATTTGGGTTCTGTAATTAAGGATGTACGCGATCGCGTTAAACAAATTCAACTTCCTGGAGGCTACTATGTCCAATTTGGCGGTCAGTTTCAGGCACAGGAACAAGCAACGCAGACATTAATTATTGCAGGTGCAGTTGCGATCGCTGTAATTTCTGTACTGATTTACTTTGCGGTTAAGTCAATTCCTGCCACAGTCATGATAATGATTAACTTGCCACTGGCATTAATTGGAGGTGTCATCTCTGTAGCCTTGGGTGGTGGTATTATTTCTGTTGCTTCTATGGTTGGTTTTATCACTCTATTTGGTGTAGCTACTCGCAACGGATTGCTGTTAGTAGATAACTATAACAATCGCCTAGCAGAGGGAATAGCACTCAAACAAGTGATTGTTGATGGTTCGATGGAACGATTAGTTGCGATTCTCCTGACAGCACTTTCGTCAGCACTAGGTATGGTTCCATTAGTAATTGGTTCTGGTGCAGGTAAGGAAATTTTACAACCTTTGGCTGTGGTAGTGTTAGGTGGCTTGGTTACTTCCACTGCTTTAACACTCTTAGTTTTGCCGGCTTTATATTCGCTATTTGGTAAATTTTTGGTTCCCAAAAAGACTACACAAGTACAAGAAATCGATGTTACTCAAGGTTCAGTTGTATGACACTTAATTTATTAATTCTTCCCAGATGTCCACCTGGGAATGTAGAGATATTCATACGCTACGTATGTAATTGAGCGAAATTTTTCTAATAATTAATGAGGAGTAAATCAATGCAACCATTCAAATCAGGCTTTGTTGTTTTTGCCAGTGTAGGATTACTTTTTTTGGGAGCTTGTGGTAATCAAGCTTCTGAGTCTAGTAGTAATCCTTCTAGTCCTTCTACAGAAAATACTAACAAAACCGAACCAGTCGCCAAAACTGAAACATCTGCTCATGGCGACTCACATGGTAAAAATGCTCAAGTCGTTGAAGCAGGAAAATATCACTTAGAGTTAGTGCCTGAGAAAGAAGGTAGCACGACTCATTTAGATTTATATTTGCAAACGGGTGATAATCACCAAGCAATTCCAAATGCCAAAGTTACTGCTGATATCCAATCACCAGATGGAAAGCAAAAAACAGTTTATCTAACATACGATGCTGATGGTAAACATTATGCTGCGAAGCTCGATGGAGTTACGGCAGGTCAATATCAAGTGAAAGTTACTGCGAATGTTGGCACAGAAAAGGTCAACGGTCGGTTTAGTTTTAATCAGTAATCTAAGTTAGGCTAAATTTAAGGGTAAGCTTTGCTTGCCCACCCTTAAAATCAACTTATTAAAAATGGCTGAAAGCTGGGCTTCTGTACTCATAGGCAAGTGCCTCAGTTTAGCCTTTCTTTACTGCTATACCAATTATTTGAGGGCTGACGATCGCAGGGAGGTTTGCCCGAAAATGTTGATAATCTACTTGCTCAAACCTTGCATTCTCTAATGCTAACCAGGTTTCGCGGTCAGGATGGCAACCATCACCAAGCGTTTTCCAAAGCGGTTTTATTCCATGCTGTATCCGTCGCAACATTGTTCCTTGAGGTGCCGCAACGTGTTCAAGGAAAAAGAAGTGTCCACCAGGCTTAAGTACTCGTATAACTTCTTGCAATACAGCAGCTAGATTATTTACAGAACATAAAACAAGCGTACTTACGACAGCATCCATGCTGTTATCCTCGACTTCCAAGTGTTCGGCAGTTCCACTGCGGAGGTCAATATCTAAGCCGAGCCGCTCAGCTTCTTGCTGTATATATGGATGCATGAAAGGGTTTGGCTCAATACCAATCCAATGAATGTCGGACGGATAGTAAGACAAGTTGGGGCCCGTACCAGGCCCAATTTCTAAAACGTTGCTATGCAGTTGGGCAAACAAAGCTCGTTTTCGGTCTGCTATCTCCTCCTCGTATTTAGCGTTGCCATGAGCCATCATCCAGGCAAATAAACGTTTATACCAGTCTGGAGAACCTTTTGTATTTGACGCTACAGTATGTATTTTCGCCATCATTATTTTCTCAATTCTGGAACTATAGCTGGCGTTGCTCAAGCTATCATTATTACTCTCTACTGATTAACTAAGGTAATGGCTGAACTGTAATTTAATTACAAATAATCGTAACTTTCAAAATGCCTTGATTGCAGATTTGACCGATTAGTATTTCAAGTTATTATAGCTATGTAGATAGTCTTCAAATTTATTTCAGTTCTTTCCATGTCTTGCCGCTATCTTGGGATTGAAAGACAGCATTGTTATCATTTACTGTATAAAATATTTGGGGATTGCTAGGGGCGATCGCTAGTTTTACGACTACACCATTAGTTTCAGTCCAAAGTTTCTCCCACGTTTTACCACCATCACTGCTGCGATAGACACCGGGTGCTGACTTGAGAAAGCGATAGCCATACATTACAACATTGTTACCCTCTTTTTGCAGAGCTAGACTGGCAACAGGAGCTTCCCGTGTATTAGGTACTAGCATCCAGTCATCGCCACTGTTGATGCTTTTGTACATTCCCGAACGGGTAGTTGCAAACAAATGTTCAGGGCTTCGCGGGTCAACTGCAAGGTCAAAAGGAGCATCACTTAATCCCTTCATGCGGGGTTTAATCCAAGTTTTGCCACCATCAGTAGAAGTATGCAGCCCTTGCGCCCCAGAAGCAGGCCATCCATAAAAAACGTTAGGGTTACTAGGTGCGATTGCTATTGCATGAAAATCTACTCCAGGCATAGAAATCTGTTTCCAATCTTGCCCTTTATTTTCACTGATCTGGAATCCTAGATTACCTCCTGTGTGTGGATGTCCGCTGGAATAAAAGCGATCGCTATTAATTGGATCGGCAGTGAAGCCCATATAATCAGCTCGTTCTTTTCCCATCCAGAACCATTCCCCAGTTTCAGAACGTTGCAAAAGTCCGTTATGACTTGCAACATAAATAATGTTGGGATTATCTCGATTCACAGTCAAACCATGAACATGATTATTTGCTTGCCAATTGACTGCTTTTTCTAGGAATACATTTACAGCCTTTGGTTGAGCCTGGTTGTTTGGCTGGTTGGTGGAGAGTGGCTGGTTGGTTGACTGATTGCTAGTAGGCTGCTGGATAGAACGACCGAACCACACTCCCAAGCCTCCGCCTAAAAAGAGGAAAAATGCTACGGGTATAGCACAGCAAGCTACCATAGCAATTCCCATCCATTTCATCATGTTGTAGTCTTTTGAGTCAGGCTGACTCATAATTGTGTTTCTCCTGAGTAAGTTTTTTGCTGTAATAAAGCTATTGACTTATGATGAAACGCAAAAGCAAGTGCGATTTGAGCTTCTGGATAAAAGGAGCGAGTTCGATAGTCATCTTGGTTTACCTTAAGTTCCTTTGCCAAACCATAAGATAGCTTCCTTAGCAATGAATTCATTAGCCTTTTTCGGCGAGATTTCTCTAAACATTCCTAGTTTTTTCTGACATTTCAAATGTGTTTCTCGCCGATGGATTTATCAAGCTCTATCTTGATGGACTGTCTTGGTTGTTCATCATTCCCGGCATATTGTTCATCATTCCTGGCATCTTATTCATCATTGCTTGGCAACACTTACATCCCGTTTGGTTTGACTGCTGTGGCGTTTGATGCGTTGGCGCTGTTCTTTGACTGGTCAGCACTTGAATTAGTTTTGCTTCGTTTATAGCCCTGGCGGATTGATTCGGTGTCACAGTTCCCTTGGGAGTGTTGGCAAAGGAAGCAGTAGTGGTTAACGTAAGTAATGCAAAACTAGCTACAGCTCCGCTCAATACTGTCTTAACGCCTGTACTAATGTTCATTTTTTACTCTCCATTATTCTGTTAATTTGGTAGTTTCTGAGAAACTAAGGCCATTCTAAAGTCTCTATTCGGGTATAGAGTCAAGTCATAAATTTACTAGTCTCGGAAATTGTGAGCAGGTATATCAGAGCAAGCAACTTCCTCAATCAAGCTACAAAGCTCTTTATTACAGGGATTATCCAAAGGTCGGTTTTCCCAACGTTGTTGATATGCCTCTAGCTCATCCTTCAGTTCCTTCATGCGATAAATCTGCTCCTCAAGATGAGCAATTTTCTGTTTGAGTAAATCCCGAACTAGTGGACAAGCAGGGTCGCCTTGGGAACGGATGCCTAACACTTGTTGAATTTCAGACAGGGAAAACTGTAAGGATTGGGCTTTTTTGATGAATTGTAGCCTGTT
Organism: Komarekiella delphini-convector SJRDD-AB1; assembly: GCF_014831675.1. Classification (GTDB taxonomy): domain Bacteria; phylum Cyanobacteriota; class Cyanobacteriia; order Cyanobacteriales; family Nostocaceae; genus Komarekiella. The sequence continues at coordinate 251,448 of NZ_VJXY01000004.1, read as the reverse complement.
GATTGCTTCACAGTCGTAATAACGGTAGCCACTTTCACTTCTTTCAACTGGTTTTATCAAGCCCAAGCCTTCGTAATACCGAATTGTTCCCACTGCCACATCAGTTTGCTTTGCTAGCTCACCAATTTTCAGCAGCTTTTTTGGGGATGATACCTCACAGCAAACTTGTTCCACGACAGCAATCATAGTTATTTACTACTATGTGTTGTTATAACTTTAAAGTCTATAGTCTGCTAGAGAGTCAAGTGATAATTGGAAAATTTTGTATAAAGTTTAATTACAATACTTGTGGGCAAAAATATTAGCTTAAAACTTGATGAGCCAGGGTTGCAAATTTGAGGAGATGATATGTCCAAATAATTTAAATTGAGGTTATTTGGAAAAGAATATTTACCTATGGGGTTGACTCTATAGTTAGCTAGAGGCTTCAGAATGAATGAGTCAAAATAATTTTGGTAGACATCATGATAAAACGTCAAATTGAGATTTTTACGGCTGACTGTCCTCTTTGTGATGAGACAGTGCAAATGGTGCAAGAACTGACTTGTCCTGACTGTGAAGTATCGGTCTATAACCTGCGACAAGAGCGGGAGAAAGCCCAGCAGTATGGAGTAAATGCAGTGCCAGCGATCGCTATTAATGGAAAACTAGTTATGACTGGCAAACCCAGTCGAGAGCAACTCCAAGTTGCTGGTGTAGGTCAGCCCTTGAGTTGAAATAGTTGAAACAGAAGGTAAATAAGCTGAAAGACCTTCAATTTGCAAAAAATTAAATCTATTGTAGGGTGGGCATCGCCCGCCCTAATTACGCAACTGAAAAGCACATTAGCTTATGAACCCTAAATCTGTTTTATGGTTTTGTTTTTCCTCATGGTGAGATTAATTTTATGAACTAAAATATATAAAAAATTTAGGATAAATAGCAATCAAATCAAATTTGGATTAACACGCTACTATAAAGTCGCTGTACTTCAATATGTATTTCGGCTTATGAAAAAAGCTAGAAGTTACGTATGAAAGAAACAAAAGCTCGCAAACAGTATGATCAGTTGGCAGCAATATACGACCAACGCTGGAGCAATTACGTTGCTAATACATTGTCATTTCTCAAAAGCTGGGAACAAATATCTCCGTCAGATGTTGTGCTGGATATCGCTTGTGGAACAGGGGAGTTTGAGCGGCTAATTTTAACTGAACAGCCGATGCAACAGATGGTTGGGGTAGACATTTCAGACAAGATGCTACTCATAGCTAAACAAAAATGTTGTAACTACCCTAATGTCTCGTTTTACAACGCATCAGTCTTAGCATTACCCTTTGTAGGTAACAGTTTCGATGTGGTCGTATCTGCTAGTTCATTTCACTATTTTGATGATCCCAACGCTGCATTAGCAGAAATGAAAAGGGTTCTGAAAGCTGATGGTAAATTAGTGATTTTAGATTGGTGCAGAGATTATTTACTATGCCAAATATGCGACATCATGCTAAAAGTTTTTGATCTAGCATACAGGCAGTGTTACTCCCAAGCTAAATTTCATCACCTGCTTACATCCGCAGGTTTTAACATTTGTCGTGCTACTAAGGTTCGTTTTGGCTTGATATGGGGATTGATGGTAATAACAGCTAGTCGCTGAATCACAAGTTTTACTCATTTGAGAATGAACGCTCTGTTGGCTTCTTGGTTGTCTTTTCAGTCGTTATCCAAGTTGCAGCAATTACCATTTTTTGGTAAGTAAGAAGGCACAATATTTGAGATTAGTTAGAGAAGCTTAAGCTCTTGGAGCGTTGAGGTAAAAGTAGCCAAAGGTAAAGTTTATTGCTACCTCCCTACTGGACTTCCACCACACCACGAAACATATTCATGCCACAGGTAAATTGATATTGACCTGGTTTAGGAGGTGTAAATTCAATGGGAGTGATATGGTTAAGAGGCAAATCTTGAGCAATGTGAAAATCAGGTAACAACACTTTCTCCAGACAGCTACTAGGGTCACGGCGAAAGAAATTTAGCCGTACAGGTTGACCAGATTTCACAATCACACGATCAGGTTCATAACCGCCGTCTACATTAATTGTTAGCTCCTGTATTCCTTGCTCAGAATTAGCTTTTGTGGCTTTATTTTTACTGAATAGAAACCACCACAGTTCCAATCCAATTAACCCCAAACCACCTAAAGTAACGCCGACTTTTAATGGTAATGGTTGCTCAATGCGGCGAAATTGACTGGTCTGTTCTGATGAATGTGTTGGCATTTGTGCTGTTGCTACACTTGATGCTGTACCAAACAGAAGTCCTAGCCCAGCAATGCTCCCCAAAATCTTACTTTTGTTAAACATTTGCTAAATTCCTCCAGAATTATTAGATAGTTTTGGGGTGAAAGTTACGCAAGCGTAAGGCATTCGTAACAACAGAAACAGAACTAAAAGCCATCGCCCCACCCGCAATAATTGGGTTGAGTAACCAGCCAAAGATAGGAAACAAAACTCCAGCAGCAATGGGAATCCCAGCAACATTGTAAATAAAGGCAAAGAAGAGATTTTGGCGGATATTCCGAATAGTGGCACGGCTCAATTGAATTGCGGTAATAATACCTTGCAAGTCTCCAGAGATGAGAGTAATATCGCTGGCAGCGATCGCCACATCTGTCCCCGTACCAATTGCAATCCCCACGTTTGCCTGAGCCAGTGCTGGAGCATCATTGATGCCATCACCCACCATTGCCACAATTTTCCCCTCTGCTTGCAATGCTTGTACTTGAGACGCTTTTTGGTCGGGTCGAACTTCTGCAAATACTCGTCTAATACCAACTTCACTGGCGATCGCTTCTGCCGTTTTGCGATTATCTCCCGTTAGCATAACTACCTCTAAACCTAACTTTTGTAGCGTTCTGACAACTGCTACTGAAGAGGGTTTGAGTGCATCAGCAATTCCCATCAAGCCTTGAATTTGCCCATCTACAGCGATTAAAATAGCCGTTTTACCAGCAGCTTCTAGAGAGGCTTTGCGCTCTTGGAGGGTGCGGGTGTTGATACCTAATTCTTCCATCCAACGTTGAGTACCAATTTGCACTAAGTGGTTTGAAACAATCCCTTGAACACCACTGCCGGCGATCGCTTCAAATTGTTTAGCCTCTGTCAGTTCTACTTGCTGAGATTGGGCATATCTAACCACCGCTTCAGCTAATGGATGTTCTGAATTTCGTTCTACAGACGTTGCCAATTGCAAAAGTTTTAACTCGTTACTATTAGCTGTGCCGTTGACAGTAACAAAGTCAGTAACAGTGGGTTTTCCCTGTGTTAAAGTTCCAGTTTTATCCAGCACAATGGTCTGGATTCTATGAGCAAGTTCTAAACTTTCTGCACCTTTAATTAAAATGCCATTTTCTGCTCCCTTGCCCGTTCCCACCATCACTGAAGTTGGAGTAGCCAAACCCAAGGCACACGGGCAAGCTATAATCAGCACTCCGACTGTGGTAATTAGAGCAAGTGTGAAATTACCCATAACATTAAACCAAATGACGAAGGAAGCGATCGCAATGGCTATGACTGCTGGCACAAACCATCCCGTTACTTGATCTGCTAAACGCTGAATTGGTGCTTTGGAGCCTTGAGCTTGTTGCACCATTTTGACGATTTGAGACAAAAAAGTGTCTTTTCCGACGCGAGTTGCCCGGAATTTAAAGCTACCTGTTTTGTTAATTGTGGCTCCAATTACTTCATCTCCTGGTTGCTTTTTGACTGGCAAGCTCTCACCAGTCACCATCGCTTCATCAACGTTGGAAGCACCCTCTACCACTTCTCCGTCAACAGGAATTTTTTCGCCCGGACGTACCAAAATTACATCACCAATCTGAACTTCCTGGATGGGAACATCAATTTCTTGCCCATTTCTAATTACTCTGGCATCTCTGGCTTGCAAACCGATGAGTTTGCGGATGGCTTCAGAAGTTTGTCCCTTAGCGCGATTCTCAAATAGCCTTCCTAGCAAAATTAAGGTCGTAATGACTGCTGCTGCTTCATAGTACACATCAGGCATTAGTCCAGCAGCCGTAAAAAATCCTGGGAAAACAGTAGCAAGAAGTGAATAAAAATACGCTGCACCAGTACCGATAGCAACCAAAGTGTCCATCGTTGCTGTATGCCGTTTAAAGGCTTTCCAAGCATTTTTGAAGAAGTCTGCACCGCACCAGAACAAGACAGGGGTTGTCAGTACCAACTGTACCCAAGGATTGTCTAGCCACAACGTCTGAATCCAAGGCAGGTTTAGCCCCGTCATGGCAGAAATTGACCCTAGTACAATCAAAGTGCTGAGGATTGCTCCTACAACTAGCTTGCGGGTAAGTGTGCGTAATTCTGCTTCACGGGCGGTTTTTTCCGCATCATCTTCTCCAGTAATCATTTCTTGTTCCTGAAGTGAGTAAGATGAGTATCCGGCAGCATCTATGGCGGCTTGGATTGTTTCTAGATTAGTGCGCTTGGGATCGTATTGGATAGTAGCCTGCTCTACGCCAAAGTTGACGTTACAGTTACTCACTCCAGGAACAGAGCGAATCGCTTCTTCAATGTTGTTAGCACAGGAGGCACAACTCATGCCTCGAAGTTTAAGACTCAGAGTATCCATATTTATATATGCTCTTCAATCGCTGCTTTGACTGAGTTCTAAGAATTGTATTTTGGTGTAATCAATAGCCGAGTGCCGTTATCCTTAGCTTTGCCTGTGTCCTTTTTAAGCAACTTTACTAAGCGTTACTTTGCTCTGTTCGCTGGTTCTATTTTTTGTTAATAGCTTTTAAGTGACAGAATAACCAGCAGTAGTAATTGCTTCTTTAATAACTGTTTCGGAAGCATTTGTGTCTACAAGGACAACTTTTGTTTTTGGATCTGCTTGAACCGTAGCAGTAGAATCAACTGTTTTGACCGCTTTAGTAATGGTGTCTCCACAGGCGAAGCAAGCCATGTTAGGAACTTTTAGTTGGAGTGTCATAACGTTAAAAACCTTGAATTTGGATAGTAAAAAGATGGAGTTAAAAAAATCAGGAGCTGAAGACTCAATGGTTTACTGCTTTAGCTAGCACGATAACCAGAGTTAGGTAGGCGTAGCTCCTTAAAGTAGACATCGTTTCATAAGACATCATCCCTACTTGTATGAGCCATTGTTTGGCGTAACTGGAAGTACACGAACTGCAACAGCTTTAGGTTATTTGAAATGTCTTACTTCAATAAATTCATCTTAGACTCTCCAGCTAACTAGAGAGTCAAGAGATTTTGCCAAATTCTTTTGAGAGATTTCAAAAGTATTGGATGAAATGCGCCCAAAGCATCTGCGGCGAGAATCACAGTCATTGCACCTGATTTCCCTACTAACGAGGCTAAGTGGGCAGTAGCTATCCCACCTACTATTAATGCTTTCTGCTATGTCAGTTTTCTTAGCAAAGATTAAGTCACTAACTACTTGAACGGTTAAGAGTATTTTGATTAGTAGTATTCATCGCCTGGAGTAACTGCTGCATTTGAGCAATTTCAGCACTTTGACTCTTAGCAATGGATTGAGCTAAATTTCTAATCTCAGGATGCCTAGCACTATTACCAACCATGCCAGCCATCATGGTCGCCATTTGGTGATGGCGAGTCATTTGACGAAGAAATTCCTGGTCAAAGTTAGGCGCATTTTGTAGGGCTGTCATCATTTCCCGATCCATCATCTCTTGCTGTTGCATGGAAATCTTCATTGCCTCATCCATCCCGTTACCCATATTCATGCCACTCATAGGGACTTCTTTGCCATACCACTGCTTGTACCAAGTCTGCATCTGCTGAATTTCGCGGGTTTGGTCTGAGATGATGGATTGAGCTAGCTTTTTAACTTCTGGGCTTTTGGCTCGGCTCAAAGCCATCTGAGCCATCTCATTAGCGCTTTGATGATGAGGAATCATCATTTCGATAAACGATTTATCCACTTCAGCCCTCATGTTCATTCCACCATGCATAGGGCTTGTGTTCGTTCGATTGGGAGCTTCCACTTGATTGCGATCGTTGGCTTTGGCGCTATCGATGGTGGAAAAAGCTGTGATAGTGGTGCCTGTCAGTAGAGTAACAAGACTATAGGTTAAAACTTTTTTGTTCATTTTAATGACTTCTATTCAAGGAAATAAATGGTTTAGAGAATGTCAACTCTCAATCAGAGATTTTGCTGGGTGTTGTCAATACGTGTCCTTAATTGGTCAGAAACGATAGTGTTCGTCTATCTGTCCTTCCCTACATGAAAGGCAAATTGGGTAGCATATATTCAGCTTTTTTACTTCAGATGAGTTAAGTTACACCTGTAGCAGTAACAATCTTGCGGTATTGTTCAACTTAGTTAGCGATCGCGCTTCTCTCCCATACTCGGTGTAATGTCCTGTATCATGGCCTTTGCCATCTGCCAACAGGACTCGGCGCAGCAGCGACAGGATTAGGGCGCAAAATTTACAGTGATCCCTGTTATGTTTTTCGTACACAGTTGTACAGTGAATCTTTTTACCGAGGAGTTCCGCTAATACAAGTTTCGGCGTAGATACTATATGCAGGCATCAGCACAGCGATCGCAGTCATGCAGGCATTTTAAACAAGCTTGAATGCAAGCTTCAAGGATAGATTCATAGTTTAGTCATAATTTTATCCCTAAGCTAAATAGATGAATCAGTATGAAGCTGTAGTTATGCCTCTAATAGTCCACGCTAGGCAATTGTTGGTGTAAGCGCATCTACCTCATGACATGATGCTAATTTATTCCTAATGAAATGCCTAAATTTCATGCTGATTTCATTTAGGTATGCTAATAACTTTAGCTAATAAGTTATGAGAATTTCATGTTAATTTCATTTGTCTATGAAAAAGTTAATATATGGCTTGGAACTATCTATACTGTTTTGGTCTTATTGTCAAAACAAAATTAGACCAAGTTCAAGCACCAGGAGAATTAGCGGGATGTTCACGCATAGGTTAGTTAAGTATCATCTGTAAACTAGCCAAACTTCTTTGTATACTATTTATGGGAGTTTTGTACTTCTGAAATATTCTATTTGTGGTGTTTTTTCAAACTTATAATTACTAATTGGAGAAAAATGAAGGATTTTTTTACTGCACTTGCTATCACTTCAACTCTTGTTCTCACTCAAGCTTGCGCCTCACAAGTAAATAAGAGTGAGACACCAAACTCTAATGGTACCACTGTGAGTAATGCGAATACTCATGCGGGTCACAATATGGATAATTCCCAGACACCAAAAGCTGAGAAAAATCCTCACAGTAGTCACAATATAGAAAATTCCCGTGACGAGCATTCTGGTCATTCCAAGTTAGAATCTGCGAACGCTACTGCAAAACTTACTGTTGCTGACAAAATCACTCCTAACACTCCTGTACCTATAGTGATTGAAGTGCAAGACAACAATGGTAAAGCAATTGCTAATTTTGATCAGTTCCAAGAAAAATTAATGCATCTAATTATTGTCAGTGATGACCTTCAATCTTTTAATCATATTCATCCCATATATAAAGGAAATGGACGCTTTGAAGTCCAAACTAATTTTCCCCATCCTGGCAGCTACAGCCTTTTCAGCGATTATAAAGTAGCAGGAAAAGCAGAACAAGTTTCGGTCTTAAAAGCAGAAGTTCCAGGGAATGCTCCAACTGCAACCAAGATTGATTTAACTACTACAAAGATTTTTGGCAATACTAAGGCTAATCTAAAATTATCTCAACCCACAATCAAAACTGGACAAGAAGTTCACTTAATTTTCAACTTACAAGATGCTGCTAGCAACCAACCGCTGAAAGATTTGAAACCTTATTTGGGAGAAAGAGGACATTTAGTCATCCTCAAGCAGTCATCGCCGTTAACACAAGCAGACTATATTCATGCTCATGCGATGAAAAATACCCCAGCTGCTGAGGTTCATTTCATAACTAGTTTCCCGAAACCAGGAAAATATAAAATTTGGGGACAATTTAATCGAAATGAGAGAATTATTACTGCTGATTTTTGGGTAGACGTACAATAGTTATCTCAAATTTTATCTTAATGCTCACATACTAAAATTTAGTCGTCTAAATTTATGGTTTAATAGTCATTTTAGGCTTTTGAGTTGTGCCACTTTGGTATGGTTTAAAGCCTGAGTTTATATTATTAATTAAGTGAAACTATATAATCATGTTTTTTAGAATAAATCTAACTTAATGAGCAAATAAACTGTAAAATTTCATCTTAATTTCATTTTATTTATTTATAATAAATATTAAGAACATGCTCCTCATGTTTCATAACTCTGATGGGCTTTAGTACAACTATAAGCCCATTTTTTTATCGCATGCGAAAGTAAAGCAATTTATTTCATCTTAATTTTATCTGGAATTTTTCTAATAACATTTATACCAAATCGAGATAGGTTGTATTGTTTAAAAATGAGCGAAAATCAGTGTAGCCAAACCTTTGGTGAGTTTCTTTTCTGTGAGACGCTTCGCTCAGAATGGCAACCAAAGGCAATTTGGTATTATAACGTATGCAAGTCATGCTGGAAGTGTACAATGTTGTGCGTATTAGACCCAAAGGAGGTGGCACAGAAGAACGTTCCGGCTTTAGTGATACTACAGTGCGTGTAAAAGTTAACTTCTGCTTTGCAATCTTAAATTTATTTTTTCAAGCTAGTTATTTCATCTTAATTTCATAGTGACCTGTCACACTGGTTTTGTAAAGGTTCATTCACTAAGGATAAATCTGCAATCTAGTTGAGATAGTTTGTTAATTTAACAGTCAAGATGAAGAGAACATTGATTTATGCTGCTATATGTAGTCTGGCTACCACAGCTTTAATTTCTCCTGACTATGCAAATGCGAAAATAACTAATAATAAGGTTGCTAGTATTGAAAATAATATGCAATCTACTCCTGCTGGTTGGCAACTAGTTAAATTGGCCTTCCAGTTACACGTTCCTAAAAAAGGTAAGGCTCTTTCCCAGCTAATTATTGATTCTCCATCCACAGTAGCTATAAGTAATGATATTGATGTCTTAGATGATAAAGGTCAAAAAATCAAAATTAATGTTTCTTTAAATAGTAGAAAAATTATTATAGATTTTCCTGAACCAGTTACTTCTAGCACTACCAAGTTACTAATAAATCTTAACAAAGTATACCAATCAACTCTTGATTCTACTTCTATTTTCCATCTTTCCGTCAAAGTCGTTGGTAGTGATACAGAGATTCCTGTAGGTGTAGCTCAATTTCCCACATTTTAATTTATATATTCTAACTATAATTGCTTAAATTTCATCTTGATTTCATTCTGACTTGTCATGCTAGTAGATAGAGGTAGCATACCTCTTTAGCAAAAACATCACCGACAATTTGAACCTGAGAAGGGCAAGCTAACTACCTACTTCTCTGAGTAACGGCTTTGCTTTATAAAAGGGCAAGTTGAATATGGCTTTGCCAAGTTTTGATCTATCTATTAAGAGCAGATTCACTCACAATGCATGAACCTGCACTTTAACTAACATATTTAATTATTTTGGAGATAAATATGAAGAGGTCATTGATTTATGCCATTGTGTTGACTCTGAGTAGCACAGCTATTATTGCTCCTAGCTATGCAAGTGCTGGAACAGATGATGGTAGGGTTCTCTATATTGATGGAAATTCACAATTCCCTCCCACACGCTGGGGAATTTTTAGACATACTTTCCGTTTACACGTTTCCCAAAATAGCAAAGCTGTTACCCAACTACTTATCAAAGTTCCAGATAATATAACTATAAGTAATAACATTCAGGACATCGATGTCGTGGATGAAAAGGGGCAGAAAATTAACACTAATGTATCTATCAACGATAAAACAATACTACTAGCTTTCGCCGAACCAGTTGCTCCTAACACTAAGTTTGATGTTGACCTTAACAAAATAAAAAGACGAAATCTTGGTAATGGTTCTGTCTACAGATTCTCAGCTAGAGAGGTTGGCATTGATGCAGAAATTCCCATAGGTGTTGCTTGGTTTCGTACTTACTAATGCAACCTTTTTTTACTGAAAAACTATGGGATTTCATTGAAATTTCATTTATGAATGTCAAACTGATAATAGAAAGTAAATTGAACTAACTTTTAAGGAGAATCAAAATGAAAAGTTTGATTTATGCTGTTGCATTCACAGTAGCATTCACATCTTCAGTTGATGCTGTTTTTGCTAGCGGTAAACTAGGTGATTTTAGCGCTTCCCATTTAATGAAAAGTGCTGCTACTCCTAATACTACTTATGCCACAGATGCTACTCATAAATTTGAAGTCCATGTACAAGGGAAACCTCTAGCAGGACTTACAATTAATTTGCCTAAAGGAGTGAAAATTGATAGAGGAATTGAGGTAAAAAATCAATCAGGGCAAAAAATTCCCACGACAGTTTCTATGAATGGACAAAAAGCTACTGTAGCTTTTTCACAACCAATAGACCCTGAGACAAAGCTCTCAATTTTAATGAGAGGAGTCAATACTCAAACCTATGAACCAGGCTATGGTGCAACTTGGCAGTACCAAGTCTATGCCAATCAAGTTGGATTCACGCAAGAAATTCCACTTGGTCTAGCTCTGATTCAGACCTACCCTTAGGCAGAGCAATTCTTAGAGTGTAAGGAGCTGGTGTCTAGGGATGTCATGTTGACAGAAGTAGGGATGTAAATTGTGATAGATGCGTGTTTGATGGTTTTTTGATTCATTAACCTATCATTAACCTGTGATTTCATCCTAATTTCATCATGCTCTGAGAATCTAGTTATAGGGGTGAATCCTGTAAATAGATTTTCAGGTTTGAAGAGACAAGAAATCATGTCGGAATCAAATTTAGGTGTGAGTGAAAAAAGAATCATGACCAAGCCATTCTGGAATGTTCTAAGGCTCAGTCCAGTTGTTGCCGCTACATTTTTTGCTGCTAACAGTGCCTTAGCAGTTGAAGCTAATGAGCAGGTAATAACTGTAGACCAGTTGACTGCCCAATCAGACAACTTCGGTCAAGTCACATCAGTTTCTCAGTTTTCTGACGTGCAACCCACAGACTGGGCATTCCAAGCTTTGCAGTCTTTAGTTGAACGCTACGGTTGTATTGCAGGTTATCCGAATGGCACTTATCGTGGTAATCGCGCTTTGACCCGTTACGAATTTGCCGCAGGTTTGAATGCCTGTTTAGACCGAGTTAACGAATTGATTGCCACTGCTACAGCTGACTTGGTAACTAAGCAAGATTTAGCTACCTTACAACGCTTACAAGAAGAATTTTCCGCTGAACTAGCAACTCTGCGCGGTCGTGTGGATTCCTTAGAAGCTCGTACTTCTGATCTAGAAGCTAATCAATTTTCCACTACTACCAAGCTGACTGGAGAAGCAATTTTTAACATCTCTGATGTTTTTGGCAGCGATCAGAGGGCGGTTCCTTCTGGTGTTGATCAGGCTACGGCTCCCGACTTAGACACCAATACTATTTTTGCTAACCGGGTTCGTCTGAGATTCAACTCTAGCTTCACTGGAAAAGACAATTTGGAAATTCGTATCCAAAGCCGGAACATTATCCCATACGGTACGAGTGTAACAGGTACAAACATGACCCGTCTGGCGTTTGACGGGAATGAAAATAACGATGCTTTGATCGATAAAGTTAACTACGCTTTTAACCTGAGCGATGCAGTGCGCGTCCAGGTTGATGCTGCTGGTGGTTTGTTGTACGAAAACAACATCAACACCTTCAACCCTGATCTTCAAAGCAGTGGTAAAGGTTCTATTTCCCGTTATGGTCGGTTCAGCCCTATTTATCGTCAAGGAGAGGGCGGTGCAGGTGCAACCCTAATCTTCAATCCCAAAGGAGCTTTCACTGCATCTGTAGCTTATTTAGCTGGCAGAGCTAACGATCCTGGCAATGGTTCCGGTCTTTTCGATGGTTCTTATGCAGCCTTCGGTCAGATATCCTTCCAACCCACTCAGGCATTAAATATTGGTTTAACCTACGCCCGCACCTACCAAAATGGAGGACAAATTAACTTATTTAGCTCCACAGGCAGCGTCTATGCAAATAATCCCTTCCAAGGTGCTGCTTTGACTGCTAACCACTACGGTGTAGAAGCTAGCTTCAAACCAAGCCCTAATATTACTATTGGTGGTTGGTATGGTCTCAGCGATGCACAAGCTAAGAGTGGTGCTCAACAGGGCGATGAAGCAGACTTTAACTATTGGGCGGCTACCCTTGCTTTCAGAGACTTTGGCAAAGAAGGTAACGTGCTTGGTTTTATTTTTGGTCAACCACCTAAAGCGACTGACAACGATTTTATCCAGGCAAACGGTGTACGTCGTGAAGATGACGGCACATCCTATCACCTGGAGGGGCTGTACAAACTGCAACTCACTGACAATATTGCCGTTACCCCCGGTTTATTGGTCATCTTCAATCCTGAGCATAATGACACAAACGATACCGTTTACGTTGGTACACTGCGTACCACCTTCACTTTCTAAAACTGCTAATCATCATGATTTCAACAACAATATTGTCCTTGGTACACCTAGAACTGTTTTCAAGTTTTAATTCTGTCTAGTATTATGTGTCGAATACAACACCTTAATCTTTAATTAGGGTGTTGTATTATTTAGGTAACTATAAATTTTCTCATACAGTTTGATATTTTATCTTAATTTCATACTTATTTGTCACAATAGAAAATAACTCAATAGATTTCTTGCTAGCAGTTAGTTAGTTTCCGTAACTTATTTAACTGACTTTCACTCACACCAACTTATAATGATTTATGGCGATGGAGTCTATTGAGTTTTTTATAGCTATTAATATTTCACTGCTTTAGTTTTATTATAAATAATAAAAGATTATATAAATTAACTGAAAATGAACCTTGTATGCTTTTAAGTATAATTATTGGATTTTTAGGAGTTATACGGCACTAAGACTATTTAATTAGCTGATAGTAGTAGCGTATATCTTATTAAATTTACCACACGTAATACTAGACCTCCTGCACGAATCAAGAAGCATGTGACAGTTCATAGTTGAGCAACCCAGCAATTAAATTGAAGCGTAACCCAAACCGCTTTCTACGGTTGCGATAACGTCCTGAGAAAATGCGAAAAATTTGGAAGCGGCGAATTGCATGTTCAACTCGCACCCGCAGTCGGGCTAAGGCTCGATTATGCTGCTTTTCTTCCTTTGGCAACGGTTGCTGGCGAGGTTTTTTGGTCGGGGTACAAGCTCCGGTATGACATGGGAGCAAAACCTTGATAGCCTCTGTCAGCTAAACACAATTGCGATGAGACAAACGGCAAGCGACTGCGTTTGAGCAGCTTAAAGTCATGGGTTTTGCCAGTGTCTACGGCAGTGCAGATAATTTGTCCCGTTTCAAACTCCACGCTTTTGTTGCGCTTTCAGGGTGTGACGCTTGTGCTTGCCGCTATAGTAGCGTTTCTGTTTTTTTTAGGCCGCTCGATTGCTATCTCCCCTACATCAACCACCATGACTTTCCATTCCCACCCAGGTTGGTACAATTGTCGCTGGCTGGGTAGCCGGAACTTACCACACTTAACCAGCAAGTCTTCCACTTTTCGCACAATTCGCCCAACTGTGGTTTCGTGTAACCTCCAACTCACTCCGATATGAAACTGACTGCGATACTCACGCCAATACTCCAACGCCACCAGTAGTTGATCTTCTACACTCAGTTTGGCTTGTCCACCCCGCCGTCCTTGGCGGTTCAAATGCGGGTGCAACACTTCTACCATCTCAGTAAAGGTACTTCGACTGACCCCACACAAACGTTTGAACTCACTATCCGAGAGCGGTTGTAGCTCGCTGTCAGCCATTTTTTCCTCCACGCAGATGCTCCCACTACCTTCATTGTGCTATCTGCGATCGCCAACTGGCACACCGTCTCACTATTCATGCAGGAGGTCTACTGCTTAAAATTACCAAAGTAACAAAAGGAGTGTGATGTCTGCGGCGAGCGTTCGCGTAGCGTCTTGTTGGCGCAGCCTCTCGTAGAGAAGAGAAGCTATAGCGCTCCTTTTCTTCTATAAATTATTCAACGTTGCAGTAGTTTATATAGTGCGATCGCAAAGTATATCTCTTTTCATCAAAAATGCAGAAGACTTAAATTTTTTCAATTTCCTATCCTTCTGCAAGGAAAAAGTACTGCCCGTATTTTGACCCTCTTATTTACGTTGCAGTGCGAAAAAAAGCACTATAATTTCACTGATAGTACCCGCAAGCATTCCATACGCTGCTGAAGTCGCTCCATTATGTCTAGTAAAGATCAGACTTCCACATACTATCAGGGTGAAAGCTGCGGCAACTAATGTTGCAAGATTGATGAACCAGTTCTTTGCGCGGTGAATCAGCAGCCCTTGAAACGTATTTTGCAGTGCTAAGAGCAGAGGGAAAAATGACAGTATTTGTACAACTGGACGAGCCGCTTCAACAAGAGATGTATTATTTCCCAAAAACTGACCAAGTAATAAGAATCCTTTGTCCGTAAACCCAAGAAAAATTGGTATCACAGTAAAGCCTAAACCCACAAGAACCACAAAAGCAACAAGTGTACGCCTAGAAGTTTCTTCATAAGTAGAAATTACCACTTGTTGAATCATGCGTGTACCGTTAGCGATCGAAAGAAGTAATCCCCAAGCAGCGGGCCATACAGCGAGTGCAAGGCTGCCATCGAATGAGCGAGCAATCAGACTTAAGAGTATTGCCCTTGCACCCCAAACAATAAGCATTGTTGAGGCTAAAGGAAGATAGTAAAATGTGACTCCTCGAAAGGTTTTAGGCAGTTTCTTAGTTTCAGAATCTACTTCCTCTTTAAGAATAGAAATAATGCCAAGACGCAAACAAAACCATGTGACCAATACTGCTTCAATAAGTATGGCTCCCATCATGGTAATACCTGCAAGAAAGGCCCCGTCACTTCTAAGACTAACCCCCACTGCCAGTGCCACAATTACCCAAGTCAATCGCGCCACACCTGCCCATCCTACAGCTACGCTCTTTTGAGCGCGAATAAGCAACCCCTGAAAGAATCGTCGCCAAGCAATAACGAAAGGCCACAAGAACATCAATAAAAAAGCAGTTCTCCCTTGCGCTGCAATAAATGGGCTAACGCCAAATACCTCTAAAAGAAGCCAGTTATACAAAGGCTTCCAAGTGAGTAAAAGAAAAATGCCACTGAGAGAAAGTCCTGCAATTACTGTAAATTGCCAAAGTGCGCGGCGAGATTTGACTTGCCCTCCAAGAGCGGTTGAGGCGTGAAGAATCATGATAATGGGGCTTTCTAGAAATACGGCAACCCCTTTGACTACCCCAACTCCGGCTAATGTCTCTTGTGGAAAGGCCAGGCGACTGAGTGCAGCAGTCTGAAGTGGATCGCCGAGAGTCATTGCCACATCAGTTAAGGAAAGAGGTATGAACTGAGCGAGTAACATCAATAGCGATCGCTGGGAAGCTATTTTATTACCTTCCTGTTCCTGCTGGGGTGAGGTGTTCATGAAATTTTTCAGCACTATATAATGAGTCACTAAAAATACAGAGGAGTCAATGAGGCGATCGCATCATCAAGATGCTCTCCCTGTTTGAGGGTGAATCGATTATGGTCAAGCCAATTGGAGTCGTAGACTGTTTCAAGATAGCGATCGCCTCCGTCTGGATTGATCATCAGAATTCGCGCACCATCACCAAGAGAGCGCGCCAGATGTAAGCCACCAGCCACAATTGCCCCTGTGGAAGCACCAAGAAGCAAACCCTCACGACGTGCGAGTGCATGACACACGGAGTAAGCGATCGCCTCTGGCACCACGTAACCACGATTAAGCAGCGAAAGCTCCAGATTAGGTGGAAAGAACGATAATCCAACACCCGTCATCTTGTATGGTTTTGCTGGGGTTCCCATAATGACTGAACCTTCAACATCAACGCCAACAATACGTATTTCTGGAAATCGCGGTCGAAGATAACGAGCAATTCCCATTATTTGTCCCGCAGTGCTAACACCGACTACTACAGCATCAAGGTTGGAGGAAAAGTGAGCTTCAATCTCACGCGCAGTGTAATATGAGTGTGCCTCAGTATTCAGAGGATTCAAGTGCTGACATGGATACCAAGCATGAGGAATGGTTGCGGCAAGCTCACGCGCTCGTTTCATTCTTGCCTTCTGCATAGAGCCTGATTCGTCTGCCTCATGTAGGGGTACATCCACAAGTTCAGCACCGTATGCTTTCAGCATTCGTCTAAAAGGTGGAGCAGTTTTTGCATCGACAACAATTATGACCCGATACCCTCGGACTGCTCCTATCATAGCCAGGCCAACACCGAAATTTCCTGAGCTTGACTCGATAATCGTACCACCAGGTATAAGAAGCCCTTCCTCCTCTGCACGCGTCACGAGATAGACTGCATTTTTCTCCTTAATAGACCCTCCTGGATTGCAGCTCTCTAACTTCAAGAAACATTCTGAGACAATACATACAGGAGAAATATTCTTGAGTTTTACAATCGGTACATTTCCTATTGCCTCGGTAACATCACCGACAGTAATTTTTTTCCATTTACTATGATTGTTCCATTGACAGTTAGAAATGTTCTCGAATGATGAAGATTTTGCAAGCTGATTCATATTTACCATCCAAAAAATTTAAAAAGTAGTAGTAATTATCATGACTACGTGAACTTGCTCACTTGATCGGGTTTTTATTTGCAATATCACTACTACATTGTTTTATTGACGATACGAATTATAAGGACTATTCCTTGTATAGCTCGTCACCGCCTAAACCTGTTTCAATTTGACCAAAAGTAAATATCAATTAGGTCTGAATGATAACTACCTGAGCAAGTTTTTAACTGATGTCCACAAAAATATCGAGATCCATCATGGAATCGACCTATTTTTTATATTGAAGTATAAATATGAAATAAAGATGAAATTTTTTGTTTGGTCTTTAATCTTTTCCAAAAATCAGTATTAATAGTTTTTTTATTGTTATTTAATTAACTTTGTCTTGATATAAAAGATTAACAACAAAATGTTCTTAAATACGTATAAATTAATTACATTGATTATAATATATTTTGCATAATATCTAACTTAAGTTAGAGAGAAAAGACTAACCTTAGTTAGATATCAACTAATTAATGACAACAAAACTTATAAATATTATTGAACTATAGCAATCCGCTTTGATTTCTAAAATTGTTTGTGTAAGGAGTGAACTCTTAACTGGGAATAGGGAACAAGAAAGAATGGAAGTAGAGGTGTACTGAGTTATTTCAAAAATTAAATAGGAGTCCTATAGTTGAAATTTCATCTTAATTTCATATTTACGTGTCAAAATTATTATTGACTCACTAGATATCTTGCAAAACTTAGTTTCTGTAACTCCTCAAACTAAGTTCACACCCTATTTTGGCAAGTTGCTCTACTTAATTATGTATCTGCAAGATACTAAACTGCTGTTATGTCTTGTATAGCTTAATCCTAATTTGTAAGAATTTCATCCTAATTTCATATCTAAATGTCAACCTGTTTATAGGGGTATCCCTATTGCAAACTATGCTTACATCACAAATTTACAACGAACCTTTAACTACTCAATTTGATATGAGGATGCTGCTAGTCGAAGATGAGCCAGATTTGGGGGCTGCTATTAAGCGCACCCTAAATCAACATAAGTACTTAGTTGATTGGATCATGGATGGTAATGATGCATGGGCATATTTAGAAAATCGTTCGACACAATATACAGTAGCGATTCTTGACTGGATGCTTCCAGGAATTACTGGTCTAGAATTGTGCAAAAGACTGCGTTCCAAAGGAAATCCTCTTCCTATCTTGATGCTAACTGCCAAAGATAGAATGGAAGATAAAGTTGCTGGACTAGATGCGGGTGCTGACGATTACTTAGTAAAACCATTTAGTATGATAGAACTACTGGCACGATTGCGGGCTTTGCAGCGTCGTTCTCCGCACTTTCAACCACAACAATTGACTGTTGATAACTTGACTCTAGATTATGGCAACAGTACAGTTGTAAGACAAAATGCTATAGGTGAACAACAAAGGATTCCTTTAACTAATAAAGAATTCCAACTGTTAGAGTATTTTATGAAGCACCCCAACCAAATTGTTACTACCGAACAAATTCGTAATCAGATTTGGGAAGTTAACGCGGAATCTAGTAGCAATGTAGTAGCGGCGCAAATACGTTTGTTACGTCGCAAACTCACCAATAGCGACTGTCCTAACTTGATTGAAACTTTGCACGGTATGGGATATCGTCTTAATCTTAACAATGAATCAGAATAAGCTGTTTCGGCTCACCCGTATTCGTTTGGCTCTGTATTATGCCATCGTTATGGGTTTAATTCTAAGCTTATGTGCCTTCGGTTTTTATCGAGCAGTGTTCCATGCCCATGTGGTGGCTTTAGATAGTGAAATCGAGTCTGTAGCGGGAACATTACACGATAGTATCGAACTAAAACTACAGTCACCTGGACATTTAGAACCATTGGTACATCAGTTATTCCCAAATATAGATAACTGTGGAACTGGAGCTACTAATTGTATTCAACAACAGTCAGATTCTAAACGTCATCTTCTTGGTATCGTTACTAAAACTAGCTACTATATACGTTTTTTTGATACTTCTGGAAAATTAATTGCTACTGCTGGTTATTATCCAGAAGGATTATCTGACGTTTTTAATCAAAAAACTTGGCAATTTCTCAAAGACAGCAAGGGCAAAGATTACCATCAAATTACTCTAGCGCTGCACACCCAAAATTATCAAGATTGGGGATATATGCAAGTAGGGCGAAGTCTACAAGAGTTTAATCATTACTTGGACAGTGTGAAATTAGTCTTGGTATTCGGGCTGTTAGTTGCAATGGGTATGATTGCTGGTGCTAGTTGGTGGCTATCAGGATTAGCTATGCAGCCAATTTATCAATCCTATCGACAAATTCAGCAATTTACAGCAGATGCAGCACATGAATTACGAACGCCTTTAGCTGCAACAGGTGCGACGGTAGAATCAGCACTTTTAATGCCGCAAATAGACTCTGAAGAGACACGGGATATTTTGCAAACTATACAGCGTCAAAATCAGCGGCTAACAGCTTTAGTTGTTGATTTATTAATGTTGGCACGTATAGATAGACAAGCCCAAAAGTTACAACGTGAAATTTGTTCCCTAAATGATATTGTTAGCGATTTAGTTGAGGAGTTTGAGGCGATGGCAACTGCCGCAGGGATAAAGCTGACATCTTCAATACGAGTGCATCAACCCCTGAATGTTATAGGTAATTCTGACCAGCTTTATCGCTTGTTTTCTAATTTAATTGTCAATGCAATTCAATACACACCCAAAAGAGGGGAGGTAACGGTTTTCTTAGACCACAACGACCATAGTGCTGTGATCAAAATTCAAGATACAGGAATTGGTATCCCAAAACACGAAGTGACTCGAATTTTTGATCGTTTTTATCGGGTGAGTAGCGATCGCTCCCGTAGTACTGGCGGTTCTGGATTAGGATTAGCCATTGTTCAAGCAATTATCCAGTCACACCACGGTAGCATAGATGTGCAAAGTAACTTAGGTGAAGGCAGCACTTTCACTATCAAGCTACCTTTTAATATACCCCCACTTAAAACTGTTCGCTTTATTTACCCATTTAAAATATTGTATCGTTAAAAACAGATACTTATATAAACCTGCTAGATCGTTTCTTGCTACTTAGCCATCTGAAAATAAATTTTTATCTGTGGGTCATGAACTGTAAGTTGATGACCCACTAAACTCAAGTCTGCAAGACAACCACATCAATTACTAATAATTAAATCGGATAGTAATTAATGAAAACCTGATCGGAATTGTTTACGGAGCTATATTTATTTCTGTAACTGCTGCCTACACCGTAAGTGTTGACTTGTACACGATTTATGCCATCATGAATACTCAATATATAAGCAGCATTATAGGGATAATCAGAAGTATCAACACCACCCAATACAGTGTCTACTTGCGCTGGAGTCAAATCATATAAAAATGTATCTGTATGACTAAAATGAAAGTCAAAAACTACTATTTTATCCACAACTGTACCTTGGAATCCTTTAGAAATTTACTTCTTAAATTCTACTTTATCAATCTGAATTTAATCAGAGTGTATATGAAGTTTTTCATATAACTAATCTATTTTTAGGACATAATTAAATAGTTCATAATTCTTGATATGTTGTTCATACTATAACTCGCAATAAGTGCATATTACCTAATTCGGCTGCTGTAACGTTTGATTGGCAGTATTCTTTAGCTTGTTTGCGTTTGGGTTAGTTTTGCTTAGTTCGTAATGTTGGTGACTTGATTCGAGTCCATAATCACCTACTTTAAGAAATTGTCAGCGCGTTTACGTCTGCCTAATGACATTAAAAATATTTCTTACTAATTACATACGAGAATTTCATCCTAATTTCATCTTGATATGCATCAACTATTTGATTTATAGATAAGATAGGTAATAGAATAAGCTAAAAAGCTTACATAATAAAGATTTCAGCAGTATGTAAAAATATGTAAATATCTTTATATATTCAGATTTATTTTTTATCAAACTACTGTCAGAATGGCAAATAAAAAATAACAGATTATAATAGCATGTATAAAGTTTTTCAATAGCTTAAGATAGTATTTGGTATAACTCTATAGCCTAAAATACAAATTTTTATTTTCTTACTTTAGGAGAATTTAATCTTTATAAAACGGGTTTAAAAATGAAAGCGTAGTGTTACACACCTGGTTTTTCTTGCGTAGGTGTGTAATCTCAATGAAGTAAGTGAGGTAAAAATATGTCTGATTCAATCATCACGTCTGATTTACTTGTGGATTTATCCATACAGGAACAGCAGCTTTTATCTGGGGGATACCACAAAGACGACTACGACAAAAACAAAGACTACGAGTATTATCCCAAAAAATACCATGACAAAAAACGTAAAAAGTACCAACATTGGTACTAAGTCAGGAAAGCTATGGTCTGAGTAGTTTTGTAGGAGTCGAGCTGACATACATGTGAAATAGTTCCACTTACCTGAGATGACATAATTTTTTGGGGTTTTGAGGAGCATTAGCAGACACAAAACCCCATTTTTTCGGTCAATTTACGCCCGGTAATCTCAATTTTGCTGTTTAGACTAGTTCCCGGTGCGAAACTAGCGATAAAATAAAGAATAAGTATTATTAAAGCTCAAAAATAAGAGATAACATGGAGAGTGATAATGGCAGCCAAATAAATTATCAGATAATTTCAATATTGGGAAAAGTAAGTAATGTTGATGAAGGGATTATGGCTGGTTATAAAATACAAATTTAGTTAATATTCCTAGCCTGAAAAACTAAACATCGACTGATAATAGTCAAATTATGAGCGATTATTCCCCAGCCCACCCAACGTTGAAATCCCATATCTCCTCTATACAAACAACGTTGGAACCCAAAGCATCGTTTCAAAAAACTAATACGTCCCTCTACGCCGTTATGCCAATGACGACCCTTTCTAAAATTTCTCTTCCTTTCATGCTGAATTCGTTGCTTACTTCTATAACCTCCTTTCGGCAATATAACTTGTTTTATTCCTAATAATTGGGCATAGTTTTCATTGCTTTGAGAGGAAACACCTCTATCACTAGAAACTAGTTTAGGGGGATAGCCAAAATTGTCTATATGTTGGTCAAGACTGGAAACCAATTGTTGAGTATCATGAGGGTTTCCCTTTAATACTCGATAATTACTTACAATTCCACCATCAACTTCATCTAACCAGACCTTCCGCCCAAACTCTACATCTAGGTTAGGTTTGCCCCTACATATAATATCTGTATGCACTTCAAATATACTTACAATTTTTTCCGCTGCGCTAACTTTTTCTTGAGCTAAAACTCGGCGAGATGCTTGCTCAACAACTTGTTCTATACGCGGGAGAAAAATTTCCCATTTTTGCAATAGTTTCCGCGACTTTACGGCATCCGACTTATCAAGAATTGTCTTCACTTTTTCAGCTTGTTTAATTGCAGCTTTCGTGACTTCAATCAATTTTATGTATGCTTGTTTTCTTTTTTGCTTCCCAGATTCATTTCTCGTTTTTGATAGACTATCAATCTGTCTAGATATTCTTCTAGCTGTACGATAACGATTGCGAAACATTTGCAAGTTAATATTTTTAGAGTTAGCTAAAATAATTGACTTTGCTTGAGATAGAATGCGACTAATAACTTTTACTCCATCTACTAATAAACTGTTATCCGAAGGAAAATGAATATTAGTTGCCACTACTGTACCATCTGTCCTCATCTTTCTCCCTTGAGTTATTTGTAACTGGGTAGCAATTTGAGTCAATCTTTGATTAATCTTCTCCAAAGTTTTTTCACTCAAAGTGTTCGTCCAACGGATCAGTGTGCTTTTATTTGGCAGAGGATTAAAATATATTCGACAAAACTGCCTCAAAATTAAACTTTCTTTGACATTTTTTATTGTGTTTTCGTAACTTAGGCAGCGTCAGTGTTTCAGGGCTAGCATCCTTAATATCACTTCTACTGGAGTTGATTT
The DNA here is from genome assembly GCF_014831675.1 of Komarekiella delphini-convector SJRDD-AB1. GTDB lineage: Bacteria > Cyanobacteriota > Cyanobacteriia > Cyanobacteriales > Nostocaceae > Komarekiella. Next base: position 228,780 of record NZ_VJXY01000004.1, on the reverse strand, counting down.
TCTTCCTGTTTTAGTTGAAAGTCGATAACGTTTTGAAAAGTCTGCTGACGTTAACTCCAGGAGCTTTTCATCACAGAGCAGATGATCAATCAGGGTCATTTGCTCATCCATTTCACCACTCAACTGCAAGATAATGTTGAACTCCCGGTCAATGTGATATCTTTTCCGTAACACCTCAAGTCTGCCTTGCGATTGAGTACATTTTTCCCTATCTCAATCACTGTAAGGCTTTTGGGTTTCGCACCGCGAACTAGACTAGATGCAGGTGAATATCCTCCCACCCCATTGCCACAATGATTTTAATATATACTGTGAGTAATTTGTCTACACGAGGAACAAGTAAAATAATTCACAGATTTCTCTATTGTTATAACTATTCCCATGCCTTCAATTTCTTAAGAGTCTAACACTTTCATCTCTGGGAGATTCAGAATTTTATCTACGGGAAATTTCATAGCGCTTGCATAAAAATTTATGATGTTACCATTTATATGGTAGTATCTGTGCTATTTGATAGGATTTTGAAATTTGTAACCTATTGCAGTATCTCAACTTCAGACATCGAATATACTAAATGGTGAGAATGAAAATTGAGCCAATTTTCATTCTCACCATAAAAGTAACGTAAGAACCCTAAATTATAGACATGGCTATGTCGGGACGTTTTAGTTGCTGAACCAAATAATTTGATAACAATCCATGCTTAATTTGATAGATCGTTTGACCAGTTTTATAAGCTAAATCTTTTTGTCATCAACTGCGATTATTGAAAGATATGCGTTTAGTCAGCTATCGCCGAGAAGGGCGAAATGCTTATTAAATAAACATCCAACTACCCCTGTTCAAAGCAAACTATATGAAATCTATTACTAATTTATATATCAACAGATGTTGATTAAATATTGAAATTTTGTCGATTGGCTTTTTGAGCTAAAGGTTACATACTAAAAGCAATCTATGTAAAACAGAGTAGTCAGGTTTCATTGAATAATGAGTATTTATTGGCTTCCTCATATAGCTAATTTTCACGACAACTATATGAGCATTTTAAAATTGATTCAGGCATTGACATTTTTGTAATTCTAATTATTTGTTATGGGAGAATTGATGAAGGAATGCAGTCATTTTAAGTGGTTTACTGGGAACCTGTATAATCAACTAATTTTATTATTAAATGTTGCTTATATAAAATAATTATCAACTATCATAAATGAATTATCTTCTTCAAAATAATGTTTAAAACTTTCGATTTATATCAACAAAGTGTATTTGCTTTGTAGAGAATTGTTATGTCTCAAAATAGAACCAATAAGGGTAAGAAAGTCATGTCTGATGATAATACAACCAATACTAATAATAGTAATAGTAATAGTAAACCTCAAAAGCGGCTAATAATTGTTACAGGTGATAAAGGTGGCGTGGGAAAAAGCACCTTTGCACGAGCGCTTTTTCAACTGTACATTAATAAAAATTTACCCTGTGTCACTTATGAAGCTGACTTAAGAAATCCTCAGTTAGAAAGATATTTCAAAAAAGACTACCGACCGATAATACGTTACATTGATATTTTCCATAGAGGTGGTGCTGACGATTTATTAATTAATTTAGATGAGAGTGATTGTCCTATTACGCTATTAGACTTACCAGCACAATCTGGAGGTTTCTTTGAAAGTTATGTCAAAGAGCTTTCATTTTTTGAAGTGCTTAAAACCGATATTAATTGTCGAGTTACAATGATTTCGGTGATTAGTAGGGTTCTTGATTCAATAAATGTTTTAGAAAAACTGCGTGAACTTTGTAAAGATCAAGTAGATTATATTGTTGTCAAGAACTTATTTCATGGTGAAGAAGAAAAATTTGAGCGTTATAATGACGCTTCTCTACGTCAAAATATGCTTGCAACAGGTCTGGTAGAACTTGTGATGCCAGATTTGTTCTACAAATCCTACGACTTTATTGACCGCCATGCTTTAACATTTAATGAAGGTCAGACTCATCAAGGAACAAATATTGTGATTAAGTCGAGAATTAAATCTTGGCTTGCTGAGTTTGAAGCGCAAATTAAGTCGGCATTTAATTTATTTGGCTTTGATATACAACCAGATGATTGTTACTATCCAGCAGTTGTTGAAAAGTCTAAAGAGCTTAGAGAAAATGAAGAGAAAGAAAAAGCTAAAAACCAAGATTCAAATTTACCATCTCAAAATATAGCTGCTTAATTGAATTTGCTTGGTTTGTTATGTTTAAAAAGCGTTTTGTTATTACATTGGGTGATGCTCGTGTGGGTAAATCCACAACTTCTAGACTTTTGCTAGAGTTGTACTTGAAGAATAAACTTAATGTGCGTGTTTTCTATCATGGGCATCGTAATAAACTATCAATGTATCAAACAAAAGGCTTTGAGATAAATCATTTAGGATTCTCCAGGGGTGATTCTGATAGGTTATTACTTGACTTAGAAATGTTTCCAAAGATTGATGTGGTTCTGACTGATATGCCAGGTCAAAACCTCCGAGAATTCAAGTTCTTTGATAAAGATGTTTCACTGATAGAAAATCTTAAGTGTCTGGGATATCGTGTTACTTTCTTGCACCCGATATCACATCGTAAAGATTGTGTTGAAGAGTATCTTCAGGATTTATATCAGCATTTTGGTAGTCAGGTTGACTATGTTGTTATCAAAAATTATTACTTTAGCAAGCAATTTCGATACTATGAAGGTAGTCAATTCCAAGCTGATATTAAAAAAATAAACGGCTTGGAACTAGTTTTAGGTGGGTTAGATAATGACTTTTACCAGTTGCTTGAGGATACTGGTTTACCTTATGCTCAACTGATTGAAACTAACTCTCCTATTAATACTATTCAGCGTTCTATAGTATTCAACTGGATGGAGAATTTTCATAACTCTATTGTGTCTAATGGAATAGCTTCTAATTATTTGGGGTTGAGTACGAACTGTGTAGAACTAGCTTCTGTAGGTGCAAATAAACAAAGTCTTTCCAATCTTGATGTAACTGAAGATATTGAATCTGAAAAATGGTAGGTATTTGCTTTACCAAATTAACAGTGAAATTTCAAATTGACTGTTTAAACAACCTATGACCAATATTGCAAAAGTTGTTGAAAAAGTTGTTGCAGAATATTCTGAAGAGAAAAAAGCAGAGGTTACTGATTGGATACTGAAATTGGGTGTTCGACCTGATGACCCTTTGTTTAACCTATATGCGGAACTGGGTACAACTCAGTTTGCGTTGCAGCAGCTACCAGGTAGGCTTGACTCGCTTGTGGTGGGTTGGACTGACATGGTAGACGATAAGCTTAACAGTGCTTCTAAGGTGGCTATACAACAACAAAAAAGTGCGATCGCAGAAGCAGCCAAGGAACTAGTTAAGATGACTAAACAAGCTGGTGGGGCCTTACCTCACTTAAATCTAAGTAATTGGCGATTAGCACAAGTGGCGGGGGTATTGGGTTTTGTACTGGCTTTAGGGGCTGCAATTGGTGTTTTTACATACAAGACCATCGCTGGAAGTGTAACTTTTCAGCAGGCGGCTTCTGGATCTGCCATCTTACAACCCGAAGATAAAAAGCTTCTGGATTGGGCTAAATCCAATGAAGGTAAGATAGCACGTAGTATTTATGTTAAAAACGCCGCCATCATTAAAACTTGCCGCCAGCAGAAGAAGTATTCAGGTGGCTGCATAATTGCAGTTGATTAATTTTTTAGGCAACCCAGCCTTTGTATCCCTTATTACTCGTTTTAGCTGTATCTTTTTGACTTTTTTGGTTTGTTTTGACTCTTGTGTGGGTTTCTTGAGTAACTTCTTCTTCGATTTTCATGTCTGTAAAACTGAGGATTCCCAGGCGGATTGCTTCGCGGATAGCGTTTAACCTATCTTTGACTCCTAGTTTGATAAATGAATTATGTAGATATGACCTTACTGTACCTTCAGAAACATACATTACATTGGCAATTTCATTATTTTTCATGCCTCCGGCAGCTAATTGAAGAACTGTGATTTCTTTATTAGAGAAATCACTTAACAAATCTAGTGCATTTCTATCGGGTGTGTCATTTGACCTGAGACTATCGATCAGAATACGATTAATAGTTGGGTCAATCCATGATTCATTATTGTACGCAGCCATTACTGCTTCAACGAATCTTTCTCCTACTTCTTCTCTAAGGCTATTTTTAGCATAGTAGCAGTCTGCGCCATTACTAATTGCCGCGTTAATGGTATCTCGGCTGCTATTTGCAGTTATAACCACAATTCTAATTGATGCGTGTTTGGATTTAATTGTGCTTATTACATCAATGCCATCGATATCAGGTAAATCAATATTTATAATTACGATATCTGGCTTTTCTTTGTCAACAATTTCTATTCCTTGTTTTCCGTATTTGGCAAGGCCACAGACTTGGATTGCACTAGTTTCAGATAATATTGTTGCCGCGCCAATCCTAGATATGTTCTCATTTTCAATGATGACAACATTAATAGGTTTCATATTATATGCTTTTTTGGTTTGGTATTGTCCCTGATAATAATACTTATAGCACTTACCTTTTTTAGAATTTTCAATCTTTACAATTACTATAAAATAATTAGCTTATTTAAAATTTTTATTATTATTTGTAAAAACTTTACAAAGTAATTGGGTGGTTTATGTAGTTTTCATTAAGCAATCTATTTACTAGATGATTTTATTTATCAGTACTGGTTTTAATAGTTATCAGCGAATTGATGGAGGAATAAATAATTTTTTATGAAGAGCAATAAAATTTTAGGATGGATAGAAAAGATTGTTGTTTGGTCTTTAATGGGGATGCTATGTTTGGTCGGGTTAGGCAGATTGCCTGTTAACCCGACGAGTTTGTTTGACTTTACTGCGTCTTTTTACTATTTTGCTGTTGCGGTTGTTATTTGTCCTAAGACCCCCCTGAGTTTTAATAAAAAGCTGATTTTTGGATTTATAGCTTTTATGTATGGCGTGTGGTTTGGGTTGATTTAATCTAGCTCTTTAGCAGAATCCTGGTTTTTGAATTGTTGTTGACTCTGTTCGCGGCGTGCTTGTTGCTCATTGAACAGAGTCTTGAAACGTTCAAATTCCTCTTTGGTGAGATTATTAATGGTGATAGAGTACTCTTGTGAGTTATTGTCACGAGATGCCAAGAGTGCTTCTCGACTTTGTTCGGAATTAGGCAAATTTCTATCAAGGCTAAGAGTTTGCGAATCTTCTTCTAATTTTAGACTTGCAGTATATGCTTCACCTTTATAAATGATACCTTTTGTCTCTTTATCTGATTTTCCAAATATATCTAAGCGGTCTAAAATTACAGGAATAACAAACTGTCTAATTTGAGAATCGGCGGTAAGAGATTGTACTCTATCTTCTGGACTCTCTTCTACTGGGTTGCCATTATTGTCGTCATTTTTATTTGTGGGGTTTTTTAGAACCTCTGGTTCAATTGTCGTTCGTGTAAACTGGCTTGCTTCGGCTTGTGAAGATGACTCTTGATTAACTTGATTAACAAAAGTGATAGGTTTAATTTCTGTAGAGGTTACTTTTAACTCATCTTGCACTACTTCACTGATTCTGTTAATTTCCGAATTCAATCTTAGCACAGCCTCTTTTATTTCCTCAGCAGTTGGAGGCTTTTTTGCAGATTCTTCAAATTTATCATCATGGATGTTAAGCTGTTTGATCAATTCTCTGAGGAGACTAGCTTGCATCGCTGGAGTTAAACCTTCTACTGGAAGTTCGATTAGTTCTTTCATACTAAAAATAAAATTACCTCTCCACTAAATCTTTTTTGACATCTTTGAGAGCATTATCGATACGGGAATTCATGAGTTGAAAGTCCTGTAATGTTTCATCACTGATGTTACTTACTTGGGTTCTCCCTTCTTTGATATATAATAATATCTTGTCATTTTTATCTTTAACTAAGTAGATTTTGTCTTGGGCTTTTGTAGCAATTTGGTATTTTTCTGTTTGTACTGACATAATACCATTGATATCTTCGTGTCCAATGATTTTAACTAAATCTTGGGCAATACTGGTCATTTTATTAATTTTTTCTAGCTCCTTAATATCTCGCTCCATTGCCTTAAAAGCGTTCTCAAGACTGATATTTTCTTTGATGTATAAATCAGTTACCTCCTGAATTCTATTGAGATATGTTTCTGATTTACCGAGCTTTTCAGATGCTACATACCAGTCTTGAAGATTTTGCACTGTATTAGCTTTCATCCGCTCGATAATGTTATCCATCGCTCCAACCTGCTGTATTCTTGGTTGAGAAGGTGATGTGAGTGCTTGGTCAATATTTGGTTGTTGACTTTGTTGTGGAGAGAAAATGCTCTTGTCATTAGTAATAAATGGGTTATGTGATACTTGTGTATTGGAAGAAATAGTGTTGGTACTAATTTTGATATTTTCTATAGGATTAAATACAGCGTATCCTTGGGAAGTTTGTTCTATTTTGTACCCTTTTTCTTGAAGATAATTTTGAACTAATTGATCGGTTCCTTGTGCGTTTCCGACTATGAAAGAGCTTTTCGCTTCTATTGCCTTATCAAGTAACGGTTTGTAGTGATTTTCAAATGTTTGAGCAATTTGCTCACTTGTCACTCCGCGCCACGGGCCAGACCCGGATACCATAATGATGTCGTCTTTCGAGTAATTTCCTGTGTTGGCGCGTTCCCTCCATGCTTGCTCGTAATTCCGAGTGCTTGAAGGTGTTTTGGGGGGCGCAGTTGATTTACCGATAAACTGGGTAGCTATTTGGGCCATCGCAATATCTTTTTTCATATGTTCAGCGACGGCGGCGTTTATGGGTTCGAGTTGGGACAGTGGATTTGTGAGTGGCAGAGCAGTCTGTTCGGACTTTTCCTGCTGGGTTTGTACTGTAGTTTGTTGTGACTTTTCAACTACATTGGTATATGCTTCGCTGAGGGCTTGAATAAATGCGGATTCTTTACCCTTACCTTCCCACTGTTTATCCTGGGCGTTAGTTATATTGGTGAGGCAGTGCGTTGTGGGGGTTCCCCCCGTTGTAGCAACTGCCGTACAGTTTTCCAGCCACTCAGTTCCTCCACGTTTGGCGATCGCCTCTGTTAGCCGGGGGTGTTGTTCGAGTTTAGCCTGAAGCACTTCTACCATTAACTTGTATTCATCAGCTGATGGATGCAACTGCTTTTTGTGATTAAATGCGTGTTCTGCGGATGCGTATGCTACTCCTTCAGGTTTTTGGCTGTGGTTCTCTACTCCATACTGCCCGGCGGGGGCTTCTGGATTATTATTGACTGAAACTTGGTAATCGTTTTGTAGCTTGCCTTGTTCTTTTGCGAATGCAGTTGCAAGGCTGAGTGCTACTCCAAGTCCATCTTTGGAGTCGGGGCTGATATTTACCGGAGTGAGAGTTTGTTTTTGGATGGCTGGGAATGGAACAATTCTGCCATTGACATAATCCCCTAGCGGCTCCATGAATAAGCCATATACCTGACTCTTACTCGCCTGTGCTTGAGTAAGTTCTTTCGGTGAATGCTTTTCCCATTTCGCCCAGGCTTGCTGGTAACTTGGATCTTGAATCATTTCAGGGGTAATTTTGTACTGCTTACCCACCCGGAAAGCAACTTGCTCGCCGTTTTTACCTTGGGCGATCGCAATATCTCCCTCTTTGACACCATAAGTTTTCTGGTAATCTACACCTCTGGTGTTGTGTATCCTACCGTGTCCGCGCATGGCATCGATAGTTGTATCAGCTGGTACTTTGGAAGGTTCGCCGTGCAGATGCAGCGAATAAACCATTGGTACTGGTTTTCCAGATATAGTCGGGTTGTCTGGAATCTGAGGGTTAGCAGCGCGTGCCGCAGTGGAATTGCCGATGGCGATAATTTCTTCTACAGTTGGTTGGTTTAAAGGGTGTGAGGGTATGTTTCGGGTGACTTCTCTGAGGCTTGTATAACTGCGTTCTACTTTAATTTCTCCCCCAAGAGTCCACTCGTTAGTTTTGATAGTAAGGTCGCTGCTGCTTTGGACTATCGCACGAGGAGGTTGGTTTGAGGCGAGGAAGTTTTCAAATTTTTGGCGAACGCTGTTTTCTCTGCCCAGGTCATTTTTAATTGACCAGATGTTGATAGACCATCTGCCAGCCTCAGTATTGAGCGCAGCGTGTTCGTTCTTGCAGTTAAAGCGGGTTACAGTACCCGACTCAAGTTTAAACTCTTGGTATGGTGCGTCCTGATTCTCCTCCCTAGTCCATGCCATTCGTTCTTTAGCAGCGCGATACCCCCAATCAGAATTTCCGATATTAATGCTGCGGGCTTCCGTCGCGGCGTAGGAGTCATCGCGGTGGTAGTTGATGCCAGCACCGGGGTTCTCGGAGTAAGTTACCAGCACAATATCAGCATCAGGATATACTTGTTTGACAAGTTCCATTAACTTGTTGTCCTGTACCCCTGGCTTGAAGTCTTTGTCTTTTAAATCCCATTTTGCACCGACCCATGCAACTTGTCTCAGTAGTGCGTAGTTGGATTTATCGTTTTCAAGTACGGGTTTGAGGTGGGTTTCAAGGTGCGATCGCAATTGTTCTACTTTTTCCTTGCTTACCTTACCCAATATTTCGATAGCTTTGGTTTGATCAGCTTGGCCCGAGTTGGGTAGTAATATTGCTTGATTATTAACTTTTGATTGTGTACCTGTTAATACTTGTATCTCAACCGCGTTTTGATAAACTTGTGAAATACCTGCAACTGTAGCGTTAGTATCTGATTGAATGTTAGTTGTATTCTTTTCTGGTACAGCTTTTGCAGGAATAATTGGTATTGGAGAATCTTCTTGATTAAGCTCTCTGGGACGGTTAGGTAGTGCTTGTAGAGCTTTTTTGTACTCACTATTTTCTGGAATTTGGTTTAATTGTAAAAGACTACCTTCATCTGCAACTTTTTGATTTAACTCTGCACTAAGCTGTTCGTAGCGGTCAAATCCATCAATTTCACCGATATTAATCGGTTCTCCAAGTAAACTATTTAGTTCTTCGTTTATTTTTTCACTAATCTCATTTTTATTAAAAATAAATGTAGCTGTGTTACTCTCAATAAAATAATGATTTTCAGTAGATTTTGATTCTAGCCAAGTAGCTACAGCGATCGCGTCTTGTGCGGGAACTACTAATCCGAGAGCTTCTTTAGTTTCTAAGAGCGATCCATCTGGGGAACTATATTGTTGGTTTTGGTTATAAAAATATATAGTTTGTTCTGGAACGACTGGAGTGGTTTTTGATGGTGTATCTGCACTCTTGATATTACCATCAGCCCGGTCAATAAAGGTTTGTTTTAGTTCGTCACTAATGGTACTTTCATCGAGTACGAATACAGTCATACCTTTTTTGGCTTCTAACCGAGCTTGTGATCCGGGAAGCTGTTCGTATGATACTCCTACTTTTTCTAGATACTTTTTAGTTTTGTCGGCTATATTTTCGTCAACTGCTAATCCTAAAAGCCCTACTAATTTTTGTTCTTTATCTTGGAACATGATTGGAGGACGTTCATTAATTTTACCGACTATTTGGTTGCGTTTTTCTTGCTGTTCGTTTCTGACAGGCTGTTCATTACTGATAAGTTGACTGCGCTTAACCCATTTGTCAGGATACTGTACTGTTTCTGGATTAATAGTTATTTTACAGGTACTTTCATTACTGGTAATCTCTACAGGGATAGTAGTTCGTTGTTGGTTTAAGCGAATAATACCTGTATCAATTAGTTTTTGTACAGTGCTACTTTCCTTCCTTTGCCACTGTCTTTGTACATTCTCTCTATTTAACTCGGCTTCGAGGCGTTCAGTATGCTGACCAATAATACCGAGTGATTGAGCACCAATTTTAGCAATATAAACGTGCTTTTTATCAAATGCTCTAACTAAAGTTTCTTTAAATGCTTGGTTGCTAATCTCCTGTTTTTTGTACTTGGGATTAGTAATATTAATTCGTAAAAAATTTCCCTTAGATGTCTCTGCTATTGCATAGGCATTTTGTCCGGTGATGATAGTTTGAATTTTAATCTGTAACTGTTGCCCATTACCAGGTTTTTCTGCTATCCAACCTTCAGCAATACCCTCTTTGATTGATTCCTTATCAATGTTGCCTAGTTTCTCAGGTTTATTACTATTTTGAAGATAAATGCTATAGTCTTCACGAATAAGATCAACCTTTTCAATTGTTAACATTACAGGTTCATTATTGAACCTCTGGGAATTTCCAAACTTATTAACTTCACCTACTTTGAAGGTAAGTTCTGGTAGTCCGGGTACTTTGGTTGTAACAGAGGTGGTATATACTTCACCTTTTTCAATACTGGCAATACCAGTAGTACCAATTGGTAGTCGGGCGTTACTTTGTTCTATATTTCCAAATGTTTCGTAATTACCTTCCTGATTCTGCAGTTCAATGACACTTTTTCCATCTTCAGCTAGATTAAATCGAATATTTTGAGGTTGGTTTTCATGAAATAATTCACTACTACGGTCGAACCCAGTGATACTAAATTCGTTAAATCTGAGTGTGCCTAACTGACCGATAATCTCTTGAGGGAACGACGCAAAGGCAAAATTAGAAACTTTCTTTTGGTAATCGCTACCTTTATCATTACTACTCTCACGAGTAGTTGATACTGCCCAGGTAGCAGCTGCCATTGCTAGCTTTTGTCCTTCTGGAATTGAATTGTAAAATTCTTCTGCTATCTGGTAGGCTTTTTGGTAAAGAAGCTTAATTTGACCTTCGCTTAGTTCAGCTTGAAAGGCTATTTTGTTAGACGTTACTTCCTGTCCAAGTCCAATTCCTATTTCTTCAGGTTTGTTTTCTTGCTCCTTAGCAAGTGTTCCCAATGCCATAAACTTAGGTTTACCGTTCTCAGTCTCATCGTTAATTTGGGCATAAACTACATATTTATGCGGGCGGTTACTGTTGCGCTTGTCTTCAGATATTTCTGATAGCTTGATTGTAACTTTATTAGCTTTCCAGATAAATTCGTTGTCATACTGTAAAAGGTTAGTTACACTTACTTGATTGCCGTTAGCAAGGGTAATATTTGCAGACGGCCCTTTTTCAGTTTCTTTTTGTCTAGATCGCTGACTCGCTTGGTTAAAGGATTTGTCAAATTCTTTTTTGACAAGAGTAGCTCTTAATCGCTGTTCATTAGAAAACTCGACACCTTTAAATAAAGCTTGAAATTGGGCGATTTCACGCGATTCGAGACGAGATTTTTCAAAATACTGGTTGGTTTGAGCAATTAGTAATTCAACAGGCGAGTATCCCGTGGGTTGAATTGTATTGTCAATATAAACATCTTTTTTCTTATCCTTAATATAGTTAACCTCCCGGTGGAGAATCCGACTGTTATTGCGGATAATTTCCATTTCGGGTTTTTTGGCACTTTTGAAGAGGTCAACTGCAATTTGGTTTTGAAATGCTGCCTCGGCAATCATTTCGCGGTATATCTGAGTGTTAGTGTTCATTGCCACCAGTGCATTGACCAGGTTTAGGGGTTCTTGCCGAACAGTTTTGATAAACTCTTCCATGTAACTGCGATACTTGGTCGGAACCTCCTTCCCTTCAATACCCTTGGATTTTGCCCAGGCTTCTGTTTTAAATAAATCTTCGTAGTGTTTGGCTACCTGCTGTACGTACTCAATTTGGTCTTTTTCACTACCAAAGTTTTTCAGGATAGTAATTTCTGACTCTAACGCCTCAATTGAGGTCAGGTGATTGTTGATAACACCGACACTAATGCCATCGCTCATGTGGATGGCGATTTCTTCAAATTCCGGCTGACTGCCATCTTCCTGGTAAAAAGATTGTTTTTTGAGTTTAACAGTTGGATCGTAAGCGTTTTCAGGCAGGTTGCGCTCCCTTGCCTCGGCAGTGAGGTTTGGATACCTGCTTGCCCGCTCGAAGCCAATACAATCACCATCGTAGTCGCGTGCCTGCCGCTCTTGTTCGGACTCTTGAGGAAGAATTTCTAATTCGTAACCAGCTGACTTTAGTTCTGAAATATACTCATTAAATTTGTTGGTAAACTCGATTTTGTCTTTAGTTTCGAGCTTGCTGATATTTTTATCTAAATAATTTTCAATACCTTCTAACTGAATATTTTTACTTTGGGCTTCGGGTAGGACAGATTTAATTTGCTCGTTTAGACGGTTATAAATGCGATCGCTTGTTTCGTCCGAGACAGCGATCGCACCTACAAGAGCTTTACCATCAGGCCCAAGGACGTCTTCTACAACTTTGTTAGTTGAGACGCACAGACCATTTGAGTTGAGGAAGGGTGAGCGGAAGTTGAGAACTTCTTCCCCGTCTTGATAATGCGGGATGCAGATTTCCCCATTTTGCAGGTCTTTGGAGGGAATGACCATTGCCCGCTCAAATGTGAGCGTCTTGCCGATGGCGATTTCTTTCCACTCGTTTTGGACGAACCGGGCAAGTTCGCGCTGTACTTTCTCAGTTTCAAGAAGTTGACCCTCTTCTTGCAGGTCAGCTTTGATAAGTTTGTAAATAAACGAGTCAGTAGCAATGCGATCGCCTACGGCGGGCGCTCCCGCGCCATCGCGCAAAGTTTCTAACTCTTCTACTACTGTTGGATCTTTTGCTGCTTGTTCTTCTAGCGTGGTTGCTTGTTCTTCAAGAAAAGCTTTCCGTTTCTCGTACTTTTCGCAGTAAAGTTGTGCAAGTTGCCGGGGGTCGTCCTGTACTTCCTTAAGCTTTTTGGCTTCAAGTTCTAGCTGTTCGGTAAAGTCTTTCAGCCCGTTAGGGAATGAAGCGAGTAACTGCGAGATAGCTGTTTTACCGAGTTCAGATTGTGATTTTTCACCTAGCCAGATATTTTGCCTGTACAGTCCAGGTTGAATTTGGGGCTTGCTTGGCCCATTAGGGTTGTCTTTATCAGTTCCCTTGAATGCAGATAAGGGAAGAATTAAGTCAATTTTAGTTGAGTTGTTGGGATCTGAATAATTGAGGATTTGGTCAAGGTTTGCAGGGCGTAGTGTACCTTTGCCAAAGCGGTATTTGTTATCGTCTCCGTCTTGGTCAGTCCAGCCGAAACGGTGCTGAATTACTCGATATTTATCACCTTTTTGATGTTTTGTTAATTCGTGATATAGGTCTGTGGATATTTGCCCGTAACAGTCTCCGGTTAGCCGATATGCTTGGTCATTACTAATAACGCTGCCATTTTCACCATTACTGTCATCAACAATTAGAATATTTAACTCTTTATTGACGCTATTTTTACACGAACCGAGAAAAATAGATCCGTAAGCACCTCTATCTTTGTTATCAGGGCATAATTGTTTAATTCTATCTAGACATTTTTCAGGCCCATATAGCAACCGTGTTTTTGATGATAATAATAATTTGTGACCTTCAGGATGATTAATTAATTGTTCCACACTAGACTTTTCGTCCATATGTCCGAACGAAAAGTTAACCCCACGAAAGAAATGTTCTATTAAGGTATTATTAAGTTCTTCTTTTAACAGTGAAGCTGGATTAACCGTATTACCATCTGTATGAATCCACTGATTTAACCTAGTGTCAAAATGTTTAGCTTGAATTGTCATATATAAACAATTAAACTTATAAATTTAAATATAAATTTTTACTTTTTGGCACTAAAATACCCTTAGAGCTTGATTTTACTTTCTCTATATCGGTAATTTATTAAACAATTTTCTAATTTCTATTTCCAAAATAAATGTAATTTTTAATACAACCTAGTGTAGCTATTACTTAGATTCAGTCTCCTGAAGACCTATTCGGCGTGATCTCAAAATTTAAGTATGAAAAAAATATACAAACTTCTCAATTACTTCTTGCTTAATGCTGAATCAGTAGTAACATTCTTAATGTTTGCCATTGTGCCGATGTTTGTAGTTTGAGAGAGAAAGCTAAATTAGTGTGGCAGCAGGTTGATAATTTTATGTCTTTGGATCTGTACTCTGTTCTAGCTATTATTTTTATTTAAAGTAACTAGAACAAAGTGGCTTGAGATACAAAGCTTGACTTCTCAGTATACTGAGCAAGATTCAAGTAGGATTCCTATATAAAATACATAATTTTGTATAGTGTTGTAGACGTTCTGCGTAATATTTAGCTTTAAGTTGGTTCTCTAACTCTTCCAATTTATACTAAATCCGGTTTCCATAAACCCCTAATAAATTAAATAACATTTAGCCAATGATAATTAGTTAGATTTCTAATTTCTTCTTTCATTTCACTGAGAATATTACAACGCTTTACTAAGACTTGTTCCATTTCATCAATTGTTTCAAAGTATTCATTTACTAAAGGTTCATCCACTAAAGTCCATAGTCTTTCGGCAGGCTGCAATTCTGGGGAGTAAGCTGGTAAATAGTCTACTATTATTCCTTCATGAGTTTTTAATTTTTTACTTCGATGCCAGCCTGCATTATCTTCTACTAAGAAGACCTTTTTTTTTCAGAAATTGCAGCATCAATCGCAAAGCTTTCATAGACCAGATTTAACCATAAGGTATTGACTCTAGGAATTAAATACCATAAAGTTTCTCCAGTCTGAGGTTTCACAAATCCATAAACATATAACCATTCATAACGATGACTAACTATCGCCCTTGGTCTTTCCCCAATTTTTGCCCAAACTTTTCTTAAAATTGGTTTTAATCCGACTCGGTGTTCATCAAAAAACCATACATCAATCTCAGATTCTGGATATTGTTCTTGTAAGGTTTTAATCTTTAATGGAAACGTTTGAATAAATTCTGCTTGTTCTAAGGGATTTCCTTTTTTATGTTTGGGTCTGGGACTCTGACATGAATATCTCAGCTTTTTTAAGTAATCCCATCCCCTTTGATTCCAAACTTTTTCTATTTTATTTTCTTTTTCTATCCAACGAGCTACTTTTGGTCCAGTCCAGATACCCCCATCTGCCGGCCTCGATTCTAATTCTTTCGCTAATTTTTCTAGTTGTTCGTCACTTAAGAGCGATTTCTTCCCTCTTTCTGACCGATGATGTTGATTTTTAAGATTTTTGACTCCTTCTGCTCCTAATTCGTTATACTTTTTGAGGATTTTTTTAGCATAATCATAATTTATGCCTACGGCGAGCGCACTATTTTTGATACTCCAATTCAAAGAGACTTTCCAAAGTAAATGCCATCGTCTCGATTCCACAGCATCTTGACTTTTGAGATACTTCTGCTTTAGTTCATCTGAATTAAAGTGGTTGGCTAAGTACGCTTTTTTAGGCATCTCATTTTTTGAGGTTATTTTTCCTTGATTATAAGTGGTTTATGATAACCGGACTTGGTATTAGATGATTTTATAGGTTCTAAACCTAAATAATTATGATACGCCTCATTAGCTTCATTAAGAACACTATGAGATTGATATGATGCTTCGTTTTTAACCATAAACTCTATCAAGCTTTCTATAGTGTCACCCTGCCAAGAGTCTGAAATCTTATCTTGAAATCTTCCTCTTTTAGTCGATGTGGCATTACTCCATAAATCACCAAAGGGTGCATCTTGATTTTTAAATTGTTTGAGCCATTCTCTAAAACTTATGGTCATTTTTCATTTCTCCCTAGTCGGTTTTTAGCCTGTTGGCATACCTATCAGAGCAATTCGATCGTAACCGTCACAGCGTACTGGTAGATAAAGCAGCTTTACAGATAAGATAATCCTGTATTTCAGTATCTATATTTTGTGGCAGTAATGAAGTAAATTTTCCCTTTTTGCTGGTTTTATGAGTCGATGGGTATAATTTCATCACTGTTGAAAACTTCAACTGTAGTATTTGGACTGTTCATATCTGTGGTTTGTTCGAGTAGGCGTGTTGCTTCCTCAAGCAATGTGCTTGCGTTGTGAAGCAGTGTTCGCACTTGGGTTAACTTGTTCCGCCGTTCGATACCAAGTTGTGCTTCTATATACCGCGCATCATGCTGATGGCTGAGGTGAATTACCCGTACTTCTTGTTCTTTCTCTGAAGGTGCAAATATTGCGTTTTCGGCGGTTAGTTTATAGTACGAGTACGTACCACTCGGCCGTTTGACATTGTAGATGTGGAGTTCGCAACCAGGTGGCGCGATGTACTGTCCGTCGAAGTTGGTAAGTCCAGTACGAATATTATCCAATGTGGTGGCGATCGCCTCAATGGCGGGGATAACACCTAACGATTCTGGTGATTGTGGGCAACCGCGCCTCATCAGCATCATGATAGCGGCAGAACGACGGGTTAGGCGAATTTGTTCTTGATACTGGCGCATTTGTTCTTCCCGAATACGAACAAGTTCGAGTTCTTCATCGGGGCTTAGTTGAACAGCACTTCCACAAATTTTGTAATTTAAACAGTCGGCAGGGTCTATGCCTGGGTATTGCATCATGCTGGCACAGTCAAAGCCAAGTCCGCATTTTTTCTTGGGCATAGGTTACATCCTTTAGTTCTAGTTACTTTTATAATTTAATATAGCTAGAACAAGAAGGAGTTATTTCCTATGGAGTTATCGGCGAGATAAAGGATATTAGGATTTTTGCACCTGAGCAAGACATCGTTTCTACGAAGTGTTCAAATTTGAATACTTCGTAAAGACGATAGTAATTCCCAACGGCTTTGTATTTACCCACAGTCAGAGAGGCACTGTGGATTAAGTTTTCTCTACCAACAGATTTACTATTGCTCAATACCTCTTTGTGATCGCAATTTATTCATTAACGCTTGTTGGGTAAAGACACGCAAGCTTTCAATCTGCTCGATTTCGTTTGTTGTTAGTCGAGTTGGTATCTCTTCGTACCAGTTTCCCTGACTATAGCAGGTTTGCATCACAGGAGTATTATCCCCATGACGGTAAACAGTCAGAATATTGGCATCTAAGCTGGTACTCAATTCCCGTCCCTTGATACGGAAATTATTGGTAACAAGCATATAGTCAGTGATTGTAGAAGGCAGATGTTTGAGGTTAGAAGGGAGAAGGTTAGGAAAAGGGGGAGTAGGGGAAGATTGCTCAGCGGATAGACGGTTTTCTTCTGAAATATCCTGTTGTGGATGTTGCTCCTTCAGATACGGCTGTACTTTTTTCTTAACCTTATTTGCTTCCGACGTGGGTTTATCTTCTAATTTTGGTTGTATTGTCGAAATTTGATCTGGATAATTACTATTTAGTACTTTTGTACTCTCAAGTATTTTGGAATTACTATCGGTATCGCCATTACCATCACTTCTACTGCTGCTAGTAGGTTTATCAGCATACAAGTACTCATTATTACTTATAGTATTAATATTTATGCGGTTAATTGCTCTGGCTTTAGCTTGTTGAATTACTTCCTTATCTTTCTCTTGGTCGTATGTTATTCCGTATTCAGACAGCAGTTTGTTCCAACTATAGGGTTTGTATATTTGATAACCAGCGATTTTCACATCATTATGGATGTAGGTAAAGCCTAGTAGTTCCTCCCCCCGCATTTTAGGCAATACCCCAATGTTGTTTTCCTCCAAGCGTTGGATGAACGTGGAGACAGTGGGACTATCCTTGATGGCTTCTCCTATTGCTTGGCGAATAATTTCCTTACTTGTTGGGGTTTTGTGCTTACTATTGACTGCTCTAATACTTTTCGAGCGGTTGGGGCTGGTGAGTGCAGTTATGCCATACTCTTGCTGTAACTTAAAGGCGACGGCTTCATTCGTTGTCGGTGTCACCTCTAACCCTAGTTCCGCCGCGATGCGTCTAGTTGAGACTTGGGAGTTGAAATAATCATAGGAATCATTAACTAAACTGCCATCTAACCGAATTCGGGAGGCGATTATATGCAGGTGTTCGTGGTCGCGATCGTGGTGGCGTATTGCAACGAACTGACTCGTAGCTGCTACAGATGATTCTTCCTTCGGTAAGTATCCCATATCTTTGAGATATTCCCTTGCTACATAGCTGTACTGACTGTTTGATAAATGCTCATGATAGTTGGGGCGGTGTGCTATTGAGATAATGAGGTGGGCACACTGCCGCTTAACTGCTTTTTTGGTGTACTTGATGTTGAGAAACTGCTGGTTAAATTCATCTGGGTTTGTTCCCATCATATTAGTATCGACCATCGCAGCATCATCTTTCCCCAAGACATACTTGAGCGTGTCGAGAAAATTCGGTTTTTTATAGATGACGGGAATCAAATTGAGGGAGTTGAAAGTGGGTATATAGAACCTGTAATGCCTTATTTATCTTGGCTTGAGGGTGATTTTTCTGGAACGTCTAGGTTAAATGCAGCTGCGATAGTCTGATCTACGAGTGCGATCGCATTATTGACAGTATCCAAAATTTGCTGGTTGTTTGTTTCCTTTGCTAAGTGAGATAACATCATCAGTTCGCTTTTGAGGTTTCCAGCAGTAGCGCGGATAGTTATCAAGTCGGCAGATGGTTTTGCCGTTAGTACCCGCCTTAACCCACAGGAACGTAAATATTCAGATGCAGTTACCCCTGTGGCGATCGCTTTTTCCTCAATGGTAGTTTTCTCTTGCTCAAAGAGGTATACCTTGATAGATTTGGTTCGCTTTATGGAGTTACTTACCATACCTTCTTTCACTGCGGGACTGAGTGGCATAGTTAGAGACTGCACTGAGGGACTTGGGGATAACCGGAAATCTGACAACAGTGTGTGGTTTCAATTGGGGACAATATCGCTGCTATTTTTGGTATAAACTATACTGCATTTAGATGCCGACAGTGAGAGTACTGTAACTATTGTGATATAAATACCATGAGGTTAATATCTTGTGGTTCATCTTGTAACTGATACTGAAGCCCTAAACCTTATTGTTAATTCTGCAATTGCTGGGATGTAGTGATTGTAGGGATTATATGGCTATGTCGCCAGCGTGCGAACCGACAGGTCGGCGCTTCTCTGCCAGACGCTCCGCGAACGCTATTGCGTAGTAGGTACTATCCATAACAGTGGATTCAATTATACGTAATTACAACTATTTGTATGTATTATTTTTTAATCTATTTATTTATCAAACAGTAAATATAGGACAAAAGTAGTATTTTGTGCTACAAAATAAGACGATTGGTATTAAAGGACTGTCAATTAATCTAGTTTATTGATAATAACCTTAGTGATAAAATGACCCTACTAAACATACCTTGTTTTAGTTACAGGACTGTACGGCGACAGCAATAGTCTGTTGTGGAGTGCAACTGTAGTAAATCAGATACAGAGCGGATTGTGGGGTTCTATCCTAAGTTGATTAACTTCGACGTAATGCTGAAATAATTGGGTTAATTTGCCCTCAGAATACCTCAATTATGGGGATTGTTAGAGTTTATTTTTCAGTTAATTATTTATTTTGATTGACAAAAATCAAACCCAATTTCACTTAATTGGGGTAATTAGTGTATCAATTGGGGTAGTTCGGAGTAAATACGGGGGTGAGTTCTCCCACCGTATGGTTAAAGTAAGAGTATTGACAAATAGCTTACTGAGAAGCTTGATTTGCACGTTAATAGAAGAGAAGCTATGGCAAGAGCTAGTAAGCCAGCTGATTCGGTTGAGTTGGCGCGTATCATGCGGAATAAAGATATAGAGGACGGTATAGTAATTAGCTATCTCCAGTCAAAGAAGCGAGGGCAAACTGAGTTAGTATGTGAGGCGCTGCGGGCGTATTACTTACCATTTGCGCTATCTGCTGCGGGGGTATCTGGTGTTGAATTGCAGTCAGCCCTTCATGATGCGATCGCGCAACTTGAAGTTCAGATAATTAAGATGAAACGGACGTTTGGGATGGAGGGGTTGCCCCAGATAGTTCTTGTTAATCCTCATAGTGGAGTTTTCTCGCAAGGTGCAATTGGCTTACAACCAACAATTGGAACTAACGGAGTAGGAGTTACTCCCGTTTGGGCTAATTTAGTTCCTCCTTCGGTTTCTTTTTTTAATGCCACTGAGCCAAGTCCTGATTCATTACCTGTTACGGCAGAACCAGTAGGGTCAAATGTTTTGGGAGAAGATTCCGAAGATGATGATCGGTTCTTTAATGATGATGAGGATGATCCAATTGCTAAGGCAGAAATAGAAGTTGATGCAGGATTTCGCCTGGAGTAAGGGGATTATTAGGATATGGGTGTTAGATGTTGGAGAACAGCCATAACACCAATCCTGCGGCTACTTGCATGATGGATAACTGCGGCTACATCTACTAATTCATGCTGTAGTTATCTCCTTGTCCTGTTTGTCTTTGTGGGTAATATCTCCTAGAGTGCAATCACGTAGCGGGTGCTATTGCCACGAAAGGAAAAATAAGCATTCGGTACTTCTCAGGAGCGGTCATTTTATTCTTAAAACAACATAAGGTGTGAAGTATGCTGTGTCCTTTTTGTACAATTTATATTTCAAAGCATACGCAGGATAGAAGCGGCAAGGTGTTCAATCTCCTTGCCGCAGGAACCAAGCTTCAATTTCTGCAAAAGTTAAGAAGTCCAGGTGGGTTTTCCCTAGTACAGCAAGGCGGAAATAAACAGACCATTAAATCGCCAAGACTTTACCCTTGTATGTCCACTTAAAAGGTTTAGCCATTCTTTGATTAAAGTAGTCAATAAATTGGAGGATTCGATTTTTTAAATCATCCTGACTGGCGAAACTTGCTCTTGTGAGTAACTTGCGAACCAAAATACTGAACCAAATCTCAATTTGATTAAGCCACGAAGAGTGTTTAGGTGTGTAATGGAAAACAATTTGATGTGTTGGGTCACTTAAAAAAGCAGCACGGGATTTCATAGATTTGAGTATGCCGCTTTTCCCTTTAATACCCAAGTCAATATCCAAACCTTCTTTTTCTGCAACCAAACGAACCAGAGATTCAGACTTATGAGTGTTCAGACAGTCTAGTCCATAATCAAATCCCATTTTTTGGCATTAGGGTCAGCTTGAATCGTCCGACGAATATGAAGGGCAAAATCAACTTCTGTCCTGAAATCTCCACAAGTTGGCTCAACAATCTTACCAGTAGCAACATCAATATTGGCTATCAAGGTCTGCGTACCATGACGAATATATTCAAATTCCCTTCTTTCCACTTTACCCGGCCGCATTGGTAAGTCTTTTTCTAGACGCTCAGTAGCTTGAATACCTGTCATTTCATCAATCGATATTGTGCGCTCTCCGTTTTGAGCACGCTCAATGGCAGTAATGTATAAACAAGAGGGGAAAAGGTTAAAGGAAAAAGGGGAAAGGGATGAACAAGTCGCCCACAATCCTACTCGCTTTTTACCTTTTCCCCTTCCCCTTCTTGATAAACGAGCCATCTGCCGATTCATATCTAAATTCCAGGCGATTTCACGATGATTTTGACCCTCAGATGCCATGAGAATTATTTTCGCTCGTAGCGCTATCTGTTGCGGCGTGTTGTGTCTGTTGATCAACTGTTGGAGTTGATCCCGCTCGCCATCGCTTAAATTTAATATTTTAGGAGTTAATCTAGTCACACCCTGAGTTTTTGATACGCCCCCGAAACTGGTTTTAACCTGATTATTTATTCTCCCACCAATATGGTCTGTTTATTTCCGCCGACTTGTACTAGTTTTTCCAACTAACATTAGGTAAAAGGCCCCAGTACCAGAGTAACCTCGGACTGCTTCATCGCTTCCAGCGCTTCAACTTTTACGGATTCCCACACCTCGGCTCGCGCTTTTGGTTGCAAATCTCACTGAACAGCTTGATCCCGCCGATATGCCCAGGCTGTTGCTAAACCAAAAACAATGCTTGCCCACAATAACCAGAGTATATGTAACCAGATATGCTGATCGTAACCTTCCAAACCAGCCGCCCAAAGTGTCAATTGTTGATAGTGGAAGAACGGCGAGAATGCAACTAAATCCTGAACGAAGGAAGACTTAGAAAGAGGAAAAGCACCACTTGTTGAAAGACCAATTGGAAGGGCTAGACCAGCAACAGCATCATAGCTTTTAGGATCAATCAAATAGCTCAATCCTAACCCCAATAAAGCAAATGGAATAACTCCAATCAGTAGACTCAAAAACAGAAGTATCCATTCTCCAATGCTTGCTTGAACTTGATGTAATCCACCTCCTAAAACAAGAATCAATAATAAACTTACTGCACACACCAACAAGGTAGTGCAAATCTTGACTGCAAGATATATTGCAGGGGGAAGAGGTGTTGATCGTAAAAACCTTGACCAACGGTCTCTGCGTTCGACAGCAACTCGCTTACCTAAACGATCAATCGCTACTGTTAGCAGTAAGATCCCGCCAAAACTTAGGATTGCCTGTTTTGCAGAATCTCCTTGACCTGGGAGAAATGCTGAAAATCCAGCGAAAAATAGAATTCCTAGCAAGAAAGTAGGTGTACGTAGGATTTGTAAGCCTTCTGCCCACAGTTGCTGCTTGAATAGAGTTGTGAATCTTTGTAGCTGCGATGGTACAAGGCTCGGCTCCATCTCAATCGATTCAGCAGGAACAGGAGTTGCAGCAGGAGTATCGCGCAAAATCTGTTGGCTTAATTGCCCACTTGCAGGAGCCTCAGTGATTTTGTGTAGCGTGACGATCCGAGTTGCTAATTGGTTCAACCGATTGAGATCAGATTCAGAATGAGTGACCATGAGAACTGTAACCCCTCGTTCTCGGCAACGTGCAACCTGCCGCCAGAATTCTTTATATGCATCTTCATCCAGATTTCTTGTTGGTTCATCAAGAATCAGAAGTGCTGGCTTGCCTGCTAACGCCTTACCAAAGTACAGGCGCTGTTTCCCCCCACCCGGTAATTGTGTAGCCCAAGTATTCTGCTCCTCATCTGTCAGATTAACTGCACGGATAACTTCTTCTGTTGAGAGAGGATCTGGGTAGTAGCTGCGTACAAGTTGAATCAGTTCTTTAGCTGTCATGTTTTCAGGAAGGCTAGCTTCCTGGAAAACTACGCCGATACGAGTTTTAGATTCAGGAAGGTGAGGAGAAAGTCCCATCAATTGAACCTCGCCACTGGTCGGTTCCAATAAACCTAAGATAATTTTCAACAGAGTTGTTTTACCTGCACCGCTCTTTCCCTTCAATGCAAGGAACTCACCCGGGTGAATGGTTAGATCGATGTTTTCCAAGACAGGCTTTTCACTAAATCCTTGAAAAAGACCTTGAGAGAAGGTCTTAGAAACTTTATTGAGTCGTATTAAAGCCATTGCTGTTTCTTCCATTAATGAAGGGATATGTGTAAGAGGAACCAAATTCCTGCGGATATGCCCACCGCAGGCAGCAAAGGAGTTCCCAGCAGTGTTGTAAGTAGGACTAACGCTGCTGTACCGCCAGAAAATGCGAGAAAATCATCCCCTAGTGACGCAGCAGGGATTGGATTGTCTAAGCAGTAGCTCAGTAAGCAGACATCGCTTCCTTGGGAGAAGATAAAGAATGTTGCTAGAATGCCAACTAAAAGAAGTCCTGCTATAATCAGCTTGCCGGGAGAACCCGAAAAAATGCGAGAAAGCGAAGGAAAGAAAACAAGCTTTGGAATATCAGGGGAATGTGGTTGTTGAATTTTGGAAGTAAAAGACTCAGAGAGCGCATTTTCAGGCTGAGAGGTCAAATCGGAAAACATATTGGAATTATCTGGGTTTGATTGCATAATGTTCCTTTTAACGTGAACAATCGTATTTAATGGGCGCAGACAAGAATTGTCTAACCAAGGGTTTTCTTGACAACGAACCAGGCCAAAGCACCGGCTCCGACTGCAACGATGAGCGGTGTCCCCAGAATGGCTGCAATAACTCCAGTAGTGATTCCAGCAGTTTTTGCAATTCCATCAGAATTTTTTGAAGTAGAGGGTACCACAGGCGTAGGTTGCGAAACTCGGCTCGGAAGTGTGGTTGGATTGCTAGGTTTAGAAGCAACTACACGGGGTTCAAACTTTGAGCAGTACTCTGGAAGCGGTGTATTGAACCAATGCACCATAGGCGAACAGGAATGCTGAATCTGCAAAGTAGTTAGACCAAGAATCAGCGTCCATAGAAAGAAACCAGATAGCAATATATTTGTCCAAGAGAAGGACAAACTATATGAATACTTTGAAGAATCTGAGAGAATCTGCATAGATTAATAGTGTGTGGCGTTGGTAATTCAACAATCAGCAGTGGAGAATTTTAACGAAAGGATTTGCACCAACCTCAGTGCAGGAATATAAGACACTAAGGTTATGCTATTAGAGCTATCAACTTAGAGAGAGTCAATGAATGAGAACTGTGATAATGGTGATGATAATTTCGAGCAAAACCATATTGTGATCTCCTTGGTAAATTATTGATTTGAGCGAAGCTCTTTGCTCCACCCAAGTAAAGGTATTTCTGCACCGCAGGAAGGTATGAAGTTTTGATCTTGCTAACCCAAATTGAGGTGAGGTGTGTTGGGTTTGAGAATGCTACTTGGGTACTGAACGCTGCTAGCCATTCCTTCAAATACACCCTGCTATTCTCCCAGCAGATTTAACGGACATATTGAATTGAATTAGCTTTGCAAGATATAAGGGCACATTAAGCCCTCACAGCCACTTCTCTGGAGCGACAAGAACATATCTGTGAATCGTCATATTTCTTAAAAGATCTGTGATCATAGAAAGTGTGACCACAAATACAAATTTGCACGTCAAAACCCTCTTTAAATGCACCACAGTCACACAACATACATTGGTATGGACCGCTCACGATGTTTGACTCTTCAAGAACTAACTTGTCTTCAGATTCTGCAATTTTGTCTTGACCTATGGACATAACAATACCCTCAGATAAACGTCTATTGACCCTAGATACATAAACTGCTTTCTAAAATCCAAAATCTATCGGTGTAATCTGCGATGAGGAGGCAAAATCACAAATGCCTATATTTAACCAGTAGGTGATCGCAGAGATTTAACCCGATGTATCGAATATATGTCTTAGTACTGGTATAAGTTTCAGTCCTTTGCTTTGCTTACACTCTTATGTATCTATTTGCAGTTACCACCCCTGCAAAATGGAAACCAGCTGAGATATATGTCATAATTTCTACGTATCTCGGTTGGTTTCTTAAGCTTCACAGGCACCATCGGGAGGCTCTACCCCTAAGACGCTGCTCCAATAAGAAGGAAAAACAGCAGTATAGCGACAATGAAGCCGAAGGGTCCCATTATGAATGATGCCACCAAGCCGAGGGAAAGCAGGATACAGAAGATAGCACTTGTTCCATCACCACCCTCTTCCTCAACTACTGCTCCAATGCCAACAATTAAAAAAACCACAAATAAAATGGTTAGTATAACCATAAGCCGTTCCTTGGATTTCAGTCCTTTGCTGTGCCTACACTCTTATGTATCTATTTACAGTTACTACCCCTGCAACAATGAGTGCTGAAAAAGTCCGCCGCGCTCGGGATTTTCAGCACTCATTGTTGAAGTTAGAATTACTGGAAACTCTATATCTAAGGAATATTATGGTTGAGCAGAGTCACCAGTACGAGGACACTGCGCTTCAAACGTTTTGGTAATGAGTTGATTTAACTTTACTGACGGATTTCGCACCGAAAAAATTTCCTGCCAAAAATCCGACCAAAGGTGTTGACCAGCATAATAATCTGCTCGTTTTAAAGCAGATGAATCACCCACGCCATTTGCTGTTGGCAAACCTTGTGCAATAGACTTGATTTCTTCAGAGGTCATTGTCTGGAAGCGAATGATATCTTTTTCAGGCGTCAGAGGACGGATAACACGCCACTCATAAATCTGCCCTGGTGAAAGCAGGGTTTCAACTTTTACATGGTGAGGGTTTGGCGATTGTGAAGATTTACTCCTACTGGATTGCTGAATTGCAGGATTGCTCCAGACCCATATAGGTGTCTCACTATCTTTCGGAAAAATTGCCATTTCTCTGACTGCCGTTGAGGTTCCCAACCAAGCCAACGTGGGGCGATCGCTCCAAACTTTTGGAAGTTCAGCCGATGAGGAGCGCGTAACGGGTGCAACAGGGCAAAAATCATCTCCTCGCGATATCCCTCTTCTAGGAGGCGGAGGTGGGGGATTTTTGAATATGCTGTGCCAAATATCTATTAAAGAGGCATGGGCCGGTTGGGAAGGGGCAAGCTGGGGGGAAAGGTTGAGGATTGCGACGACAACTAGCAGTGAACAAAAACCAAGGAGCAGGAGGCGAAGACGGGGGCTTGATACATTGAATCTCCTCATATTTCTCGTTTCATAACAGGGGGCAGAACGTAAGCCCAGAATACTATGACTGGCAGCACAATCGGTAGTAAAATTGCAATTGACGAAAGATAGAGGTGAAGGCTGATTAGGCTATATAAGGCAGTTCCGCTTGGTAGTGCCCAGAACCAAGGCGATTGGTAGAGCTTTTTGACCTGCTTGCTTGTTGTCGTTTGTGCCCATACTTTTGATGATCGCCATTGCAGAAATACGATAATACTTTTACCTGCAAGGGCTGCAACCCAAAGAATCCATAGATCGGGAATGGGAACTACTATGCGCTTATTAAGGAAAAGATAGAATAAGTAAGCATGTTGTTCACCACGAGTCATGTCAAACTTTAAGTATTTTTGGGCAATTGTCGGAGGGGTAAAGGTTTCTGCCTGATTCTCAATTCCGGCTTCATCATAGCCTCCTGCTGCAATCAAAACAGTTTCCTGAGATAACGTATCTGGAGCTTTTAGAAACTCTTGGGCTGAAATCGGTCTGTAAACCTGATTTTGATGAATAGAAAAATCTGTAATGGGGTGCAACCATGCTTGGTGAAACGCATGTCCTATACTAGTTATCCCCGATCTATTTAGTCTGGGCAATTCTATATGTATGTATTTTATAGCTTCATTGTACATCACCTTGTTAGTAGCATTACAATGAACTTGGGCATGTGGACGAGTGCAGGCAGAGCGTGCATAGCGTAGCCACGCCAACCAATAAGCGAAAGGAAGTTGTTCATTCTTATCCTGTTCCTGCCAAAGTAACGGCATACGATAGCCAACCTTGTCTGTGTTGCCGAAATTCGCATAACCTAAAATCGCATCTGCTTCTGCAATGTTTGGACCAGTTTTTGAACCAACAATTTCTTCTAAACTCAATTGATTACATTCAAATGGTGATTTTGTTTTTTCTGAGGTACATCCGAAGATAAATCGTTTTCCTTGCTTATTTGCTGCGGCGATTGCATCCCCCAGTTCTTTGGTAACTTCTCCCTGTTTACCTTGAGGACGATCTAGCAAATAATCAATTCCCACAACTTTAGACTGTTTTGGCAATTGTCGGATGAGTTTAGCCAAGTAGCCTTGTGGAATCGGAACTGGAATATTAGTATTTGCCTCCTTCATCGCTTGATTAATAGAAGCTTGATCGATTTGGAGAATAGCTATTGGAGGCGGAGTAGAGATAGTGTTCCCTGTAGCTGCGTGAATAAACTCCCGATAAATCGCTTGTACATTTACCCTTTGACTTAAAAACTCTTGTTGCAACGGACTAAGACTAGCTAGTGTGACAAGAGATAGAACAATTGCCTCATATCGCTTTGGGCGGAATAGTCTAAACCAGCGCAATCGGGAAGGAATGCGAAATAGAGTCGAGTCAGGGCGACGAAATAGGCTAGGCATTAGATAAGCGGATGGATGCTCAATTCCGTACTCTGATTGTGACAGAGCTTCACAAGCCTTGATAACAGACGTATGAACATCGTTGTGCTGCTTAAGGTTTAACACAAATACACGCAGGAACTCATTGGCAACCTCATCATCTATTTCTTCTCGCATCACAACGACTTGGTTGAGTCCAAAATCGATAAGCGATTCAGCAATATCTAAGCCCTTGCAGGAGTTAAAAATACCGAGATGAAGTCCTCGGCTTGTTGCTTTTTCCAATGCAGGTCTCAACTCTTCCATTCCAATTGAGAAGCCGGGAATCGCTAGCTTTCCTCCAACTGCTTGTGCTTCACCACTATGCCCGGCAAAAACCAAAACATCCCACCCCTGAGCATCTGTGAGCTTAGTAAGAATTTCCTGAAGTGTCTGGCTCTCTGATTGATGCTTGTTGTCACCTACGAATTGAATTTCGACTGATGGTTGAAGCTGGCGCAATGCA
Organism: Komarekiella delphini-convector SJRDD-AB1; assembly: GCF_014831675.1. Taxonomy (GTDB): domain Bacteria; phylum Cyanobacteriota; class Cyanobacteriia; order Cyanobacteriales; family Nostocaceae; genus Komarekiella. The sequence goes on along the minus strand of NZ_VJXY01000004.1, from coordinate 200,650 downwards.
TTAATATCGTTTGCTAACTTCAAGCCCTCATCGCTGCCCAAAATTGTTAAAATTCTAGCCCGACTTCGACGAACAGGGTTTATTGGAACTGGTTTATGTAGACTGGCGGGTAGGCGGGCAATCCGAATTTTACCTCGTGGCAACTCCTTTGAAATTTTCCAGTCTTCCCAGGGAAATTTAGCCAAGTTCCCTTGATCTTGGTTTTGGTGGCAGATCAAGAAAACATCAATGACTTGCTCTGCATCTACTGCAAAATTGGCATATGCTTCTAAAGTTTCACGAATTTCCTGTAGGTTCCCATCCCCCAGCCATTTATAAAATTCTTTCAGCAGTTCTTTTTCTGCCTGAATGAGTTGAGAGCGTTTTCCTTCTAAAGGATTAATAGTTCCGCTAGCTACTACCTCTCCACGTAAAGAGGATTTTGAGACTGAAGAACGGGCCTTGTAGTAACTTATGTACGCTTTTCGCCATTCTTCATACAGAGTATCTAGGTCTCTACGATAATCTACTTCAGCAAATAGTCGTTGAGCTTGTCCCCATGATAGAGTAAATTGACAATATTCTTTAATTTCACCTTCAATGGAGCGAGCTATCTGGCGAACGTCTAAATGGAAGACCTTGTTAGATAAGTTCATACGGCTCAGTCAGGGATGAGATAGTAACTGGGAATTCTGAGTTGTCAGGCATTTGAATAGTAACTCGAAACTGTTCCTGCCAAGTGCCTATAGCTTGGGTGTAAAGATAAGGAACTTGCGTTCCTTCAGTGATGATCTGCTCATCCAAGACCTGTGTTGCATCTTCGATTTTCATCATGACTTTGGGAGGCAAACTTTCTTCAGACAATGTCCCTAAAATTAACAACAAAGACCACTTTGGGGTCAAAATAGTGTTAGATAAGTTCCATTTAATGACATGAAGCCTCAACGAAACATTTTCCCAGAGCAAATCTTCTTTCGATTCTGCATACATATGATCAGGTGGAACTTCAATTCCTTTGCCTCGTAACTCCTTTACTACTGTAGTTATTTTCTCTTTTTCAGAAAGCGATCGCATAACTGAACTAAGCTGTAGTGGGGGCTGCAAAATTAAAGTTAATTCTTGAACAGCTTGTTCAACTTTCTCTGTAATTCGGGAGATACTGCTGGTGACAACTTGGGGGATTGAAAGAGCAGGAGTCGGAGACTTGCCTAAAATGGGTCGTTGAATAAGTGCTGAAGGGTGTATGCAACGGAGATAGAGTAAAACTTGAGCTGGATCGGGTTCAAACCAATCTCGGGGAAGTAGATAGTTTGCATCATCCTCATCCTCGATTCTTGATGCTTCCGTTTCTTGTTGTTGAACAAGTTGAACTTGAGATAAACAGCCACAGACACGAACCAGTTTTGGTTCTGCTAAAACTTCAACCAAAACATATAAATGCGGTCTGAATTCAGGTTTATTGATCGCTGCTTTAGAAACTGTGACAACATCTTCCTCTATGCTATCGAGGGTAATTACAAAGAGTTTAAAATTACCAACCATCAAATAACCCATTGGTTCTCGCCAGTCTTGCTCGACCTCTAATTCAGGCACTCGATTTTTTAGCCATTCTTGAATGCCAATCAACGCCAAGTGATCGAGATAATTTTGCCAGCGTGCTTCAGGCTTGGCAGAGGCGCTGGCTTCGGCTGCCCAAGCTACTTGTTTAGGCAATAATTCGATAGTGTCGGCTGTGATAACTTTTCCTTCTAGGATTGGGGTGTCGTCCATTAAATCATCTAAATTGTTCATTATAGTTCTAGCTCTCCAGTCAATCTTTTAATGTAGTAGCAAATCTGAACATTGATTAAGCTGCGCTTGGGGGAATTTTTAGAAGTAAATAATTCAGCAATCGCTTGATCAAATTCTGGCGTTATGATTTCCTCAAGTATCTTGCGAAGCTGACAATCAAGTTTTTTAAGTCGAGATTGATCAATATATTTAGATTCAGAGCTAGCCACAAGTTCTTGAGTGCGTTTACACAACAAATTTAGTAATTTATGGCGAATATCTTCCTTAATAGTCTTCTTGGGCTTTAGTAGTTCGGCGACCGTTCTCGAACTGCAACGTATGGCAAGAGCAATTTCATCACAATTTCTATTCTCACAATAAAACATACAATAAACTTTCAGAAACCGCTCACGCTGAGGGTCTTTATCTGGAAGACGACTGCTCACTACTTGTTCAATTGCTTCATCTAGACATTGTGGAAATTCTTCCCAAAATCTGTTTAAAAAATCTATTTCATCTCTCTCTTCACTCTCGTCCTTCTCTTGATTAGGGAGTGATTGGTCATAAACTGAGGTTTTAGTGTTTGGGTCAATAGAGACTGAAAGAGGTCGGCGCGTTTTATACCGCCGCACTTTTTCAGCTAAAGATTGCAATCCATGTAGAACTTTTTGTGATGTATAGCTTGAATAACCTCTTTCTTGCAAATGGTTAACTATGCGCTGGAGTTGTTCATCAGTAGTTGGGGAGCAGAATGAACTCCTTTTACGAGATTCATTTTGTAAAAGGTCTTCACGATAGACAGCGTAATAGCTCTCTAGCAAATGCCAGATGCTGTCAATTTCTAACGGAGTTAGGGTTAGTGAATAGGGACTGAGAATTTTTTCTAACCGATTTCGATCCTTTATATCGTTCAGAAGTGCCCAATCTGTTAAGCAGCAAATGCCACAATCTCTCTGAAAGTCAATCAGAGGTCTATGCTGTCTTATAGCTCCCTTTGTCCAAGTACTCAAATTGCTGATACTTGGATCAAAGGTTTGTAAAATTTTACTGGCAAGAACATGACCTCCTTTGGCATCCAAGACAAGGGGAAATAGGTCGTCTTTGGTAAAATAGCCTTGCTCGCCAAACCGTTCTGCTAATTCTCTACAGGCTGCTTCAAGCTGATGAGAAATGAAACAGTACAAGCAGTATTCTGCCATTCTACGACCAGGCTCAAGGAGCGCTTCAGCCGATCGCATTTCCATCAATCGACGCTGAATAGCTCTATGCTCAGAGGTGACACTAACATTTCTGAAATCGGGAAACTGCTTGTAAAACCAGGATCGAGCCTGCTCAACTTCATTTATCTCAAGTTTTCCTAATGTTAGTCTAACCAGTCTCCAATAATTTGATATATTACCCATAAAGCTCTGCTTCCTAAGAGAAATCAATTTTCAAGACATCACCCATAATCTCGTTCTCCTAGCGTTTAACTGTGGAGTAAACACCGCTCAGAATTTTAGCCTCCCGATTGTGCATACATTTGAATATATCTACTGGGGTAGTGGAGATATGAAATTTTCTAGAAGCTGTCCATCTTGCGCCAATCGCCGGAGAGAATGAACGCTGACCAGTAGTAGGGATTGGGATATTCTGGGTCTTGTGGGTTTCGCATCATTTCTAATTGGACTTGGCGCAGGGCTTCGCTGCGATCGCGCCCTTTTTGGAGCAACTGATAGTACTTGCTCATTAAGTCAGCAGATGCTTTGTCATTAACCTTCCAGAGGCTCACCATTTGACTTTCAGTTCCGGCAATGACAAAGGCTCGACGCAACCCATACACCCCTTCACCGTTTAAAACATTTCCGAATCCTGTATCACAGGCAGAAAGAACGACTAGACGAGTACCACGCAGATCTAGTCCTGTCACTTCCAAAGCCGTCAACACCCCATCTTCGCTACCACTTTGGCGAGTATTAAACCCAGCAAGTGCTAAACCAGAGCGTAAAAGCGGGTTTTCATTATTGATAGTAGAGGTGATGTTGGACTGGGTAAAGCTTGGAGAATCTTCAAAGAAAAAGCCATGAGTTGCAATATGCAGAATGCTGGGTGAGTGAAGCTGTTTGAGGGTGTTTTCGGTTGCTTGGCTTTCTTCTAGCCTCAGTGCATTGGGGAGTAAAGAAGCGATTGCCTCTGCTTCGTTTTGCGTTTCTTCCAGCCGATCAAATTGTCGAGATCCCAGGTCACCGGAACGTTGATTGCCTTCCTTTACTGCCATCTCAGGCAATCTGCTATTACTGGGGGTACTGGTAACTTGAGCAGGTTTTGAGTTGCCCGGTAGATTAAAGTCTGGATTAGCAATAATCACAGGAACTTGTTGGGGTGAGCGATTGGCTTTTTGAGTTTGCAACCGCAGTAGGTCACGTCCAGAAGTCAGATAGGTGATAGTGTGGGTTTCGACCAAATACTGATTTTGCGGATTGACTAAAGCAGCAAAGGGAATGAGATTGAGTTGGCTATCTGGGGAAATGAGCAAATGACGGACATTTCCTACTTCTGCTTGGACTTTTGACATTAGCAAATTGTAGACGAACTGTCCTTTCTCTCGCACTTCAGGCTCAGACATTTGATTTCGCAACCCATTACGGAACTGTTTGACAGCCTGATCGATTGGCTTAGCCTCACCCAGATCAATCCATCTTGGATTTCCTTGAGGAGTCAAAATTGCAGCTGCATAGTGAGGCGTTCCCCATGCTTCAGAAGTAATAACGTTACTTTTGGGATTGTAGGGAGAATAGCGTACAAATTCGACTAGTGCCGCATCTGCTGGAATCAATGCTTGGACTGCTTTGATTGTCACAGGTTGAACTTCAGCACGAAATTCGGTGCTGCGCTGCGCCAGTGTATCTTCTAATTGATCAATTTTCGCTTTTAAGGTTGCAACCTGAGTTTTGAACTCTTTTGCAGAGAGAGTATTCTGCTTGTCATAAAATAAATTTACTAATTCGGCGCGAGATGTATTTAGTTTGTCGAGTAACTTCCGATCTTCAGGTTGAAGATTTTGGCGCAATCTTTGTACGTTATCTGAAACTGCATCCAAAATGCGTCCTTTGCGTTGTAAAACAGAGGTGAGCGCAAGTCTAGCAGCTTCTGAATTTTGTGGAGCGGCTTGCAATTGGAACGTAACAGTCATACTAATAGAGTTAGTTTGTCCTGCAATGTATGCTTGTTTACGCTCCTCTGACCCAATGGTAAGATTATTCGTCAGGTTCTCATTTTCCACTTGGGCTTTTTGACTTAAAGTTTTCAAAGCTGATGGAACATTCCCTTGCGCCCAATAAACGTTTGCTAAGTTGTTGAGAGCATCTTCCTCATTAATTCGATGTTTAAATCCTCGGCTAATCTCTAATGCTTGTCGAGAAAAAGCTAATGCTTGGTCATATTGCCTTTGCAGAAGATAAATAATTCCCATATCACCAAGCGTTGCACCTTCGATTACAGATCCTGCCTGATGAAGAATTGGGCGTGCTTGTTGATAGAATGCCAAGGCTTGGCTATAGTTCTTTTGCTTCAAATAGAGTTGCCCTATTGCATGAAGAGTTCCTCCTCTCAACGTTAAAAGAGTTCGGTTAAACTGTTTTAATAAAGAATTAAGTCCATCGAGGACAAACGATTGTTTAAGAGCTTCTGAACCTAACGCAAGAGCTAAGGTACAGTTATCTGCAAATGAAAATAGTCCTTCGCTTGCTCCAACTTCTTGAGCAACACCACAAAATTTTTCTACATTATCTGCGTTAATTCCACTCTTAAATGGAGCAAATCGATTGTTTTGAAGAGCTTCTAGAGCTTGATTATAAGAGTTCAACGCTTTTTTATATTGATTTTGGTTAGCATAGATTTCGCCTATCGCAACAAGCATAGATCCCGCCCCAAGCGAATCTCCTGTCTCTTGCAGCAGAGAGCGGGCTTTTTGGAAAGCTTCTAGTGCCTCTGGATAACGTAACAAGTTTTTGTAAACAGATCCTTGGCTAGAAAACAACTGAATTTGCAGGAAGCGATCATTTGTCTGTTTGGCGGTCGCTTGTGCTTGCTGCTGATAATTCAACGCCGTAGCAAAATCTTGTCTAGAAGAGTAAATTTGCCCTATATAGAGAAGCACCTGCCCTTGCCAGCGTTGCAAGCCATTCTCTTGAGCAAACTTCAGTGCTTGCTGCAAACTTTTTAATGCGCCTTCATAGTTTCGCTGCGCTTGATAAGTTAGACCTTGGTTAGCATAGTTAACCACTAATTCCTCTAACAATCCTTTTTCTTGTTCTCGGTTTCCAAGTTGTTTGGCGAACTCTAACGCTTTTTGCAAGTAACCAATAGCTTGTTCATACTGCTGCCGAGCCGCATAGTTCTTGCTAAGTGAGCTATGTGACCCTAAAAGAATTGTCAGGATAAGGCTCTCTACTTGAGGATTTTTGTTCGCTCTTGCTTTGACTAACGCACTTTGCAAAAGCTCTACACTTTTATTAAGGTATTCTTGGGATTTTGAATATTGTCCCAGAATGCTATAAATTTGTCCAATACTGAAGTGAATTTGCCCAATTGAAATGTCAATCAATCCAATGTTTGGATCTCTGGTAAAAAGATTTCGCACATCTCTAAACAATGGCAGAGCCTGCTGGTAAGCTTTTATGGCTTGAGAATATTGCTGGAGGATGTGGTGAGTAGTGCCAATAGCATACCAGATTTGAGCTTCTCTGGGGCGATCTCTAATATCTCTAACAATTACTTGAGCTTGCTGATACTGTTCCAGAGCTTGTTGGTATTGTTTTTGTTTTTGATAAACATCTGCGATCGCATAAATTGTGTCTGCTTCTTTTTGACGATCGCCTGCCTGCCTCCGCATCTTCAAAACCTGCTGAAACGTCTGCAATGCTTTTTGTAATTGTCCTTGGTTAAGCTGCTGTTTTCCTTGCTCAAAGAGGCGATCGGCTTCGCTAGATTGAGGAGAATTAGCATCAACACTCGGTTGTGTAGAACCGGGTGGCATTGAAGGATTTTTGGTTTGGGCGATCAAGGCTGATCTGACTGAAACGAATGACAAAGCGACCAAAAACAAAGATAATCGAACTCTAAGCACTTCAGCCTCTCCCACATTAGCTTTTACTAGACAATTCTCTCGTTTTTTGGTATCGACTTCAAGAAGAGACCTCTTGCAAAAGTCTTAAAGTGCCCTCAGACTAAAGTCTGGGGCTACCCGAACAAAGCCTGCTTTATCAGTCTTTTAGGCATGAAGTCCGCAAGAGCGGACTTTGTTTTTATAGCCGCGACTTCAGTCGTCGGGTACTTTTGCAAGAAGTCTAAGGAAGATCAGCAGAACTGACGTTTACCGTCACATAACGGCTATAAACTTCGCTATGCAAGAGTTTTGAAAATAAAATGCAGTTTTTCCCAAAAGTTGGTATGTAGTACGCTACTGCTACGCTAATTAAGGTAAAAGCTATTTGACACAGGTTTTTTATAACTTGGCTATCAGAGTTTCAGGCTACAAAAATTAGAGGGGTTTAAACAGTACAACCTTTGGGAGCACGTCAAGTTCTGCAATGAAAAGTCCAGCCAACAAGATTGTCAGTGTTAAATAAGGGCGTTTACTTGATGAAGATAAGGTGAAATCACTCCAATAGCGTTGTCAGAGTCAAGAAAATTGAATCAATAACCCACGCCTAACAACTCCTCAATTAACCGCTTCTACCGCATCAACTTCTGCTCAATTAAGTGGTTCTCCAGTTTGTCTTCAACATAACTCGCAATTAGTAGCACCCAACCGAGAAGCTAAGGGTTCAGTTTTGATGGCCATAGCGTAATTGCACAGGTGCTCGCATTTTAGTTTTAGAGATGCGATCGCTTGCAATAATCACTTCATGTATCTCATCTGTAAAGGTTGCAATCAAAAACTTTACAGCAAAGTATGTAATTGACCCCATTTGACATACCTTGTTATTACACAAAACTGCTCGATTGCGAGACTTTTTAGTGGGGTAATTGCGGGGATGGTTGAGGTAATACGGGGTTTGATAATGACAATCGCATTGTTTGAATCACAGGTAAAAGGCTAATTCTTTTTAAGAATTCAACTTTTAGTTGATACAGAATTTGGGTGTGATTGGGGTAATTTAGTCCTAATTTAGGAGGTGTTTTGATCAGCGTGGATTAAAGTAATCTTTAGGACTTTAATGTACTTAGAATTTATGGTTTGGATTTGGTATTAGTGTTATGGAGTTACTTCAATTAGCCCTCTGGCAATTTGAACTTGGTTGCTGGCAGTTTGCAGTGGACTCTCTACTCAATGGAGTTGGTATGAATACTGTAGCGCCATCGAAGAACATCGCCATAATAGTTTTTTCTCTACGCACTTTGTATGTAAAAAAACTGTTAAACCCTGTAAAGAAAGTGTTTTATACCACAGTATTTTTCCCATTTCGGTTAAATTGGGAACGATAGTAAAAGGTAATAAAAGATAAAGATATGCCCAAAACTAAGGAGAAAACAGACGTAAAAAAGGTAGTAATAACGATTGACATGGGTGCAAGTAAAACCAAGGCGATCGCTCAAGAGTATCCAGAGGGAAAGCCTGTTGTTTTACTTTTCGACTCAGAAGTAGCAGACGTTGCTAAAGCTTCGATTGAGAGCATTCAACAAGAAGGTAATCCTGAATCTCGTACTTGGGTAGGAATAGGTGATGAATATTTCGCCTTGGGAGAGCTCGCCCGTCGTCGATTTGGGGGTATATCGCAGCTGAAGGAGCTAAAGTACGAACTAGCAGTCCCTAAAATTTGTGGTGCATTTTGGCTGGCTAAGAAGAAGTTGAACCTGGGTAATGATGTTGCAGCTTACTTGAGCATTCTGCTACCGCCCGGTGAAGTGCAAGACAAAGAACAGTTACAAGTTCGGTTGAAGGATGCGTTTCGAGGATTTGATACACCAGCAGGTAAGATGCGGGTAAAAATGCTTCGTTATGATGCAGCTTCTGAGGGTAGTGGGATATTTTTTCACCGTAGGCGATCGCTTGGCAATAATATGCCTGCTTCTATGTATGTAATGCTTGGTTATCGCAACGCAAGTATTTTCACCTTTCGGAGTGGTTCAATTGGTGCGGGAATAACCAGCAATTTTGGTATGTCTTGGCTGGTGAATAATTTTACTTCCAAGACATCGGGACTAAGCCCTGATAATCCCAATATTATCGAGGTATTGGTAGAAGCTGGAGTTAGTTGTGACTCCCAGGTGATGCAGAAATTCTCACGCAAGCGCAAAGGTGATGAAATTCAACTTGATGGCGAATTGATGTCTAAGGCTTTATTGCTTGCTAGAAATGAATATTGGCGTGCGATCGTCAGATGGTTGCGCTCGAAGATGGATGAGGATATTGAAGAACTGGTGTTTTGCGGAGGGACTGCGGATTACATTCGTCCAGAAATAGACACTTGTTTCCATAAAGAGGGAATTAAGGTATCTTGGCACGGTAATATTTTTATACCTGACGAGATATCTTCCGGTATTGGCAATCGGATGGCGGATGTCTGGGCGCTCTACCAGTATATGATTATTCAGTTTGATGAGTTGACTGGTTATACCCGCTCTGAGGTTGTACTGCTAACTAAATCCGCTGAAGGTAGTACAGATGAAGAAGTTAAACGTAAGTATAATTTTACGCCTTGTGAGCGACCTAGTACCTTTATTGCCGTGAACGAGAATGTTTGATTAGCTCAGAAAAAAGTAGTGTAGTTACAAGAACTGCAACTACACTTCTGGGATGCTTTTTACGTAACTTCTCAATAACCACTACAAGAATGAGCCGATTACTCATGGTTAGGTGAGAATAGCTAGTTTTAGGGGGATTGAAAATACTTCCTTGTTGGCAGCGCCCCTTTCTGTAATGACGTTAGATAGATAGAGAATATTGTTATCCCGCTTCAATCGAGTAAACTTTGAACAAAGACTGTTGTTCAGCGTAGAATCTTCTTGGCAGGGTGATCATATTACGTCAATAAAAGATTTTTCTTCTCAATAAGCTAAAAAAAGTCGCATTAATAGCTACTTCTTGACACAGCTTAAAAGGTTGAAATGACACTAAAATTATGCTGTTAGTTTTTATACTTAATAACCAGCTTGCACAAAGGCAATAATGCTTTCCCACGTAACTGTTTGATTAAGCAAGTGTTGAGTGAATACCTCTTTGACGGTGTATATTTCTTTTTGTGTAAAATTCCAGGCTAGGCAATCTGTGTAGCTAGATAGATGATTACTTGCAGTAAACATCTATTTTGATAGAAATCCTTGTTAGAGAAATCAGAAAAATGAGATAACATTATCTCAAAATTATTCGCCAAAACTGATATAACGTTATCTCATGACTGGGAGTTGGAAATATAGTAATCAAGAAAGAGAAAAAATTATGCGAGCCAATTTGACCCTTTCGATTGAGACAAACGCTGGAGGAGTGGCGAAAAGTACTATTTCATACAATCTTGCGTATGAATTGGGTGTTCGTGGCTATTCAGTGGCACTATTAGACATCGATCCTAACGAATCATTGACATTATTTTGCGGATTAGGAGAATTTAAAACTCAGGGAACAATGGCTAATGTTTACCATCCAGACTTTAATGGGAACTGGCCTTTAGTTACAGCTTGGCAAGGTAAGATTGACAAAATTCAAGTTTGTAAAGGCGGAAAAGAATTACACGAAACAATTCGGGAAGTTTCAAAGGATCTGCGTGGAGCTTATACTCTTGCAGATCGGTTGAGTGATTACCCCTTATCTCACGATTTTGTAATTATCGATTGTCCTGCAACATTGGAGCCTTTACCACTGACTGCTCTTGCAGCTTCTAGCCACGTGTTAATTCCCATTCAACCTGAGTACAAGGCTTCTCAAAGTGCTGCGGCGATGATTGAGTGGTACTATTTCAACTGCAAGCGGCTGAGATTGAAACCGACTCCGAAAATATTAGGTATAGTTCCTACTCGTTGGAAAAGTGATTGGGGAGCGCATAGAAGTATTGTTGAGGAACTTCCCCTAGTCTGTAAGAATTTGGGAATTCAGTATTTTAGCCCAATTCGAGAATCAGCTGATATTCTTAATGCTTCTGGTAGAGGGCTACCTCTGGGAATTTACAGACCAGGCAAAGAGGCAAGAGGAGATTTTCTGCCAATTGTTGATGCACTAGTTAACGAACTTAAGCTAATAAGAGGTTAATCGATGACAAAATTAAACAACCCGAGTGTACTTGGAATGTTTGCTTCTGCTGCTGATTCACAACAGATATTTGAGCTTGAAGAACGAGTAGAAGATTTACAGGCAGAGATTACAAGATTAAAAGATGAAGAAGCACAGGGAAAGCTTGCTGAAGAAGAACGTACACTCCTCAATCAAACTATTGAAGACCTACGAGAACATTTGAAAGCATCTGGAATTTTTAAAATTCACTATAGTGAAGTCAGACCCAATCCGAAACAAGCAAGGCAAACATTTACTTCGGATAGTATTCGGAGTATGGCTGTTTCCATTAGAGAGGAAGGGCAACAACAGCCGATTATTTTACTACCGGGAAATCTCATTTTTGATGGAGAACGGAGATGGAGATCAGTTGCAGAAGAGTTACAGCCAGAAATTGAAACACTTGATGCAGTGATGCTTCTAAAAGAACTTTCTGAAGAGGAATTACATGCACGCACTTTATTAACTAGTCTTCACCGAGAAGGCTTGAATGAGCTAGATTTAGCCGAAGGTTTGATTCAACAGGCTAAGTTAGCTTTGGAATTTGAACAGGAAGAAGTAGTTAGAGCACTTAGGAGAGCAATAGCTAGATTAAACGCAAAAAAACTTTTGCCCCAATTAACTGAATTGGTTGTTTTAACTAGAAAAGAGCAGTCAGAAGGCATTAAAGCATTTAATTTAGACGAAATAGAACAAAGTATTCTTCTGTTATTACTACGTTTTCAGCAAAATCCAGCATCAGTAGATGCAAATGTCTTTCCTTGTTTACGGCTTTCAGAAGACTTAAAAATTGCGATTAGAGAATCGGGACTTGGTGCAAATCATGCCCGATCGCTCCAAAAACTAAATTCTAAAAATTTAAAAGTTGAAGAAACTAAAGCTCTTAAAATCCGACAAGATACTACATCACAAGTTTTGCAAGAAAGGCTAACAGTCGCTCAAACTCGTTTTCTAGTTGCCCAAACTATTGCTGAACATGCTCCTGAAACAAAACCTAAACCAAGTCACCAAATTAGTTCTCTAATTCGAGATGTCTCAGCAACTAAGATCGAAGATATCCAGCAAGAGCAACTGAGAGATTTATTGGCTGTATTAGAAGCTAAGGCAAAAGAGATTCGGAAAAAGTTGGACTAATACTATCTCGTCCGACTTAGTTCACTGAACCGGAGATGTCCATGTAATCTATCGAGCGCCCATCTAAACTACCCAAACGGCTTTCGCCTGAATCCTGTAGAGTCAAACCAGAATTATCAGCCGAACGGTTTCAGAATGTGAGATTTCTAGACTGTGACAAAGCAGTGAGCCGAATTATATTTGAGTGCTGACACTGCCAAGAGGGAATACTTTGTGAGTTTACGGGTGAGCCTGTAGTTGGAGAATATAATGGACGGTCTTCAATCATCCAAGTTAAAGTTCAATGCCCCAACTCTGAGCAAACTGCTATTAGAGTGAGTACGGGAGAAGTGCTTTCTACAATAGCGATTCCTTCTCCTTGGACATAAATAAGTTTTCAAGAAACCAAATAATCTTTAATCTGGTCTTGCTCACCTCGTAAAGCTTTCATTCCTTGTCCATGAGCAGAGCGTACCTTGGAATGACTCCTCTTCAATCGATCCAGAAATTCCAGGTTACTCCAGCGACATTTTTTAGCTACCGCAACCACTAATCGGAGGTTGGCGGTAATCATTTTTTGTTTAGCCAGTTGACCAAGCTTTTGAATTTGGGTTAACTGTGCTTCTGTTTTATTTACCTCGGCAGCTAGTTCAGCCCTAGTTGGGGACCGCTCTAGTCGTTGCACTTGAGAATTGTTTTGCTTATCAAGTTTTGCATTGACCTTACAAGTCTTGTGTAGATAATCTTTTACTCTGGCAATAGCCTCGGAAAGCGACCAATTTCTCGTAGATAAATTATAGCTGTATGAGAGCTAGGGCTAGACATCTTGCGGGAAGCTAATTTAATAACAAAAACATTGACAGTAGAGTATAAATCAAACAGTCAACCATTTTAGAGGGTGTTGGGAACCAACGTTTTGAAACGCGGGATTGAAGCAAGGACGCTTTGTATTTCGCGCTATGCGTCTCGGAATAAATATTTTTTTAAGTGGGCTTAGATCCACAACTAAAGTTTTTTATTCCTTCTTCTCTATTTTTTTGTAAGTTAATTTCTACTGCGTTCATAGAAAAGATTTCAAAAATTCTGATGGGTGCTGTATGGGGGCTGTGTGTACCCCAAAAATAGATTAGGACTTCAATGAGAATTTGACACCTACATAGGGGCTTTATAGGGGTTTTATGGGGTATATTTAGGTGTTTGATATTTTGTACCCCACTTAGCCCCCAAAGGGTATGATAAGCTCTTGAGGTTAGAGAGGGGAGGGGCAGAGTTCTGGGGAAAGACTCATAGCAAGTTATTCTTCTCTCCCCTGCTTTCCTGCTCCCCTAGATAATCTGAACAGATAACTTTCACAAATCAAAACGTATTGACTTGATCCCTATGTCGAACATTCACGCCTTGCAAAAAATTTTTCCTGCTGGCTTTGATAACGGTTACGGAAGCCTAAAACTTTTAGTCGATGGCTTTGAAGTTGTTCGTGTTCCCAGCTATATAACCAATGCCGAGATGGAAGATGTACCCGGACGGGTAGTTTTTAACGGTAGTGCTTACACTGTCGGGGAATCAGCTTTCCGTACAGGTTATCATTTTGACCGGAACACGGATAACAATGAAAACAAAGTCAATAATGCGTTGTTGACTTTGTTCGGTGCATTGGCACATCTTCCACACCGTAAGGCTTGGCACTTAAAATTAGTCGTCAGTTTACATGATGTTGGTCTGGCTGAAGAACTACAAAAAGTACTAAATGGAGAATATCAGCCGATACTTGCTGGCAAACAATCAGACGTGAAAGTAGAAGTGCTGAAAGTTGTACTAGAGGGTATGGGTGCATTGTTTGGGCATCAACTACCCAAAAAATTAACAATTTTAGACTTTGGCAATGGTACGACTCTGTATTCTCGTTACAACCAGGGGAAACGAGAAGTTCACACTGCCTATCCCATCGGTGTAGAAGTTCTCATTGATGATATCTCCCAAAAAATGAAACATCTAAATGGGGGAAAAATCGGGGATGCATCCAAGATTCGATTTTGTCTGGAAATGGGACATACCAAGTACAGCCGTGACATCGATATCAAAGATATATACAGTGCTTGTTTGAAAGATTGGTATGAAAAATACTTGAAGAAAGTGGTGAATTTGACACTTGATGCCAAGCACCAAGGGGATGAAATCTGGGCGATTGGTGGAGGGTGTCTGTTACCAGGATTTAAGAAGCTCTTAGAGAAGAACGGTTTCAAAATTCTGGATAATCCGGTAGAAGCTAATGTTTTTGGGCTTCTAGAAATGGCAAAAACCATTACGAGCAAGAATTCACCAAACACATCTGGGAAGTAAAGTTATAACAATGACAGATAAACAAGACTTAGCTCCGGTAAAAGTTCGGATCAAAGATAGCTACCGTGAGCGGATATTTGCAGAATCCCAAAAACTAGATAAAAGTTACTTGGAAACGCTTTACTTTATCATTGATTGCTATTTTGTTTTCATAAAGGCTGGATTAGCCACACAAAAAGTAGCTTTTACGCCGATTAATACTGAGTCAAACCAACTTATTCAGCCGAATCCCCAGCCATCTCCAGACCCAAAACCAGAAGATCCTGATGACGAAACATTCAGTCTTGATTTTGAATTGTAACCGTCAGATGAAGTTGGCAACGGTAATTCCCAACCCGTGGGGTAATTATGTCAAAAAAGTTTGAAATCTAGCTCTTGTGTAAGTATTTTAGTATTTATGTACTATATAAGATAAGTTGATGTCAGCGATTCTACCAAACAGTAGATTTTTATTCCGGATTTCTGTAAAAAAATAATGCCAGTACCAACAAGTAAGTCTGTATGTACTAGCATTATTTATTCAGTTAAGTGGATCTAGAACGGAGGTTCTTGGTCTAAATCTTCATCTGTCGAAGTAACGTTATCTTCGAGTAGTTCTTTGGCAAAATCGGGAGTTTCTGGCGAGTGAGGGGTTTTACTAACCTGGGTGAGTTCGTTGATGGGTTGTGCTGACATAAAGTTTCTGATTACGAATGTGGCAATCTTTTCTTTGTAATCACCCCTGTTATCAACTAGCAAATCAAGATATCCTTCTGCTGTGCCGTGTACGCCTTCCCCTTGTTCGTTAATAACGACAGCGGGTGCGCCTTTGGAACGGAATGGCATCTCGTCAGCAACTACTCCTTCCTTGGAACGGTAGTAGAATTCGGCGATCCCAAAGGCAATCAAGGAACCTTCTTTGTCGTGGGTAGTGTTCACTGACTTAAGATTGATAGTTGCAGTATTATGAATCATGTTCGTTTTATTTGTAGATTGATTAGATGGTTTATCGCCTACGATTTATAATGCATAGGCGATTTGTAATTTCCTAGAAATTTGCGTTAGCTACAGCCTGTGTTTCATTTGGTGCAGAAGTGGATGTAGATTCTTCCTTACGGGGTGAACCTAACAATTCAATAGCGTTGATTGTAATTACGGGTTTTTGCCGCATAGTGCCAGAATTTTTATCTGCCCAACGATCAAATCCAAATTCGCCAGTAATTGCAATTTGGGTTCCTTTACGAACGTAATTTCCAATCACTTCTGCTTGATTTCCCCAGGCGACTAAATCAAACCAAAGGGCTTGTTCACTTCTGTAGGGTGGTCTGACTGCAATAGACATTGAAGCCTTAACTGCGCCAGACTCGAAATACTTGAGTTCTGGTTCTTGTCCGCATCTGCCAACCAGCATGACTTTGTTGATATAGTTCATAACGCGAGGATTTATATATTTCTCTTATTGCTGCGTCAGCATTAGTTCTTTCAGGATTTATTATTTTGACGAGTTGTTTTATTTAAACCACATTCTTTTTTATTCATACTTATGAGTTATTTTTTGTCCTTGTTTATCGTAAAGTTGTGGTTTTTACTAGGGAACGACAAGTTACTCTGTGCTATGGTGGTATCGCAATTAGCGTGGTATGCATCTAAAAATTATAAGTAATGACTTATGCCTGAATATCTTCTCCTGAAGCGAGTAAGTATTTGTAAGCTGATACTTTTGGCTTTAATGTGGATACAGTCCGACGAGGATAGCCAAAACCAGCTGACTTCTGACTACTCATCTTCTTTACGGGTAGAAAATCTTACCTGGTTAGGAGAAACATCTGTTGGAGAAGATGTAGAGCATTTTTGTGATGTTTCAAATACAACTAGGATAGGCGTTTGGGGAGAAATCCTAGAACTAAAGTTAGTAGATTTAATTGCTGATTTACCGACTTGTTTGCACGATGCGTCATGGTTTGCCCTACTAGCAATTACCATGATGCTAGTAGATAAGGAACTAGACCGAGTATGCGTGCATCCACAAGATGAGTATTTTTCCCGGACTATCGCGCTTGAAAGTTTAGTATATTTAGGTTATTCTTACTTAGCCAAAGGTCATCCTTATTTAGATTTTCCTCTATCGTTAGAAGACGCTAAATCATTACTGCCAGTTAATAAAAAGCAAGAGCTAGAAATCGAGTTAGAGAAATTTATTATTGATACTTATGAAGACGATTTTGATGATGAATATCCAGATGTTAATGAGCTTTCACCCATCTATTTACAAGAGATTTTAAAAGAGTTTTTTAATGAATCTGATTGGCAGGGTGATATCAATCAAGAGGCTGTTGCCGAACTCCAACAGAAGTACGGTTCGCAGTATTCAGAAGGTGCGTTTTCTGCTGAAACTGAGGGACACGAACGTTGGGGGAAAACGCTTGTTTTTCTCAAACAGTTTATAGGTCTGGATTCTAGTTTTATCGAAAGCCATAGTGATTTATTCATTGATGAATCTCAGACGGCTGATTTACCTGATTACTTCTGTATCAAGTCTCATTTAGAACGTTGGCAAGACCGAACAGTTGTTTTATCCCGGTTGGTTCATACTTTGGTTTATTTTCTGCTGGTAGAACAAAATTATCATCCCAGTCATCTGGAAGATTTGATGGCTATTCCAGCTTCTTCGCGGGCCATATCCAGCTTACAAGCTTGTTTGGGTATAGCTGCTTACAGAAGTGGTTTTTATATGGTTGCTTATAATATTCCTGAATCAGAAGTTGGGCGCAACTGGCTTTTAGAAAAAGCTTTCCCTAGCCTGTATGATTTTTATCAAACAGGTCGGTTGAGTGGGAAGCAATAACTAATATTTTATTGTTGGTTTACAAATATAGATTTTTACTTATGAATAAATACTTATTTATAGGATTGTTACTCTTACTGATTGGATGTTCATCTCCAGAAAAAGAAGATAAAGTCTCGGCTATAGAATCGAATTCTTCACCTACGCCATCATTATCCCCAGCTAATGTTAATAATGCTATGCCATCGCTAAATCCAGAAGCGTTGCCTGATTTATCGAATAAAGAGAAGCTTGGAGAAGTTAATGCAGAGAACGACTTAATTGACTTGTTCTATTTTGATGGTAATGGCGTGAAAGTGAATTTGACTGTAGCAGCTGATAAAGGTTGTTTTGTCTACGTGCGGCGCAGTACTCCAGACCGAGTTGGTGAAGTTGAAATTGAGTCATTACGGCGCGAGAAATTGGGTTTGTGGCGTTCGTATAACACTCAGCGACTTCTAACTCAACCTGCTGGCAATAAACTAAAGGTTTATTCATCAAGTGAGGAACTTTCTTCTACTTATGAAAATCCTGCTGTATCACAAGAAATCCTTGTAGCATTGAAGGAATTGAAAGAGCGTGAAAAATCGTTTAAATTACTTTTACGTCAGGACTTGAGGGCAAGTGATTCAGCAAGACGAATTTATGTCAATCAGTGTCAGAAATTAGGTAATTTTTATTATAAAGAAGAACTCCCTCCTTTCACAGAGAAGGAGAGGAAGGACTTTGAAAAGAGTGTAGAAAAAAGTACTGAAAATTAGTTATGAGAACAGTGATAATTGCTCCATCTGAATATTACTTTCAGTTGTAGTTGCTTTAACAGGGTGTTTGTTCTTATTTGACGACCTTTTACCCCACCCTTCTTTCGCCGCGTGTTTGACTATGCGGGAACGGATATCAGCAGCTAGGGTTTCATAATCAGAGCGGATTTTTTCATACTGAATTGGGGTTGTACCGATCTTCTCCCACAGTTTATCGTATTTGAAATTCTCAAAAGGTCTGTGCCTTAGGAGGGCATCATAACTTGCCCAGAGGTAAACATCCGTCCATTCAGATGAAAGCGGCACTTCAAAAGCAATTGGCATCATAAGTGCAACAACTTCGCTGCTAGAGGCGAGTTTACCTACTTCTCCCTTGTCTATCTCTTTTAACGCTGTATCTAATCTATCGACTGCGATCGCTTTTCCTACCCAGGACGGAATTGACTGTTGCCAGCCATTCTGCTGAGTCACAATTGGCCCGACGATGTATTGAACAATTTCATGACTTGCTCCTGCTAGATCGAGTAGACTGGCTGTTACAACTTTGTTAATCCTTTGGCTGGTTAGTAACTGAAGTATCTTTCTAGTGCTAGGAGTAAGAATTTCGCTAGCTTTTTGGCTTTTGCTGTTACGGATGGTTTCTTCGACATCGAATAAGCTTTGTTGCTGGTTCATATTCCTTATGTGTAAATAAATACTGCCAGCTAGAAATACTTCTAACTGGCAGTGCTTTTTGATAATGGATGGGTTTTGCTATGGCAGAAGTAGGTTATCCCAAACGCTTCTAGGAGTAACGTGATGCAGCAATTGCTTCCTTGCTTGCGTGAATTTAGCTAGCAATTGAGTGCTTTTTAATTTCTGCCACCAGTTGTGTTGCAGGTAGGTAAGCAGCCATAATTGTGTCTCGTGATTCCAGCTTGAGATGGAGTTACTCAAACTGAGTGCGTTGAGAATATCGTCAGGAGGCACTTCCAGTTGAGTTATGATTTCTTTTGAGATGGAAGCTAACATTGTGATGTTGGCGATCGCTTGACCAGGACTGCCTGAACTGATAGCTAGTATTTTTTCTGTTACCTCGATTTGTTGGTCTTTCAGAACAGAGATAACCTCCTCATCAGTTAACCTTTGGAAAGGTATGATTTGACACCTACTCTTGATAGTGGGTAATAGCTTTTGAGGATAGGACGAGATCAGGATAAATGTTCCAGTTTTCGGTTCTTCCAGCGTCTTGAGAAGTTTGTTGGCGGCGGTAGGGTTGAGCATATCTGCTTCGTGGATAATCACTACCTTTTGCTTGGTCTTGACTGCACTAGTTGATAGAAATTCAATTACCTCGCGCACCTGTTCTACTCGAATAGCAGGTATACCTTTCTGCTGGGAGGTGTTTTCGGGATGGGTTGGTTTGATTTGTAAGATGTCTAGATGGTTATTTTCTCCTGCGATCGCGGAACGACTCTCTCTTGGGAGTATCGCATTTGCGATCGCCAAAGCAGTTTTTCCTTTCCCCACTCCTTCAACTTGACTGCTAAATAGGTATGCAGGAGCAATTTTATTCTGTTCGATTGCTTCAGTCAGGAGAAGTTTGGCGGTATGCTGTCCGGTGATTTCTGTAAATGGGTTGTTTTTCATATCGTAGAAATTTCAGCAATTCGACTGGTTAGGTTGTCAACTCCGCTTTTGAGTTCGGCTTCGAGTTGTACAAGTAAAGTAAGACTGTGTTTAAGCTTTTGAACGCCTACAAACTTGACTTCTTGTTTGAGGTAATACAATCTTTTGGGGTTTTTCAGTTCAGCTATTTCTGCAATCTTAGTATCAGATAATTTAGTTTCTACCCCAGCTTTGGTTATGAACCAAGTGCGGAAAATAGAGGTAAGTGTTGCTACTATTTTGAGCGGGTGTTCATTATTATCTATTAGTTTAGATACCTGCACTATTGCTAAACTGGGATGGTTTCTTAACATAGCAATAGTAAGCTTTAGGTAGTCAGTATTCTGATTGCCAACGAGCTGTTTTACTTCCTCAATAGAGATTATTTGTTCGCTTGCATAAACAGCAAGTTTAGCAAATTCGCTATCGGCTCGTGCAGTATTATTACCAATTGCTTCAGCTAGGTAATCAGTGACATCTGGCGTGAGTTTAACTTGATGAGCAGCTGCATACTTTCCTATCAAGTTAACTATCCCCTTTTTATCCCAACTAGGGACGAGAGGAAACTCTTCTTGCTGGGCATATTTTAGGATAGTTTTTACTACTGTCCTGCGCGAATCTGGCTTTTTGTTACCAGTAATTAGTAGAATGTTGCTTGAAGGTATTCGGGAAAGGTGATTTTCAAGTTCTTGGTTATTATCTTCATTTGATAAACTTCCAATTAGAGAGTCGCTGTCTGTATGAATAATTTTATTACCTTCTCCAAAGGGCAAGGTCATAACCTCAGTAAAGACTTTGGCAGCAATATTTTTCTCATTTCCAGATAGCTTAACGTAATTGAAAGCTCTCCATTCCGCATGAACATTTTGATTCACTAAATAATCAATTTTTTGATTGAGTAAGTAGCTATCTTCGCCGTAGTACAGATATACAGTCATGATAGATTAGATAAACATTTATTTATAAGACGTTAGTCGTAAGCGGTGGTTTAAAAAAATAAGAGTTAGTATTAACTCTTTTCATATCCTTAGTATTTGTTATATAGCCGCTAGCAAAATATAGCGATCAGCAAATACTTACACTTAATTTTGTACTGACTGTACTGACTTTTGATTTGAGACTTTATCAGCAGGATTTTCTACTGGTTGAGTACCCAAATATTTCCGCCAAGAATCTAATTGTTGGAGATATTCTATTACTCCACTAGAACCAGTTACCTCATATAGCGCAATAGCTGTTTCCCATTCCTTTAAACTAGCTTTTTTATGGGAAAGAATTTTGACTATAGCTCCTGGAAGTTTAGTCTCTTTACCAGTATCTAGATTTAGGTGCAATACGCTTTCTAGTAATAGTTATTGTTCGGATAAAGGAACACCACCATCTTCGATATTTATAGTATGAAGCTGGGCACTAATTCCTGATAGAGGAAGAGTATGC
This sequence comes from Komarekiella delphini-convector SJRDD-AB1, assembly GCF_014831675.1. Classification (GTDB taxonomy): domain Bacteria; phylum Cyanobacteriota; class Cyanobacteriia; order Cyanobacteriales; family Nostocaceae; genus Komarekiella. The sequence goes on along the minus strand of NZ_VJXY01000004.1, from coordinate 179,553 downwards.
TGAATAAATTTTTTAACTTTCTTGGTTTTAATATTTCTCCTTTTTGGTTTAACGATAACTGGGTTGTTTGGTTCTGTAACTTCGTAACACTGGGGAAGTTCTAGAGAGAGTTGACCTGTTAAGTGCCATGATGCACTTCGTTTTTGTGGCGGGGTGATCCGGTACGAGAACTCGGCTGTTTTTCTCGCATCGCCAAATTTCCTTAGTTTGACCCGTATCTTGTAGCTGATAATTCCTTGAATGTAGGTTTTTGGGTCTAATATTATTGGATTTGTATTTTCCCACCACTCAATTTCAACTACGCGATCGCCATCTAATTCATAGATATTTCTAACTCTGGCATTAGGATGAGATGCGAGGAATGAGTTCACCCAAGCCCTTTGTTTTTTATTAAGCCTGGGCTTGCGATATGAGGATTTATTTTTCATTAGTTACTTTTCCAATTTAAGAATAATATCTCCATTAATACATCACTGAATTGACGAAATTAATCAGTTAATTAATGACTGGCACTGTGTTTGTTAATCTGCTTTTTAATTTTTGAAGACCTATTTTTTGTTTAATATAAATGCCTGAAAATACTTTTCTAATGAAAGTCTATTTGCTTGTAAGTATTTGTCATTATTTACAAATATATTGAGAATTCATGAATTGAAAAAAGACTTGACATTTATTATTTTTAGTGCTTAGGTTAAATATCAAGTTTATTTATTTAGAAAAGAGATAACTGACGTTCATTCCCTTCTAGTATTTCAGGAGCGGCTATTTTGAGGATTTCTTCTCGCCTTTTTTCGATAATGTCAAGATAGTATTGACGTGAATAGCTCTCATTAGTGCTGATATTAGTAATACCTCTGATTCCGTAATAGTAAATTACTACATCACCAGGTTTTCCTAATTTAAGAAGTTCTTTTTCCCCAACACGAATTTTGCGAGTAATGGAGAGTTTTTCTATCGGGTATTTTCCTGATAAAATCTGTGATTTTACATCTCTGAAATATTCCTCTGCTGTGGATTGGTTTTGGATTAAGTAGGTTAGATATTCAACAGGGAATTCTTTCTCTAGTTTTGAGCGAGAACGGCTTCTCCAACTACCTTTGCGGATAATCCAGTTATCTTTTAGCCATAACAGATAGTTCTTAGTTCCCCTTTGCGGAATAAACATTGCATTGGCAATAAACTCTAATTTGACGGTTATTCCTTTGGGTAATTCAGACTGAAGTGTGGCATACACTTTTTCTGGGTTGGGGTGAGTAAAGAACACCCCATCAGTATCAACTTCTACAGGGATTGCACCAGCTTGATTGATTACCTCAATCATGAATTGTAGGATGCGCCGACCGTAAGCTGTTACCAAGGCGGCTGCTTCCATATCGTTGAAGGTGAGTTCCGATGTTCCGAAGAACCCAAACTGAGAATTAGCTAAAACTTTGGTAGATTCTCTTTTTTCCTTGGCAACAATGTCTCCGGTGCTGGCAACTTGTTCCAACCTTGATTTCTCATTTACCAAATATTGCAAGATGCTCAAGCCGATTCGCTTTGTATCCTTACAAGAGACAATCCCTTTCGACAAGATGGTTTTGGGGTACATAGAACTGATATCAATGTATCCAACCTTTTTATATAGTCCTGGAATAGAGTAGGCTATCCCCCCTTGAAATTTATACTTACGGTCGGGCTTGGGTTTGTATCCTGGGTAGTGATGCGAGAATATTTGCTTCCACTTGGTGCCGTTACCAGCGAGGGCTAACTGCTGGAGGTTCATCCCCGGTACAACCAGTGCTTCATAGTGGTATGAAGGTACAAGTCTGTTAGCTATGAGTTGCGTATCTTCCAAGTCGTAAATAAGGTAATCCTTGATTTTCTGCCATCCCCTACTACCAGAATCGGCTTTCCAGCATGCGAGAATTTCTTCATAGGGTAGAACCAGTCGCGCTTGCTTACGCAATCCCATTTCCAGTACCACCTGTTTAAGCGATCGCCCGTTAGTAAGTTCCTTGGCAACAAAATCCCACCTGAGAACGCAGATAAAAATATCTACGTGCAGGCAGTTGCGGATGAATACCTCTCGAATTTGCAGTGGCTCGCCGCGTACTTGAGCAGTTCGGATAGTACGCTTCTTAGATGCAATTCTAAACGGATGAGGAATGCCATGTAACTCGCAGCGGGTAATGAGAAACGGTAGGTCAAATTCTGTTCCATTGTAGGTGTAAATTACTTCTGGTTTGCTTGCTTCTAGGTGTTTGAAAAACTCCAGGAGGATTTTGCTTTCGGCTTGATACATAAAAATGGCAATCTCTCCTATCTCCCTCATGCAGCCAATTGCATAGATCCGATTTTCTCTTGGGTTTATCCCTGCCGTCTCAATATCGACTACCAGAGTTTTGAGCGCCCCATAGGTCGGAATATTTACTGTAGGATGCCATTCAGGTATTGGGGTAGTATCTGACCAGAATATGTCGAGTCTTTCCTCATCAACGATAATCTTATTACCAGATTTGGTAATAAAATCTCGGTGGTTATAATTCATAATCTCCAAAATTAATTACTTTTTTTTTGCATGAATCCTTGTGGTTTAGTTGGTGGTTTTTTGGGTAATAAAAATACCTCAAAAATCATATTTAGATTATTAGGAAGGGCGAATATTGAAAGCGGCTGCATATGTGGTTATTAATAAAAATTTTGACAGATCCCTTGCTGGTTCTAAAATGAAATTGGACTTCATCGCTGACACGCCCTAGCTTATGCAAGACTTTAGACAAGAAATAAATGCCAGAGCTTCTATGGATTTGGAACAGCGAAAGACTTGGTATTCTCCCGTTGCTGATGTTTATTACAATGCAAGACCGCACTATCCAAAGGAACTAATTGATCGGTCTGTGGCTTTAGCCCAACTTGACTCAGATGCATCGATTCTTGAGGTTGGTTGTGGCCCAGGAAATGCGACGGTGGCTTTTGCTCAATTTGGTTTTTCAATGACATGTATTGAGCCAAACCAGGATTTTTGTCATTTGGCACAACACAACTGCGATCGATATCCAAAAGTTACAATTTGCAATACTTCATTTGAGGAGTGGGAACTAGAAGCAAAACAGTTCAATGCCGTTCTATCTGCTAATGCCTTTCACTGGATACCGCCAGAGATTAGATATACCAAGACAGCATCGGCAATGTGCGATAATGGTTTTCTTATTTTGCTATGGAATCTGACCCCAGAACCGAAATACGAAGTTTACCAAGTTCTAGAGGAAGTGTATCAAGCTTATGCACCCTCCTTTGTTCGATACGAAGGTGCGGAAGTTCAAGCGGAGATTTTGAGGGGTTTTGAACAAGAGATTTTAGACTCCAATTGTTTTCAAGAGTTGGTTGTCGAGCAAACTGCGTGTGAAGTCACCTATAGCATTGATGACTACCTCAAGCTTTTGAGTACCCATCGGGGACTAGAGCCACAAGCGGAAGAGCGACTATTTGCAGGATTGCGCCAGAAGCTAGAAAAAATTGGAGATAGTGTGCAACTTGAGTTTCTTTCTGCTGTTCATGTTGCCCGCAAAGCACCTGTGAGAGGTTAAGAGAATTGCACAAATGTCTGTTCGCTGCTGGTAATTCAAGTCCTGTACGAAGGCTAATTGCTTCAACTGGCATAATTTTAATCAGATACTTCCAGAATGCCAGTTGTTAAATTTTGTTGTGGTATTACTTGATATCTTAATTTTTTGCTTCCCAGTCAGGACAGTCTTTATTAATCTTGAGGCTTGCTGCACAAGGTAGATATTGCTGTAGATGTAAGTGTATTATATTTAATGTAATTTTTGAATAAGTCTGAAAAAATCTTTCCCCAAAGTTTTTATTGGGGAAAGTAAGTGTTTTTACAAAGTGACGAACATTTGAATTAGGCAGTTTGTAATTGAGACTTCATCTGAAGCTCTTGTACCAGTTGTACCCACGCAGGTGCTTTTTTACCTTTAATGGGAGTAAGATTGTTCCAATGCCTTTCGAGTTCAGATTGGGATAAATGTGGGAGTTGTTCTTTACCCCAATTGATAGCATCTTGGATTGTTTTCCAATTAGTCCAAGGTTGTTTTTCTTCTTTGATATTGCTTAACTCAATGAGTGTCGCTTCCAACCAAAGTTTAGCTGCCTCCGAGTCACGCATTAACTGTTGTCTTGACATTAACAGGGCAATACTTGCCTGAATCTGGGTTAGTTCCCACATCTGAGAAATAGTAACGAGTTCCTGCCAAGTGTCTTCCTCCAGTTGAGTAATTTGTCTATTATCAGGAGCAGTTTTAGCCACTAGCAGGTCTTTGAGAAACCCAGTTAAACTTGAGTAGATGACGAATGGGTTTTTGCCATACTCAATTAAGTCTTGGAGGATTTGTAAGTTAGCTGTTACCTCCCCTTTAGCAAGATTTTCGGTTAGGGTAAGTAGGTCGTGTTCGGGAACGACACCTGATAATTCCCAAACCCAGTTTGGTGTGATTTCATCTACTCCCAGGTTGCTCAATTGATCGAGCAATACAAGACAGTTGCGAATAAAACCTCCACAAGACTTGATGATCGCCCAAATACCAGCTGCGTTAATGTTGATGTTTTCGTTCTGGGCAACTTCTGATAAATACTGAACAAGTGTTTCTAGCCCTACTCTCCTAAAATCAAACTTTTGACAGCGCGAGATGATAGTTTCAGGAACCTTGTGTATTTCAGTTGTGCAGAAGATGAAAACTACATGACGAGGTGGATTTTCAATTGTCTTGAGAAGCGCCTGCCACGATTGACTGCTTAGGGCATGACATTCATCAATAATGAAAATTTTGTACCTTCCCTCAACTGGTGCAAACTGGATAGTGGAAATTAACTCGCGGATTGTTTCTACCCCGCTATTGCTGGCAGCATCTAACTCAGTTACATCCAAGGAAGAAGAGGCTGTAATTCCCTTGCATGAGTTGCATTCTCCGCAGGGCTTGGTTGTCGGCTCCTGGGTTGACTGGCAATTGAGGGATTTAGCCATGATGCGGGCGGTGCTAGTCTTGCCCGTGCCTTTGGGGCCGTTAAATAGGTAGGCGGGTGCAATCCTCTGGAGTGCGATCGCCGTCCCTTGCGCGTCTCCTTTAGGAGAAGGCGGGCGTTTAGCGATCGCGGAGTGACTTCCTCCTGGGAGTATCGCATTTATGAGAGTGCGGACGATATGTTCCTGCCCGATTACTTCACTAAGGGTCTGGGGGCGGTACTTGAGATGTAGTGGTTGGTACATAATTTTGATGATAAACGGGTGTTTTATTTACTCCCTACCAGTGTGGTTGGTAGGAAGTTTGATTTTTTAGGCAGTCGCCGCTTCTTTTTTCGTTCGTGGCGATCGTGAAGTTGACTTCCCTTTGTTAGTATCTTTCGCTACTACGGTTGGCGTTTCTATTTGAGGAGTTTCACTATCGTCAGTTGCCTGTGCCACATTTGTTACTTCTTCAGTGCCAGACTCAGTTTGAGTGCTAACTTTTGCCTTTGTACTTTGGCTATTTACCTTTTCAAACCCCTGCTTGATTTCTACAGGCATTACCAGATACAACTGATTGAGTAGCCCTCCCATCGGGCAGACAATGACTGGTTGCGTGGGTTTGTTGCACCGCACCACGATTTCATCGGTACTGATATGCTTTAATCCTTCGATCAGGTAGTCGATGTTTAATCCAATACTGATGTTTTCTGAATTACTAGTTACTGATTTCATCAGTACCGAGTCAACTGCATCCCCGATATCAGTAGCTTCGGTGTATAGTGTTGCCTGTGTAGCTTCCAATTCCCAGAGGATTTTGACAACCTTTTGCTTGCGTTCGGCTAGATAACTTACCCGCTTCAGCGCGCTCTCAAATCCCTTGCGCTCTAATGTAAATTCATACTCAAACGACCGGGGAATCAAGCTATTGATTTTGGGATATTCTCCCTCCAGAAGTCGGGAAATGAGCTTTGTATTAGGAAGGCTAAACTCGATAGTTCTATCTGATAGAAGAATATTGCAGACGCTCGTATCAGCGCTTTGAGAGAGAATTTTGTTTAACTCGCTAAGTGACTTACCTGGAACAGTGAAGTTGATTGGGTCAGAATATTCGCTATCAAGTGTTCCTGTTACTAGCGCTAATTTGTGACTATTTGTACTAGCAGCTTGCCACTTGTTGGTATCAATTTTAAAGTTGACACCAGTTAAAACCAACTTTGTTTCGTCGCTGCTGGCGCAATAGAGTGTCCCTTCAAGGGCAGCTTGGAGTTTCTTGGCACTTAAGTTTATCTCCGTCGGGTTTTCCCCCTTGGGAAGTGTTGGGAACTCGTCAGATTTTCCCCCAATTAGTCGGCACTTACCGCTATTGTGAGTAATTATGCAGGCTTGGTTTTCTACTTCTAGGGTAATTTCTCCTCTGACATTATTAACAGTGTCAGTTAATAGTTTGGCAGGGAGTGCTACCTGACCTGAAATTTCGACATTAGCGGTGGTTGTAGTATGAATTGTGAGGTTAAGGTTTGTACCTGTTGCTGATACTATCCCGTCTTCATCTGCAATCAGTAAGATATTTCCTAAAATTGGGTCAGTGGGTTTAGGACTGATTGCGAGGTAAGCGGTTTCTAGAATTTCTGCGAGTTTAGATTGTTCAATTGTTAGTTTCATTTGTTACTTGGTTTTTAGTGGATGATTCCTTGACGGGCGCTATTTCTAGCACCCTTTTTGCTTAGATGAGGTAGTTTGTTTTAGTAAGGCAGTTGTTCCATCTCAGTACTGTATGCTGTATAGTCATGACCTCCTGTACTAGGAGGAAGTGCTGCTATTGGCATATCGGCTGCACCTATGAGGCGGTTATGTTCTGCTACAACGGTTGATGTTTTACCGATGCGGTGAGAAAATTCGGGATTTGCCTGCATTGTTGTTTGGATATCGATTTCTTTGGCCTCTGAGAAGAATTCGAGAAAATCGCTGCCATCGGGGTTTGGTGATTTGTAGGAAGTGACAACTGCTACCCAAGATTTATCTCTTTGGTTAACTGCTTCTTTCGGTTCAAGGGATGGTGTGAAGGTGGGTTGAAATGCACCAAGGCGATGAAACTCTGCACGTTTTTCAGCGACAGTTGTATCAGTAAATCGGGCGAATGCAACCTCTAGTTCGCGTTGGAATTGCTTGTAAGCCTCGCCAAATTTTGATGATGCAACGCCTTTGATTGATAAGACAATTGGTACTGAATGCAGGTTGTTATTATTTTCATCGACAAGTTGCAACAAGTAGAATCGTCTCAATACTGCGGCATCTTTGCCGAGTGCTTGGTACATTTCGTACCCATCAGGTGATTCGTACACCCCCACAATTTTGCCATCATCGCGCTGTTCAATATATCTGGGAGAAACATCAAGAATGTGCATTCTGGGCGATTGCAACAATACTCCCATTTCTGGCGTACCACTGGAGAAGGTGTGCTTGTGTGTTGGTTCTTGTCCTTGCCAGTTAATTGCTGCTAAATATTTATCTTTTATAAACAACCCAACTTTTTCTGCTTCCATGTGGTTGATGACTTGGCAGATGCAGATATTGCTAATCGGCGCATTGTACTCAGGATTGGCAAATTTAGAAATAGCTGATTTACGCTTTTGTATGTTTGCCCCATTCTGAACGGTTTGTTGAGGAGGTTCAGACTCTGAGACTGTGCTTTCTTCAGTAGTAGGCTTTGTTTGATTTCTTGCCATAATTTTAATTAATTGAAATCAATTTTTAATGCGTCAAGCAAAAAGCCGTTGTAAAAAATAAAAATCGTCTGTTATAAAGACGACTTGAAATATTTATTAATTTTTCGCTATTTAGATACAGGTTTCATCATTTAAACTTTAGAATCTTTAATCGAGAAAACCTCACAATCGCTTGTGGAAGGAAACCCTATTGCAGTGCTGTTCTCAATGCACTCTTTCTTTAATTCGGTAAAGTTGTTCATGTAAGTGTCTTCCTGAATAATTCCAGTTTTGGTATTTAAAAGTGTCTGATAGATTTGCTGAAGATTGATGATGATTTGTCTAAGAACAGATGTATTTTCAGTTGTGAAAGTTAGTGACACAGATGTTGTGTTTGAATTGTGAATTGCAACTGTTTGTTCTTCAGGTGCGCCATAAGTTGTTATGTGACTATCTTTACCAGGAATAAATCTGTAGGAAGCAATAGTTTCAATTGCCATATTTATCTCCTTGTTCGTTGGGGTTTAATTTCAAGCATTTTATTAGTAAGTTTGGTGACATTACTGACTTTCCAACCAGCAAGCTTGCACTTAGTAACTGCTAGTTCTAATTCTTGCTGTGTAAGGGTTTTGTATCTCGTATACTTTCCCCATTTAGGGAAGATGTACGTGACATACCTAGTTTCATCAATTTGGCAGTACGCCATACGCTTGTAGTACACTATGGTTTAATTATTTTGACGATTCTAGTAGCTACATTTGTAGGGTTATTTGAACTCAAAAAGGCATCTTTATCTACCAACTCGACATAGCTCTTATTACTCTGTAGCCACTCTTTGAAGCTTTGATACTTCCGGTTGAAGAAAACCGATTCAGGGACGACTGAAACTAATACACCACCTGATGTAATTAACTTCCAAGCTTGATAGATATGCTCGACAAGTTCGCAAAATGGAGGATTCATGATACAGGCATTGTATAAATGACTGGGGTTAAACTCCAGAAAGTTTTTCCCTACGAGATTAAATCCTTTTAGTTCTAGAATTTGTCGTAGGTTGTAATTCACCTCAACTACCTCTAGTTGAACATTGGAGTAGGTTTTAGTGATATACTCAGCAATATTTCCGCTACCAGCGCTAGGCTCTAAAATTCGCCAATTTGGTTCAATATCTGCCAGTTGAACAAGCCGTTGACAGACTGGTTTGGGAGTAGGGAAGAAATCTCCAGATTTCATACCAATGATTTCTAACTCAAGCTTATTAAGTTGTTGTTTGGTAGTATCAATTGCTTCAGGTTTTACTACCTGTTGAATTGCTGTTATTGCTGATATGATTTCGCCTGATGTATTTAACCCTGCGCGACTGAGAGATTTTACCCAGTCTTGGTAATATTCGCCTTCTAGTATTTCTTGGACTTTCTGGCTAGTTTCTCCACTTTGAGAAATCCTAAATAGCACTTCCACCTGTGATTTACGAGATATACCGCGTAGTATTGGTGGGATATTTCCTGTTTCCCACATTTGTGCGATCGCAAATAGCCAAGACTGGATAATCTCAAGTTCAATCCCTTCTTGGATTATGCCTTGAGCTATGGTTTTACGGCGCTTTGTTGCCCTTTGATTTCCAATAGCAGGATTTTTCTTTTGGTCAATAGTTGACTGTATTGAGGCAGCTAGCTTGCGGAGAGCTTCTGCTTTTTCTAAGTTAGGAATATTGAAAATATCTAGTGATGAGTTATCCTCGTTGTAAGACAGATTCAGTAGAGATAGTTGCATTGCTAGATTCCTTTAAATCTTTAACGGCGCATTTAAGAATTAGGGAGGTTGGTACATTCCAAGTTTTTACCTCCCATTCAGTAGCTAATCGTTCTGAGTGACGGATAACTGCACTACTACATTTGTTTTTTCGGAGAAGCCAATCTCTAAATTTTTCGGCTTGTTCTTTGGTATCGAACCCGAAATAGCTGGTTTTTCGGTTTCCCAAGGGAGCAGTAATAGTTGCTACCCGGTGTGAGAGGATATTGAGCGTCCAACCATTGTTAGAAGTGAGTTCGATTTTGGTGATATTTAATTCTGTTGGATTCATAATTCCACTTCAGGAATTGCTGCTAAATATTCTGTAGTTGATATTTCTCTTGCCAGCCATTTATCATGTGCTTCTTGAGGAGTTATTTTATCGGCTAAATGTTTCTTTTCATTGTTGTCTCCTATAAAAGGAGCGAGTGTTTCTTCTAACCGTTCTTTGAAAGCCAAATGTTTCTTATCAGAATAAGTAAACTGATAGATACTATCAGTATTTATGAACAAGTAAACTAGGCTAATTTGTTCTAATGGCATTCCACTTCGTTCGTGAAGGAGAAATAATCTCAATTGGGTTTGCCACTTGCTCTCAAGGATTTCAAAGTTCAGAGGTTTTTGAATTGTCCAGTCAAACCCAACTACTTGATTTTCACCATAGATAATGAGGTCGCACTCGCTATAGAGAAGGATATCGTGATATAAATATTGAAGTTGGGCGCTCCATTGTTTGTTTCCAAGAATGTTTATAAAAGGTTTTACCTTATCAACCCAGTTATTAATTTGGGGGTATTCCTTTAAGAAAGGTTCGACTGCTAGCCCTAAACCAATTTGTTGCATAACGAGATGAAACTGACCTCCAGCAACTTCGGATTCACTTTTTACAGTGAGATGAGAATAATTTTTCGTCGATAAAGACTCTGGATGATGTTCGACTAGCTCAAGTGTTTTGTGATTGAATCGATTCATAAAAATCTATCCCAAATTTTTTTTTGGGATAAATATGCGTGAGCTACTTGTGGTGATTTGTCTACGGTATATAGTATTTTTTGAGATTGTCGATACTTGCGTATAAACTTCGGGTTGACATTGTTTTGAGGTCAAAATAACTGGCGAACTTTTTCAACCCTCCGGTGAGGGTTAATTCCAGTAAGTACTGGGCTGCGATCGCACTCGTCATTTTATTGACAAATAGCGATTGATAATTTCGTGCTTGAATTTCTGCACATGAGAGGTTGTTGTCTATGAGTTCTTCCAGTTGAGGAACTAACAGTTCCGGGTGAACCAGCCCCGGAGAGGGAAGATGCAACCAGAATTTAGGTTTGTCTGGATTATTGGCAGCTTGAACTATATCAAAATTAGAGTGCGTTCCAACTACTACTTGGCCGGAGTGGTTGCTGTTTCCACAATCCAGCCAAAATAGCGATGCTGGCTCATTTGCACTGTTCAGTTTGAGAACTGAGTGAATTTTGCTCCTGGCGGCGCTGTTATCCACACAACCAATAATTACTGTTAGGGTGTTCCATGAATTGGTGGTGCGAATCATGTCTTCTTCAAACCAGTCACAAATGGCTGTAATCTCAATTCCATACTTAGCGCTGCATCTTGCAGCCAGTGTTTGTACCTTTGGTAGTCCAATTTCAGCTTGTTGATAATTTTGGCGGGTGATATTTTTAAGTTCGACAGTATCGCCATCGACGATTGTAAAGTTGATTTCTTTCCTCGTGCGCTGGAGTTGCAGGATTATTCGACATAAGTCTTCTGCAATAAACCCCCCTGTTCCTCCTGCTCCCACTAAGATGAAATTGATACGGGTATGATTGCGAGGTAAGACGGGTAAAGCTTGTTGGTAAGCAGTTAATTCGAGCATTTTACCTGTGGTGGAAGTTCAAATATTTGATTGGGGTTGATGTCGAAAAAGTGATTGTATATCCCGATGCGGGTGTATATTGTGGGAGTGGTATTCAGTGTGCCGACGATCGCGAACACTCGAAATTTGCCTTTTTCTTCCTGATTGTCTGCACTTGAAGGGTAAGCAGCTAGAGTACCATGACTGTGTATTTCCACTAGCCCATCTGTATAGCTTTTATGGAGTGCGCTTTCTAAAGATAGAACGTGAGTAGAAGACGCAGTTTGCAGTGGCGTGTGACACCACCATTGGTTAGTTGTCACTCCCAAGTAGAATAGGATTTCCTGTTGGGGGTTGATACTAGCAGCATTGATAATATCAGTGATTATTGAGGAGGGGACTTTTGGGACTTTCAGGCGAAAGTAGGGTTCAAGGGGTTGGAGTCCAGCAACTTGAGTTTGAGTCACTTGCAAGCAAACCTCTAACTCGCGGCGGTGCGATCGCAAGAAAAGTCCATTTGCTGCCAGCCAGTATTCCTGAAGTTTTTGGCTGTATGGAGGAAAGTTATTACTTGTAGCGAGGTGATAACTAATAAAGGCATTCATGGCTAACTGAACAGATGATTAATAATGTCTTCTGGGGTTTTGATTTTCCAGCTATGAAAGGGAACAAGGTCACTTGAAGGGTAGGATTTGACTTTAGACTCGTGCAATTTGATTAGCTGATTGCAGATATCATCAGGATAAGTTTTTGACTTGCCTTGGGACAAGTCCTTATTAAAGGGTGATTTCCAGAACAACTCCCAAGCTTGGCTTATAGTTGCAGCACTGCACATACCGAGAGAATTTCCGCCAAAGCAAATACCAGAGTCGTCCCAAACATTAGGCAGAGGTGGTTTGTACAGCTGTGCGTCTGGTTTAAATACCCTCCCTTTAACTGCCCATAAGTAATATCTACTACCGCATCCAGCAAACAGAAATGCAGGCATGGGAACAGTAATTACCTTTGTTTCCTGTCCCATAATTTGAATTTGATATTTTTGGGGAGAGTAAAACTGAATAATTGCCTCTCCCTCTGGATTTTTACCCCACCAAATCGTGTTGCTAGAAAGCCATCCAGATGCAGCAGTTTTACTTGTAAAGGCTTTCTCTACTGCTTCAGGAGAAAGAAACTTATACTTAAATTTTTTACCTTCGCGTTCGACTAAGATAAACTGTCCTTTGAGGATAATTAACTGCGCTAATAAATCATCTTGGGGAATATTGGCAAGCAGTATTTGGGAAACATTTTCTAAGTCAATTATTGGCAATACATTTGTATCTATATTCATGCTTTTGATGCTTGGTTCCAAATTCTGACTGCTGCTTTTCGAGCAGGCAGAGATGTTTCTAGCAAGTGGGTAAGCTCATTTGATTTTTCTATCATCGAGACGGCTTCTTTCCATTTTTGACCGAGAAATATGATATTTTCATAAGTCCATTCTAGCCAGTCACTTGTTTCACACGTAATATCTAGCCAGATATTTTCAGTCGAGTAATCTATAATTCGTATGGCTATATCTAAATATTGCAGAGGACTTTTGTAACGACGGCATAGTTTGACAAGCTTCTCGAAGTAAATTTCTTCTGCTGAAGCAATGTAATCAGGAGTAAAACCAAAATTTAGTTTCCATTGGCTTATACTGTACCCTTGTCCCATCAACGACAAGAGGAAATTTTCGGAGTATTCTAGTTCCTCAAAGTCTTCATTCCACCACTCAACTCTTTGTGGTAAAACCAGAATACTATCACGTTCTGAACTAAATTCAATTTCATCGATATATTCTACTGGAAATAGATTTTCATTCACCAGATTAATAAATTCAATTTCTCTATCAGAGTAAGCACTTTCTGGATGTGATTGTTTATCAATAGGAATGGTTGATTCTAGCCATTGTTCTGGGAAGATTTTTTGATACAGACTTAAGATGTTAACTCGTTCGGAGAGATTTTCTAGGTAGTTAATTGCTGTTATACAAGTAATGGGTATTTTGAATGATTGTATGTTTGCAAGCATAATTAATCAGCCGCCATAACTCATAGCGGCTATAAATTTGTTATTACAGTACGGGATATTTACTCGTGGCAGCAGGTTGATGCTTAAGGCTTCGGGTTACTTTTTCGATGTAGGTTTCCCAATTTTGACCGAGCTTGATAGCTTTTTCTATCTCAGGCTGTAGGGTAATTAAATTTTCGAGACTAATTTGATTTTTTATCTCCAGAAGCTTTATCTGCCACCCTAACTTTAGTGCAGAATTTATTTCTTCAGAACTATTTTTCAATTCTCTGAATTGACTTCCCTTAGTACCTGCTTTTTTTACCAAACGAATTGAAACCGTATCATCAGTTGTTTGTCGTTCAATTTCGGCACTAGCATATTCTGGAAAGTAGACGCTAATGGCTGTTTTGAGAGTGTTGTCATCTTGGGCGATCGCCTCATCAAGAGGAATTTCTTGTCCTTCGATAATCGCAATGTACTTCATGGTAATTAAAATAGTGACAGTTGGTTGTTAGGCGCGGGTGTTTTGTCTTTATCTTCAGACAGGTTACGCTTTTGTACTTGTCTTGATTGTTCCTGTCTATTCTGATGTATAATCTGCTTTTCCATCCTTTGCTTGCAGATATCTAACATCCCTGGGAGAGATTTTTCTAAATCCTGTAGCAAGTTATTGATGACAGGATGAGATGTTATCTCAGTAAGGTTAATTATTTTGATAATTGGAGGTGCGCCTTGGATTCCAATTGAGACAATTACTGTTTCAGAATTTGGTATTAGTTGAATGGTTATTAAGGTGGTTTTTGTGTCAGAATTACCTAAATCTATCTCGGTAGATGAATCTTGGTTTATAACTTCAGTGTTTACTAATTCATCTAATGTTTCTTCTAAATCGCTATTCTCCTGAATATCAGGATTAAAATCTCTACTGCTGTAACTGTCTTCAAGGTTAGTTACATTCTCGTCAGGTGATATTTGACTGCTCATGATTAAGAGAGATTGGCTAATCTAAATAAGGTGCGGATAGTAATACCTGTCTTGTTAAAAGACTGCCATTTGTAGGCGCATTCGCCTGATTTGTACTTAGGAGAAAGTTGGCTCCAAGTGTCCCATGCTTTAAATAAAATGGGACTAACACTATGAAGTGCCATCCCGACTTGAATCCACGAGTGGTAATCATCCGCAAATTGAGGGTGTATGACTTCAAGTAGTACAAGTGCAGTCTGGATATTTGTCTCGATTGAGGGAATGAAATGAGCGTATCTGTCTACCCCATATCTGCGGTTATATTTTTCTTGGGGTAGGTTAAACTTTCTTGCTTTCTCCTGTTTGGCAAGCATCTGAGCAATTACCCAGTCGGGGGCTATTTCTATTTGGCGCTCAGATGGACTACAGCCGGGAAGCCATCTGTAATTTCTGCCCTCTGGATGAAAGGAAGGGGGAAGGATTGAGGCTAGGTTTTTGCCTCGAAACTCCAATTGTTCATCCTTCCCAGTTTTAATTTTGCGAGATTTTACTTCCCAAGCTTTTGAATTTGGGATCAGGTACAAACGCTGGCTCCGATATTTCCTTCCAGAGGTAAATGCAATTGTGGGAGGAAGGTATTTTTGAGCGCGATCGTGTAACGACTCCGTAGGAACATCGGTTGCTTCGACGGCTGTTAGCTGGTTAAGTTCTTCTGGTTCTGTATGTTCGTTAATTTGGATAATTTGTCGCCAGGAGGTTTCCCCGTCGCAGTCAATAGCTACTAAGTACCCTTGGGGATGATTGGAACCGCATACCAAGGCTACACCAGTGGGGGTGATCAATCTGTTATTTGTCCAAACTTTTAAGCTGCGGCGGACGAGTTCGGCTTGTAGTTCTCTGGGAGAGTAGGTATTTTTTTCCCATTCTTTCCCTAGCGGACGTTTACCAAAGGTAGGGACGATTCGCCATTCTTCGGGTAAGTTGTCAAGCGAAGATACCAAATGACGGATTTGGGCGTGCATGAATTCATATAACTAGTTATTTGGATAATTCATGCACGGGTGCGTTAGTGACTGTGGTGGTTTGATATTATGATTACGGTGCTAACTGATGGCCTGCTTCAACTAGCTTGGCAAGGGTATTTTGGTCAAATGCCTTTATGCCAGATACAAATTGTTGCCACTGCTGCCATTTCTCCTTTGAGTAATCATGATTGGGATCAAAGTTGCAGACTTCACAGAATTTATGAAAGTCAGCATTCCAATGAAACGTGCAAATGCCTGTTATTAAATAATTGATTTCTTGGTCACTCATGAGTGATATTTCAGCTTATGATTTCTGTTTTAAGCCAACCTTTTTTTCAGTGCATTTTCGACTTGATAAGTGCCAAGAGTACAGTTTGTATTGAAGGGAAACGTAGGAAATTCAAGATAATTGTTCATAGTTTTTGTTACCTTGCACAGTACCATTATCCCCTCCCTACTCTTCTTTTTTTGATTGTGATAGTAGCTGATAACCTCAAACTCATTGTTACCAGCTTCAAATCTGCTTCCTGCATATTGGGAGATAGCCTTTTTCCAGTCTGGCTGCCAGAGCATGAGTGTATCTATTGCCATTACTCTAACAACTGGGTTATCTAATTTCATTAGAATATCTGGTAAGTAATGGCATTGTTTGGCAATTACTTCTCGTGCGTAATTTATTAGCCAATATTCGGCTTCTTTTAAGAGAGCTTTTGATTCGAGATTTTGGCACACTTCATCGTAAACTTTACACATTAAATATGCCCTTTGTTCAAAAACCATCCCATTAGTTTGCAATTTTAAGTCTGATGGATAATTAATCATCAAATCAGCAAGCTCGTCACTGATTTGAGGGAGAGTATATTTTTCATTGTCTTGCTCTTTGGGATGGGATATTTTTACTTCATATCCTAGATTGACAGCATGATTGATAATAAAATCGATGCTATTAGACTCAACAAAATCTCCTAACTTAAAATCTGTTTCTAGGAGGAGATATGTTGGTGCATGGAGAATTTGAAACCGTTTAGGATTTTGACTTGAGTCGGCTAATAGTTCGATGTACATTGCTTATTCTCACAAACTTTCATAAATCTTGTGCGTAAGCGATGTATGTGGTTTAATTACTGAAAAAATAATCCTACCCATCTTGGGTAGGATTATCTTAATTATTGATTAATGGTTCTTGTTTGTGTCGGATTGATTATTTCCTCCAGTAAAGATAGCCCAACTGATTTAAACAGTGCTTTGTTATCATCAGGGCAGCGTTGAATTGTTGTACAAGATGAGCAGCCGTATTTGCAAGGGCAATTATCTACTAGAAACTTTGCCTTAATAAAAGCAGTTTCTAAATACTTGATGAGAGTATCGCACATACCTGTACCGTGTTCGCATGTATCGAAGAAATAGCCTACAATGTTACGATTTGATGGTACTTCGATTAACATGAAATCGATATCTCGACTGTTTGCTCCATGTTCGACAAGTGGTAAACTCAGCATAAGTTGGTGCGCGAGAGTATGAACGCAAATCTGAGTTTCATTGCTTTCAAATAGTTGTTTTTCTTCATTGGAAATATATTTCTGTTTGTTGAGTATCCCTTTTCGGAGATTTTTGACCACTGCTGAAAAATATTTTCTTCCATCAGCGTTAATTTCAACCCTAACGCAGAATGTATTGTAGTTAAGAGCAAATGCTTCCTTGTATTTATTTTCCTCCAAGAGTTCGACAAATTCTCGTTCAATAAGTTGGGTATTGCAAGCAGGACAAGTTTGTATGTGTCCAGGTAAATTTAAATTGAAGTTGCGACATCTGTTATTAGTGCAAGTCCATTTTTGTTCCAGCCTGTACAAGTTGTACCCGTAAATTTCTTCTTTGATTTTGGCTGAAACAGGTGTAAATCTAGCTGCCCCTTGGGAAAGATTGATAATTTTGGCTTCCCCTGCAATTTTGATTTCCTCGAAATTTAGGCTTCCTTCGGGACGACTAAATAGGTTGGTTGCCTCAATTGGCTTGAGAATTGCTTTCCCTTCGGTTAAATTTAGCTCTTGTGATTTATACTGTACGGGGTTGCCGTCAAAGTCTTGAGCAAGATATATAGCACCAGGGAAAACTTCTCGTAGCGCAGATGATGCCGAACTTTCCTCAAACTCTTCTGCACTATCTTGATTGATATAACTGATGTTTTGTTCAGTGTTGCCTCTGAATTTAATTTTTGAGTGGACATAACCAAGGTTTCGATTAGTTGTCAGTTTTTGGTTATAACTGAAAATTAGTTGATTATTACCGATTAGCTGTCGTGCGATCGCATCGCCAGAAGTACCAAAATGCCGCGCAATTTGAGCTTGTGTCGGTTTACTTTCTTTGCAACAGGCGAGAATGTGCTGCTCCAAAATTGTTTCATAATTGTGGTTAAAGTTGATAATTTCTGGAGGGTCAGATAAGAGGCGTTCCGGGTGATTGGCGTAGTAAGAGTCCATAATCGACCTTTTCGACGGGATAAATACTAATAGCCCTGCTTCTCGTCTGCCTGCACGTCCCGCCCTTTGGCGAAAGGCAAGAATTGAGCCTGGGTAACTATGTACGATAGTTGCATCAATAGACCCGATATCCAGACCCGCTTCCAAAGCACTTGTGGATATAATGAACTTGACTTTGCCGCACTGTATGTCTGCAATAATTTTGTTACGCTGATTTGCCTTCATGCTGCCATAAAATGCTGAGATGGTTTCTCCCAAGTGAGGCAATTGCATCTCCACTAAAGCTTTACGAATGGCATTAGTTAAAACCTTTACCAGTTCTCTACTATCGCAGAAACAAATCCCGACTATTCCTTTACTTACGAGCATAGCTGCAACTTGGGCAGTTTGGTAAAGAGTATTGTTTCGTGCTTTGAGGCTAAGAAAAGTAATCTCCGAGCGTTTTGCACCACTTTGGTCGATAATAGCAAGATTGCTTTGTTCTACTCGATTGGATATCTTCTGGGCAATTTCGCTGCTGTTACTAATTGTTGCAGAAGCGAATATGTATTGCAATTTAGAAATATTATTGCCAGCAGATTCTATCATTAATTGAGTTCGCCGATTAAGTAGGGCAAAGTGTGAGCCAAAGATGCCTTGATAGAAATGCGCTTCATCACAGACTATGATTGAAATTTTTCTGATTGTTTCCCTAAATCCCCAGTTTGAATCGAACTGATAGTTGTTCAGTTCGTGGTTCCATACATCGGGTGTCACGCATAAAATCGAGGGTTGATGGCTGTAAAGTTGTTTACGCTCATGGGGAGGAATATCACCATTAATATTGAGAACTTGGGGGCGAATTTCTTCATCTAGATGGCTAACAAACGAGCGTATTTTCTCTACCTGATCAAATGCAAGTGCTTTCAAGTTAAAGAATACTAAAGCTGATTTACCTTTTAGGCACTCGTGAACGATTGGAATTAAAAAGGAGATACTTTTACCACTACTGGTAGGAGTTTGGAGAATGATATCTTCCCCTTTTTTGTAAGCCTCCCATGCCTCGACTTGATGAGAATATAGTTGTGTAATTCCTGACTGACTCAGGGCATATTTAACTAGAGGGTGAATATCATCTGGTATGGGACAAAGTTTAGCTTCTTGAGCAGGAATTATATCGCAATTTTGTAGTTTTCCTGAACCATCCAGAATAGCTGCTATTTCTTGGTAGAGAATGCTTTTACCTGTTGGTGCTTGATTAAGAGGTAATAAATTACCACTATTTACCTCATGCTCCCAGTCGAAAATAATTTGATTTACACTTCCCTTTTTGAAGTAAAGATTTTTCTCGATGATAGCAGCGATATGGATAACACCATGTTCTTTAGAATAAACCTGTTTATTTGCTTGTAACCATTCAAGCTGGGTCATAAAAAGTTACCTACTTGCTGTTTTAGCAGGTAGGCGTTAGTCAAAAGTAGTGGTTTTTGTTATTGCCACATTAACGATAGAATCTGACTTGAGTCTTGCTAAATATAGTGATAATCAAAACCTTATCCACAAAGCTTTCAGTAAACTTGGTTTTCAAAAATAAAATGGAATTACTATATACATATTTTTACCCAAAATAGTGTCCCTTGAACATAACTGTAACTCTTAGTAATTGTGGTAGCCTTACTGCTAAGTTTTTTGGGTATCGTAGTTGACTTTAGAGAAAATTAAATCTATTGATTTAATTTTGCTCTTGATGATTAACATTAGCCCCCGTCATCGTCTTTCTTAACCAGAGCAGGGGGAACTTTGGACTAGAGTTAAGCACTATTGACAAGCTTCTTTAGATTGGAAGAAGTGCAAATGCTTTTGGCGTTAATGAGATTTGTGCTTTGTTACTATAGGCTGCCGCAAGCTGCTCTAAGCGTTCAATAGCATTGTTTTGAAGTACAAGATAGTTATCTGCATTAGCGACAATCAGCAATAGCTCGGATGCCCATTGCTCGTAGCTAGAACTGCCAATAATACCACTAGAGGATTGAATGTAGTTAACAAGGATGTTGTCATTGAAACCAAAGCCACCTTCACCCCAGATGCAAGCACATTGCAGCAAATACTCGTAGTCCGCGAATACTTGAAACCGGGGGTTCCATCTCGCAGCATTGCTTCGGTAGTGGACGAAACCATTGCTGTCGAATATCTCTTGTTGCCATAGAAGCTGCTGTAGGGAGCAGCAATTGCTAGGCGAAACAAACGGCTTCCCTTGGCGAATAACACTACCATTGCGGATGACATCGCGGCGGCGCTGCTGTCTTGCCATGCTGTATCGGATATTGGGATGTTGTTCAAAGTACTGCCGCATTGACGCAACAAATTCAGGAGCAATGCTGTTGTCATCGTCCAGGTATGAAACAATGTCACCACCAGCTGCATCTAGTCCCAGGTTTCGAGCGTAGCACAAGCCAAAGCCACTGCAAGGGTCAGGGTGTTCCATTTCAATGTAACTGATGGAAAAATCAGCTCTTGCCTTAATGCTGTTGATGATATCTCTAGTATCAGGATTAGCGCCATCATTGATGACAATCCACTCAAAATTACGGTCAGTTTGACTTTGAATGCTTGGCAGTGCAGTAGATGCAAGCTGCATAGATCTATTGTAGGTTGCAGTAATAATTGATAGTTTCAAAGCTCTATACCTCTATCAGTTGATTGCGTTATTGTTGAATCGATCGCAGTTTGAATTTGCTGCCATCTTGCTACGTCCTCGTTGGTTATACCCCTGGCGGTTTCAATTTGATTACTTGCAAGAGTTAGCCGAATCAGCGTTAGCTTTTCATTGGTTCTGGCAACAGTTAAACTTTGCGTGGTGCTATTGAAGCTGATCTGGTAGTTACTACCTTCCAAGACAAATAGGTTTTCTTTTTCTGTGCGAATGGATTGGGGATAGGCAGTTGCTTGCTGCCCAAAGAACAGTCTAGCTATGGGGGCAATTATAGTAGCGCGTTGCATTTGTTCTTGCTGTAATTGCTGGTAGTTCCATTTTCCAAGTTCTATGCCCAAATCCATTTTTACCAAACGTTCTGCTAAAATTGCCATTTCTATCGGGCCAACACCTCCAGGGACGGGCGTAATGTTCTGGGGGATGCTGTAAGCACTGCGGTCTACATCGCCAGCAGCACCAGAAGCAGTAGGTGTAAAGCCACCATCGACAACTAAGCGATGAGAGGGGAGTACATAGTCCGTGAAAATTCCTCGTCTTCCGGTGACTGATACTACAATGTCAGCATCTTGAGTTCTAGTCAGATCATCGCCGTCTTCCAAACAGAAACAACTGACTCTGGTTGCTTCTAAATATTTGATGACACCATTGCCCACAAAGCCACCTCCGCCGACAACTGCAACATTGGAATCCCTTTGTGCGTAGGATTCAACAATTCTGGCGATTCCTTCAGCAGTAGCACAACTTTCAAAGAAATTGTTGCTTTGTCTGCGGACGATATCTATATCTTTTTGTGGCTCTAATAGCCCAATTGAGCTTGTAAACTTCGCTGGAATTGGATATTGAACAATAGCAGCAGTGACTTGGGTGTTTTCGTTAATGGATTGAACAATGCCGTCAAATTGCTCTACTGCGATATTAGGTGATAGCACAATATAATTGGGAGTAATGCCAATAGCGTTGAAAATAGCTACTTTTTGTACTGCTGAGATTCTGGCTGCTTCATATCTAGCTCTTAATTCATTGCT
Organism: Komarekiella delphini-convector SJRDD-AB1; assembly: GCF_014831675.1. Lineage (GTDB taxonomy): Bacteria > Cyanobacteriota > Cyanobacteriia > Cyanobacteriales > Nostocaceae > Komarekiella. The sequence goes on along the minus strand of NZ_VJXY01000004.1, from coordinate 157,996 downwards.
GGCATTTTCTGAAGCCTCAAATCTGATGATTGCTACTTCTTTTTGAGATGCTTGAAATATGGATTTGTATTTTTGACATTCTTGCTTTACGTGTTCTCGTATTAACTGTCCGTCTATGAGCGTCATTTAATATGGCGTTAAATTTGATGAAGAAAATTGTCTGGTACAAACAATTTTCTGAATTTCTAATAGAATTTGTTGGAATTAGGTAGGGCGTTTGGTGATTTCACCAACTTCTTTGCCGTTGCAGGAAACCCAGTTAGTGACGTAGCGTTCAGTGTCATGGAAGCCACTAAATTCAATACTGTTATCAGAACACTTCTCTTGGAACCATTGTTGTGCTTCTTGTTCTGTATTGAATGTTCTAGCGGCGACTTCTTCTACTGGAATCTTCCAGTTTGTATTGCCATACAAATCGCAAACATAATGTGTCATATCTGTTACTCCTTTAACAACATCTAAAAACCACTATGACAATTTTAAATCAACAACAGCAGGCTGAATTAATTATCCAACAAGCTTGCAAGGAAAATTTTACTGATAGTGAGAAAGCTATTTATGATGACTTTATTCTGGAAGCCGGGGTAAAAAACCCAGCCAAGATGACTGAGGCTACTGCTGATGCCTTGATTAGATACCTTAATGGCTGCGAAGCATCTAACGAGTTTGTTGCTAATGTAGTAAATCGCCTCGCGCAAGTTGCCCCTGCTCATATCATGACCAAGATTCTCAAGAGTGATAATGACGGTGATGGTGTGCCTTTATACGAGGAATTAAAACTTGGAACAAAGGCTACTGAATTTGATACCTCTTTTGAAATAGCGGCCGCAAGACAAAGGCAATATCAATTTTCTCCAACTCAGAATTGCGATATGGAGTTGTAAGTATAACCCATTACTGAGTACTCAGTAATGGGTATGAGATAGTTATCTCTAAAACGACTGAAAATAGAAATTAACCAGTTGCTACACAGGTGTAGACGCTTACTCTTAGATCGAAGTAGTTGTCTCAGCGGCTTTCCTCAAACATTGCCATCTTTCCCATACTCAAAATTAACCTTTGACATACTGAGTGTAAAAAATGCGCTACTGTTAATCGTAAGCGCATTCCCGATCATGTACAGCGATCGCAATACTCCCAGCCCAAATAATCAGGCGATTCCCCTGTAAGTTTAACTTTGAAAAATTACCCCAGTGTCCTGATCTTCATCCCAAAACCACCAACCTTGGGATAGTTCAGAAAGAACGCGCATTAGTGCTAACTGTTGCTGTGTGATTTCACCACCGCCATAGCTGACGTTGCTAGTGCCATCCCATGATTTAAGAATTGATTCTAAATTGTATCCATTGCCCATAATCCAACTGGCGTAGAAGCAGTCTTTGGATATTTCTTCCATGATGGCTAGCAGTTCAAGTGCGGCATCAGGATTGGGTGATTTTAGGGCTTCAAGTGCAAGGCGGAGGTTTTCTTCCCTGTCTGCAAGAAACTCCGAAAAAGCTGCTCTATTTGATGGTAGATTGTCCTTTTCAAGTGTAATTAATTTTCCATTTACAATCTTGACTGGAGTTATATTTGAGTAGTCAGTTCGGTCATCTTCACTTGCCTTTACTTTCATAGCTAAAGGATGCCAATGGATGCGTTCAATTTTATTGGTCTGAGGATTTGTCCATGTCCAGAATAGTTTGTGAGATGCAGCACCCTTAACTGTCAGATAAGTTCTTTTATGTCGAATGGGATAGTCTACACCTTCTTCTTTTTTGGCTTGCAAAAAGGCTTCTATTGATAGATATTCTTCATTGAGATATGCCATTCTACGTGGTGCTGTCGCAGATGTATAACCCGATATGTTGCACTCACTGTCTTTCAATGCTACCAAATTCCATTTTTCGTTTATTGGATTGTGTATCCAAAACTCAACTGATATTGTCTGTACAAACTGATCTAGAATTTGGACTACACAAGGATAGTAAAGTGTGAGTTGTTGGTTGCTATTAGTCATTACTATTCCATCCATTCGATTGGGGATATGGTTTCCTTTTTGGCGGGAAGTATTTTGACTTCGTAGCCATAAAGAATTAATTCATACAGAGTTTCTAATAGTTGCTTGGGTGATATACTGTTCCATTGCTTGCACTCTAAGATATGTTTCAATAGCTGCTCTGGAGCATTAACTACCCAAAGACTGTGAATTTTTCTGTTTCTAAATCCTGCACATAATTGAACAATTGGTTGTAGCTCAACTGTTGTTTTTGGTATGTGAATAATTGCTGAACTTATAGGAATTGTTGGTTTTACTTCTAGATTTTTGGGTGGTAAAAAATCGGGGTCACTGTACCACTGTCCGTCGATTTGGTATGCAATCATTAGGTATGGCAATGCTTTAATCGCATTTATAGTTCCCCATCTTGTAGTTTGTCCTGCGTGAAACCAGATGTAAGAGCCGTTGTGTATTAGCATGTACAATTTTTATGATTTTGACTTGAGGTTTTGCTTGCCTAGCTAGTTGATAATTTCGTCTGTGGTAGAAAATTTAGTTACTTTTTCTACCTAAGGAATGATTTCGTATTTGTATGAACACTTAGTTAAAACTCGCTATTATTTAGCCATGTGCAGTTAACTTCATGCTCAGATAAAATACTTTGGATATTCTTGATTGCTGAATTACTCCTAATAATTACCTTTACAAAGTGTGTAATAACTGTGGTGATTCATCTATGAACAGATTAATTTTTATTTAAAATATTCAATGACTTATTGAAAATAAAAAGTGCGCCATTATAATTGATGACGCACTTTTATTAAAAATAAAATTATGATTAAGCGTGGTGAAGGATAATATTTATTGCATCTTGAGTGCTAATTTGATATTGTGTAGCAAGTTTATTCATATTGGCTTCACCATTTGCATGAGCTTTGACAATTGCGCGAATAATATTTGGTGAAACATTAATCTCACAATTTGTAACAACTGGTTTGGGTAAAGTTTGAGAAATGAATAATTCTTTTTTTTTTAAGAAATGTATTTGACGGTAATGCTCTTTTCTAGGTATCCATTGACAATTTCCGGGAGCAAAGTCACTTTCTAGGTCAATACGTGCTATGACTGTTCCTTCGGGTGCTACTCCCATATCTTTTAAGAACTGGGTAAAGTTATCGCGCCAGGATGCATCAACTTCAATTCCGCACCCGCCATGATACTTGTACTGATGGTGGTTCTTGTTATAGCAGATGCGCTTGATGTGTAACCAGGAGTTATACTCGTGGCTTTTGCAGTGGCCGTGGACAGTTTTATCGCTCTTGAGGGTTTCGCGCTGCAAGCATCCGCAGCTTTGTGTAAGCCCTCTTTTTAGGCTATTTTTACTGATATACTTTTGGGTTCCGCAGCTGCATAAGGTAAGGAGTAGTAGTTCACCCCTTTTCCCCTTAACTTCTACATCGGATATAACTTTTAGTCTCCCGAAGTTTGCCCCAACTGGGATGAATTCTTTTCTTTTTTTACAACCGCAATTAGTTGACCGACCATTGGTGAGGGTGTGACTGTAGACAAGTTTTTGGGTTCCACAATCACACTGGCATAATACTTGCTTTCCTTGTTTGTCTAGTACAATCCAGCTACCGAATTTTTCACTTATATTAATTACTCGCTTTGTAGTCTCCATAAATTATTTGGGTGCTATTACTGCTGGGTTATATATCTAAAACAAGCTGTTTTTCTTGCTCCAGTTCCTTCTTTATCCAGGCAAGTTGCTGTCCAATGGCTAGGTGCTGCATTGGTACTTTTGTTTCGTATCCTTTTGTTTGTAAAATGGGTGTTACCTCCTGTCTGTAAAGCTTGCCCGTCAAGAATACAAACTCTATTTCCGGGGACGCAACTTGTATGAGGCTTTCTGCTACTTGTTGTGCCCATAGTATGCGTTCCTGATGAGATAAGGAATAGGGGGATTTGTCGTAGGGTTTGATGATTGTTTCTGGGTTAATAACTTGATGTAAAGGTGAGAGGATATACCATCTTGACTCTTGTTCTTCTACGTAGCGACGGCACGCTTGAAAGTGCTGGGAATAATATAAGTCTTTGGCGGCAGCAGGGTAGGTAAGCTGCTTGCCACATCCAGCAACCAGGTAGATTTTTTCCTTGGGAGTGAACTTTCTGTAGGTGCTGATCACCAGATTGAGGTTGTGGGCGATTCTTCCCATAGTATGCGTCCGTCCTTTGTTTGTCAGCCGAGGGTCAATCCTATGTCGGTTGAGAACCCTGCAAACATGACAGTTGCACTTTGGCGCATAGTGGGTTGGTATCCGAATTAATTTTTCCTCGTGGCTGACGAACATCCCACCGCCTAGTCCTTCCCGGATAAAAGTTGAACCATCAAAGGATAGTCCCATCTGAATGAAAGCTTTGGCATACTGGGGCGAGCATAATCCAAAAACGTGCAGGTGAGCATTTGGCTCGTTCAATGCTCCTGTGGAGTTGCTGTGCAATGGTGCGATGGCTACGCCCGCCGCAGGCATTGCACCCGCCTTCGACAATACTCGTTCCCAGTCAATTAGCGATCGCACAACTTGAGTTATTGTTTTGATAATGTGTAAGTTAATCGAATACTCTCTCGCCTGGGAAACAAGCCCACCGATGCCGAGATGACGGTATCCCAGTCCCAAAAAATATTTTGCTACTTCGAGGCGTTCACTGAGAGACTGCCCGTGGATGACTGCTAGGGGTATTCTGTTGGGAAGATAACTTTTAGCAAGTTGGATAAATGTTTCTGCTTGTTTAAGGTTGTATTCTTGCCGTTCCCTGATATTTTCTCCAACAAGTAAATGGTCGGGACAAACAATAATATCGCCGACCTTTGAGCGTTCTCGATATCTATGAATAGACCAGTGGGCATCAACATATTTACCATTTAGAGTGGGGATATCTTGGTCACGGTAGTTAAATGCCCCACAGTCATGAATAATAGGACTATCTGGAACAATTTCTGCCTTAATCGCGAGTGAGTATAGCCAGCCCACCGGCTGATACTCAAGCAACTGCCAGATTGGGATTTTTTTACCCTTGCTTCTAATAAAATCGCTCTTACCCAATACTGGATAGAAACCTAATTTCATAGTATTTAAACGACCAAAACTTGATTTTAATTTGTTAAGTTAACCCTCTGCTTGGAAAGGGCTAACTAGTAGATTACTGTCTGTATTTATTTACAATATGCAGAAGATACTGCCGCCAACGGTTAGATACTTTTGTAGCAAGAGTTGCCATATCACTTTCTGGAATTTCTTCTGCTTCAGTTTCAAAAGCATCATCAAAGTGAATCTTGGCGTGATACTTCATACCATCGAAGTGGATATTGAAGCTAGGATTGAGTTGAAAGTCTTGAATCATATCTTTATCCTTACTGGGGAAGATATAAACACTTGTTTTGTTCTGCTAGCCTATTTGTGTGATAGTTATCAAGAATCATTTTCTTAAATTCTTCTCTTGTTGCTTGCAAGTCGCGGAATATTTTGTCAGTAGGATAGAAGAATACCGACTGTTGGCGGCTGTAAAACCAGACCAGTTGATTGATACTATAGGTATCATTGCTATCAAGCAGGACATAACTTATTTGTTGGTAAAAATTTTCTAGAGAGAAGGGACGCTTTTTGGCAGTTGTTCGTACATCGATGAGAGTATTTCCAGCAATTATCTGGCAATCAGCACCTCCAAGATATTCACTTAAAGGATATGAAGCATTGCAGGTAATATTTCCACTTACTTGATTAGCTACTGTTTGCCATGTACGGGGTACAATACCGATAATTTGAGATGTATCTTGGATACTAGGAAGCCATTTTTTGAAGTATTGTGCTTCAAGCTGAAGGGTTTTTTCTCCTTGTAGAAAAGGTTGAATAATCTCATGAATATTACGGCTACGAGCATAATTTTCTAATGCACCCAAGAGCATACACTTTAGAGCTTATTCTTCAAGTGAATTTGAATTTGTAATACAGTAATCGAAGGCATATTATATTTTGAGGGCTTTTGCTCCAACCTGAGCAAGACAATTAGTAAACCATGTTTGGTCTTCATAGATGTTTCCTAAATACTTGGCAAGGGCTTTGGCGATCGCATTTCCTACTAATGGAAAATCTACCCCATCAATTGGTCTGATAATTTCTTGATTTTCTAATAATTGGTTATGGCTAGTAATCATCTTAAGAACTATCTGGTTGAGTCTAGAGTCAAACCACCTTCTGATAGGTGAGGTTCTATTTTTTATTTCAGATGTTAAGCTCACTTTTTGATTTTTCGCTTAAAATACTACACTGAGTATCTGCGTGAGCTATACGTAGTAATTTTTCCTTTAATCGTGTTATTTATCTAAATAAATTGAAAAACTTATAAAGTAAGCTTTTTGAGTTTTAAATTCTGCAATTGAGGTAAACTTGCGTAACTTCTAAACCCAAGTTTTTATATTGTCAATGCGACTTTGCAAACTTGGTGATAAGTAGTTTACAGTTCAACTTCTCTCGACTTAGTTTGAGGTGCAGCAGCAGTCACAGTTTGCCGTTGAGGGGAGGGTATGTGTTCAGTTGGGGTATATTGCTGCCGAATTTCTTCCCCTCGCCATTGTTGTAGGTCTTGCATAATGTCCTTGAGAGCAACAAATTCCATAGTATTTTCCCCTTGCTTTTGTGCTTCGGTTGCCTTGTAAGTCATAATCTTGAAGTACATTTCCCTCTGGTCGGCAATTGGTAACTTGCCGTCATTCTCATTTATCCGTTGAAGAATCTCTTCATTACCCTGGTTCATTGCCTTTCCCCAGTCAGGGCTACCATGCTTGACCATATTCGCCCATTCCTCAGCGATATAAGGGTGAACTTTGACAGGCAGATCGCCAGCTGCTTGTATTACTCGTTCTTTGGGTGCAGCTGCGGCTGCGGGGGTAGATTGTTCGTTACCAAAGATTTGTTCCAAGTTTAGTTTGCTAGCGTTTTGGGCAATAAACTTAATTTGGTTGATATCGTAGTCAGAGATGTTCATCTTGCTGACTTCTTTGGTAATGCCAGCTTCGGTTTTAGTTAGGTCAAACCGGACAAGTTCCTGAGTGCCTTTGTGTTCAGTAGTTTTAAATAATTGCAGGCTGGCTTGATTGTTTTCGGGATCACGAGTCCGCTTAATGGTAAATTCACCTACTGTAAGTTCTTCCTTATCAGCCTGGATGAGGACATTATTGAGGGTGTGCAACATCTCGTTTTGTTTAAAGACTTCCAGGGTTTTAATCGTGCCAGCAGGTGCAAGACTTCCCAAGCTATTCGCTACATCACGGATATCGGCATTGTTGAGGTCAGGGAGCTTGCCTTTGTCGTTCAAGTACTCGGCTACTATCAAGAACTCCTGACGTTCAACAGGTAACATTTCTGTAGGTTTTTTCGTTATCTTGGGTTCCTCTTTTTTGTTGAGTTTAAAATCCATCAAAGAGTTTTCCCAGCCAAATAGTTCATCACTCCGCTGGTGAATGCTAACAGTATCTCCCTCTTGGCGAATCACAAATGTATCGCTACGGTAAATACGCGACCCATCTTGTTCAAGAGTGCCGTATTTTTTTAACATTGCGATCGCGGTTTCAGCAATGTCTTTATTTTCCCCGTTGTAGCGTTCCTCCCGTGCTTGTTTATTATTAATTTGATAAATAGGTACTTCAACTTGACGCGCCCACTGTTGCGCTGCTGGTGCTGGCTCTACACCTTGGGAATTGGCTACTTCTTGATAGGTAAATTCAGGTGCATATTTTTTTCGATTACTAGTTTCTAGTTCCTCTGGCTCTTGTGCAAAAAACTGATTAGGAGTTACATTTTCATTTACCTCTTCTTCAGTTTTATCTTGAGGTTGGTAGTTACTAACAACTATCTCTCTGATTTGAAGCGTTTCTTCGGACTGTGCGATTTCTTCTTGACGATTATTGACCACATAATCTTCAAACCTGTCATCTGCTTCTATTTCAACAGATGAGTTTATTTCTTGAGTTATGGGCGAACTGTTTTCGCTGTTTTTATCTTGTAGTAACTGCTGTGAACTAGTTAATTCGGCTGTTTGACTGTTAGTTTCAGGTTGTTGTTCGCTGGGTTCCTGCTCTACTGCTTCAGGATGGTTTGTGGCTACAGGAGACTGATAATAATCTACATCTGGTGGAGAGTCAAAGTCAGGTGGACTACTAATATCGATATCATCTAGAAAACCTACCACAGTTTCCTCTTCTTCGTAATATGAGTTAACTGGTGTGGTTACAACTTCAGAATTTTTTTGTTTCTTATCTTCATTTAGCAGTTCTGATAAAATATTATCTGCAACATTGGACAGATTTTCTATTTGAATATTATGATTTAAATTAGCCGTTTTTATAGAAATTTGACTATCATCTAATAGTAAATTATCTTCTGTAGCAATTAAATTTTTATTATCAGATAATAACTCTTTTGTATCGTCATTATTTTTAATAATTTCAGCAGATGGAGGTAGTAGCTTAACAAGTGGTTCACTGGCTACATCTATGATTTCATCTTGGGTAAGTATTTCAGTAACGAGATTAGTTATACATTTACCTTCGCTATCTTGTTCGTAGATAATGATTTGTTTTTCTGAACCATCTGACTCTAAATAAGCTGTGATTTTCAGAGCGCTCTCACCTATTTGCTGATAATCACTATTTAAATCGGGTACATCTTCTACTAATCTTGCAGCAATTGTTTGTGCTTGATAGTCAGTAAAAGGTTCTATTGTGTATTTACCTTCCATTAATAGATCGGGCATTAACACAATATTAGTTTCCTGATTACTTTTTATACTGTGATTGGTTAAATCTACCTTTTCCCATTTATACGCACCAGGGGTAGATTCATCAGGTACAAGATTGTAAATGTCTTTGCCAACTTCAATTGCGATTTTACTTGCTTCTTGAGCTTCTTTGAGTTTTTCGAGAATTACTTTAGTTATCTCAGTAAGTGCATTGATGAGCTTTTTACTTAATTCTCGACTTGTTTTAATTGCAGTATCGGCTGTACCTAAATATGATTCATTAATTTGAGTTTGTCTGGGGTCGAACATATATTAATTATGGTGCAGGTAATCTATCAAGTAAAACAGTCTGGTTGTGTTTGACAAAAACCAGTTGATTATCAAACTGGATGATAATCAGAGCAGGACGAGCGCCATCCGTATAAAATTTATCGCAGTAAATGTTCTCTATATTTGTGCGATCGCAATGGTAAACTAACAAATAATCGAAATAGTGCTTTTCAATGTAGGGAGGAAACAAGTGATTCCAGCGTGGGGAGGTTTTGCATTTGTTGATTTCTGCTTGAAGCTCAGGTGATATCATCTTAAAAAGTTTTTAGAAAAAGCTCTTGTATGCATCAACAGGTAACGGTGCATTACCTGCTTGTACGGGTGCTTGTGGGATAGGAAACTTCCGATCTACTTCCTTGACTCGTAAATCTAAATCTTCTTGTGTAGGTTTTTTCTGGGTACTTTTCCTAGCAAGCCCCTTGATAACTTTGTCCCAGTTAGTATCGTTCTCTTGTTCAATTCCGATAATATATTTCGGGATTTTGATTTTTTTTAATATTGGTACTGAACCCTCATTTTTATTACTATAAGCTGGGTTAATAAATAGACATTTTCCAGGTGGTAATTTGAGGAATTGGGCAGGCTCGAATAGCTTCCGAGTCCGTTCTTGTTCGCTGATAGATGTGCTAGCCCTACCCCCTCCAGTTGAGCGAGATTTTTGTTTATATTTAATTTCCTCTTCACCTAAATACGCAGAAAATAGTCGTGCTGATTCTTCTTCACCAGGATTAAAAACAAATTTTGTACCGCACGCACCGAGGATAGCTTTAGAGATTTCTTTACCATAAATCTTTTCAAGCTGACCCATATTTTGCCAACCCAAGATACCGCAGAATCCTTCGGAACGAGATTCGTTAAGCCATTTAAATAAATCTGGAAGGAAGATACTTGGCAACTCGTCAAGACATACTACTAATGGCCCATCTTCCTTGCGTTTTTTGGCGATACTGCGGGAAACTACCATGTGGAGAATGCTGGTCATCAGGGGGCTGACAGCATCGCGGCGTTCGCGGTCTAACCCGAAGATAATCATCTGTTTGCGTTTTACCTCCAGGGGGAGGGTTGTTTTACCGACAAAGCATCCCAATGTACCCCTTGCCATGAACCGCGTGAACATCAATGAAGCGCTACCAGCGATACCCGCCACGGTTTTTTCGGAGCCAGCCGAACTAAATAATTGACCAAAAGCTATCTTAATCCAGGGGTTTAGTGCTGCTGCCATCAAGCGTTCGACCATCTTCTCGCTGGAAAGTATTGCCGCAGCCGTCATAATATCAGCGCGATCGCCAAACTCCTTGGTTAACATTAGGATAGCCTGCGTCAGCTGATCGCCAGCAGGGCCGAAGAATGCATCCTCAGACGCATTACCCAACAAGCGAAAGTTCTTGTTAATAACTGTAGCTAACTGCCGTGCAGTCTCAGCATCGCTACTGTCGCGTAAAAAATCGATTGGGTTACATACCTCCGATTCGGGGAATCCTGGTGCAAATACGTGTACGTCATACCCCTTTGATTTGGCATAACTGGCGATTTTGGCTTGACTGGCATACTTAAAGTCGTATAGTACGATACCAAAACCTTGGTCAATTGCTGAGTAAATCATCGGGTTGATAGCCGAGAATGATTTACCGCTACCAGGTGCGCCAATTACAGCAGTTCCGCGCTGGACATCGGGTACATAAACTGGTACTCCCCCACTCCCCTTGGGTGATTTTTGACCCTTGTATCTATGTACTCCGATATACAGGCTGGCACTATCACACTTAGGAGCTAAGATTTGCTTCAAGGCTTTTTTCTTAGCTTGGGCGGTTTCCTTTGCTCCACCCCAATAGCTAGTAGCAAGCTTGCCTTTTTTACCGTTACTAAAAAGCTGTAAAAGCAACATTAAGCCAATTCCCCCTGCAAGTAGTAAACCTTGAGGTGACATGAGCTTATCTGTATATTTACTAAAGTCAGTATTACTATTTTTATTGTTAGCTTTTACTTCTCTAATAGTCTTAGTTTTAGCAGTTGCAAACAGATAATTATTCATATTAATCTGTGTTAATTTTGCATGAGATAGTTGAAGAAATATGCTACTAAGTGAAGTTGCATATTTCTCCGTTATTTGTGTGGGGTGTCTTCTCCAAGTCAAAAGTTAAAGGCAAGAGGATAAATTCTTCTATGATTGCCTTTTTACTTGTTACTTCTTCGGTACAGTGAGGGGTGTACCAAGGATAATTGGGTCTATCTCGCGGTAGGTGAAGAAGGGAACTGGGCCAATGAAGTAGGGCGAGCAGCCCAAGTCAACCCATCCCCGCTTGCAGATACGGAAGAACATCGCGGTGGTGATACTGCCGTCCGCTTCGTTAATATCCCAGATGACTTGTTTAAATGATTTCCCAAAGGGGTGACGACCTGTGGGTTCTTTCCCACCGTTGAGGCTGCCCAAGATGCCGAATCCGCCTTTAACGTTTTGGTCTTTACCAGACATCCATTGTGCGCCAACGATAGTTTCACTACCCGAAACTTCGATGTGACCGCACTTTTTCTCGCACGGGACATTAAACCCAGCTTGATAGCTCCCGCTTATTGACTTCCAGCGTCCACTTTCAAGCGAACCGAGGGGTAAGTCTACTTTGCCGATAAAGCTAACATCGGGAATGGGAACACTGGGGAACTGATCGAACGGCACATCAGCCAATCCCGGAACCTTACTAATTGTTGTGTTTTGCCAGTTAGTAAAGTCCTTTAGCTGTGCATCCTGAATACCGGGGATGCTGGTTAGTTTATACTTATCGAGTTTGACATACTTACTAAGTTCCACTTCTCCCAGTTCGGGATAATTGTCCAGCACTTCACCAACAGTTTGGTAGCTTGCGGTGCTGCCTGTTACTTTGGTCACTAGTTCTTGAATTGGTGGGATGGCTCCAACTTCTGAATCTTCAAGCTTAGGGATTGCTTCGGCGAGGTCTTCGAGTGTTTGCCACTTTAGTGTCTCAAAATCTGACAGTTTGAGATTTTTGAGGTTAATTCCTGTGATGCTGGCGATATCTTCAAGCGTGAAATCTTCAATATTGAACTCAGTTGCTTCAAAATCACCTAATTCCATGACTTCGGCAAGGCTTTGTCCGGTACTCCAGGTGCGTGTCTCCTTCATACCAGGGTTTTTGATATTAGGGAATTCGACGCTGCCAGCACCGCCAAATTTCATATTTCTGAACGTGATACTGCTCCAATCGGGTGTGGGTGCGCCATTGACGTATTTAGTTGCGACTGGCTGTTTGGTTTGTTTTGTTTTATCTATCAAAGTGTTCAAATTTGAATACTTCGATGGAACTGTTTGAGCTACCGCTTTCTCACCGAATAGGAGACTGCCGATATTGTAGCTACCTCCAAACCGGATTAACCCGTGTAGGGCAAGTCCTGCAATAAGTCCTGCTACCATCAGGTAGCGTAAATTATTAAACTTTTCCATCCGATACTCAAGCGCTCGGTTGGTTTTTTTGTGAGTGGTTTCCTGACTTGCAGCTTTCACTGGTACAATCGCAGTTACCTCGGTTGTGATATCTAAAATTTGGTTGTTGGAGGTCAAATTTTCGTTATACATCAGTGGTTATTTAAAAATTATTGATTCAAGAGAAAGTTTGTTTTACCTGTATTTGGTGTTATGGGAGTGTTATTGCGCTGTGGCGGTATTTTTAAGAAGCGCTTTCCACCTAGCAGCATAAGTTTTTCAACCAACTGCATTGATACTCCGGTGGTGCTGGCGGCGACAACAAGTTCCTCTCCTTGCGATCGCAACTCAACAAGTTGGTTCAGACGCTTCCAAAGCTTGCTGTCTGTAGTAACCCACTGGTTTTTTAAGGCAACTTGCATTCCTTTAGCGATATGTCTGCTATCAGATAATGCGGTGTAACTGACCTTTGGTTTTACTTCTTCAGGTTTGCTGGGAGTATCGCCAATAATTTCAATTTGGCTGTACTCTGGTGTGCCACTGCCCGCTACAATCCGAAAATGATAGCTTTTCCTTGTTGACCCAGATTCGGTAATCACCGTCATGTGCGCCCCGTAAGAAGCTTGTGGTAAACCGGGGATTTTGACTGTCTCGATGCGGCGAATATGAATTAGTCCAGCACCCGAACTGTTGTTAGAACACTTACCCAAGCCTTCAAGACATCCGTCTACATCAAAAACAAACCTAGATGGGTCATCCAGCCAGATTTTCTTGATGACTTCTCTGGTGTTGTAGAACGATATTGATACCCCATGTCCGGGCCAGACCTTAACTGTCTGCAATTGGGCATTTTCCCCTGACACCTGGGACGCAGCAACTTGACGGATAGTATTTGCCAGTACAAGTTGGTTTGGTGCAAACACGGTGGCAATGGTGAGACACCCGCTAAAGGCGATCGCGCAAGGGATAATTAAACTAAAGTCGGCTATATATCTGAGTTTCACAGCTTGATTGACCTATCGACTTTGATTGTGATTTTGGTGTCTTTAGGCACATACCAGACATTGGGACGGCGATTGATTTCGTCAGTAGCACGTTCTGTCCGCTTGCTGACTGTTTCGCCAAGTTTGCCAAAGGCACCTTCAAGAAAGGCAGCTCCCAGGTTGCGGTTGTTATTACGGCTGCGGGTTCTTGTCCCACCTAAAGGCAAATCTTCTGTGACTTCTTCATCTGGCTGGTTGATAATTTCCCCTACCTTGGCAATACCAGCTATTGTTCCTAAAGTGGCATCATACTTGGCTATTTCAGATCCCTTGTCGTCGTAGGGTCTGGCGGCTAGGGGGGAACCTGCTTCTCCCAGGACTGATATTGTTCCGGGTGATAGGGGATATTCGGTTCCGTCTTTGAGGATGGCCGTGACTTCGGCACGCACGCCTGATGTGCTATCAACCGAAATCATGGCGATAGTTACCTGTGTTCCTGCTGGAATGGCTATTTCGCCAGTATTGCTGTAAAGCGGCTCGTTCAACTGGGCTACAAACCGTAACGTATTTGTCTGCTCCTGGGAACGACCGTTATTGTTGATTTGGGGCATAACGAGCGGAGTTACGAGGGTTGCACTTGCAAACGAACCGACAACTAGATACTGTGGTTGTGTTTCTTGAAGTATCTGTGCTTCTTCTGGCAAGTAGTTATTTGCAAGTCGTTCGACTTGCTGAGTGGAGTTGTTTTCTTTATTACCAGCAAAACTAAATTCTAAGGTTTGTTCTTTGGTGCTGGCAAGTTCTGAGTTAGTTTGTGGTTGTTCTAGCGAGAAGCTATAAATAACTGGCACAGCTTGATTGTTCTCTTTGTCATCAGTATTGCTATACTCAGGAGTACTATCATTTGTGGTTACAGGTTGCCAACGCGGGCGCAGTTCTTCAACTTGATTGGGAGTGTTGGCAACTGTTTCGGTATTCTCGCTGCGGCGGCTACGGCGACGACGGGAGCGATTGGTATTTTGTTCTGCTGGGCGTAATGTTTCTTCAGTGTTTGCTGTAACTTCTTGTACTGTTGTGTTTGTAGGTTCACTTACAGTGGAACTAGCTAACATATAATCAACCCGACCAACCGAACCCAGACTACGCAGGCGTTCGAGTTCGGCTATTGGGTCTTTGGCGACACTCTGGTTGCTGGCAACTATTTGTTTGGCAAGTTTTGGCAGAGGAGCGCTAGGACGCAGGGGTGGTATTGGCTGTGATGGCTGTGAGGCGACTACTCTACGTGTTGGTCTAACAGGTTCGGATGCTTCTTCCCGGTATACACGTCTTCTATAAGTAGGGGGAGTTTGTTGAGCGGCTACCCTTCGTTGGCGAATAGGGCGTGTTTTCTCTTTGTTTTTGGATTGTTCTTCTTCAGTAGCTTCCTTTTTCTCCTCTTTTTCTTCCTTGTTACCTTTACCATTTAGTGCATCAAGTTCTTCTTGTTGCTTGGCGAGGGCAAGCTTGGCATAAACATCCCCTTCTTTTTTCTCAGATGTGGCAACTGTGGGAGTAGGGGTAAGGATTACTTCTGGTTTTTTGGCATTTTTACCACCCCCATTCATCATGCCATTGAGGACAACAAATATAACTAGAAACCCAGCCCCAAATGCACCACCAATAATTCCTAATCTTGACCAGGGGGATGTAACAAAATCGTGTTTAGTTTGTATTAACGCGGGGTCTTCTACTTCAATATCATCTTCTTCGACTACCTCATATTGTGAACATTCAATTTCATCTTCTACAGCTTTTCTATTTTTGCTATCGATTGGTAAAAGACTATCTACAGAAGATAGTTCATGCTTATTTGAAACCTCATCTTGTAGCTGTAACATAAGTTTATGCTTAATTACTAATTATTTTTATTTTTGCCGAGATTATAATCAATTATTTGGGTAATTTCTAAACCTGGTTCTCGTACTAAATAAATTCTTTTATCAAGTTCAGTTGGCTGGGTTGGTAATTTGGGAGTATCGACAGCTTCGACAGTAATTGTTTTGTTAAAGGCGATTCCTTTACCTTGGTTTTCATTTCTATCAAAGCTTACAAGCGTACCGATATAATCAACCTCCCACTTTCCATCCTTGATTTTTCTGGGTTCAGAGATATGGCGGGTGACGAGTGAGACCTGAACTTCACCGTTAAATACACCATTTGGGACAATTTCTGCTAACTTTTTAAGGAAGTTTGCCCGAAAATCTTGATTTTCAGATAGTGCAAATGCAGCTTCCCAAGCTCTAGTCGGAATTCTTTTTCTACTATTTTTTGTTGTTTGAACATCTATTCCTTTATCAGGTTTGGTAACATTTTCGCCATTCTCTGTTGCTTCGATTATTCCATTCCAACCGAACATTTTAATCATGCTATCTGAGATAAAGCGTTTGATAGTTTCGTCTTCGCGTTCGTTGGGAGCAGCAAATTTACCAGGTGAAATAGACCCATCTTGGAGTTGAACAACTGTCATACCTTTAACATGACGAGTTGTACTAGAACTCATGCCAATATTTACAATTTGCAATAGGAGAGATAAGATAGTTCCTCCTGCTGTTACCGTGATTGCCATTGCAATAGGTGTAGAGGTAGATTGACCGTAACTGAGAAGGCGAGCTGGTTGAGATTTAGACTTAGGTTTAAGCATAATTATTTGTTAATTACAAAGAAGAATTCAGGAGTCAGAATTCACAATGGGCTACGCCCCGCTGTGCTAACAGAATTGAATTAGCATGGCTTTTTAGTAGCGTACTAACTTACTAAAATTGAAGTATTAATCCTGACGTGTCACCGTAATCACTGATGTGCTTTTGCCAAACTATCAAATCTTGAAATGTCTTGGCTGGCTGTCTCATTTCTTCTGAATTCTGACTAATTACTTTTTAACTTTAATTTTTGAACTAACAAATTTGGTGGCATTGACAGCAACCGTAGCAGTTGTACTTGCTCCACCAGTAGCGATTCCTGCTGCAATTTCAGATCCAAATGCTACTGTCTTACCTAATCCTGTCCAAACAGCTATTCCACCACCTGCGGCTAATGCAGATGAAAGGATAGGAGAAACCAACCCAACAAAAAGGAGAAATATCATCGGTTGGTTTTGTTCGGAATTAGCAATTAGTTGTCCGCACAAACCAATAATCATGTTGAAGCAAAGTTTTGCCATTCCAACGGTGAAATAACCAGTTAGCCAAGCGAAAATAGGTTTTGCGCCAAAAGGGAGTAGTGAACCGCCTATTGCCAATGGGCCAAGCAGGGCAGTTAAAAGCATCGTGAATTCGATACCCCACTGGTAGGCGTTATTTAGGGCGAGGAGGATGACTGCGACAAATCCGGTGATCATCGAGCCGATTGTACTGGTGATAGAATTACCAATCTTTTCGGCAATTTGACCGGGGGAGAGGTCGTTGAGCGCATCTTTGGCATCAGATAAAGCCTGAAGTGGGTTAAACTCCCAACTACCGCTGTCGGGGGCTTCTCCTTTAAATAGATCGGGCGCAGAGGTTTTGAGTTCTGCTTCTGCTTGTTGCAAGCAGGTGATTGAATCTTGCGTGTTACCAGGGATTGAGCGGCATCTTTCCATTGCCGCCCCTACTTGCTGCTGGAGGGCAATATTGCCGACTGCTCGATTGAATGCTACTTCTAGGTTTGCTCCAGCAGCGGTAAATTCAAGAATGTCACTATTGACAGTATTAATGTATCCTCGTATGGCGAGTGTTCCACTTCTGAGTAAAGTGCCATTGTTAGCTAGTAGCCCGATAACCAGGATGGGCCATATCCAACTGGAGAGAGCTTTCATATCCTCTTGATTTATCCAGTTTTTGCCTAACTCAACCATAAAAAGGGTAAGTGTGGCGATCGCAAAAAACTGACCAACTTTGCACATCGAGCCATACAAGCTACCGTTGAGGGTTTCTTGCCAAAGTTCATTGAAACCTTCAGCTACTAATTGCGCTCCAGCGGCGGCATTTTCTAAAATGTCTTGTCCAAAAAATGGGTCGGTTGCAATTATGAGGTGTTCTAACATAGCACTTGATTAACAGGCGTGAAGGTTTGGTCATCTCAATTGCAGAGATGACCAACTAATTAGGGTGAATTATTGCCCAGCAGTAGTTTTGAGACTGCTAAACCCGCTGATTTCGATGTACTGGGCGCTGATACCGTCCATCATCAGGTTTTGACGACGGCGATCGCTTGC
Organism: Komarekiella delphini-convector SJRDD-AB1; assembly: GCF_014831675.1. Taxonomy (GTDB): domain Bacteria; phylum Cyanobacteriota; class Cyanobacteriia; order Cyanobacteriales; family Nostocaceae; genus Komarekiella. The sequence goes on along the minus strand of NZ_VJXY01000004.1, from coordinate 140,243 downwards.
CCCTTGTTCGGCAAGTTGAGATAGCATCAGGTTAGTTTGCTGGACATCGTGCCGTGCTTGCAGTCCGTCGGTGCGGGATTGCCCCAACATTGAGACAATTTGCGAGTTTTGGGCAGCAATTACCTTGAGGATGTTTTGTGAAGCATCCATTGATTGTGCAGATTCCGCAAGTTCTTTGGCCTCAGCTACAGTTTGTTCAGTTGCTTCTATTTCATTTTTGGTACGTTCCTGACCGACTTCCCCTAAGACGCTTGCGATCGTGGCGCGGGTGGTTTCTCTCTCCAGTTCGTTAGCTGCACCTACAGCACCTTCAACTGTGTTACTTTCATTCCAGTTACCCTTTTCCTTGAGTTGCTCTTTGAGCTTTTCTGCTGAATTTACTGGGTCTGGCATATCCATACTGCCAGTCTGAATAGCAGTTTTAGCTTCGCTTTTCATCCCACCCCATTCATTAGCTGCTGCGGTAAGTTCGTTTTTGGTTTCCTCAAAATAGTTATTGAATTTGCCTAAAACCTTGAAGAAATCGTCAATTAAGAAGGCATAACTAGGTGCTGTACCGAGTAAAGTAACCAGACCAATGATTGACCCGATTATTACCCCTTTCTTAGTAAGCTTTAACTTTGGCTTCATACTTTTTGTGGATAAAATAACCAATGTGGCAATTAAATTTAAGCCACTTGTTTATGATTTATTGATTCTTATTTTTCCAAACCCAGGTTATCTGTTAGTTTTTCTTCTATAATTTTTGCTGGCTTTAATCGCTTATTGTTATTGTTATCCAGTAATTGTTTTGCTTCTTCGCTTAACTCATCTCCCCGAAGCATTTGTATGTATGCCTCAGAAAATCTCACCATACCCAGCATTGGATTATCGGCATATTTATTGAGGAAGAGAGTGCGTAATTCTTGCTCATTCGGGTTATTTGCTACTGCTGCAAGTAAACAATAAGCTGGGTAATACCTACAGAAGGTAAGCTTGCCATTATCGTCAAGTAACCACTGTGAGTAGATACTCTCGCGTTTTGGGAAGAATGCTTCGGTACTATTACGCGAAATAATTTCATAAGGGTATTTAAACCTGTTAACAAATGGGTCAACAGCTGATGTTTGAATCCGACCAATAAGGCGGGTAGTGATGTTAGCAAATATCTTGGCAGCAGACTTACTTTGGAAAATACTTTCTGGTTCTTGGGCAGATAAAATTACACGTATACCTGCTTTTGCACCGTTGGCGCAGAGTCTACCAATTAGCTCGGCTATGCTGTCAAAACTGAATAAAATCGGCGCTTCATCTAAGAAAAATATTGATACTTTAGATGATAAAGCTCTACGTAATGCTGCGGAATAGGCGCTAAGGGCAAGGACTGCTGCATCAGCTTCACTCCCAAGCGATCGCAGTGCGAATACCAGTAGTCGCGCATCAGTTCTAAAGCTAGATGGATTGGCGATTGACTGCCCAACTCGTGAATTTAGCCAGAACTTTAATCGCAATCTGATTTGGTCAAGAGCATCGAGAATTTCTTTACTATTATTGGTGATGGAATCGAGTTTAATAAATCCAGGCGAACAATAATTATAGAAATCTTTAAGTGTTGGAATATCTGCCCATTCAGGTGTTCCTAATCCATTTTCTAGTGCTAGCTTATACCGGAGTTTGATATCTTCATCGTTGTAAAAAGTTTCAATTGTGATTGTAATGATACTCTCGATATTGGATACCATTGTCGGACTTACCCCTACAGGGTTTGTCCCAAGTACCATTATCATTAATGTGGATTTCAAGAATTCCTTGAAATCGGTCATTCTTTCTTTAATAAGTTCAGGCTCATACCCCCTTAAATCAGGTAATTCAAATAGATTGTTCGACTCTTTACTAATATCGAAATATGCTCCTTCTTCTCCCATGAATTTGGTATAGTCGGTAAACGTACTAGTACCATCGGGTTTGGGATAATCAAGTGCAATTACAGGAATGTCTTGAGCTAAGGCAGGTGTTAATAGACCTGCTACTAAGACAGATTTACCAGCACGGGTAGTACCGAAAATAGCGAGATTTTTGTGCTGGTTGTACAAGTCGAGATGTACTGGGGTTCCTCCCTCTTCAGCAATCAGCTCGAACCCAGATTTATCTCCCGTAGCCGTTCTAACTATCGGCATGAGTCCGGGAACTTCTGATGAGAAATAGGGAAGGCGACGGTTAAAGGGTCTTGTGAGTAGGTTTTCCCAAACAATAGGTACGCATTGTAACCATGTCTTCCAAGCATACTCGATTTCTCTATCAACTACGGCAGGGCGTAAGAAGCAGCTAGAAAGGTATTGGCAAGCTTCATCGAGTTTTTGACGACTGTGACGATGAACACAAAATACAAGAGCAGTGTGGATGGGCAAACTGCCTCTGAGGATAGTTTCTTGTGCCTTAACTGCCTCCTCGATGTTCATATTGGCTTTTACGTCAATTGACCCCTTCTCAGAAGACATGGCGCTGGAGGTAATTGACTGTTTGGTAATTCTTTGAAGAGCAGTTTTGGCAAGTCCCTGGTTAGCTTTAGATAGCTGGCAGATAATCTCAGTGTCGGAAATTTTTTCTTTGGATATTACCTCCCAGAGGTATCGAAGCTGGGCGTATTCGTCTACCCAGCCTTGGGGCTTTTCGCTAAACTGGAGAACGCCGATATACTTGTCTTGCAATCTTACCCAGCTGCGATCGAGAAAAGGGACAGATTTTTCATTCTCCAGCATCAGGTGGCGAATATGGAAATCGCTGGTTTGAACTTCTCGAAGCCCCTCTTCATCTAATATCAGGGGATTGGGAACCTTGGGTGCGTCGCTACGGTTAAACTGACTCCAAAGAATTGACCATACTTCCTCACTGGTGACTGCTCGTACTGAAAGGCCCATTGAGTTGGTAAAAAGTTGTTCCCACCGTTGAAACCCAGAGGTAAAACTATCCCGTAGGATTGTTTCGATTCGTTCTTGCCGAACACCGTGAATTTGTCCAGTAAATTGGAACCAGGCATTCTGCAATTGTTTGATAGTTTTTTCAATCGCATCATTTGAGCGACTGTCTTCAGAAGCAAGGACGCTATAGGTACACCAGAAGCGTAAGAACTTGTTTTTACGAGTTCCCGCTTCAGTGAGTTCTCTTGCTCGCAGACGTTCCGATCGCACTAGCAGAGTTAGTTGCTCTAGGTCACATTTATCCTCTATATTTTTTAGTTCCTGCTGCCGGAGAAAGTCATCAGTGAACGAACCGAGGTGAATTGTCAAAGTTTCGCGTTCGGGAAGTTCTTTGAGTCCGCCCTCAATATTTTCAAAAATTGGGATAATCTGTTCTTCGGGCAAGGATGGGTGAATTCCTTGTACGTCAAAGCAGAACTTGATTTGAATGTCCTCTTTTTTCTGGAGAATAAGTGCGCCAATATCTCTACGACCAGCAAGCGAGATACTTGCAATCCCGGCTAAATGAGTAATATCCTCAAAGGGTGTCAGATTTTTGACAACGCCTAATTGTTCAGTATCAAGGGATTTTTTACCAATTTTGTGCTTTATTTTCGTTGAGGCGGTCGAACTCATAGCCTGTAGTTTCGTTCGGTGATATTTATTAATTGAGAAGCTTTATCTGCGTTTTTTCAGCTGGCGCTTTTTCTTGGGTTGAGGTTGTAGAGGATTAACGACAGAGACAAATGGTTTATAGCCACGGGTGATGCGGGGCGTGCCGACAAACTTACCAAAAAAGGCTTTGTTAGAACTTACTGTCCACCAAGTTGCCCATCCCCAAGCGGTTACAATTCCGGTTGCGAGCCAAGAAGCTTGCATAAAACCTTTGACTACCATGTAGGAGATGAGAGCGATCGCACTCCAGGGAACAATTTGGTCGGCGGGGAATGGCCCGAGGCGTGGTTGGTCTCCTAATACGCGGTTGACAGTACGAAATTCCCGTTCTCTGCCCATTATTACGAAAGACAAAAGTCAGTTTTTGAAATTTTGATGAGTGGCACTTGTGGAATTGTGCCACTCGTGGTGGCTTTTTTGAAGACTTGGTATCAGCCTGTTACCAGTCCTGCAAGCAAATCTCCAACTACAACTGTGAGGGCAATGATAATTGGTGTACGGGCGATTGTTTGCCAATCCTCGTCATTGCGGGCTGATTGAACGACCCGGATCAGACCAATACCGAGGTAAATTAGGAACAAACCGCGCAGTACTGCGAATACGTATTTAATGATGTCTGCGTCAACACCTGTAAAATACTCTGTGAAAAAGTCCTCTGCGTTTTGCATGAACTGGGCGTTTGCGGGTGCAGCGGCGATATCCAACATAAATACTACACCTACTAAGCAGAACAAGACGGTATAGATATTGATGCCATACTTGCGCTGCCATTTCTCGAAGTTGGAAAGTAGCAAGTTTGCTTCCTTGGGTAGTAACGCTACAATGCCAGTTCCAAAGGCCAGCGATGCCATTACCATGTGATGAATCGAGATATCTGCAATCATCAAGCCAGTACCAACTGCCATTAGTCCGGCGATGCTGGCGTTTTCTTTCCAGTTGCGACGGCGACGGGTGGGAGCGGGGTATCCGTATTCTTCGTAGGAAGGAATGCGATCGTTGCTAAAATTAGATTCGTAGTCTGTTCTCATAAAAAAAGTAGATGATTTCGGAAATTACTGGATGAAACTTTGTAGGGGTAATTACGACTGAATTACTGCTTTATTCCGTTGGCGGAGTCTGCCCCTAGTACATAGTTTGGATTGGAGTAAATCTCTGCTCCAACTTCTCGCTTGTAAACCTATTTTATGAGACTAATATCCGTAAAAGCATCTAAGAATTTTCCATTTTTAAACACTATGTTTTTCAGTAAATCATTAGTAAAAAATTAGAAAAATTGAATTGACAACTTTCAACATTTAAATCAGTGGTTTATTTCATAATGTTTGACCCCCGATATAGTCTATATCGGGGGTCAGTAATTGATATGTGAGGTAGTGTAATTACGGTGGCTTACCGTTAATTTACCCAGTGAAATAAATTGTCCGTCAACTAATTCTGCGTTTGATTTGGGTTGAAGTCGAGATGGAGCTTCTTGCCTACTTTGAGGTTGAGGGTTTTGGTACTGTTAGCAGGTAGTTCGATAACTTGGTTAACAGGATAGACTGAATCGTACTTAGGACAGGTTTTTGTTTTGCAGGGAGGAGCCGCCTCTACGATTGATTTAATAACTCCGTCTTGGAGAAATATCATATCTAGAGGAATATATGTATCCTGCATCCAAAGTTTAACTTTTTCAGGTTTGTTGAGGACAAATAGCATTCCGTGATTTTCGGGAATAGAGTCACGAAATTTGAGTCCGTGGGCATATTCTTTTCTATCGTTTGCTAGTTCGAGTTGAACTGTTTGATTATTACTGGTAAAGGTTGCACCAATAGGTAGATACTGGGGCTGGCGAGTCCAAAAGTATAGTGGTAGGGGTGAGAGGGCAGCAGTAAAACCAGCAATTGGCCCAACGATATTGAGAATTTTGAAAAATAGGCTTTTTTCTGGATTTTGTGCTTGTTTAGTTTGAATGTTGGTTTGAGCGGTTTGTCTTGTGACTTCCATAGTTTTAGATAAATAAAGTAGTAAAGTGGTTAGAAATGGCAGGCATTACGATCTGTTGAAATGTTTTGGTTACATTTGCTTTTGTCCAAACACGATGAAACTTTGAATTGATTTATGATGTTTACAAAGAAGTAGTCATAACTCAGAACTCAGGAGTCAGAATTCAGGAGAAAGCTTGCGTAAGGCTTGAGGACTTTGTACGAATGACTCTTAACTGTTGGTTTAAAGCCTCGTCAGAGTTGTTAAGCAAAACAAAAAAGTTTTTAACCACCAGCGCGAAACTCCTTCCTTTATGGCTGGAGTTCTTCTGACTCCTGAATTCTGTATTCTGGCTCCTTTCATTAGCTAAAAATCTCGATGTTACCAACAGCAAACTTGCTTTCATCGAGGGGACTACTAGGTAAAGCTTGTTGGTCAGCTTTGTTACGCATCGACTCGACTTTATCGGCTTCGCGGATGGCAAGCGGGTTAATCTGCCGGCGTTCTTCTAGCAATGCCTCGACTGTTAGTTCGAGTGCGGGAAGTTTGCTTGATGCGTAGGTATCTTCTATTACTGTTTCGCAGAATATGGTACTAGCGGCGCGTTCTACAATTGTCTGGATTTCTGCACCTACACACCGATTGGTGGCTTTAAGAATTCTGCGCCACTGTTCCTCGCTCCAGGGGTCGCCGCCATTGCGAAAACGTTCGTCAAATCGGGCAGCGTGCAGTTTGAAGATACTATATCTTTCCCCATTATTGGGCAGGTCTACCTTAAATAAATAGTCAAACCGTCCAGCACGGGTGAGTTCGGGTGGCAGCCATTCCATGCGGTTGACTGAGGCGATGACCAGTACATCTGACGTGCGCTCTTGCATCCATGTCAACAGCTGACCAGCAAGCCGTTTGGCGAGGTCATCATCCCCAGCGAAGCCTTTATCAAAGTCGTCGAAGTACAAAATTACTTGATTGAGCCTATCTGCCAGTCGCAACAAGCGTTTAAGCTTCATTTCTGCTTGGTTGCCAAAACTTCTAAAGTTGCCCCAATCGACCATGATAAGAGGAATACCCATATTCTGGGAACAGGCTTTTGCTGAGTGTGATTTTCCCGTTCCCGGTGGCCCTACAAGCATAATCCCTTTGGGTACACGCAGATTATATTGTTTGGCACGCGGGGTAAGCAATCGCTTGAACTTTTTGAATGACTGCTGCATAAGTTCTAACCCACCAAGTTGGACTTTTGGCGGAGGTAAGAATTCAATGTCATACAAGCGGTTGAGCAGTTGAATTTTTTTTGATAGCAGAAGCTTGGCTATCTCACTAGAATTTCCTAAATCATGATTTTTACTAATATCGTTTAGGCAATACATAATATCAGAAATATACAAACCAGCACTAGCGTTAGCAATTTCTAAATAGTCTTGTTCCGTATATGTGAAAGAAAAATTTTTGCTTTTAATTAAACTGTCAATAATTTCTTGTGCATCTGGTAGTTCTTGACTCCATAGGGGAATTTCTGCCGCTATTTCGCTTGCTATCTCAGCGTTGGCTCCTAGTAATATAGTAGTTTTGCCACTATCTTTGGTATGAAATTTGAGATTGATTAACGACGATTTAATCCATTCTGATATAATAAAATCGGTTTCTTTCGGTGTATTTTCTTTTATCCAAGGGAAGATATTCTCAACGATTAATACTCCAGTGCCAGAATAAACCTTCCAAAAATTGAGTACTTGAAAATAGTCTTCTTTATTTTGTTTTATGGAAGGTTTATAGTGGTCAAACTCTCGAAGAACCAGATTTTCTTCGGCGCTGACTACTAGTTCTTTAATACTGTCCTCGCTGAGATTCCAGATGTAGGCTTTTTTGCCTGCTTGCTGACAGTAAGTAGTGATCCGGGTGAGGAGGCGGTGACGTTCTTGGAGGGGAGATTCGCAGGCAATGATTGGATAGTTGTCCGCAAGAAGGTCTTCTAGATAGTCAAAGCTAGACTTCATCTTAGTTGCTTGTAGCGTACTCAGAAGTAATCTTATCCAGAAGAGATGCTGTACGAGAACTGATAATTTTCTAATTCTTGCGTCCATAAATTAGAAAAAAGTTGATTTAATTTCAGTATTTTGTTGATTGTGTAATGGCGTTGTGAATTTAGATAATTGCAGTATGAAGAGTTAGTGCAAGTATGGCAAAGACACCAGAATATCCAATTGTTGTTATCCCAGAGTTAGTTAAAGAAAAAAAACAGTTTACCCCTTTAGTTTTTCCGTCTGGACAGGGAGATGCACCAATCGGGGCAAGTGAGGGGCTGTTTGAAAATGTTCTCAAACACTATTTTGGTGAAATTGTTTCTCCCCAGCAGGTGATGCTTCCTCCAGGGCATCGACTACCATTTACGGCTGATTTTCTTATTATTGAACCAAATACTGGCTTACACATAGATTTGGAGGTTGATGAGCCAATTTCGTTTGCAACTCTTAAGCCTACCCACTGTATCGGGGAGGATGACTACAGGAACAAGTGTTTTGCCGATGCCAACTGGCTTGTCATTCGGTTTGCAGAGGAACAAGTCTCGTCTCAACCAGAACGCTGCGCTCGATTTATTGCTGGTGCGATCGCTCAACTAACGGGCAATGATACTTATCGCCAGAAGCTACTTCATGTAGAGAAGGTTACTCCTATGCGTCAGTGGTCTGCACGTCAAGCTTCCAAATTAAAGAAGAGTGATTATCGCCAAGGCTATCTTGTCCAAAGGAAGAAGATTACTGTCTAGAACCAGCTGAATGTTTTTAAAATTGCCAATTGGCAATTCAGAACCAGAGGCGATCACCTCTGGTTCAGTCGCCCAAATGCTGATAAATTCGTAAGATGGCAGTTGCCACCGTGGCAAATATTAGTTTTACCTGGTATTATGCTTGCCTCTTATTTTCTCGTCATGTCCTCACTGACAATGGCTGTCAAACTTAAAGAAATTAAAGGTAGCATTATGCTACCTTCAACAGAGTGATTTCACTCCTTGCACCACTTATTTTAGGTGTAGCCTATGTTGTAATTTATTATTTGTTATTTTTTATTAAAAATATTATTAATAAATATCAATCAACAGTCAATAAGACTGCTGATTAATTTACCAATTTCCGAACTTTTGATAAGTGCTTGTAACCCAGTTATAAATTATGACTCTACGGTTTAATTTTGTTGCATCGGCAATACAATTAGCTGTTCCCCCTGGTTGCCCATCCCAGATAGCAATCATCATATCGTGGACATTTTTTATTTGATTAATTATCCATCGGTTACGAGCATTTAAACATTTGATTCCTCCAGCTTCTTGATAAGGTAAGTTAGAGACAAATTTGATAGCGTCGCATTGGGATAACAGCCAATGATACTTCTGCTTATCGAGATTATTCCATTTGGCATCTTGGTTAGTGCAGAGTACGACAGCAGTGAGGTTTATCTCAATAGGGTACTTATCCTTTAAGCCTAAGATTATCTCTACTGCTGTGGTATCAACTCCCAATGCCATGCCTGAATAGAACTGGATGCGTTTGTAGCCCCACTCAAGGGCGCGATACTCCTGCAGAGTCGCTTCACGAACGCAAGCACGAACAATCATGCCTTCGAGTCGGCTACGCACCTGCTTCCATCTTGACTCATCAAATTTTTGATGCCTGTTTCCCATGAATGCCACTTTTAGGGTTGGTTTATCTTCTATGAGGCAATCAACAAACTCTTGGGGCAGCCAGATATTAGGAGGAAGATTGAAATTGCCAATCAGAGAAGCTATCTCTAGGTCGGTGTATCCTGCAAGGTTGCATCCAATCCTAGTTGTTAGGAATTCTAGTTCAGAATGAGTATTTGCATATTCGACTAGTTTCTCAATCTGGGATTTGATTTGGAGAAGGGGGATTGACCGGATACCTTTACTTAGGTCTTTGGTTGCGATCGCCCAGGATTGTCCTTGCCGTCCTTGCGGATTGCCGCATTCTGCATTGCAGTACTGTCGCGCAAATAAAGCACTTCCAGCACCGTGTCTTCCTTCCGTGTTACTGCCAAACACGAAAATTTGGTATGAAGCTAGTTTGGTAATTCTGTCAGGAATAATTTTGTAGGGATGATTATTTGACATTTGGTTCTTTTACCCAAAAGAAAAGATTGGGGTATCTGTGGTTAAATTTTTCTACTTCTGCTTGAGCAGCAGTTAGGTTATCCCATAATTCCATCTCTCCATAATCACCTCTGATCATTGCTTCTTGTTTAGAATTTGGATGAGTGAAAATTAAGGGTGATGCGTCCTTACTAGAATTTTTTCTTCGCCAACAAATACAGTACTTGTCCATTTTATATAAACTGATAATAGAATTAATTACTATCAGTTTATATTTTTATTATGCTGACTGTTTAATTTGGCTTAAGGCTATTAACATTTCTTCTCGGTTAAGATGTCGTTTCTTGCCTGTTTTGGTTTCTTGGATAGCGTAACTCCATTTTATTCCAACTTGTGAACATTTCTTTCTTAACTGTTCAACAGTCATCTGTTTAGTTGTAGATACTTGATATTTGTTTTTGGTAGATATCCGAATTTTGGATTTTTCAGTTAAGGTTTCGGTTTGAATTACAGTGGGTTTTATAGATGTAGTGCGGTTACAGTGTTTTTCAAAAGCGATAGATATCTCTATTAAGAACTGGAAAATAAAGAAAGTGGAAAATCCGTAAATAATCACGTAGAGAAGCCCTGTCAGCATATACTGTGCTAATTCCATTGTTGTAACTCCTGTTGATATAACTAGTAACTGGCTATTTATGAAGCGATATGCCAGCTTTCTATTTATATTAAGCGTGAGCTTGTGTGATATTAAAAATGCTTTTTTACAAAATTACTCTGTCAGATTTGATGTTATTTCAAAACCAGAGATATTGAATATTATTGAATGACGTAAAATTATTTAATTGCTGCTTATTTATCAGAAGTGTTAATAAATTTTCTATTAATTCAAGACTCAAAAATAAGTTATATTTTAATACTTACTGTCTCCAGATGTTGCTGAAATAGTGATGAAATAACTCTTGGGTTTGGTTGGATGAAAATGTTATTTTATATATATTTAACAATTGTTTTGATATTATCTACTAACTGTACTACCATACTCCAAATAGCTTTCCAGCCAAGTATTATCCCCCAAAAGCCGCTAACAAATAGACCAAATACTGACTTGAGGAAGATAACTCCCCTGTAATTTATCTCGATATTTGATTCGGCTTTGGCATAGATAAAATCGTCCCCTATTTGATTTTTCAACTTCCTCATTTTTCGTTCTTCTTCTCTATCCCTTCTTTCTTCTTGTACCTTCCAGCCCCAAGGGGCAAATCCCAAAATAATCGAAATTGCAAGATAGAATGGCCAGCTATATATGTAGCCAAGAGAAGCATAAATGGTGAAAAACGTTAGCCCCAAACCAGTGCGCCAAAATAAACACCAGAGGATAAACAAACTGTCGATAATAGCGTTACGGATAACTATACTTCGGTTTTTGTGATATGACATTTCAAGCTTGCTCCCGATAACTAATATTTAAGTTTTTATTTAGGGTGATTGCATCCCTTCAGATTAAACTTAAACTTAGCAGTAGTTTGAGTTATCATATTGATAGTTGAAAAATATAAACTACCTAATCAATCGCAATTACTTATTTAGCCACACTAAATAAGGTTAAATATATCAACCTATCGTCACGATGTTTGTATTTAGCCCGACATAGTTACTGTTACTGTCATTGATATCTATAATTTCATAGATTATATCTTCACTGAGTTTAAATTTACGCAAAGGTTTGATGATTTTTTTAAGAAGTTTAAAATTGAGCTATAGGTTTTAAAAAAAATAAAAATGATTAAGGTTTGACCCTTAACCATTTGATGATATTTTTGTAAAATGATGGGATCTACCTATGTTTGATTCACATGGTCGGGGCGTATGCCATTAGTTGTGGTTTTTCTTGTTACGAGACTTACTACCTGATTGCACCTTAAACCGCACCTGTTTCCCGATAGTTACCTCGGCAACATTGCTAATATCTTTACCAGATTTATAGGCTTCAAGAATTGCCTTGTTATTAGCTTGGTACTTAATAACTCTAAATTCATCAGGAAAATCTTCATCATCTACCTCTACTAGTAAGTTAGCGACTTTTGGTGGGTTATCCCTGATTTCAATTACCCTTTCTTTACCGATATTTTTGTCACTGATTAATCCAATCTCGTGTAGGTGGATGAGGGTGCGCTTGATTTGTTCAAGTTGAGTTTTGCGACGTGAAATTACCCGGTCGTGGAGTTCGGCTACTCGCGCTTTTCTTTCCTCCCAGGTTTCAAGGTCAAGATTTAACTGGTCAACTACCCAGGCGATCGCATCGATTTTGGTTTCGATACCATCCTGAATAGTCATAAGTTCTTGTACGAGTTGTTCTACATTACCCTGTTCGCCTAACTCGCCTGCTTCTTCTATCTGTGACCAAAGTTTAGCAGCATCTAGGCTTAATTCTTTGAGAGTGAGTTGGTTGATTTCACGTTCAATTGCTGAAGTCATAATTTACTTTTGATATAAAAAACAACTAGCAGTTAGTTGCTACTAGTTGTTGACTAAGAAGAGTTGATGCTTGAAGGGAGATTGAATTTAGTATCTGTACTGCAAGTGATAGTAGTCTGATTTTTCTTGTGCTAATTCTGCTTCGTAGTCGTAGTAATCTGCTTCGCTTATGAAGGTGCTTGTTTGTTGAATTTGCTGTGCAAATTTTACTAATTTTTGGTTAGTTTTTGGGTTAGAACTCGTAGTAGTTTTCATGTCTATACAACTTCAATTTTTCAACGAAGTTGTTGCGTCAGCAAATGTTGTGATGTTGACTTAGAAAGATAATATTTATCTTTTACCTTTATGATAACTATCTACTATTGATTTGTCTTAAACTACTAGTTTTTCTACCACAAAGATAGTTGTCCTGGTGATATGTTTCCCCGTCTGCGCGTATGGAACAGCATATGACAGCTGCTGCATAAAGCCGCGAGATTTTCTGCTCGGTTGTCCTCGGGCGTATAATTTCGGTGGTGAACCACTAACGTTTTAATGCTGCGTTCTCTACGATTTAATCCATCTCTTTTATCAGTTGGACGTAAGCATTGCATACCGCAGCGCGTGCATTTCCAGTCTGATTTTGATTTGACCTCAAGTGCGATAGTATCCCAGTTTGAAGAATAGCGACTGCGGTTTTTACCAGTCATCAATCAGTTCCTTTTGGATTACACAAAACTAATTTTGATTATCTCGGTAATATTTATCATTAATATACTTGATTTTGTTATCATACCAGATAGATTTAGTTCTCATGGATCTGGCTAAGAGTGATAGTAACCTCTGCTACCGCGTTCGCCCCAGTTATATTTAATTTTCCATATTCACGAAGTTGTCGATATTCATAAGGAAGTTTTTCTGCTTCAGCAAAGCCTAAAGCTCTTGCTTTATCTGGGATTTCCAAACTAAAGCCATATTCATCTTGTTTCTGTCGCAGAAGTTGTACCTATACCTAAATCCCATGTTTCAATTATTAGCCTGACTTCGCGGTTGAGAGATACACGCAGCGTTGATAGACGACCAAATAAAGGAAGGTTGAGCATTAAAGGTGGCAATGCATTACCCCAATCCAAACCAGCGCCAATCGTACAATTTGCTTCATCTTCGATGCAAACAGCCTCTTCGAGCCATCCTTCACCAAAAAGTAAATCTATAGCTTCTTGGGTTGTTATTGACTCGTTTGCCTCAGAATTATCCTTTTGCTGTTGATGATTCATAAAATTTTACCCGATCAGCCTTTATCTTCCTCTCAATACACCATACTAAAAATAGACTAAATTATCATATTCTTCTTCCGAACCGCAGTTCAACATATTTTGTTTTTCGTAAAATCCTTCAGACCTTGGTAAGGAATGCAACCCAATTCTACCTTCATACCCAAGCTCAACACTTCTAATTCTTGCGAAATTTAATAGTGCTTGACCAACACCTTTGAATTGAGGCGGGCGTTGAATCTCGATTCGGTTAGTGGGGGCAGTGGCAATACCATCAACATAAACTAGCCTCTTACCAACATTTAACCGGGAACCGTGCATTTGCGTTTCTATTATCATTAATCCTTGAGTTTTGTTTTCGCACTCAATTGCGTAACCTTCAAGATTTTCTTGATTGGCAATATATCTTAATTTGAATATCCAGTCCCAGTATTTATCTTCTTGACTAAATAACCTTAAGTTTTCTACCCAATAATTGACATAATCATCAACATGTCTTTGGACTAAATCTACCAAATAGGCTTCAACAGATGTATTATCAACACCTCTTTTTAACTCGATTTTTCGCTGCACCTAAAGCTCCTAATTGTCAACTGAGCATTAAAGCTTGTGACTGCTATTTGACTGGTAGATAAAAGAGTAAATGTGAATGCGTATATCAATAGCTTTATGCCAACCAGCTAGCACAGCATCATCTGAAATGTCTCCAAGAACTACCAAACCATCTTCTTTGTCCATATAGTAAGGTAAAGGTTCAGCGCTCAACCAACCATAAGCAATGGCTTCTTGGTCTCGCTCAACAATTGAAACTTCTAAACTTTGTTCGTATGTTGAATAGTAGTAAGGTAAATAGCAGGCTGGATACTCTCTTAGAAATTCACGATTAACTGTGTATGATTGCCAACGCAGTTGCTCTCCCTTGATTTCTTTTGGATTAGCTTCTAGCCAATCATAAAGCTTTTTAGCTTGCCGCAATGCGTGGTCTTTGCCTTCAAAAACGACGTTGGGAAGAAAAATATCGCCGTCAAAATGCACCGCAACTTCAAATAAATCTTCATCTTCATCTTCTGCTTCTGTTACCTCAATGATTCCAGCCTTATATAGTTCGGTCATTTGCCTACATTGCTAGCTCTACCCCTACATGGTTAAAATTTTAGCTAGTTACAGAATAATCAGAACACTCTGTTGGTTCTAGCCCACCTATGAAACTAATCAACGCAAAGGGACACTAGAATTTCAACCAAATTATGAGGTGATGTCTTAAGTTCACTTCTTAAACTGTCCAATTCTTATTGGCCTAAATTGCTACGCAGCTTGGCGATGTCACGATGCGGGGGAATACCAAATAGTTTTTTATATTCCCGGCTGAAATATGAAGGGTCTTCATAACCGACGCGGAAGCTGGCGATCGCCACGTCCATGTTTTCGCCGAGCATCAGACGGCGCGCTTCCTGAAGCCGTATTTGTTTCTGGAACTGCAAAGGACTCATCGCCGTGACGGACTTAAAATGTTGGTGAAAGCCTGACACGCTCATGCCGATCTCGCGGGCTGTATCTTCGATTTTCAGAGGCTGATCGATGTTCTCGCGGATTTGCTTGACCACCCTGGAGATGCGCTGCGCGTCGCCTTCGGTAGTGATAAGCTGACCCAGGCGTGCGCTCTGTTTTCCCTTTAAAAGCCGATAGATGATCTCGCGGATAATGAGCGGCGCGAGAAACTTCATTTCGTCCGGCGTGTCAAATAGTTTCACCAATTTGACGACCGCTTCCAGCAAATCGGCATCAACTGGGCTGACATCCATCGCCTTGACTCCAGTGCCGCTTTTTTTAGTTTCGATGCCAGATTCAATCATCACCGCAGCTACAAGCGCCGGATCGAGGTCTATGCGAAGATTCAAATAAGGTTTTTCCTCGGACGCTTCGACGACATTACTCATAATCGGCAAATCAAGCGTCGAGATTAAGTAATGACCAGAATCGTAGTGAAATAATTCATCGTTCAAAAGCACATCCTTGCTGCCCTGCGCGATGACGCAGAAGGCGGGCTTTAATACGGATATCTGGCTCTCGGTCGGTTTCGACGATTGATATATGAAAATGCCCGGAAACACTTCCAAAAGGCTGTTTTCGGGAGCGAGACGAATCATTCTTTCGATCAGCTCCTCCCGATTGATCTGCATCTTTCGCTTTTCAAATTCTGCTTCTTTTTGGTTCATAAATTTATATTAGATATTTTGTTTCTGTTCAGCACGCTGCACGGCGATTTTTTGGAGAATTGTCCGGTTTTTTTCAATGAACGTCCTAACGCTATCCGTTTTCACGCCCGCATAATTGAACTCATACAGCAAACGGTAGAAACGCTGCTGATAAAACCAGATTGATATTTGGAGAAATTTAAGATTAATAGAGCAACAATTTCAATCTGTAAATCTCACAATCAAAAGGGGAGAAATTATATGAAATATATATTAATTTTAGCGATGATAGCTCCTATGATAAGCGGGCAAGTTTACACACAAACAGAACAAAAAGGACAATCAGAAAAAACAAAAGAAATGGAAAAAATAACACCAAATGGATATACAACTTTTAAGGTAAGCGACAACGTTGCAATGTATAAGGTTACTTTTAAAAACCAATACAAAATGAATGTTGCGGGACATCTATTTATTCCCAAGAATTTAGATCGAAGTAAAAAACATTCGGCGATCGTTGTTGGGCATCCTATGGGAGCTGTAAAAGAACAAAGTGCTAACGTGTATGCTGCAAATATGGCTGAAAGAGGGTTTGTGACTTTATCTGTTGACTTGTCTTTTTGGGGAGAGAGTGAGGGCGAACCACGCAACGTTGTTGTGCCTGATATTTATTCTGAAGATTTCAGTGCAGCAGTTGACTTTCTTGGGACGCGTCCATTTGTTGACAAAAACCGAATCGGAATAATTGGAATTTGTGGTAGCGGAAGCTTTGTTATCAGTGCCGCTAAGATTGATCCGCGAATGAAAGCGATCGCAACTGTCAGTATGTACGATATGGGAGCAGCCAACCGAAATGCACTTAACCATTCGCAAACCTTAGAGCAGAGAAAGAAACTTATAGCTGAGGCTGCGGAGCAGCGTTACGCAGAGTTTACCGGCGGCGAAACCAAATATACGGGCGGGACTGTTCATAAGTTGGATGAAAACACTCATCCTATTCAGCGTGAATTTTATGAATTCTACCGCACTCCGCGAGGTGACTATACCCCAAAGGGAGGGTCGCCGGAACTGACGACGCATCCGACATTGAGCAGTAACACTAAGTTTATGAACTTTTATCCGTTCAATGACATTGAAACGATTTCCCCTCGTCCGATGCTTTTCATCACGGGTGATAAGGCTCACTCAAAAGAGTTTAGTGAGGATGCTTACAAACGCGCAGCCGAACCGAAAGAACTGGTTATTGTTCCGAATGCCGGACACGTTGATTTATACGACAAAACCGATCTGATTCCTTTTGACAAGCTGGAAGGCTTTTTCAAAACGAATCTAAAGTAATCAGGAAGCAGAAACCAAGAAGTCGTTTCACTTTGAAAAAAGACGAATGAGCAATATAAAATTCTTAATCGTAATGATGTTTTCAGCAACATTTCTTTTCGGTAGCTCCGTCGGTTGCAGTCAAGACCAATCGGCATTTGGTGGTAATACAAATATTAATAATCAAAGCAGTAATGCTGCCAACGAGACTAAAGGCAATAAGATAAAGATTAAAATCGGGTCAAAGACTTTCAATACCACACTCTTTGACAATGCGACGGCAAACGCTTTCAAAGCGATGCTGCCGTTGAAGCTGAAGATGGATGAACTGAACGGCAACGAGAAAAAATATGATTTCTCGAACAATTTGCCGACCGACTCTTCCAATCCCAAAACAATCAACAAAGGCGATCTGATGGTTTGGGGAAGCAATACCTTAGTGCTTTTCTATAAAACATTTCCGACGCAATACAGTTATACAAAACTCGGACGGATGGACGATCCTTCAGGGCTTGAAGCCGCAGTAGGATCGGGAAACGTAACGGTGACGTTTGAATTAGAGTAATCACCGGGAGAATAAAATTATGAAAAATATAACAATCGGATTGATATTATGCGTGGCACTTTTTTTAGCCGTTGGATGCAGCAATCAGCAATCGGCTAATACGGAGCAAACAAAAATAGAAAAGGCGGAAAATAAAACTGAAAACACGATTTTTCCGAAGGGCGAAAAAGCCCCGGCGGAAACTTTTACGGGAACGGTTTATGTGCAGCCACTCGCTCCAAAAACCGAAAACAATAATTTTTCAATCGCCAGTGTGACCTTCGAGCCGGGCGCACGGGCAAACTGGCACAACCATCCGGCAGGACAAACTATACTCGTGACGATGGGCAAAGGGCTTTATCAAGAAAGAGGCAAACCCATCAAAACGATTAACAAAGGCGATGTAATTCTTTGCAATCCCGACATTGAACACTGGCACGGCGCATCACCCGAATCTCCGATGACGCACGTTGTAATTACCAACTACAAAGGCGACAGTCAGGTGAATTGGCTCAAGCCTGTGACGGACGAGGAATATAAAGCTGACGCGAAATGACGGCTTTCAGAAATCTTGATTGGAATAAAAGTTAGGAGTTAAAAAATGACAACGAACGAGAATGGAAACTATATGGGAAAGGTTGCGTTTGTAACCGGAGCAGCGAACGGCATCGGTCGAGCTACGGCGCTGGCGTTTGCCCGTAAAGGCGCTCATGTGGTAGTCGCCGACGTTTCGGAACAGGGCAATCAAGAAACGGCGCGCATGATCGAACAACTCGGGGGACGAGCGATCGCCGTCAAGTGCGATGTGACGCGAAGCGAGGACGTGAAGGCGGCTCTTTCCAAGACCATCGAAACCTTCGGGCGGCTGGACTTTGCCTTTAACAACGCCGGTGTGGAGCAGAAGAATGCAGCAACAGCCCAAATCGAAGAGTCAGAGTGGGATCGGATCGTCAACATTAACCTGCGCGGCGTTTTTCTGTGCATGAAGTATGAAATTCCGCTGCTACTCAAGCAAGGGGGCGGCGCGATCGTGAACACATCATCGGGCGCTGGGGTCATAGGCATCAAGGGCGGAGCCGCATACACCGCCGCAAAACACGGCTTGATCGGACTCACCAAGTCGGCGGCTCTCGACTACGCCTCGCAGAACATCCGCATCAACGCCGTCTGTCCTGGTTATATCGACACGTCGATGATGGATCGCTTCACCGGCGGCACTCCTGAAGGACGAGAACAGGTAATCTCAGAGGAACCGATTGGAAGGATGGGACAGCCCGAAGAGATCGCCAATGCTGTGGTCTGGCTGTGTTCGGATGCGTCTTCCTTCGTTGTCGGGCACGCCTTGGTCGTTGATGGCGGTCAAACGGTGTAGTGAAATCCCAATTGGCATCACTGTGCCAAAACGGAAAAATTGTACGCGCTTGGAACTGATGCTAACCTCAACGCTATGAAAATCAGTTGTTTTGAGAAGCGATCGCTCTAGTAATAACGTAGCGTGGGCGCGATGTACAGGCAAGCGAGCGATTTATGGACGGATGCCTGGAGCGGGGTAAAGCACCTAACAGAAATTGTTGGACTTTATTATTTATTGTTGAACTTTTTTATTCCTCTACAGCAGATTGTGTCTAAATGTAACAATCTTTCAAAAAATAGACACATTTTATACTCAATAAATTATAGCTTTGCGCCAAACCTTTTACAATCAATATGTCGATATCAAAAATGATATCAAATGCCTGACCAAAAGTCCCCACCAAGCGAGATGATTCGTGTGCCCGTTCCACTAATTAAGGTGGTTCGGCGACTATCAAAACTACACAGGCAAGGGCATACAATTGCCTTGCTGCAAGCCTTAGAGGAATTACTAATAAAATTTGATATCAATAATGATATCGATGTAACGGTAGGCAGTAAATCAGTCAAACAGCTAGAGAAAAAGCTGGAGAAACTGGAATCCCATCTTGCAGATCAAGGCTCCTCGGTGGAAACAAAACTTGAAGCTATCACCAAAAAGCTGGAGCTAATCGAACGGGCGATCGCCTCTGGGAGATTGGGCAACAACAAACCGCGAAGACAAGTGCACCCGTACCAACAAACACAAGTTGAATTACAACCCAGGACAAACGAAAGTCTTGCTCCAAGACTCGGTGTTAGCCCCCAAAGCCTGATTGCTGAAAGAGAAAAACTCAGCGCCAAAGAATTTTTGAGTTGGTCACGTAACCGCGATCCAATGAGCGTGGGTTGGGAATGGAATGCTCTTGACGAACTGTATCATCCGCTCAGGTGACGCAAAGCGTTCACATTTCTGGGGTAGTGGCTCAATGGGCTACGTGGCTCGCCGCTAATTTCTAATCGGGGCATGTCTCAAAGCCTCAGCGATATCGTTTGAGGTTAAGAGAGCTAGCTTCATCTTCACCCACGTGTAGATAGTTGTCTATCGTGATTTTCCCTGACGAGTGTCCCAGCGTTTTGGTGATGATGTGAATAGGCGTGTTTTTAGCAGCATGGGTAGCGTGGCTGTGCCGTAACCAGTGTGGGGAGGGGATGCGACTTAACCCTGCTACTTCGGCAATGGATTTGATGATGCGGCGGATGTGGCGATCGCAAATGGGTTCACCCGTTTTTTGGCTTGTGAAAAGCGGCTCGGTTTTGTTGGGAGCATGTTGTCGATTAGCCAAAAGGTATTGGTAAAGTTCTATCGGTATGGGAACATCGCGCTCCTTGTCTCCTTTGCCTACCACTTTGATGTAAGGTAGCCCAGACTGATTTGAATGCATGGTAGCCCAGGTTAAACCACTCTCACCTACCCGAATAGCACCGTAGTAAAAAAGCTCCAGAATTAGTTGGTTGCGTTGCGCTTGTATCTTTTTGTGAGGAGTGGGGGCTTGTTCTACAACTTGTGCAGCTGCATCGAATAGGATTTCAATCTCAGTCTCAGTCAGGGTGCGCTCCTTAATCTTTTTGCGTTCCGGAGGTACTTTCAACAACATTGCAGGATTGGCCCGCAAGTAGCCTACATCGCAAGCGTAGCGCAGAAAGCTTTTAAGTGAAGCAAGGCGGCGGCGGACGGAAGCACGAGCAATTTCCCCTGTTTTCTCTTTTTTAAGTAGGTGGGCTTTGTAATTGTCCACATCTTCTTTAGTGATGGTGTGCAGGTTTAAATTATCTAAGTCTGGATAGTCAATGCCCAGTCGCCACTGAACAAAGTGCATCACGTCATTTCGGTATGCCCGTACAGTTTGCTCTGACTCCCTACTGGTGAGCCAACTAGAAAACAGTTCGCTGGTAGTTTCCGCCCCAGTGATTTTGGGTGTGCCAGTTGCCTGTACCACCGCTTCGACTGTTGCTTTGATCACCGCTAGTTGTTCCGGTGATAACTGAGCGATCGCCACCCCTAATTCTTCTGTATCTACACCTGCGTCTGTACGTGATAACGTCATCACACAGCCTCAAAATAATACGCGGGATAAAGCGGGTTTATCCGCCCGAAAAAAATGTCCGATAACGTTTGTTCCCAGACATTTTTAGTCTCATTCTACTCCCCCTTGCTACTCTACTCACTACTAACAAAAAGGGTTTTGCCAAATTAATTGAAATGTTAACTTGTGTGAACGCACGAGTCGGTTTTCTGATACTCAAGAGCAAGGGTGTTCATCAGGCTTAGTATCTAAAACTACTCTTGGAATAGACATTCTGAAATTAATTCACCGCCTGTGTTTGTTCCGGAAGCTGGTGCTGTTAGCTTCTTCCCAAGCCGCAGCATCTGAACGGGAGCAACTGTTTATTGATGCGATGGGCTTACGCCCCGCCTTAAGAGCGATGGCGTAACCGCCCGCCGTAGGCGATGACCTCCGGTCGGTCGGTCGGAGGTCATCGCACCAATAAAGTGCAGATAATTCTCGTGAAAGCGCAATTTACCTACCTTGTTACGCCGTAAAATCCATCGTGTCAAGTCTAATGTGTTATTGAAATTCGGAAATCCTTTTCTAGTAAAGGCTACAGGTTTTAGGGGTAGACGGTAATTGCCAACCCACAGAACCTGTATTTTGTGTATTTTGAAAATCCCTTGCGCTGCGATGGCACAAAGTGCCTACGGTGGGCGATCGCAACACAATTAGGCTTTGCTTAGAGACTGGCATTCTAGAAAATGCCCATAATCTCTTTTTAGATGACAATTAATTGTTAAGTGGACATTTTAGCTTGGTGTCAGCGTTAATTCTTCATGCTTGCTGGAGTTGACAATTTTCACCAAGTGCTGATTGAGATAACTTTGGGCCGAAATGTACAGACTTTCCCAAATTTCTGAGTTGCGACAAATTTTAGTCCCCACTGTATTTCCTGCTGTTTTCTCCGATATCAAGTATTTACGGTAATAGTTAACCCACAGGTGTTGGAGAAAGTTTTCGGCGAATTCGTCAAAAGGAATAATCCAGTTATAGTCTTGGTCTAGGAATACCCGATAGGATGCAATTATGGGTAGTGCGAGGTCAGTTGGCGCACCAAACCCAAACGAGTACTTGCTGTCGGGGAGAAGGGTAGTTTTGCGTGTATCGATTGATGCTAAGTCGTTGACACCCTTTCTTCTGGGGTTGCTGATATGTTCTTGGATGATTTCGTACAGTCTTTGCTCTATCCACAGAGCTTTGGGAAGTAGAGGCAATAGAAGAGTTAATCTTTCCCTCTCAGTGTCTGTGATTTGGCTTGGGGTGTTCGTACCTGTAGGGTGCTTGCTTCGTTTATTGCCGTCAGGGTTGTATCTATTTCTGTCGAGGCAGTTGATCAGCTTGAACAAGTGGTTAACATTACACTGGGCATTTCTAGGAGCGCCGCTTTGGTTTTGGTAATAGGCTATTCTAAATTTTCTATCTTCTGCTCTTTCTAACTGTGCTAAATACTGCTTGATAAATTTGTAATCTCCCCTGGCGTTCACTTTGGAGCGAGAATCTACTGGTGTTGTAGTATTGGATGCGAGGGCTATATCTTTAGCCTCCTCTTCCTGGAGGCCAATGTGAATGGTAACTTTGACTCTGGCTTGAGTTAGGTCATATTTGTAATTTTTAGCTTGCTCAAACGCTAAAACTGTGTGACCTCCATTGATAATGCCATCGCTACCTCCCTCGCTAGCTTCTAAGACTTCTAGCTCCAGTTCAGTTTTGTTTTTGCTAGGTTTAACTTTATTCGCTGACAGAACGATTCCACTGTGACGAGAGAAGAATTTTTCTGGTTGAGTCGTCAGTGAGTCGAAGATTTGTCTGTAGGTTGCACTTTTGCGGTTAGGTTCTCGGATGTTGGGTTCTAGGGGTAGGTTTGTGGGAAACGTGCCCACATAGGCGGTGGCGATGATGCAATTGGGGTTTGCATGGAAATAGTTGTCTACTTTAATAATCCAGTTTTTGGGCATGGGTGGTTTCTGCATCTTAGCGATACATTCTCAATTATTCTTCTCGTGGGAAGAAGCTCGCGCTTAAAAATTATATTTTTAATTGATGTCTAAAGTTGTTGCAGTTGACTGGCAACGTCTAAACAACTTGCGGCAGTCGCCATCCGATAGCGAAGTAGAGGTGGATGGCGAAGGAAATTCCGACACTGATAGCGACTGGCTTTTTGGGGAAGGCTCTGGTGGTGTGGGAGCAGAAAATACTGAGGGTTTTTGAAATTGATCATAAAACAATTGTATTGACCAAAAATAAGCCCCAATGAATTGAGCTAGAGGTTTTCTGGATTGAGGAGTGAATTTGACGGATAATACAGAGTTCTAAACAGCCCTCTAGGGAACTCCAAAAAATAAATTATCCAATTTCTGGACTTCACTACAACTTTCCCTCCCCCTGCTCCCTTGCCTTCAGAGCGATGGGATATTTTTTTATTTGGAAATCCCGTATTGTGCAACGCCAATTCTTCGCCATCCTCAAATTTTAAATGGTTTTCTCAACTACTACATAAGTAGTAAATTTAACACGATATTTCCCGCGCTCTCTTGCTAAAAAGGTCATCCCGATGTCAAAAATCACTTGATAATGCAGTCCGTCTTGTCGGTAGATTTCCAGAACGCGACCGTGAGGAATAAGGTGACTCCATTGTTTGAAATCAACTGAGCGTTTAACTCGAACCAACAAATTATTTTCATTCGGTTGGAGTTGAACAAATATTTTTTTAAGCTCTTTCTCTATGGTAAAAGCGTTCTTAGCGTCCTTATCTTCAGTTGTGAGAATTTCTACATGAGATTGAGTATCAAATCCACCCCATTTTAATAATTCAACTAAAATGGAAGCCCCTTCTTCCCTCAGATAGCGATCGCGATACACAACTTTCGTCACCTCGCTTCCAGATAAAGCAGCCTCTAATCTTAGTTTATTTCTAAGTTCTGACATGCTGAAGTCGCCGCGCCATTCCTTCTCAGAAGGGTTTAAGAAGATTACGGTAGTGTTTATATCTTCTAACTCAGATGCTTGAACAAGTCTTGCTTTCTGGCGTAATTTTTCTAACCGACTAAAAACTGTTTTAACACCTTCTGGGCTTCGGGTTTGAAACCATGTTGATGGTTCATTGTTTGAGAATTGCTGCAATGACAGTGCAATACGATTACTTTGGTTGCTATTGAAACAGAGAGTTGGGACATCCTGATGTAAATTTTCAGCACAAGCCTGGTAAAGTTTTACTAAACCTTGGTCTATCAACTGTTGTAAGCGTTTTCGCCAAACCTTGAGGTGATTTCGTTGATCTAAAGAAGCATCTAAAAGTGTATTCGGGTCTGGCAAATGGTTTACTATTAATTCAACTGGTTTATTAATCGGTCTCATAGAGTAAACTGCATCTGTAAGCAGATTTAACCAAGGCAAATTTGAACCTTTATTTAAACCAAACTCATCGGTTAATTTGGGTAAATAAATTAAAGTATCTGGTGCAGCTGCTCGGCAAACTGCTGGTAAGATATCTGCGATGAGAGACAAACTTATTCTGTTAGAGTTGGGAGCAAATTTTTGTAATTCTTCATCTGGACTGACTTGCTCAACTATCGGTCTAAGAAAATTTGCCACTAAATGACGGTTAAATTGGTTGTGAAATGGCTGATTTGAGTAAGTTTGCAAACAGTCATAACAACTAGTTGCACAGTTGCATGATGAAACTATTTTTAATGCTGTCTTTAAAACTTCATCAAAGCGTTCGGCAACGCGACGGCTGTATCCTGCCCCTCCAGGCACATTGTCATAAATAATAATGTTAGCGCGTTTGTCCGAACGAGGCGTAAACAGCCCATCTAATTCTGTACGCGGTACGTCAATTACTTGGGCTGCTGCTGCTAACAATGCATAGGTAAGAGAACGCCAAAATTCTAAACCTCGGTTGCGATTTTTTGTATTGGTAAAAATTTCGCCGTCATCTTCGCGTTCTCCGTCTTCGCCGAACAGGGGTGTGGGTTCAGTTTTGGAGTCAAAGACAATTTTTAGTAAATCGCTACAAAATTCATGTCCCAAATGCATCAATGTATAGCGGCCAGAACATGGTTTTCCTGTTCTGGGATGAGTATGAGGAATTTGCGATGATTGTTGGCTAGTTGCAGAGTTTTTATTGGCTCCTTTTTTACCTCGGCTTTTTTTCGTTTCTCCTTTGGGTAATAAATCGCTCAAATCGCGTCCACAGGTAGTACAAATTGCAAATCCTTTTCTATCAAACCCTTTATCTTTACCATAGGAACCTTGATTAGCTAAAAATAAATTTCCACCTTTGCTAACAGTAAGAGTATACAAACCCAATTGTGGTGGTAAGGTTTCTGGTAAATCCCCATCATTTATTAAGAAAATCTGAGATACTGGTTGACGCTGCGGTTTGATATAGGGGGTGACTTCTGGAAGCTTTTCCCAATCAGTTGTAAATGCTTTGGGAACCTTGTAAAGTTTCATTTTTTTAGCCGCAGGTGAGGATGGCTCATCACGGCAGACGGGACAAGATTCTACTAGTTCATCTCCCGTATTAGCATCTAAAAAATGATTACAATTTTGGCAAACCCAATAGAACTTTTGTTCTAATTCTGTTGGTTTGAGAATGCCAACACTTTTGTACATTCGGTCATCTACTATTATTTCTTGGTCTGGAGCATATTCACCAAGAGCAAGTCGGCGATCGCGTTCTAGTCGATGTTTTCCTTGTGCCGAATTATACTCATTGCTTTCCCCGGTCAAAAGGCGAACTACGTCAATAGGAAAACCATAAATTGGTAGGATACTGGCTTGCGCTAGTTCGTTGTGTAGGCGACGAGAGCCAATTTTATCAAGTTCGCGCTTTGTCCCAGCAATAAGTCTGGCTATTTTCTCTAAATTTTTTGTTTCAGATGGATCGGTAATGCGGTTTCGTAGTTCAAGCATATCTTCCGCTAAACTATTCCAATCTTGAAGTTGCTGCTCTTGAAAATCTTCAATCCCATCTTTAAAGCCTTTCAGCACTATAGCTGCTTGACTTTCAAAGCTACCTAACCGAGTTAGCCACTGCACAGCTAGCTGTGCTGCTTCATCGCTATTTAGCCATTGTTGTAACTTACAAATCTTGGCTTCAGCAGCAGGAGTGAAATTTTCAGAGGAAGCAGGATTTTCTAGTGGTAAATCCAAAAACTCTGCTATTTTTATTTCTTCTGCACTGAGATTCCAATTTTCTCGTAAAAATGCAGCTAGTAACTCAGCATGAATGTGGCGCTGCTGAATTTGAAAGTTACCAGAATCAAGCTTGGGGATTTGATTGCTACCAGCAATTAGCTCTTTTGGTTGCTCAAAATAAAAGCGGTCGTGGGGACGGCGTTGACCGTACATTAAAGTAATAGCTACACCATCTGTGCGTCGTCCAGCGCGTCCGGCTCGTTGCTGGTAGTTGCTAACATGGGGAGGGAAATTGCGAAGAACCACCGCTTGCAACTCACCAATATCTACACCCATTTCTAAGGTTGTCGAACAACTGAGCATATTGATGCGACCTTGGCGAAAACGATTTTCGCGTTTTTCTAGTTCTGCAACACCTAGCTGTGCTGTATGTTCTTGCGATCGCAGTGGTAAAGGTGAGCGTTTTGTAATTAAATATTGCTGGTAATGTTCAGCAACAGTTTGTTCAATTTTTTCAGGTGTGTAAGGTTCAAGAGTACCTTTACACTGATAAGCTGAACATTTTTGAACGTTAAGTTTGGCCTTTGTGATTTTTGATAAACCTGGAACATGAAAAACCTGCTGGCAGCAATTGCACTGATACCAATCTTCCTGTGTTTGAATAATATTTAACTGTCCCCAGTTAAGTTGATATTCCTTTTTAGCTGGAACAAGTAAGCCAAAATCTTGAAGCTGACGGGAGAGCCAGAAAAAATCCTCTTTACTGGGAATGTTTTCTTCACCAAATATTTGTGATAAGTACCAACCTAGCCGATTTAATGGCTTTCTTAATTTCCCATTTTTCCAGGGTATAAATGAAATTGAATCTTTAAATTTCTTGATTTCATCATCTAATTTATCCTTCAAAAATAAATAGTTCTTGGATTTACCCTGAGCATCTACCATTTCGGGACGACGGCTATCTCCTCCAGTTTCTGGGAAATAATAAGATGAATTTTCAATGCTGACAATTCCTGCACGACGAATAATATCTGTAAGGACTGTTAAAAAAATCCTTGCTTCATCGTTTGTGATTCCAAAATGACCCGCTACCAGTTCAATCAAGCGTTCATCTAAATCGATATGGCAAGTTAGTAATGCAAACGCTTCTAAGGTTGAACGACGGTTCAAAATGAGAGCAAATTCTCTAAGTAATATTTCCTTAGCTCGTTTTTGAGCTAAATCTTCTGCATCTATTTTATTTTTTCTATCTTTAGGTTCTTCCTCTGGATCGTTAGGACGATAACTTTTATAATTTGCATCAGATTTTCGGTCAGGATGAGGAATATAAAATTCTAAAAATTTTGCTTTCAGTTGGTTAATTACTTGATTAACAGATGTAATGCCTTCAGCATTTTTTACCTGATGAAATGCTTGCCAAAGCATCTGGCGGTACAGCATTTCGGTATGGGTACGTTGGTAGTCTGAGGCGAAAAATGCTGCATCTTGACGACCATCGGAAAAGGTAAGTAATTTCCGCTTTGAAGAGTTTTTATCAGTCTTTTCTGTTTCGGGTAATAGTTCAAAGAGACTATCAAGCATCGCCTCTAATGGCCCATCTGTATAAGTCACGAATCGATTGATTGCTAAAGTAGTGCGCCCAGTTCCAGCACCACAAGCAGCACATCTGTTTAAATAACAACCACCTTCATCTTTATCATTTTTTTTGCGATGCCATGCTAAAGTAAATTCATTTTGTGCTGTTACTTTGTTTGTAAACGCTTCATCTGAAACTTTACCAATCCAGCCATGCTTCTGAAGTTCAAATTTAAAACTTTTTATGATTGTTGATTCTTGTTCCTCTTCATCTTCACCCATTTCCTCTTCTTCTGTTACACTGTCTAAATTACCAGAAGTCAAAGTGTAAATCTTGGGATTATCCTTTAATCCTTGAATTGATCTGGGTAGAGATTCTAGTTCTCCCGAATCTTGGCGTTGAGTAAATACATAACCCTGACCGCATTGAGAACAACTACCCAATTCTAATACAGGGGAGTTACAGCATTCACAAGTTTTTTTCTCATTCAAATAAAGTTGCCCATACCGTGCTTCACGCTCTGAATAAAGCGGGTCGTGCGCTGCTCCCGAACATTTGGGATTAATACAGGCATAAAGTCCCTCTAAACTGCGAAATAAAAGATGCAATCTCACAGGAAGTAAAGGTAAATCATCTGGATTTGCACGAGCGAGAGTGCCTATTTGCAGCAAATGAGCTAACGCAACTTCTGCATCTGTATCATCAACGCTACCATCTAATTTAATTGGCAGATTGACACCCCATAATTCTGGAGAGCGAACTATTTCTTCCCAAGGTTTAGGTTCGCGGCAAAGTATATTAATCAGTCGATGTATTAAAGGATGTCCCTTGAGAGCAAACCAGAGAAATTTGTGAATATCATTATCAGCTTGCGATTCAGCTATTTTTAGTTGTTGTTCGGGGACAATAGCACTCAGTGGGTCAAACCAAGAACTAATTGGAGAACCTTGTTGTGGTAATTCGATAATACTTAAATATTGTAGAATTTCTTCATTAGTAAGTGCAGCAGGTAGGGTATAAGGGTTGCCTAATCGGTCTTTGGCATTGAGACGCTGACCACGAATTACTTGACTAAAAGTTTCACCAAAAAACTCTCCTGCAAATGCAAGAACTTTATCATCAACCGAAGCATTTCCTAAGCTAGCACTGGTAGCAATGCAGCGAATTTTACCTTTTTCTTCCACACCTATAGAAGCTTTAAAACGCTCCAACAGCATGGAAACTTCGCTACCCTTAGCACCATCATAGGTGTGAGCTTCATCTACTACTAACATTTTGAAAGTATTTACTGAAGCCTCAAAAATTTTTTCTCGCTCCTTGGGTCGAATCAACATATGCTCCAGCATGGAGTAGTTGGTAATTAAAATATGGGGTGGTGCTTCCCACATTTCTTCTCTTGAGAGTAATTGCACTCGGCTAGTTTTCTCAATAGCTTTATCAATTAATTCCTCATCTTTTATAGATTCTATTTCAGCCGAGGTAAATAATTGCCGCAGTTCCTCTGGATCGTAAGCCGCGAATTCTTCTCTTAATGACTCTATTGCTTTACCTCTGTCTTTTTCGGTGCGACTGGTGTAGAATCCGAATTTAATTTTGGTTGTCGTCTTTTGGCGACATAATAATTGCCGCAGACGTTTAACTTGGTCATTTACCAGAGCGTTCATCGGGTATAAAATTAGCACCCGCACTCCAGCAAGCGATAAATTATCTCCTTCTTTCAGCAGCATATCGAGCATGGGTGTCAGAAAACACTCAGTTTTTCCCGAACCTGTACCAGTTGCAACGACTATATTTTGCTGTTGTTCTACAACTGCGCGGATAGCTTTTTCTTGATGTTCGTACAAACGACGGCTACTAGGTATAAATAGTGTTGCCATATCAGGGTGTAAAACCCCTTGTTCGACCAAATCATTGATACTCAGACTTGATTTATACGGCTGGGAACCTTCGAGATAAGGATGTTGCCAAAGGTTTCCAGGTTGCTCTAATAATTGCTTAAAACCGTAGCGGAGATGGGGGTCACGTAGGGGGTAAGCTGTAAGTAAATAGCGAATAAAGTCAGCACGGGGTTGTTCAACTGCTGCAATTGGATCTAGATATTTAGTCATACTAATTTAGCTCCTAAACGTTTAAATGCTTCTTTGACAAGCAACCAGTTTTTTGATTGAAAATTTCGAGTTCTGTATTCTTCTCCAGGCTCAGAAATATGCCATAACCACCGTGCATAGGTACTGGGAAGATAGACACCTTGCAAATTTAACTTTCCAGGAGGTTCATCCCAAATTATTTTTAAAGGACATCCCATTTGTTTATCCTGGTAAAACATAGCTAAAATAGCTAAATCTGGCTCTAATTCATAAAAATTTTGGTCTTCAAACCAGAGATATTCACCTGTGGGCAAGCGCAATATATCTTCGTTTTTGATGCTCTCGTGGCTCGGATTGCGCCAACGTTCTTTCTGCACTTCATTACAGGGTACGTATCGCTGAATGTAGCTTCCATTTTGCCAATTTTTGATAGAAAAAGGGTCTTCCGGCCAAGTAGAACGCAACTCCGATTTCAAGGGCCTTCTTGGTATTAGTAAATTTTCAATACTATCTGAAATAGTCAGCAACCGAATACCAGCTTGACTTAGACGGTCTTTAATTCTATGAAATTGATTACTTTTAGGGCGCAATAGCAAAGGATTTTGAGGGTTTTTTTGACTTTCTAGGACTTGATGAGCCAGAGTCAAATAAGCGCGATCGCCCCGAAATAACAAACTTCTCAAATCTTCTTTATTTTGAGCCAAAACCATCGGAGGAGCCATACAGTAATGGTTGTGTCTTCCTGCTAGCACTTCCCCTTCTGCTTGCAATTCATTTAGGGTATCTTGAATTGTATCTGTTAGATATTCTTGAGATTCGTTAGGAGAAAGACTTGAAACTAACAGCGAAATAATCTGATGCTTTGTTAAAGGTTGTGGGATTGTTCGATTATCGGAATGACGGTGATTACTGAGTAGTCGAGTAATTTTCTCATTTAACATAATTTTAATTGTTTAAGATTTTTTGAGCATCATTGTAGGTTACATATTCTATTTCTTTAACGTATTCTTGAGGTAGATAAATTTTAATATCTTTTATATTGTTATATTCCAGTAATAAAATATCGCTGAAAATAAATAATTGAGGAATATGAATACTTAAATTTGCTTTTGATTGATGATTCTTGTTCATCATTACTTCTATTTGTTTATAAACAAAATTACGTTTTTTAGGATTTCTTAACCTTATTAATAACCAATTTTCTTGAGTTGCTGCTACATTGGCAGTATTCGCTACTTTTAATATTGTTACTTCTTGCGTACTTGCCTGACTTTTCAACTCGATTTTTAGATTTTCAACAAGAGCTTGGAGTTTCTCTCTAAGAGAATTAATCTGTAACCATTCTGGAAGATAAAATGGTAAATTTTTTAGGCTATCAATAGCTGTTTGCAATAAATAGGGGTCATAATCATATTGATTGGCAGATTTCATAAAATCACTAACAGATTCATTATCCAGAATGGTGTAGCAGTAATCTGCCAAATATTCATTTTCTAAAGTTTCATCAGGTAAATCATTTTGATTGCTACCACACCACCAACCAAGGTTGTGTCGTAGTTTACGTGAACCTATTAGCTGAATGTGATAAATTCCAGGTGGCAATGCTAATAGAATAGTAATTTTATCTTCATTTAACGAAACTGGTGAAATTTTAATTTCTACTGGGGGTTTTTCAGGTAAAAGTAAATTCCAGCATGATAAGGAATCAACTTCGCCAGATAATAAACCAGATAGGTGAACTGCTTGATTCGCCCAAGTACAGCTAATTACAAGGGGAGAAATTTCTGTTTCTATTAAACGTTGCGGTTCCTCACCTAACCTCTGGAAATCTAAAGCATACCAATTAGAGTTAGGAGATAATAAATTATAGAAAGATGCTAGGTTTATGTGTAAATACCCTAGTGAATCTGCTTGACATTGAGAAAATATAGTTTCCTGTTGATCGTATAAATATAAACTGATAGTTTCTAGAGGTAAAAGCCCTCCTATTTGGATTTCTTTTGCCCAGAACTTATCAGTAGAATCACAGAAAATTGGTAATTTATCTACCGGAGATTGATTTACTAAACTAATCTTTAAATTCTTATTATCCGGGTTTACAGTTATTTGATAGTTTGATTGAATTTCAAATTTATATGACCAGCGATAAGATTGATTCCAAAAGCGGGCTTCATATTTACCTGGTACAGTAATCCATTTATCAAGAGGAATTGCTTGCCATCTCTCGCTTGGCTGTAGTATTTCACTTGTAGTAATAATTGTTTTTTGATGGGTGATATTTTCGATAGAAATATTTAAGGGTATTTCTCTTTCAATGGGCGGATACCAAAAGGTGGGAATTTCTAGATAAACAGATTTTTTACCCTTCAGCTTCAGTCCTCTTAAGCTTGGCTGTTCGTCAGAAGAAGGTTTCCAGCTAATTGAGCGAAATGTAGTAATCTCTTCATAAGAAATTACTATGAAGAAAATTGATGATTCTTTCGTTGTAAGTGTAAGCTGTTGACCCTGCCAGCCTCTGACACTAGATGGTACACAACTATCTAGGATTTCAATACCATTACCAAAGTCTAGACTGACACCTTTAGGGGCAAATAAAATAATCTCTTTGGTTCCCCTAATGCTAGGATTAGCAGAGTCTAAATTTATGCGATCGCCTGTCCAAGCATCGAATATTAGACAAGGAAAATTGCTGGCTACGCCCTCAAGCTTCCATTCAGTTAAGACTTTACTGCGGTGATCTAACAGTTGCCATTTCCATAGTTCAGCCACATTCCTGATGTCTACAACTTGTTCGGGAATCATTAGTCCTGGTTTTGAAGGTATAGTACCTTCCCAAGTCGCTTCTGGAATCTGGCAGAAAGTTCCACCCAAGTTGTCCCACCCCTTATTCCAAAGGTTTTGCTCTGGCAGCACTAGTTGTATATTTAAGGAGTCAGCAGTATCTAAAACTAAAGATAAAGGCTTTTGGCGACGACTAATTATTTTACGGCTATTACCAAAACGATGCTGTTTAGGAGTTAAGACCTGAATTAAACTGTTCCAATCCCTCAAGAAAAAATTATTTGGTAAGTAATAGCTTCCCAGCATTTTTTCGCGTTCGTTGTTATTTTTCAGTTCTTCAGGTAACGTTCCTTGACGTTCAAGTTCAACAGCAACAATAGCAATACCTTGAAGTAACTGTCCAGAAATTGGTTCAACTTCCTCGTTTTCCTTCTGTGGGCAACTAGCTTTGAGAAAGTTAATCAGAGTACCCCATTGAGAATGCTTTTCTCGACAAAAAGATAATAGTTCTTCGGAAATATCTTCACATGAACTATGAGCAATTTCCCACCATCCATACTCATTTGAGAATTCCTGAACTAACTGAGAAAAATGAGTGAGATTTTGCTGAGGAATACCACTCTGTAACCATAAGGTTGATACGTAACGATATCCTCCTTTAGCTTGTACAATACCCAGTAGGTCAAATCCTTCACATACAAGCTGACGTAGCGTATTTTCTAGGCTTTGATTACACAAAATATTTACTTTTTGACAAAAACCATACCAAAACTTTTCTTCAACACTTGAATAATAGTAGGCATACTCTGATAGAGCAAAAGTTATAATTTTTAGCCAATTTTGTTCAGGTTCATCGAATCTTTTATGCAACTTATGATGAGTCAATGTATCTAGATTTCTCAAGTTATAGCCTACAATATCTAAAACTTCCTCGGTGGCTTTTTGGCTAATCTGAACGCTACCTAAAAATCGCTGCCCTTTGGGACGATTGGAATGAGACCAATATGATGAAATTTTCTGCCAAAGCTGTTGTGTATGTCTTGGTTGAGAGAAGTTAAAAGTAGTCATTGTTTGATAGATAACTAACTTAGCAAAATTACTTAGTTAGATACTTAAATTTTTACGAACTAGACAACTAACAAAGTTCGTTTGCTGCCCTGACAAAAAAGTATCTTTATGTTTAATATTCCCTGAAAACAATTTAAGTAACTATTTTTACAATTAAATTAAAATTTATACTTAAAATATTTTAGAGCTTCGGTCTAGTGCTGTTGTCGTTTGAGTACAATGTAACTTGAGTTCTTTGACTTCCGTATCTAAACTGCATAGTAGCAAAAGGCATTTCCTGAAATCTAATAAATCCGAGTATTTATTGGATTAGTTAAAATTACTCTAAAAAACAACATTAGTAAGGCTTTGAGAGGTTAACCTAAGTACTGTTTGAATATTTTCTTTTACTTGACAAGTCAAAATGCCCAAGAAGCCTGTTACTCATCCATACACTGACCTCCAGGCGTTTGAACGGTTGATGCTACTGATTGCGACTTTTGTGCGTTATCCCGGAGTGGGCAGCAGTAATTTAAATAATTCAATTGAACCAAAATCCGGAGATTGTCATGATGCACTTACTGAGGTGTCAGTGCGCTTGCAGGAAGTTGCTCGTGATTGCGGTATTGATTTGCCGACTTACTCACTACACACGCTGCGAAAAGATCTGCGGACATTGCGTCGCTACAACATCCTAGACAGCCGCATATATCGTTGGGGTTATTACCTGGGAACTGGTGCAATGAGTTTGATGGAACTACAGGTTGCGTTCAATGCCTTGAGTTCGCAAGCAAAGTATCAACAAGATCCGCAAGTTAATAAGATTTACCAAATATTGATGCAACGATTGCGGGGGCTGAACTTAGCGGATGAAATTGTTTATCCAGTGCGAGCGCAAATCAATCGAGCTATTATTTACACCGACCCAGAAGAAATGATGGCTGACAGTAAGTATCGTGGCACCCTTTTTGAAAAACTAGAACAGCTAGAAAGCGCTATTATTCGGGGCCAGGCAATAGAAATTTATCGCAGTCGCAATGCTTATCAACAAGGTATTACTGAGTTTTTAAATATCTACCCTTTACAACTTATCTACTCAGATGTCGCTTGGTATCTATTACATGAAGATTGCCAGAATGGACATTTAGCTACCTCAAGGTTGGATAGGTTTACCGAACACTTTAAGTTGCTTGGCTCTAAAGGACGGGATTTAACAGAACAATGGCAAAGCCTCCAAGTCGCACATGAACTACTGGAGAATGGCTGGGGATTATATTTAGGTAAACAAGAAGAACAAAGTTTAGAGCGACAGGGAAAATTAGATTTTATTAACATAACCGTGCGCTTCTTCCCTGATGTTATGGTGTTTATTCAAGAAGGCGAAAAACGCCATAAAAGCCAGAAAATTTCTTTTGGAGCCAAAACTCCAGATGGAAAACCAAGCTATCTTGATTACAGTCTCAAACTTCCACCGCGATCGCTGCCGGAATTTAGCCGTTGGGTTTATCGCTTTATGGGTAGCGCTCAATTCCTTACACCAAAGGAATTGGTAGAAAAACACCAGCAAGTTGCTCAGGAATTGCTTGCTCGTTATCTTTGAACTCTTGGCATCTCCTTTCTTCTCTAGCCCTAATTTATTAAATGCTTGACTAGAGCGATCGCAAAGGACACTAAGCGGTTAATTTCAGCGGCTAACTTTCAAAAGGTTCAAGAATTGGTGAAAGGAGAGTTGGCTCAAGTTCTTGCTGACGGTGTTGTTCCACAGCCTTTCTCACAATGGCTAGCTTTTCGACATCATGGTTGAGGTGAGGGAGAAGATCTGAATCAGACATTGCTTTGATCGCGTCTATATTGCAAAGTCCAGCATGAAGTAATTGCAGATATTCACCCCGTGTCAAACGGGTGGCTACCTGCCTTGCCAAATCAACAGCTGCTGGCGGAACTCCAACATTCAGCCGTATGAGCAAACGAGAAATAGGTTCTTCTAAATCAAGGTTAGGATGCAGTATTCCTGCGACTTGAGCTACAGTAGGTAATAAATCGCAGGTTCGTTCAGCAACGTCACGAATTGCTCCTGCTGCTCCACCGGGCGCACCTCCAAACTGTGTAAGAATACTCTCAATTTCAGCTGTTGGTCGATGGGTTACAAATAGAAGACAAGCAACTGCTTTCTTTGCTCTTAAAGTGCTTTGATGCTGAGTGGTAACACCCCGTTCCAGAGCATTCAGTAACAAATGAGGAACACCTTGTCTTAAAAGTTCTTGTTTCCAAACAGTAGGTTCTTTGTTTGTGCTTCTCCAATTGATCGGAAACAAAAGTCGATCCAACTCAACTGTTAACTGTGTTGCAGCCAAAAGCGTTGGTTCAAGAATAGATTCAGGATTGAGTTGGGAGAAACAGGCGACTAGACGAATGACCGACTCAACCTCAACGCCTGCCTCTCCAGCTAATCGTCCCAAAGGGGTTAGATAATAGAAATTGTTTTCATCTGGCTCAATCAGTCTATGCTGCGACAAACTCTGAAGTGCTGTTATAAGCTGCTTACGATCCCATTTCCATTGGTGGGCAAATTGTATTTGTTGGAATGCACCAAAGCTGGATTCCAAAAACTCAATTAAATCCTCCGCCTGCATTCCTTGCATATGTAACTGCTGGGTTGCTTTTAGCTTGGGTAACTTTTGGGTTGTAGAAAGAATCCGTAAAAGCAGTGCTCGTGGATCGGTATCAGTACTTAAGAAGCGAGAAGTCAGCGATTCTGGATGACCTTTGACGTATTGTGTCCAAAAATTGTGTACTTGGCGTGGATTTAAAGCTAAGAGGTAAGAGGTTCCTCTTTCTGCCAACTGAAGCCGTCCGGCACGTCCAGCCAAGTTTTTGTACTCTGCTACTGAATAAGGACTAGATCCTTTGTTAGCCAGAGGATGGTTTAGACCAACAATAACAACAGCTTCAGCTGGTGTGTTAATTCCCATTGCCAGAGTGGTTGTAGCCGCAATCACTCGCAAGGTTGTCTTCTTGGCACGAAACCGCTCTTCAACGACGAGTCGTTCTTCTGCGGTAAGTTCGCTAGTATGGAATGCAACGCCACCTTGCAATGCTAACTTCAAATCGTTTGAAGCTTTCGAGTCGTCGCCAGTTGGTAAAGAATCTAAAGCTATTTGATCTGATGGCAATCCTAGTTCTCTAGCCAAATAAAGTGCACATCCACGAGCCTCTCCCTTTTTCTCACGGAAAACAAGCACCTGTTTCCCTTCACTAATCAATTTCTGAACCAGTGGAATCACATAGTCCTGGCTAGAATTCTTAATGGGCTGGGGTTGAAAGAGTGGCTCCGTTATCTTTTCTTCACCAGAATCTCCATCAATAAACCGGAAACGCCCATCTGCGAGTAAAATTCCTTCATCCAAAGGAACAGGTCGTTCTTCCCGCCGTAGTAAGCGTGCACCTAGCCAATGTTCCAGCCCATTTGTGTTTCCAATAACTGCTGAGAGCGCAATGACTTGAGGCTCAAGCCCTTGCCGTCGTCTGACTCGCAGCAAAGTTAAGATAAACTCTAGATTCATACCCCGCGTTTCATCCGCGATCATCTGCACTTCATCAATTACAACTGTACCAACCAGATTCAGAATATGTGGATTTGTCAAAACAACAGATGCAAATTTCTCATAGGTGAGCAGGCAAATGTCATACCGTCCTTGTAGCAAGGGTGTAATATCGTCTGTTTCCCCTGTAGCTTGCATTGTGATAATGCCAAACGAACCGTAAGATTCATTAAAAGTTCTAAATTTGTCACTAACTAACGCTTTGAGTGGCAATAGGAATAGCGCCCGCCTGCGCTCTAGCACACTTTTCAACGCAGCCAGTTCTCCAATGGTCGTCTTGCCTGAAGAAGTGGGTGCTGACACAACCAGATGCTCTCCTTCTAGTACCTTAAATTCATTGATTGCTGCAAGTTGGAGCGCATTGAAGGAGGGAATGACTGTTGCCCAAGTTTGAAGTAAAGTTTCTGGAAAACCATAGGCAGCAAGGCTTTGAATATCAGATGTAACTTCAGGATGCGATCGTTCTGGAAATGCCGTTCGATACAATGAACCAGGTTTAAAAATGGGTAAAAGTAACTTCCCGTCAATTTTGCCCCTTAGTGTGGGATGCTGGGGCTTACCAAGCTGAGTGGATGCGTCAATAACTCGCTGCGTAATGTATTGAAGCATGGGGTAAACAGCGAGTTTGCCAGATTGTTGTACTTCTTCTGCTCCTTGTAGGGCTTCCAATAAATAATGGGTCAGTAAGCCATGCCCAAGTCGGATATTTTCATAGGCTGATTCCGCTGAACCTGATGCCGTCAAAATTATTCGTCCTTCCCCGGACAATTGAGATAGCGCAGCATCAACAGATTCCAAATTGCGTGCCACAGTTTCAACCTGAAATACTTTGGCTTCTACACCACCAGAAAAGCAGCAATCTAAGAAGCAGATGAGCCGACGTGCTGGAATTTGTGCAATTTGCTCAGCTAAAAATTCAAGAGAGATTGATGTGTTATCCAGGTTGTAAGTATCCGTGTCATACGCAACAAGCTGATGAGAATTGGTTCCATGGCCAGAGAACGCGATAACAACAAGATCCTCTTCGTTACAAGTTGCTAGATCGGCCAAACATTCAAGAATGGCTTGGTAAGTGGCTTGCTGGTCAATCAAAAGCTCAGCTTCACCACCCAACGTGTCACAGAATAAAGCATGGAGTGCTGTGGCATCACGTTTGGCACAGCTTAACCACGAGATTTTGGATGAGTCGTGGCGATCGATACCAATGAATAATCCTTTGAATCTCATACCCAGACGTTCCGTGCTTGGCAGTTCGTTAAGCTCAGGCTGAAAGGCCATGGCATCGCGTAGGTTGGTAAGTGGATGACAATGTTCAGCAGAACTCACGCTAAGCTCCTAAGAAAGGGTAGGTTAATTTTTAACAGGTATGTAAATGGACAATATAGCAAAAATGCAAGCTGACGATCTTATTCATCAGGGCTTGGAATTTTATCAAAACCATCAGTTTTCTCAAGCACTTCAAACTTTGCAGCAAGCTTTAGACCTGTATCGAATAATAGGAGATCGTGAATGGGAGTCTAATACGCTTGGTACATTAGGTATTATTTACTACCAGTTACAGGACTACCCAAACGCGATTGCATATTCTCAACAGAATTTAACAATCGCTCGGCAACTGGAAGACCAATGGGGAGAGACTCAAGCATGGATAAATTTGGGTAATGCTTATCAAGCGCAAGGAAATTACGGCCAGGCGCTGGAATGCCATCAACAGAGCTTAAAACGAGCGAAAGAAATGGCAGATCCAGAATGTGAAGAACAAGCCTTAACAAACCTAGGAAATCTCTATCTTGCACTGGGAGAATTTGAAAAAGCTGTAGAGTTACACCAAACCTGTTTAAAAATCTTGCGAACTTTAGGCGATCGCCAACACGAAGGTGAAACATTAAGTAACTTGGGCATTGCCTATCATGCCTGTGCAGAATACGAACAAGCCATTCAGTGCTTCGAGCAGAGTTTAGCAATTGCTGAGGAATTGAGAAATTTGCAAGGGGTAATGGATGTGATTGCGAATCTTGGAGCGGCTCATTATGCAGTAGGTGAATACGAGCGAGCTAAACAATACTCCCAGCAACATCTATTACTAGCAAAAGCTTATGGCGATCGTCAGCAAGAAGTGCGGGCACTCAACAACCTTAGTAATGCAGAGCAGGCACTTGGAAATTCTTCTGAGGCGCTCGCAGGATTGCAACAAGCTTTATCCATCGCTCAAGCGTTGGGAGATGTATGGAGCCAAGGGCAAAGTCTGAATAATCTGGGGTATGTTGAATTTTTGGCTGGCAACTTAGTAGAAGCTGAGAACCATCTTTTCGCAGCCATTGAACTCTGGAAAACACAACTTACAGGTTTAGGACATAATGATGCTTATAAGGTGTCGCTGTTTGATATTCAGCAGAAGTCTTATCGTTTACTTCAACTGGTTCTAATCACCCAAAGTAGAAAAGATAAGATAGAAGCAGCATTAGAAGTTGCAGAACAAGGTCGTGCTCGTGCATTAGTCGAGTTGATGGCTCAACGATTGTCGGCAACATCTACTCAACTATTCACGGAGGAATCTCCATCTGTTGATCGGATGCGTCAGATGGCGCGATCGCGCCAAGCCACTATTGTTGAGTATTCGATTACCTATAGCGTTCAACATCAAGCGACTGGATTAGAGGCACTAGCATTATCAGAATTACTGATTTGGGTAATCCAACGAACTGGTGAAATTCATTTCCGCCGTAACAATGTATTATCATCCTATCCAGGGCAATATCAGTCGCTAACCGAAATGGTTGATCAATGCTTGGCTTTGATGACTAGCAGAGGTCGAGATGCTGTTCCACTGAGTGTTACTTCAGGTGAAGAAAGAAATATTCTTCAAGAATTACACCAATTGTTGATTGCTCCAATCGAAGATCTTCTTCCCATTAATCCTGATAGCCACATTATTTTGATTCCTCAAGGTTCTTTATTTTTTGTACCATTTGCAACATTATGTGATTCTCACAATCAATTTTTTATTCAAAAGCATACATTATTGACTGCACCGTCTATCCAGACATTGCAACTGACCCAACAGCAGCGAGTCAATCTCCAACAATCGAATGTAAGTCACTCTCTTGTTGTGGGTAATCCTTTAATGCCTAGTTTAGAAACTTATTCAGCAGTTCAACCATTGCAACCATTACCAGGGGCAGAGGCAGAAGCAAGAAAAGTTGCTAACCAGCTAGATGCGTTTGTTTTGATAGGTTCAGAAGCTACCAAAGCTGTAGTTTTGCGTCAAATGTCTAACGCTCGCATTATTCATCTAGCAACTCATGCGTTGCTTGACAATAAACGTGGTTTAGGTAGTGCGATCGCCCTCGCCCCTACAGAAAACGATCCAGGATGGCTTATGGCAGAAGAGATTTTACAACTACAACTTCAAGCAGAACTAGTTGTTTTAAGTGCTTGCAACACAGGGCGAGGACGTTTAACCGGAGATGGAGTGATTGGTCTGTCACGATCGTTCTTTGCAGCAGGGGTTTCTACTTTAATCGTTTCTTTATGGTCGGTGCCGGATGCCCCAACTGCAACGCTTATGACTGAATTTTACCAACAGCTACAGCAGAATCTAGATAAAGCACAAGCGTTACGTCAAGCAATGCTTGCAATGATAAAACAAAATTTTGAACCAAAATCATGGGCAGCGTTTGTTTTAATTGGTGGAGATGCTTAATCTTAATAAGCTTTTCAGCCTTTTGAACGATTTTCACCTACCAGTTACTTTGCAAAGAGCACGTTTTGAAACATTCTATTCGCCGGGCGAAGTTAACCTGAATTAGGATGAATGTTTGTTTGAGAAGCATATAGCGCTTGAGCTAGGTTTTTCAATCCATGAGGATTGGTAAAATAGGTAAAGTGATCGCAGGCTGCATCAGGTTCCAAAAGGATAGGTTTGGGCGAACGCTCGGCATTAACACTTTTAATGCTAGTCAAGAGTACTGCAATGTCGTTTAGTTCTCCGAAAAAGGTGAGATTGACAACTTTATCCACAGCTTTACCAAACAATTTCTCAACCAAGCGTTGCACAGGTGAACCCTTGAGCGACAACGTGTAACTCTTTGCTATGATTGGCTTCCAGTCCGACTCGCTCTAGCTGTTGTCCTAAACGTCGTGCTGTGGTTGGAATGTCAGTGTTCAAGCTGTCGTAGTCAAATGCAAGAACCAAATCGTAAATATCTCGTAGCGATCGCTCCTGACCATTAACCTGCACTTTGGCAGTTTGAATACTGGGTACCATACTTTCCGTGTCACCAAAAATACCGTGGATATAAAGCAGAATGCGTTGAGCTTGAGCCACATGAGCTTTTACATTTGCCGTACAATTGTGATTGCGATCGCCTGCGTCGTCCAATGGTCATTGCTTTCATTAGAAAACGGAACGCCATCGCGAGTATAAACCCGATCCATTAAACGATTTAAAAGTCCCTTGGGAATTATGGCAGAGCGTGTTCTAGTGGCGGGAGCTAACCCCTCTTGTTCCAAGAGACTGGCATCAAAGTCAGTTGTATTGACAATCAACTTGAGAATATCCTTGTATTCGGTAATACCCTGCTCCAGATAATCAGGTGGGATAAACAAACCAATCTGCTTACTCACAATCTGTTCATTGGGTGGAATTCTTACACTACTCTGTGCTTCAAAGAATGGCAGATCCACCTTGTAATTTTCTGATAGCAGCAAAACATTACAGTAAAGTGTTTTATTACTATGATTAGTAAGTGTTAGTTGAATGCCTGGAAATTGCCACTCAGTATTGTCATTGTCATAGACATATTCAAGGCGCACGTCTGCAATTGTGGATGTGCTATCAGTAGAATCTGAATCTGGAGTAGTTGCTTGAGTTCCTCGCAAAATCTCAATTTCTAGGGTGATATCGGTAGACTTAATGCTACTATTTGCTGGGCTGGCAAGATCCAAAATGTTCTGCCAACGTGCGATCGCTTCCAGATGTCGAATCACTTCGGAAGCGGACTGGAGTGTGTAATCACCTTGCGGATGAGGTTGGCTTGGAACGGGAGGGATCAAAAGACGATTATCCGCAGGATGGGTGATCCAATACTGTCCACAGCGAGCTAGAAGGTGATAATCAGCAGTTTCCGGCTCTGTTGTTTGACTGAGATATAGTGAAGGGTGTTGATTATAATTCCGAGTCTGAAGAGCTTGCGTGGCACGGTCTATTCCTACTGTACTATGAGTATCGCTCTCAAAGTAAATATTCAACCGTTTGAGCGGCAAACTAATAATCACTGCCCAATAGCTTGATTGGTCATCTAATGGTTTTTCGTTATTAATAATTTGGACAACACTGTGATTTGACCGTACTTTTGTAATCTTGGTTATAGCTAAAGGAGCTGACAAGTGACGTAAGCGCTCTTCATCGTTGGTTGGAAAGATTGCCAGTAGAGCTTCTTCCCGCTCAGCAATCTTGGGAACACCGTGTAAAACACCTCCATTAATCACCCAGTTATTTTCTTGGTTGCGGGTCAAGACAAAATAAGAGGGACGTTCTTTAATTGCATCTTTACCTAGAAAACTTTGCTTAAGGTCGTCGGGGTTGATTACCTCTGCTTGAGGTGACTGATCCCGAACTTTACCTGTGACCAACGCATTAATATTCCAGTTTAAATCACGATAAGAAATGTTTCCCTTTGTCTGTTGTAGTGTTTGTAATAAGAAGTAAGAAAACACACCTCTGCGTGACCCATCCTCTGTCAAATATTCCTTAGCTTCCTGATGATCGCGACAGGCGGCGAGGAGGACATGTTTCCCTTGAGGCAACACCAGACGGTTGGACTTCTGGCCAGCATCATTAGAAGTGAGTAAATATTCTGCAAATGCTCGATCTTCTGCAAAGATGAAATCGTGCAGCGATCGTACTCGTGCATCTGGCGGTGCAGTACGCACATCCGTAACCAAAACTCCCTCTCGTGTACCAGAACTAGAGTGACAGCAATCTAAAATTACAATAATGTGTGGTTGTCGCTCAGCAAGCTTAGCAATCAAATAAGATAATTCCTTATCAACTAAATCCCAACTACCTGCTGTGCGGCTGTCGTAGCAAACTAAGGTTTCGTTCAAGCGATCTGGTTCCAAATGCCAGAACTCTTCCGGTGCCTTCTCCTGAGAACCGTGACCAGCATAGTAGAAAAGCACAACATCATCAGAACCTGCATTGCATAGATGATGCTGAAAGCCATCTATAATTGCTTGACGAGTTGCATCTTGATTCAGTAGTATGCATTTTATATCTTGAGGTTTTACTAGTTCATACTCATCCTTATTAATTCGTTCATCTAAGTAATCTCGGATAGCTTCGATATCAGCGACACAGCCTTGTAGAGAGGGTACTGGAGGATAAGAAGCAGGATGATAATTGTTAATTCCAACAAGAAGTGCATAAATCTTACGCATAAATTTTTTATTTACACATGCTTGCGCTTAAAGAAGTATAAAAGGTCAACTAACAATCAATGCATTCCTGAATATTCTTTGGTAGTTTCTGCTGCTTAAGAAAGGTAGTGTTGATTCTAACATCTGCTCTGCGTAAATTATTTTCAATGTAAATTTAGAAATAATAATCTTTACACAAAAAAATAATTTGTTGAAATTTGTTGGAACTGAATTGAATGCAGAGCAAATAAGAAAACTGAATTTTGGCTCACGTTGCAACTTGTTTACTGGACTCTTAAGTATGAACTTTCTTTGTTTTCTTGATTCGTACAAAAGGTCTATTTTTAGCCTGTCAGATATGGCAGGCTGTAGTAGATTCAAGTTATAGCTGATTTTAACTAGCGACAGAGGCTATTTCCGGTGAGAATAGTTTGTGATTTTCGATGGCATATTTATAACTAAACAGTCCATTGTTTGACAAGAAAAATTTTTCTTCACTACCCGATATCTTGAGTACGGTGATAAC
Source organism: Komarekiella delphini-convector SJRDD-AB1 (assembly GCF_014831675.1). Lineage (GTDB taxonomy): Bacteria > Cyanobacteriota > Cyanobacteriia > Cyanobacteriales > Nostocaceae > Komarekiella. Next base: position 96,151 of record NZ_VJXY01000004.1, on the reverse strand, counting down.
ACATGGTGGTTGAATACTGTTATTACGGATAAATTTTCTTGCCGTTGTACAGGTTTTTTCTTGATGGCTCTGTTGATAGCAACTAAAGCTTGTAACCTTTGATAGCAATACTTTTCCACGTAATCTGCGTTTGAAATTGTATCTACCTATTTGTTGTCGAATTCGTTTTGACATTTTGCACTCTCCTTAATAATTGTGCGTGGTTTTTATATCGCTTAAGTTGAATTTCAAGCTGACGGGCTTCTTGTTTACTTGAGGTCTTCCACACGTGGACAATTTTGAATTCGATGCCGCGTTCTATCGCAGCACGAGTAAATGCTGCTCCAGACCCTTGTAGATGCTGCTGAAATCTTTTCTTGAGGTTCGCGCATGAACCTAAGTAATAACGAGCTTGATGTTTCTCATTTCCCAGCGGACGAGATAGCTCAATCATGTAGCAGCAAGGAATTGAGGGAATTTCTCCTGACAATTCCATATATGCTTTTTTGGGATTATTTTTAAGACTGAGGCGTTAGCTGATTGTGGTAGTTTATGTCGTTACGTAGTTAAGACTTTCTTGCTCTTGTAGCCAACTAATTACATTTAATTTGCTAACGCTTACAGGCTTATCCTCACCTGGAATAAATACTTGAAACCAGCCATTTTCTAACTCATAGTAGTCAATGATTAAACCTGATTTTCTGGCTGTTTTGAGAGCTAATACTTCTTGGGGCAACAATCTTTCAATTCTTAACTGTTCTTCTGGGGAAAGCTGCTTCCAAGCTTCTTCTTTAACAGCCAAATGCCTGTATATAGCATTTCTAATTTGATAGTAACTGGTGGCTGATTTGAGTTTTTCTGCCAGCATTAATACTTCTCCCCCAACTGGCTGCTGTTCTGTAGCGTTACTGGTGCTAGGTTGTTCGTTTTGTTTTAGTCTGGAGTTAACTTCTATAGCTTTTTCTCTCTCTGTTGGGGATATTTCCTCTTGTGGTAACATTCCCGACTCAACCACAACCACTTCAGATTCAGCAGTCTCTTCCTGGGGCTGCTCTTTTTCTTGAGATTTGATTCTGGCGTGATAGTCTGCGATCGCTTCACGAAGAATTTGCTGGGGAAGTAACCCATACCCATCAATTAATTCCTGTGTGAGTACCCCTGTTTGGTGGTCTTCCTCGTACTGAGGAGGGAATTGGCAATAGCGATCGCCCCTTGGAGTTCTACGCCAGATTGATATCTGCTTTTGTTGTTCCTGTTTTTGGGTTTTAAGGAGGGCTTTCCTCTCTTCGATTAACTCCAGCACGAGTTCACAGGTTAATCCCCCAATTGGGTAATCCTGTAGCTGACTGATAATTGACTTGTATTGAAGAGAACACAGCCTGAGAAGTATTGTTACTGGAATTGGTGCTAGGTGTTGAGGACAAGTTGAAAATTCTTGGAAGTTTTCGGCTATTCTGATCGCTCGTTTTTCCTCACAGCTTCCTTTATCCCAACCGTATGTATCGAGCAGAGTTCGGTATTCTTTTTTGCTATAGGTGGTTTTGTATTCGTAAAGTAGGAAAGCAGTGTGCAAATATTCCAGACTGCTGGTTTCGATATGCGCGGTTGGATTCGGATCTAGTTGATGCTTTTGGCAGTAAGGGATTGATGTGATAGTTGCTGGCATGATAAAATTCACTTCGTATTAATTTCGTTGGTCTTAAAAGACCACTTACCTACTTCAGTCAGCGCAAATAATTCAGGCTGCTTGTTTGTCCCAAGCTTTTGATGATGATTTGGAGATAGCAGCCAAGGCATAGCCCAAGGTGTGCTTGTGAATTTTGGGCATTTTGTGAAATGACATATCCTGACCCCAATCTTGGACTGACTTAGTGCCAATATGTAATACTTGCGTGAGGGTTTTGACACAAGTTGCGCGAAAATTGGCGTGAGAAACAGTTTGCAGTATTTGCTGTTCGGTTAACCCTTCGAGGAGTATTTTTTCTAGAAAGGTTTGAGCATCTACTTCTGGTGCGTTGTATTCTCCTCTCAAGATGCTCTTTAGCTGGTTTGGTACGATTTCAGCAGCCTGAATGTAAGCAAGTGAAACTTTGGAGTAATTGGGTATCCCATCAAAGTTGAGATCGCTTCCCCACTTACGAACTGTTGGCCTTTGTACACCCAAGACTGCACATAGTAAAGTGATGCATTTTTTGCGGTATTGTGAGTCGGTTTCTTCCTCTAGCAGTTCTGGGGGGCTGAGTTCAGCTATCCCAAAGCAGTAACGTAAGAATTGTCTCGGTTCTAAGCCTTCTTTGGGTAAGTTTTTGAAAATTTCGCAGTATTTCATATTAAACTCGTGCAGAAATTTTGATTGAAATAGGTGCTTTTCTGCCATCTCAACTTTTTGTGCTTTTGGTTGAAGAATACCAAATTAACCAATTATGTATGTGTTTTATTTACATTTTTTAATTAAAAATCAGTGTAAAAATGTTTTTACACTGATAATTTGTTACGTTTATTAACTTTTTTGCATACAAAGGCTTCAAATATGCTTTGTGGTTCCGATAGACTGAAGTAACATGAGTAAACAACAGCCCGAACCAAATCCAAAGCTACCTCCGAAGCGTGGTCGTCCTGTAGATGCAGAGAAAGACCGCGTGACAGTTCATATTAATGTTGATATGCGGGGTCAAATTGAGAAGCTAATACCTGATATGGGTAAAAGCTTGTCAATGGTAGTTAGGAATTTGGTGAATTTAGGTTTAGAGCTTGTTGGTTTATCTCAAAAGGGACTTACTACTCCTCGGTCGGGTAATTTAGAGGAGTGGCTTGCAAGTTATACGTCTTTGGGAACTGAGCTGCTTATTGCTTGTGAAACTCTAAATTTGTCAGCTCCAAAATCAGGGCAAATAGCTATTTGGCTTTTAGACAAAATGGCTTTTGGGTCAAATGACCCTCAAATTATTACTGATGAAGAAGATACTAGTACAAGACTTTTAGAAAGAATTCGTTTAGGAAAGAAACTGCAAACTTTTAGCCTTGAACAAGGGATAGAATTACCTCAAAATGAGGAATTTGCTACTTGGTTGGGGCATTTATATGCTAATGCTCTTATTGGACAAGAATTTGTAGCTGCTTGTCAGGCGCTGGATTTGCAGCTACCAGAGACAGGAAAACTACAGGAGTGGTTGCAGAATTTGGTGGAGCGATCGCGCAGCGTCTTTGCAGTAGAATCGCAATTATCAAACGAGTTATTAGAAGAATGCGAGCGACTGGGGATAGACCCCCCAAAACCTGGTGAGGTTGCAGCGTGGCTACAAAATACCCGCCCTGCGGTATTTGAGCAGCCGATGTACGAACATAGATTACCTTTTACGGATGATGGTTTGCCTTTAGGGGGGTCGCAACCTTTTTTGGAGCATTTACTAACACTAAATGCACTGCCAACTGAAGATGAGGAGTATGACATTGCTCATAGGTTTGGTGTAGACCCAGCGCATCTTAAGGAGCTGATATCCCGCATGAGATTTGACAGGAACGGACAGACAAATAATTGTCATTAATAAGCTTCGGGGATAAATGCATGGATGCCATTGAAGATTCCTCAACGTTGTGGGCTTTATTATCTAGGCCAGGATGGGAGATCAAACCCAACCCAGTAAAGCACTTACTCAAGATTAAAGCTCCTGATTATCGGGAAGCGTTAATACTCTATACTAAGTATCGAAATTTTCTAGCACTGTGGGCGGCATCGCTCGATTGTACCTGTGCTTTGATTGGAATTCAAGGAATGCGCGGGTCTGCATTCAAAATTCTTGCAGCAACGCCAGCATCGCAGCAGAAGTTATACGAAGACTTGATTTTTGCAAGCTTACGAAAGTCGGTTAGTTGTGACTTTGAAAGACTAGTCGTTCGGGAATTTGAGAATGAGATCAGCAAGTATTCAGGGTTTTACATTGCCGAAACTCGTTTGCACCCTGAGCTTAGACCAATTGTTGATGAAATATTCTCAAACCCAGACAAGAAACTTGCTTTAACGCGAATGTCTGACAATTTGCAATTGATCGTGTCCGCATCAGCAGCGCGGGCGATGAGTTCTGACTCACAAGATGTGGTGCGTCGCCGAACGACTGATTTTTGGCACGCTAGAGACTACGAATGTTTTTTGCGGATGTTCAAGCAAGATGGGGGGGCAGGGTTTGAAATTACTTACCAAGCAACAACCAATCTCCCAAAAATTAATCCTTTGGCACCGTGGGCGCAGTTTACTACAAGCTATCGGTTTTTTGAAATTGATGTTGGCGATCGCACAGAAGTGTACCGTTTGGGCGAAGGTAAAGATATCACCCCAATCAGTCGTCCCAAGGTTGTTTCATAACATAACGAGGTTTTATGGCAGTAAGATTCCTAGAAAATAAGGGCAGTGGTAATATCCTAGAGATTAGTAAAGCTAGGCTTTTAGAACTTACCCCGAATGTTTATCCCCTCACTTGGAAAGCGATTCTTTCAGGTAAAGGTGATAGTGCAGCTATCTTGGGTGCAGGTTTTGCCGAACGTGAAGTTTTTTTTGGTTTTGAAGGAGTTGACTTAACGCGCTACCAACTTCCGACAATCGATTGTTACGACATTGCTACTAATCCGCCAGAAAAGTTTTTAGCTTTACGTAGCCAATACCCAAATTTACAGTTAAATTATTTTTGCGATCGCAATCTAGCAGAACTAGAACTGACAAAACTTTACGCTCCTAATAGCCTACGGCTAGTTTCAGTTCATGGAGTATTAGATTACTTACAACCAGATGCCCTTAAGAGAACATTACTTGATATTTTGAAAGTACAGCCAGAGGCAATATCGATACGGCTATTTTTAATGGGCAACCCGTGGTCGCGGAATTTTGCGAGTATAGAGCAACTGGCGATGGAATTAAATTCAATTGAAATTACTACAAGTGGCTTAGTTGAGCCAATTGACTTTGATATATTTTGTCGTACAGGTGTTGTGCAATTAAACATTTTAGATAAGGATAAAATTGAACATAATTTGTTACCAAGTTACGGTGCATCTCATGTAATGCCTGATAAATTAGTTGGTTATCTAATTAATCAAGGATATCAGCTTGTTGCAAATGATGTGTACTCACTTTCTAGTCAAGATTTACAAAGTGATGAATTGCAGAATCACAATAGCAATAAAGATGTATCTTTAGATAATCCACACGGGATGTTGTTATTTTTTAAACGATAAAATACTCATTTCAATAGAGATAATCAATGAACTTGAACCCATCCATAAGAACAGTTCATGAAATAATATTGGTAATTAATATTGGCAACTGAGGTTAAATAATTGATTCTGCTGATACGCGATTGCGCGACAAAAGAGCAACTTGACGAAATGCTCAAAGCCTGGGGAGTGTTTATAAAATTGGCAGTTGATATAGATAGAGAAATTCTTGCTGGAGGCAGTCAACTTCATTATGAATGTGAAGAAATTTTGTTGAAAGATGGTAGTAGACAAAAAGACATTTGGGGTGCTGATTGGTTTCCCTACACTCAAGAAGTAGGTTTTGAATCGATTATCAACATCCGTCCCAGTCAAAATAATCGTACAATGGAAATTCAATCCGCTGAAATTAGAGAACGAGTAGCTCTAATTACCCGACGATTGCTAGGAGGATTATAATGCCTGATTGGAGAGCAATTGAAGCGAGTTTTTTACGCCAACCTCAAGCAAACCGCTTAGGAGAATTGGCAGCTAGTTTGGCACGTATCAAATCTCGATGCCAAAATCCAGCTAACCAAGATTTAGTTGCTGCTTTTATTGAGGAAAGTCTATTTTTTGTTGGGTTGATTATTCCAGATACAGATACCGAGAAAGCAGGGGAATTAAACCAACTACAAAGCCAGTTAAGGGAATGGCAGCAAGACTGGTCAAATATTTGGGCAAGCCCAACAGAACGTGCAAATATCGCTGCTATAGCCAGTACTTGGTCAGAGCAAGTGTTAGGTATGTCAGGTTTGTTATCTGAATCAATTACTGCTTAAAAAGAGGGCGTTGCTACTAGGTGTTCTGCGCTGCTTGGCTTATGGCATTCAACAAAAACAAACCCAAATCTTTATGCAGTGCTTCATTATGCTGCGGACATCCTGTTGAATGTAGACACCTTGGACAAACTGCTTCACAATCACATTCAGCTACTAGGGCATAGGTTTTAGCTGGGTGTTTAACGGTTGCGGTCAGCGGTTGCCGATCTCCTGTAACTCAGTACCAGCGTCTTCCTTCAATCCGCTGCACCGCAATTGTTATGCTGCATCTTCAGATAGTTTGAAGTATTTAACTACAGATGTACACGGAAATAATCTCGGTACAAACCACAAGCAACTATTGCATCATTACCTCTAAGTTTAACCAATCCCAAGCTACTTAGATGGAAAGCTTGCTTAGATTCCAGTCTTACAAAGCTTAAACTATCTACTACCTGCTTCATCGCTAGCTTCAAGTCTGGATAGCTTTCCAAAAAAAGTAAATAATGATTTAGGTGGTCTCGAAATAAACCTAAATCGGTATGGGCAGTCTTTAAAAATTCATCCAGGGTGAATCTGCCACTAGCAATAGATTTGAGGGCTGTCTGTAGAAGATAAGGATGTCCATCAACAACATCCATTAAATATTTGATTTGCTCCTCTGACCAATTCAAATGATATCGCTCTAGTAGTTCCTTTACTTCTACCTCAGTTAAAGGCGGTAGTAAAATAGGAAGACCCACATTAAAAGGGGATTGGTTAATATTAAGCGGAATATAAGCTTCAAAAGAATGGGTGATTATTAATCTAAGTTTTCTCCAAGTTGAATCACTTTTGCCTCTCTCATACCACGAGCGAAGAAGCCCAAAAAAATTACTTCCAATATCAGATCTTTGAAGCACTAAATCAGCTTCGTCCAACCCTAAAACTAATGGAGTATCAGATGCTGCCAATAAATATTTCTGAAAGTATCTTGTAGCATTAAAGTTGCTACCTAAAGACCCATGCCAATATTCTTCTATTTTATCTTCTAAATTCAATGCATAAGCCGTGCTAGCACACAACCACTGCAAAAGCTTCTGTTGATTGTCAAATACCTCTGAATCTGCTTCTTGAAAAGATAGTCTTACTGCTCGATACCCCTGTCGTACAACGTAACTGAATATCCTAAGCATTAGAGATGTTTTACCCATTTGCCAGGGAGCTTTTATCCGAATTAGTGCTCCTGGTCTTGTGATAGCTTTATAGCAATCGGTTTCAATAGAAGTACGTTCTATGTAAAAATCTTGATATAAAGGCTCTAAATCTGTTGAATTCTTTGAATCCGTTTTATCTCTTTTAAAAAGAACAGGTAACAAATACTCTGGTATTCCATCAAGTTGAATTGCATTGCAACCTAAAGCATAGGCAAATTCGATTGATTCTCCAGCACCTAAAGCGGTATAGAAACCGATAGCGAATTCAATAGCAGCACGATCCCCAATAGCCTGACTCATGCCGATAACATAGTCAATATATTGAACTATTGCCTCAGCCTGGAACTTTGAGTAGCAGGCATTCAGAACAACACATTCAACGCAATTGGAGAAAAGTTTAAAGAGATTTGCTAATGCTTCTGAATTAACCAGCTTAAGTTGCCCTGATACATCTTCAAAAGCTAAACCGTCTTGACCTGCTCCATGACCTGAAAAATGTACAATCTGTGGCTTGAAGTCCACCATTGCTTGCTGAATATCTCTTGGACGAGTTGATCCGGTTGAACTAATAGGAACTTTGCCATACCCTGCCAAACGTAGCCGCTCCTTAATTTCTCTTTCCTCATCCTGCAAGCGTAAACTTACTGTCCCTTTAGGATTTGCAGCAACTAGCAGAATCGATTTCAGGGCAGGGCTATCGTTCATAAAAAGTAACAAAAGTAATAGAGCTGCTCAAGTTAATTCAATTGTATTTCAAGAAGGGAATAGCCTCTTGTCTAACAGGTAGCTCTCCAACTTCACCTTTATTAAAAATTGTGCAGCATAACGACCCCGTTCACCCGCCGCTAGTAACTTTTCGGACTCTACCAACCAACTTGATACGGTCGGTGTGCAACGGGATTGTTGGACAGCACCTCGCTTTCATCGAATGGTTGGGTGTTGCTCACTCTGCCGCAGTAAAATGCGCCATCTGGTCTGCTCTATGTTTTTGCTACCAAAACCCGCATTTCTCACAAGTTCTGCGATCGCACTCCTTATAATCCTTACTCCGAACATGTTTTGGGAATTTTTGACAGGTTATTTTTTCATGCAGTGTGAAAAACCGGAATCTAGACTTTATAAGGCTTTGAGGATTGTGGTGAGAAATCCGGGCAAAAGATATTTGTTACTTGTTAAGTATAAATCTAATTATCTAATTGCGTTAATGTCGTCACAGGATTTACCGTAGTATGGTTTTACTTTGTTGCTTTGCAATGGGAATTTTAGGTAAGTAGGGTGTACTTACCGCAATATTGTGATGAATTGGAAGGATTGGTCTAACGTTACTTTTAGCGAACGCTATCACTTGCCTGAACGTTCGGGAATTTACGTCATTGTCGATATTAATGACTATGTGTGGTATGTCGGACAAGCTACCAACCTAAAAAATCGGTGGGCTAGTAGAACTCACCACAGATACCCACAATTAATTCGCTCCAACCGCAAACTAAGGCATCGTATTTATTGGCAAGAGGTTCCACTCAACTGCTTGAACGAACGAGAAAAGTATTATATTAACTTATTTCAACCCGAACTCAACGGGTGTAAAGTGAAGAGATATTTGCCGAAACAACCACAAATCGAGAGAGAAATTAAACGGTTATTGAAAGTATTAAATAAACCAACAATGCTTTTTCCTGTGATTCGTTCTGTGGTAGCTGGCGAATATAAAGACGAAGAGGGAATAACTTGCATTTTAGTTATTATTAATATTAATGATGAGCAAATAATAAGTAATTCAACACGGAAACGGTATGCTAATGAGGTCAAAAAAGCTTGGGATTATTACAAAACTTATTGCGGCAAAGACGAACAGCAATATAGCCAAGTATGGGTGACGACATACAATTTAAACATTTGTAAGTTTGAATTTGTTATTGCTGATTGGGAGTTTTTTCAATATCTTGAAGATAATGCCGATGCTCGCACACAGTATCTTGAAGAAGTAGAAATTTTTAGTGAAAAAGTTAAAGCGTTAAAAAATTTAGATATTTTTGAAAAACTCTCATTAAAAGAAGAATATAGTTACATCAATTATGATGGAAAGAAAAGCCTAACAACTGCTGCTTATATTAGATACCGTAGACCACTGCTAAATTGCATCACAGCAATTATCTCGTAATACTCATTCCTTATCAAGTTGCACAAAATAAAGCTTTAAGGATTAAGTTTAATATTACAATAAGTCTGATTATTAAGTCTAATTATCAGGTAAATTGGTGCATTTACAAGTCCAGTTAAATCGTGGCATTGACAATCAACTAATCGATGGGGTTATTGTTGAACTTGCACAAAATCACATTGATGATTTTGAAAATCTTTGGCGCGAGCAATTGCGTGTTTTTCAGACCGAGGATAAATTCTGGGATTGGTTATTTAAACTTGGCTACATCAGCAACAATGAAAACGAAGAAGGTTACGCTCTCGAAGTAGAAGGCTGCACGCAAGGGTTGATGATGGTGGAGACTCAACTCCACGGTTCGCGAGAGGCTATCGGACAACGATTAGTATATATTCAGTACGTCACCTCAGCTCCGTGGAACCGCAAAGAAATCCAACGCCCGCCGCGATATAAGGGAGTAGGGACGGCATTGCTGCGATACGCCCGAATTAGGAGCGTCGAGTTGGGATATGGTGGGAGAGTTGGCTTGCACTCGTTACGTTCTAGCGAACGGTTTTACGAAAATCAAGGCATGATCGACTTTGGTTCCGAAGAAGAGTACGAAGATATGACATATTTCGAGTACGGTTTGCTGCGCCGCCCATTACGATAGTGCTGGAGGAAAAATAATGAACGAAGAAATAACTGTTGGCGAAGCTATCGATTTACTATTTCACCCTGCATCATTTCAAGAAGCAATCCGTATCGAGGACGAGGCTGACTGTGATGTGACAGCAGGGTTGGATTGGGGAACAGCTATAAGTGCATTATTGAAGAATCCTGGTTTGCTGGGCAGAATGACGCAACTGCGTGTCTCGCTCAACCGTGAAATCCGCCATCTGCTCTCCGAGTGGAATTTAGGAGTGGGTGAAGAAGCTGCGGTTGTTGTTGCGCGATCGCTTTTGTTATCCCGACTAAAATCGCCATCCGCATCTGTGTTACCAACGCTTGAAGGTATCTTGATGCAAAATGACCTGTACGGCGAAGAGTTTATCCAAAATTCTAACATTTTGCGACAGTTGCTTGGAGTTCTGCTTGTTGAGAGTGACTGGGAAGACATTGCAACTGCTGCGGCAAATGCAGTCAGGATGCAAGTGATACAACGAGTATCTGCTTGACTAGAAGAAATTACGGGCAATTTGGCTCACATCATGTTTCAAGTACAGTTTGAGAAAGATTATTAATTGATGAGTTCATTGGCGCTACCTTTAGAATTTGAGTTTACTGCTAGCAAAATAGCAGCCGATCATCACCCTAATACTCGCTTTCAATTAATAGCAGAAATTAAAAAAGATTTTCTCAGAATTAATTTTAAAGGTTATTTTACCGAAAATTTCGCTCCTAATAATCGCCCCTGTTCCAATCCAATAAATGACTATTACCGCAACAAAAGAGTTGATTTTTGGCTGCTTTGGTCTAGTGGGGAACTTGCATTATCGGGCTGGTGGCGGACTCAAATCCTCTCGCTTGAGTATACTCCATTCATGCAGAGTTGGTCGAACGAAGACGGGGAGGAAATTGCTAGACCCTATCCCGATGGTGATAAGTTTGAGGCGATCGCTGCTTCTTTATACCCAATTTTACAGCAGTATTTTCAAGTTTGAATTGTGCTTGCGCTCTCCAGCCCTAAATAAGCAAGCAGAAGCCATTTTTCTTATCTAGCCATTTCAACTGTATTGAGTATATGTTTCTGTTACAGTGCTTTTTACTCTATTAGTTATTTTTCAATATTATTCAACTCATATATGCGAACGTGCTTGCATTGCCTATAAGCAATATGTAACAAATGCAATTGTGAAGTTTCGCAGGAGGTTAACTGTACTTTAGTTGTACTCTAGTTGAACTGTACTTGTACTAAATCTAAATAGGTTGTGAATTATTTTTTAATTCACAAGTAATTTGGTAAGTTGCTAGTTTAATTTGCTTTCAATTGATGTTGTCTTTCAGTTGGAATTGAGTTTGATGATATGTGAGAACGTTATCTACACCCAAAAAACACTTGCCGAAAGATACGGGATTTCGATTGCCGCTTTACAACGGTGGTATCCCTATGCTGGTATAGTCAAACCACGAAAGCGGGGCGGCTATTTTGATGCAACAACAGTCGAGATTGCAGATATTTTCTACGTTTCTATTAAGATTCGGCGGTTGACATGTGAGGAATATTTACAGCAAGTAATCCCTGCTGGTGGCTTAGATGCTTATTTGCAAAAAGTCAATGACGTAAGCCTTTATGACTTTTTGACTAAGCATATATCTGATGAAGAAAAAAACAACCCGATTGTGCAGGCAGTTATTAGGAGAATTGAGCGAAATGAAGCATATCAACAAAGTGGCAGAGACTTTGCAGGTGTCGCCTGATGTAGTACGTACCTGCTGTCGGTTGTTAGATTTAGCTTTGCAGTCAAATGATACGCTTGACGAAACAATTGAACAGCAATTGGTTCAACTTAAAGAGATAGCCTCTCGTGAGGGTATGTCCCTTGAAGAAGCTGCCCAGCACTTGATTGCAATGCGCGATCGCAAATCAGAAGTAGGCGAACATAAGTTCGACAAGCGCGAGTACATCAAACAGCGATTTGGCATAGACCCAGAACAAGCTTCTCCCGATAGTTTTGTAGGAATACTTTACCGGGATGCAGACAGGGGCATTCAGTTGGGAGAATTACGTCATAAAGTGGTGCTTGAATCTTCAACACTTGCTCTCGAAGAATTTGTTTTTCATGGCAGCAGTTTGCCTGCTGAAGGTAATACTTCCATCACAGCTGGTTACGACCAGGCGCAAGAACGAATTCACTCGCGCATTGATAACGATTTTTTCGGCAAGGTGAATTGGGGGGAACAGACTCATCCACTGTTGGTCGGTACATCGACACCGCAGCCGAGACAGTTGAAGTCCTCGCAGCAGAAAATCGGGCAATCTCCGAAGAAATAGTAGCTCAAATGCTACCCATTTGCTATCAAATACGGGATGAGAGTTTACTCAACTTGAGAAAGACATCTACCCAGGCAGTTGGTATAAATCTGCTTTCGGTAGTAGCTGGTACTGTGATTGGGACGTGGGTGGCAGTTCCCCCAACTCAGGAGAAACATGAAATTCCGAGTATTCAGCCAATTTTGATTGGTGTAGGTATAGGTGAATTAGTTGGTTTGATTTTGGCACTAGTAGTTATTTGGTTTACCAGGGAGGAGGTATGAGTGCAGCATTTGACTTTTTGGTTAACACGGCGGGTGGTTTGTTGATGAACCTGGGTGTTTCTGGGATGGTGGGACAACTATTAGGAGTGGGGGCGACTCTTGCCCTGCATCCTCTGTTGCTACTTACTGGGATAGTTGTGGGTGGTGTAGGAATTGCGATCGCACGCGAATTAAACAAACGCCCTCAGTTGCAGTTGGTTGTTGATAATACGTAAGGGGTAAATAATGTTTACTCCTATACCTGCGCGAAATAAACAACCGAGTCGCAGAAAGAAAAAGGTAAATGTTACCTTGTGGACGGTTTGTTCGACTGTTAGTGCGCTGTCTGTTATTGGGGCAGTTGCATTGATGGTTGGATGGAAGCAACAAGTTCCGGCTAATCAGGTATCGGAGGTACAGCAGGTAAAGGAACAAGTTGCCCAAATTCGGGAGGTGTACTTAGAAAAGCTGTCCCGTACTGACTACAATATAGACCATCTGTCCAGTTACTCCTCAGTAGAGGGTGCGCCTACTCTTACGGGCTGGCGACAGTTGGCAGCAGCATTGTGGGGACAGCAATTGCGGGGTGAAATATCCAGAATGCAAGCTAATGAGAAATCTGGGTTTTACCGCCTTCACTATATGCCAGCACTAGAGATAGTCAAGTTCAACTCGCTAGATGTTTTACTAGAAGCGGCTTCTGGAAATAATAGTTTTTACTGGGGATACCGCAAAACTGATGGTACGAAAGTTGAGGAGAAGATACCAACCGGGGCTGCTGCTGTTTTGATTTTGGGTAAATTAGAGGCGATTGATTACGCTCAAAACTTAGAATCTCAACCATCAGTTGATCTGAATCAAATGCTAATTCAGATTAGGAATGCTCAAGAACCATACTCTCTTGCACAGGCGCAACTGTTACGGGCGCGGGGATATCTAGACCCAGTAGAACAGATGGCACAGGTAGCAGACATCCGCGAGAAAATACGCCAGAAGGAGGAGCAAAGGCGAATATATCTTCAACAAATGAACAAGCAATTACCTAAGCCAATTCCTAATAGACAGCCTGTTAATAAATCGGGGGGGTGATGTCATGTATGCCAAGTTTGCTGCTGCGATAGTTTGCATAGCTTTGTGTTCGCTCAATGTTGTAGCGGCAGTCAAACGTACCCCTATTCGTACTACCCTTGAGGGTTCAACTCGCACGACGGTTGAGATGATGCCATCTCCCAATTCAGGAGTGCATTGGATGAGCGCAGTTATATTTTTGGCTGGGTTTGCTTGTTTTTTGGGTTGGGGAATTTCTGACTATAACAATGCAGTTGAAGAAAGAGATGAAGTGTCTGATAACTTGGAAAATCCTGGCAATCAACAACTTCATGTTGGTGTTTCTGATACTGATATTCAGCCTTCTTTAATGCCTCCGGTATCACCTTCTGGGCTGAGATTCAATAACGAATTCTCTGCTAAAAATGTAGTTCAATTTTCTCCTCGTTCTACTGTTTCTGGATTGGGGCGAGTACATAATAGTCAGTTTGTTGAAGATGGAGTGCAAAATCAACCGGGAATGTTATCTCCAGAAGAGTTTTACACCCAACTTCAAGATGAAGATTTCTGGGAAGATAATAACTCCCAGGTAAATAATAATCCTGCCAGCTAGTTAATTTGAGGTCATATTATGAGTAGAAATCAACGCCGTAATTTTGATGTTGATTATTCTGAAGGTGGAGCAATTGTGCCTGCAAACCGCTTGCAAAGTATGTTGCAGCAGGTACAGCAACAAGGAGGGATAGTAAATCAGCAACCTAACGTTTCTCCCATGACTAGTTATGATACTCAACCAGTAGAGGTTAGGTATATTAATGCACCTACTGCCTATAAGCCGAGGGTTCCTCAGATAGAAATTCCCTACATTGAGACTTGGAAAGCACATCGCTTGCACCCGCAAAACCCCTGGAGATTTGGCTGGTATCCAGTATATTTTTTATCGGATGTAATTAAATCTCCTGTGGGTGTGGCTGCTGTTGGAGTTTGGTTGTTAATAATGCTGTTGAATTTTGTCCTTAATGGCAGTTACACCGGGCCGGGATATGCGTCTGGGAAGAAGATTGAAGTTGTACCCAAAGAAGTTCCTTCTTTTGCCCTGCCTGTTGTTAAGCAGTTGGAATAATGTCAGCAACCCTAGTCCACAAGACACAGGGCTTTTAGCTTAATCGCTTTAAGCCGTGCTGACCAGACCACCCGTAAGGGTAGCCGTTATCCAAGTCATGACACCTTCAAATGCGTAGCTAGTTTGTTGCTCTGTCACTTGCAATTAAACAGTTTTAAGGTCACTGAAACAGTGTTACAAGTCGAACAAGCTGGGATAACAAGGTCGAAGCTAACATTACCCTAAAAAGGAGGTTTGAAATTGTCTAATTACGTTTTGGTTATCGATACCAATAAACAACCGTGTAATCCTATTCACCCTGGAACAGCTAGAAAATTACTCAACGACGGGAAAGCAGCAGTGTTTCGTCGTTACCCATTTACCATAATTCTCAAAACTATTTCAACAAAACCAATAAAACCGATTCAAATAAAACTTGATCCGGGTTCAAAAACTAGCGGGATTGCTTTAATTCAATCCAATAAGGTTATATTTGGTGCTGAATTAACCCATAGAGGTGCAACGATCAAAGCGTCTTTAGAATCTCGTAAGTCTTTGCGTCGTGCTAGACGTTCACGACATACTCGCTATCGTCAGGCAAGATTTTTGAACCGCACCAGATGTCAGCAATGGTTAGCACCATCTTTACAACATCGTGTAGAAACTACTATTACTTGGGTAAATCGTCTCATCAAGTTTGTACCCGTAACTTGTATTTCTCAAGAATTAGTTAGATTTGATTTGCAACAATTAGAAAACCCAGAAATATCAGGTATTGAATATCAGCAAGGCGAGTTACTAGGTTATGAAGTTAGAGAATATCTTCTCAACAAATGGGATCGGAGATGTTCATATTGTGATGTCGAAAACGTTGCTCTACAAGTTGAGCATATTCATGCCTTATCTAGAGGCGGTACTAATCGAATATCTAATTTATGTCTGGCTTGCGATCGATGCAACAAGAAAAAAGGAACTCAAGATATTGAGAAATTTTTAGCTAAGAAACCCGACGTACTGAAACGAATTCTATCTCAAACAAAACGTCCCCTAAAAGATGCATCTGCTGTTAATTCTACACGATGGGCATTATTCAATCGATTAAAAGAGACTGGATTACCCATTTCTACAGGATCAGGTGGATTGACTAAATTTAATCGGACTCGTTTGGGATTACCTAAAACTCACTGGTTAGATGCGGCTTGTGTTGGGAAAGTAGAAACATTAGAAATACTAACAAATAAACCATTGTTAATCAAAGCTACAGGACATGGAACGAGAAAGATGTGTGGTACAAATAAATTCGGTTTTCCTATTAGACACAGGGAACGAAAGAAGTTTCATTTTGGTTTACAGACTGGTGATATCGTTAAAGCACTAGTAATCACTGGTAAATATATCGGAAATTATGTTGGTCGTATTGCTGTTAGAGCAAAAGGAAGTTTTAGTGTGACTCACAAATTAGGAAAATTTGATACTTCTCATAAATTTTGTAAGACGATTCATAAAAATGATGGGTATGAATATTCAATTTAATAAATATTCACGGCAGTTAAAACTGTCTGATTCGTGTTTATTCTGTGCTTTAGAAAAACGCGGCTCCTATACTTCTCGGTACGTCTTGTGGTAAAGGCAATTTTTTGGTTCGTACTGCTGGTATGGATTGCAGATATCTTGCAACCGGGATATTTGCAGTTTTACAACTGGCGTAATGCTGTGGCGTTGGCACAAAAGCTTCAGTTTTCATCGTCGGCTGTTGTCCCTACTCCTGTTCCTACACGTTACTCCCCTCAAGTTAGAGAAGCTGCAACATCTGGAGATGGCTTAAATTCTCCTAACTGCCGTGTGGTTAGGAATGACTTTGAGGAAGTATTGAGTACTGCAAAGATTGGTTGTTGGCAGGTTTCTCCTGCTAATGCAAAAAGGCGTTGAGGTAATGCGAATAATCTTTGAAACTAACGGTGACAAAGAGGTTAGCAATTCGACTGTAACTAGTTTGGATGAGACGGTTGATACTAGTTCGAGTGCAAATTGGAGATATGCGATCGCAACTTCAGTTGTAATTGCAGCTATGGTCGTTCCCCAGGTTTCTGGATGGATTGAATCTCAACTGTTAGTTAAATCTCTCCAGGGTCTAATACTACCCAGAACTAGTAACAAGGTTTTAAATAATGGTCGAATTGCTTTTCCAACTGCGCCTGGTTCTCCTGTTACCTCAGAGTTTGGTTGGCGGACACACCCCATTACAGGCGATCGCAAGTTTCATGCGGGGATGGATTTTGGTGCAGCAGAAGGTACACCAATTTATACGGTTGATGCTGGTCGAGTAGTTTTTGCAGGCGACAAGGGTGGTTACGGCAAAGCAGTTATTATTCAGCATCAAAGAGGTTTATCTACTCTCTACGGTCATGCCAGTCAGCTGTATGTACAGCAGGGACAACAGGTTGTGCGCGGGCAGATGATTGCAGCAGTGGGTAGTACAGGCTTTTCAACGGGGCCGCATTTACATTTTGAAGTTCAAGTTAATGGTGTAGCGCAGAACCCCCGCCCTTATTTACACGAGTATTTAACTAATCGTTGAAGGTTATTTAGCTATTGGTAAGAGAAATGCAAATTGTACCGATTTTTATATCAGGTTTGGTTGGTGCAGCTTGCTCTATTGCATTTTCTTATAGAGTAGCTTCACTACCATGTGGATTGGTATCAAAGGGTGCAGATACGGTCTGTCAGGTGCGTAGTTTTGGTAAAGCACTTGATAGTTGGAAATTTGGGTTTATTGTTGGTGGTTTAGGTGGGTTGATTTTGAGTCCTCGCCATCAATTTTTATCTCGTTTTCAACCCATTCATTTGTCAACTGCTTCCTTAATTACTTTGGGAATTTATTTTTCAATTTCTCAAAGTACTGGTGTTTCTTCAGCGTCGTTAAATAGTTTAAGAGGAAGAGTTAGTACAAGTTCTTACTCACCATATCCTTATTCACCACGATTGAGTGCTTTTTTAGCAACAATTCGTTGGGCAGAAACAGGAACTAGTGAACCAGAAAGTTACCGCACGTTAGTATTTAACGGAACTTTTAATAATTTTTCTACACACCCATTAAAGAAACAGTGCGCTCCTATTAATGGTAAAAATGTTTGTTCAACTGCGGCTGGCGCTTATCAAATGTTGGATAAAAGTTGGTATGACATTCAGCCAAAGTTAAACTTGAAGGATTTTAGTCCAGCTTCTCAGGACAAGATGGCAATTGAATATATTCGTCGTAATAATGCTTTAAGTGACATTGAAGCAGGAAGGTTTGATACTGCTATGTGTAAAGTAGGTAGGGTATGGGCCAGTCTTATTTGCAACTCGTACAATCAAAATCCACGCAGTATAAAAGAGTTACGTAATTATTATCAAAAAATGCTGGTAGTTTATGAAGGTCGAAAATAGGATAAAGGTTTGTACCATTTACGTTTTAAGTTAGGTTCATTGACTTTTGATAGTAGTTTCTATTTGATGATTCCATGATTTTATTATTATAATAATTAAAAAATAATGTCACTAACATATAATGACAATAATGCTAATATTGAATTTCAAAAACAACAGCTTTTGACTGCAATTGTACAGGCCAAACAAGATGGTTTGGACAATGAAGAGATTATAGATAATGTACGGGAAGCTTTACCTGACCCAATGGTTTCTTATGCTGAAACAGTTTTAAAGCAGATTGATTTTAGAGCAAAATTATCACGTCCAGTTGTTGAATTTAATTTAGAATTTTTATTTCAGGTAATATACGAATCAGTAATTGCAGGTACAAAAGATGAAGAAGTATTATCAATATGTGCAGAACACTGTACTTTAAACCAATATGAATTTGTACGTTATGCACTTGAATATATTCATCTCAATCGGATGCCATCGCAGTGGGAGCAAAATAACGTGTATCAACAAATGATTGAGATAGTTAGTAGATCGCCAATCGAAGATTTATTTGAATATATAGAATCAATCAAAAATATTTATCTCAAGCAGATTGGCTATGAAGTAGTTCAAAAGAATCTTTATAATTTATTTTTAAGTAATGAAACAATTAGTTACTTTACTGATTTAGCTAATCAAACCAGAGATAACTTCATTAAAAACTATTGCTGCCGAACGGCAGTGCTTGTTGCGCGTGCCACAGGTAAACCAATAGATTTAAAGCAGGCAAGAGATGGAGCAATTATTTTAAGAGAGCCTAAATATTTAGATAATGAGATTGTTAATTCAAATATTTTAACTATGGGACAGGCGGGTAAACTATTAGTTGATACCTTAGAGGATTTTAATATTAATGCTAAGTATGTTGATGCTAAAAATGGCCCTACTTTTAACCGTATTAGGGTAAAACTGGGACGGGGTGTTAGTTATAAGAAAGTAGAAGACATCGGTAATGATTTAGTACAGCAGCTTGGTGAAGAGTTAGGCTTGAAAGTTGCACCAATGGTGAGTGTAGTGCCTGGAGGAGTTGTATTTGATATACCCCGGTTAGACAGACAATTTGCCTATTTCCGCAATTACTTTACTTTTGAGGGCGAACCTGACATTCATTCAGTATCTATCCCCGGTGGTGTTGATGTTGATGGCACTTATGTCGAAATTCCCCTTTATAGCGATAACGTGACTCATATCCTGGGTGGTGGGCGGACGCGGGGAGGAAAGTCGCAGTTTGAGAAAGCAGCAATCTTGTATTTAGTGCGGCGATATCCCCCTTCTGTTGTTCGGTTGGCGCTTTCGGATGTCAAGCGCGTGACCTTTGGTAAATTTGATGGGCTTCCCCATCTTGTTGCCCCAGTTGCGCGTGATGCAGAGTCTACCGCTAACTTACTCGATTACTTGGTTGAAGAGATGGAATTGCGCTACCAGGAATTTGAGCGCCACAGCAGTATTGAAACGATCGCACAGTACAACTTACGGTTCGCACCTGATTTTGTCATGCCGCGAGTGATTTGTCTAATTGACGAGTGTTTCGATCTACTTTCTGATGATAACTACTGCGATCGCATTGAGACTGCACTGATGAAGTTGCTTGCAAAAGCAGGTGGTGCGGGGATTCACGTACTTTTATACACCCAACGACCTGACAAAAACGTGATAGACCCGTTGATTCGCTCAAACTTTCCAGCCAAGACAGCCTTTGTTACAACCCGCCCTGAAGACAGCTGTATTATTCTTGGGGACGATAAAGACAAGCGTGCGGTGTATTTATTGGGGTACGGAGATTTTTTGTACAAGACGACTGAGGTGATGCGACTTCAGGCGCTTTATGTGGCAGACGATGAAGACCCTGAATACTTCCAGCAGTTACTCTTGGAAGCAAAAAACCAGAACGACCCCTATACAGCCTGGAAATCTGGGTTAGACTTTGATGAATTTGTCGCTAGTTTGTATGGCGAGAGTAGTAATGACACTGGTAAATCTAAAGCCACTGCTGTTACTAAAATTAAGCAGTCTAAGACCGATTTTGAGGGTAGTTTTAGTTTTAAAGTACAGCTTGACGAAGAAGCAAGAAACTCAATTTTTAATTTGTATCAAAAGGGTTATCAACTTGATGAAATTGTCAAAGCGGTATTCAATTTATCCCGCCAAGATGGTAGGTCATACAAGAAATTCAGAAACGTTGTTGAGGAATTTTTAAATAGCTTGAAAGGTGGTGAGGAAGATGATATTTGAACTAACGATGCCTTTACCCCCTAGTATGAACGAAATTATTAACCAGGCACGGTCGGGTTGGCAAGCGAGCGCTGAACTTAAGAAGTATTGGACAAATTTAATTGGTGAATTTGTTAGAGAATGTGAATTTTGTTTGGATAGTACAGTTTGGATGGAATTTCATTGGTATCTCAAAAATTTTGGAAGAGATGGCGATAACGTAGCTGCTGCCGCCAAATTTATCATGGATGGTCTGGTTACAGGACAAGCAATCCGTAACGATAACTTGACAGTTATCCAATCGCCTGTAGTTCATTATTA
The DNA here is from genome assembly GCF_014831675.1 of Komarekiella delphini-convector SJRDD-AB1. Taxonomy (GTDB): domain Bacteria; phylum Cyanobacteriota; class Cyanobacteriia; order Cyanobacteriales; family Nostocaceae; genus Komarekiella. The sequence continues at coordinate 75,448 of NZ_VJXY01000004.1, read as the reverse complement.
TCATCGCAGTAGTGGTGATGATGGTGTGCTGTTGAGACTTTCACAATCACCTGATTTCCTGTTAGATAATTTTATTGTATCTAACCAATTTTCCCGAAACAGCTTAGAAAAGTATAGCCAAAAAATCGCATATTTAGTATCAATTTAATTTATGGATATATTGAATTTAAAGGATGACGATAATGTTACGTTATAAAGACTACCGTCAGTTAATCGATCAGGTAAATGCAGGCAAGAATATTAACCTATGGGGCAAGCCAAATATTGGTAAGACTCTTACTGTTAAAAACTGTTTACTCAAGGATATTAACTTAGAGTCTGTTTACCTCAATCTTGAATATCCTTTTAGTGTGGATCATCTATTTAACATTATTCCTATTAGCTTCAGCTTTTACTATCAGCAGGATTGGCAAAATATCATAAGCAAATTATCTGATGGTTATAATAGGCTGCTGGTGATAGATAACTTTGATAGATTACACTTTGTTAGTAATACTTTTAGCAACGACTTATTTCGATTACAACAGTTAGCTCAATTAGAAAATTTTTCTTTACTATTAATATCTCGAATGCCGCTAGAATATTTTCATTTTCCAGGTTTTGCTAACTATTTTGAAAAATTGGAATTAAACGAAACTAATACTTGGACTTTTGGACAGTAGATATATGGCTTTTAGATATCGTTTTATGGTGATATTCCGCTCTGGGTGGAGTGTTGTTTTAAGCAATAAAGCAAGTTCGACTCTTGCTATCACTCTTGAGGATGAAACTACTGCCGATACTGAAAATTAACGAGTACGAATCTATTAATAGTTTTGGAATTGTTAATAGAGTAAGGGGTAGGTTAGTAGTGTAGTTCTCAGCAAATCCCAATTCATGCCGGGGCAAGAGTAATTAAAAACCTTGTAACCTGCATTTTGGAGGGATGAATTATGTTGAAGAAGTTTGCGTTTAATTGCTTGAGGAACTTTAATGCTGCTTTTGGAATGGTGTCTTTGACTGCTATTGGTTTGGGCGCTATAGCAACTTTTTCTGGACTGGGCTTATTGTACTTAGCTAAGGGCGGATTCCCAATCGTTGAGAAAGAACGCTCTGAACAAATAGCCTATATCGGCATTAGTGCTATTGTATTGGGCTTTACCGGAATTATTGTTGCTTCCTTGGGCGGTGCTTTCTTAAGTGTTGTTGAAGAATCGGAGGAAACTAATTCGAGTAGAGAAACCGCAAAAATAGCTGAGACAAAACCGCTTGTATTAATAAAACCTAAGAGCTTTGAAAAATCTAATAGTGTACCTTTGATTTACACTTACACGGTGATGAATTTTGAGGGATATTCTGATTTAAAGGGCTTGGTTGTTTGCAGATTTGAAGAAGAACCGTATCGAAAATTGGTACTTTACGAAGAATTACGTTCTCACCATATTGACGACTTGGCAGTAATCTATGACGAAACCGATCCAGACAAATTAATTGGACAAACCTTTTCCTCATATAAGCCTTTACCTTGTAAAGCTTTAGAGGAGCATTTAGAGATACACCGACGCTATGTTAATGCAGTTAATAGCGAAGAATTTACTTCTTGCTATTTGCAAGTATGTGCTGGGTGTAAGTTACTGCATGGTGCCAATAATATTGTTTGTGGCATTCATCCATACGGATGGTTTGAAGATGGTTGCTGTCCAGATAAGCAATGGGATGAACGTAAGGCGTTGTTTCCATTTGAAGATGATGGTGTTGTCGAAAACTTAAATAGAGAAATATCGTCCAATCAGGCGAATATTTGCAAGTTGTACGGCGACCTTATTTTGTGGGATGAATACGCTAATCGTAGGTTTTCTTTTTCTTATTCCGGTATCTTGCTGAAACATTCTGACAAAGTGCTTGAGCTTGGTACGGAAGTGAGACTTCTTTCCTACATCCAGTATTTCCGCACTCGAAATGTAGTGGTCTTTGACTACGTAGCATCAGGGCAAGTTTCAGAGTTTGCAAAGGAACTCAAAGGCATAGCCCAAATAGAGGTTGATGGTGATGAGATATCCATATTTTTTGATATATATGCGCCCTGTCATCACTTTCGTCGTGATGGTGTAGCGCTGCATCCTTACTCAACTTTTGTTCCCCAAGAACTCAAATATAACTACAACTTGGTTAGTTACGTCAACTACCTTAAGAGTAAAAAATCTGGAGTGCTGGGATGAATAAGGAAGTTTCTAAAAGCTGCGGGTGCAAGTCGGAAAAATCGCATTTTTGTAATTTCTGTATCTTGGATTGGTAATTTATAAAATTCAACATCTGCAAATTTTGGAAAACTTGGTTCGTCTAATTGCTTAAAGGCAATTTACCCTCCTTCCTCCTACTGGTGGATGGGATACGTGTAAAAGTTTTCACTCAGTACGGGGGTTTCCCCCCGCTACTGGGTGGCAAGCCGTTACAACGCCGCCCATCAGTAATTCATGGAGGAATCACATTATGTCTGCTTTTGCGATATCACCTTTTGTGCAATCTGTTAACGATGTTTTGTTTCCAATCGAGTTGTTTTTGATTATCTTCCCAATCTTGTACGTGATTTTTGTCCCTGCTCAATCAGCATCACTTCAAGTTAGTAATAGCGCTGCGGTGATTTCTGAAGAATTGCCAGTTTTGGAAACTCAGGGGGATTTGACTGTGATTGGTGCTGTTTCTAATGAGAAAGAATTTTCTCAACCAGAATCTTCGATTATTGAAACTGCGCCGTCAGTTGTTGAAACTAGGTTTGCGGATGAAGCCAGACAACTTGTGCTAATAGATGTTACGGAAGAGAGGAAAAAGCTTTTGGGTTTAGGTGCGCGGAAACTGCGACAGTTTTGCAAGGAACGCCAGATTCAAGGCTATTCTACCGTCTACAACCGTAAAAAACTCGATGGACTCGTTGACTTTCTGATCGCACAACAAGTGATTTCTGCTCAAGTGGTCGAGTTTGTGGAAATGCTTGCTTAGAGTTTGATGAAAAGCCTCGGTAAAAACTGGGATTTCAAAACTACTTCTTCGAGATAGGATCGTTCTTGCTTGATGATTCTTTCTATTGAGGTTGAGCTTCCAAAATGCGTCCTATACTTCTTGGCGATAATGTCGGTAATCCCCTCCGAGTAGCTTCCTCAGCTACCTGCGTATGGTAATGGTGCTTTGAACGACTGGGTTTTCGGTTCTTGCTCCATTCGCTGATTTCGACGATTTTGCTCGCCTCTGTACTTTTGCACTTCTTAGGTCTGCCTACGTTTACACCTAATACCTCGTTAGCTTTTGCGATCGCCGACTCCTGGGTTTGTGACAAGATGGTACTTGATGTCCATCTTTTTTTCCACTTTGCTATTGAGTTTTCGGTTACGCCAATCTCTTGGGCTAAGGCTACATATTTTTTGCCTTCGTTTAGTCCCAGCAGAATTTTCGCTCTTTTGCTAACTTCATCGCTGCTGGTCGCTGCTATGTGCTCTAGTGCTTGCTTTTCAATAGAATTTAGTATTTGAAGACGAGGCATCTAAAAATTTACCCCTCTTTACTGTACAATTTTGCCAAATGGAATTAAGCCTGATATACTTTTTTTGTAGAGTCCATTTTTCCTAAAAATTCACTCAAAGCCCTGGTGCAAACAGGGCTTTGAGAAAAAAACAAACCCACCTGTCACTAAGACAGGACGGAATTTTGTTTTGTCAATTTAGTTATCTAGAGCCATCATATCATGAGTTTACACAGTTTTACAAATCTTTCTTCGGATAGATGCTTTTTGTGCCAATATCAGTGCCTTAAATATCTCTTCAGTTGTATTAGTTGTCAATGGGTTGAGAATAATAGTTACTGCGGGAGAAAATCTCTCAAAGAGAATCTTCTGGTAGGTAATTTTTGGTATTTACAAGAATTAATTATTTTTTAAAATAATCAATTTTCCCAAGGGATAGAAGCGCTGTAAATGTTGCTGTATAGGCTTTTTCTGCTTGATTTTTGGGATTTTCACTTCTTGAAATTATCTTTTGACTGACAATTTGTGAACCGGAGTATAAATATGTCTGAGGTGCAGAATCCGGCAATCGTATATATTTCGCCTGCGGAGTTGGTTGTTCATCCGAAGCTGATAGAAATATATGGTGAGAATGAGGAACGTCCGGCTTTAGAAAAAAGTATCTCGGAAAAAGGGATTCTTGAATCTTTAAAGGTATCTGCACGTACTGGTGTTAATGTAGTCTTGGCAGGTAAGTGTCGTTTGCAGATAGCTCGCCAGTTAGGGATTTCCACTGTGAAAGTGGAATTTGTCGAGTCTGGTTCGCCTGAAGAAGATTTGAAACTAGTGCTTGACTTTAATCTCCATCGGGAAGGTGGGAAGACTCATTACCAGAAATTTCACGAGGGGCAGTACTGGGAGAGCGTACTTCGTCCCCAAGCGAAAGAAAGACAAAGGGAGAGCGCTCGTCGTTTGAATGAATCGAAGTATTCAAATTTGAATCATTCGATAAATGAGAGTAAGTCTCAATTAAAGAAGGGTAAACCCGTGATTCAGGAGGTTTCAGAAAACCTAAATATAAGTGTTGGTAGTTATCACAAGGGCAAGAAAGTTTTTGAACTAATTTCTCAATTACGAGAAATGGAAAAATTTAAGGCAGTTGTTGCACTGGAGATAGAATTTAACCGAAGTATTGATGCAGCGTACAAATTTGTTTGCAATCAAGATATCTGTTACCAGGTAATAGACCTTCTGGAGGCAGATGAGATAGGTAGTATAGGCGATGGTATTGCTTGGATGCTGAATGGCGATGTCTGCGACGGGCTACGCCTACGCAATCCGTTTCGACGTTTCCAGCTTGACCAAGTATATCAATTCAAGAAGAGACTGCGGCCCGAATTGGAAATTGTGGGACGGGTTATTGGTATAACTAATGAGTTTGTTGTGTTTGGATTGAGGAATTTAGTGAATATGAGCCTAGAAATTGTGAATCTCCGTCCGCGACAAATTGATGCAGAATTGCAGGATGAACCATCTGCATCACAGAGGAAGAGAATATTTCACTTAATGCAAAAGTTTAGTGATGTTTTCCCAGTTCAGGTATCTTTGGCGGAGTTGTTGAAACTTCCTAATCTAACTGATAAAGAGGAGGTTTTATTGCGGATGTATGAGTCGGACGTATTTGAAAAAACTTGGGAAGATTATAAGACCCAAATGAAAGCAATGGAAGTTTCTACAAATAGAAAAAAGGATAAGATTTGTGCTGCATAGGTAGCTGTAAGCAGTTAATCTAGCAGAGAATTTATCCCACAATTTAACATTACTTACTAGATTAACATCTCAATACTGATTACAGTACGAGTTCACTGTTTTGAGTGCTGAACTCGTATCAAGATATTTGACTGTTTTTTGTTTTTTAACTCCGTGGTGGAGTATGAGTAATTTCATCTTCACCAGTTGTACTAATAAGAGCCAATGTGGGGTGACACTTGTGGGTGTTACTAGGTTTGCATTGTTATCCCAAAACTCTTTTGTCGATTTAGTGACAACTTCGCTCGAACTGCCTCATTTAAATAATTACCAAAAAAAAGTTGGGTAGTCGCATTGTTGTTGGTGAAGCGTGTTGGACTAAATCTTAGCCTAAGCCTACGTATGTCTAAGCCTAAACAAGTATAAACCTTTGTTTGCTTTCAACCACGAGACGATTACCAGTCGCCTCCAACAAGCGGATAACCAACCGCTTAATTCAAAATAAAATTTCAAATTTAGGCTAACACATTTTGACCAACAGCGAGACTACCTGATGCACAAAAATCATCAGGACAGTCACTCATGTTCCAAGAAAATTTCGGGGCAGATGCCGAGAATAAGACCCAATTAAGCCTTTCACAACCTTCAAAAAAGAAAATCAAACCCCACCTGCCCGCAGAATCCGTGGGCAAACGCTACGTAGAGCGCTTTTGGCATCCATTTGGGGCGATAGTTGCCCCAAATCAAGTACAAGGTGTAAAATCAGCATGGCGCACTATCGATTATTATCTCCAACCCTCCCAACTGTGGAACCTGCACCAAGACAAGTCGAAACTAGTAGGTCTGCGCTTTAACGACACAACTCGTTACGCCACAATCGATTTAGACCTAGAAGGCGACTACCACAACATTGAATCCATAAATCGCATCAAAGCGGTGCTAGAGGACATCGGCATAGTCGATATCATCATCCTCCAGTCCAGCTTTAGTGGTGGCTATCACCTGATCCTAACCTTTGCTTCCTCCCTGCCCACCTTTTCCCTAGCCTGCGCCCTAGAGATTACCTTAAGAAATGTAGGTTTTATCCTGCGTCTTGGACATCTAGAAATCTTCCCCAACACCAAACCATATAGTGCTAAACAAATAACTAACTACAAGGCTATCCGTTGCCCCATGCAACCGGGTAGCGGGTCGTTTTTACTTGATGACGACCTGCAACCAATTAGTGACTCCATTTCTATCTTCCTCGACTATTGCGATCGCGCAGCAAGTCGGCAAGATTTAACTAAACTAAAACAGGTAGCGAACAAAGCCAAAAAACAAATTTCACGGGAGAGATATCGTAAGCAAGAGTCTGCTGATGCTGCACAGTGGCGTGCCAACTGGGAAGAAATCATCACCACAGGCTGGACAGGAAAAGGACAAACAAACACCCTCCTACAAATCTTCGTAGGCTACGGAATCGTCTTTTTAGACTTAACGGGTGAGGAATTAGTCGAATTCTGCCTCTCTACTGCAATTAACGCCCCCGGCTATAGCCAATATTGCGGACACCAACACGAAATCGAAGCTAGGGTGCGGCATTGGGTAGAATGCACAATTCGCAACAAATGGTACAGCGCCTACGTTAGTTATCCTGAACGGCTGTTGGGTACATTCGCCAAGACCTTTGCAGAAGCCATAGCAGATATCAAGAGCATTAATCAATCCAAAGACAACGTAATTCCATTTGACCGTCGCCAGCAGATGAACTGGGAAAGCAGCCAAAAAGCTCAACGGCGTATCCAGATAGTAGTAAGGGTAATAGAGTGGGATAGTGGGTTGCCAGTAGGGGCTACTGAACGGGGGAAAGCGATACGTGCTGAGTACAAGCGCCGTTTTCACAAAACTATCTCACAAGAGACATTACAAAAGCACTTGCATTTGTGGCATCCTACGCGCTACATCTTAGATCCTTGGGTAGAAAATAGCTTAAACCCTTATCAATCAAGTAATGACGGGCAATTTAATAGTTTTCAAAACTCATTTGCAAAACAAAGTGCTGAAAACCCTTATCAAAAAGAAAATGACGCTCATTCTTACTATATGAAGGTTTTTTGTAACTGCTTATCTCCTGCTGCCGATGCCCCTACAGGGCAGTTGGCAGCAGCTAGTTTTGAAGAAGTTATCGAGTCTGAAGGAGAATTTTTTGTACCACAGGTACAAGATAATTCTGAGGGAATTAATATTAGTTCCGAAGAATTGAATTTATTACAGCCAGAAGATTTGTCTTGTACTTCAGGTGTCAATAATTCTTATAGCTCATTAGCTTCTTTAAATATTATAGAACTAGCTGAAAATGTTGTTGAAAGTAATTCAGATAAGGATTTTAAATACCTTTCTAACCCCAGCACATCCGAAAATCATAATAATAAAAACTTATTAATCAATTCTGCCAGTATTCCACCTACCGCATCTACACCTGCAATTGTGCCACCTGAAACGTCACGAAAAGCCGAAGTTAGCGAGCAAAGTACACCTTCAAGCGACCCAGCTGAAACTCTCGCTTTGTCAGAACTGAAGAAACTAACTAAGTTGCGACTCCAAGCAGCATCTCATGCCAAGCGTTTAGCAAGAGAGTATTGCCTGATTGCGCGACGGTTAATTGGAGGCATGGAACGCGATCGCTTAGAGCAAAGTGCCAAAATGCAATTCTACCTCGATTCGGGTAACGAAACTCTAATTGCAGAAGCCAACGAGTGGGCAGCTGTCAATCCTGGGTGTCTACCGTTTTCGTTGGAGTTGGCATTTCAAGAAAGTGAGAGGTGATGGCTGAATGGCATACATTCCATTCCTGTTCCAATGCTACTCACGGGCGTAGCTGGGCTAATCGCTTCTCTATCTCCTGCTCATACCGTGTAATACTCGGTAGTGGTTCTGAGAAATGCCATGTATTAAGTAGTGGCACAGAATTAATTACACAAAATATGGGTTGAAATTCTTGCCTAGTAGAGAATCAGTAATGTAATTAATTCTGTTGGGTTACTTACGAGGTAAAGTCAAGCCAATAATCTACGTAATACATGGCGTAGTATATCTGATAATTATTTTGCAATCCAGCAGTCAGCGATTATAGATACTTACGCCATTGCTGTAGCCATTTGGCGACAAGACTCGGCGCAGCGACGGCAAGATGCAGCACAGCGTTTGCAGTGGTCGCTGTCGTGTTTTTCACATTCACTGGCACAGCGATTGCAAGCTTCCGCACAGACTCCGCACATCTGAGCATGAAGAGCAGAATTGCGAGACATAAAACGGGCACACAGAGCGCAAGTATCAGCACAGTCTCGGCACAACTTAATGCATTGAGCCATCATCTGTACCATGTTGCCACTTAAACAGGCATCGGCACAGTTTTCGCAATCGCGTAGGCAATCAAAGCAAGCCTCTATGCAACTTTCAAGCAAGGATTGGTGAGATTGGGTTGTCGTCATAATTATACCTCCGATTTCAAGTCGTCAATTTCACATGAGACAGTATTTATGCCTCTGCGCCCTCAGATTAAAAAATAACTAATCTGCTTGCGTCTACCTAATGGCACAAGAAATATTTATTACTAATGACATAAGGAAATTTCATGCTGATTTCATTTGAATATGCATAACTATTTTTTAATTAAAATTCCAATGATTTCATATTAATTTCATCACTGTGTGGAAAGCTAAAAATATAGGGAAATATAGTGTTCTTAAAAACTGAGTTAATAATTTATGGGCTTTGATTATGACCTCTTTGTAATTGGTGCAGGACCTGGAGGTGTTGCTGCCGCTAGACAATCTGCTGCTCATGGTGCTCGTGTGTTAATTTCCGAACGCGACCAGGTAGGTGGCACATGTGTAATTCATGGCTGTATTCCAGAGAAACTAATGGCATATGCTGCTAGTTTTTCCCATGTTTTTGAAGATGCTGACGAATATGGTTGGGATAAAGTAAGTGACCGCATTGACTGGCATAAATTTAATGCAGCTAAAGACCGAGCAATCAAACATCTGAGCAACTTGCATATTCAGCATCTAAAAGAAGCAGGGGTAGACCTAATTTGGGGACATACGAAATTTTTAGATTCTCATACTTTGGATGTTGGGGGTCGCCAGATTACTGCTAATAAAATATTGATTGCTGTAGGTGGAGAAGCTGTAAAACCTGAAATTCCAGGAATTGAATATGCTATTACTACACGTCAGATGTTTGAAATCAAGCAACAACCAGAGCATATTGCTATTCTTGGTAGTGACCAGATAGCTGTGAAGTTCGCTGGAAGCCTTAATGGTTTAATTTCAAAAGTTACTTTAATAGTGCCTGAAGACCGTATTTTACCAGGTAGAGATGAAGATATTAGAACTACAGTTCAAGAAAGTATGACGAAGAATGGTATTCAAATTTTCTGCAATACTGTCGTCGAAAAAATTGAACGAATTCAAGATAGTTTATGTTTGAGTTTGTTAGGAAATAAACAAGACACTGTAACTGTAGATACCCTTCTTTGCGCTATAGGTCGAGTTGCTAATTTAAGTGGTCTTGATTTGGAAAAAGCGGGTGTTCAAGTCAAACAAGGAGCGATCGCAGTAGATGAATACAGCCGTACTACTCAGGCTAATATTTTTGCTGTTGGAGATTGCACTGACCGACCCCATTGGACTCCTGTCGCCATTGCCACAGGTCGTGCCTTTGCCGATACTGTGTTTGGTAATCAGACTCGAACTGTAAATTTAGAGTGCATTCCCTCTGCACTTTCTTCTCGACCGGAAGCGGCTACAGTTGGCTTGACCGAAGCTAAAGCACGCGAAAAATTTGGGGAATCAATACACTGCTATTCTCAAAGATTTCAACCTCTTTTTGATGCCATTGCCGAACCCGAACAGAAAACTCTCATTAAATTAGTAGTTGATAGTAAATCAGACAGAGTACTCGGCGCTCATATGGTCGGTGAATACGCTGCTGAGATTATTCAATGTCTCGGACTTGCTATTCGGACAGGTATCACTAAAAAAGATTTTGATGCAACAATTGGTATCCATCCTTCAGCTGTGGAAGAATTTTTCACACTCCGTTAATTTTTGGTAATAACAAGAATATATACAGATGAAACTCTTTAAAAAAACATGATTTTAAAGAACTAACTGCTGTACATTCAAAGGTAAATATGCGCTCTAAATCAATTTTATGGATAGTTTTATTGGTACTAACTCTAGGATTAGTACTATTAACTCCTCGTTTGGGAATCAGCCAAAATTCATCTAATTATATTGAGAGCATTCCTAATTCTATTGCTCAAAACTCGCCTTTACCTCAGCCTGCGACTAATTCAAATATGCCCAGCATGAATATGTCTGGTACAAATGAAGCAAACTTCAAAAGTTCTGCTTGGATTGATACTGTTTTGATTGTTTGGTTTAGTCTGACAGTCCTCTCAGTGGTCTATGTAGCCTGGGATGCGTTCACTAGTAATCCTGAACTAACTGTAATGAAGTGGGGATGGCTATTAGTGACTCTCTACACAGGAGTAATTGGTGCGGCACTGTACATTCTGTCCTGTAAAGAACCAGCCCCAATGCAGCATGAGGAGTTTGTCAAGCCATTGTGGAAACAGACTGTTGGTTCGACAATTCACTGTTTAGCTGGTGATGCAACAGGAATTATCGTTGCTGCCGCAATTACCATGACCCTCGGACTACCCATGTGGCTTGATGTGATATCTGAGTATCTTTTTGGCTTTGCCTTTGGGCTGTTTGTTTTTCAATCTTTGTTTATGAAAGATATGCTGGGTGGTTCATATCTCAAAGCCGTCCGGCGTTCTTTTATACCGGAATGGCTTTCAATGAATGCGGTGATGGCAGGAATGATTCCAGTAATGGTCATCCTAATGAGCCTTGATATGACAGCGATGGAGGCAACCTCAATTCGGTTTTGGGGCGTGATGTCTTTGGCAACTTTAGTGGGATTTGTAGTTGCTTTCCCAGTCAATATGTGGCTAGTTGCAGTAGATCTAAAACATGGGATGGGAACTGTCCGGGCATTAGGTAAAGGTGGTCACAGTTTAGCTGCTGAAAGAGAAGGAATTACAGCAACTCCCGATAAAGTAATTGCACCTCATGCTGACACAGACCAGACTATGGAAGGAATGTAGACTATGGAAGGAATGTAACCATGAAAACCCGTCGAAATATAGATATGAATTCTTCTGCTGCCGATTCGCACGCGGGTATGGTGATGAAACCCAAAGCTACGCGATCGCAACTTCTAGCTGTGACGCTGTTAACACTATTAGCTTTAGCCTTTGGTGTTTTCATCGCCGCACTCTACGGCAACTTTACCATGAGTGCTAAGAATATGCAGCCTGAGTCAATGCCAGGAATGAATATGGGCAACCAATCCATGCCTGGAATGAATATGAATAACGACAACGAGTCAATGTCTGGGATGAATATGGGCGGTGCAAAATCTCCGACTCCAATATCATCGCTACCGCTTGCGCCCATGAGTAGTGTTACTCAAATGAATGGTTTAGTCATGCCGCCAGGAATGATTATGACCTCTGATATGAGCATGGAAGCAATGGCAGACATGGCAGCAGTAGACTTGACAAAGATAGCCTACACTGCTCCCGTTGATGTACGGGGGGATCAGACTCTAACGCCCAAGCTAGAGAATGGTGTGAAGGTCTTTAATCTTGATGTTTCTTTGATCAAATGGAATATCCTACCAAATGTTCAGGTAGCTGCTTATGCTTTCAACCGTCAAGTTCCGGGGCCGCGGATTCGAGTTACTGAAGGCGATCGCGTTCGGATTGTAGTCAAGAGCAACTTACCAGAACCAACGACAGTACATTGGCATGGCATGATTGTACCCAACAATATGGACGGCCCAGCCGATGTTACCCAAAAGCCAATTGCACCAGGCGCAAGCTATATCTACGAGTTTACTGTCAAGCAAGCAGGTACTTACTTTTATCATTCTCACAAAGATGTAGACCGCCAGCAAACTTTAGGGATGTATGGTGCGTTAATCGTCGATCCCAAGAATAAACCAAAAACTCCTGCTTACGATCAAGACGTTGTGGTTCAGCTTCAGGAGTGGACAGTAAAGCAAGGCTACACTTTCCCAGCTATGCCGATGGAAGGGCTAATGCCTAACTTCTTCACAATTAATGGTAAAGCTTATCCCTCTACCGAAACAATCAACGCCAAAATTGGTCAAAAAATCCGCTTTCGCTTTATCGGCTCAAATAATGCCTTTATCCACCCAATGCATATTCATGGTGGGCCATTCAAAATTATTGAAACAGATGGCAATCTCCTACCGGCCACTGCCCAAATTGAAAAGGACACTATCAATGTAGCTCCCGGTGAACGCTACGACGTAATTTGGACAGCTCGTGATCAGGGTAAGTGGTTGCTGCACTGTCACATTGCCCATCACGCAACAAACGACAACGTTGAAGTAGAAGGTGGGGGTGGCTTAACAATGATTATCAACGTTACCTAAGTTAAATAAGATTGAGCCATCAAGAGAGCTAGTTCAGAACTGTGCCTGTTCAATGCAAGACTTTATACTCCTCTATAAACCAAACTCTTGCTTGAGTTGAGCAACCCAAGCTTGAATCCGTTCATTTGTTAAATCAGATTGATTATCTTCATCAAGTGCTAGACCTACAAATTTACCATCACGGACGGCTTTAGACTCAGTAAATTCATAACCATCTGTAGACCAATAGCCAACTGTTTCACCACCCTTTTCTGAAATTTTCTCTTCTAAAATCCCTATTGCATCTTGAAAACTGTCAGGATAACCAACCTGATCGCCTGCTCCAAAATAAGCAACTTTTTTGCCGCTAAAGTCAATGTTATCTAGCTCATCATAAAAACTTTCCCAATCACTTTGTAACTCCCCAATATTCCAGGTTGGACAACCAATGATGATATAAGTGTAATCATTAAAATCATTTGGTTCAGCTTGTGAAATATCATTTAAAGTTACTACATCTTCTCCACCAAATTTCTTTTGAATTATTTCTGCTTCAGTCTGAGTATTACCTGTTTGAGTGCCGAAAAATAAACCAATATTAGCCACTTTTTCTCCTTGATTTTCCTTTTAATAATTGCGTTGCGTTTATGCAGTCAATATTCTGCCTTGAATCTGCTGTATTATCTAGTTTTTATCAGTTTTTACCAAGCAAAATGCTAAATAATTTATGCTATTGCCATACACATCTGATGTCAAAACTTCCTCGCCTCAACTTAAGAGGTTCCAAGTGTAAACTTCATCTTCCTAATGGCATGATTATAATTTATTTCCAATGACTGATAATAATTTCATCTTAATTTCATCTTGATATGTATGGATATTTAAGTACTTCTTTTAATTAAGCTAAATTTATAAGTAAATGAAAGTATATATAATTTTTAATAAAAAAGGATTGCTTTACTCACTTGTAATGAATTTTGAGTATAGCAGTTCTCAATTGTGAATAACCAGATACCCGACTTCTCAAAGAAGTCAGTTATCTGAGCCTCTCGAGTTTTACAAATAAAATAAAATTACTATATATTAGTAGCTTGTATAAAGAGATAAATGTTCAGCAACACAAAGTATTTCAATAAAAATACAGCTTATTAGCTTAAAATTATGTTTGTGTTTGTCAATATATAAAAAAGCAAACAAATTATAAATATTATTACCCCAAAAAGTAGATGTCAAAAAAAAGTAAACTTTCGCTATCCTTGTTTCACAAACTTCTTAAAATAATTAATGATAAAATATACTCCATAAATTTAGTTAAAGCTCTCTTGCCAAAAAAAGGGAAGTTGAAGTGGCGATCGCTAATTGTTGGAATATTGTCTATAGTTTTATTAATTGTGCTTTGGCAAGGATTTAGCACTCGCAAAACCTCTACCATTCCTGAATACACTCCACCTTTAGTAATGAAAGGAGGCGATCCTTACATTCGCGCATTAATGCGGACTATTACTGCTAGTGAAGCTCTAGATTCTAACCCCTATACTTTACTTTATGGTGGTAAGCATTTTACCGATCTCAGCCGTCATCCCAATCAATGCATAACAATTGTTTCTGGCCCTCATAAAGGCGAGTGCAGTACAGCAGCAGGTCGCTATCAAATCCTTACAACTACCTGGCAGGAAAAATTAAAAAAATACCATCATAAATTTTTTAATTCATCAAGCGCAAACCTAGAAAGTTTTGAACCACAAATTCAAGATAAAGTAGTATATGCTTGGCTAAATGACCACCACTTTTGGGGAGTTGATATTGCAGTTCTGCTGAAACAAGGGAAACTAAATCAGGTTTTACAACTTTTATCTGGTACTTGGACAAGTTTGGGATATGGTACAGAAAATAATCAAGTCACGCCTTTACTGTCACAGGTTTATCAGCAAGTGTTAGCAGAGGAATTGACAGTAACAAAAACAAGATAATTTATCTAAAAAAAGAACACATTTGAAAAAAAATTCAGAAGTCAGAATTCAGGAGTCAGAACAAGAAAGTGTTGGATTCAAACCCGCTACTAATTGAAGACCATTAAATCATAGATTTAGTGGGGTCTTAAACCCACTTATTCATCTGCCAGTCGTATAGAATTCATTCTGAATTCTGACTCCTGACTTCTGAATTTTATTTGATAGCTTGCATCAGGTAAAGTAATGAGTTAATAATTTATGTACCTTTATTCCCTTTATGAAATTGTGCTGTTGTTACCAACGGTGTTTTTTGTTCCTGTATTTCCAACAATTCTGGTATGGTCACAAACCGATAACCACGCTGTTTGAGTGAAGCGATAATTTGTGGTAAAGCCTTAACAGTGCGTGAGCGATCGCCACCACCATCATGCATCAGTACTATACCACCAGGTTTAGCGTCCTTTAACACATTATTGACGAGTCTGGATACTGGAGGACGACGATAGTCTATCGAGTCATCTGACCACATGAGAACAGCGTAATTATTCTTTTAAGCGTAATCAGCTACACCATTGTTGAGGATGCCATAAGGCGGACGAAACAGAAAAGTTTTTACCCCCATAGTTTGGTAAATAGCTGTTGCGGTGGACTCAATTTCACGCGCAGCAACAGACAGGTTCATATGCCTATACCAGTGATGCCACGTATGATTACCAATCGCGTGACCATCGGCTACCTCTAGCTTGGCAATTTTGGGAAAATAATGCACCATCTCCCCCACACAGAAAAACGTTGCTTTAATATTTTGTTGCTTCAGGATTTGCAACACTTGTTGCGTGTATTTAGGCGCGGGGCCATCATCAAAAGTCAGTGCAATAACTTTGTCTGGTTTGCTCAGCTGTGCCTGCTGAATGATTTTTCCCTGAAACTCATTAGGGACTGTAAAGATGGCGCTGTTCACTTGTGCAACAATGGCTTTATCGGATACCGAACTATGCTGATTGCTCACAGCGCTGGCACTGAGTTGTTCTGGTTTTTTGACTAATTTTTGATGGTCTGAGCGTTCTGAAAACCAAAATCTTCCGAAACTAAAGTCGCATAGGACTGCGACTAGCGGGATGAATACTATTCCTCCAATCAATAATTTCAGCTTTACCATATTAGATTTACTTATATTTACTACAAAGGCAAATTATTTTAAATACGTTACTTTCATAACATGATTATTTGCCATATCTAAACTCTGGAGCTAAGGTCGGCAAATCAAAGCGAGGTGTCACACAAGAATTAAAACTTTAGGTTTTGTAGTAATGTACTACAACCTTCTAATTTCTTGTAGCTAGTCTTTGCTAAGAGCAGGAACCTTTAATTTCATCCTGATTTCATCTTCGGCTGTCAAACTATGTAGTAAGTACAACAGTTGCATTGTCAGCAACCAGTTACTTAGAGGCTGTTTGAAAAGTTGGGGATGTTGTAAAAAAGCTCTCTCAGTATAGGCTGTGAATAGATAATAAACAGCACCGAGAGAGCGACATGAGTAAAGCTGACCCCAGTAACCTAACTCGCGCACAATATGAATTTCTTAGCGACTTGATTCCAGAACCTAAAAAAGGTGGTCGTCATCGGGAAGTCGATATGTGGGAAGTCCTCAACGCCATTTTCTACGTTCTATATGAGGGCATTCAATGGCGAGCTTTACCCAGTGATTTTCCCGTATGGCAGACAGTGTACACTTATTTTCGCAATTGGCGCAAAGACGGGAGATGGCTGCACATCCACGACAGTTTGCGAGAGTGGACGAGAATCGATATTGAGCGTCATCCGAGTCCATCTGAGGCAATAATCGACAGTCAAAGTCTAAAAAGTGCGGCAATGGTCAGTCAATCCATTGGATTTGATTCAGGTAAGAAAATTAAAGGACGCAAGCGATTTATGACGGTCGATACCTTAGGGCTGGTCTTGCGGGTCTTGGTTACAGCTGCCAATGTAGGTGAGCGTTCCGGGGGTAAACTAGTTCTCAAACGGGTCAAACAGTCTGGCAACCAGGTCTATCGATTGACAACCATTTGGGTGGATGGCGGCTTTGATGGTGAGCCATTCATGCAGTGGGTAATGGACTTTTGCCGTTGGATTGTGCAGGTGGTTGTGCGACCACAAAAAACTAAAGGCTTTATATTGCTCAAAAAACGTTGGGTGGTTGAACGCACTTTTGGTTGGTTGATGGGATGCCGACGACTAGTCAGAGACTATGAACTGTTACCCGAATCCGAGACTTTTGTTTATCTTGCCATGATCCGTATTATGGTAAGGCGACTAGCCTAAAATTTGACTTTTCAAAACTTTTCAAACATCCTCTTAGCTCGACTTTATCCAATTACGCGGCATAAACGGCAATGTCCCGCAAACGTTCAAACAAAGGGCGAGGTACTTTTACCATCTCAAAGGATTCATGGGACATTGAAAAAGTACTAGCCCAGAAAAATCGTCGTACTAAAGCCAGTGCATCTGAGAAGGAAGGCAAATGTTTGGAGTACCAACTTGTTTGTCGGACTTGCCACTGAAAATCATTTTGTAAATGATGTGCTAGGACAGTAACTAAGGAAAAAAGCCCCAATAATAATGGTGTTGTACGAGCGATCGCTTTGTCAGACCATTGACGTTGAGTTTCAACTCCTAAGTGTGCCCTGACTTCCTCAAAAGTAACTTCCACTTGCCATCGACGTACAAACCACTCCAAAATCTGTATGGGAGAATAAAAAAGACCAGTGCTGAGTATTGCCTGTGTTTCAAACTTACCTTTTGGGTCACGAATCAATACCCAACGAATAGGGACTACAGGCTTTGCTGTGTGATACCAAACAGCAGTATCACTACAAATTTCTACCTCGCGTTTGCCTTGGCCATACCAGTTATTAACTATTACAGTTTGCCAATGAGTGTTAGGGTCAACTGATATGTGTTCTAGATTTGGTAATCTCCTGCCTTTGAGGGCTGGTCGCCCCATAGTACCTGATTGCCTGTTGGGTGCTGGCTGGTATAATGCAGCATCCAAACGTAACCGAGTAATCATGTGTATAGGCAACTTGTGCTGACTCACACGAAAGAGAAGTTCTAATGCTGCAAAACTGCTATCTGCAACCATTACCAACTCTCGGTTCGGCAACCATCGTCGAATCTGTAACATCATTTGCCTTCCCCAATCGGTCAGGGATTTATGGCGACGTTTAAGTTGTTGGTTGTAACGTTCAGATGGTGCTAGAGCAGTGAAAAAAGGCAAAGCCCAAACTCTTTGTGCCCAAGGTATTTCTACGAGTAACATGACTGCTAACCATCGTAGACCACTGACTTTGACAAACTGGCTGTGGCTTGAACGTACTGGGTCACGATAGATACCTTTAGCCTTGATGTTTTTCCCTTTCCTCCTTTCAATGGTGTCGTCAATTCCCATAATTATTGGTTCTGATGGTACAAAAATACTGACCAGAATCATTAACAAAATGCGACTAGCTTCTAAGTTTGACCACACGGCACGACTTAAAACACGATGATAATTTTGAAAATTTTTCTCATGCGCTATTCCCATGACTTCCAGTATTGAGGATACTGTACGCTTTCGCGTCGTTAGAATTGCCCCGATCATCAGTACTTCGGCTTGCTTCCAGACTCTGGTTGAGAAAAGTCTTGAGAACAGTTGTATGATACTGGCTATTCCTGCGGGTAAATTCAGGCTCATGGGTATAGATGCATATTGTCATTGATGCCACTTCCTATTTTTCCATGTTCATGTTTCTTCCTTTTGCCCCCCTCATATTCTCAAAAATGGATAAAGTCGAGCTTAGATGATTTTAGTACTTAAGCAAAAAATAAATCACCATTAGGGTTGACTCTCCAAGCAACTGGAGATTTCAAAATGAAATCAGGAAACATTTAGATAATTCCTATGCAACTTTCTACTCTGAAAAACAGCTTTTTGTCATTGACTTTAGTAGCGCTCGCCTCTTTTACCAGTAGTGTGTTGACAGCGTGTTCTACACCCGCTTCCCAAAACCAAGTATCAAACCCTACTACTACCGCTACTGATACTAGCGACAAGCAACCAATGAATCACGACGGTAGTATGATGAATCATGGTGGTGGCATGAACCATAACATGGCAATGGATTTAGGTTCAGCCGATGCTAATTATGAAATTAGCTCAAAGTATCATTGATTCACAGCAAGCAGAGATTAACCAAATGAAACAGTGGCGAAAAACTTGGTATAACCAGTAAGTCCAGTCCTGTACTGCTTCCCTACGGGACACTTTACGTAGCTTGCTTCTTTACAGGAGTACGCAGAAACCGCAGGGTAGGCAGGAAACCCGCCGTAGGGAACCTGGCTATCTTCTCTTCTATTTCCCTTCTCTACGAGAGGCTGCGCCCTAAGCGTAGCTATGCCGCAAGCTTTACGGGACGCTGCGCGTAGCTTGCTTCCCCGGAGGGGTACGGAGACGCTCCGCGAACTCAGTGGAAGCGACGTTAAGAGCTTCACGCTAAAAGGTTTCCCTGGCTTGGGAACTGGTGTTAGCGAGTAGTCCAGCCTCAGTAAGAGCGTCACCTGAAGGTAAGCAAAAGTATCTATGTGAAGCATGATGCAAGTATCCAATGCCAAATAGATAGGGAACACTTGCTTTCTTGAATTCCAGTTGTGTTTAGAGTGATGTGATTCTGAGAGCGGTCAAAACTTGATTTCATCCTAATTTCATTTCTGAATGAAAGACTAGTAAAAGAGTGTATTTCTAAAACTTAAAAGTATTTTTGACTGTTCGCAATTTCTTCCCTCCCATACTTAAGGATTTTTAGTAGCGATGTCTAACTCTCTGTGTTCCCAAACACCTACAGCTATTCGTTATGTTTCTGGCACATTCCTGAGCCTGCTGTTATTAGCAAGTCCCGCAGTTGTCCTGGCTCATGGCGGACATGGAGACGAATTTCAAGGAGGAAGTGAAGCCACTTCAACTAATAATTCTATTCAGGTTGATGCCGACACAGCCAAACGGTTAGGGATTAAAGTCGAGCCTGTCCAGCGTCAGCGGTTAGCCATTGGCATTAAAACTACTGGACAAATTGAAACTCTTCCCAGCCAAAAAGTGGAAGTGACTACCCCAATTACTGGGGCGAAAGTAGTTGAATTGTTGGTAGAACCTGGTGCATCAGTAAAACTTGGTCAACCTGTTGCTGTTGTTACTAGTCCAGATTTGGTAACATTGCGTGTGGAATCTCAGGACAAATTAGCACAAGGTCAAGCTGATTTACAACAAGCACAAGCAGACTTGAGACTGGCTCAACAAAATTATCAAAAATATCAACAAATAGCCGATTCTGAAATTGCCCAAGCACAAAGTCAAGTTGACTTTGCTGAAGAAAAGTACAACAAAGATAAGCAGTTAGCTGATGCTGGCGCTTTACCCCGTCGCAATGCCTTAGAGTCCCAGACCCAGCTAGCGCAAGCAAAAGCCGAACTTACCAAAGCCAAGAGCCGTCGGGACGTTATCGGGGCAGAAAATCAACTCAAACGCGCCCAAGCATCAGTTCAACTAGCAAAGTCAAATATTAATCGCAGTAATACTAGTTATCAAACTCGACTTGCTCAACTGGGAAATCTCCCCAATTCCAAAGGACTAGTGACCGTAACCGCTGCCATCTCCGGTAAGGTTGCTGATAGAGAAGTTACTATTGGTCAAACTTTTAATGATGCGGGTGGCAAATTAATGACGATTGTCAATGATAGTCGGCTTTTTGCCACAGCTAACATTTATGAAAAAGATTTAAGCAAGGTAAAAACTGGTCAGAGAATAAGATTAAAAGTTGCTAGTATGCCCGAGCGCATCTTTTCTGGACGAATTTCCCGGATTGGTACGGTGGTAGAAGGAGAAACAAGAGTTGTACCAGTACAAGCAGAGGTGAATAACTCTAATGGTCAACTCAAACCAGGAATGTTCGCAGAACTAGAAGTCTTAACAGACCAAACTTCCTCTGCTATTTCAGCTATTCCTACCTCAGCAGTAGTTGACGCGAATGGTAAGAAAGTTGTTTACGTGCAAAATGGTAATGCTTACCAAACAGTTGAAGTCACATTAGGTCAGACCTCTGGAGATATGGTTGAGGTCAAGAGTGGCTTATTCGAGGGAGATATGATTGTCACTCAACGCGCACCACAACTTTATGCACAATCATTACGGGGTGGTACTAAGCCAACAGAAGGTGAGACAAAAGAAGCTCCTGTACAAGCGACTGAAGTTAAAACGCCCAGCTTACCAGTACCGTTGTGGTTGCTAGGAGCAGGTGGAGGAGTTGCAATAGCTGCTGTAGGTTTCATAGCAGGTCGTCGCAGCAAGCCTCAACTAGTTCCAGTCGGGGCAGAACTTGCCTATGATGTACCAGAAGATTCTATTAATGGTTCTACAAACTCAGATGATAACCACCGCGCGCCTCATGAAGAACCAAAAGTCATAATCATCAGTAAAAATACCCAACAATAAAAATGCTGAGTGCTATCATCAAGTGGGCGATCACTCGCCGTTGGTTAGTCATCCTGGGTACAATTATCCTGACAATTTGGATATTTCGGACGATTATCCAAATGCCCTTGGATGTTTTCCCCAGCTTTGCACCACCCCAAGTTGAAATTCAAACTGAAGCACCAGGACTCGCCCCCGAAGAATTAGAATCCCTGGTAACTTTACCAATTGAAAGTGCGATTAACGGTACTCCTGGAGTAACAGCAGTACGCTCATCTTCAGCTGCGGGAATTTCTGTGGTTAAAGTCATTTTTAACTGGAACACTGATATCTATCAGGCTCGCCAGCTGGTAACAGAGCGATTACAACAAGCTCAAAGTAAGCTGCCATCAGGGGTAGAAACTCCACAAATTTCCCCTACAAGCTCCCCTATCGGCACTGTATTACAATATGCCTTCACCTCCCAAAGCACTCCTTTAATGGAAGTGCGGCGAATTGTTGATTGGCAAGTGACAAATCGCCTGTTAGCTGTGCCTGGTGTGAGTCAAGTTGTAGCGTATGGTGGCGATGTTCGCCAATATCAAGTATTAGTCGATCCAGCAAAACTAAGAGCCTTTAATGTTACTTTAGAAGACGTAGAACAAGCTGTATCTGCTGCCAATGTAAATGCTCCTGGTGGCTATTTAATTACTCCTGACCGAGAAAAGTTAATTCGGGGTATTGGAAGAATTGAATCTATTGAAGAATTACAGCAATCAGTAATTACTGCTCGCAATGGTACGCCTGTTAAAATTTCTGATGTTGCTGATGTGCAAATTGGTGCAGCTATTAAACGAGGTGATGGCAGTTTTAACGGTGAAAAGGCAATTGTTGTGATGATTAATAAACAGCCTCAAGCCGATACTCCTACTGTGACTCGTGCTATTGAAGCAGCGATGTCAGAGATTCAAGCAGGATTACCCAAAGATATCAAAGTTACACCTACTTTTCGTCAAGAAAACTATATTGATTCTTCTATTGAAAATGTTAGAGAGGCTTTAATTGAAGGCAGCATTATTGTTGCCTTAATTCTAATTCCCTTTTTGATGAATTGGCGCAACCTAGCTATTTGTTTAACTGCCCTACCTTTATCTTTATTACTAGGAGTACTACTACTAAATTGGTTGGGACAAGGTTTAAATACCATGACTTTGGGAGGGTTAGCAGTAGCGATTGGTTCAGCCGTTGATGATGCGATTGTCGATGCTGAAAATGTCTACCGTAACTTGCGAGAAAATAAATATTCTCCCAACCCACGTCCAGTTTTAGATGTTGTATTTGAAGGTTGTCAAGAGGTACGCGATTCGGTATTTGGAGCTACCATCATTACCATAGTTGTGTTCTCTCCAGTTTTTGCTTTGGCTGGTGTAGAAGGCAGCATTTTTATCCCAATGGGATTAGGTTATATGGCAGCAGTTATAGCCTCTAGTATTACGGCATTAACGGTAACTCCAGCTTTATGTGCAATTTTACTGCCTTATGGTCGCTTGCCAGAAACAGAACCTTGGGTAGCAAGATTTTTTAAAGGACTGTATCTTCCTCTACTAACATTTTCTCTGCGGCGTTCTGGAATTGTTATAGGCGCTGCGATCGCTAGTTTGGTGGCTGCGGCTGTAATTGTCCCTTCCTTTGGCAGAATATTTTTACCAGAGTTTCAGGAGCAAACTTTGGTGAATACTCTAACTCTTTATCCTGGGGTTTCTCTAGAAGCGACTAATGCAGCTGGTGAAGCACTTCAGCACGCACTCAAAGGAGACTCTAGATTTCCATATGTGCAACTGCGTTCTGGACGTGCGCCAGGAGACGGCGATGCAGCAGGGGTGAATTTAGGACACTTGGATATTGAGTTAAGCGACGCAGGAATGAAAGACAGGGAAGGGGCGATTGAGAAGTTACGGGAGGAATTTGCCAAGTTACCGGGGGTAGCGCCAAACATTGGTGGTTTTATCTCGCACCGCATGGATGAGGTGTTGTCTGGTGTCAGGAGTGCGATCGCAGTTAAAATTTTCGGCCCCGACTTAGAACAACTCCGCACTATTGGACAGCAAGTTGATGATGTCATGAAAACCGTTAATGGGATTGTAGATTTACAACTAGAACCTCAAATACCGATTGAACAAATACAAATTAAGTTCAATCGTCTTGCTGCTTCACGGTATGGTTTGACAGTAGGTAAACTTTCCGAAATTATTGAAACTGCTCTTAATGGACGAGTAGTATCTCAAGTTTTAGAAAAACAACAAACTTTCGATTTATCCGTGTGGTTAAAGCCAGATGCAAGGCAAAATCTAGATACGATTCGCAATTTGTTAGTTGATACTCCTAATGGGCAAAAAATTCCTTTAGCACAGGTTGCCGCAATTGAAAATGGTACTGGGCCTAATACTATAAATAGAGAAAATGTCTCCCGCTTGATTGTTGTGTCCGCTAACGCTAATGGTAGAGATTTGCGTTCCATAGTCAATGAAATTCAAGCTAAAGTTAAGCAACAGGTACATCCACCCTCTGGTTACTATATTCAGTATGCAGGACAATTCGAGGCAGAAGAAAGAGCAACTCAGAATATCTTAATTTCGAGTGCGATCGCCTTTGTCGCAATTACAGTAATTATGTATCTTTCTGTAAAATCTATTCCTTCCACCGCCATGATTATGATTAATTTGCCTTTGGCATTAGTAGGAGGAGTATTCTCAGTGGCTTTGACAGGTGGAGTGATATCCATTGCTTCTCTAGTTGGCTTTGTTACTTTATTCGGAGTTGCTACCCGCAATGGTTTGTTACTTGTGGATAATTACAACACCAAATTTGCGGAAGGTACACCAGTTAAAGAAGTTCTGATTAAAGGATCAATGGAACGTCTGAATGCTATTTTGATGACAGCTTTTACCTCTGCTTTAGGATTAGCACCTTTAGTAATTGAGAGTGGCCCCGGAAAAGAAATCTTACAACCACTTTCAATAGTGGTGTTAGGTGGTTTATTTACTTCTACAGCATTAACTTTAATGGTCTTACCAGCTTTATATGCTAAGTTTGGTAAGTTCTTGTTGCCTAAACGTACTATGTCGGTTGTAGAGGATGGCAAAGTACCAAAAGCAGTTTTTGAGCAATGATAAATATCATAGGAATTTTATCTTCTAGAGTTATTGATGAAACGTCTAAATATAATTGTTTGCCTTGAGTAAATTTTGATTCATCTTGATATTTTAAGCACAAAAGGTGTTAGTAATCAGGTTAATGAAGAGTTCCATATATTCACTATGACTGAAACCAAAGTTCGCCAGCAGTATGACAAGCTAGCAGCAATATATGACCAACGCTGGAATGGTCAAGTAATTATTTTGGATTGGTGCAAAGATTATTTATTGTGCCGCCTTTGCGATTTTATATTAAAGTTGGTTGATCCTGCTTATAAGCAGTGTTATACCCAACTTGAATTTCACAATTTCCTCAAATCTGCACAGTTTGATATTGAGCGAGCGACAAAATTTCATTTTGGTGCAGTGTGGGGAATGATGGTTGCTACAGCGACACTACAACCATGACTAAAAATACGAAGTTGCATAAATGCGGAATGAATTGGCGGTTGAAACTATTAAAAATGCGTTCCCAATTAGGTGAGATTATCCCATGATATGGCTAACGCCAAGTTGCGCTAACAGCAACGCTAAAAATACTACACGCCTTCTAGAAAATAGCAGAGTGGTGAAAATGGTTTTGTCAAGACTATTTTCCAGCTTTGATAAATATGCCCCCTCCCCCCATTAGTGTTAAAATGTTACTATAAAAGACTTCTATAACTATGCCCCTTGATAAATGAATACCTTGACATTTTTCCGCAGCTTGAGAAATCCGGTATTTGCAAGGCTGTATACTGCTCAAACCACTAGTTTATTGGGTGATGCACTTACTTGGGTGGGTTTAGCCCTTCTGGCTTTTAACTTAGCTGGAAAGAATGCGGCAGTTGTGCTTTCAGTAGCTTTAACTCTGCGTGTGACTGCTTTTGTATTGCTTTCTCCTCTTGCAGGTGCGATCGCAGACCGCTTCGACCGTAAGAAAATCATGGTCATTACCCACATATTCAGAATGTTAATTGTGGGTATGTTGCCTTTCGTGACGCAGATTTGGCAAGTTTACATATTAATATTTGCGCTGAACGTTTTTAATGCTTTTTTTACCCCAACTTACCAAGCCACAATTCCATTAGTCACGGGTGAGAATGACTATGCAGGGGCGATCGCTCTTTCGTCGGCTACTTACCAATTGCTTGGTGTACTTGGCCCCGGTATCGCTGGAAGTGTCGCCGCCTTCATTGGTGCAAGACAAGTCTTCTTTTTGGATGCTCTCAGCTTTGCGATCGCGGCAGTGTTAATCTTCACCCTACCAGGTCAGCTCGTAGTTGCACAAAATCAACAGCTTTCCAGGACAACACGCCGAACGTGGGGAGACATTCAAGACGGTACAACTCGCCTGCTTACAGATGCACCTATTCGTTACGCACTCTTCATGCAGTTAGTCGCATCAATTGCCGGAGCGCAAATCTTAGTCAATACTGTTGGCTATGTCCAAGGTACACTTCAATTGGGAGAAGTGCAGTACGGCTGGGTGATGGCAGCTTTTGGGATTGGTGCAACTCTCTGTGCAGTTATTTATGGTACGTTCAATAGAAGTTTGCCGCGTACAACGTTTGTTTTTATTGGTGCAACTTTGATCACCTTGGCTTTATTACCTGCTAACCACGCAAATTTAACAGTATTGATGGTCTTATGGTTGGTAGCAGGTGCGGGGCAAAATTTAGTCAACTTACCTACTCAGACATTAATTGCAGACCGTATCTCGACTGCTATACAAGGGCGAGTTTATGGCGCACACTTTGCCTGGAGTCATCTTTGGTGGGCAATCTCTTACCCTCTTGCGGGTTGGTTAGGAAGTCACTTTGCTGAACGTGAGTTTATTTATGGTAGTTTAGTAGGCTTGATGCTGCTAGTGGTAGTGCAAATTACCCTCTCGCCTCATCCACATGAACACGAACATCTACACTATGTTACTGTGCATAAACATAAACATATCCATGATGAACACCATCAGCATAACCACGATGAGGGGATAAATATAGGCGAACCTCACAACCATCTTCACGAACACACGACGATTCTCTATCACACTCACCCTCACACTAGGGACATTCACCATCGCCATAGTCATTGAACTGTTGTTGATAATATTTTGAGTAGATATTGGTAAAAATTTATTCACAGGGTTAATATGAAGTGGTGTCACTATCTTTTAGACCGAATGCTGCTTGCCACTTTTGGGGATGACGCGGCACTAAAATTCTGACATCGGGGTCTGGTAATCCAATATTCGCTTTTTTCAACGCAGCAACTATCGCCTGTCTGACAGCTGATGTCGTAGCCACAAAATCAGAACGCCGCGAATCTGTCCAAAAGCGCGTTTCAACTACAACGTCATCTTGTCCTAACTCTCGTATCCGCACAGAAACCCCCGGCTCATCAAGTACCTCTTGTGTTGCCTGGGTTGCATTTTTTAATACAGTAACTACTTGTTGCAGGTCACTATCGTAACCAATGAATAGTTCGACACTGCTACGGCGGATAGGTGCAGCTGTGTTGTTAATGATTCGAGAAGTAAACACTTCAGCATTAGGAATTAGTACCACGCGACCATCGTAGGTACGAAGTTGGGTAGCACGCAATTCTATACGTTCAACGTTTCCTTCGGTTTCGCCAACAACAATTTGATCGCCCAATTCAAAAGGACGTAATACAAGAATTAGCATACCACTAATAAAGTTGGAGATGATATCCTTAAGGGCAAATCCCAAAGCAAGGCTAGTTAATCCTAATCCAGTCGCCACAGCCTGGGGATCAAAGCCAAAAGCATCGAGGGCAACCATCAAACCAAGTGTCCAAACGGCGTAATATGCAACCTGCTTAATTAGGTTTTCAACGGTCAAATCTTCAACAATGTGGCGGAAAATAATTCGCATCAGCCAGCGTATGAATGTGGCTATTGCCCAGAAAAGACCAATTACTAAAATAGCAGCGATCGCACGCGGAATAATTATGATGGCAGATTCTATCAGTCGCCCAAAAGCAGTCTCTACTGATGCTTGTACTTCTGCTACAAATCGCCCCCAAGGCGAAAGGCGGCGTTGACTTGCTCGTTTAAGAGCAGCATTAATTGCTTGTGACCATTGGATAGCTAGCGCGTCAACGGTTGTTAAATTGTCTTGAGCATCTGTTGAAGTTAGAGTAACAATTGGTACTCCCGCACTAGTAATAACGCGCTGTTGCTTATCTTGGGAAGTTTCAATCTGAGGTGGAGAAATTGCTGTTGGATTTTCTAATAACCGATTCATGCGTCGTTCGATTTGCCTTGCTCGATCTGATGCCTTGGTGTTATCCACTGCACTTACTCGGAACAATGCACGACCATCTAGACGTACTGTTACTCTTTCATCTTGCGCTCTCACTGAATTGGGGAGAGTTATCGTTATGACAATCAAAATAGTGAGTAAAAATACCCAAATTATGCGAATCAATGCTAATTTGCTCAAACGATTTGTGATTACTGTCCTGGTTCTTAGCCTCACAATTAAATTACCCTTGCAAACGTCCACTTAGCCACAAATCAAAATTTTTGATTTGCCTATTCATAAGATTAATAAATTACTGTTATTGCTTGAAAATAAAGCTATGGGCGATATTTGTCTTCATGCTTGCGAAAGAAACCCTGAAGCTAAAAAGGCATAATAGTTTAACACATTGGCATATTGTCTGTTTAGCAATTTTTTAACAGTGTGCGTAGGTGTAGCCCGCCAAAGGCATCGCCTCGCTATGCGGCTGCAAGAACAAACCCAACAATTAGAACAACTACAAGCACTACGCTATTCGTAAGAATTTCTTCAAATTGAGGTTTCTTGAGGGCGATAGAATTTCATTTTAATTTCATCGCTGGAAGTATTTTTGCTTTGAGTGCGATCGCATTACTGCTGGTATTTGAAAGTGGAAGATGGAAATCAGTAGGTAAAGAGTAAAAATCTTCACTACCAGCCATCTCTTTCTAAGTTCTTGACTTTTTCTCTCTACGATAAACCTGCAAGTTTAGATAAAGTATCGTATCCAGCAGTAGGTAGGAGCAATAATGAACAAAGTTGCAAAAGTCACAATTTTCTTTTGGATTATGAAGATCATCGCCACGACGCTCGGCGAAACAGCAGGTGACTTCATCTCAATGTCTCTTGGGCTGGGTTATTACATAGCCTTTGCCGTAACTTTTGCCATTCTGGCTATTCTCCTGTTTTTTCAAATTCAATCTGACAGATATCGTCCAGCCCTTTACTGGGTAGCCATCATTGCGACAACCACAGCCGGAACTGAAGTTTCAGACCTGATGGATCGCTCTCTCGGACTGGGCTACGCAATGGGATCGCTGATCCTGGTAGCCTGTCTCTTAAGTGTTCTGGCTATCTGGTATTATCGGGATCGGGATCTGAGCGTTTATCCGATCGCAAGGAAAGACGCAGAGACAACCTATTGGCTGGCAATTGTGTTCTCAAACAGTTTGGGAACGGCCTTTGGTGACTTTCTAACAAGCAACTTAGGACTAAGCTATATCCAAGGCGCATTCGTGACGGCCAGCGTCATTGGTGTTGTCATTGCCCTTCACTACATAACTAAGTTGAGTGATGTCCTCCTATTCTGGCTCGCGTTCATCTTCACGCGACCCTTCGGAGCCACCTTCGGCGATTTTCTTACCAAACCAATCAAAGATGGTGGTCTATCACTGCCAAGGGGCTATGCTTCGGCGATCGCCTTTATCCTACTGGCGGTTGTCCTATTCTTTTCTGTACGAAAGGAGAAAAAAGTGCGTTACCCAATTGAGTGATACGTTTAAGCAGATAGATGACTTACCTCATAATAGGAACACCCCTCATCCTTAGAATCGTAGGTTTGCTAATTTTTCCCTTTCTGATTTTTGGCATAGCATCAAAGATATGAGAATCTTAATAGTTGAAGATGACGATCGCATCGCTAAACCCTTAGCTGAAGATTTAAAACACCAGCATCATGCTGTTGATATTGCTTACGATGGGATTGAAGGTTGGGAATATGCCGAAGCAGGTAATTATGATTTAATTTTATTAGATTTAATGTTGCCGCGCTTAGACGGAATTACTCTCTGTAAACGGTTACGTGCTTCTAATTGCAACGCTTTTATTTTGATGTTGACAGCACGCGATACAACGCCAGATAAAATAATTGGACTCGATGCTGGTGCAGATGATTATTTAGTTAAACCATTTGAACTAGAAGAATTAGCAGCACGAATTAGAGCTTTATCTCGGAGAAGTCCAGAAACTCGCCAATTAATTTTAATTCACGGCGATTTACAACTAGATTCTAGTAATTGTCACGTCACCTATGCAAGCAAGCCTCTATCATTAACACATAAAGAATACATGATATTGGAATGTTTTTTGAAAAACCCTACTCAAGTTTTAACTCGCTCTGCAATTTTAGATAAATTGTGGGAGTTTGATAAATTATCCGGGGAGGAAACCGTTAAAACTCACATGACAAATTTAAGAAAGAAACTCAGAGCCGTAGGAAGTTCAGAAGATTTTATCGAAACTGTTTATGGTGTTGGTTATCGTCTGTGTCCTAAGTAAGGGCAAAATTAGCTTATGTTTGAAAAAATTCGCCGTCGTTTACTGTTGTCTTATTTAATCGTATTATCATTAATCTTAGGTGGATTTGCAATTGCCGTTCGCATTGTCTTTACCCATAGCCTGCATAAACAACAAACAGAGAAACTTGCTGCATTAGCACAAGTCGCTGCTGCTAATGCCGAGTTTGATAACGGTAAAATTAAAATTGAAAATGACTTACCTCAAGATAAATTATTTGAAAATCATCAAGGATTAAACTGGTTTGATACTAAAGGTAATCTAATTGAAAAACAGGGGCGAGATATTTTAAGTCTACCTGTTAATGTCAGAGAAGGAGAACAAATTAACACAGTTGGTAAAAATCGTATTCAGTCTGTCACTTTACCAATTATTAGTAGTGACGATAAACAATTCATTGGATATATAAGAGCTAGTCAATCTCTAGAAGAATTCGATGAAACTTTAAATAAATTAGATTTGGGGTTAAGCGGTGGAATTGTTGTAGCTTTGATTATTAGTAGTGTTGGTGGAGTTTGGCTGACTCGTCAAGCGATGCAACCAATTGAAGAAAGCTTTGAACGCTTAAAACAGTTTACTGCTGATGCTTCCCATGAACTCCGCAGTCCTTTAATGGCGATTAAAAGTAATGCAGGTGTAGCACTAAAATATCCAGAAGGAATGCGAGAAACTGACGCAGAAAAATTTCAGGCTATTTCTAGTGCTACTAACCAAATGACTCGCCTCACTGAAGATTTACTATTTTTAGCTCGTTATGATAATATTCCTAACCGGAGTAAAGAAACTGTTAATCTTAGTTTAATTTTAAACGACTTAGTGCAACTATATCAACCACAGGCGATCGCTAAAGAAATTAATCTCAAGAGTCAATTAATTGAAAAGCTTTATCTGTTAGGTGATACAAATCAAATAACACGACTATTTACTAATTTAATTCAAAATGCTATACATTACACACCGTCAGAAGGAACGGTAGAAATCACAGCTAATCGTTCTGCTGCCGATATAGTAGTTAATGTCCAAGATACAGGTATAGGAATTGCACCAAAAGATTTAGAAAATATTTTTGAGCGTTTTTGGCGAGCAGATAAATCACGTTCTTATAATTCTGGTGGTTCTGGTTTAGGATTGGCTATTGCCCAAGCTATTGCTCAAAACCACGGTGGATTAATTACCGTCACAAGTCAATTGGGAATTGGAAGTTGTTTTACAGTGCGTTTACCAGCAAGTTCTCTTAATTAATGTTTATAAAAGTGTCTAACCAAGTACGATAGTACAGCTAGATTAACCATAAAGACTAAAAATTTGAAAATCGTTACCCCTTTAATTAACTCATAGATTTCGGGAGGTATACTAATACCAACTAATCCAATAACTAATATCTTTGCCCAAGTTTTTTCATACCATAAACCGATAGCCTCAATGGCTGTCACAACTGCGTATATTGCAGTGGCAATTCCACTAAATTTTAAAGTTTGTGGTTTGATATTAATAATTTTTTCTAGTAACCATTCAATAACTTCGCGTTTACCTTCCAATATGTAAGATTCGGAAAAGGCCACAAGGGTATCATGTTTTTTCAAAGCTAAAAGTAGAACAATAGATGTAGCTGTAAGTAGTAAAGCAACAAAGCCTTTATAAATAACAATTGCTATTAAACCTGGAGGACGTTTATTGACCATTTAATTTTCCTTACTTATTACTTTATTGCTTGCGGAAAGCTAAATAATTTGTCTATAAAAAGGTTAACAACCTAAATATAAGACTTAGACAAAAAGTAGCCAGAAAAAACAATCAAACCTATATACAGAAAGATTTTGACATTGATTTGTCTTGTTGACTAATATATTTAGGTTTCAAACATTTTTGAGCCTTTAGTGTATTTTCTTTGCTGTACAAGGGTTTGAGGCTCGTTTCTGCACCCAAAAATGTTTAAGTCCTGATATATGATTTATTTATGATAATATTTATACTACCAAGATACGCAATTGATAAGATGATCAAAATCAAATATATTGTTTATCAGTTTTTGTACTAAAGCATTCATGATGTATGTTGCTTAAATCTATGCCTTTAATTTTTGTAATATCAATATATTTAATAAAAGTCAAGAATTAGAAAAGATTAATTGTCAATAATGTTTTATTTAGTACCACTAGCATAGGAAAAATTAAGGGATGGGTTGTATTCCCATCCCTTATGTAACTAATTTTAAGCAATCGACCTCACATTTTAATCAAAATGTTCTCTGATGGCTCTGACATAAGCAGCGTCAGTATCGTTGAGGTTGTTAAGCTCGTTTTCATACTCAACGTTTAAAGTTAATGAGTCAGATTCAGGATTAAATTTACTAGTTGCTGCTAGAACTGCCACATCTGGACTTGCTATTAATCCAAAACTAGCAAAAATCAAGATAGGAATTGAACGGCTTATTGAGAGATACTTATCCATAACTATCAAGCAAAGTTTATTGAGTATTTTCACAGTAACTAAGAGTTGTGATAATACTGTGTTAGCTTTGTTTCAATTACTTGTTTTTTAGCATACATAGACACAAAACAGTGCGATCGCTCACCAAGATATAATTACTAAATGGGTCAGTCTTCAAATTTATAACCAATACCAGTGACTGTTTTAATAAAAATAGGATTTGCTGAATCAGGTTCTATCTTTTTTCGTAACCGAGCTATAAGTGTATCGACTACTCGTTCATCTCCATAAAATTCACTACCCCATAATTTATCTATTAGTTGTGTGCGATTCCAAACTCGATTGGGATAGCTAACAAAAGCAGTTAGTAAGTTAAATTCCAAGTTTGTTAAGTCTATTATTTCTGAAAAATTAGGGTTCATTTGACGCAAAGCAGAGTGTTGCTCTATATCGAGCAGAAAATGTTGGGTACGGTAAATTTGATGTTGCTCTGGTTGGCGCAAGCTACGTCGCAGAAGCGCCCGAACTCTGGCAACTAACTCTTTGGGGCTAAAAGGTTTGACTAAGTAATCATCAGCACCAGTAGACAAGCCAATAATACGATCAATTTCCTCACTTTTAGCTGTCAACATTAAGATGTAGGGGTCTTTTGCACCAGGTTTTTGTCGAATCCTGGCACACAACTCTAGTCCATTGAGACTAGGAATCATCAAGTCGAGGATGATTAAGTTCGGTTTATGCTCTTGAATTATTTGGAATGCTTGAAGCCCATCACCACAATTATGGCAAGAAAATCCTTCGTTTTCCAAAGAAAACTGGATTAACCGAGAAATTTCAAATTTATCCTCAACAATTAAGATTTCCATATATCAAGATATAAAAACACTTTATTCTCGTATGGGCTGATTTTTGTATTATGCGGATTGAGTTGTAATATGTTGTAAATTTCTGGCAGTGTGAATTTTGTCAATATATTCAAGTATTAGGAATAGATTTACTTAATATTAATGATTGTTAGCAAGGGGAGAAAGCGAGCAACATTCGCCTCCTCCCTCTTTTGGTAAACTATGCTTAAAAAGCAAACTGTACTATCTAAGTAATTAATGAATTATGGTAAACCAAGTTTTTACTCCAACAACTCCATCAGCTTTCAAATTATGAGACTTCTGAAAAGCAATAATGGCAGAACGTGTGTTTCTACTGTAAACTCCATCAGTTGCTCCATTGTAGAGTTTTTGTGTTTTCAAGAATGCCTGAATCTCTTTTACTGCTTTGCCTCTGCTTCCTAATCGGAGAATTGGTGCTGTTTGAGGTGAATAACTAATAAGTTTAGTTGATTTGGAAGCTGCTGTGGTTGCCCGCATCATTTTGGTAGCCTTGACATTTTGGGGATGCACTTGTGTTGAAAGATGTGCGTCTGTTTTTTGTATTTGTGCGGTAGATGCTTGGGCATTAGCTGGTGCTATAGAAGAGAATAACAATGGACTCAAGGCTGCAATAGATAAAGCAAGTTTCACAAATTTATTAGTCATAAGAGAGTATCTCCTTGTTTGGAAAATCTATTACAACAGATTTAAACTTAATGAAGTATATCTTCAAGGTTTTAAAGTCAGTCACAAAGCTCATTTTTCTACTCTACTCTTCTCTACGAGAGGCTGCGCCAACGGAAACGCCCACGCGAACTGACTTTTGACTTCTGCTGTAATTTCAATTTAGTTAGTAAAAGTAAAGAAGTTGGAAAGATTTATCAGGATTTGAAAAAATTATTTTGTGTTTCAGAAATACTTGTGAAAACTTGCAAACATCATTTGCAAATCAGATAAAGAGAAAAATGTGACTGTTTTTTTATAGTTTTGTAAAGAATTTGTCACATCTGACTGATAGAGTCTAGAGGAAGCAATTCCTAAAGTGCTTTGCTGGTGATAGATACAGAGCAAAGTCACAAAACCACAGTCATGGAGGTTTTAGCATGAAATCTGTTATCAAGCTTATTTTGAAAGCTAGTTTGGTTGGAACTTTGAGTTTAAGTTTATCAGTACAATCAGTTTACGCATCTCCATCACCGATTAGTGTCCCTATAGAAGTTAGTGACAGTAATGATGATGTTAATGGTAAAAAAGTATTTGCAATAGTGAGCAAAGATGAACAAGTAGTAACTCTAAATCAAATTGGCGAATATAGCAAGACTATCTATAACCTGATTAAAACCAACAATTGGACAGAAGCAAAACACCATTTATCGCTACTCAAAGCTGTATCAGATAGCCTCAAAACACAAAAGGGAAGAACCGATGTCAACTTAGCCAAGCTTGACTCAAGTATTACTGTTTTGCAAAGTACGGTTGCAGCAAAGAACCATCAAGCGATGTGCGATGCTAACCAAGTTAGTGCGATCGCTGCTCAACTAGCAATGCAGTTAGAACCTAAGATGCCTTTGGAGGTTGCAATGCTCGACTACTATGGTCGTGAACTGGAAATTTGGGCAGCCGATGAGAATACAGCTAGATTAAAAAATGTTGCTGGTAAAATTCGAGAGACTTGGGAAGCTTTACGTCCTGCAATCCAATCTCACGGCGGTTCACCTCAATTACAGAAGTTTGACGATACACTAGTTGCTTTAGTTGAGACAGCTAGCTCTCCTACTGAATATAGTCTGCTTGCCGCACCTGTACAAGGTGAAGTCAATAATCTCCGAAAAGTATTTCAACAGTAGATTTATTTGAAAAGGCTCATTCATCTCACTGTCAATTTTGCAGGTATGGTA
The DNA here is from genome assembly GCF_014831675.1 of Komarekiella delphini-convector SJRDD-AB1. Classification (GTDB taxonomy): domain Bacteria; phylum Cyanobacteriota; class Cyanobacteriia; order Cyanobacteriales; family Nostocaceae; genus Komarekiella. The sequence goes on along the minus strand of NZ_VJXY01000004.1, from coordinate 40,330 downwards.
GGAGATGAATGGGTAGTTTAAAAACTGTCTGTGAATTAAACTGAATCTTCAGTGTGCTTAGTAGGATTCAACTATATTTAAAGTGCGTTATGTTGCCGGAAGCATCGCTCATAGCAAGGCGTAGCCCATTCCTCAGGTAAAGTCAGTCTAAACCCAATCAATCTTAAAAACTCCGCCCTGTGAGATTTGCAATAGCTGCAATTAACTCAGCTTGTTCTACAGGTTTAGCTAAACTTTTTTGAAAACCTGCTGACTGCGCCTGTTTTTTATCTAATTCACGAGTATAACCACTTAAAGCGATCGCCAAAATCTGGCTACATTGTCTCACTTCACTCGCTCTAATTTCCTGCATCAGCATATAACCATTTACATTTGGCATACCAATATCGCTGATGAGTAAATCTTGCTCTGAATTTGCCAGAATTTGTAATGCTTGTTCAGCCGATGCAGCTGTAGAGACGTGCATCCCGTGTTGTTCTAGGATAAAAACAAGCAACTCTCGAATATCAGGTTCATCATCTACTACTAAAACTTTTAAGCCTGCTAAAAGTGATGAAGCACAAGTCAAATGTGAAAGGGCTTTTGAATTATGATTTTTCTCTATCTCTTCTCTATCTTGTAGAAGTGGTAGTCTGACAATGAAAGTTGCGCCTTGTCCTTCTCCCATGCTTTGAGCTTCAACAGTACCACTGTGAAGTTCTACTAAGTGGCGAACAATTGCTAGTCCCAAACCTAGCCCACCAAAATTCCTCGTTGTAGCGTTATCTGCTTGGCGAAAAGATTCAAAAACATGAGGTATAAACTCAGGCTTGATACCTATACCTGTATCTTTCACCTGAATTTGAGCGAATTTTTGTGTTGAGTCTGCTAACTCATAATTTTCTGAAAGACTAATTATAGATAACTCAATATCTACGCGACCTCCTTGTAGTGTAAATTTGATCGCATTAGACAGCAAATTATACATGATTTGGTGTAAACGTTTGGAGTCACCTAAAACGTAATATTTTTTAGAGGAAGTGTTGAAATTATTTAATGATGAACCAGTATGAGAATTTAGTAATTCATTTCTGTTTTCTAAATCTATAGTTGAAAATGATATAAATATTGCTTTTTCTTCAGCTAGTAATCGCACCATCTCTATTGCTGACTCAATAGTAGATACCAAATTTATTGGATACAGATCTAGAATTATTTTATCTTGAATAATCCGAGATACATCTAGTAGGTCTTCAATTAATTTAGTTTGCAATTTGGCATTACGTTCAATAGTTTTAAGAGCGTAATTAGTAGTCTCTTGATCTAATTTTTTGCTTTGCAGTATCTCTGCCCAACCTAGAATAGGGTTGAGGGGCGATCGCAATTCATGAGAAAGGATTGCGAGAAATTCATCTTTACTACGATTTGCGGCTTCCGCTTCTGCTCGTGCAGACTGCTCTCGCTCTAGTAACTGGTTCCTTTCTACTTCTGCTAGCTGACGCTCGGTAATATCAGATAACATTAATAGCACGCCGTTAAAATCACCCCGATCAGTAAAAATTGGCGTGGTAGAAGCAATTACCCACAAATTAGAGCCATCTTGAGTACTAAAACGACAATCAAATCGTTGTCTTCTGCCTTGCTGCCATTGTGCCAAGATTGCTTCAACTTCATTCCCAACCGTTTCAGTCATCAACTCATTAAAAGAGCGATCGCTCATGTCTTCAATACGATAACCCAACATTTCAGCTAGTCGCTGATTAACGTATTCAGTTCGCAAATGGGCATTCAATAACCAGATACCTTCATAAGCAGTATCGACAATATGACGATACCGTTCCTCACTAAGTTGAAGTTTGGCTAAATTTGCTTCGGCTCGTTGTCGAGCAACTCGAAGTGCAGCATTAAGCGAACTAACGAGCAACGCAACTATACTAAATAAGACCAAATGTAGAAGATTCGCACCGTGCCGAAGTACTAAATTATCAGCTACAGGTGTTAAGAAAAAGTTGCTAGCTAAAACTGACAAAATAGTTGCAAGTAATCCTGCTCCTAAGCCACCATACCAAGCACTAAAAGTTACAGCAGCAAAAAATAGAGAGAAAACTGTTGATTTTACCAGAGATTGTAGCAACAGTGTCAGCAGTAGCGCGACTACAACTGATATAACTGCGACAATATAGCGAGTTAAGCGATCGCGACTCAGGTGATAAAGTTGTCTAATCGGCAAGAGATTGATCAAATAAGCCATGCTCAATCCTAATATTTTACTAATGCTATCTACGTCATTCGTGCATATACTTTTTAAAGCTACAGTTTTCTAATCTACCTTATCCTATGTCCTTCTAACCTGTGTATATTAAAAACTTGGTATGACAATTATTTGCCAATCTTGTGACGTTCTCTTATTTTGTTTTTGACATACTAAATATTGTGCAAAGCCTCCACTTGCGTACATCGTTAAACTTTTCATACCTAATATAGCTGCTACAGATATCAAGCTTAAACCTTGATTTAACTTTAGATTAGAAAAATCAAGAACTTGGAAAGATTAGTTCTTGTTGAATTTCTTAACACATTTAGGTACATCTTTTAGAGTTCTTGACTTTTAGTAGGTAAAGTGGAGTACTTACTAAAAGTTATTAACTAATAACCATAAACTTGAGTTTTAGTTGTGCTATTGAACAGTGCTTAAAAAACATAACTCAACATCCATTTATTCTTGGAAATTTCCTACTTTTATCTCTAACGATATAAAAAGCTGATTCCAAAGAAATTATACAGTAGCATTAACATTTTACTAACTTACCAAGTTCTTAACTTTTGTCATTTAGAGTAAACTTGCTCACTATATTTTAAAGGAAGATTGACATGAAAAAGCTAATTCATGCTGTTGCATTAACTTTAACTATCGCATCTTTGTCATCTGCTGCTTATGGCACAACCACGATGAAAAATAGCGGATTTCCTGACGTTGTTGGAGCAGTGCAATTTCCTCAAAATAAAGCGAAAATTGTCAGAGATTCTTTCAAGCTAGAAATTCCTCAAGATAGTAGAGCTTTATCCCAGATGACTATTGCTGTACCTAAAGGTGTAACTGTAAGGAATGATATTGAATTATCTAACCAGTTTGGTCAAAAGATAGCTGCTAATATTACTGTCAATGGCAGAACTATTACAACTGTTTTTCCTCAACAGGTAGCTCCTGGAACTGAACTCAATATTGTTCTCAATCGTGTTTTAATTTCAGGAACTTCTAATGCTTGGCTTTATCCGGTTTCTGTCAGGTTTGTAGGGATGAATGCAGATATCCCAATTGGTGTATTTCGACTACAAATTTACTAACTTAAACTAACCATACTATTGGTATCAGGTAGGTCTTTGCAGCACCTTTATTCGCTTATTTTTGGTTTGTCTACTGACATTCGCCGTGCTTTATAAACTTAGTCTCGAAATTAGGTTCTTATACCAAGTTGTGTTTGATCGTATTATTTCCTTGCAAGCAAGTCTAGTAGCGACTTTGGTTCCAAACAATACTAACTTTGGCAACTTGGTATTAGTTTGGTTATTATTTTTTTCAATGAGGTATTCCCTTCATCGAAAACTTGAGCTTGCAAGCAAGGATAAACTCAAATAAAATAATCAGCAGTCAGTAAAAATGTATTGTTTACACTGACTGCTGAAAACCTAAAACCTTTCACCAATCCCAAAATTAATGCGATTGTCACCATCGCCATTGATGCCGTAGTCAATGCGAATTGGCCCTAGTGGCGATTGTACGCGCACACCAAGACCATAACCGTAGCCACTACCATTTTTGTTCAGTACCTCAGCTGACTTGGTATTACTTCCGAAATCACTACCAACATCAAAAAATAGTGCGCCACTGACGACTGAAAAAATGGGGAAGCGATACTCAGCAGATGCTTGTATGTAACTACGTCCACTACCTAATCCTCCTTCTTGATAACCCCGGACGGAGTTACTACCACCAAGGATAAAGGCTTCGTAAGGAGGCAAGTCACCAAGGATAGTTCCACCCTGCAAGTTAAATGCTAAGGTTTGTGGGCCTTTTGTCAGGTTAATAAAGTTGACAGGGAAATATTGGCTATAGTTACCTCGTAACCTGGTGAGAAAAATATTGCCTAGTCCTATTGGTACTGACTGATCGACTCCGAAGCGGAGATACGAACCGCTAGAGGGTTGTAAGGGATTATTACGGCGATCGCGTTGTACCCCTAGTTGCAACAACAGCAAATCGTCTTCACCTTGCCCAGACTTGCTAAGTGGAACTAGTTCAGTAGCTACTCCATTCTTGAACACGGTTCCTTCTTTTCTGATGTTGCCATTGGCATCACGGGTGGAAACTCGTTGATATTGCAAACCTGCTGAAGCCGTCCATTCAGAATTTTTGTAAGGATTATTGCTGAGGGGACGGGTAAAGGTGACACCGCCACCTAGACGGAGGACACGGGGGCGATCGCCATTCGTTTTCCCTGCTTCAAAGGTCTTAATATCATTATTTTTGCCATCAAAAATCAACGAAATGGAGCTACGACGAAAAAGATTAGTGGTGTAAGAAGTCCGATAAGGATCTCCCGCAATCCAGGGATCTGTAAATCGTAAGTCAAACAGCAAATCCCTCTGTCCCACCTGTACTTCTGCACCTAATTTTTGGTTTCTTCCGTTTAGGTTATGCTGCTGATAACTAACAGTGCCATACAGTCCACTAGCAGAACTAATGCCACCTCCAACAGCAACTGAACCGCCACTGCGTTCGGCCACATTCACTACTACATCTACTTTGCTGGGGTCAGCACTAGGGTCAAGGGAGACATTTACATCTTCAAATAGCCCTAGTCCATACACCCGTTGCAAGTCTTTTTGCACAGTATTACGGTTGAATACTTGTCCCGGCTTCAACTCTAATTCGCGCTGAATGATATACTCCTGTGTCCGACCTCGTATTGGTTGTCCCTTTTCGTTTGTCTCTTGACCTTCTTGATTGCGGAACCGGACTCTAATATTCTCCACTACTCCTTCTGCTACTTGCAGGGTGACAACTCCGTTTTCAGAAACTTGCGGTGTTCCAATCACGTTGGCTAGCACGTAACCCTGGTCTTGATACCGCTTAGTTAATTGCTTGATACTCTCCTGTAAGTCGCGCAAATTCAAGATTCTGCCATACTGCTCACGAAAGACTTCATCTACAGCATTAGTAGGTAATGCAGAGGGAACACCTGTGCCAGGATTAGCTTGCACTTCTACCTTGGTCAGAATGGGGTTAGGCTGCACTACAAAGCTTACTTTTACTCCCAAGGGAGTATCTTCTGGCATTGCTTGAACATTGGAGAAGAAACCAGTACTAAATATAGCGTTAATATCTTTTTGCAGCTGGGAGCGGGTTGTAGTTCGTCCTGCTTGGGTACGAATGACTTTGTAAACTTGGTTTTCTAGTTCTGGTGTTAGTTGTCCTGCTTGAGGTCTGACAACTACTTCCGACACCAGCACGCGCAATTCAGTTACTTCTGGGGCTTTGTTGATTTGAGTATTTCCTGGACTTGTGGGAAATACGGGTATTGTCGCAGGTGGATTGGTATTCTTTTGAGAGAGAGTGGTGTCGGAGTCTTTTTTGAGTTGCTGATTAATTGTTGGTGTAAAAACCTTTGTTGTCTGTTTTAAACTGTCAGCAGTTTGTGCATTTGCATTCTTGCATTCGCTTAAAGGAATTGCAATTGTCACTACTGCTACCAATACGGGGAATAGACGCATTTTACTTTACATTCCTCATAGTTACCATACGCGGTACTCCACAGGAGTCACTTAGCGATCGCTTCTGTTAGGGCGTAGCCCATCGCAAAGTAATCATGTTCTTATGCAAGCAACTGACCACCAAAACCCAAAATGCTGATGAAAGCTATAGCTAGATTAATTGAAATATTCATGGTGCAAATTTATCTGAAATATAGGTTTGTGATTATAAGCAGCAAAGGTCAAGAACTTGGAAAGATTCAGATGAATGACTTAATTTTTTTATGACCTTGTTATTGAGGCGATCGCAGCATCATTTTTTAAATTAAACCAAATCTTTCCGAGTTCTTGACTTTTATTTTCCATAATTCAATCCGACAACCTTACTTATACAGGTTGTTTAACTCTAATTAAAGGAGTGGATAAAATGAAAAATTCCGCAAAAGTGATAGTAGCAGCAGCTACTATTAGTATGTTGGGATTGGGATTAACAAAGTCGGTCTTTGCAAGTCAAATACCGTCTAGTGTTTCTGTCAAATCTGAGTATTCCAAACACACCCAATTCTCTCAAGTCAATGCTGAAGAGTCTGATCCATCCGATCCTGCTGGAGATCCACCTGGCGGCCCTGATGGTGGCCCTGATGGCAATGGAGAGGGTGGCCCAGAAGGTTAAGCGCAACTTCTGCACTTTATCTTGTCGTTCCTTTAGTTTGAAATTACCGTCAATTTAATACCAATTTGCTTTCTCAAATGTCATTCTGTAATCTACAGCTTTTTTTGCTGATTACATAGTGAAACGAAGTGTTAGCAAAGTGTTCCCTAATGGTGGAATTTCGCGAGATTCTTTGTTAGACTCGGTTTGCTCCGATATGACCAATTTACCTCTTTGATTGCAACTTGGTATTACGAAACTAACTAGGTAGAGCTTTATCTTAACTGCTGAAGATAGGATCTTATCTTCAGCAGTTTTATACAAAATTTTAATTTTTAAAATTTATGAGCGATCGCAAGAGAAAATATGATGCAACTGATACATTTGCTCAATCAAACATGACTGTAATCATTCGATTACAAATAAAGGAGGTTGTTGAAAAGAGCTAATTCAACAACCTCGTATTTAGCTATTTACAGCTACATATCACTTGTGACTAGTAATAAATAACCCTATTTACTGCCTTCATTTGTTTCTCGTTCATTATTATTTTCCGTAACTTGAATACTACTCTTTGGACGAGAAGCTTCATTTTCATCGCTTTCCTGGTTAGCATTCTCAGTGTAGAGAACCTTACCATTACCAGCGTAAACTTTCACCTCTTTTTGACCAATTTCTACAGCATAAACCAAGTTACCATCTTCATTTTCGAGTTTTACACTACTAGCTTTAGCACCGACAGAAGTTTCAGCAGCTTGTTTAGCTTGTTCTGCTGTAATTTTAGCTAAAGCTTGTAGTTTTTTGTCCTCTTGCTGTTCTTCTTGATCATCATTAGTTTCACCGTCACCATCACTTGCTTGAGCTATTTTAGTGTGATGAACACCATTATTCATGATTTCAGGAGGTTCTGTAGCGTCATTAGCTTCGCCATCTCCGTCACTAGCCTGAGCTACTTGTACACTGTTTTGAGAAGGAGAGGCACTTACGGTTTTGACCACTGCACCAACACCTAAAATACTCATTAAAGCAGCTGCTAAAGCGATTTTTTTTGAAGTTATCATGTGTGTCAATCCTGGAATTTTGTATTTGTTTAGCAATCCAAAATAGTTATCATTATTTGTGTTGCTTACACCTATTTTTGATTTGCTATAGTTTTACTTTAAATATAAAAAGTCAAGAAGTTGGAAAGATTGATTGCAACTACTAAAAATTATTTTGATAACAATATCTAAGTTGTAATAGAAGGACTGAAAAAGTTTTCTCTACTCAGTCAAAACTTTCCAACTTCTTAACAAATGCAATCTACAGTAAAACTACAAATACAGATTGAGACATATAGGATTTATGAATAACTCAACAAAAATCATTATTATCGGCTCTTTGCTTAGTACTTTGGGTATCGCTGGTTTGGCAAAAGCTATCTCTACAAATCAACCCCAGTTACCTGTTGCAATCATACCGCAGCGTCACAGTAGCATTCAAATGATTATTAGTAAGGATAAAGATGTGAAAATCGATGGAAACAGAGAACAGCCAGACGCAGCTAACGATGTTGATACTGAGGTAAATGATGATAAAGTACCAACTTCTCTGAGCCAAGTGGGTGAATATGGTGAAAGCATCTACGATATGGCTAAAGCTAATGATTGGACAAAAGCCACAGCTAATCTTACCTCTCTTGAAAATGCAGCAAAAAATCTACGTACCGAAATCAAAGGTGAGAATAAAACAGAATTAGTACAGTTGGATGCCAAAATAGTAGCACTCAAGGGTGCTGTCACCGCTAAAAATCGCATATCTGCAATGCGCGACGCTAACCAAGTGACGTTACTCGCTGCCAATATTACCAAGGAATTTGAACCAAAAGTACCAGTTGAGGTAACGCTACTTGACTATTATGGACGCGAGTTGGAAATTTGGTCGATAACAGGAAATACAAGCCAACTGAAAACAACAGCGTCAGAGATTCGCCGCACCTGGAATGCAGTCAGACCATCTATCTTAGCGCGTGGAGGAACTACACAAGTACAGAAATTTGATGGACTTGTTGCTAGTGTTGAGGCGGCAAAATTATCTAGAGATTACGCTCATCTTGCCATTCCTGTGCTAGATGAAGTGGATAATCTAGAGAAGGTCTTTAAATAGTAATACTCAAACTTTGTCATACTTGAGTACGTTCAGTGCTTGAGGTATTGGTACTCGCAAAAACAAGCTTTAGATACACAAACTAGTTGACTATTACATTAGCAACCAATTATGGGAGAGCAAAATTTTTTGCTCTCCTCATAGATAGCATTGAGCTACTTTTGGAGTTTTTGAATTTAGACTTGTAATTACTAAACGTTTAGTCACTGCAACCTCCAACATACTAATATACTTTGGTAAACCAACGACTAAAAACTCTAACCAACGTGCAAAAAAAACCTTTACGCACCCGCGTTAGTACAGAAGAGTATAGACTATTACAGCGTCTACGCGAGCGCAAACCCGCACAGAATCCACCTAAGTCTCCGGCGACTTTTGGCGACAGGTTTTCCGATATAGTAGCTGATACCGTTGGTTCTTGGCGATTTATTATCATTCAAAGTACTTTACTTATACTGTGGATTATTCTTAACGTCACAGCCTACATCAAGCATTGGGACCCTTATCCGTTTATCTTACTTAACCTAATGTTGTCCTTTCAGGCAGCTTATACTGCACCCATCATTATGATGAGTCAGAATCGTCAAGCTACCATTGATCGCCAGGATGCGAAATATGACTATGAAGTAAATAAAAAAGCAGAATTAGAAATTGAATTGCTACACGATAAAATGAATTTGTTACGGGAAGATGAAATTGTTGAGATTATGAGACTTTTGAAAGCACATCAGGAACAGTTACAACTTATAGAAGGTAAGTTATCAGAAATCTCTGCTCGTCTAATTGATAACTAATTTCATTTAATATCTATCCCAGATAAATTAAGTTAAAAAGATGTAAATTTTTTGGACAATCACCAAACTCAAAAACTGTATTTTAAATCATCAATTCAAGAGCAAATTTCATCGTAATTTCATTTATGTATGAAAAACTAAAGAAAAGAAGCTAGATTCAATCCCAGTATATTTTTTAGAGAGGTATTATGAAACGCTTAATCTACATCATCTCCCTGACTGCAATTAGCTTATTGACATTAGTAGGATGCAATAGCCCTCAACAATCTACTACCCAGACCCCTGCTACCACTGAAACGACTGGAGGAACAACAGTATCTCAAACTCCTGGTGCTACACAGGCAGGTTTTGATGCTTTGAGTAGTGTTGTTTCAAATACAAAAACTTCTGTGGAAGCAGGAAATTTTGATAAAGCCCAACAGGAGTTTGACAAGTTTGAAAACGCTTGGGTCAAGGTTGAAGATGGTGTTAAAACTAAATCTTCCAAAACCTATAATGCAATCGAAGATGCTGCAACTCAGGTGAAGGGTGCGCTGAAAGCAAAAGATAAAGCGAAAGTTCTTGAGGGGTTACAGACACTTAACTCAAATATCGCCACTGTTTCCAAGGGGTGAGAAATCACTAAGATAATTTCCACTGGAGATTTTTGATCATGCGTTCATTTCGCAAGTACCACCGCACTCTGGCGATTATTCTAGCTTTACCGCTTTTTGTAACATTGCTAACTGGTATCGCAGCTACACTGGTGGGTGAGTGGTCAGCTAATATTGGAGTTCCGCGTAGTCTTTTGCTTTCGATTCATCGCGGTGAAATCTTTGGTTTACAAGGAATTTACCCAATTTTGAACGGACTGGGACTTTTGGGGTTGTTGGTGACTGGATTAAGTATGACTAGTTTGTTTGGTAGGAAAAAGCCAAAACCTAGGCAGGATTAGAAAAAGTATAGGTTCACTCAAGAGCGATCGCAATAGTATGGTATGTCTTTGTAATATCTAATTGTAGTAGATAGCTTCTTTACCAATGTAGTATGGCATCTTTGATGTTTGAGCAGGCTTTGGATTTAGTTGAGAAAGACAAGGCTTGCTTAATGATATTTCACTACTTTACATAGCTAATGTTACGAACCTTTGATTGAGTCTGAAACAGCATTATATTTTTCATGTGTAAATTTTTTTAGTTGCATCACATACCCTACAAAACTTTCCAATTTCTTGACATTTGTTGTTTAGAGTCAAACAAAGCCAAATCACTACGATTAAGGCTTCATCACTACTCTAAAAAAATCAAGCAAATATCATGAAAAAAGTTTTAAACAGGGTTCCAGAGGTTACAGGTTCTTTCTGGATTGTTAAAGTCCTGGCGACCACAGTAGGTGAAACTGCGGCTGATTATTTGTCAGTAACTCTAAACCTTGGTTTAAGCGTTACATCCTATATTATGAGTGGCGTATTACTCATTGCGCTTTGGAATCAATTTAGGCTGAAAAGGTATGTCCCAGTAAGTTATTGGATTGTAGTTGTTTTTACAAGTATCACTGGTACACTAATTACTGATAGATTGGTAGATGAGCTTGGAGTTAGTTTGATGACAACTACTATAGTTTTTAGTGTTGTCTTGCTAGCAGTTTTTGCGTTGTGGTATTTAAAAGAAAAGACATTAGCTATGCACTCCATCAATACAGCTAAAAGAGAGCTTTTCTACTGGGTGGCTATTTTATTTACGTTTGCCTTGGGTACGGCAACAGGAGACTTACTAGCAGAGGCTTTGAAGCTAGGTTATGCCCAATCAGCACTAGTATTTGGTGTTTTAATTGCGATAGTAGCTGGTGGTTATTATTACTTTAGAATGAATGCAGTCTTGGCATTTTGGATAGCATATATCTTGACTCGTCCGCTTGGAGCATCTATAGGTGATTTACTATCTCAACCAGCTAAAAATGGTGGTTTTGGTTTAGGTACAGTCGAAACTAGTATGCTTTTTCTTTCTATAATTGTAAATTTGGTTATTTACTTAAGCCTTAAGCAGAAGCAACCGGCACCATTGCCGATTGATCGACAAGATTGATTAATGATGGCGACGATTTGCCGTGTTGCTCAACAGTAGAATGATGGTTTGATTATCTTAAGGTTGGTATCACTACTGTGCGATGAGCTACGCTCCGACGGAGGCGATCGCACCTCCTATTGCACTCGGTAATGTAAGTGGAAGAGGGCTAGCCAGAGCGATTAAGGTGGTAGCTCTAACAGCCGTAGAATGGGCGTACCAATTGAACTTCCGCCTAAACCAAACAGCCCAGAACAGAAACCCATACCGACTCCAACCACAATTTCTAAAAACCAGGGTAAGGAAATCATATTAAATAGAACCTGATGTTTTTCATAAAGATTAGGTACGCTGACTGAATGCGTGATTGTAGTTATTTAATTTGGATAGACATCACTTTTTCAACTTTTTGACAAAATCCTGTAACATCAAGCTCTTAACTTAAAGAAATATCAGTTTTTGCTGAATTAAGCAAATCTGCTCCCTATCAGAGAAATCTTTTCGAGTTCTTGACTTTTACCCCTTAATGTGAAGTTACGAACCGAGATTACAGGAATTAAAAGTTATGAATAATTTAGACTACGATTCTCAAAATTTTACCACCAAAGATTTAATTTATGACTGAAGCCAACATCAATACGTTTGCTCACTAATAACTTTCAAGACTTATCTCTGTCTAATGCTTGTTATTTATTATTAACACTATGTCTAATATTCATCACCAACAATCATCCCCATCAAAAAACGAAAATATTTTGCTAGAAACAGTTAAAACAATTGGTTTAAGCCTAGTTCTTGCTTTCGGTGTTCGCACATTTGTTGCTGAAGCTCGTTATATACCCTCTGGCTCAATGGAACCAACACTCCAGATTAATGATCGCTTAATTATTGATAAGGTTAGCTATGATTTTATCTCACCTCAACGAGGTGAAATTGTTGTTTTTAATCCGACCAAAACACTGCTTTCTGAAAACTACCACGAAGCTTTTATTAAACGTGTAATTGGTTTACCAGAAGAAACAGTTAAAATTAAGAATGGACTAGTTTATATTAATGGCTCGCCTTTAAAAGAGAATTACCTTGAAGCTAAACCAGACTATCAATGGGGGCCTGTAATTGTACCAAAAAATTCTTATCTAGTTCTGGGAGACAATCGCAACAATAGCTATGATAGCCACTATTGGGGTTTTGTTCCCCACAATAAAATCATAGGTCGAGCCATTGTTCGCTTTTATCCTCTCAACAGAATTGGATTTTTCAATTAACCTGTTTACATTCTCTAGTCAAAAAAAAAGTTAGCAATTTAATCAATAAAATTCATTATTTCATTCTAATTTCATTTCTTGATGTCATACTAACTACACAGAGTCAAAATTCATTTACTCCAAGTCAATCAGTATTTACGAAGGTTCAAAAAACTATGAAAAATATATCTCATCCATCTATAGAATTAAGCGAGAAAAACGAAAAATCTTTATCCAATGCTGATATTGTGCGTACCTATCTGCATGAAATTGGACGTATTCCTTTGTTAACTCATGAACAAGAAATTGATTTTGGTAAGCAAGTACAACAAATGATGATTTTACTTACTGCTAAAGAAAAATTAACTCTTCAATTAAAGCGTCAACCTACACAAAAAGAATGGGCTGAAAAAGTTGATATTAGTGAAGAATTACTAGTGCAGCAACTACGCCAGGGATATCAAGCCAAGCAAAAAATGATTAAGGCTAATCTACGACTTGTAGTGTCTATTGCTAAGAAATACCAAAGACGTAACCTAGATTTTCTTGACTTAATTCAAGAAGGAAGTTTAGGTTTAGAGCGAGGAGTTGAAAAATTTGACCCTAGCAGAGGATACAAATTTTCAACTTATGCTTATTGGTGGGTTCGTCAGGCAATTACACGAGCGATCGCTGAACAAGGACGTACTATCCGCTTGCCTATTCATATTACAGAAAAACTGAATAAAATCAAGCGAACCCAACGTGAACTAGCTCAAAAATTAGGTCGAACTCCTACCGCAGTTGATATTGCTGAAGAACTATCTTTAGACCCCAAACAAATTCGAGAGTATTTACTTATAGCACGGCAACCTGTCTCTCTGGAATTACGAGTTGGCGCAGAAAGAGAGACGGAATTACAAGATATGTTGGAGGATGAAGGAGTTTCTCCTGAATTTTACACCGATCAAAAATTTCTCCAACAAAATATCCAAAATTTATTGTCAAAACTAACTCCCCAGCAACGAGAAATATTAACTTTACGTTTCGGTTTAGTAGATGGAAATGAACTGTCCTTAGCGGAAATTGGTCAAAGCATGGGTGTTAGTAGAGAACGAGTCAGACAGATAGAGTTACAAGCTTTGAGTACTCTACGAAGGTATAAAGAACAAGTACGTAGTCATCTCGCTAGTTGATGCTGATAGCAGTATACGTATAGGAACATCAATTTTAGCTAACAAAAAACTCTGTGATTCTAGCTTTCATTACATTAATTAGGAAGAAATTTAATCATGACTAATATTTGGCTTTGCATAATTTTGGGATTGATAGCAGGAATTGTTAGTGGCATGACAGGCATTGGTGGTGGAATAATTATTTTGCCTGCCTTGATTTTTTTCTTAGGATTCTCTCAGCACCAAGCGCAAGGAACTACATTGGCTTTGTTAGTTCCACCAATAGATTTATTAGCAGCATGGACTTATTATAAGCAAGGATATGTAGACATAAAAGTAGCTGCACTTCTCTGTCTAGGATTTATTTTAGGTGGGTGGTTCGGTGCCAAAATAGGAACGAGTTTACCGAATAGGGTTTTAACTAAAATATTCGCCTTGCTACTAATTCTTAGTGCTGCTAGAGTTTTATTTGCAACCCCTCATGATTCCGTGTAATTAATTATTTCTTAACTTGCTTACCATATAATGCAGATGTTGCTATTGAGTTTTTTCATAAGCAACGTTTAATTTAGAAGCGAAGGTGCGTTGGCATGACGCGCCCACCGGAGGTGTTCGCTTGAATGTTTTAGAATTTACCCTACTAGTCTGGATTAGTTCTGCTACAGCAGGCTTTTTGGGAGCGTTGACAGGCTTAGGTGGTGGAGTGGTGCTTGTCCCTCTATTAACTTTGGTTTTTGGTGTTGACATTCGTTACGCAATTGGTGCTTCGCTAGTATCTGTAATTGCAACTTCTTCCGGCGCTGCTTCTGCTTACGTCAAAGAAGGCTACACTAATTTACGCTTGGGAATGTTCTTAGAAGTAGCAACGACGTTTGGAGCGATCGCAGGTGCAACTATAGCCGCTTTTGTTTCCACTAGAATACTCGCTGTGGTCTTTGGATTTGTTTTACTTTACAGCGCTTATCTCTCGCGTCAATCCCGTCCTGAACACTCAGCTGATACTCCACCTGATCGTTTAGCAACTCGTTTAAAGCTAAACAGCACTTACCCAACACAGTCAGGTGAACAACCTTACAATGTCCATGCTGTTCCTGTAGGATTTAGTCTGATGTTTGTCGCCGGAGTGCTTTCCGGGTTACTTGGTATTGGTTCTGGCGCACTCAAGGTACTAGCAATGGATCAATTCATGCGGATTCCGTTTAAGGTTTCTACTACTACCAGTAACTTTATGATTGGGGTGACAGCAGCAGCTAGCGCGGGTGTGTACCTGAAACGAGGTTATATTGACCCTGGACTGGCAATGCCTGTCATGTTAGGAGTACTTTTAGGCGCATTGTTGGGAGCTAAGGTATTAGTAAAAGCAAGAGTAGGCGTTTTAAGAAATATTTTTAGTTTAGTCATTGTGCTATTGGCAATTCAAATGATTTATAACGGCTTGACTGGGAGAATTTAAAATGTTCCAAAATCGACACAACTTGAGTGAAAGACAAGTCGAAATTTTGGTCGGTAATTTGTTAAGATATGGCGTACTTTTCTCTTCAGCTTTAGTCTTGCTCGGCGGAGTTTTATACCTAATTTATCACGGCAAAGAAACTCCTAATTATCAAATTTTTCGCGGTGAACCTCCAGCTTTTCGCTCTCCTGAAGGAGTAGCAACCTCAGCATTATCAGGTCGCCGTCGTGGCATTATTCAACTTGGGTTGTTGTTATTAATTGCTACTCCTGTTGCTAGAGTTGCTTTTTCTCTGTTAGCTTTTATGCGTCAGCGAGATATCACCTATATTATTTTGACTTTGATTGTTTTGACTGGGCTGATTATTAGTTTTATAGCTGGTTAACAAATAATTGTCTACTATTTTAATTTTGAGCAATTATAGAGAAGTGTAATTTTAATATTATTTTGAGATAATAACCAAGGAAATTATAGATGAAGTTACGATGGTCAAATATTTTACTAGCAGGTATGGCCATAGTTGCTACCTTGTTGGCAACTGGTTATTGGTACGTGTTCATTGCTGGTGCGCCGCAACTTGATCCTCCGCAGGTAGAAAAAAATACAGGATTGTCCTTTGAGCTAAAGACTTTCAACAGCAAGGCAATGGGAGAAGTGCGACAATATGGCTTAATTCTTCCTCCCGACTATGCCAAGAACCCAAACAAACGCTATCCAGTCATCTTCCTACTGCACGGGGGACATGGAGATGCTCGTGCTTATCAGGATAAAGCGGCTGTCACCTCCGTACTACATGACCTTTACAAAAGTGACAAATTAACTCATTCAATAGTGATTACCCCAGATGGCAATGACAAGCGCGGTACAAGTCCGTTTTGGGATTCAGATTACTATGATGGCCCCAATGGTAAAGTTGGCACTTTGATTGGTTCAGAGTTAGTCAAAATTGTGAAATCTCGTTATCGGACGTTGAATGAACCGCAGTTTTGGGCAATGGGAGGACAGTCAAGTGGTGGTTGGGGAGCGTTTAATATTGGTTTACGCCACCTGAATAACTTTAATGTTTTCTTTAGTTCTAGTGGCTACTTTACCGATAGTAGTGGTACAGCAAATAGCCCCCAAGATTTTATTAAAACAATACCAGTAGCAGAACGTGAACGCATTAGAGCATATTTGGATGCTGGAGAGCAAGATCAAGAATTTCTGACATCAACTCAGCAGTTTCATCAAACTCTAGATAAGTTAGGAATTGCAAACGAATTCCATGCTTTTCTTGGCGGTCATGGTATTGTTGGCGCAGATGTTGGCTGGAACTACTGGCACAAACATCTAGTAGACCAACTTACCTTCAAATCTTTGGTAGCGGAATACTATATTATTTTTTGCAGTTTACGACATTATTAATCTTGCTACTAGCTGCAAATACCAGTTATGCAGATTTTCCGCGACTTGCCTCACTGTTAGCCAGAGATAGTTTTCTGCCTCGACAGTTGTTACTGTTGGGCGATCGCCTGGTGTATTCTAACGGTATTATTTTACTGAGTGTTTTAGCTGCTATTCTTACCATTATTTTTCAAGGCGAAGTCAACGCGATTATCCCTCTGTATGCTGTTGGGGTGTTTACCTTCTTTACCCTCTCGCAAGCCGGAATGGTACGTCATTAGTTTAAGGAACAAACTTCAGGTTGGGGTACTAGCGCAATCATCAATGGTATGGGGGCGATCGCTACTTTTATCGTTGCGGTTGTGATTATTGTGACAAAATTCCAAGCAGGAGCTTGGGTTGTAGTTCTAGCTATTCCTCTCGTTGTCAGTTTATTTCTCTTAATTCGCCGTCACTATCGATATGGGGATTGGTGATCGCTGTTCTCTATCTTCTGTTACCCCCAAGTATTCCTTTGTCCTATTTCGGCTTTGCTAGTATCTACTTACTAGCAATGATTGCAGGTATTGTTAGCAACGTTCCTGGAGGTTTAGGGGTGTTTGAAACCGTAATACTTTTGCTACTGCCATCAGAAATAACAGCCCCAGCAGCTTTGGGTTCACTAATAGCTTACCGAGGAATTTACTACATCTTGCCCTTGATAGTTGCAGTGGCATTGCTGGGTTTGTATGAAATTAATCAACGGCTAAAAGCGCGTTCCTAGCTTAATTTA
Organism: Komarekiella delphini-convector SJRDD-AB1; assembly: GCF_014831675.1. Classification (GTDB taxonomy): domain Bacteria; phylum Cyanobacteriota; class Cyanobacteriia; order Cyanobacteriales; family Nostocaceae; genus Komarekiella. The sequence continues at coordinate 22,961 of NZ_VJXY01000004.1, read as the reverse complement.
TGTTTAACCCAACTTGAAATTAAACTTGCTCTACGACACAATCAAATAATTAAGCAAAGTGAGGAAAAGCAATTGCTAAATAAACGTCAACGCATTGGATTGTGGACAGCCTCTATTTTAACCGCCATAGTAGGGGTTGTGAATTTGATATCTGCGGTTACTCCTAATTCGCCTAGACGCACAGAATTGATAGAGCAATTTGTCCCTTTTGATATCCGCGCGGGTGGACATTTTTTTGCAGCAATCACTGGATTTATATTGTTAACTCTGGCAGCTAATTTATTACGACGTAAGCGAGTAGCTTGGTTACTAACAGTTGGGTTGTTAATTGTAACTATTATTAGCCATTTAATCAAAGGTTTAGACTATGAAGAAAGTTTGCTGGCTGGAGTTTTACTAGCTCAACTTATTTTAATGCGTAATGTTTTTACAGCACAATCAGATCGTCCTTCCATCACTCAGGGAATTCGAGTTTTAATTGGTGCATTGCTGTTTACATTAGCTTACGGCACTGTAGGTTTCTTTCTACTAGATAGGCAATATACGGTTAATTTTGACTTACCAGAAGCGTTGCTGCAAACTTTGGCAATGTTTTTCACAGCTGATAATGCAGGGTTAGAACCTACAACGCGATTTGGACAGTTTTTCGCTAATTCAATATATTTAGTAGGTGCTTCTACATTAGCTTATGCTTTATTCATGCTCTTGCGTCCGGTCTTATTAAGAAGTTCTGCTTTAGATGTAGAAAGAAAACGAGCAAAAGAAATTGTAGAACAATATGGAAAATCTTCTCTAGCAAGATTTACTCTCTTTGATGATAAAACTTATTATTTCAGTCCTTCTGGAAAAAGCTTCATTGGTTATGTAGCAAAAGGTAGAGGTGCAATAGCTTTGGGCGACCCCATTGGCCCGCTTGAAGAAAGACAAGAAATAATTGTTGGGTTTCAGCTATTTTGTGAGAAAAATGACTGGTATCCCGCATTTTATCAAACTTTACCAGATGATTTAGATATATATAAATCTTTAGGCTACCGTACTGTTCAAATTGGTGAGGAGGCAATTGTTGACTTACATAGCTTCACCCTTCAAGGCAAAGCTAACCAGAACTTAAGAAATGCTCTCAATAGACTTACTAAGTCAGGTCATCAAGTTAAATTTTATCAACCACCGATTGCCAATGAATTATTAACAGAATTGAGGTCAGTAAGTGATGAATGGCTTAAGATGATGCAGGGAGCCGAGAAAAAATTTTCTGTTGGTTGGTTTGATTATGACTACTTGTGTGAATGTGAAATAGTGGTTGTACATACCCCAGAAGGAACAATAAGTGCCTTCGCCAATGTGATATCAGAGTATCAAAAAAATGAAATTACTATCGACTTAATGCGACGACGTACACACATTGAAAAAGGGACAATGGAATTTTTATTTGTCTCAATGTTTCAGCACTTTCAGCAACTAAATTATGACGGTTTTAATTTGGGATTATCAGCACTTTCTGGAGTTGGAGAAACACAAAATTCTCCCACTTTGGAGAAAGCATTAAAATATCTTTACGAACACTTAAATAAGTTTTATAACTTTAAGGGTTTACATACATTTAAAGATAAGTTTACTCCTCATTGGGAACCTCGTTACTTAGTGTATCCCAATTTAGCTGTACTACCCGATGTAGTAGTAGCCTTAGTAAGGGCAGATTCAGGAGATAGGTTACTAGATTACTTTAAACCAGGTACTTAGAAGCCTAGTTTGAGCAAAATAACTCTATTTTCGATTCAAAATCGTCTTTTCAAGTTCTTGACTATTATTTTGTAAGCTATAAATCCATAACAGACTTAGACATATTCAATGATACGAAAAATTTCTAACTTTTGGCTGCGCGATATATACCCTCGTTTAGCTCCTTTAATTGCCACAATTGGTATAGTTGGACTTGCAATTTGTTTGCTGATCCTGTTTGTTGTCGCCAAGCTTGCTGAAGAAGTTTTAGAGACAGAAGCTTTTGCATTTGATACATCTTTCTTATTATGGTTACATCAATTTGCCAATCCGAGTCTTGATAATTTAATGTTATTTATTACGAATCTTGGTAATCCAAAGACAGTAGTAGTAGTCGCAGCAATGACTTTAGGAATACTTTGGTGGCGACGTTACCGGATAGAAACATATATTTTTGTGCTTACTTGTATAGGAGGGTTAACTCTAAATACAGGTTTAAAGTTATTTTTCTCTAAACCCCGTCCGCAACTTTGGACACTTTTGATTTCTGAAAAATCTTTTAGTTTTCCTAGCGGTCATGCACTAGGCTCTATGGTGATGTATGGTTTTATTGCCTATATACTAGCTACTTATTATCCTCAATTTTCGCGGTTAATCTATGTTTTAGCGGTTATTCTAATTGTGGCAATTGGCATCAGTCGCCTATATTTAGGAGTACATTGGCCGACAGATGTAATTGCTGGGTATGGTGTTGGATTTTTGTGGTTAATGATATGTATCACGATGTTGAAACTACAGAGATTGAGGCAAGGGCAATTACTAGAGTAAAACATTTAATAACGTTGGTTAAACGTTACTAATCTCTGTAGAATATGCGTTATTTGTTTAATTTTTAAAAGTTTTGGTTTTAAACAGACGCATTCCATTTGCAGTTACTAGCAGGGAAGTTCCTGTATCAGCTAAGACGGCGATCGCTAAACCAACAAACCCAAACGTTCCCAATAGTAAAAATAAAGCCTTAGTTACCAGAGAAAAAACCACATTCTGTTGAATCACTGACACAGTACGTCGGCTTAAATCTACTGCATAAGCAAGCTGTCTCAAGTCACTACCTACCAGCACCACATCTGCTGTCTCCAAAGCGATATCAATTCCACCCACAGCAAAACTAATATCTGCCGTAGCTAAAGCAGGTGCATCGTTAATGCCATCTCCAACCATACCTACTACCCCGTGACGACGCAACTGTTGAATTGTTTGCAGTTTATCTTCAGGTAACAGTTCTGCCTGATACTCTGTAATTCCAACTTGTTGGGCAATTTGCTTGGCCACAACAGTACGATCGCCTGTCAACATCACCAATCGCTTCAATCCAACCCGCTTCAATTGTCGCAGGGCTTCGGTGGCTTCCAAGCGGATACCATCAGAGAGGGCGATCGCTCCTAATAACCCTTCGTTCGTCCCTACCAACACCGGAATTTGACCGAGTTGTTCAATTTCAGTTAACAAAGATTCAGCTTCATCAGACAAGCAAATACCTTGGTCTGAAAACAACCGTCGATTACCAACCAGATATAACATCTCACCAAAGTTTGCCTGAATCCCTTTACCAGGTAATGCGGTAAAATCAAGGGGAGTTTCTAACTCCAGCCCCATCTCTTGAGCCTTGGCCACAATAGCTTTTGCTAAGGGATGTTCAGACTTTTGTTCTAAGGAAGCGGCAATCTGTAATATCATGTCTGCACTCACTTTCCCCAAGTCATAAACCTGCTGCACAATAGGCATCCCTTGGGTAATTGTGCCAGTTTTATCAAAAGCAAGGGTAGTTAGATGTCCAGCCGTTTCCAGTGCATTACCCCCTTTAAATAAAACGCCCCGCCGAGTTGCAGCACCAATAGCACTGACAATGGAAACTGGGGTAGAAATGACTAAGGCACAGGGACAAGCAATTACTAGCATGACCAGTGCGCGGTAAAGCCAGACGTTAAAAGGTTGAGCAAAAGCTAAGGGCGGAATTAGGGCAATGGCGATCGCAGTTAAAATCACTATCGGTGTGTAAACCTGTGCAAACTTATCCACCCACTGCTGTGAAGGTGCGCGGCTTTCTTGAGCTTGTTCTACCAAATTAATAATTTTGGCAACGGTTGTATCGCTAGCAGTGTGCGTAACTTTGACTTCTAAAAAACCTGTCTGATTTAAAGTGCCTGCAAAGACAGTATCCCCAACGGCTTTATCTTCTGGAATTGACTCTCCCGTAATTGGAGATTGGTCAATAGCACTGTTACCAGAAACAACCACACCATCCAACGCCACACGCCCTCCTGGTCGAATCGTCAAAACTTCACCTAGCTGAATACTTTCGACGGGAACTGTAAATTCCTGATTCCCGCGCTTAACTGTAGCAGTATGTGGAGTCAAATCCATCAATGAGCGAATTGCATTGCGGGTACGACCAAAGGTGAAAACTTGCAATGTTGTGCCTAAAGAGAACAAAAAGACAACCAGCCCCCCTTCAAACCAGTCTCCTAAAATTACTGCCCCAATCACCGAAATAGTCATGAGCAGATTCATATCGGCGCGACGCAAGCGCAACTCAAACAAACCAGCCCGTGCGATCGGATAGCCAGCAATTACTATACCAATGCCATAAAAAGCTCGTGCAATCCAGATAGGTAGCATTAAATACTGATTAAGTAAACCTAAAACTAAGCCTATGCCTGCAAGTATGACACTCTGTCCCCGACGATTTTCAATCCAGAATCTCCAGCTTGTGAGGTCGGATTTTTGTTTTTGTTTTAACTTGTTTATTGGCTGAGAATGCTCGTGGTTATGATCATACTCGTGGTCATGACCATAAGAATCAGTATGATGATGAGAACTGACCTCACCAAATCGCGTTGCTCCCTTCTCAACCGTATAACCTAAATCTTTAACCCGGTCATAAATTGCTTTCTCATTCACCAATTGTGGGTCATAGGATATATGCAATCTTTCGTTAGCAAAACTGACCGATGCTTCTTGTACGCCTATTATCTTCTGCACCCCAACCTCAATGGTTTTGGCACAACTGCCACAATCCATCCCGCCAATTTGTAGCTGTAGCGTTTGCAGAGAAACCATATCTACGTTATGGTCATGATTTTGGTGGTCATGGTCGTGTTCACCGCCACAGGAATGAGTATGCTGATGGGATTGTGCCTCATGACTTTGCTCTATCGTATAACCCAAACCTTTAATTTGGTTATAGATACTCTTTTCACTCAATATCTCTGGATCATAAGAAACCCTAGCCTTACCAGTTGTAAAGTTTACTGTTGCTTCTGTCACACCATGTAACTGTTGCAAAGCGACTTCAATTGTCTTGGCGCAGCTTCCGCAGTCCATACCGCCAACTTGCAAAGTTTGGGTTTTGAGTTCAGGAGTTTGAGTCATAGCAGCTTTAGAATCAAGGCAAAAAGTTAGCTGCCAATATTCTAATACAACAATTGAACAACTATTCAACTGTACAATGGTTATCATTTTAGTTATTATTGAGATTGATAACTATTGCTAAGTAAAACTTGCTATGAATAAGCACAAGAAAAAGCAGGACTTAGACTTAATTCAAAGTTCTGATACCCCTACCTGTGATACTCATCTGGTGCATCTAGATAATGTACGCTCATCTCAGGCTCAAATCTTACCGACAGATAAAGCACAACAAATGGCAGAAATTTTTGGGGTGTTAGCAGATACAAACCGTATACGCCTCCTATCAGCTTTGGCTTCTAGTGAGTTGTGTGTTTGCGATCTAGCTGCATTAACCAAAATGAGTGAATCAGCAGTTTGCCATCAGCTGCGGTTATTGAAAGCTATGCGTTTAGTCAGCTATCGTCGAGAAGGTCGGAATGTTTATTATAGTTTGGCTGACAGTCACGTCATCAACTTATATCGCTCTTTAGTGGAAAATCTAAATTAATAAAATATTTAAATATTGGTTTATTTGGTTATCGATCTTTATGTTAATTTTAAACTTTAAATAATAAAATTTTAAAGTTTAAAATTAGTTTTTTTAAAAGAGACGTTCTGAAATAAAGTGAGCGCAAAGCAGGCGCTATATGAACACAACAAAAGATAAAATTTTTCTTTACTTCTGCCTTCTGTCTACTGTCTACTGTCTCCTTTTCAAAATAGGGCTAATAGCTGAAGCTTGATAGCGAGTGCCTTCTTATTTAGAAAGCTGTAGGCTATTTAATTTTTACGTTAGCTAATAGTAATGAAAATATACAAGAAATATTTATAGTTGTGTTGTAAGAATGCCTACAGTAATTTCAAAATGTATATAAATTATATAGACATTTTGTGTATTTTGTAGTTTTAAGAAAAATGTAAAATTCCAAACATGAATATCGCCTAAATATTATAGTTACTCCTAATAACAATCGCCATCAAAAATTTCACCCAAATTTCATATCGATATGAAACACTGGAAAAAGACTACTATTCAAATTCCTTAAACTACTCACAAAAGCAATGTAACTAGCTAAAGAAAGCGGTAGTCCAAATTTGCACATTAAATGCCAACATCCAAAGGCGATTCTGCTTTCTCACTAACTTAGGACACAACAAGCGATGGGAATCTCTAATTTGTTTCAATGTTCTGCTCCACTGCGTTATGTTTCGTTGACAATGTTGATGTTACTACTAAATACTCCTACTACTGTTTTGGCTGGTGCTGGACACGACCATAGCGGTGCAAGTTCATTTCAGGGTAGTGGAAGCGAAGCAACTGGTTCTGTTGAAGTTGATGCAGAAACCGCAAAACTGCTAGGAGTTAAGGTAGAACCAGTGCAACGCCAACGATTAGCTGTCGGCATTAAAACTACTGGACAGATTGAAACCTTACCTAGCCAGAAAGTGGAAGTCACCACCCCAATTCAAGGGGTAAAAGTAGTTGAACTGTTGGTAGAACCAGGCGCATCAGTAAAGAAAGGTCAACCTGTGGCTGTTGTGACCAGTCCAGATTTAGTGACATTGCGCGTGGAATCTCAAGACAAATTAGCACAAGGTCAAGCTGATTTACAGCAGGCTGAAGCTGACTTGAGGCTGGCTCAACAAAATTATGATCGCTATCAGCAAATAGCCACAGCAGAAATCGCCCAAGCCCAAAGCCAAGTAGCATTTGCTCAAGAAAAGTATGAGAAAGATCAAGTGTTAGCCACTGAAGGTGCTTTGGCACGTCGCAACGCTCTTGAATCTCAAACCCAGCTAGCAGAAGCTAAAGCTAAATTAACCACAGCCAACAGCCGCCGCGATGTCATTGCGGCTGAAAATCAACTCAAACGCGCTCAAGTAGCAGTTAGCCTAGCAAAATCCAATATTAATCGCAGCAGTGCTATTTATGAAACTCGCCTTTCTCAACTAGGAAACCGCGCTAATGCTAAGGGACTAATAACAGTAACAGCTCCGATTACCGGCAAGGTTGTTGATAGGGAAGTTACTATCGGTCAATCATTTCAGGACGCGGGTGGTAAATTAATGACGATCGCAGATGATAGTCGGGTTTTTGCCACAGCGAATATCTATGAAAAAGATTTAGATAAAGTGAGGACAGGTCAACAGGTAAGGATGAAGGTTGCTAGTGTACCTAATCAAACCTTTATAGGCAGGATTACACGGATTGGCTCAATAGTCGAAGGAGAAACGCGAGTAGTACCAGTACAAGCCGAAGTCAATAACGCTAGAGGGCAGCTCAAACCCGGAATGTTTGCTGAATTTGAAGTTGTAACAGACCAGACATCTACAGCTACTTTGGCAATTCCCCAGTCTGCTGTAGTAGATGCAAATAATAAGAAATTGGTCTATGTCCGAAACGGCAATGCCTTCCAATCTGTTGAAGTTGAGCTAGGACAAACCTCTGAAGATTTAATTGAGATTAAAAGTGGTTTATTCGAGGGAGATTCAGTCGTTACCCAGCGTGCGCCACAACTTTATGCACAATCATTGAAGGGTGGTAGTAAATCTAACGAAGGAGAAGAACAGGAACAAGCACATTCAGAGGATACTAAGGCTAACATCTTACCGCTACCTCTGTGGTTATTTGGAGCAGGAGGAGTGGCCCTTGCTACTTTGGCTTTCCTAGCTGGTAGTTTCTGGTCTAGCCGTCGTAACCGTTCCCGTTTAGTACCAGTAGGTAACGGTTTTAATTATGAAACCGAGGTTTATATCGACAACCACAAACAACCAACCCCCTCTACTCCCGCCATTTCTGTTGAGAAAAATGACAAGGATACTCATTCCAATTACTAATAAAAAATTTGCGGTGCTGATTAAGAGTATGAATTTATCGGGCTACGCCCCGCTAACGCTAACACGCAGTACCGCTTTCGCGTAGTGTCCCGTAGGAAAGGCGGAACCCGCAGGGTGGCGCAGAGAGTAGGAGTTTTAAATCCTTGATTTTTTATTTCATACTTCAATATGGCTACGCCACGCAGGCTATCAGCAACGCCAAAAAATTAATAATGTGGAATTTGAAGTTCTCTTTTATAAAGTTGTGGATTTGAAATAATTAACAACTAATAACCAACAACAATAAACAACTAAATAGATAATGATTAGTACAGTTGCTAAATGGGTAATTTCTCGACGCTGGTTAGTAGTGATTGCGGCACTTATTTCCACAATAATCATATTATTTAATACTATCCCGCAAATGCCGTTGGATGTTTTCCCCAACTTTGCACCTCCCCAGGTCGAAATTGAAACAGAAGCTCCCGGACTTGCTCCTGAAGAAATAGAATCTCTGGTGACATTACCAATTGAAAGCTCAATCAACGGCACACCAGGGATCAGCGCAGTTCGTTCTTCCTCCTCAGCAGGACTTTCCGTAGTCAGAGTCGTTTTTGGCTGGGGAACAGATATCTATCAAGCCCGCCAGTTAGTACAAGAACGACTGCAACAAGTAGTGAGTAAGCTACCCGAAGGAATTGAAACACCAAGACTCGCTCCTATCAGTTCACCTATCGGCACTGTATTAAAATATGCTTTCACAGTGGAAGAGGAGGGGCAGAAAGGAGAAATACCCATCCAAAACCCAACATCCAAAATCGACTTGATGGAAGTACGCCGAATCGTTGATTGGCAAGTTACAAACCGCCTTTTAGCAGTTCCTGGCGTTAGTCAAGTACTAGTGTATGGCGGTGAAGTGCGCCAGTATCAAGTACTAGTAGATCCGAACAAACTCAGAGCTTTTAATGTATCCTTACAGCAAGTATCTGACGCAGTACAGGGAGCAAATGTCAATGCTCCTGGTGGCTTTTTAATCAGCCCTGACAAGCAAACTCTGATTCGGGGAATTGGCCGAATTGAATCCTTGGATGATTTAAAACAATCTGTAATTGTTGCCCGTCAAGGAACGCCTGTGCGGTTGGGAGATGTTGCCGAAATTCAAATTGGCGGTGCGATTAAGATAGGCGATGGCAGCTTAAATGGCAAAGATGCTGTAGTAGTGATGGTGAATAAGCAACCTCTCGCTGATACTCCCACCGTCACCCGTGCGATTGAAGCCGCAATATCTGAGCTAGAAGCAGGTTTACCGAAAGAAATTAAAGTAAATGCGACCTTCCGTCAAGCTGATTATATTGATGCTTCAGTAGAAAATGTTAGATCAGCCTTGGTAGAAGGTAGTATCATTGCAGCCGTTATCCTCATCCCTTTTTTAATGAATTGGCGGACTCTTGGAGTTGTGCTGTTAAATTTTGCCCTGACTTTTATATTTTCATTGCAAGTATTATCTTTTTTGGGCTTGGGGCTGAATACAATGACCTTGGGGGGATTAGCGATCGCCATTGGTACAGCGATTGATGATGCCATTGTCTATGCAGAAAATGTTTTTCGTTTGTTGCGACAAAATAAATACTCTCCTAATCCTAGTCCAATACTGGAAGTTGTTTTTCAAGGAATAGAGGAAGTCCAGGAATCTCTGATTGGGGCAACTTTAATTACTATTGTCGTTTTTTCTCCAATATTTGCCCTCGCTGGTGTAGAGGGTAGGATTTTTGGCCCGATGGGTCTTAGTTATCTGGTGGTAGTTATAGTTTCTAGTTTAGAAGCGCTGCTTGTAAGTCCGGCTTTGTGTGCAATTTTACTTCCACACGGAAAAATGCCGTTAAAGGAACCATTAATACCCCGAATTTTCAAGCGTTTCTATTATCCTTGTTTAGATTTTGCTATCAACAGTCCCATGATCATTATCTCGGTGGCTTTAGCGGGAATGGTAGCGGCAATAGTGATTTTTCCAGCTTTAGGACGGGCTTTTTTACCAGAATTTCAAGAATCAACTTTGGTAAATACTTTAGCTCTTTATCCAGGTTCATCTTTAGAAGCTACTAACAGTGCCGCCTTTGTGTTGGAGAATAAACTCAAAGATGACCCCAGGTTAAAATATGTGCAGTTACGGGCAGGACGCGCCCCTAGTGATCCAGATGCAGCACCCGTAAATCTTGGCCATCTCGATATTGGGCTGAGTGACAAAGGAATGGAAAAGCGGAAAGAAACAGTAGAATGGTTGCGGGAAGAATTTAATAAAATACCTGGTGCTGCTGCAAATATTGGTGGATTTATTTCTCACAGAATTGATGAAATATTATCTGGGGTAAGAAGTCAAATTGCTGTAAAAATATTTGGCTCAGACTTAGAAGAACTCCGCCGGATTGGTCAACAAGTTGAAGGTGCAATGTCATCTGTGTCTGGGCTTGTAGATTTACAATTAGAACCGCAAGTTCCCATTGAACAAATTCAAATAAAATTTGACCGTGTTGCCGCATCACGTTATGGTTTAACAGTTGGGCAACTATCTGAACTTGTCGAAACTGCGCTCAATGGTAAAGTAGTATCGCAAGTTTTGGATAAGCAACAAAGTTTTGATTTAATTGTCTGGTTGCAGTCAGAATACCGGAATAATTTACAAACAATTGAAAATTTGTTAGTTGATACCCCTTCCCAAGGTGGAGATGAAGGGGGAAATAAAATTCCTTTAGCTAATGTGGCTAAAGTTGTCTATGGCACTGGCCCAAATACTATTAACAGGGAAAATGTCTCCCGTCTAATTGTAGTATCTGCTAATGCTCAGGGCAAAGATTTGCGATCGGTAGTCAATGAAATTAAAAACAAAGTCAAAGCACAAGTGCAATTGCCCTCTGGTTACTTTATTCAGTATGGCGGTCAATTTGAAGCCGAAGAAAGAGCCTCACAAAATATTTTGATTTTCAGTGCTATTTCCTTTGTAGTGATTACGGTATTAATGTATCTTTCTGTCAAATCCATTGCTTCTACAGCAATGATTATGATTAACTTGCCCATCGCTTTAGTCGGAGGTGTAATTGCTGTAGCACTAACAGGGGGCGTTGTTTCAGTCGCTTCCTTGGTAGGTTTTGTGACTTTATTTGGTGTAGCTACTCGCAACGGACTACTTTTAGTAGACAATTACACTACTAAATTTTCTAGCGGAATGTCATTAAAAGAAATCCTTCTAGTCGGGTCAATGGAAAGACTCAATGCTATTTTGATGACATCCTTTACATCCGCTTTGGGATTAGTACCGTTAGTAATTACATCGGGTCCAGGTAAGGAAGTTTTACAGCCACTTTCGATAGTGGTTTTGGGTGGTTTGTTTACTTCTACAGCGTTAACCTTGCTGGTTTTACCTGCTTTGTACTCGAAGTTTGGTAGGTTTTTATTACCTAAGCGAAGTGCGGTTGTTGAGGAAAATGGAAAGGTAGCTGGGGTGGTGTTGGAGAATTAATTGGCATCACTAAGTTAAGCACAGATGTGACAGTAATTTTGCTAAAGTACAGCCAGTGATTTGTTTTACTGGCTGATAATATAAGAAGTAATTTATAGTTACACATCAACTTTAGAGAATGTGCATCGCTGATCCAATAAAATACTCTGTAAAACATCACTTATATGAGATTTTTTAAAAAAATTGTAGGAAAAAAATATTTCAATTTTTTCCGTTACCTGCGATGGATTTTGCTAGTTTTAGTAATTAGTGTATTAGCAAAACCTTTAATAGCAACGGCTTATATAGGTTTAATGACGAATGGCGATCGCTACGTTCAACCAGAATCAGTCCCAAAAGAACTGGTTGCAATAGTATTCGGTGCAGGAATTCTTCCAAATGGTAATCCCACACCTATGTTGTCAGACCGTGTAGAAGCTGCTGTCAAACTTTATAAAATGGGAAAGATTAGTAAGCTCTTAATGACAGGAGATAACAGCACAGTTTCCTATAATGAGGTCAGGTCTATGCAGAAATATGCCCATGATCTGGGTGTACCGATGAAAAACATTACCCTAGACTATGCAGGTTTCAGCACTTATGAGAGTTGTTATCGCGCTCATAAAGTTTTTGGTGTACATAAAGCTGTTGTCATCACTCAAAATTATCATCTTCCCCGCACTGTTTATACCTGTCGCCAATTAGGACTAAAGACAGTTGGTTTAGGAACTCCAGATATAGAAATTTATGGACTACGAGGAATGATTCCCGATTTATTACGGGAATCATTAGCGAATGTTAAGGCTTTGTGGGAAGTTGACATTACCCGTCCCCGACCTACTTTTTTAGGACAGTTTGAACCAATTAATTGATGAAGTTTTTAAAATTTATCATCTCGATTATTTTGTGCTTATTTATTTTTATGTAACCATTTGATTTTATTCAATTGAGGCTAACATATTTATGCCTAATTCAACATCCCAAGTGACTAAACTTAAGAGCAAGAATAACGAATTTTCATCTACAGCAGATGCAGTAAATATCTATCTTCATAACATTGGACGTGTACCTCTGTTAACCCATGAGCAAGAAATTTTTTTTGCTCAACAAGTTCAGCAAATGATGGTGATGTTTACTGCAAAAGAAGAGCTAGCTGAAAAATTACAGCATGAACCCACTTTGCAACAATGGGCTGACAAGATGCAGTTGAAAGAAGATGTACTACTGCAACAACTAAGTCAAGGACAAATTGCCAAGCAGAAGATGATTCAGGCTAATCTGCGGTTAGTGGTGTCTATTGCTAAAAAATACCAGAAACGCAATATTGAGTTTCTAGACTTAATTCAAGAAGGTGCATTGGGGCTAGAACGAGGGGTAGAGAAATTTGATCCAACTCTTGGATACAAGTTTTCCACTTATGCTTACTGGTGGATTCGTCAGGGAATTACACGAGCGATCGCACAACAATCCCGTACTATTCGTTTACCCATTCACATGGCTGATAAACTGAACAAAATTAAGTGTGTTCAGCGAGAGTTATCTCAAAAGCTTGGTTACATTGCTGGCGTGAATGAAATCGCCCAAGCCCTCAATCTGGAACCCAGTCAGATTCGAGAATATTTGCAGCTGGTTCGTCAACCTGTTTCCTTAGATATGAGAATTGGGTTTGAGCAGGATACCCAATTACAGGATCTGCTGAAAGATGATGGAATGTCTCCCGAACGCTACGCCGAACGAGAATTGCTCTATCAAGATATTCACAACTTATTAGCAAAGCTGACTCCCCAGCAAAAGGAAGTCTTAATCTTGCGCTTTGGTTTAGCAGGTGGATGTGAACTGACCCTAGTACAGATTAGTCAACGGATGGGTATTAGTCGGGAACGAGTACGACAAGTGGAAAAACAAGCTCTCACGCTTCTACGAAGATATGGAATTAACTCACGCAGCTATCTAGCTGACTGATGCTCTTTAATTTTGAAATACTTGTATGGATAAGTATAGCGTAGCTGACACCAGGGGCAATTGGTGTCTAAGTAGCAACGGTGTTGATGATTTAGTAACAATTGCTAACATAGAAATTTTACTTATTGTCCCTAAAAATTTCATCTCAATTTCATCTTCATCTGGGATAGTGGATGAAGTATAAAGTACTTTGTCTTTAAACTTACTTAGCTGCGCTATCATCAGGACTGGGCATTTCACCCTTGGTAATTGTTAGCGGAGCCGGAAAATAAATCCTCCAGCCACTAGGTGTTGTAGTGTTAGGTGGATTGTTTACTTCAACTGCTTTAACTTTTTTGGTACTTCCGACTTTGTATGTACAGTTTAGTAGATATTTGATGCCAAGAAAGGCTGAACCAATTGTTCAGACATAAATTGCAGGAGAGGCAAGTTTTTAGTTGTTAATTGACCAAATATTGAGGAGTGTAAATCAATGAAATTTCTGAAAACCAGTTTAGTAATTGTTAGCAGTGTAGGATTAATTTTTTTGGGTGCTTGTAGTGGTGGGAATCAAGCCGCTAACTCAGAAAGTGTTACTAAAACTGAACCCGTTACTAAAACAGCAACTACAGAAACATCTACTAAAACTGAACCCGTTGCTAAAACTGGGGAAGTGCATAATGAAAACGACGGTCATGGCCATGATGAAAAAGGTGGTCACTCCAATAGTGGAGAGAAGTCTAGCAGTCAAGTTGTAAATTCGGGCAAATATCATTTAGAGTTTAAATCAGATATAGAAAAAGATTCTACTCATTTAGATATCAGCGTACACGGCGAGCAAGACCAATCAATTACTGATGCCAAGCTCACGGCTCAAATTCAGCTACCAGATGGCACTCAAAAAACTCTACAAGTTCCTTATAATACCGAGGAAAAACAATATACGGCAAACCTGGCCGGAACTGCAACGGGAGAGTATAAAGTTGTTATTCAAACGGATGTAAAAGGTGAAAAATTTAATGGTCGTTTTACCTTCAAGCGATAATTAATAGCAAGTGGTAGCGACGGGATAACAGTTATGGTTCAACAGTACAATCACGAACCAATTAAATGGAAGCAGCTAACAATCTATAATCAGTGAGTCTGATGGTTGGCAGCACCAACCACTTCACCAAACTCTATTGGGAATCGCTCGATAACAGGGAATAACAGGGATGACGGTGATGCGAGCAATTTCTGGATATGGCAAACATGGTATTTTTCGCACTATGAACGAGCTAGATCCATCTATTGAGTCTTCTATGCTACCACTTGTCATTACAGTTATTGATAGTGAAAGTGCAATAACCGAATTTTTTTCCTTGGTCAAAGATATGCTTAAAGATAAGTTTGTCACTTGTCAAAACCTAGAAGTTCTGTCGCCGTTGGTAACGCTTTAAGGGCAGTATTCATGTCTCACAATCACAGTCACGGACACAGCCACGAACCGACTAATTACAACCGTGCCTTCATTATTAGCGTTGCTCTCAACACTGGATTTGTTGTCATTGAAGTAGTTTATGGGTTAGCTGCCAATTCCCTTGCCCTACTTGCCGATGCTGGTCACAATTTGAGTGATGTTCTAGGTTTGTTACTTGCCTGGGGAGCAAGCTTCCTCGGTCGTCGCCAACCAACACCACGCCGCACTTACGGGTTACGTCGCTCCTCTATTTTGGCAGCTCTTTTGAACGCTGTTCTCGTACTCGTAGCTTCTGGCGCAGTTGCCTGGGAAGCCATACAGCGTTTTGCTCAACCTAGTCCAGTATCAGGTAGTACAATTATTGGCGTGGCTGCGGTAGGTATTGCCATCAATATGGGAAGTGCCTTAATGTTCTTATCTGGTCGTGAAAGAGACTTGAATATTAGGGGAGCCTTTATTCACTTAGTTGCTGACGCGGCGGTGTCTTTGGGTGCAGTCCTGGCTGGTATTGCGATTGTTACTACTGGTTGGCTATGGTTTGACCCAGTTGTAAGTTTGATGATCGTTGTCGTGATTATTGTGAGTACTTGGCAATTGTTCCAAGAATCTTTGAACTTAGTCACAGATGCAGTACCAGCAGGTATTGAACCACTTGCAGTCCGTACATTCTTAGCTGAACTTCCCGGTGTATCTAGTGTTCATGACTTGCACATCTGGGCGATGAGTACCACAGAAACAGCTCTCACTGCTCACTTAATTATGCCTGCTGGAAATCTTAGTGATGCTTTTTTAGTTCAGGTAAATCAACAACTTCACGACCATTTTGGTATAGAACACACTACAATTCAGATAGAAACAGGCGATCCAAGTTTTCCATGTCCTCTTGCTCAAGAAAACGTGGTTTAAATCAATTTAGTTGAGTATGTGGGTAGATAATTTGGTGGCGATCGCATTTGAAGTAATTATTCTGACTGAATACTCAACCACGTTAGCTTTGCGATAACAAATTACTAAAGTAATAGCTATTCAAGTAAAACTTGCCGTTTTTGCATATACGAAAATAACTAAAGCTGGAAAAACTTTCTATAAAATACTGATTTTTCATCTTAATTTCATCCTGTTTTTGTAAAGTAGAATTTAGAGATTTAAACTTTAAATTTTATAGCCTTATAGCTCTTTAAAATGCCACAGTTGTCTCACTAAATTATGGGTGCAACTATAATTGTGATGCTTATAAATTAAGATGAAATCAAAGTCATCATCTCAAAAGATGAGCTTTATTCCTCGCTCTATCCTGCGGACGATAGAAAAATTTCAACAGACGTTAGATCCAAATGCCGAAGTAAAGGTTATTGAAGAGTTTCGCGCTTCTCGACTTCAAACAATTTCCTCTGTCCGTTTTTTGTTACTTCTGATTGTAGTTCCATTACTTATAAATCAGCTTTCTAGGAATTTTTTAATCGCTCCCTTAATTGAGAAGTTTTGGAATTCACAAGAGTTAAATATTTTTTTAAATTGTTCTCAAGAAGAAAAAGTTTTAGCGGAACTCAAAAGATTTGAGCAAAGTGTTTATTTTGAAGCTCGAATAGGTAAAGTCACCACATTCTCTGACGAGCTTGTTCAAAAGAAGATTAAGAAAAAAGCTATTGCGCTAGTAGCAGAAAATAAAATTAAAAGTATTAATGCAGTAACAAATATTTTTACAGATATACTTACAGCCATCACATTAATTATTTTAATCTTAACAGGTAAGCAGCAGCTATCCATTCTTATGTCTTTTGCTGGCGATATAACTTATAGTCTAAGCGACTCCGCTAAGGCTTTTTTAATTATTCTATTTACAGATATATTTGTCGGTTTTCACTCTCCTTATGGTTGGCAAATAGTTATAGAAAGTACTTTCCAACATTACGGTTTACCAGAAAATAAAAATCTTGCTTCTTTATTTATTGCTACTGTTCCAGTCATCATGGATACAGTTTTTAAATATTGGATATTTCGCTACCTCAATCGCAGTTCTCCTTCAGCCGTGGCTACTTACCGTAACATGAATGAATAATGTTTATTAAACATATTTTCATATAAACAAAAAATACTAAAATTATGCCGATTTGTAACATGACAACAACGTCAAATATTAAATTCAGCACAGATATAGTTCGGAATTATCTGCAAGATATTGTTCGTGTACCATTGTTGACTCATGAGGAAGAAATTTCATCTAGCAAACAGGTACAGCAGATGATTACGTTACAAAATAAAAAGGAAACTTTGAAGAAACAACTCAACCACGAACCATCTCAAAAAGAATTAGCTAAATATGTACAGCTTAGTGAAATAGAAGTGAAGGAGATTTTTCAGCAAGGTACACAGGCAAAGCAAAAGATGATGGTAGCAAATCTTCGTTTAGTGGTTTCTATCGCCAAAAAATATCAAGGACGAAATGTGGAGTTTATGGATTTAATTCAGGAAGGTTCACTAGGTTTAGAGCGTGGTGTAGA
Source organism: Komarekiella delphini-convector SJRDD-AB1 (assembly GCF_014831675.1). Taxonomy (GTDB): domain Bacteria; phylum Cyanobacteriota; class Cyanobacteriia; order Cyanobacteriales; family Nostocaceae; genus Komarekiella. Next base: position 5,581 of record NZ_VJXY01000004.1, on the reverse strand, counting down.
GAAATTTGATCCCACTCGTGGCTATAAGTTTTCTACCTATGCTTATTGGTGGATTAGCCAGGGAATGACACGAGCAATATCTCAACAATCACGAACTATTAGACTGCCAATTCATCTTACCGAAAAGTTGAATAAACTTAAAAAAGTGCAAAGGGAATTATCTCAAAAATTAAAGCGTAGTCCTAGTGTACCTGAAATTGCAGAAAAGATGAAATTAAACCCTGCTCAAATCCGCGAACTGCTGATGATATCTCGTCAACCTGTCTCATTAGATAAACAAATGGGCGATAACCAAGACACAGAATTGCAAGAACTTTTAACAGAAGTTCCAGAAGCCTCGCTTGAAATCCAAGTAACTCAAAATTTAATGCGTCAAGATATATATCTCTCACTGAGAGAATTAACTCCACAGCAGCAACAAGTCCTAATTTTGCATTATGGCTTGGAAGATAATTGCGAACTCACCTTGACGCAAATAGCTCAACATCTCAACATTAGTGAGAGGAGAGTTCGTTACATAGAAAAACAAGCACTTAGTTACCTCCGTCGTTGCCAAACAAATCTACGAGAGTATATTTTCAGTTGAAGTATGAAAAGATACTAATACTAACATTTTGCTTTTTCAACTGTTTGTCAATATCGATATAAGCTGAAACGAGGTTAGACAGAGCTTTGAGACTATAAAAAAGTATACGGTTACGAAAGTATTATTGCTCCGCCAAAGGTCACTGATTTATTTTTATTTTTAAATAATACCTTGAACTAGCTAAAATTTCACCCAAATTTCATCTCACTTTGTCAAGCTATTAAGAGGTAACATCTTTCACCGAAGATGATTCTGATAATTGATGTATATAGTGAGGTAATCATAAGAGCATAATGAATAGAAAATTGATACATACTACGATTTTAGCCTTAACCATGGCAGTTGTAGTTCCAGCTACTTATGCAAATCCTACACCACAATCTGGTAATTTTCCTCACGTTATTAGCTTAGGTGAATCTCCTCAAGGTATTCGCCACTGGAGAATTCTCAGACATACTTTAAAAATAGCGGTTCCCCAAAAAAGCAAGGCTATTTCTCAGCTAATTATCGAAGCTCCAGCTAACATTGTTCTTAGAGAAAGTATTGATGTGTCCGATCAATCTGGTAAAGAAATTGCGGCAAAAGTTTCTATTCAAGGCAAAAAAGCTACGCTAGAGTTTGCCGAATTAGTTGCTCCTGGAACTGTCATCATCGTAGAAATGAAGAATGTTAAAAAAACAGCAGTGACTACTGGTGATAAGTTCTACAAAATATCTACTATTCTCGCTGGTATGAATGTAGAGTTACCCATTGGAATTGTTCAATTGCGTGTAATTTAATGAACAACTTTCTAGAGTAAATCTACTGCTTATGAAAGTTCTGTTAGTTGAAGATGAGCCGGATCTAGGTGCGTCAATTCAGCGAAAGTTGAGTAAAGAAAGATATATTGTTGACTGGGTTTTGGATGGAAATGAAGCCTGGATTTATCTAGAACATAATTGGACTCAATATACACTGGCAATTTTTGATTGGTTGCTGCCGGGAATGTCAGGTTTAGAATTGTGTAAACGTTTAAGAAATCGGGGCAATGCTTTACCAGTGCTGATGCTAACCGCTAAAGATAGCATGGCAGATAAGGTAGCTGGTCTAGATGCAGGGGCAGATGATTATCTAATCAAGCCGTTTGGCATGGCAGAACTATTGGCACGATTGCGTGCATTGCAACGGCGATCTGCTTTAGGAGGTGCATCGCTTACGTCTCAGATCCAGCCTTTACAATTGCAAGTTGGTGGTCTTATCCTAGACTGCGGTAATTGTACAGTTTCTCGTCAGTATCCTAATGGGGAAAATCAGGTAATTTATTTAACAAAAAAAGAATTTCAATTATTAGAATACTTAATGAAACGTCCTAATACAGTTATTACTCGTGACCAAATTTTGAATCATCTGTATGCCTTTAGTGCAGAACGCGTTAGTAATGTAGTAGCAGCTCAAATCCGACTTTTGCGACGCAAATTATCGGAATATGGTTGTGATGGGCTAATCGAAACTGTCCCTAGTATGGGCTATCGTTTCAATCCTGGCAATGCAGATTCGACTATTTCGTAAGACTCGCTGGCAATTGGCTACCTGGTATGCGGTAGTTATGGCTTTGATTCTGTCCTTATGCGGTTTCGTGGTTTATGAGGTAATCATTGATGCTTATGTGGTTTCTATCAACCGGGAACTGGAATCGGTAGCAGGTACACTACATGATGTAATTGAACCAACTTTGAAACAACCTGGTATTACAGAGCTAGTTTTCCAGCAGGTTTTACCAAATATTTGTTTAGCTGAGTCCAGTTGTCCTACCCAAAATATCCTGAGTCACAGTCAAAGCACCCATAATGAACACGGCATTTTTAGTCCTGTATACAAAGATAAGCAATATTACATCCGTTTTGTCGATGGTTCAGGGCGGTTAATTGCAGTGGCAGGTTTCCAACCTGATGAATTGCCACCGACTGTGCAAATCCAAGTATGGCAAACAGTCAAAGACTTGCAAGGTAATCGTTACAGTCAAAAGTCTCTACTGCTGCACACTCAAAATAATCAAGATTGGGGCTATATTCAGGTAGGGCGCAGTCTAAATGACCTTGATAGTCGTCTCGCGGCTTTGAAAGTAATTTTGGCGCTAGGATTGCCAATTACGGTATTGTTAGTTGGTGGTTCTAGTTGGTGGCTAGCAGGCTTAGCAATGCGACCAATTGACAGGTCGTATAAACAAATGCAACAGTTTACGTCTGATGCCTCTCATGAGTTGCGTACTCCTCTAACAGCGATTAATGCAACGGTAGAAACTTTATTTGATATGGAGTATCTAACTCAGGAGACGCGAGATATTTTGGTATCTATCCAACGTCAAAATTATCGACTAGCTGAATTAGTTCAGGATATGCTGTTACTGTCTCGATTGGAACAGCAAACGCAGGCGGCACAACAAATACATTGCTGTCTGAATATTTTGATTAATGACCTGATAGAAGAATTTTTAGCATTAGCGGCTGCGGCTTCTTTGCAACTAACATCTTTGGTTTTATGCCAAGAACTTTTATATGTAATGGGAGATGAAGACCAACTGTTACGTGTGTTTTCTAATCTAATTGCCAATGCTATTCAATACACCCCTGCTGGCGGTTATGTAACTGTCATCCTCAAACGCAGCAACGGTCATGCTGTAATTGAAGTTCAAGATACAGGGATTGGCATTGGATCGCACGAGCAAAAGCGGATTTTTGACCGTTTTTATCGAGTGAACAGCGATCGCTCGCGTCGTACTGGTGGATCTGGTTTGGGATTAGCGATCGCGCAAGCAATTGTTCAGGCTCATGGAGGTAGTATACAGGTGCAAAGCCAACTTGGTAAGGGTAGCACTTTCATCGTTCACTTACCCTTGACAGACGAAGTGATCGCTCGCATCGTACTGAGTGATCTGGATTTGGGTTAGCGATCGCGCAAGCAATTGAAAATTGAATACTTTCCTAAAAGATATAAATAAAATCACTAAAAAAGTTAAGTTTGAATGCTTCTCTTTTGACGTAGGCTGTGGCTTATGTGAAGGTTACAAATAAAATGTTATATCTATCAACTATCAATAAAACTCTAAGCTACACGCTGTTTTTCGCCTTATTTGTGACTCCTGCTACTGCTCACAATATTCAAGTATCAGGGGATGTGGCAGGCACTTGGCACATTGAGCCTTACCATACTCTCAAAGCTGGAGAATATGCTAAAGCCTGGGTTGCACTTACCCGCAAAGGAGGAAAAATCCTGCCACTAGAGCAGGCTAATTGTCAAATGGCTGTTTACTTGCAACCTCGTAAACCTGCTGATTTACCAGTGCTACAACCTACTGTTAAAGCTATCTCAGTTGAAAAATATCAAGGTATTCCTGGAGCAGATATTGTCTTTCCCAATACTGGAATTTATCAACTGGAGTTAAACTGTACGCCTAAAACTGAAGGTAATTTCCAGTCATTTCAGATGAAATATCAGGTTACGGTTGCATCTGGTGTGAATGCACCATCTCCTTCATCCAAAAAATTAACCCAGTCAGAAAAAAGGGTCTTGGCAACTTTTGGTGATCTTGATTGGGGATATTAGTTTAGGCGATCGCAACAAGAAAAGATGAAATAATAACTATTACTGAGATTGAGAGATGGCACGAAGTACCCACCAAGAGCGATACCTACGGTAAGCTGCGCTAACGCAAAAATAGAGTTTACTTTTTACTGTCACCTGCCCGCGCTTTATATAGCCAGCAAGAGCCGTCGCTCAAGTAAATCTATTCCTGCGCGACCATACATTTGTCGTTTCAACATTTTCAATCGGTTGATGTGACCTTCAACAGGGCCATTGCTCACTGAAAGTGTTACACCAGCCTTGACAGCATCATAGTCTTCTCGCAAACTTTTAGCAAAGTTGCGAAAAGGAGAAAGAATGCTATTTTCCGCCTGCGTCAACCAAGTATCAAGTTCTTCAGGTTGTCGAGTACGCACCAGTTGAGCAAAACCTTGACCTAATTCAATTGCCTGAGCTAATTCGGGGTGTTGTGCCGTTAGCAGTGCAATCAGTTGTTCATCGCCTCGCTTCCACAATTCCTGTCGCCGCAGCACTAGCCAAGTTGCACGACTGGGAGTCAAAGACTTTTTCTCTGGTTCAGCAACTATTGGCAGAGGCTTATTTACCAGCCGTTGCCTCAGCTTCAAACCTTGGGAGGAACGCAATCGACGGGTGTAGCGGGCCACAGTATCATAGCTACCAGAGTAACCACGCCGTTGAATTTCCGCAAACAGACCTTTGGTATCGATATAACCCTCGTTCCAGCGTTTGAGAAGATAATTTTTGTAAGGGTTCAGCAAGCTTCGACCACGGTCGCTGCGTCCCTGACGTTCAACAAATGTGGGGCTACTCAGGTAACGAAACACGGTTCCATGACCAATACCAAGTCTGCGGGCAATAGCTTGTCCCGACCAACCCTGGCGATGTAATTCCCAAACTTGTTCATAAATTGCCAGTCTTCGTGTACGACGTTGTTCAGCAAGATGCTCCTGTTTAGTCGGTGTTGGGGGTGGCGGTACTGGCGCAACTACTGTGCCATCTGTTTGGATGACTTCGATTTGACTGTAAGCTTCATCAACTTGTTTCAAGTCTTTGCTATGCCCATGAAACACTCGTTCCAGTGTTTCTCCTAGATTCTGTAGTAGATGAAAACGATCTGCAACCTGGATAGCTTCGGGCGCTCCCTGGCTAATGCCACTAGCATAAGCTTTGGCTCGGTCTCGTGAGACAACTTTAATACCTGGATGTGCTTTTAACCATTGGGCTAAAGTTTCCGCAGAGCGGTCTTTGAGTAAAGCTATTGGTTGACTTTGTTCTAAATCAACGAGTATAGTGCCATAAGTTTGGCTTTTGCGAAAGGCAAAATCGTCTACTCCAAGAGTTTGTGGCGAATCGACTGATGTTAGAGGCATCCTACGCACTAATCGCAGCAGTGTGTTGCGACTCACAGTAAAA
>NZ_VJXY01000147.1 GCF_014831675.1 Komarekiella delphini-convector SJRDD-AB1 | reverse complement strand
CTACAAAACGTTCATACTTCGGAATACCCAAGAACTGTTTCCAACTGGCCCAACAATTCCTTGAAATTTCCCGGTTCATAATCCGGTCACAGCACTTTTTTACCTCACTTAACGCTATTTTGGGGGGCTGCTGTTTAACTTCATCTGCTACAAAAGCCTCACCGGAGTTTACCTGATTACAGTACTTTTCAAATACCTCCTCCACTTTATACTCATTACTTTGCCAGAAATCTCTCAAACTCCGATACGTTACTTTGACACGCGGGTGATATTTACGCAGCCAAGCCAGACACAACAACAATTGGGTTTGTTCAGGTGTGTAGGAGCGACCTCGCACCTTATTTCCCTGGGGATAACAAGCACCTACAAGCCGCTCCCAATTTCGCCAAGTGCGCTCACTGATAATAGCTCCCCGAATCTTTTCACATTGGCTTTTGAGATTGATGGATTGGGAGATCCAATCCTCTAGTATTACTGGCATGATTTAGACTCTGCAATATTATTGTTACCGAGAGTATTGACAAAGTAATTGCGATTATTGCTGCACAAAATTCTAACAGTCCTGAAGGATTTGTCTCAATCTTTTCTATTGTTTCAGTTGAACCATCAAGAGTCGTTTTTGTGTATGTTTCCTTCTTGTACACATTTTGTTACCTCCGTATATATGGACACTCATGGTTGGTTGTTTGATACTACACTCACTCCCGAATCAAAAAAAATGTGTAGATAAATTGTGGCGTTTGGAACCGAAAAAGGGTCATTCCACTTGCTAACGTTCTGCCGAATCCTTACTTGATAAGCGTTTTAAACTTGTAGTATCTTAGTATTACTCCGGCTGATGGATATCAGAGGACTTCAACTTCGCTTTTTTCGCGGAATTCGGCATTATGAATGTAGTTTGTCATTAAAGGCAAAAACCTGTTATTGGCTTGGCTTACAAGTGTAGTAGCCTGTAACTGACTGGAAATCGGCAGTTCATTTTTTTAGCGCTCAAACTCTCATTCCCACTTTTACTGTACTGAAACTCTATGTATTGTTTTGCTAGTAAATCGCTCTTGTTCTCGGTGATATTGTTCTTCTGTGAAATCGTCAAGTTTAGTACGTAAATACTCTTGTGCTATCCACTTTTTGGGAATACCGTTTGGTAGTTGACTATAAATTTCCCCAATCTTTCCGATTACCCATACCTGATAACGAAGTATTGGTGGAGTTACATCAGTTTTGGCTATTACTTCCAGCATTTGCATGTGTTGTTGTTTGTATTCAGGTACGTTCATTGCCAACTCATTCCATCGTTTCCAAGTGCGGTAACATATACCCAAAATTCGCGTTCCTTCTGCTATCGATAGTGGCAATCCCAACAAATTTAAACCTAACTCTGAATTTGGTGATTCAAACAGTTTACTTTTCCACTCCTTCATCATTTCCTTGTCAATATGTAGTCAACAATCTTGTTCGTCATAACTCTAATTCCTTAGCACCTTAACGATGTCAAGTTGATTATCAATCTAATGGTTTAGAGCCTACTTAGAAGCTATACATTGACATCGTTACTTTAATAATAAAAAACCCATCGACTGATGGGTAGGGGTTTTCTAACGACTTAGTGTTTGGGAAACACTAACTTCTTGCTAAGCAGCTATGAATTGCTCCAAAATGATTAAGTACGTATGGTTTTGGTTCTACAAATCTGGAGCTACTTTCATCAGCTAACCAGTTTTTAACGGCCTCAACCGAGTAGCCAGATAATCTGCTCATCTGGTAAGTCGAAAAATCATGAATCTTTTTAAAATCTTTAGGATGTATTGGTGTGATACCAATTTGTGCCATACTGCTTTTGCTCCTACTGTAGGTTTAGTCTATTTTGGGAGTAGTCCTCCGGTGCTGTTACCACCGGGGGCATTTTGTTGGAAGTATATCATGTCATTGATTTAGCAAGTATTAGAACTGGGATAATAGGTTGAGTCAAATGACAGAAAGAATTTTTCTGTAGGTAACAATCATTCTTTCTCAAAAAGCTCATGAGCAATATCTTGCTGTTTCTAAATGTCGAGAGATTGCACTCTTGACTTTATTGAAACAAATACTGAAATGCTCCTCATGAATCATTGGCTTTTTCCAATCTGCTTGAACGGGTGAATGCAAACAAATAATTACATTGACCAAATTAAAGAATGTCGGGTATAGAATTATTGCATCTATCCCCACTTCATTAATCTCAAAACGCCTTCCTTTGATTCACCAACAGCGAGCGCAAGTACCGCCGACACTCCGCCTCGCCCTTGTATATCAGAATGCGGAAAGCCTCAACCTCCTGCATCGAAGAAACGCAAATGGAGGCGATCGCACTAATTAAGTCCTGCTGCGATCGCACATAGTCTTGATGTTGCTGCTCTAGTTCGGCAACCTTGGATTTTAATTCCTGAATCTGCCGTAATGCTTTGGTCAAGGACGATTCTCTGCGTTGAATGTCGTTGTCTACAGTTAACTGCATATTTTTGCTCCTTTGTATGTTTAGGTTAATATCTCGATTGGTGAAGTATTTGCTTCCTTCCGGTTCGTTAATTCTCCGCAAACTCTTCGATACTATGTAATTCCCGTCTGACAATTTGCGCTCCCAACTCCCGACGTTGGCCCGGGTGCAACACGAAAAAGTTGGGTCAAGCAGGATAAAGTCTAGCAATCAAAATGGAATCACAAAAAGTTAGCCAACTTCCCGCCGCCCATTGACATCTAGCGTGCAAAATTGCTTCAGCATTTTCTA
>NZ_VJXY01000044.1:10804-66706 GCF_014831675.1 Komarekiella delphini-convector SJRDD-AB1 | reverse complement strand
CTAGGCTTTCTTTAATAAAATCTTCTAATGATTGTATCCACATCCCTGCATAACCATATTTTTGTACTAATTACTACTTTAGTACTTTTAAGCATTTTCTCATAACTGATTTAGGATTGCTATAGCTGTGCGCCTTTACCCTATATTGGATACAAATAAGAACTGTTATACTTTCATTTCTATACCCAAGGTAGGAAGGGGTAAACCACCCTAGCAAGTTATCAAACTGATCAAACACAATAAAAATAAAACGATGAACCAGGTAGACTACCTTCGGATTAGCTTGATTGATCGCTGCAATTTTCGTTGTCAATACTGTATGCCAGAGGGTACAGAATTGGATTATATCCTCAAGCAACAGTTGTTGACTGATGAGGAGTTGCTAACCCTGATTCAAGAGGTATTTATCCCTGTAGGTTTTACCCGGTTTCGTTTGACAGGAGGGGAACCTTTGCTGCGTCCCCGTGTGGTGGATTTGGTAAAAGCGATCGCCTCTCTTGCTCAAACTCAAGACTTATCGATGACGACCAATGGGTTTTTACTCGCCCCAATGGCACAAAACCTCTACGATGCGGGGCTACGAAGAATTAATATTAGTCTAGACTCTCTCGATCCCGACATCTTTGACCAAATTATTGGTAATCATGGTCGTCGCCGTTGGCAACAGGTATGGCATGGTATTCAAGCTGCCTATAGCGTCGGATTTGACCCACTGAAGTTAAATGTGGTGGTGATTCCTGGTGTCAACGATCACGAAATTCTAGATTTAGCTGCCCTCACAATTGATAGACAGTGGCACGTCCGGTTTATTGAGTTTATGCCGATTGGCAATTTGCATTTATTTAGCGATCGCGGTTGGGTATCTTCAGCCGAATTACGACAACGCATCCGCGATCGCTGGGGCTTGACAGAATCTCAAGTTCGTGGTTATGGCCCTGCTGATGTCTTTAAAATTCCCAAAGCATTGGGGACACTGGGATTTATTAGTCAAATGTCAGAATGTTTTTGCGATCGTTGTAATCGGATGCGGCTCAGTGCTGATGGCTGGCTGCGACCCTGCTTATTAAATGAAACTGGTCAAATAAACCTAAAAACTGCTCTCCGTTCTGGTATTAGCACCGCTCAATTACAAGAGCAAGTCAAGAACTTATTGGCAATCAAGCCAGAAATTAACTTCAAAGAGCGCGACTCTGGTGTTATATCTGGTGTTAGCACATACACCCGCACTATGTCGCAAATTGGCGGATAAAATAGTCCTGAGTAATGAGTCCTGAGTTCTGAGTAATAAAATTCAGCACTAGGTACTCAGCACTCAGCACTTTCTTACGCTTGCCGTGAGTAGTATTCCACTACAAGTAGTTCGTTAACTTGTAGTGCTACCCATTCTCGCTCAATAACACCGTTGACTTTACCAACCAACTTAGTTTTGTCAAACTCCAAATGACTGGGGAGGTTGGCTAAGCCGGGATATTGTAAGTTAGCTTCCACTAACTTCCGCGATTGTGCTCGATCTCTGACAGCAACTACTTCACCGGGACGGCACTGGTAGCTGGCAATGTTAACTACACGACCGTTAACAGTTACATGACCATGATTTACCAGTTGACGTGCTGCTGGAATGGTCGGAGCTATACCCAGCCGAAAAACGGTATTATCCAAGCGCATTTCTAGCAATTGTAGTAGCACTTGTCCGGTAGAACCAGTAACACGTCTGGCTTTCCGCACATAGCGCAACAGTTGCTTTTCTGTCAGACCATAGTTTAAGCGGAGCTTTTGCTTTTCTTCTAGACGGATAGCATACTCAGAGCGCTTCTTACGGTTCTGACCATGCTGACCTGGTGGGTAAGCGCGTCTAGCGCTTTTACGAGTTAATCCTGGTAAGTCGCCCAAGCGACGTACAATTCTGAGGCGTGGCCCTCTATATCGGGACATGTGTTTCCTTAATCTAATCCTGTTTAAATTTTACTCAGACGTACCATTTTGACACTCCCCTGATTATAAATCAGGAAATTCTTGGTTCTACGAAGCCGCTTGCTTTGACATGACGTATCCTATCAAAGTAGATGCATCTTCTCCCCAAGCGTAAATTCCGGGCTGTCCCGCCGTACTCGTACCAATTATTTTCTGTTTATTTAGTTTCGTAAGCTACTCAATCGTGAGATTGGTTTACGCAGTGTTTTCACTCTGAAATACTTTTTACGCTGCTTACTTATCTTTACAATCCACTACTCTAACATAATTAGGGAAAAAATCAATTTTTGCTTACAGCACAGACGTGTCTTAATGACGAGCCATATCTTCAATAATTTCCAAGTAACTTTTGATAAATAGTTAGAAATTATTAATATATTTAAGTGGTTAAGTGGTTCGGCAAGGGACTTGTCGCCATGAAGAAGCGACTGAAACTGTGATAGCGGAAAGTTCTCTCCGGCAAAGAGAAGTCTGTAGCAAGATCCCGCAGGGTGCGCCAACGCCGGACGCCGTAGGCATCAGAACTTCTCCCTTCGCGTAGCGTCTCGTAGAGAAGGGAAGACACAATCATGCGAACGGGATTTCCCAACCTAAGAAACTTTTCAAGACAAATGTTTACTGTTTACTGTTCACTGATTTAATGCTACAGGCGAAATTCTGTTGTTACAGAGGATTTACAAGACATTTGAGTTAGCATAACTTTGGGTGTTTGGAGAACAGCAATGTTACAGAGCAAAAAAGTGGTTAGCAGAGGTAGAAACAAACAAGGCGGTTCTGCCTCTAGAATTTTGACAGCACCAGTTTTAGCTGTGGCTGGATGGTTAACAATGATCCTGCCTAGTATGGCTGTCACCGCTTCTTATAGCAACGATTATCGTGTCTGTGCTGCTCGACTCCTGAGCGTGGGCGTCACGGCACAAGCTGCTTCACAAGGTTGTGCAACAGCACTGCGTCCGAGGGACTTGGCTTCTTGTGTGGTTAAGATTGAGAGGCAGACGCAAATTGCAGCGGCGGATGCGCTTTCTTCCTGTGGACAAGCCCGCCGTCCCAATGATTTAGCCTCCTGTGTAGTTGGTATTAGCCAGAACACCCAAGAGGCAATTAACCCAGCAGTTTTAACTTACTGTGGTCGTAGTTTGTTACCTGTAACCTATGCTCAGTGTGTGGTTGGCTTGCGTAGCGAAATCGAGGAATTGACCCCCGCTCAGGCGTTAGATACTTGTATCGATGCTAGTGACAGCGTTAGCGGCATTTCTTCGTCTACACCACCATCTAGACTACCTGGGGGATTAAATCCAACTTTTGATACTACCCCAGTTCCCACGCAGCCAAGCGTTCCTGTGCAGCCCAATATTCCAACGCAGCCAAGCGTTCCTGTGCAGCCAGGTACTAACTAAATTACACAGGGTTTTGCAATTGACTGAAATCTAAATTGAGTCTGGGGTTGGCTGTTCGCCAACCCTATTTAATGCCAGGAAGTAATCAAGTCACTTGAAAATTTGCCTTACGAATACTTGCCACGCTCATGGCATTAATAACAAGCATTAAAATTACCTGCGTCTAAATCCTAGAATAAAATTTAAGGACTTTAACGCATATACTTCGGTAAAAGTTGTTGATTCAAGAATCATCGATAGTCTTATGACTCTTGAATTATCAATCTTCTTTTTTGCCAAAAGCAGTCTGTAAAACTACTGCAATGCCACCATCTTGGTGATATTTATCTGCCCAAGCACGGATAATTTCATCCAATTCTTCCATAGCTTGCTCCAATCGTTCTGGTTGGATATCAAACTCTTCCAACAAGCGCATAGCATTTGGTCGTCTTTCTGCCCAATTTTTCATCATTCGGAAATACCGAGCAGTATCTTCCACCATGATATAAGTGCGCTCTTGATCGTCTGCTGGGGCATAAAAAGGACGAGTCAGAGCGTAGAAGGGCATTCCCCAAGGAGAATCTATGCGTGTTACTGTACCTGAATAAATCAGACGACGCTTGATATGTTCACCTAAAGCTTCACTCAAAGGCATTTGGTGCTCAGGTGGCAAGTCTTCTTGCGATCGCTTGTGCAAAAACTCAATTAAATCCAGAAACTCAAAAGAGGTAACTAACTGAGCGTCTGGCAGATTACTTGGTAGTTTCTGCTCAATTTGTCTTTTTTCATCGCTCGTCAAACTTGTACCGGGAACGCGCGATCGCCCCGGTTGCCAAGGATACTTCTCTAACCAGATATAAGGCAACTGAATCAAATAGCGAGGTTCTTGAGAACCCAGCATTTTCAACAGTTTGCCCTCTGTTAGCGCTTGTCTAACTTCCTCGACAATAATTTTTACACGTTTCGGCTCCAGGTGGTGCAAATGTCCTGTCATTCGCAGGTTTTGCCCCTGCTCTAGATAGGTCATGTAAATTGCACACTTTGCCGCCGTTGCAGCTGCATCTAGAAATGCCCCATGCCTGTGCCCACTCGTCCGCATGGCACTAAAAGCCAGATAAAGCATGATCTGATCCATCGCACTGGGGCTAAGACGTTTGATCAGATCTATGTCGTTACTCATATTACAGACAATTGAATAGCACGTTTACACGGTTATTAGTCAAGTGAAAATAGGTAGTATACACCCTCTTGAAGGCAATGTCTTTATTTCAAACTATTTAGTATGCAATAACTATGAGATTTTTGGTAGCCAAAATTTTTATTTACGTATTTCTTCTGGCAAACAGGTAGAAGCAATATTGTCAATATAGCTTTTCCTGTATGTAACCGAAAAATCACGGACATCGCCAAACCTCGCTTGATGCGATTTGCGTTCTACAAGTCAACTGTATTCCTCGTAACTTACAAAGTCTATTAAGTTTTTCCCCAATGTCTACTACTCAAATTAAGATGACCTTTAATTGGTCTTGGCAACTTTTGGTAGTACACAGGTGATAGGAATTTAGGAGGAAATTAAGAGGAACTCTCTTACTGGGTGTAGCAACATTCACAGGGTATGTTGTGAATTATCATCTCGTTTACAACCTCCAGTAATATCTTGGCAGTATAGGCAGTTGACTTGAGGGCAAATAGTAGACATCAAATAAAGCAGGTAATTCCAATTTTAAAATACCTTTAGGTTTTTCCAACATCATTACTTCCCACCATAGCATTTTTTCTATTAAATAGGTATAAAGTAATGTTTAAATAGAAATAAAGTCATGCTTTTTTAACCTAACTAATTGCTGAATAATTTCGATAATTTATACTTCCAATCATCAAGGTTTCTTGAGATTTGGAGATATGCTAACAGGCAAAATTTTTACTCATTCTTTTTTGCTGACAAGGGTTATGGAGAATTCAGGGTGTATCAACCCAGACTAATATTTATATCTACAGCACTATGGCAACCAGAGAGTGAACGAGTAACTAAACATCACAAAATCATATTTTGGTTTTGGTTTCATGACTGTTTGTAAAATTTTACCAGATAAGTTTCTGACTTTTGATAACAACAAAAAATTAGACTTTTGTCATTGAGCTAATTTATTTGTTGCTTTCAAGTAGGTTGCTTATCTACTGACTAACCTGTTTGGGTAACTAGATCTGTGTGGATGAGTTGTTAATACCTACAGCAGGATAGTGTAAAAAAAATCTACCTATTTAGGCGATCGCATCTCAAGTTAACTAACTTTGTGATGGGCGATCGCTTCTGTTATCTGAAAAAACCGATCAATTTTGATATTCACTGAATTTACATCAGCAGTGAAGATTTCCACTTGAAATCCGCCTAACGCATTATTGCTTGGTAAATTCCGCTTAAGGACACGATTGGTATGTTCAACCTCATTCTGTGCCTCTAGATCAAAGCCTGAATCATCAAAAGCATTTGTGAGCTTAGCATTAGAGTTGTTTGTCATTTGAGTCTCTCAATTATTCAAACGTAGTAAATAAGCTGTTGCGTGTTCAAGCACATTTTTTGTCTACCCTTGCGCTTAAGCAAGCTACGCATAGCGGCGACCACAGTAAGAGGTTGTCAAAGGTCATGTGTGAGTGGTTCCCCCCGTTGAATAAACTGGCGTTTAAGAGTCAGTCTTTACTCTGGACTAGAGGACATTTGTCCGTAGCTCTCAGAGTTTTTAATTCTGCTCCTGATAGCCATCACGCATAATTATGTAAATTAAACAAGCAACAGCTTTCTACAACACAATTATTCCTAATTACAACTTATACTTACGTGGTTCCCTCACGCTTATCAGGATAAATATACAAAAATCTCTTATAAGTGGTAAATATTAATCGCTTATTTATAGGATTTATTAGCTATTTAGCTATCCAAAAGATATGACTGCAAAGATTTTACTGGTGTATTTCAAACTGAATCCCATTAACGCAGGCTACTCCTATCTTCTCTTTGACAATGGGATTAATATATCTATGGAAGGCATTAATCCAGAGGAGTTACGAGCATGTACATTAGCTTAGATTCTGGGTTGAAAGTGGTGGAAGTTCAGTAACTCCCACCGTGCATAAGCTGATTGCGACGCATCATTTAATTCGTAGAACTAGAAGATTTAACCTGATTTCGCATTTTTTCCAAGCTGAAAGCAGCTGCGCCAAAAGTCACTAATAACACTCCCAAAATTTGCACAATATCCAAGTTTTCTTGAATAATGAACCCAGCGAAAATCACGGTTAGAACCGGGACACTAGCACCGATGATTGGTGACTGTAAAGCACCTAAGTTACGTGTGCCAAAAATATTAAATAAATAGCCAGAGAGGGTCAATACACCCAAAATAAACGCACTTAAGACAAGTTCCAGCATCTTAGAGGGGTCAACTAGCAAGTTCCATTCGCCTGGTAAAGGTAGCATCAAACAGATAAAGCTCAACAGCAACATGGTGGCGAAGTTAATTAAAGTAAAAGTTACGGGATGTAATTGGTCAGCGCATATCCGCGTCAGGATGACATAACCAGCAAAAGCAGCTCCAGAAATGATTGCTGCGCTGCTTCCTAGAGGAATATTATTGCCCATACCAGTGCTGAGAGAACCTGCTAAAACCAACAATTCACCGCAGCAAATCGAGGCGATCGCACTTGCACCCAATGCGCTTGGGCGATCGCGAAACAGAAACCATGCCAATAGTCCGCTCACAATTGGATAGATAAAGAAAAGTGCGATCGCCATTCCAGTCGCTACTTGACCGATGGCAGTGTAGATTAGTACCTGAGATACAAACAAAAAGCATCCACTTGCAACAGACATCACCAAAGTCCGTTGTGTAGTTACATTAGCAGGCGTGGAATTTCCTCGAACTGAATCAGCTAAGTTTTGGATGTCTTGCCACACTCTTGGATGTAGTATGGGAGCCAAAAGTACCATTAATGGTACTACGACCATAAACCGCAACGTCATAATTAACAGAATATTGCCCAAACTCGGTGATAGTAAGCGCTCCACCTCTACCACTCCAAAAATTTGGGAACCTTCATGGAAAATTATTTTGATAGCTACGTTGTAAAGTGACGATATCACCGTTGACAACACGACTAGCAATAAACCTATTTGGATAGATGATAAGGTTTGGGAGCTAGGCGATCGCGGAGTTTTTGCTCTTTGGCGTGACGCTGGTGTAGTCGGAGGCTCTAGGGTAGTTTTACTCTTTGACAAGTCCCTACTGAGCACAGAAATTGGTTCGCTTTGGTTTCGCTTTGGTGGCGGTTGTTTTCCTCCCTGTTGTGGCGTTGGCGTAGCAGGCGGGGATATATCGCTTGCTGAAGATTCCTTGCTAAGTATAGAAATTGGTTCGCTTTGGTTTCGCCTGAGTGACGATTGTTTTCCTCCCTGCTGTGGTGTTCGCGTAGCAGGCGGAGACACAGTTTCGTTTTCTGATAATTCCCTAGGAATAACAGAAATTGGTTCTGTAACGTTTTGCATTGATGGCGGTTGTTTTACTCCCTGTTGTGGCGTCGGTGTAGCAGGTGGGGATACAGCTTCGCTCTTGGGCAAGTCCTTGCTGAGGATAGAAATTGGTTCGACAACATTTTCTATTGGTGGCGCGATCGCAGCAGGCGGCTTTGGCGTCGCTTCACTTTCTGAGGATTCTCTAGAGACAATAGAAATTGGTTTGGGAGCGTTTTCTATTGGTGGCGCGATCGCAGCAGGCGGCTTTGACGTAGTTTTGCTTTCTGGTAATTCCCTAGGGATGACAGAAATTGGCTCAGCAGCCGTTCTTGCTACTTCGCCAAGCTGCGGTGATGTCTCAGAACTCTTCTTCTGTGGCTCAGTCGGTTGCAACACAGTAGGCGGACTTACTGCTGCTGCTTTTCGTGAAGTTTCTTCTATTGTCTTTTCTAGTTTTCCCTGTAGGCGATTAACAAACTCCGCCAAAATCTCTTCCCCTTGCTGCTGCTGGCTATACATCCGAGACAACTGTTGGGAAAGATTACTTTGATAGTTCTTTAGTTCTTGTTGCAGTGAGTTAAAGGTGATAGTAACAGTGTCATCCAGACTGCCAAACATGTGTTCGACTTTTTCATTGATCTCACCTGTTATCTTGTTACTCACTTCAGCTGACTTCAACGCAGAACGTTCATAGGAGTTTTCGTCTGCTTGCGTTGCTAAAGTCGTTAGAGAGGATTGTAATTGTGAAGATATATGCTTTGCCAGAACTTCTGCTAGCTGACGGATTAACACTTGCTGTTCGGTAATTTGCCGTACTTGTTGCAAATGTTCTTTTTCCTCTAGCAAGTGTTGAATGTCATCAGTTAATCGGTTTTTTTCCGATTGAAGCCGCTTTACGTCTTCCTGCAAGGATCTGATGACATTCTGCTGGAGATTTTCTAAATCCTCAACTACAGCCCAGAGGGCATTTTCTGCTGCTCTGGATAGCTCACCTCTGGCTCGCGGGTTTTCTGGTTGCTTCTCGAATCGCCCCATTAGCTTCTAACCTCTGACACCTTGACGATAAAGCTGCTTCCCGTACACTTGACTGGCGCTCATACTAATTTCCTGTATTTTGTCAGATAAACTAAAAATTTTAACAGTACTTCCGCATATCAACGTAATTCTGTCATTCTAAACACATGGTTGGTAAAGTTTGAAAAAGGCAGAGGAGCAGAAGAGAGAATTAAAAGGAGATTTCACCCGTTTTTAATTACAGGCGCATAAGTTAAAAATTGTGTGTGGGGCATGTACCCCTGTTGCTGATCTCTTCTGGTCAAATTTGCCCCACTGCCTACTATACGGTGTTATTTTTGGCATTGATGAGCATCTAGTCAGTTTAATTTCTATCAACTATTAGCCAGGAGATTTTTGCTCCTAAAAAAATCTCACGCTAAATAAATATCTATTGTTTTGATGGCAATAGTAATTATCAAAGACTTGCAGATGCGTGCCTTGCTATAACCAAATTATCTGACTTGTAAGACTAATCTGTAAATTAGTGTGGAATGTAACTTGTGTGACAGTTTACATCTTTAAATGGAGATTAGAGTATCTTTACTATGGAAATTTAAACTATTTCCATCCCCTGCACAATATTTTAGTGAATGAGCAGCCATTCTGCAAAAATGCGCCTTGACTTTGGCATTGTAGCAGTCTATTTTTTGCTGTGAGCAAATATATTGAATGGAAAACATCAGGAAAATATTAATAATTATTAGAAAAACAAAATTCGGGCAATGCTAAAGATGGCAGCACTGAGAACAGCACTTACGGGGACTGTAATTAGCCATGCGGCGGCGATACCTTTTAGAGTTTTGAACTGAATAGATTTGATGTTTTGTACCAGTCCAATACCAACTACACCACCGACAAGAGCGTGGGAAGTGGAGACGGGTAAACCTAGCCGGGAGGCTAGGAGGATGGTAGTAGCAGTAGCAATTTCTGCACAAAATCCACTACTAGGTTGCAAGGAAATGATGCTTTCGCCAATGGTGGCGATGACTTTTTTTCCCCAGACGGCTAAACCAGCAACAATACCAGCACCGCCAAGGATTAAAATCCATATAGGGATGGTGATACCATTTGTGGGTACGCTACCAGTGCGATTGATGTAGACGATCGCAGCTAAAGGAGCGATCGCATTTCCAACATCATTAGAACCATGAGCAAAGGCCACAAAGCAAGCACTCAATACTTGGAATCGAGCAAATAAGTGTTCGACGGGATTGGGAATTGGGGACTGGGGATTGGGGACTGGGGATTGGGGACTGGGGATTGGGGATTTCTTGCTCTTATTTTCCTTGTATCTCTCATTATCTAGCTGTCGCCAGCTGATGATGGTGAGTCCGACTGCTGCGACTGCACCTGTTAACAGGGGGATGTCGTGAGCGGGTATTTTAAAACCAAGCTCAATTAAAAAATTAGTTAGTGGTTGAGTCAGTGAGGGTAGTACAATCACGCCAAACGCACCCAGAAGAACTGCACTCAACCAGGGAATCCACTCTTGTAACTGTACCAATTGATTTGGTTGATCCAAAATCCAGCGCTTAATTTGACTGTAAAATAAAGCCGCAATTGCGCCACTGATAATCGGCGTTAAAATCCAGCCAATAGTAATTGAGCCAATTGATGACCAATCAATTGCACCTACTCCCAAAGCTACCCAACTAAATCCAGCGATCGCACCAACAACTGCATGAGAAGAGGATACAGGTAAACCACGTGAGGTGGCAATTTGTAACCACACCCCACTCGCCAGTAACACCGTTACCATCCCAGTTACCAATATTTGAGGCGTAGCGGCGAATAAAGCAGGATTAGTGATTTTTGTCGCAAGGGTTTCTGTTACCTCATGTCCAAATAATGTAGCACCCGTAAACTCTAATACCCCTGCAATAATTAACGCTTGTTTCAGGGTGACAGCTTTGGAACCAACCGAAGTTCCCATTGCGTTAGCAACATCGTTAGCTCCGAGATTGAAGGCGAGGTAGAAGGCTAGGAGAGCGACGAAAAGTAGGGTGTAGGGCATAGCTTAGGAGATGAGGGAGTAGGGGGAGATGAGGGAGCAGGGGAAGATGAAGAAGAAAATTCTACCTTGTCTCCCTTGTCCTCCTTGTCTTCTTGATCTCCCTAGAAGATTTTACGGATAAATTAAGATTTTGTAAGTTTCTGCTGTGGGTGCGATCGCTTGTGCAACTGCTGCTGATAAATCTTTTAATGGATAGCGATCGCTAATCAGTGCTTCTACATCAATCCGGCGATTAAATACGATATCAGCGGACAGATTTTGCAGGCGGTAAGATGAACTGTAACTGCCCATTAAGTCAATTTCGCGGCGATAAAGGATATTAGGATTGACGGGAATTTCTACCTCATCGGGAAATTCTGCGAAAAACAAGATTTTGCCGCCTTTACGGGTACAGTCAATTGCTTGAAAAAAAGCTTTTTCACTGGGGACAGCCAGCAGAGTGACATCAACACCCAATCCATCGGTAAGGGCGTGAATTTTAGCGGGTAAATCAGCATCACGAGCATCAAAAGCCGCCTCTGCACCAACACTCAATGCTTTGTCAATTCTAGATGGTAGTAAGTCGGTGGCGATCGCTTTTGCCCCGAAATACTTCACCAACATGATAAACATTAAGCCAATTGGCCCAGCACCAGTCACTAGAACAGTTTGTCCTGGAGCTATTTGAGCTTTTTTCACTGCTTTCAAACAGCAGTTAGTCGGTTCTACAAAACTCGCTTCTTCAAAACTGATATGATCAGGGATGGGAATTAGCCCACCATTTTGTACAATATGTCCTGGTACTTTGACATAATCGGCAAAACCGCCACCACTGGCGTTAAAGCCTGCGGTCGTGGAAATATTTTTGTAGACATTGCACATTGAGAAATTGTCATTTAGGCAGTAAGCGCAACGCATACACGGTATGTGGTGCATTACCGCTACCCGTTGTCCTACTTGCCAACCTGTGACATTATTTCCTAATGCTGCGATCGTCCCAGCAGTTTCATGTCCAAAAATGCGTGGCGGTTCATACAAGGGATAACGAATTTTTTTAATATCTGACTGACACAACCCCACTACCCGCACTTGTACCAGCACTTCATCTGGTTCCAGCGCTGGGACTGGGATATCTTCGTAAGACAGCTGATTGACGCCTCTAAATACCTGTGCTTTCACGTTGGTTTTTCACCGCTCAACGATACTAGATGTAACATTAGCAGCAACGTTAAGCTAGCAGGTTTGTGATTCTAGTTGATTTTTATCTTGTGTCGATAATTTAAACAACATGATCACCAAATTCAAAAGAGCTTACTTTCCCAGCAAATTTAACTAAATTCGCTCCCTTTGTTTTACTCAAGAAAGAAAGTAATTCGGCAAGAGTCAGGGCGCGTTTTCTATACTTTTGAGACTGTTTCCGCACTACTTGAACCATTTCTTCAGGGTAGTCATCGAATAAGTTACTCAGAAAGTCATCTGGTGATTGTGCTTTGATATTCCAAGGGGTCAAAGCTTTTGTATCGAAGTCTGTAAGATTATCGGTAACAAGAATATCCACTCTAGCTACCACCGCAGCAGCAAGAACATGACGGTCTTTGGGATTATTTGTCATGACTTCCTCTAATTCCACAGGTACTTTAACCATTGCTTCAGGAAAAGCTGCTTTTATTGTCTCCTCAAGGTTTATAGCTTTTTCAGTAGAGATTTTCCCTTTAAGGACAAGATTGCCCATTGCTTCATCTAAAATTTCCTGCGACCAATAGGGTACGTACAAACCAGCCTCGGCAGTAGATAGCAAGGTATCTCGTAAATACATTGGAAATAGAACGCAGGCATCTAAGAGAACACTGAGCATAACATTTAATTGTTGTAATTACTCATCATCTTCATATAAGCCTGCTTCTTCGCTTATCTCGATTAGCTCCTGCAAAAGCTGGCTACGCTTCTCATCCCGTTGTTTCTTGTAATTCATTAAATCATCGAAACGAACCCGTCGATGTGAACCCACTTTAATGTAAGGAATGTCACCTTGTTCTAATAACTTGACCAGGTATGGGCGTGATACGTTGAGAAATTCAGCCGCTTGTTGTGTTGTCAGTTCCCGCTCTTGGGTAACTATAGATATAGCCTTACCTAATGCCATTGCGTGAACAGCTTGATGCAATACCTGGTACACCGAATCAGGAATGGTAATTTGCTCTCCGTTAGCTCCTACCA
The DNA here is from genome assembly GCF_014831675.1 of Komarekiella delphini-convector SJRDD-AB1. GTDB lineage: Bacteria > Cyanobacteriota > Cyanobacteriia > Cyanobacteriales > Nostocaceae > Komarekiella. The sequence goes on along the minus strand of NZ_VJXY01000044.1, from coordinate 53,586 downwards.
GTTTCGCCTGGGAACCTTTAACGCTAAGTATGCGCTCAAGTTCCTTGATAGGTTGGGCTTCTAGGTTTGGAGGTATTACAGAATCTAAAGACACGTTATGTCTTAACATCATAAATTTGTCTCCTACTTTGTTGTGGGGCTTGTCATCATCAATGCAATTTCACACTGTCAATCCTATTTACAGTTTATCTTACCCACTACATAAACGAAATATCCGAAAAATAAAATAGCTTATTGTTCAAGATGCAGAAATTCTTAGGTTTAACCATTGGCTTATCTGCTGTTATCTGTGTGCCTACAGTAGCCTTTAGTCTTCCGCTCTCAGAAAACCAGACATTAAACAATTTGGCTGAAAAAGCTAGGTTAGAGGTTTCTAAAACTACAGGAATCTCGACTGACCACCTCAGCATAGCTAACACAGCAACTCTCGCTAATACTGGAATCACGCGGTTTAAGCTAAGAGATATTCAAGGCAATATGTACGATGTATCCCTTGATAGTGCTGGCAATCAAATTAGTCGGGAAACGTTAGAGCAAGCTATTCAGGCAATTAATAATAAAAGCTTCATTGGCAAATTAGAGGCTGAATTGGCTAATCGCATCGCTCAAGGAAGCAATAGCCCAATCAGGGTCGTTTTTTCTCTGAGAGCGAAAACAGTTAGGCCCTACGGGCAACCAAACCGCGCCGAGTATCAAAATTACTTAAATACTCTTAGATCTCAGTATGCGGTAATTCAGCAACCTCTTGTAAACCAACTTCAGGAAAGTAACCAGCAAGTCATTTATCAATCTCTTTATACACCAATGGTGGTGGCGGAAGTCACTCCTTCGTTAATCCAAGCGATTGCTACTCGTTCTGATGTAGAGCGAATCTACCTTGAGCGACGGGGAAGTCCAAGGTAGAGCGGATCACGAATCGCCCAAGCAAAAACGGTAAATACCAGGATTTTACTGGATTCAAAAACTAATAATAATTATTTGCAATAATTACTTTGATGTTGTAAGCTTTTCTCAAATATATTGAATATATTTATCAATAAGCTTTGACAGGAGGTTTGACACGTTGCTGAGCCTGGCTGGAAAAATCAGCTGGAATCAGATATGGCACGCAATACTTCTCGGTTAAAGGGGGAAGGTTTGAATTCACCCTTTACCCCTTAACCCCTTCGGGGTGACGCTCCTAACGTCGCTACCGCTACGCTAGCGCCAGTCGCTCATGGGGAGCCACCCCCTTGCGGAGGTTCCCGACGCTCAATGACTCGCTCTAAGCGTTGGCGCAGCCTCTCGTAGAGAAGCCATGCCGCAGGCTTTACGGCATGGCTTCGCTTAAGGCGAAGCCTCTCGTTCACGAAGTGTCTCCGATAGGAGAAGAGAAGGCTTTACGCTGCGCTATCCGTTGTGGGGAGTGGCGTGGAAACCCCCTTGGCGCAGCCTCAAAGTAGAGAAGACCGCGCTGGCTCACCTTTTCCCAGATCATATCGAAAGGTATTGTAGCAACCAGTAGTTATTAGTTACAAAAATTCTTAATTAGTGTATTGAGAGTTTATTCTATTTGCAGGAAAATTCAGGATGTCTAAACTGCCGGATGTTCTTTGGTTAAATACAAGCCCTAGTTTGCAATACTTTGCTCAACCGCTGCTTTGTTACCTGTCATCTCAAGTGACGATGCAAGAGTGGAAATATCGCCAAAGCCAAGATGAAGTAAGTTCACTAGATGCTGCTGTTGTTCTACTGCATGACTACCTCAAAACTTGTAATCGACCTGTTCACCTGATTGGTCATAGTACAGCAGGATTATTAGGGCTACTCTATAGTCGCCGCTATCCAGAAACAGTTAAGTCTTTGACGCTATTAGCCGTGGGTGTGGATGCAGCAGTTGATTGGCAAGCTCATTACTATACTCACCGTCAGTTTTTAAGTCGCCAAAAGCTCTTGACTGATATGGTTTACAACTTGTTTGGTTATCAGGATACATGCACTCTCAAGAGTCTGACACATCTTCTAGAGCAAGACTTAGATTGTTCGCTCTCCCCTCATTCTCTGTTTGAGACGGTGAGTATGACGCCAAACAGAGTTTCAGTACCTTTGATGGTATGTGGTAGCTTAAACGATATTGTTGTCAAACCTGATGCACTGCAAGGATGGCGATCGCATTTGAAGGAAGGCGATCGCTTATGGTCTTGTTTGGAAGGATGGCATTTCTTTCACTTTTTCCAGTATCAGCTTGTAGCAGAACAGCTACTCGACTTCTGGAAGTTTATACGTGTGTCTGATTCACTGTATTCCTGTTTACGACTTTAGGCAGAAATAAATGAGAATATATCTCAAGAATGATTTATAGAGCAAAACAATTGTGAGAGGTTAATCGTGTTCTAAATTATTTGAGGCAAGTCTAGAAATGGTTGTGGCTTTAGATGATACCAAGCGTAGCGCGATCGCTACAGAGCTAGCAGATTTGAAAGCTATCCAAGAGTTGCTAATTGCTAACGAACAAAAAGTACTACCTGTTGTCAGCAACGATGAAGAAATTAGCCAGCGCCTAAACGACTTTCTCAAAGATGACCAAAAAAACCTCAAAGTAATTGAGGAAGTTATTTCTAAATTTGGTGGTGGCTCACCCCAGCCTAGAGACACCATACGGCAGTACGTCGAGCAAGTAAACCGTCTAATAGATGGGAACGAGTTGACACTGTACCAAAAAGTTTCTGCCCACGAAAGGATTAAGCACCAAGCTGTGATGACTGGTTTAATTATCCATAAGGCTTCTCAGGTGGTTGGTGATGACGTGAAAGAAGCTATTGGCCCACTCAATCAAGTGAACTTTGAAAATCGTGCTCATCAAGAACAATTGAAAGGTGTGCTGGAAGTTTTGGGTACTAGAGAACTTACAGGTAAAGATCCAGATCAAGGAGTTTGGGCGCGGACTCAAGATGCTGTTGCAGCTTTGAGGGGTGTGTTTGAGGGTCTAACAAAGTAATATACTCCCTCCATTTCTTAACAAATAATCCTAATAATCTTTTTTGATTTGAGGAATCCGAATAGCGATCGCACTCAGTTTGATGTAAAAACTGGTATGCGATCGCTTTTTTTAGGAAAATATGTCGGAACTCCTTTGAGGTTAAGCAATGGTTAATCAGACATATACAGCTGATGTTTTAGTTGTTGGCGGGGGAACTGGAGGTACTGCTGCGGCTATCCAAGCGGCGCGACGGGGAGCCAAAACTATTCTGGTGAGCGAATTTAGTTGTTTAGGCGGAATGCTAACGTCGGCTGGGGTGTCTGCACCCGATGGTAACGAATTAGTTGCTTTTCAAACCGGGTTATGGGGTGCATTTTTGCAAGAATTGCGACATCGACAGCCAGGGGGATTAGATAACAGCTGGGTTAGCTTTTTTAGTTACGATCCCCGGATTGGGGCAGAGATTTTTGCAGACTGGGTACAGGAGTTGCCTAATCTGCATTGGATTGCAGGACAAGTGCCAATAGAAGTTTTCCGGCAAGGTAATTCTATTACTGGCGTCCGCTTTGCTGATTTTACTGTCACAGCCAAAATTATTCTCGATGCCACAGAATTAGGAGATTTATTAGCTTTAGCTGAGATACCTTACCGCTGGGGTTGGGAACTGCAATCTGAATGGGGAGAACCCAGCGCACCAGTGACTTTTGACTCTTTCACCAAAAAATATCCAGTGCAAGCACCCACTTGGGTAGTGATTATGCAAGACTTTGGTGAAGCCGTCGCACCAGAAATTCCGGCGGCTCCTAACGAAAATCCATCGCTGTTTACAGGTGCTTGGGATGGCTACGGAGCAGAGAAATTTTTGAATTACGGGCGTTTGCCTGATGACCGATTCATGATTAACTGGCCAATCTGTGGCAATGACTACGGCGAAGGAGTAGGGCGTCTGATAGATTCAGAACAAAGCACAAGGGAATTTCTCCAAGAATGTCGCTGGCACAGCCAAAATTTTGCTCGTTTTATCCAAAATCAGCTTGGTCGTCGCTATGGCTTGGCAGAACAACTGTTTCCTTCTCCCTCTACTGCTTTTGCACTGCATCCCTACTACCGCGAAAGCCGCCGCTTAGTAGGACTGACTACTGTCCGAGAACAGGATATCTTGCCAGTAGCAGGAGGTAGTGTTGCATCTATATTTAATGATGCGATCGCCAAAGACGTTTGCCAAGCGATCGCTTTTGGTAACTACGCCAATGACCATCACTATCCTGGGGTTCAGTTTACCCTACAACCTAAATCTCTTCGCTGGGGAGGACGTTGGACTGGGACTCCCTTCACAATTCCTTACAGTTGCTTAATTCCAGCCGCAACAGATGGTTTCTTGGTCTGTGAAAAGAATATTTCTGTCTCTCATATCGCCAATGGGGCCACTAGATTACAACCTGTGGTTATGGGCATTGGTCAAGCAGCGGGGATGGCAGCAGCGATGTGCGTTGAGTTAAACTGTCAACCAAGAGATTTAGCTGTTAGAGTGCTACAAGCCGCTTTATTACAAGATCATCGTGCAAGAGCGGCAATTTTTCCTTTATTTAATCTTCCACCCAATCATTCGGATTGGCTGCACTGGCAACTGTATTACTTAGATAACCCACAAGCCTATCCAGCAAGTGGTAATTGCCCATCGTGGGATAAATCTTATGACTCTGCTTTTGACAAGATATTAATACGAGAAAGTCACTGCTTCCAAGGTATTTTACACCGATTAGATCAGCAAAATTACAGATTTATTATTACCGCACCTGCTGAAAATCAAGGGCAAACTTGGCAGCTTGTGACTTTGCGATCGCATATTAATCAGCAATTGCAAATTTGTCCCCACGATCAATTAATCACAGTATGGGGTCGTCAAAATCACGTCGGTAATTGGTTATTAGTCGAACATCTAGACAGAGTACAAAAGTAGTTTATTTTCAGTAAAGAACAATACTTTTCTGCAAATTGTCCGGATATTCATTAAAAAGCTAAGTATCAGTGAATTGGAGAGTTCCAAAATAGACATCTGCTATGCGTGCTGCCATTTCACTTTTAGTATCGAGTCTGGCGTTCGGCCCCTTAGCTTCTAACTGCCAAGCAATGGTCAATCAATTATCCGATCAACTGCTTTCCACGCCTGATTCACAACAGTTGCTCTCGGCGAACAAGAATAACCCAAAAATTCCGTCTCATCGGGGTAGTGGACGCAGAGAGCTAACAGAAAATTTCGTAAATATCTATCCTGTTGTTTAAGTAATTTCGGGTCATGCTTCTTATCGCAAGGGAATCAAAGTACAAGAAAACAGAGTATTGTGATGCTTGACATTTTTGACACTACCTCTGTAGCAGAAATACAACAGTTGACACAGAAAAAACAAAGAGCGATCGCCAAGTCTTTCAACTGTAAACTCTGTATATATAATTGGCAAAAACCCTTGCAATCAAAACGCCCACAAAATTGACTGTCTTTATCAAACGCATCACCAAATTCTCAAAAGTCAGACAAATATTGCTTGTATTTCGGGTAAACTCTGCGTTTCACTCTTCAACCAATCTAAAAATAGATGTAACTTAGGGTATCAGTTAATCTAAAATACATCTAATTCACATATTTCGCTTGTTGCAAAATAGACTTAAAGCAACCTCATCTTACTTCCAAACAGATTTTTTCATGCGTCAAGTAGCTGGTTATTTGTATCAGGAAATTAATTTTAGTGGCAACTATTCGGCATCTTTAACCGAAGCATGAAATTCCTGTCGCCTCATTTGAGCTTGTTATTAGCATAGCTTTGTTGTGTTCCGATCCCCGACTTTTTTGAAAAGTCGGGGATCTAACATTTTCACGAATTTATAAAGTAAAAATCAAATTATTGTAGTGGACTGACACATCTAAAATAGTGCGTTAGACGTAGATGTAGTAGCGCAGCAAGCTTCAAATATTGGGTTGATAAAATTCGCAGAATCTTAATTCTCCAAGATGATAACTATTTGTTTACCCAACCAATTAGGCTAGACGCGCTACTAGAATTTTTTTGCAACATTTAAGGCTTGTCACATCACTATTTAATATTTACTTTATAAATACTCTCTCAAGCTGGCTTACGAGCAATGAAATATTTGCTTGCAAAGTGGACTTGCATCTCAATATTCTCAAAGCCTGCTTTCTCTAAACGTGCTACCAAATCATCAGTGGTGTAATGCTTGTAGTAGGGTTCATGGAAAGTTTCAGGGAAAGAGTCCATTAAAGACAACATTTCAGGTGAATCACCCAACTGAATTGAGTCACAAATAATAAAGACTCCACCTGGTTTTGTCACCCGGAAGCATTGCTCAATCACCGTTTGACGCACCGCCGCTGGTAACTCATGAAAGAGGAAAACAGAAGTTACAGCATGAAAATAATCATCTAGATAGGGTAACTCTTCGGCATTTGCTTGCACAAGTTGCGGCAATTCTCCTGGGATTTGAGACAGCGATTCATTTGCTTTACGCAAATAAGCTGGTGATAAATCTGTACCAAATAAAGAAGCTTGAGGTAGTACTGCTCGCATTAACTTCAGAGTACGCCCAGTTCCACAAGCAACATCTAAAATACGGACTTGTCGTGGTGGAACAGATTCAAAAGCTTTTAACCCCTGCTTAAGAGGAGCAAGAATACGCCGCCGCATCACATCGGCTGTGCCACCAAAGAGAAGCTCTACTTGTAAGTCATATAAATTTGCTGATAGGTCGCTCAAGTAGCCATTGCTTTGATGATGGAAGTTCTGCACGTAGTAGCTGGGATAACCATCCGTCTCGATTTCCGGCGCAAAGTCTTGATATTTATTTTGTTTAACCCGTTCCCAGATTTGCGGTAAATCTAACCACACTAGCGGATAGTAGCAAAAAAAGTCCTCCCAAGGGTTATCAAACAGCAAACTCTCTGGATATACTCCTTTTTGGGCATCTTGCCAGTCTGTTTCTAGCAGTTGATTCAATCTTTGTTGAAGTTTGAGTAAAATCTCGTTTGGGATAGGTTTGATATTCTGCCCAAGCGTGGGATAGGTTAGGTTCTTTAACTGTAAACTGAGCGTTTTGTGAGCTAGACTGAAGTAATTTTTGCCCTGTTGAAGAGTCTGATAAGTCAGCTTAGTAAAAGTGTCAGACATAGAGATAGGTCGAGTTTTGAGTACTTACTATTTATCCTATGTAAACAATTGTAACGAATAATTTATCTACTGTTGGAAAGGTAGATACCCCAAAGCAAGACCCAACTAAAGCAAGATGTGAGTCGGCAAAGTTAGATTGAAAGAGATTTTTCCCCCAAAGGCTGGAAAAAATCACTGCTTTTTCCGATAAATATAAAATTTTATAACAATATTTAATTTCGTAGCTTATGATACAGAATTTTTGCTATGATAATTAACAAGAGGACAAAAATAATAATACATTCATTACAGTAATCGGGAGGACTATGGTTATGTCTATTGCAGAAAAATCTCGTGCATTAATGGTACGTCAACATCAGCAAGTTAAGAATCGTCAACAATCAATGTTGATGCGTGCTGCACAAGAACTTGGTTTACATGAAGAACTAGGCCACTACTGGAACCCCACTCAAGGAAAAATAGATCCCACTACTCGGATGATTTATGGGCGCAGCAACGCCACCATGAGCTAGGTGTTTTGAGTAAGAGTCTAAATTGATAACTCTGCAAAAAAAAGCCACCCACTAGGGTGGCTAAATTTATGTTCTTAGATTGAGATTGGCTGTTAATTAAGCATCGTAATAGAGGTTAAATTCATAAGGATGAGGACGCAGTTGCAACTGCTTAACTTCGTTAGCCAGCTTGTAGTCAATCCAATTTTCAATGAAGTCTTCCGTAAACACGCCGGATTCTATCAAGAAAGTGTGATCATTTTCCAGTGCTTCCAATGCCAGTTCTAAAGAACCTGGAGTTGAAGGAACTTTCGCCAGTTCATCTGGTGAAAGTTCATAGATATTTTTGTCTAAGGGTTCACCGGGGTGGATTTTGTTCTTGATGCCATCGATACCAGCACAAAGCATGGCAGCAAATGCTAAATAGGGGTTAGAAGTAGCATCTGGACAGCGGAACTCTAACCGCTTGGCTTTCGGGTTAGTGCCAGACAGAGGAATCCGAACAGAAGCAGAACGATTACCTTGAGAGTAAGCCAAGTTCACTGGAGCTTCATAACCAGGAACTAAGCGCTTGTAAGAGTTGGTGCTGGGGTTGGTAATTGCCAACAATGCTGGTGCGTGTTTGAGGATGCCGCCAATGTAGTACAATCCCATGTCGCTCAAACCAGCATACTTATCACCTGCAAACAGAGGTTTACCATCTTTCCAGATTGACTGGTGACAGTGCATACCAGAACCGTTATCACCAAAAATCGGTTTTGGCATAAAGGTTACGGTTTTGCCGTATTTCTTGGCAACGTTTTTGATGACATATTTGTAAATCATCAACCAGTCGGCTGCTTCAATCAACTTACCAAAGCGAAAACCCAGTTCGCATTGGCCACCAGTAGCAACTTCGTGGTGATGCTTTTCAATGGGTACGCCGCATTTTGCCATTGTCAACAGCATTTCTGTACGGATATCTTGGAAAGAATCCGTGGGCGCGACTGGGAAGTAACCTTCTTTGAAGCGTGGTTTGTAAGCTAGGTTGGGGCTTTCTTCTTTACCAGAATTCCAAGCGCCTTCTACAGAGTCTAAGAAGTAGTAGCCTTCGTTAGCTGTTTGTGCAAACCGGGCACTGTCAAAGATAAAGAACTCAGCTTCCGGGCCAAAGAAAGCTGTGTCACCAATACCAGTTGAGACTAAATAATCTACTGCTTTTTGGGCAATAACGCGTGGGCAGCGGTTGTACCATTCCCCCGTACGGGGTTCTTTGATGCTACAAGTTATACTTAGTGTTGGCACGTTCATGAACGGATCGATCCAAGTGGTATTTGGATCTAGTACCATCGTCATGTCCGATTCGTTGATCGCTTTCCAACCCCGAATACTGGAACCGTCGAAAGGTACACCATCACTAAATGAACTCTCATCGATTTGATCATAGTACACTGTGAGGTGCTGCCAAGTCCCTACTGTATCAATGAATTTTAGATCAATCAGTTCAATTTTCTGGTCTTGGATCAACTTTAATACTTCTTGCGGGGTTGTCATTGTTACTCCTTCTTTAGCCAATTACTTAAAGTAAAACTAGAATCTTCAAAGCATTCTAACCCTGTTGATCTGAACCAAGTTTTGACACACCTGGAATATCCTCCTGAAATATCCTAGATATAGGAGATTGCAGTATTTTGTAGTTTTTGTTACAGATTATCTGGTTTACAGGTTAGATTAACCTTTCCTAACCGTCTGCATAAAACCATAAAGTTCATCTCAATAGGGGTCAACTTTGGCATAGAATCCTTAAGTAACGGATGGATTGTTTTTGTGCCGAATCTATATTTAAATAGCACAAATTTTTGTTGGTGCATAAAAGCAGCCAAATAAATATCAAACCATAGATAGCAATGATTGGGAGAAAAAAGAATGCGCGATGCAGTGACAAGCTTAATTAAGAATTATGACGTAGCCGGACGGTATTTTGACCGGAATGCGATGGACACCCTTAAATCTTATTTTGACAGTGGTACAGCACGAGTACAAGCGGCGGCAGCGATCAATTCTAATGCAGCGGGACTTGTTAAGCAGGCTGGTTTGAAGTTGTTTGAAGAACTGCCAGAATTGATTCGCCCTGGTGGAAATGCTTATACAACTCGTCGTTATGCAGCTTGTCTGCGTGATATGGACTATTACCTCCGCTATGCTACCTATGCGCTGGTTGCTGGTAACACAAATGTGTTGGATGAGCGAGTACTGCAAGGGTTACGCGAAACTTACAATTCTTTAGGAGTACCAATTGGGCCGACGGTTCGTGGTATCCAGATTATGAAGGATTTGGTCAAGGAACAAGTAGCAACAGCAGGTGTGGCTAATGCTGCTTTTGTAGATGAGCCGTTTGACCACATAACTCGTGAGTTGAGCGAGCAGGATATTTAGTTATCCAAGAATAAGCATAAAATATAGCGATCGCACTTTTGTCTGTGTTGGGAAAGAGCGATCGCTTTTTTATCCAAGTTTTCGCCGCCAAAGGGCAACATCACGCCGCTATAAAATAATTTTGCTTTTTAAAGTGCTGTTAGTTAGCGTAGCCCGGGCTGAGTAATAATACATTGAGTGGCGATCGCTCCGAATCGCTTATTTACTCATTAGACTAGTCACAATTTCTCAATTTTTACAAGACCGCCTTCGATTACCTCTACCGTTAATCTGTAACCTTCCATCAGTGACATACCGACAAGTGGATCTGACTCAGCTTCATCAATCGGAATGGTTAGTAATTGCTCATCCCAGACAACAATAGCTTCATAGACATCAAACACACATTCGCTACCATCTCCTAGAATTGCTCGTCCTCGTCTTTTCCAGAGTAGTTTTAATGCAGCAATGAAATCGGGCGGTAAGAATAACCAACCGTTAAAACCTTTATCAACAGTAGCGGTTTGCTCATGTACTTTAGCATTAGCACCGTAAATACCCAGAATAATAATTGGCTCGTAGTCAGCATTCACACTTCCAACAATCATTTTGCTTTGTGGATACGACTAGATCCAAACCGACGGACATAGCGAGAACCAACACGCACAAACCAGATTTGTGCATCTGGGTAGCGAGTCTCAAGACGCCTTGAGGCATTGATTTCATTAGTGTCTATTTCCCAGCCACCTGTCTCGATGTCGATTGCAACAATCTTGCCATAATTACCTGCTTCGACTTGTGGGCGCACTTGAGAGTCGTAGATTTCATCACCGCGACGAGCAAATTCCTCTTTACTGTAACGAGGTTGCCGTAATGGCATAATAACTCCTCCGTAGCCTTAGACACTGATTAAGAAGGAAAAACTCTTTTAGTGTTTATTGTAAACTGGATAGTTGAATTAGATTCGCTAATCTTGCGATCGCCTATAAATTTCAGCAATTTTCAAGTCAAGTTATACTAATTCGTAATTAAGACATATTTTAAAAAGACTTAATACAGTCTGTCTTTAATACATGCTTTCCTAATTTGGTGTTAATTGGCTAAACAACGACTCGATACACTATTAGTAGAACTTAATTTATGTTCTTCTCGCGCTTTAGCACAACGGCTAATTCAAGCGGGGGAAGTTACTGTTAATCAGCAGCTAGTTGATAAGCCCGGTACAGAAGTTGATGTTGCGGCTCAAATAAATATAAAGGAGCGATCGCCTTTTGTTTCTAGAGGTGGTGAAAAGCTCCTCAAAGCTTTGACGGTGTTTGCTATTCCCGTAGCAGGACGTGTTTGTTTAGATGGTGGCATTTCTACGGGCGGCTTTACCGATTGTCTCTTGCAAGCTGGGGCAAAACAAGTTTATGGTATTGATGTCGGTTACGGACAAGTTGATTGGCGGTTGCGAAATGATGCACGGGTAATTTTGCGCGAACGCACCAACTTGCGACAACTAAGAGCAGATGAGTTGTATGGGGAGAATGACCCTATTCCTGATTTGGCGGTGGTGGATGTATCATTTATTTCCTTAACCAAGATTTTGCCTGCTTTGTGGCAGCTAACTCAAGCTAACCGGGAAGCTGTATTGTTAGTCAAGCCACAGTTTGAAGTCGGAAAATCCCGTGTGGGTAAAAAAGGCGTTGTGCGCGATCCTAATGACCAAGCTGATGCCATTTTCCAGGTCTTACAGGCGGCTCAAGAATTAGGATGGAAATACAAAGGTTTAACTTGGTCGCCGATTACTGGCCCGGCTGGGAATATCGAATATCTTTTATGGTTGGGAATACATAGTGAGACACCACCGCCTGATTTAGCAGCAATTAAGCAAATAACGCAATCAGCAACAGCTGATTTGCGAAAGAATTAAACGTCGTAAATTAAGCATTCTACTGCTTCTGGATGGCGATCGCAGTAGTTTTCCAGGGAGGTTTTATTGTGTTTTGCTTGCTGTTTATGAGATTTCTCTGCTTGCAACTCTTCTACAATATCCCAAGCTACAGCACAACCAGCAGAATGATTGCCACCTTGCTCACAAGCTGCACGAGCTTCGTTAATAGCTTCGAGAATAGCGTGCTCAATAGTTGCAGTTTCAGCAGCTTGGTTTCCGTTTAAGCTTGTCGTCATGATACTTTCACCTTGTTTACTGAGATAGATGTTAACTGTAGAGCTTGTAATGACCGTACTAAGCTCATATTTTTAGTTTAGATAGGCTTCACAAAAAATGCTGTGGTAAACACCGTCATTTTTTGTCAAACTTGAGTAGGAATTCCCGTCTTGTCATCGTTGATTCAAAAAGGTATGAAAACAACGTTAGTCATTTTCTCAATTCTGTATCTCAAACTGAGAATATAAATAAATTGTCAGAGGAGCTTGATAGAAGTTGATAAACTCTAATAAACGGTAACAGTTAAAACAATTGTTAGTTATTCTTAATACTTTATTCCTAATTCTTGTCGCAGACGATACAGAATTGTATTTTGATCAACTTGAGAAAGAATTTCTTGAATGACGCTGCTAGCGCCCAATTGTCCCCAAGTGCAGCCTTTTTCGAGATAGACTTGGGCGGCTTTGCCAACGGAGTATGCACCATAGCCAGCGATACCAGCTTGAGCGATCGCACTGCCAGCGTAAGCAGTAATATTAGTGGGATTATCACCGCTAGCAATTGCAGCTGTACTCTTGCCCAAACCTAATAAGAAACTACTGCCTAATTCTCCTAGTAGCAAACCACCAGAACTAAATAAAATCGTTTTTAAAATTTTACTTGCTTCATAGCTAGTCATCGGTAAACCATACAATCTAGCTAAAGAACGAATTAAAGCTAAATCAGCAAATGTTCCGCCGAGAATATCTAAGAAGGCAATCGGATTTAGCGCCACTGCCAAAGCTTTGTATTTGGTAAATTGCCAGATAATCTCTTCAGCTTCTTGTTCGCGTAAGTCGATAGTTTTTTGAGCGATCGCCTCTTCTGCATCTCGTGCTTGGATGAGTGCGTTTAAAGCCAGAAGCGATCGCCCTTCCCGATTGAGAATATTCAGAATTGTCTCTTTAAGTTCGTCTACTTGGGTTTGTGGTGTTTCCCATTCATAACTAACACGACCATCCGGCCATTCAACTCGTACTTCCATTGGTGCTGGTTCCGCCGCCACCATCACAATTTCATCAGGTAATAGTGGCTTTGCTTGACTATGACCTGCACCTAATTGTTGCAAGTTTTCGTAAATCGCTGCCCGGTCTATATCTGGGTATAAATCAATCTTATTAAATACCAAAATCAGGGGTTTTTGTGACTGGCGCAATTCTAGAAGTGCCTGATACTCAGTGCGGGTAATGTCACCAGAAACGACAAATAGAATTAAATCTGCCTGACGTACAACTTCCCGCGCCATTTGCGCCCGTGACTCGCCTTCGATTTCATCTAATCCGGGGGTATCAATTAACTCCACCAGTACCTTACCACCTGGCTGCCACCGCACGGAACGCGGCCATTGAGTGACACCATTCAGAGGGCCAGTTTGCAGAATCTTGTCTCCCAGCAAGGCATTTAATACTGCTGACTTCCCACGACTTACCAAACCAAAGGCGGCAATTCTAATCACGTTAGAGTCAAGCTTGTTGAGTGTGGAGTTTAAAGCTTCCAATTCAGGTTTCACCAAACCTGCTAATTCGGGGCTTGATGATAGTTGTCCTGACTTGCGAAGATACCCATACCAAGATAGCGCTTGTCTGAGACTGGCGCGGGCACGGTTTAAATGGGTTTCTTGCAGATTACGCACTGGGTTAGGTTGATTCAAGGTTGGATATAACAGGCTACATATCCATTTTGAACTAATTCCAAACTTGATTAAACTAAGATCGATTTAAAACATGGGATTATGTTGGTCATCCCAACACTTGCGATCGCGCCAATTTCTGCCACTATATTGACATTCGGATGCATTATCTATCCAAGGAATTGATGTAGAGTAATGCGAGGATTTTATTGAGGTGAATAAACTGGCAGTCAATAAAGGAAATATTGAAGACAAGGTTATCAATGTACAAATTGGTAGAGTGATTAAATATCCAATGAGGAGCACAGTGTTACTGTGATTCCAAAAATCTTTGCCTATTTTATTCCGGCTATTCTTGGAGCTAGGTTTTGAATTAAAAAAAAACATAGTAGATGACCAGCCCTATGAATACCAGTTTCTATTAGCCCGAATTTCCACGTACAAATATTATTGAGGCTGTATACTCTGGTGTCAAAGGTGCAAGTAACGTCTTCTTGAAACTTTTACTTTCTATAGATAAAAAAACGTTTTTAATGAAAATATGTTGAAGATACTGGCGATCGCTCTTACGTAATTTCTGGTAAATCTAATCTCTAGCTTGCTCTCGCTGATACTGCAAAAACCATTTGTATAGTTCTGGATTGTTATATGTCTGAGTCCACGAATCATGAGTGGCTTCTGGGTAAACTGTAAATTTCACATTTGCGCCGTGAGTTTTCAGTGCCGCAACCATTATTTCGGACTCGCTTAGGGGAACAACATTATCCTTCGTTCCGTGAAATGTCCATACAGGTAGGTTTTTCAGCCTAGGCGCTACTAGGGGATTACCACCTCCACAGATAGGCGCTATGGCAGCAAATCGTTGAGGCTGTGCTGCTGCTAAACGCCACGTTCCGTAACCACCCATACTTAAGCCTGTCAAATATACCCGATTCGGATCAATGGGGTAAGATGCGATCGCTTCATCAAGAAGAACACTCAACCGTTCTTCAGACCAATGTTTACCACTGGGACATTGAGGAGAAATAACTATGAACGGAAAGTCTGGCTGTTCTTCTACAATCTTTGCAAGTCCCTGTCTTTTCACATCATTTAAATTAGAGCCTCGCTCTGGCGCACCATGTAAAAATAGAATTGTTGGGAAAAGCCGCTTTTTTATTTCCTTAGCTTGATACAAAGTGTCTTGTAGTGACACATCGGGCACAAACAGCAGATAGTTATAACTGTCAGAGTGAATAAGTTTTTGTAGGGGCATAGTATTTGATTTGGAAGTACCCACTACTCATATTGAAACAATAATTGTTGCAGAGACGTGCTTGCTTACGCCTCCGCTTAACTAGCTCTAGTTATTACCACCAAACCCGGTTTCCATTTTCGTCAACTCGTGCTTCTCTAATCACATCAGAAATTTCTTCAGCATCTTTAACATGGTGAAGCGCCTTTTTTTCTCCATCGGGTTCATCTACAACAAAGTAAGTTGGTACTGTGATGTGATCGCCTGTAATGTCTGGTGAATCAACAGCAACCTGCTTAGCCTTTTCTTCAACTGATTGAGGTTCATCAGAGATTACATCTCCCGGATTCGCAGTTAAATTTCTTTCCTTCACGTTAGGCTCTGGTCGTAAATGAGTATCTTCACTGACTGGTTGATTAATTTGACTTTCTTGATTATTATCAGTCATGGCTTTTTCAACTAAAAAATCTGCTCTCTACTAAATGGTATTTTAAAAAATTAAAGATACTTATAGTTCTTTCTCTAGAGAGAGTTTGAGAATAAATCTAAAAGTTACATGTCTTAAGTTAGATATAAAATCAAACATTTATAAATCATCTCTTACTTTGGAGATAAATCATAGTCAATAAATCAAAATTAACGAACAAATATCTTGACAAAAATCAATTTGGTCAGAATTAAACTACAGGCTATTTGTAGTTCCAAATTCCTCATAACTGTATTTTTGCAAAAAGTATAATGATGAATCTTTACCGGAAGCGGAGCATCTCCGGCTCCGCTCTTAACAATGGACTGTCAGTAAAAAACTTCGTCCTTTATCTCCCCAACATTGCTGCTCGATTTACTTCTGCGGTTTAACAGTTATCAGTCAAGATAATTGGGCTTAAGGAGAACCACTAAGGGGACAAGTACTTTCAACTGAAAACTAATAACCCAAAGCCGATTAGTGGCAAGCGCTATCTGGCGGGTTTAAATCCCCCACCATACCCCCTGATAACTGTTTACTGTTTACTGTTTACTGATTTAAAGGGTGTATATTTTCCCCCTAATGCTTCTACAATACTGCGGGTATTTGCCTCCATCATTTTGATGTAAGAATCACCATCACTACCCTTAGCACCAATAGAGTCAGAATAAAGTGGATGTGGCGCTAATTTTACGCCTGCTTCTTGAGCCACGGTTTTAATTAAAGCTGGGTTGATTGTGGTTTCGGCAAAAATTGCCGGAACGCCAATCTTTTTAATTGACTCTACCAAGCGTTGGACTGTTTGAGCACTAGGTTGTTCTTCGGTACTAATGCCAATTAAAGTCCCTGCGATCGCTATGCCATAAGCACGTGCATAATATTGAAATGCATCATGGGTTGTTACAAGTTTGCGTTGAGGAGCGGGAATAGTTTGAATCTGTTGATTAATCCAGCTATGCAACTGCTTTAATTCATTAGTAAGTTGCAATGCATTCTGCGTAAATTGCTCTTGATCTTCAGGTGATAACTTAATCAAAGCATCCCGTGTCGCATTCACCATTGCGATCGCATTTTCTGCACTACCCCAAACGTGCGGATCTGGCACAACTTCGCCTTTGCCTTTTTCTAACTGCAAAGGTTTGACAACTTCCCCCACAGCTAACTGACGCGCTTTACCACCAGAGGCTTTCATTAACTTAATTAGTCCTGGTTCCAGATTGTATCCGTTGTACAAAATCAAGTCAGCTTCTTCTAAAACCCTACTATCTGCTGGTACTGGTTCGTAAACATGCGGATCAGTTCCCGGTTTGAGAATTCCAGACAGTTGAATTTCGTCTCCTGCAACCTCTTGTGTCAAATCAGCAATAATCGTGCTTGTTGCAACTACTCGCGGTTTTCTATCTCCCTTGGCAGTATCGGGATTAGAGTCGTTTTGGGTACAACTGAATAAAGCCAGAGGCAAAAGCATTCCCAAGCAAAGTCTAAAAATCAGCGCAAAAAAGGCTTTTCTCTTCATCCTGCTAGCTGGTGCTTTGCTGTGAGTATTAGAACTGTCTATCTTAAGTATTAGTTTCATTTATCTTGAACATTACCTCTATTTATAGATTTTTTCATATTTCTCTCATTTTTATAGTAAGCTCAAGAAATGAATATTTAAGCAGACTTATGAAAAACGTCTCTATTTCCCCGAAATTTAGCTTATCTCAGGCAAATATAGGGAAATTGCCTGCAAAAGTTGTCAAACCTATTGATATGAGTTCAACAGCAGCAATTAATATTGCTCATCTGGGGGTACACTATCGTACACAAGAAGCTTTAAGGGACGTTAACTGTACTGTCAAACCAGGAAGACTGACGGGAATTTTTGGCCCAAATGGTGCTGGCAAAAGTACATTGATGAAAGCAATGTTGGGCTTGGTTCCCGTTAGCAGTGGTATGGCGCTGTATCAGGGTAAACCTTTGATGCAGCAATTAGAGAAAGTAGCTTATGTGCCACAGCGCAGCCAAATTGACTGGACTTACCCCGCCACCGTCTGGGATGTAGTGATGATGGGACGGGTGAAAAAAACAGGGTGGTTGCGTAGCTTTTCGACAGTTAGCCGCCAGGTAGCAAAAGACGCTCTTGAAAGGGTTGGGATGAGTGAATACCGCGATCGCCCCATTGGACAACTCTCTGGAGGACAACAGCAACGGGTATTTTTAGCCCGTGCGTTAACACAACAAGCAGAAATTTTCTGTTTTGATGAGCCTTTAGTCGGTATCGATCAAAAAACTCAATCAGTGGTTTTTGAAGTCTTTCATGAACTCGCTGCCGCTAACAAAATCGTGCTAGTAGTCAACCATGATTTAGGCGAATCAATTACCCACTTTGATGATTTAATATTACTAAATCGTGAATTAGTCGCCACAGGTTCACGCCAACAAGTACTCACAGAACCAAATCTGTATCAAGCTTATGGTGGTAAAGTAATGTACTTTTCTGATGCCGCTTAAATAATTCGTAATGGGCTACGCCCCGCTGCGCTAACGTAATTCGTAATTCGTCATGAAAGACAGTTTATGCTACAAGCATTAATTGAGCCTTTACAGTATGGCTTTATGCAGCGATCGCTAGTGATTGCTATTTTAGTTGGCTTACTGTGTGCCGTTGTAGGCAGCTACTTAATGGTGCAGCGCCTAGCTTTACTTGGTGATGCTATCAGTCACTCAGTTTTACCAGGATTAGCGATCGCCTTTATGGTGGGAGGAAATATATTTATTGGGGCATTTATTGCCGGGGTTTTGAGTACAATGGCGATCGCCTGGATTAGAACGCGATCGCCGATTAAAGAAGATGCAGCAATGGGCATAGTTTTTTCAGCATTTTTTGCCCTTGGTATCACCTTAATTACTGTAGTTCAAAAAGATAATAAAATTGACCTCAATCACTTCCTTTTCGGTAATATTCTCGGCGTTACCGTTGACGAAGTGCGAGACACTGCAATCATCGCTGCGATTGTTTTAATAGTCGTTATTTTATTATATAAAGAACTTTTATTTTACACCTTTGATCCTTTAGGCGCTCAAGCCGCAGGTTTGCCAGTCAATCGGCTCAACTTTGGATTGATGGTGCTGATTGCTTTAACAATTGTCGCCAGTATGAAAGCCGTCGGTGTCATCTTAGTGCTATCACTTTTGATTACACCAGGTGCAACCGCTTATCTATTAGTTAAACGTCTTCATGAAGTAATGATTTTGGGGGCGGTAATTGGTGTCTTTTCTAGTATCAGCGGTATGTATCTTAGCTACTTTTATAATTTACCTTCTGGCCCTGCGATCGTTTTAGTAGTATCAGGATTATTTTTATTGGCATTATTATTTAGTCCTAGACATGGGATTTTGATCCCAAGTGTTAATCAAAAATAAATTGGAGATAATCAAAATTTGTCTATTGATTATACAGACCATAAAATGAATTGACTTTCCATTGCTCATCAGTTCTTTCCAGATATAGTAGACTTCCATACTGGGATGGCCCTGCTGGACAATGGGCAGTTATCTGAATTAATGCCTGTGAAAAATCCTCAGAAAAGCCTGGTCGAGTCAATCCATAAATAATAGACCACCGATAATCAGGCTCATCTAAAACTTTGACAAACTCTTCTTTAGAAATCAGAGTAACTTGCTGATTTTTTATATATGGAGTTAATAAGTAAGGTTGATTGTTGCTCAAGATGAAATTCTTGTAAGTCTCTTTTTTGAGATTAGGAAAACCATTAATTTTCATTCCAGAGACTATGATTTCTGGAATTTGAAGATTTTCCCAAGAAATCTGATTTAGAGAAGTTTCAATTATAACTTTATTAGATATTTCACATAAAAATTCTTCTTCCACATCGAAATATTTAATTACAGCAGAAAAAATCTGTGGCTCGTATTGCGATCGCATATTATGCTAAATGATAATTTTCAAATAATAGCTAATAATATTTAATTACTGAAATTGATATATTAAGATATTTTTATACAGAAAAATAATTCCCGGATCGAGTAAGCTGGCAACAGCAGTTTAATCCTCAAAACAATGATAACAAGTAGCCCGACAATTTTAGCCCTAGACTTTGATGGAGTAATTTGCGACGGACTAATTGAATATTTTGAGGTGGCGTGGCGCACCTACTATCAAATTTGGTCGCCTGCTAATGATACACCACCAGATGATTTAGCTTTGAGATTCTATCGCCTACGACCTGTAATTGAAACTGGTTGGGAAATGCCTGTTTTAATTAAAGCGTTAATGGAAGGTATTCCTGATGAAAAAATTCTTCAGGAATGGGTAACTATCGCCCCACAGATTTTGTTAGATGACAACCTACAAGCAAGAGATATTAGTGCAAAACTAGACAATCTGCGCGATCAATGGATTACCACAGATTTAGAAGGTTGGCTGAGTCTGCATAGATTTTATCCGGGTGTGCTAGAAAAACTTAAGTTGACTGTTGCTAGTGCAAAGGTATACATCGTCACTACCAAAGAAGGGCGTTTTGTACAGCAGTTATTGCAGCAAGAAGGGGTAAACTTACCGCCAAAAGCAATTTTTGGTAAAGAAGTCAAGCGTCCTAAATACGAAATTTTACGCGAATTAATCCAAGCAGCAGACGAAAAGGCTGTTAATGTATGGTTTGTAGAAGACAGACTTAAAACATTGCAGTTAGTTCAACAGCAAACAGACCTTGAAGATGTGAAACTCTTCCTTGCAGATTGGGGCTATAATACCCAAGCAGAAAGGGAAGCTGCCCAAAATGATCCGCGAATTCAGCTATTATCACTGTCTCAGTTCGCTAAAGATTTTTCTGCTTGGTATTGAAAAAGAGCGTTAAATTATCAACAGCTTTAGTGGGGAGAATAAAATCTGAAAACCTATGCTTGATCTTACGAAACTAGCGCGGCAAATGCAGGGTTTAAGTCAGCATCTTACCTTAGAAGCTGCTGCCAGTCGCCAGCGTTTAGAATTGGCGCAACAACATCTAAAAAATGCCTACGAATGTCAACAAGATTTAATTGATCGCCAAGAAAAATGGCGCGATCGCATTCTCTTTGCTAATGCTACACCCATTGAACCGCTAGAAACTTGCATTGATATCCCAGTTCCTCCTAAGATACACACTGTCATTGCTACCGATGGTTCGCAAATTGCCCCTAATCACCACGAAATTGCTTACTGTTATCTCCTGAATATTGGCAGAATAGTATTGCACTACGGTCAAAATCGCCATCCCCTACTCGATAGTTTACCAGAGGTATTTTATCGCTCCGAAGATTTATACATGTCTCGACAATGGGGCATTAGAACCGAGGAATGGATGAGTTTCCGCCGTACTGCCTCCGAAACAACGGTGTTAGCAGAACTTGCGTGTGAGGCGAAGGGAGAAGCACCAGCGCTGGCGATGGTGGACGGTTCTTTAATTTACTGGTTTTTGGAACAGTTACCTAATGATGCACGCGATCGCATCTTACCCCCCATCTTAGAAGCGTGGCAGCAGATGCGTAATGCCGAAATTCCTTTGATGGGTTATCTCAGTGCCTCTCGTAACATCGAAGGTATGAATTTTTTGCGTTTGTTAGCTTGTATCCATCCAGTGCCAGACTGTAAAAGCTATTGCCCAAATCAGTTAGAAAAAGTACCTTGTAAAGTTTTTGAGCAGTTGCGAGATACATCTCTTTGGGCAACCAGACTTAAACCCGGACAACGTGGCACTCTGTGGCGTAGCAATACTCCTATTCTCGAACTTTACGGTGATCAAACTATTTACTTTTGCTATGTCCACGTTGGTACAGAAATTGCCCGGATAGAAATTCCTGCATGGGTAGCGGAAAATACAACCATGTTTGACCAAGCACTAGGACTGATGCTGGCACAAGTGCAAAAAGGATATGGCTACCCCGTAGCGATCGCTGAAGCCCATAATCAAGCCGTAGTCAAAGGTGGAGATAAAGCACGTTTCTTTGCTCTCCTAGAACAACAAATGATTAAAGCTGGTTTAAAAAATGTCGGAACTTCCTATAAAGAAGCCAGAAAGCGGGGGAGTATTGCTTAAATTAAGCTTATTCATCACTCAGAAATTTACCAATATCAGTTTACTGGTTAATTTTCTAAAATAGCAATATGTGTACTTGCCAGTTAATTTGAATAGTAATATGTGTACTTGCCAGTTAATTTAAATAGGTAGCAATTTCCATTCCGGCAAATATAGCTTAGGGGTTGAAAAAAAGAGCAGTATATAAATTATGATTTTTCAACACTACATTAAGGTTTTCTGGAAGTATGTCCCTACTATTTGATTCTCCCAAACTACCTTTATTAAGCTGATATGTTGATATTAGCTTAATTATCCTGCTTCTACTTTACAGAATCTTTATCTAATTGCGTATCTTTGTATTCTTAATTGCTTATAAGATTAATAGTTTATATGTCCTTAGATAGATGAGAATAATAATATTATTATTTTTACTTATTGAACAAGAAAAAACTATCTCGAAAATTTGATAATAAGAACGAGACTTTCTAATAACAAAAAAGCCGAAAGTTAGACAGATAGAGACTTATCAGTGTAGGGAGCATAGTGAAATTAACATTTTCAAAAGATATCTGAAAAATTATGATAAATAAATGATGCTTTTTGTATAGGGTAAAAACCCGATCTTTTTTAATAACCCGTAAGATTACGGTAAGGGTGTTGCATTATTATCAAAATAACTGTATTGTTAAAAGTGGCTTTTCTAAAAAGCGCTAACAAAATATAATTCCAGCACAATGGAAAAAGTTTGTTTTTGCTAAATTAACGAATACCAAGCTTTTGTGTATGTTCCGTTATTGTTTATATCAGCATGAATTTTGGGTATAGATACAATCAGTAGCCTACGCCTAAGCAATAATTCAATTACTGATATTTAGTAACTCTTGATACTCCATAGTGTTCTCTGGTGACTTGGTTAGATAAATAAGTTTGCCCTTGTGGTACAAACCTTTAATTCAACAAGGAAAGTATTTCTATGGTGACGTTCAATATCATCAACACCAATGACAGGAGTGCAGGTTACATGAGGAATAGAATTACTCAAGCCAATAACACATAATGTGCAATCTTCCTTGATCAAAATCCTAATCTATGCTTCTAAGGAGATTCTGATTGTTATAGAAGCTAAGGAGGGATAAATATTAACTATAGAAGGCTTCTCGCAGTTTTATTTTGCTGCTGACTTTTTACCAAAAGTCTTGAGATCTACTTTCAAATGAGATTTTTCATCATAGCCAATTCTCATTAGATGACTTCCAATTAAAAAAATATCCAACTTGTAGTAGCAACTGGCATTGCGTTATACCTCTGACCAACGCAGCGTGAGACATTAGTCAAGATGGTGCGTCGCGCCTACGGTACGCTACGCCTAGCTTGCTTCCCCACAGTGGTACGTTAAGATACCCTACAAATTAAGATTGGATGATTTATTTTTTGGTAGCCTCTAATACCAAATAATGAGAATTAGAACGAGTCAATAGAGCTTTACAAAAATGGTTTTAAGTGAAATTAATACCAATGAGGACGTTTGGTAGAAAGTAAGGCCATTGACGAGTCCACACAACTCTTACTTACCATGATAAATAGAAGATTTTTAAATGGAAAAAAAATTTTGGTAATTGAACCTGAAGTAGAAACCAAAAATTTTTTCCTAAAATGCTTGAAAGCAGAAGGTTTCTGTACGATAGACGCTGAAAACGGTCTTGTTGGTTTTCAACAGGCACAGCAAGAGCTACCTGATTTGATCATAAGTGAAATTTCGCTTCTCAAATTGGATGGTTATAGTGTCTTAACCATGCTGCGCCAAAACCCTTCTACAGCAATGATCCCCTTGATTTTTGTAACTACTAAAGAAGCTCGGTATGAGATTCGTAAAGGTATGGAATTGGGAGCAGATGACTATCTTACTAAACCCTGTACTGTAGAAGAATTATTAAATGCGATCGCAGCCTGTTTGGAAAAAAGAACCATTCTCAAACAGTATTACGCTGCCTGTGAGATTCATCAGTTTCAACCATTTACAAAACCCTTACTAGCTGACATTCTAGAACCAACAACTCTTAAGTCTACATTTCCGTCAAACTCATTGTTGGACGAAGTCTTTGGCTTTATTGAGGAAAATTATCACCACCAAATTACCCTTAGCGACGTAGCTCTTAAAGTTGGTTACTCTTCAACTTACCTCACCAATCTAGTGAGACGTCAAACAGGACAAACTGTCCAAAACTGGATTATTGAGTACCGGATGACAGCGGCTCGTACCTTGCTACTGAAAACTGACGAAACAGTAGAAATGATTTCTGTGAAAATAGGCTATCAAAATGTGGCTCATTTCTTCCGCCAGTTTCGCCAACATCACAAAACAACTCCCCACGCTTGGAGAAGAAAGCATCGAAATCAGCCTGATCAGAGACAAAAAGAAGGAATTGCTACTTTTAGCAAAGGATAAGTGATGGAAAACAACTTTCAAATACTGTATAAATCAAGTAGTGTTAAATACTTCTGAATTTTCTTAAGAGTCTTATGAAAGTTAGGAATCATTCTACTTTGGCGAAAATATCAAATGATGAGTGATCCATTGAGGTAAACACAACGTATAGAAAGTACCTGATTAGCAGGTTCGGCTTTCTACAGTGTCATAAAAATTTTCATCATAGTACCAAGAAGCTTGAGAGCAAATTCCACCACTCCTAAACCCACGGAGTAAATTTGCTCAGGTTTGTAGTATCTGTGTTAAAAATCATTCAAAGATGAAATCAGATCCAACGCAGCACTGATGATCAAACTAATTTAGTCTGATCTATCAATCATAATTTGGGGTTCAATATTTATTTGGTATTGCTGATTTAGAGGATGAAAGTGATTTGGTTTGATGTCACAACTCTTGTAGAAGAACAGTATATCGTGTCTCTACATCTGGATTGAGACTGTAACTCACCAATACCCAATATTTTGATATTTACAAGTAGCAGAATTGATGTAGTTAAAACCTTATAGGAATATCAATCTATTTTCAAGGCTGCAAATTATCATTATTCCGGCTATAGATATGTAATTTAGCGGTTTGCTTAGATAGTACCTGACTAAGTATTGCCTACTAAGTCACAATTTGTAAGTAGTATATCAAATTCAAACAATAGATCGAGATAGGGTATCTAGTTTCGAGATAGTTGCATTGCTTTGTCATCAGACTAGGTAGGCAACTCCATCTTGTAGGGATAACTGTAATGCCATAGAGGTGCATTAGATGAGTACTTATTCCAATTTGATCAACGAGTACCATTTCTCAACATTAGTTGAATTACTGAGTTACAGAGCACAAAATCAACCGGAACAGAAAGCTTATACTTTTTTGCACTATAGAGACACAGAAGCAGAATCGCTGACTTATCAAGAGTTACATATCCAGGCGCAGGCGATCGCAGCCACTCTTCAGTCTCTAAATGTCTCTGGTGAACGTGCCTTACTCCTTTATCAGCCTGGTCTAGATTATATTGCTGCCTTCTTTGGATGTTTATATGCCGGTGTTGTCGCTGTTCCTGCTTACCCACCCAGACGAAATCAAAAACTGTCTAGGTTGCAGACTATAGCCGCAGATGCTCAAGCAAAGGTACTCCTGACTTCTACGACATTGTTGAACAACCTCCAGTCTGCCTCCAGTCAAGGAAGTCTAGAACTGGCTGGATTGCATTGGTTGGCGACAGATGAGTTGAACACTGATTTGAGCAATGCATGGCAACAACCAGAGTTAAATAGCGAGAGCTTAGCTTTCCTCCAGTACACCTCTGGTTCTACGGGTAATCCCAAGGGCGTCATGGTGAGTCATGGCAACCTGATGCACAACTCAGATGTGATCCACAGATGTTTTGGACATACACCCGATAGCCAAGGCGTGATTTGGCTACCTCCATACCACGATATGGGATTGATTGGCGGCATACTTCAACCTCTATATGGTGGTTTTTCTGTAGCACTGATATCGCCTGCGGACTTTTTACAAAAGCCTATCCGCTGGCTGGAAGCTATAACGCGCCATAAAGGTACTACTAGCGGTGGGCCAAATTTTGCTTACGACTTATGTACACGCAAAGTTACACCCGAACAACTGGCAAATCTAGACCTCAGCAGTTGGGAGGTTGCTTTTACTGGAGCTGAAACTGTCCGTGCCGAGACATTGGAACAGTTTGCCTCTACTTTTGCGCCTTGTGGCTTTCGTAAAGAAGCATTCTACCCCTGCTACGGCATGGCAGAAACAACTCTTCTGGTAACTGGGGGTGAAAAAACAGCTCTACCAATCGCCTGCAATATAGACAAAGCAGCACTAGAGCAAAACCGAATTGTCAAGGTTAACAATGCTCAGACAGATACCCAGACAATTATTGGTTGTGGACAAAGTTATCCAGAGCAAAAGGTAATTATTGTCAACCCCGAATCTTTAACCCTCTGTACTCCTGAGCAAGTCGGGGAAATCTGGGTAGCTGGGCCAAGTATTGCTCAAGGTTACTGGAATCGAGATGAGGAGACACAGACAGCCTTCCGTGCATATCTAGCAGATACAGATATTAGCGATCGCTCAGCGTCAGGCCCATTTCTTCGCACCGGCGATCTCGGATTTTTACAAGATGGGGAACTGTTTATTACAGGACGCATCAAAGATGTAATTATAATTCGTGGGCAAAATCATTATCCCCAAGATATTGAACTGAGTGTTGAGAATAGCCATCCAGCCCTGAGACGCGGTTGTGGAGCCGCATTTTCCATTGATTTCAAGGGTTTAGAGCGACTAGTTGTTGTTCAGGAAGTAGAGCGCAGTTACTTGCGAAAGTTAAACGTCCCAGAAGTGATCGCAAGTATTAGAGAAGCAGTAGTAGCAAATCACGGGCTGGAGGTTTGCGCTACAGTACTCGTCAAGAGTGGAAGTATTCCTAAAACTTCCAGTGGTAAGATTCGCCGTCTAGCTTGTCGAACTGTGTTTCTCTCTGGAAGTTTAGATGTTGTAGAGGATTGGAGCGAGAATCCTCAAAATAAATCTAAGTTTATGAATCTGCAAGCTGATGTCGATTCTATTTTAGAACAACTCACAGCTGGTAAACAGATATGAATAAGAATCACACTATCCAAGAACAGACTAACTAATGTCAACACAGCCAGATAACATCTCTCAAGAGAAGCTTCTTTTGAGAGTGCATCAAGGGCAGAAGATCACAATCGCAAGTGATTACCTACAAACTATTTACAGGCGGTTAGCCTTAGCTACATTCTTGATTCCTTGTTTAAAAACTGTAGTAGCAATTGGATTACTTTGGTATTTAAAGATTCCCAAAGACCTACTTCAAGATCCTGTAATTAGTAAAGTTAACCAACTACACTACATTTGGGTAATTTTAGGTCTTATTATCCCCACTCTTCTAGGAGGGATATTGACATGGACATGGATAGGTAGTTTTCAAGGTTTCTTATGGGGAGGGCTGGTTAGAGTTTTCCTCGGACAGCAAATTATTTCAAGTACCAACTCGATTTGCCATCTCTATGGCGATCGCCCCTTTGATAGTCATGACCACAGTACAAACAACATATTGTTGGCTATCTTCAGTTGCGGACAGTCGTGGCACAACAACCATCATGCTTTTCCTAACTCAGCCATTGCTGGATTTGAGTGGTGGCAAATTGACCCAGGTACTTGGTTTATCCGTTTTCTAGAGTTTTTTGGCCTGATCTGGAATGTCAATATTCCTACAGCAAAGATGATTGAGGCAAAAAAGTTACGTAGCTGAACCTGCGGCAATTCTATTGCAGGAAGCATACATATTCATTAATACTTGCGAAGGATTAAACGATGGAAATGCAGAATCTAGAAATGAGCACCATAAGTCCGGTTTTGGAGACTAGCAAAGTTGATACATTCAAGCCAATACCAACAGCATCAGAAATTCAGGCTTGGATAGTTTCCTATGTAGCTAACTTGCTGGAAGTAGATTCAGACGAAATCGACGTTACGATCCCATTTGACCGTTATGGTTTAGATTCCTCAGCAGCAGTTGGTTTGACCGGCGACCTAGAAGACTGGCTAGGAAGAGAAATTGATCCAACCCTCATGTATGATTACCCAACTGTTCAGGCTTTGGTTCAGCATTTAAGCTCGCAGTTAAAAACTAAAAGTTAATCTTAATATTCTTGGTGCTAAAGCTCAAGAAAAGTAAAAAATTTCAGTATTTTCAGTGACTCTTTCAGGATAAAATTATGATCCTTGGAAACAAAACTCTAGATTCCCAAATTTCAGCTTCAACGTTGTCAGAAGCACAGGGAACAAAGCATTCTATAATCATCGAAAAAACTTTTCAGAACAACACAAACTCAGACTACACCGAGAAACTCAGAGACTTAGGTAATGAGTTTAACTACGCTAGTAACAGTAATTATTATTGGAGTCCTCCCGAACTCTCACTCCTTTATGGAACGCCTCTCTACGATGCCATTTCTCCCTCACAGAAACTAGCGCTTAATCATCTTTATTGGGTTGGCAACTATAACCATACTGCGGTTAGCGAAGCCACTACAAGCATTTACAACATGGTAACATCTGGCGTTTTTCGCGCCTTTGGTGGTTACGAAACCCTGTGTAACGAACTCGATTTTGAAACTGATCAAGAAAGTTACCACATTCGTACCTTTCAAAAGATTGGTTACAAAACGAAAATGGCCATAGTTGGTAAAACCATATTGGGAAATTCCCTTTATGGCAAATCAGATAAAGAGAGTAATAGCTGGCTTAGACCCTTAATTCCCCATCCTGTGCGAGAGTTTTTCACCTCATCAGGTCATGGTGATTCAACATTTTCGGAATACCGAGACAATGCCTTAAATGCGATCGCTAAGACGATGCTTAGTGATAAAAAACAGTATTACTCTAAGTATTTGCAAGAGTTAGAACAAAGAGGCGAGCCGATCCCCGCACCAGCAGATGGTCTAGGAGGGCGAATCGCACCACGTCATTGGTTACGGTTTTTCACTGTTCACTGGGGAATGTCGCCGTTTATGGCGTGTCAGTATTATTCTCTGCGTTATACGGCTAATGCGATTCTCAAAAACCAAGAATATCCTTATGTCAGATATTTCCGAGAGTTAGAGCAAAAAGGCGAGTATATCCCCACCCCAACAGCTGTCTCTTACTACCACTTATTAGACGAAGCTTTTCATACCACGATTTCCCAAACTATCGCCAAAGATATGTATAAGGATTTCCCGAAGCCAACTGCTTACGAGAAATTTGTATCTGGTTTAGCGATTTATATGGCGCAACGCAACCTTTTGAGCGGTCTTTCTGGAGTGTTACCCGGTCGCTGCGTCTACGATGACCCCATGCTAATGGTCTTTTACTACAAACTCTTGAAATCGCCTCTATTTGGCATGGAAACCAAAGAAGCCCTCGATTGGATGGAAAAGTGCTTCTGTCAAGAACACGAAGGCTATCACGTCGGACTCAAATATCATCAAAGTCTCCTGGAATTGATGCAAAGACTATTTAGTCGCCTAGATTATCAATGGAAAATAAACCGCGAAATGGGTATTATGGCTGCCGGAGGCTCAATCAGCAAAGCACTCCAAAAAAATACTAAGACCTTTAAAGAGTTCTCCCAATCGGTCATCGAGCAGGAGAGCTAGAGTACAACTTTCATGGCTAGACTGGCGAGTTCATATCTCGCTAGTGGTTTGTTGTAAAAGTTTTGAGAGGTTTGTAGTAAGCACTTTAGTGCTTAAAAAATCAACGACTAAAGTCCTTACTACAAACATGTATGACTATCAAAATTAATGCGATAGACCACTAGTCAGCATTGATCAATACTATTGGGCAAACAATTTAATGGAACCCATAGCAATTATTGGCATTGGTTGCCGTTTTCCCAAAGCGAACAATCCCGAATCTTTCTGGAAGTTATTGCGTAATGGTAGTGATGCGATCGCGCAAGTACCAAAAGAGCGCTGGGATATTGATGCCTTCTACGATCCTAATCCCAACACCCCAGGAAAAATGAGCACCCGTTGGGGTGGTTTTCTAGAGCAGGTGGATTTGTTCGACGCTGACTTTTTTGGAATTTCTCCAGATGAAGTCGAGCATACAGACCCCCAACAAAGACTATTTTTAGAGGTAGCTTGGGAAGCTCTAGAAAATGCAGGCATAGTACCGACTAGTCTAGCTAGCAGTCAGACAGGAGTATTTATCGGTCTATGTACTATCGATTATCATCGGCTTCTTTATAAAAACTTCTCTTGTATCGGATTACATAGTGGCACGGGAACAACTCCCTGCATTACAGCCAATCGCTTATCCTATTTGCTAGATTTGCGTGGCCCGAGTATGGCAATAGATACTGCTTGCTCCTCGTCTCTGGTTACAGTCCATTTAGCCTGCCAGAGTTTACGAAACAGAGAATCGGATTTGTGCCTAGCTGGTGGAGTAAACTTAATTTTATCGCCGGATTCGACCATCTCTTCATCTCAGACGCGCCTGCTGTCATCTGCTGGTCAGTGTAAGTCTTTTGATGCCAGCGCTGATGGTTACGTCAGGGGAGAAGGCTGTGGCATAGTCGTGCTCAAGCGCCTCAGTGATGCTGTGAGAGACAAAGACAACATTCTCGCACTCATCAGAGGTTCAGCAGTTAACCAAGATGGGCTGAGCAATAGTCTTACTGCACCTAATGGACTCGCTCAACAGGCGGTAATTCGTCAAGCCTTAGAAAATGGCAAAGTGCAACCGGCAGAGATTAGCTACATTGACGCTCACGCCGTTGGCACATCCATCGGAGACGCGATCGAGTTTAAAGCTTTAAAAGCCGCACTCATGGAGGGCCGCGAGCCAGATAGACCCTGTTGGATTGGTTCAGTCAAGACAAATATTGGTCATTTGGAAGCTGCTGCCGGGATTTCTGCTTTGATCAAAGTAGTCCTTTCGTTGCAACACGAAGAAATCCCTCCTCACCTGCATTTGAAGCAGCTTAATCCCTATATTTCTCTGGAAAATACCTCATTTTCAATTCCAACGGAGCTTCAGAAATGGTATCGTGGCAAACAGAGTCGTTTGGCTGGTGTAAGTGCGTTTGGTTTCGGAGGCACCAATGCTCACGTCATCTTAGAAGAAGCACCAATATCAGCGCCAGTGCCCGTAGATGTTCAATGTCGGGGCCATTTAGTCGCACTCTCAGCAAAAAGTGATTTGGCTCTGCGAGAACTGGCACAAAGGTATCAAGACTTTTTAGCATCTAATCCTGATGTATCCCTGGCAGATGTCTGTTTTAGTGCCAATACAGGACGGACACATTTTGAGCATCGTCTTTGTATCGTGGCTGAATCCGTCGTGCAGTTACGCCAGCAGTTAAATGCTTTTATCGCTCAAAAGGAAACTGCTGGATTGTTAAAGGGTAAGGTAAAGGGCAGAAAGCGCCCAAAAATTGCCTTCTTCTTTCTTGGTGAGGGGATAGAATCTCGCTCTACGGGATGGGAACTCTATAAGACTCAGCCCACTTTTCGTAGAGCTATTGACCGCTGCGCCCAAATTCTCCAACCTGACTTAGAAAAGTCTCTCCTTGAGATTCTGTATCCAGCCAGCAAAGAGAGTTCTGTGTTAGATCAAGCTGCTCTCTTTGCTATAGAGTATGCCCTGGCCGAATTATGGCAATCTTGGGGCATCAAACCCAAAGTAGTTATGGGTTATGGCGTAGGAGAATATGTTGCTGCTTGCGTAGCTGGCGTGTTTGCTCTCGAAGATGCTCTAAAGCTGGTTACACAACGAAGTCGTTTAATGCAAGCTTCTTTGGAGCCGGAAAAGATGGTTGAGGCTTTTGCAGAAATCGCCAAAGAAGTTAACTACTCTCAACCACAAATTTCCCTAATTTCTAGTCTTCCTCGAGAACTAACTACAAAGGAAATAGCTACTGCTGAATATTGGTGTTGTCATTTGCAGCAACCAGGGAAATTGACTGCTGGTATAGAGACTTTAGCAGGTGATCACGTATTTTTGGCGATCGCCTCAAAATTAACTTCCATACCAGAGGAAGTAGGAGTTTGCTTATCTAGCTTGCATCAAGGACAAGAGGATTGGCTGGAAATACTCCACAGTTTGGGAGAATTATTTATTCATGGAGCAGTAATAGACTGGTCTAGCTTTCACCGAGATTATCCCCGTAGTCGTCTCCAACTGCCAACTTATCCTTTTCAGCGACAGCGTTACTGGTTTAAAACGACTGAAAATGTACACCAAGAAATAACCACGTTAGAACACAATAGTCAAGCCGATGCTAACTTTCTTCACTCAGGAGAAACCCAACAGATAGCTCAGCTGTTAAGGGAGACAGGTAATTTCTCAGAAGCCCAAATGAAATTAGTGCCGGAATTATTAGAAGTATTAGCTCAACAAATACAGCTAATAAATGGAACATCCGTTGAAAAATCAAGGGAGTAAATATTAATGGAAGAACAAACTTTGAATCAACAAATCAGTACTAAATTGATGACAGCAGAAGATATGCAAGATTGGCTAACTTGTCAAATTGCTGAACAGATAGGAACTGATGCTGATGAAATCGATACCCGAGCACCTTTCGATAGTTACGGTTTAGATTCAGTACAGACAATGAACATTGCTAACCTAGGAAAACAACATTTTGGATTACAGTTATCTCCACTCATCATGTGGAATTATCCCAATATTGAATCATTATCCCAATATTTAGCTGAAGAATTAAAAGCTTCAGAATTAGAAATGTTTGAAATTTGAAAATTTTAGCAATTTTGAAATAATTTACCGCACTGTAAAAATTATTTTTGAATTTTGAGTTGATTATGAACGTATCAGAACTTTTGACAAATCTTACTCAGCAGGGTGTTCAGTTGTGGGCTGATAATGACAAGCTCAGGGTTAATTCTCCTAAGGGAATTCTGACACCACAACTTCAAGCAGATATAACCGCACGTAAAACAGAAATTCTCTCGTTTCTGCGTGAAAATAATGATGATTGCGACACTTTCATCCCTGATGGGCCGGGACTTAGCCTCCAGACAATTGGTCGTTTACTTGGTGGATTTTGCCAGACATCGCCTATACAATTCAAGTCGCCGATTATCGACCCCAATGTGATGGCGAAACAAATCAAAGTCACTTTTAGACCATTGCCAAAAGGTTTTAAAAACGAAATTATCTCCAAGTTTAGAGAAGAATTAGAACTTAAGCTTCAGAACTATGGAGTGCAAATTGTCTCTTGGGAAGACGCAACAAGAGAGTTTAACTATGAAATTGATATTCCTCTAACTAAATGGAAAAAAACTCTTAAAATGAGGTTTGTTAAAGCTGATATTAATGGCGTCATTGATGTTGAAAGACCTGTGTATTTAAAAGACAAATTTAAAAGCTTTGTAGCAGAAAATTTTTATCAACTTTATTGTCATTTTATTTTAAAAAATCGCAAAATGTCGGTTTCAACAATTGCTAAGTTAATTGGTTGGGCTGAAGACCATGCAATGCAACGTCTTGAAGACCCGACATCTACCTTGGTAATTTTAATTGCAGAACTAGATCAGAATTTTGTTGACTCACAAGTTCCATATCAACAAAAAATAGCCATTGGTGTAAATACTCTGGTAAAGACGTTTTCAGAGATTGTTATTGGCGTATCTGATAGCAATATTTCTATTTTAAATATGAATCTTTCCGATTCCCTCTTTTCTAGAGAAAAATTTGATAACTTTGTTTTTAAATCCTTAATTCCTAAAATTTATGTTCCGATCGCACCTTTACCAATGAGCCGATTTGAAGTAGGTAAATACGATCCTCAAGAATCTATTTATGCTGCTAAATTGGTAAAATTGAGTGAAGAATTAGCAGCAACAGGTTTATTTCCTTCTGGGTTTAAGCTAGGTGAAATTATTAAAAGGAAATCTCATAAAGATATTGTTGACTCGATTGTTAACGGCAGAACAGGTGTTTCTTACGGTTTTGTTGCTTATGCAGAAGCACCGCAATATGTAGGCGATCGCGAAATATCTGAGAATGAGTGGGAAAATTTATTAGCTGTAGAAGGATTCAGTAATAAGGAAGTTCGTCAAAATGATACAGGTAGGCGATATGTAAAAACAAAAATAGGAAATCAATACTTTTATAAGCAAATTCCTGATATCTGGCTAGTAAGTTCTCGTTCCGGCTCAAATAAAACAGATTTAAGCCTTGAGCGCGATATTCTCAGAATTGGTTTAAAAAACAAATTATGTCTGCAAATACCGGAAGGAATCGATCCAACAGTAGTAGATATTAAACCTTCTTACGATCTCTACGTTTTGGTTGGGATTGCTCTTGCAGCAGCCTTATACACACCTGAACTAATTAAAAACGGCGCACCAATGATTCATTTTCATGGATATCCTTCAAGGGAGTGGTTGCAGCCAAACGAGTATTGCACTGGAGTTGATAATCCTTCAGTACCTTGTGGAACTTATGAATCAGGAGTTTTCAACTTTCTCGGCATTCATACCTTAGCAAGCAAAAATGACAACATTACTTTAGCTAGCTTGCTCGAACCAGATCACGGCACAAATATCATCACTAGTGATTTGGAGTATCTATTAGCCAGATTAGAAACCGGAATTAAACAAGAACAAATTGAATTAGGTGGAAAACATTTTGCTTCTTTTACCGAAAACCTAGCTAATAACTAATAACTGAATATGACAACCATAGCAGGTAAGACAGTAGTTTTAACGGGAGCTTCACGGGGTATCGGTGTATTTATTGCTCGTGCGCTGGCGAAAAAACAAGCAACCATAATTGGCATTTCGCGATCGCAAGAGGGGCTAGATAAAATATGTGCGGAAGTTGATGCTTTAGGCGGTAAAGCCATAGGTATTTGCTTTGATATTAGCAATGTGGAAGAACTCCCAATCTTGCTACAAAAAATTGAGCGGCTTACCGGTTCGGTTGACATTTTAGTTAACAATGCTGGCATAGAAATCTATCGAGCCTTCCCAGATTATTCCCTTGCAGATCTTCAGTCAGTTTTGTTAGTTAATTTACTTGCTGCTATGGAGTTAACTCGCTTGGTATTACCGAGCATGTTAAATCAGACTAGCGGTCATATTGTTAATATGTCCTCTCTAGCTAGCAAAAAGGGACATCCTTACGACAGTATTTATTCTGCAAGTAAAGCTGGTTTACTCATGTGGTCTGATGCTGTTAGACAAGAGTTAGCTGGTACTGGCGTAAGAATTTCCTCAATCTGTCCAGGATATGTTTCTCAACAGGGAATGCTCGCTGATACTGGCGTCCCTGTACCAAGTGTTGGAGGTGTGTCTACACCAGCAGATGTGGCGAGAGCAGTAGTCAGAGCAATAGAGCAAAATCAAGCAGAAGTAATGGTTAATGGCAATCCCATTACAGAAAATCTGACAAAGCTGTTATTTGCAGTTGAACAATTTTTTCCTCGATTTGGAGATGTAGTTAATCAGTGGATTGGCATACCGAAGCTAAATAAAATGCGGATAGAAAATCAGATCCGCGCCGAAAATTCTCGGAAAAAATCGAGTTTAGTTAAATAAATAAGTATTCAGAATAAAAAACAATTACCAGGTAGAAATAGAGGAGATGAAATTAGATGAAAAAAGTATATTTCATGATCTACGATATGGGCGCAGGCCATCGGAGCACTGCCAATGCTTTAATAGAAGTTATTAAAAAGCGAAACTTACCTTGGGAAGTTCAAGTAGTCGAAGTTTTTAAAGAAATATTTGGAACAACTCAGCCCCAGTACATATATAACAATTTTGTACTGAAAAAAAAGTGGGCAAAAATTATTAACGATCCCTTGTCAGTTCCTTTGTTCAAGTTACAAATTCGCTTCCGTCATTCTGCTTGGCGAAACCTTTTAAGAAAATATTGGCGCGAGCATCAACCCGATTTAGTGGTTTCATTGCTTCCACTAGTAAACCGAGTGCTTTACGAAAGCTTACAGGCGGAACTACCAGGCATTCCCTTTGTTACTTCAATCACGGATTTTGCTGATTGTCCTCCTAACTTCTGGATAGAAGCCCAAAAGCAATTTCTCATCTGTCCTTCCCAACAAACAGTTAAGCAGGCGCAATCTTGCGATTATCCAGATGAAAGAATTTTTCGGACTTCAGGTATAGTAATTCATCCTCGATTTTATGAGCCTGTGAGTGGCGTAGTCCGCCAAATTGAAAGACAACGTTTGGGACTAAAGCCAGATTTACCCACTGGCTTAGTTATATTTGGCAGTCATGGCTCAAAAGAAATGCTCGAAATTGCCCAGCATTTGGAGCAGTCATCACTAAATCTGCAACTCATATTTATCTGCGGACGCAATGAAGAACTAGCCAGAGATTTGCGAAATAGTCAAAGTCGTTTACCGAGATTTGTTGAAGGTTTTACAAATCAAATTCCCTACTACATGCATTTGTCTGATTTTTT
The DNA here is from genome assembly GCF_014831675.1 of Komarekiella delphini-convector SJRDD-AB1. Lineage (GTDB taxonomy): Bacteria > Cyanobacteriota > Cyanobacteriia > Cyanobacteriales > Nostocaceae > Komarekiella. The sequence continues at coordinate 17,520 of NZ_VJXY01000044.1, read as the reverse complement.
CATTGGCAAACCGGGTAGTGTCGGAGTCAGCGAAGCTATAGCGATGAATCTACCAGTAATTACAGAATGCAATAATACCACGACACTATTTCAAGAACGGGCTAGCGCTGACTGGCTCGCAGATAACGGGTTCGGTATTGTAGTTAATAATTTTCGTGATATTAACAAATCTGTCACAGAACTCATCCAGCCAGAAAACTTTGCTCGCTATCAAACTAATGTCAAAGCTTACAACAATCGGGCTGTATTTGAAGTTGTCGAAAATTTGGAAATAATACTCAAAAATTCCAACTTAAAAGCTGCTCAAAAACCACTTACAGTTTGAAGATGGGTCGAGTATATCCCAAATTTTATCGTACAAATTTTTAGAAATATTTTGGAGGAATTTAAAAAGCGATCGCATTCTAATTTTCATATTAAATCAAGGAGAAAGATGAAAAATATAGCAGGTAAAACAGTTGTTTTGACTGGTGCATCCGGTGGAATTGGAGCATTTATTGCTCGTGCTCTAGCAAAAGAACAGGCTACTGTAGTTAGCGTTTCTCGTTCTCCCAAAGGTCTAGATAAAATATGTGCTGAAGTCGAAGCTGCGGGAGGTAAAGGAATAAGTGTTCCATTTGATCTCAGCAAATTGGAAAAATTATCAGTTCTAGCGCAGCAGATTCATCAACTTGCAGGCCCAATCGATATTTTGATTAATAATGCTGCAATAGAAAAATACCGACCTTTCCAGAACTACACCTTAGAAGATTTTCAATCTATATTGACGACCAATCTTCTAGCACCGATGGAGTTAACTCGTTTGCTACTACCGACCATGCTAGAGCGCAATAGCGGTCATATTGTCAATATTGCCTCTTCGGCAGGCAAAAAGGGAGCGCCTTATAACAGCATCTATTCAGCCAGTAAAGCTGGTTTAATAATGTGGTCGGATGCAATACAGCAGGAATTAGCCAATACTAATGTCGGGGTTTCGATAGTTTGTCCTGGATGTACCGATGCCGGAATGTATCATGCTCTTGATATCACAGCGCCCAGTGCAGGTCACGTTGCTCAACCAACAGAAGTGGCAGACGCAGTACTTCAATCTATTAAGCAAAACCAAAAGGAAGTAATACTAGATGGAACTGCTTCCAAAATCTTATTTGCGATTTCACAACTTTCACCACAATTTGGCGATATGGTTTTTCAGCGATTTGGTGTGGTGGAGTTGAACCAAAGTTGTGCAGAAAAGCAAATGCAAGCGGGGAATCTTGTCTACAACTAAATTGCGTCCAAGCTTCTTACTTAGTTAATACGCAACTTATTTGAAAACGCAGCAAAAATGGTTACAGAGCATTACGATGTCATCATTATTGGTACGGGTGCAGGTGGTGGAACTCTAGCAAATGTCCTAGCACCAAGTGGAAAAAAAATTCTGGTTTTAGAACGAGGTACTTTTCTTCTTAAAGAAAAAGCTAATTGGGATTCTAAAGAAGTTATTCAAAAAGACCGCTATCGAACTTCTGAAGTGTGGTACGACAAAAGAGGCAAAGTAATACATCCACTTACACATTATTTCGTTGGTGGTAACACCAAATTTTACGGTAGCGCCCTATATAGATTCCGCGAACGGGACTTTGAAAAAGTCATTCATAAAGATGGTATTTCACCAGAATGGCCCTTAAAGTACCAAGACTTTGCTCCTTACTACACTCAGGCTGAAAGACTTTACGAAGTACATGGTCAGCGCGGTTTTGACCCAACTGAACCGCCAAGCAATGAAGACTATCCCTTTCCACCAATCAGCCACGAGCCATACATTCAACAAATCAACTATGCTCTTAAGGATAAAGGCTTTCATCCTTCTTACCAGCCCCTTGGCATCAAGCTCAATGAAGTCAATCGGTTTTTAAGTGCTTGTATTCGTTGCGATACTTGCGATGGCTTCCCATGTTTAATCAATGCCAAAGCTGACGCTGACGTTAACGGTGTACGTCCAGTAATGGTTTATCCCAATCTGACTTTGCTCACCGAAGCCAAAGTATTGCGCTTACATACCAGTGCGTCGGGTCGGGAGGTTACGAAAGTAGAAGCAGAAATTGCAGGCAACTGCCAGACATTTTCGGGGAATATAGTTGTTGTCGCTTGTGGGGCAATCAACTCAGCAGTATTGTTGCTCAAATCGGCCAATGACCAACATCCAGACGGATTAGCAAATAGTTCTAATCTTGTTGGACGCAATTATATGGCGCATAAGATCGGGGCGATCGTAGTTTTGAATATTAAACCTAATCCTATAATTTATCCTAAAACGCTTGCTATTAATGATTTTTATTGGGGAGAAAAAGATTTTGATTACCCAATGGGACACGTGCAATCCCTTGGCAATATCTCTAAAGAGAGAGCTGCCATTAATGGCCCACCTTTACCCAGCGCAATATATGAGGCAGTGACAAATCGTGCTCTTGGTTGGTTCTTGATGACTGAAGACTTGCCAGATCTCAACAATCGTGTACGTGTTAAAGATCAGAAGATTTTTCTCGACTACACAAATAACAATGAAGAAGCATTTAATCGTTTAATCAAACGCTGGAAGCATGTTTTAAAGTCTATCGAGTCAGATAAAAAAATTGGCTTATCCTCACTTTACATTACGACAAAGATGTCCTTGAAAGACGTTGGGCATCAATGTGGTACTTGTCTTTTTGGTGAAGACTCTAAAACTTCTGTACTTGATATAAATTGCCGCACCCACGATGTTGATAATCTTTACGTTGTTGATGGGAGCTTTTTCCCGTCTAGTGCTGCTTTGAACCCGACGCTAACAATTATGGCGAACGCTTTGCGGGTAGGAGAGCATCTACTTGAAAGACTTAGATAATTAATTCATCGAGCCAATTTGGATGGGCTAATGTATGGGCATCTAATAAGGTAACTACCTTTTTGAAATCGTTAAAATCCAAAACTTTAAACAGTAATATTGCCAAATTTAAGGTTCAAAAATATTGATGCTGTCGAAAAAATAATTGGAGTTAAATAAATGATATTTGATTGGCTGATCATAGGGGCGGGATACTCAGCGTGTGTAATGGCTGAACGAATAGCGACTCAGCTAGGGCAAAGAGTGCTAATTGTCGAACAACGAGATCACATTGGCGGAAACGCTTACGATTACTACAACGAGCATGGCATCTTAGTTCATAAATATGGGCCGCATATCTTTCATACTAAGTCAAAAAAAGTCTGGGATTATCTGTCTGAATTTACAGAATGGAGACACTACTATCATCATGTGCTTGGGGTAGTGGAAGGCAAGAAAGTCCCTATTCCTTTTAATTTAAATTCTCTCTATGCTCTTTTTCCACCAAAATATGCAGAGAAGCTGGAAAATTTACTTTTAGAAAACTTTGGTTTTGGTGTTAAAGTACCTATTTTGAAACTGCGTGAGAGTACTAGCGGGGAACTAACCTTTCTAGCTGATTACATTTATGAAAATGTCTTTCTCCGCTACACCATGAAGCAATGGGGAGTAAAACCAGAAGAACTCGATCGCGGTGTTACAGGACGTGTTCCAGTTTACATTAGTCGGGATAACCGTTACTTTCAAGACCCCTACCAAGCTATGCCCAAGCTTGGTTATACAGAAATGTTCCGTCGGATGTTGGCTCATTCAAATATTAAAGTATTGTTAAACACAGACTACCGCGAGATTATCAACGACGTTAAGTTTAATCGGATACTTTGTACTGGTTCAATTGATACTTTCTTTGATTATATGTATGGAGAATTGCCGTATCGTAGCTTGCGCTTTCAGTTTGAAACTTTAGATCAGGAATCATATCAAGAAGTTGGTACAGTTAATTACCCCAACGACTACGATATTACCCGGATCACTGAGCAGAAGTATTTGTCAGGACAAACTTCTTCTAAAACCACTTTGGTGATGGAATATCCTCAAGCTTATGTTCCAGGAAAAAACGATCCATATTATCCTATTCTCAATGAAGATAATCGCGATCGCCTGAGCTTATACCTCAAAGAAGTAGAGAAACTCAACGGAACTGTACTATTTGCAGGGCGGCTTGGAGATTATAAATACTACGACATGGATCATGCAGTAGCAAGAGCGCTGGGTTTGTTTGAGAAAGACATAGCAAATTCAATCTCATAAAAGTAATGAAGCACAAACAAGCCACCACAATAACGCAACGCCTTGAGTGTACGATTTGCCATTATCGCGTTGATTTAAATGATGAATCTGCATTTGCTACATTCCCTTGTAATGTCAGAGCCTTTATAGACGAAAAGTTCAAGGTGTGGCGATGTCCTGATTGCCAAACGATTCATTGTCTAGATATCGTTGATCTAGATCATTACTACGCAAAATTCCCTCTTTTTGAAGCTAAATTGACATGGATATATCAAATTATCTATGGCAACTTATGCCGTCAGTTGACAAAGCATGGGTTTTCCAAAACTCACTCATTGCTTGATTATGGGTGTGGTGCTAACGGTTTGTTTGTACAATATCTACGACAACGCGGCTTTGCCAATTCCTACGGTTATGATCCTTACGCGCCAGAGGACGGCTTTGGTGATCCTACAACCCTACAGCGCGGGTCATTTGATTACATCTTGAGCCAAGATGTCATCGAACATGTTGAAGATCCTCATGTTTTATTAAGCAAATTAAACAGCCTGCTTTCCCCTGGTGGTTATATTTTAATCGGTACACCCGATGCCGCTAATCTCAACCTCAATCGGCCCGACTTACCCGATGATTATAACTTTGTTCATGTCCCCTACCACCTTCATATATACACACGTGAATCCCTTGAATATTTAGGGCGTTGTCAGGGATGGGAGCCTGTAGATTTCTTTGATCGGAGATTTGACGATACACCCTTGTTTGGCTTCAATGGTCGAGCTATGAGCACGTATGTAAGCCTTTTCGACGGCTCAGTGGACACTGTTTTTGAGCCACTCAAACTCGGAAAAGCTTTGACCTCTTTTAAGTTCCTCTTTTACGCTATTTTCGGCTATTGGCTCAGTTTCCATTCGGGGATGGCTATCATGTTCCGCAAAAGTATGTAATCCAATTTTTAGAGGAAATTATTTGTATATATGGAAACATTGCAATCAACGTTATGTGCAGAAAAAAAGTTTCAGATTAATGTTGTAACCGCATGGTATGGTGGGGCGCATTACGCTATATATCATGCAATACGTGCAATAGTTGAACAGCAAAAATTACCTTGGGAACTCAAGGTTACTGATGTAGATGAATTAGTAGAAAGCCTCACCCAACAACAAAAGATAGTAGATATCTACAAGCTGCTAACTGGATTTACAGGCGGCGAGTTGTATAACCGGATGCTCAAAAGCGGGTGGACATGGCTTTATCCGCTAATCTTGGCTTTAGATAAACTACTTTTTAAACTGAATTACGATGCTGGTGTCGAATTTTTTGCAGAATATTGGCGTCAGCAACAGCCAGATCTGGTGATTTCTTTATTACCTTTGTATAACAAAGGACTATGGGATAGCTTACAGAAAGGCAAACCAGACACGCCTTTAGTAACTGTTTGTGTGGATTTTGCTGATTCACCCCCTGGTTTTTATATCGAACCAGAAACCGGAAATTATATTGTCTGTGCAACTGAAAAAGCAGTCGAGCAAGCTCATTCTTTAGGAGTGCAACCAGAGCGAATTATTAAAACTTCCGGGTTGATTATTCACCCACGTTTTTATCAACCGATTGCAGGCGATGCCTGCGACGGGCTACGCCTACGCCAGACTGAAAGAGAACGTTTAGGTTTAGATCCAAACTGTCTGACAGGGATTGTATTATTTGGTGGTTTTGGCTCGAAGGCAATGCTAGAAATTGCCAAGCGTCTAGAGTGTTTTCAACAAAAACTTCAACTAATATTTATTTGCGGACGCAATGAACAACTAGCTGTAGCTCTACGTGAAAGCCAAGGTACTCAAAAGAGGTTTGTCACTAGCTTTACTCAGGATATTCCTTACTATATGCACCTTGCCGATTTTTTTATTGGTAAACCAGGCCCCGGTTCCATCAGCGAGGCACTGGCGATGAAATTACCAGTAATTGTGCAACGTAATGCTGCTACACTACCACAAGAACGATACAACACCGAATGGATTCAACAGAAAAAGGTTGGTCTGGTAATTAACAGTTTTCGGAATATTGATCAGGCAGTTGAAAAGTTTCTTCAACCAGAGCATTTTGCTCAATATCGTACAAATATTGCCGCTGTGAATAATCAAGCCGTGTTTGAAATTCCTGAGATTTTGCAGAATATTCTCACCACTAACGCTCAAACAAAAGCAACAGAATTACTCCAACAGAGGTAGTGACGGCGATAAATTGAGTTACTCCAAGTATTAATGGAAAGAAAATTTTAGTTTTAGAGTAAGAGACTTTTCTTCATCAATAAAAAGCCATGTGTTAAAAGCTCGCTGTGGTTCGAGCGCTGCGATTGTTTGAGAAAGAAATAGCCAATATAAATTAAAAAAATCACATTTGCTAAACAACACCCCGAAAAGAAGACTAATGAAAGCATTCTCATCGCGATCGCATCCCAACAAAAAGTTTCAGATTAATGTTGTAACCGCATGGTATGGTGGGGCGCATTACGCTATATATCATGCAATACGTGCAATAGTTGAACAGCAAAAATTACCTTGGGAACTCAAGGTTACTGATGTAGATG
>NZ_VJXY01000044.1:0-10704 GCF_014831675.1 Komarekiella delphini-convector SJRDD-AB1 | reverse complement strand
ACCAGAGCGAATTATTAAAACTTCCGGGTTGATTATTCACCCACGTTTTTATCAACCGATTGCAGGCGATGCCTGCGACGGGCTACGCCTACGCCAGACTGAAAGAGAACGTTTAGGTTTAGATCCAGACTGTCTGACAGGGATTGTATTATTTGGTGGTTATGGCTCGAAAGCAATGCTAGAAATTGCCAAGCGTTTAGAGTGTTTTCAACAAAAACTCCAACTAATATTTATTTGCGGACGCAATGAACAACTAGCTGTAGCTCTACGTGAAAGCCAGGGTACTCAAAAGAGGTTTGTCACTAGCTTTACTCAGGATATTCCTTACTATATGCACCTTGCCGATTTTTTTATTGGTAAACCAGGTGGTATTAGTATTAGTGAAGCATTGGCGATGAAATTACCAATGATTGTGCAACGTAATGCTGCTACGTTAATTAATGAACGATACAACACCGAATGGATTCAACAGAAAAAGGTTGGTCTGGTAATTAACAGTTTTCGGAATATTGATCAGGCAGTTGAAAAGTTTCTTCAACCAGAACATTTTGCTCAATATCGTGCAAATGTCGCTGCTGTGAACAATCAAGCCGTGTTTGAAATTCCTGAGATTGTGCAGAATATTCTCACCACTAACGCTCAAACAAAAGCGACAGAATTACTCCAGCAGAGGTAGTAACAGCGATGAATCAAAGTCGTGTGAAAGTAATCACGCTGGGGGCAATGTGTTTTGCATTGTTTATGACTAATCTCGACGACACGGTGATGAATGTGGCACTTCCCAAAATTCAGATAAGTTTGGATTCTGGTGTGTCGGGATTGCAGTGGATTCTCAACGCCTATACCTTGCCTGCTGCTAGCCTAGTCTTGACGAGTGGGGCATTGGGTGATATTTACGGGCGCAAGCGAGTTTTCCTTGCAGGATTAGTCATCTTCACGATCGCTTCTATAGTTTGTGGTCTTGCTCCCAATTTGGGAATTTTAATTGCTGGGCGGACTCTTCAGGGAATTGGTGCTGCTGCCTTAATTCCAACTTCTTTGTCTATCCTCACTTCTACATTTCCTAAGCCAAAGGAACAAGCTAAAGCCATCGGTATCTGGTCTGCGGTGTCAGGGCTTGCTTTGGTTGCGGGCCCTGTAGTGGGCGGACTGTTAGTGGATAGTTTTGGGTGGCAGAGTATTTTCTTTCTAAATGTCCCACTCGGCGCGATCGCTTTTGGCATATCTTCCCGTATTGTTCAAGAAGTTATTAATCCGAAAAAACAAAGTCTTGATTTGCCAGGTTTGGTACTCAGTATCATCTTTTTAGGCTCGTTCATCTATGCGCTTACCGAAGGCAACAACGGAGTATGGCAATCACCACTCATTGGGTTGCTACTAACAATTGCTGCACTTAGTTTTCTAGCATTTTTATTTGTTGAGTCTCGCAGCAGCCATCCGATGCTGCCATTAACTTTATTTCGCAATCCAACCTTTTCTGTAGTCAATTTCGTCTCGATTTTGGTCTTTTTCACCATCATCAGTCTGCTATTCATTTTCAGCTTATTCTTGCAGCAAGTGCAGGGGTACTCAGCAGCGGCAGCTGGTTTACGTTTCTTGCCAATGAATGCAGCTTTTGTGATTGCATCGCTCTTTTCGGGATGGTTTGCGGCTCGCCTTGGGTGGCGTTTTGCCATTACGACGGGGCTGATATTGGCAAGTATAGCGACATTATTGTTTATCCAAATCAATGCCGATACCGAGTATGGAGCCATCTTGTGGAGCCTTGTTTTCTCAGGCTTCGGTAGTGGCTTGACACTCGCACCTTTAGTAACTGTAGCTTTGAATTCAGCACCCTCTAGCAAAGCCGGAATTGCCTCAGCAGTACTCAACATGAGTACCCGACTAGGTGGCGTCTTAGGAATTGCTATACAAGGAACGATTCTTACACAATGGCTGACTTCAGACTTGAAGCGATCGCTAATGTCTTGGAATTTACCTTACAATCTTCAAGAGCGACTTATCGCTGATGCTCTACACGGTGGAGCTAGAGTTCCCACTGACCTCCCAACTAATATTTCTTTACTTACTTGGAATCAAGCATTTGGTAATGCCTTCGTTTCAGGACTTCATGCTGCGGTTCTAGTAGCAAGTATTGCTCTTTTCGTTGGGGCAATATTAATTCTGGCCTTTGTTCCATCGACTTTTAACCAATCTGCTAATCACCCTTCTATTTCTAAAAAACGAGAAAGCCAGAGAGGTTAAATGTCTGAATGTTTTCCACCCAACGTAAATTACACTTCCATTGGCAAATTGTATTTCAAAATTCAAATCATTGAAGCTTAGAGGTAAAACAAAATGGATGATTTCAAATTCACTGTCTCACTATTTACCCCTGGTAGCGATCTAGCTACAGGAGACCCTAATACAGAATTTGAAGCCGTTTTTGCACGTGCTGGTAACGATGTTATTTATGCTTACGATCCTGGAGCAAATAATAATCAAAAGCGAAATATTGATTTTCTCTTTGGTGACATATTTGATAATTCACAAGCAGAGTATGAAATCATTGTAAATATCCAGAATAACCAACAAGGTGGTAATCCATTACTGATTCTGGATAGGGATATACCATCAATAGGAGCAGATAGATTCGTTCTTGGCGATGAAAATCGACCCTACTATACAGATAATAGTGGCAATCCCGATTCCTTAATAACCAAGAACTTTCTGGGTTTAAATGAGTTTGCCGTAATTTATGATTTTAGCCCCGCTCAAGATACCATACAACTCAATGGAAAACCAGAAGACTATCGAGTAGTAGAAATTAATGGATTAAAGGTTGAAGGAATCACACAACCGTTTTTTGGAGAAGCTATCTTTTCACTACAACAAGGAAAACCTGACCTCGTTGCTTATGTGATTTCAAAGCCGGAGGTTGATTTAAATATAAATGACAAATATTTCAGATTTGTCGGTGAAAAACCACAAAAAAAACCAAGCATCAAAAAGCTTAGCCAATTAGGAACTACTGGTATAGATTTCAGCCTTGCTGCTGCTACAGATAAGTCAGGCAATGTTTTCATAACAGGATCTACTAGTGGAGCTTTGCAAGGAACTAATAAAGGTTCTACGGATGTCTGGGTAGCTAAATATGACAATCAAGGCAAGCAGTCGTGGCTCAAGCAGATTGGCTCTGCCGGTGCTGAGTCAGCCTATGCCGTCGTTACAGATAGTCAGGGTAACTTCTACCTTGCAGGACTCACCGGAGGCAATTTGTTTTCCACTAAAGAGTCAGAAAGTCAGGATGCTTGGGTAGCTAAATATGACAACAATGGCAATGTTTTGTGGAGTAAGCAGATTGGAGTTAAATCGACTGGAGGTTATTCTAATAGTGCTTTTGGACTCGATGTAGATAAAGCAGGCAATGTTTACGTATCGGGATTAGCAATTAAGGAAAATACCAGAAAAGACATCTTCAATTTTAATGTTCAAGATGATTCTTGGGTGACGAAGTTAGACAGCAGTGGCAACCAGCAGTGGTTTAGAGAAGTTGGAAGTTTCTTCTTTGACGAATGTTATGACGTTGCCGTCGATAATGAAGGTAACTCTTACCTTACAGGATGGACTCAGGGCTTAGTAAAAGAGTCAGACCCATCACGACAACTTTCAAAATATGATGCCTGGTTAACAAAGGTGAACCCTACTGGTGAAGTGCAATGGATTCAACAGTTTGGCAGCAAAAATGAAGGTCTTGATTTTTCGTGGGCTGTTGACACTGATAGCAAAGGCAATATCTACACTACAGGATGGACAACAGGCGAGTTAGGAACAAAGGACAAAAAAAGTAGTAAATCTGAGTCTTATGATATTTGGTTAACTAAATTTAGCCCAGATGGTACTCAGCAGTGGGCTAAACAGTTTGGCTCTAAAGGTGACGATGGCACCTTTTTATCTGACATGGAAATCGATTCACAAGACAATATCTTCTTGACAGGATATACCAACAATAAGTTAGGAAAAGGCACTCAAGATAAATCTTATAACGCCTGGGTAGCAAAGTTCGACACTGAAGGTAGCAATAAGTGGATTCAACAGTTTGGCAGCAGAAACAATCTCGATTACCCTACAGGTCTTAGTGTTGTTGATGGCTCTGATAAGCTATATGTGACTGGATTTACTGAAGCCTTTCTAGGGAGCAGTAGTGCAGGAGCTAACGGCGCAGGTGTGGATGCTTGGTTAGCTGAGTTGGATGCAAAGAAAGGAAACTTGAAAAAATTTAATGGCAAATCTAAGGATTTCAACAGCATTCAAGACCCTAGTGCAATCCCTGTTATTGATATAAGTAATGAGCTTGTGACTGATGAAAAACTCCCTACTGGAGATAATCGCATTAACCCTGCTGCGGGGATAAGTATTAGTAGCGCTAACTCTACTACAGCAAGAAGCGCTAGCACCAACACTACACTCAACTATGGACAAATCGTTTCTGGTCTTGCAAATGTATTTGACTCTAATGTCAAAAACTCTTTCACTACAGCCTTATCTGAGGGAGTTACTAGTGGTAATGCCCCCTTCCTCAATAGTAGTGATTTGAACTTTTTGCAATCGTAAATTGTGGGTGGCACGTTGATATGAACAGGTGTGAGATAAACAGTTATATCATGCCAAGTCCAAGACTTTGAAAATAACCCAGAACTTTGCATAGGGTAAATGACACACGATTATTTTATTGATGTCCAATAGTTCTGAGTGTCAGCTATAGAATAGATAGTAATCATTTTCCCCTCAGATCTGATCTCAAGAGGGGATTTTGCTTTGTCTTCAGAACCAAGATCCCCGACTTCTCAAAGAAGTCGGGGATCTGAACACTGCGACTTATCACAAATAGTTATTTTTGTTGGAGCGATCGCACTAGATCGCACTATATTAATTAATATCTTGACCAATACATTTGATGCTTTAGAGGAAGAAAATACTATGACAACAAACTTGCTATTATCTAAAAAATTAAGTAGTTTAAGCAAATCAATACTCAAATTATAAAATTATAATCTGTATGACTTTTTCCAGACTTGCCCCTTTTATTCAAGAATATATTTACAATCACAATTGGACTGAATTACGACCAGTTCAAATAGCAGCTTGCCAGGTTATATTTGAAACTGATGCTCATTTGCTAATTGCTGCTGCAACTGCTGCGGGTAAAACAGAAGCGGCATTTCTACCAGTTTTAACTCTATTACACGAAAACCCTGTAACTACCATAGGTGCATTATATATTAGTCCAATTAAAGCTTTAATTAATGATCAATTCGAGCGTCTTAACGAGTTGCTTAAAGAAGCTGATATCCCAGTTTGGCATTGGCATGGTGATGTTGCTCAAAGTCGAAAAAACAAGCTTTTAAAAAACCCTCAAGGCATTCTGCAAATTACCCCAGAATCTCTAGAAAGCTTGTTAATTAACAAAAATCATGAGCTAATTCGCTTATTTAGCAATTTACGGTTTGTAATCATCGATGAAATTCATGCCTTTATGGGTTCAGAACGCGGTTGTCAAATTATTTGCCAATTGCAGCGCTTAGCAAAATTGACTCAAACGCAACCGCGCCGCATCGGTTTATCTGCTACTCTCGGTGATTACTCAATGGCCCAAGAGTGGTTACGTTCTGGAACTGAAAAATCAGTGATTACTCCAAAAATTGACGGGGTTAAACGCCAAATAAAACTGGCTGTAGAACATTTTTATATTACAAATGAAGTTGATGAATTAGAAACGACAGCCTACGAACAATATATTTTTAATCTTAGTAAATTTCGTAAATGTCTGATATTTGCTAATAATCGAACGCAAACCGAATCTATAATTGCATCTTTACGAAAAATTGCCTCAGAACAAACACTACCAGATATATATCATGTGCATCATGGTAGTATATCTGCTAGCTTGCGGCAAGCGGCTGAAAATGCTATGCGTGAACCTAATAATCCAGCTGTTACTGCCGCTACCCTAACTCTAGAATTAGGTATAGATATCGGTTATTTAGAGCGAGTTATTCAATTAGAATCACCCCTATCTGTAGCAAGTTTTTTACAACGGTTAGGACGCAGTGGTAGAAGAGGTGAAGCGGCTGATATGCGGTTTGTTTGTGCTGAAGATAAACCTTTACCAGAAGCATCTCTACCAGAACAAATTCCTTGGCAACTTTTGCAGTGTATTGCTATTATTCAACTTTATTTAGAGGAACGTTGGATTGAACCAATAAAGTCGATTAAATATCCTTTGAGTTTGCTTTATCATCAGACAATGAGTATTTTAGCCGCAACAGGTGAACTTTCACCCGCTACCTTGGCTAAACAAGTTTTAAATCTGCCACCATTTACTGCTATTTCTCAAGAAGATTTCCTACTGTTGCTACGCTATTTAATTGATATTGATCATATTCAGCAAACTGAACAGGGTAAATTAATCCTGGGTTTAGCAGGGGAAAAGGTGGTAAGAAAATTTCAGTTTTATGCCGTATTTGCTGAGCAGCAAGAATATATTGTAAAACAAGGCGCAACAGAAATTGGTAGCATCGTCACGCCTCTTCCTGTTGGCAATCAATTTGCCTTAGCAGGGAGAACTTGGGAAGTTTTAGAAGTTGACTTCAAAAAGAAGACTGTTTCCGTTAAGCAAGCTGAGGGTAAAGCTAGTATTTATTGGCGTGGTGGTGGTGGCACTATTCATACAAAAGTTTTGCAAAGAATGCGGCAAGTTTTGCTTGAGGATGCAGAATATAGCTACTTACAAAATAATGCTCTGCTACGTTTACAGACAGTTCGCCAACTAGTACGAAAAACCGGATTAGATAAGAAGAATATTGTGCAGTTAGAAAAAGGTAAATGCTACATTTTTCCTTGGCTGGGTACAGTTGCTTATCGTACCTTAGAAAGATTGCTCAATTCTAATTGTCGGGAATCTTTAGAAATTACAAGTATTGCTGGAGTAAATCCTTATTATTTAACAATAAAACTAGGCAAGGATAAATTTAAAAATCTTTATCATGAAGTTGTTTCCTTGTGCGAGCAAAGAATTACACCAGAATATTTAGTCAGTTCCTCAGAAGCACCAGAAATACAAAAGTATGATGAATTTATTCCTCACTCACTCTTAAGGAAAGCTTTTGCAAGCGATTATTTAGATGTGATAGAACTCAAACAGCAAGTGGCATTGTGGAGAGAATAAACTTTGGATAAATTAAAACTTATAACCGAAGTAATACGATGTGTCGTGAGTATGAGTCAAAGCTAAGAGCGATCACGGATCGGCTGTATATCCTACGGTAGAAATCTCTTGCAGTATATTGCTACCGATGGGAAGCCCTACAAGTGCATAGATGCGGGACAGCCAGCTTTCAGTTACTTCTACTTGTCGCAATTGCTCGAAGATGCTAACAATCTTGACGCGACTTCCGGTCACGCTGATGACAGAAAAGGCGAGTAATACAACTCTCATTTCTTGAGGATAGCGTTTTTTAGGAAAGTAAATGTAATCTAATATGTAGTGTAGCTAATCCTTATCTTTCTCAACAAAGCACCCGAATTCTCAGGACGTTCGTGGTGATGCTTATTTACTACTTAGGCAGATCAAAAAGTTCTCTCACTTTCCACTCCTCGGAATCCTTTTCCTATGCTCCAAAGACTGTACATACACAACTTCAGATGCCTAGAAAATTTTGAACTGATCATAAAGGGTATGTCATCTGCCCTCTTAATTGGAAAAAACGGTGCAGGTAAATCAACTATTGCCATTGCATTAGAGGTGCTTCAGTCTGTCGGTCGAGGTATCAATAGAGTTGGACAACTTGTCCAGTTGAAGGATTTCGTTCATGGCAGATATGATGTGCCGATACGCTTTGAAATAGAAGTATTACTTAACGAGAAATTATACAAATATATCCTTGCCTTAGAGTTGCCAGAAAAATTTAAAGAGCTTAGAGTCTTTGAAGAGGAACTGCTAGTTTCAGGAGATCCAATCTACTCTCGAAAAGAAGCTCAAGTCACTCTTCACAACAGTTCACAAAATCGTGAAGCTCAGTTTCTTGTGGATTGGCATCTTGTTGCCCTTCCAGTAATACAGGAGCAATCCGAGACTGATCCACTTCGTATTTTCAAGACTTGGCTTGCTCGCATGATTATTTTAGCCCCAATCCCAAGCTTAATGACTGGAGAATCCAACGGTGAAACTTTGGAGCCAAAGCGAGAGGGTTCAAACTTCGGAGAGTGGATTTCTGGGTTACTTAGTCGTTATCCTGCTGCTTACACACAGGTTGACAAATATCTTCGAGAAGTTATGCCTGACATTCAGGATTTTCTGAATGAACAGATTGGCAAAGACTCTAAAAGTATGATTGTTCGGTTTGAAGCAAATAATGCAAGTTTGAGTGTTGACTTTAAAGACTTATCTGACGGTGAAAAATGCTTTTTTCTTTGTGCAGTTGTCTTGGCTGCTAACAAATTTTATGGCCCACTTTTTTGCTTTTGGGATGAGCCTGATAACTATCTTTCATTATCGGAGGTTGGCCATTTTGTCACATCACTACGACGCTCATTTAAGAATAGTGGTCAAATTTTAGTTACATCTCATAATCCTGAAGCAATCCGAAAATTTTCAGATGAAAATACCTTAGTTCTCCATAGAAAAACTCACTTAGAACCTACTTTAGTCAGACTGCTCAGTGAGATGCCTGTTCAAGGTGATCTTGTAGATGCCTTGATTCGTGGCGATATATAACTATGGGCATAAATAAGTATCAACCGCACGTTTTTGTCTTGCCCGAAGATGATGCTAATCGCCAAATTGCAAACGGATTTCTTCTTGATCTAAACCTCAATAGCTGCGCTATTCAAGTCCTACCAGAGGCTCGTGGTTGGGAAGATGTTGTGGAGAAATTCACGAATGATTATGCATCTACAATGCGACAATTTCTAAAGAGAACGATTGTTTTGCTGATTGATTTCGATGAGGATGAAGATAGATTGATTTATGTCAAGCATCAGATTCCAGAGGATCTAATTGATAGAGTATTCGTTATTGGAGTGCTATCTGAACCAGAGAAGTTAAGGAAAGATATCAACAAGAACTTTGAGAAGATAGGAGAAGCTCTTGCAAAAGATTGCTCCAACAACACCGATAAATTATGGGGGCATAATCTTCTCAAACATAATAAAACCGAGTTAGATCGGATGATTTTATCTGTCAAACCATTTCTGTTTAATTTGCAATAATGTTGGTGAATGGCAGATTCCCAACTTTGCGCTGCAACAGACGGAACCGAAATCTCGATAGTGATACAGCGGAGTAATCGACCACAAAAGCAATTGATCGCATTCGCTGCCAGTCCCATATAGACTACGCCTAACCACGACTAGGAAAACGCAGGCAGGGAATTTGGTTCACACTTTCCAGTAAAATATCCTAAGATAAGAGGTCTGTTGTATTTTGCAGAAGCTTCAACCCCTAGCGATCGCTACTTCATTTTCCGCAATTGGTGATAAGTGCTCGTCTAATTCAAAGTTAACTCCTGGCGTTTGAGCTTTTAATTGCCTTTAATACAACAATCATAAGACAAGCTGTAAGGCGGTTCTATGTCTGAAACAAATTCTCAACAGAACATTAATACTGCCGTGACTCTCTTAGAGAGGTATGCAGAGGGTAAACGCAATTTTAGTGAAGCGAACTTGGGTAATGCCGACTTGCAAGGTGTTGATCTCAAAGGATCTGACTTCAGTTACGCTGACTTGAATGAAGCTAATCTAAATGGTGCTAATCTTAGAGGTTGTGATCTCAGCTTTGCAAATCTCAGTCAAGCTAATTTGCAAGATGCTGATCTTCGGGGAGCGTTGTTGTTTTCGGCCGATCTCCGTCAAGCTGATCTCAAGGGAGCGAAACTGGAAAAAGCAGATTGCGATCGCAGTACTCATTTTCCCCAAGATTTTGATCCAGCGCAAGTAGGATTACAGATTAAAGATGGGTAGAAACACAGCCTATACAATCCCTAAATTGGTCAGATAGTCTTACTGATGTTTCCTAATCTCGCCAAACTTCATTAACAAACCTCCATCTTTCTCAACTAAAAATGTGAGCTTTCTAGATTTTGTTGTGATTTATTAGCCCTATTGTGTAGCTGCATCCATTGAAAAGCAGTAATGTTTAATAATAAACCCACTAAGAATAAAAACACCATCAAGGCTATCTGATACCAGAGAACTGGCTGGACAAATAAATCTAAAATTACATGTAGTAAGTTCATAATGCTGTAAAAGACAGTTAAGCCAAAATGAATGATTCGATAACGCTTTGAATCAGTAAAAGTAGTGGCAATAATTGCTAGCATTGGTAGCATAAAAAAGCCCAACATCAACCACAGAATTCCAGAAATATCATTGATGTTTGTGGCTTTTTGAGATTCGATAACAGGTAAACCGTGAAAAAGCGGTATTAAACCCAGTTGTGTATGAAACAGTGTTCCTAGTAGAAATACTACCCAGAGAGCAATGATTCTTTCTCGATAATTAACTGTCATGATTGCTCCGAAATTTTTTTGTAGTTACCTCAGGGCGAACGCATCTTATTTACTAATAAAAACTAAAAAAGATTTGAAAATGACATAGATAATCCTACAAGTTGCTACAACTATAAATAAAACAAATCCCTAACCTTTCAACAATAGAGATTAGCTT
>NZ_VJXY01000146.1 GCF_014831675.1 Komarekiella delphini-convector SJRDD-AB1 | reverse complement strand
ATTCTTGCAGTGTGCTGCGCTCAATCGCATGATTCATTTAGGTAAACCAGTTAGCTACAAAGTGGAAAATTAATTCGCCCTTCTATTGAGTGAAGTTTATCTTTTTTCCGTTTCATGCAACAAAGCCTTTATTACGTCGAATCAATGCCCCCTGCACTCAAAGAAACCACCAGTTTGAATGACCGATTAGCTTTTGTACCCCAAAAGAATTTGGTGCGGGTGCTTTTTTAGCAATCGCTCTCTGTCTGACGTTTTATTAGGACTGCTATATGAGTTTCTCATTTAACCAAAATGTCTTAATCACCAAAGATCATTCCATTGCCCCAGCTTTCTCTCCTGTTGAGGAGCGACTGCAAACTTTAGTCGAGGCAATGAAGACTTTGGCTGAACTTACAGGTGGTAGGCTCAACCCTGCCCTTGAACAGCATTTTCTCTCCTGTGCCGCCAATCTCTTAGCTGAACACAATCGACAATATGCAAGCGAGTTTGTCACAAAGAAGCCACGGCTAATAGTCAAAAAGTAAAAACGACCGCACACATGAGAGAGAAAAGGCGATCTCTTTCTCCTCGCTTTTGAAAATTACTTCCCAGTCTTTATCTCCAATCACACAAGTCAAAACTATAGCAATCCTAAATGATTCATGAGAAAACACCATATTCATGTAGCTTAGGAAAGTCAAAAATTTGACAATCAATGGCTAATTCAAATAAACCCTTGACTACAGAGAAAGAATGACAAAAAAAGTAAAATTCTCGAATTAGTCTTTTTGCTTGTAACCAGATGTCTTCTACAGGGTTTTGTTGTGGAGCATTCGGGGCAAAGCGCTCACAAGTTATCAACCATTGTTCTTTTTCTAATTCTGCATTGAGCGAGTCTAAATACTCTTTAATTTGCCCTGAACGATGATAACTAGCACCGTCCCAAATAATTAATATTTTTGCTTCAGACCGCAGTGATTGAAGATATTCTAAAAAACCAATTGTTGTCTGAGAATTAGCTTTCTTTGCTTTGTAAATGAAAAATTCCTTTGTTTTATAGTTTAATGCGCCGAAATATGTTTGTTTGCAACGAACGTTGTCTATAGGAACTGATATTCGTTCGCTCGTTTTGCCCCAAACATAACCGTTTACGTCTCCCCACAACAAATGACATTCATCGACCATGAATACGACTAATTTTCCAGATTCTATTTCCTCACGTCGCCCTGCCAGCAGTGTACAAATCTCTTTTTTTTTGACGCGACTAATTCTTCATCATATTTTGGGTTGTGAGCTTGAGTTTTCTTCCAACTGATACGTGCTTCATTAAATAAATCATAGTAGCTTTGCTTTGAGGAGAAAGTAACACCGTATTTGCGGCTGATCTCATACTCTAGCTCATTTAAAGTCCATCTATCTTTGATTAACAGCCACTCTATTACAGACGAACGTTGCTCTGAGCTTAATAGCCCAACACTTCCTTGATGAGCGAGTTTTAAACCTTCTACTCCACTTTGAAAAAATGCTTTTTTCCACTTACTTATAAAACCCGATGAAACTCCTAGTATTGTTATTATCTCTTGATGCTTGTATCCACACAGCAACATCTTGACTGCTATCGCTCGTTGAACTTCACGCTTATCTTGGCTATTTTCAATAAACTCATCTAGCGATCGCATCCACATTACCACTCCTCACCTTAGTCATTAAAACTACTTCTGCTCTTGTACGTATTTTCTCACGAATGATTCCGGATTGCTATATGTCGCAAATCGAAATCGCCAAAATCATAGAACAGATATCTCAAGAAATTCAGATCGATGTCAATGGCCAGGGCAAAGCGAGTGTTCGAGCAACAGCCAGATTAGCAGATGTCAATGATGCTGGATTGCTCAGAAATCTCAGAACTGCTGCTGACAAAACTCACTCTAAACTCGTTGAAAAGCTTATTCGTAAAGGCTTTGAGCCTGCTGAGATTTGGGGGTGGTCTGAATCGGGGATACCCGATATTGCTGTCGCTACTATTATTCATTACTACGGCTATGAAGCTGGTAAGAGATGTACCCTCCAAGCAACATTAGTCTGCGAAGCTTTTGAAAGTATCGGTGTCCGCGCTTGGATTCAAGACAAATTGGGCTGGACTAAACCCGCCGCTCATAGCGAAACAGCGATGACACAAATACAGTTACTCGCCGCGATTGCACAACAGATGGCACTGCAAGAACAGCGTTTATTGGAGCAACAGCAGCAACAGACTGAAATCTTGGCAAGAATTCAAGCAGTTGAAGTTGAACAAGAAAGATTTAACGCCCCTTGTGGACATAAATATAGCATTGTCGGTTTCGCTAATCTCCAAGGTCT
Source organism: Komarekiella delphini-convector SJRDD-AB1 (assembly GCF_014831675.1). Classification (GTDB taxonomy): domain Bacteria; phylum Cyanobacteriota; class Cyanobacteriia; order Cyanobacteriales; family Nostocaceae; genus Komarekiella. Next base: position 684 of record NZ_VJXY01000146.1, on the reverse strand, counting down.
GGAGATATCCCGTAAAGAAGCCAGCACTAAAGGTAAGAAAGCCAGTGCATTGTGTCGTCAACAGGGAATAGAAATAGAACGCATTCGTGATCCACGCTTTGGACGAGTTGGTTTGTACCCAGAGAGTGTGTTGATTGAAGTTTTTAAAGCCGAGCAAAACTAAACAGCCCCTCAATCCAGGTGTGGTACTAATTTACTAGTTTCAGATTTTCAAACACACATAAAACGTTTTTTAAGCGGCATCTATCTTCAAGTGCCGCTCTATTGTCCTGCGTCTATTAGAGGAAGGGATATGAATATCATCGATGCACATCAAACGAAAAATCAGTTAGCTCCTAACCACTGGCATGAATGGGTAATCAATTCCGCTGTTGATCCAACGCTTGCTGTACTCAATGTCCGTTCTCTATCTGGCCCATCAATATATGAGTATCTCCTCTTTGCCCTACCACAAACAGCCCGACGTAATGATCTACGATTACGGGACTCCTATTTGAGAAGATATGCCCACGCCACAGAGAGTGCATGGTGGGTAAGTGGACTTGACCCACTCAACAACGGGTGCAACGCGAAAAAGTTGGGTAATGAAGGGTAGTGTGAAAGGCACAAAAAAAAGTAGGATGCCTGGACAAGATGTTTAGGCTGATAGCCAAGCAACCAGGAGTCTCCTACGTTGAAAAGTAA
>NZ_VJXY01000145.1 GCF_014831675.1 Komarekiella delphini-convector SJRDD-AB1 | reverse complement strand
TGAACCACGAGTCCGTAAACGCCGCCCAAAAGCTTACCCCTTAATGACCAAACCCCGGCATGAGTTACGCAAGCAATTGCAAACAGCTTAAACCACAAGTGTTTCGGCTTTTCTTAGTGCCATTCGGTTCAGTGCCAATATCCCTCACTCCATTACAGAACAAATCTCTTCAGCAGTTCAAGCCACCCCAGGAACAACCATTGCCGCCACACTTGCAAGCATACCTGGAGTACGTGCTAACGATATCTACGCTATGATTGCCACAGAGCGAGTCTACGTAGACTTGTATGCAGTTCCCCTAGTGGAACATTGGCGAGTTCAATTATGGGCAGACCAACAAAATCATGCTGCTCATACACATTTAGCCATAGGGACAACGGGGCATCATCAACAAATCACCTCTCCCACAACACTTTTGCCCAATACCTTATTAGTCTGGGACGCACAACTTTGGACTTTAGTTAACTTGGGCGAGAAGACAACCACACTTTTACCCGAAGTCGGGCAACCAATGCAGTTGCCCACAGCATTTTTTCTGCAATTATTTGATAGCGGCACTATCAACATTCATAATTCAGAAGCACACGCAACCATCAATGAAAAAGTGCGTGAATTGATGGATGCCGCCTCGCCTACGGATCTACAAAGAGCCAATCACAGATTTCATCTAGTACAAGCATATTTCCAGCACCGCACAGACATATATAAAGACATACCTCAAAGCACCTTGTCTCGATGGGTCAAACAGTTTCGTGAAGCAGAAGCTAGTTTTGGTTGCGGTTATGTTGGGTTGCTGCCGCGTACTGCTACTAGAGGAAATCGCCAACCCAAAGCACCAACAGATGCAAGCAATTTATTAGATCAATTTATTAGCGAACACTTCGAGACACCAAGACAAGCCCCAGCCGCTTCCGTTTATCGCGCCTATACAAGAGCCTGCTGTGCTGCCAACATCACACCACTGAGTCAGCGTACATTTTATACTCGTCTAAAAAAGCGTCCCATCCATGAGCAGACTTTAAAACGTCAAGGAGCAAAAGCTGCATACGCAACCGAACCGATTGTTTTAGAACTAGCTAAAACTACACCCAGGCATGGAGATAGACCCTTTGCTATCTGCCATCTTGACCACACCCAACTCGACATTGAATTACGCTCTCAAGTAACTGGTCGGAACTTAGGACGACCTTGGCTGACATTACTGATTGATGCCTACTCTCGACGAATCTTAGCAGTTTATCTCACCTTTGACCCACCTTCTTACAGGTCTTGCATGATGGCACTAAGGTTGTGTGTTCAGCGTGAGGGTCGTTTTCCCCAATCCGTAGTTGTAGATGGTGGCAAGGAATTTCATAGCGTTTACTTTGATACCTTATTAGCACGTTACCACTGCATTAAAAAGACTCGTCCTGGTGGTAAACCCCGTTTTGGCTCAGTAGTTGAGCGATTATTTGGCACAACCAATACAGAATTTATCTTTAACTTACTGGGCAACACCCAAGCCAGTAAGCAGCCACGTCAATTAACCAAAGTTGTTGACCCCAAACAACTTGCAGTTTGGACATTAGCAGATTTATATACCTACCTGAGTGAGTGGGCATACACCATTTATGACACGAGCGTACATGATTCCTTGGGTGAGACACCATTACAAGTTTATACCGACGCTATCGCTGCCACTGGGGAGAGAGAACACCGACGCATTGCATACAACGAAGACTTCCTCATGGCAACACGCCCTAGCACACCCAAAGGTAACGCTAAAGTCCAGCCGGGACAGGGAATTAAAGTCAATTATCTTTATTACTGGAACGATGCTTTCCGCAATCCGGTTGTCGAAAAAACCAAAGTCAGTGTGCGCTATGACCCTTTTGATATGGGTGTAGCTTATGCGTACCTGGAGGGAAGATGGGTCAAATGTATCTCTCAGTATTACAGCACTTTTGCCGGACGCACGGAGAAAGAAGTGCTATTAGCTGCCCAAGAAATTAGACAACAAGATAAGCGTAATGCTGTGAGTACAAATATCTCTGCCAAACGCCTTGCCGACTTCATCGCGGCGGTGCAAGAACATGAAACCTTGCTAATGCAAAGATTACGGGATTTGGAAGCTGTTGGGGTACTAGAGAATGTAACACCCAATAACGAAGGTGTACCCCAGTTCCCAAGAGTTAGCACTCTTGACCCAGAGATAGAACCACACGGTCAAGATGACGAACAATTGCCACCACTGCAAAACAACGTTGAACTGTTGGATCTCACACGACTGCCGATACTAGGGGAATACCGTTAATGAGGGTCTTCCACGAGAAAAAATTGGGCAGCCTTTCTCGGTTGACTCGACTCTCGACACGATTAATCGTGGGGTTTCTAAGGCTGCCCAATTTTTTAGGGGACAATGCGATGGACAAATTTTTAACCGACAATCTTAACGGCGAAATACAGTCGAAACTTACTCAGTTTAAGGAGTATGCAGTTTTACATCCCCAGTTAGCACGGGTAGATATGCTGTTGATGCGTGCGATTCGAGAACCCGCCGGATTTGCTCATGTATTGGTTTATGGGCCAAGCGGTGTGGGTAAAACAACGATGATTCGGCAGATTGCTAAACGGTTAAATGAGAATGTACCCGAACAGTTACCGGGTATTTCCAATTCCTTGAGCTATCGTAACGGCTCTGGGCCCCCGATGCCATTATTGCTGTTAGAAACACGACCATCTGACGGTGGGGTGTTTAATCGGGCAGATTATTACCGCACTGCACTAAAACTTTTGGGAGAACCATTCTATGAGCGGCGGATGCTGATAGATATTGACGCGGAACAAACTTGGGAGAAAAAAGGACGTGGGCGGACTAAAACAGCCCAGTTTAATGATTCGCCTGAACTGCGTCACGCATTAGAAGAGGCAATGACCAAGCGTGGTGTACGGGCAGTGATTTTGGATGAAGCACAGCACTTGATGAAGATTGGGACTGGTGCAAGTGCGCTTAAGCTTTTAGATCAGTTGGACTGGATTAAGTCCATGACCAATGTTACGGGAGTGCTACACATTCTGATTGGGACTTACGAACTGCTGAATTTTTGTAATTTAACCTGAGTTCGGGTTAAAGATAAGAAGGCAAGAGCCACTCCAGTTGAAGACTAGGTTTCTTAGGTTGATGACAATAAGCGATTAATCCGCATAAAACGTTAACACAAAAATTAACGGGGCTGCG
>NZ_VJXY01000144.1 GCF_014831675.1 Komarekiella delphini-convector SJRDD-AB1 | reverse complement strand
ACCATTTGCTCGACACCTTTATTTCAACGTTAGGACTCTCGCCGACTATAATTAAATCCCATCCTAACTACCAAAACCTACGGTCTTACGGCGTTATTACCGCCTAATTTTGTCCGGAGTATTGATACTGAAACCTTAAATTTGACCGAGAAATAGCTCAGAATTTCACCTGAGCAATGGTTCGAGTAATCGTCCAGAACCAAAATCCTTGAAAGCTACCAAATCGCTCACGTTTACGTAGCTTTAATAATAGGGGTCTCATGGGAGTTAAGATGATCAAAATTAAGTATTGCTTTAACTATCTGTTGTTAAGTATTTTAGGCTTATCCGCAAGTGCGAGCTATGCACCTTTTACCTTGGCTGAAACTGTAAATCAACAAGCAAAACAAAATCAAGCAGAATTATTGACCCAAAAGGGTCATTGGCAATTGAATCAAGGTCAAGCCCAAGAAGCTTCCCAAAGTTGGCAACAAGCTACGAAAATTTACCGTCAACTCCAAGACTCTGAAGGCATTACAGGGAGTTTGATTAACGAGAACCTTGCTCTACAAACTTTAGGGTTGTATCCTCGTGCATGTGAGACACTGCTAGAGGCTTTGAAGATGAATGCTTGGATTTGTGCCCCAACACAATTACAACTTACTGAATCTATAGAAAATCTTCTCTCATCAGCAATTCACAAGCTAGAGCCAACGCAAGTATATTTACTTGGATTACAAAACTTAGGAGATGCTCTGCGTCTAATTGGTAAGTTAAATGAATCAGAAGTAGTTTTAAAGAAAACTCTCTTGCTGGCTCAACAAACGACACCAAAATATGATGTTAGTGGAATTCGTCTCTCGCTAGCTAGTACTAAACAAACTATCTATAAGAGACTACAAGATAAGTACTACTGGGTAGAAGAACCAGAACTTCGGCAAGAAAATGTCAATTTAATTCAAAACAAAGCATTGGAGTCCTTGGAAATTTATCAATTTTTAATTAGCACTTCAAGCGTTCCTAGAGAAATACAGCTACAATCGCAACAACATCGCTTGAATTTATTGTTAGATTTTTCAAAATGGCTAAAAAGAGAGGCTAGCTCAGGTAATAAAAGTTTAACTAATATTTCCCCTAGCATCACTCAACAGATTCAGTTTTCTGTAACTCTATTGCTGAAAAACTCCTCTCAGTTTTCTCAACTACCCCCTACTCAAAGAGTTTATGCAAAGCTTAACCTTGCTAATAGCCTGAATCAACTTCAAGATAAGCAATTGCAATCATCAGCCCTTCAGTATGCACAAGAAGCTTTGCAAACAGCTAAAAGTATCAACGACCAGCAGTTGTTGTCGTATAGTTTCGGTACTTTGGGTAAATTAGCAAAGCGACCAGAGCAATCACAAGCCTATTTTGAAAAGGCTTTAGGTTGGGCCCAATCAGTCCATGCATGGGAGATTGCTTATCAATGGCAGCAACAGTTAGGGGATTTGTACAAGAAGCAAGGAAAAGTTGAAGAAGCTCTTTTAGCTTATAGTGCAGCAATTGATAATATAACTCAAGTTCGCAACAATCTTTCAGCAAGTAACACTGATTTACAATTATCTTTTTATGAAAAAGTAGAACCTGTTTATCGTAATTATATGCGATTGCTGCTTGACTCAAGCAACCCAGATTTAGAAAAAGTAATTCAAACAAACGAAAGGCTGCAAATAGCAGAGTTAGAAAATTTTCTAAAATGCGGTAAACTCGACCTCATTACTTTAAAAGAAATTAAAAACTTAAATAGTGCTTTTGGAATAATTCATATCATTGACTTGGATGACCGTATAGAGGTAATTGTACAGTCCCCAGACAAATCTCTTCATCGTCATTCTGTCGCCTCCAAGTTAATTAGAGAGCATGTCGATAATCTGTTGAATAATTTGCAGAATAAAAACCTTATTGATACTGATGAGTATGCCCTTATACTACCTTATCAAGCGCTTTATAAATTACTAATTGCACCTATTAATAAACACTTACCTTCATCAGGAACATTAGTATTTACCCTAGATCAATCTTTTCAAAGTCTGCCGATGGGCTTGCTGCATGATGGAAAAGATTATTTGCTGAAACGGTACAGCGTTGCAGTAACTCTAGGTTCTAGAGTTAGACCTCCTAAACTTTTATATAGAGAACAGTTTAAGGCACTAATTGCTGGACTCTCTAAAATTAGTCAAAACTTCAACGATCATCAATATACTTTAGAAAATATGCCACCTCTGCCTCAATCAAAGAAGGAAATAGAGGATATTGAACAACAAGTTAATTCTTCACTTGTATTATTAGATAAAAACTTTACACTTCAACAACTAAAGCAGAATTTGAGTAAAGATAATTTTCCCATCATTCATATAGCGACTCATGGGCAGTTTAGCTCTGATCCCTATAAAACGATAATTTTGATGTACGATAGAGCAATTAATGTATTGGAACTTGATCGCTTATTAAAAGGAGAAAATCAAGCTGATACAGCAGCAATTGAATTATTAGTCTTAAGTGCTTGCGAAACAGCGAAAGGCAACAAACGCTCAATACTGGGAATTGCTGGAATTGCTGCCCAGGCAGGTGCAAGAAGTACCGTAGCCAGTTTGTGGCGAGTAGATGCAGATTCTACTGCTTTGCTGATGAAAGAATTTTACAAAGAGTTAAAAAATGGTAAACCTAAAGCAGAAGCATTAAGACAAGCACAATTAAGCTTAATGTCAAATCCTGAATATCGCCACCCATTCTACTGGGCGCCTTTCCTCCTCATTGGGAGTTGGTTATAATTTGTATTAATTTTAGTCGTTCCTGCACCTTTTCTAATTCATCTAAGTTGCCATTACTTTGTGCCAATTGAACTGCTATTGTATATTCACGATAAGCTTCTTCTGGTAGCCGTGCCTCTACATAGCGATCGCCTAAAGTTCTATAAAGAACCGGATTCTGGCTTCCTGCTGCCTTTCGGATCTTTAACGTCTCGATTGTTTCATTTAAGAGTCTTCTAGACATGAAAATAGCATCTAAGTCTAGAAATGCTGCTTCGTCTGGAGGCAATTTGAGAGACTTAATCTGCTTCACCGCATCTAAAATTTGTTTAGCATCGCTTTGAGGTAACAATACTCCGGACAAAATTAGGCGGTAATAACGCCGTAAGACCGTAGGTTTTGGTAGTTAGGATGGGATTTAATTATAGTCGGCGAGAGTCCTAACGTTGAAATAAAGGTGTCGAGCAAATGGTCAT
>NZ_VJXY01000143.1 GCF_014831675.1 Komarekiella delphini-convector SJRDD-AB1 | reverse complement strand
TAGTTTATCTTGTTCCTCTTGAGTTAGGCTAACAGTATATTTAGCTGACATAACTTTTAAAAGTGTTTTCATACCATTATTTCACCTACAGAGCAACCTGTCAAAATAACTTTGGTGGACTACTAGAACAATTAGGCGTGCGCCGCCCTTCCATTGCCGCCCTGGGAAATTATAGTAAGTGCGTTCTTCTGGTTTTAAAGCCACTTCGACCGCAATCTGTTCTGGTGCATATATATAGAAGGGTAAATCTTCCTTCTCGCTGATACCCAATGCCAGCTTGCTTGCAGCTTTGAATTTAGGTAGAGTATTGAAATCTTCAGTTCTAACTGAAAAAATTAACCTTTCGTAGCTAGGTGCTTTGTCAATACGAAGGCATTCAGTTTGAAGCCCGACAACTGTTGCCGCTTTTTTTAGCCCTTCTATCTTGGATGATGGAGATGGCTCAGTAGATACTGCTGTACTAGGAGTAGCCACAGTTACCGTCTCTGTGTTAGCACTTTTAAGCGCTTGCTGTGTTTGTTGGGCTTGTAATTCAATTTGTCTTTGGTGGATCTGAGCTTGGAGTTTTGCTTGCTCCAATTGCATTTCCGCTTCAGATGTCGCTAGCAAAACATTACCCAGACTTTCCCCATTCTGAATCATACCCAATGCCATCTGACGAACTGCTCCACCTTGTCCAGTTAGTGTTAGCACTTCACTGAATAGAGGTGCTGTTTGTTGCAGTAATTTCAGTTGCCTTTCTGTTTCCTTGTCTGCATCTGCATTTGAGCGTTTGCGTTCGGCTGCTGATGAAAGATACTGCAACTGAACAGTTGCCTGGGTATCCTTCATAGCCGCAAGCATATCCTCTTCTCGTTCTTTATCCTCGTAGTGCTTTTGAAGTTTCCGTAATTCCAATCCTGCATAACTGGAGAGTGCGATCGCAGCAATATTTGCAGGTGTAAACAGTTTTATGTCTTTGGGATTAGACGTTAACACCAACACTAGAGCAGCTAACCCGCTGGCCCCGATTCTTAACCAAGGAAATAACATTTACACCACCCAAACGCTAATCCAACGGCGATGATTTGTAGCAGCATCGAGTTACTATTTTTGCCTTGAGAGTACGTGATTACTACTGCTACTCCCACAACCAATGCATTCCAGGGCAATAAACTAATTAGTTGAGCAGTAGCACTAGCAATAATGAACCCACACATCCAAATAAGTAATCTACAAATCTGGGACATATTTAAAGAAGAATAAGGAGCAGAGGGGCAGAGGAGCGGAGGGGCAGAGGAAAAAGAATTTTAACGCTTCATTAACCAAGGCGAAGGATTAGTAATCATATTTACTAAACCACCCAAGATTCGGTTATAAATTCCATAAAGTTCCCTACCTGATTCAACAGGGATATAATTGCACTTAACAGCAAATTCAATCCATGTTTGTGTTTCTGCCGCTTCTGATTCACAGTCATTTAACTTAGCGACAAATGCTGCTTCGTAACGACGCTTTCTCCAAGCCTCTGCCATATTTGCACACACAGAACGAGATGATCTACGAATTTGATCAGTTAAAGAGTATCGTTCTTCTACAGGAAACTTCTTCGATAATTCAAAGATTTTCATAGCTGCATCAAATGCCATCTGGTATGTTTCTAGATCTTGATGATTTCTTACAGGTTCTCTTTGCATTTCTTACTCCTCTGCCCCTCTGCCCCTCTGCCCCTCTGCTCCTCCCTTTTCATCCTACGCTCCTAATTCGTTGTGTAATTCCTGGTGTTCCTGAATAACGAGCATTTCTAAGCTCTTGGAACCGAGTAACCAAATTACTCGTTTGTTCTTCGTAAGGGGTTGGTTCTTTTTTGGTGGTTTCAGCTTGTAACCTTTCTTGCTTTTTAGCCTTGCCTTCTGAATACTGTGAAGCAATCTTACCTAAGCTAATTCCCAAATCATCTTGGACTCCTGCTAGGGCTGAGCGAGAACCCCCAACTATTTGCCTGAACTTGGATTCGAGATTAGCAAGAGATACCCCTAAGTTCTTTTCCAATTCTGCAAGAGTAACCCTTGCCTCGCCAACGTTTTCAGCAACAGATGCTTGTTTCTCTCTGCTTTTGATCAGGGCTTTCAAATAACGAGACGTGAGTGTATCGTACTCAGTCCAATTTTTGAGTTGGATTTCTGCGCCCTTAGCGTTTTCCGCAGCTAAGGCTATATGTTCGTCTGTGAGATCGCCAAAAGTTCTGACATTCACAGGCAACATATCAGCAATCCGCTGGGCATTCTCCCAGACTGCTGACTCCAAACCAAAATGGGAATCTTTAAAGACTAGAGCTTTACTGACATCGCCGTTTAAGTCAGAAAGATTCAATCCTTCATTTTTGGGTGGTTCCGGTTGTGGCTTTAATGTTTTAGGCATGGCTAACTCACATGTATTAATGATTTACAGGGCTGATACTCTACAAACACATCGTCTTGAAATTCAGTCCATTCTTGACCCTTCGGGTTCACAATCACCTGCGGAGGGAAACCCTCTCGCAGCGCTGATTCACCGATTGCACAAAAATAACGGGTATTATTTTCTAACTTGACTGACAAATTAATTTCTGGGAATTCAAAAACTTTATCCTTGTCAATTACCCTGGTTAACTCAACATCGCGGTCAATTTGCACCCCTAAAAGCAAGTTTACTCCTGCTTTTCTATATTTCTGCCAGTAGTAGGAAAACTCGTTTTGATCCAGGAAATTAACGTTAATCTTGGGGATACCACCTTCAAACAAAATTGCAAAAATTCCTAGTGGCTCGTAATGAATCTTGGCTATTCCCAAGTTGTTTTCGTAGCACCAATAGGCTCTGTGGAAGTAGGCTGTTTGCAAAACTTTCTCTCCAACTTTTTAATCAATATCTTTGCTAGTGACTGCCATACCAATGACCAAGCGCGTCCATTTCGCATCCTCAATTGAGCAGCTAAAATGTCTGATTGCGACGGGATGATACTGCCATATCTTTCGAGATTATCAATCGCCTGACGAAAGCTCACAACTTCATCCTCCGTTGTCGGTAAATCGGGGGCAACAGCTGCACTTAACCTCTCCATCACCCCGCTGAGTGTAGCCGACTCTGACTTTATCCTTTGCAATTCCTCACTCATTGCATCTATCGCAGCTAAATTTGAATCCGCAACTGCTGTTTGAAATTCCATCAATTGGGTTTCAATTTGCCGCTGCACCTCCTCACTGATGATTTGGGTAATTTCGGCAAATCCTCGACCCTGTTTTAACGTGTCAATAAAATCCTGTACTTCAGGCGATATTGGCGTTGCACTCGAATCGTCCATCATCTAAATCTTTCCACTCCAATTTCACACCTACACGAGCTGCTAAGCCGTCTATAGTCTGCTTCATCGTCTCAAAGGGCAAATAATCGCAACTATCAATTAGTTGTTCGAGTTCTACATC
>NZ_VJXY01000043.1 GCF_014831675.1 Komarekiella delphini-convector SJRDD-AB1 | reverse complement strand
AACAATTAGAACTAGTAATTGGTTTTCTTGAATAGGGGCTGTCATATAATGCTTGCTGATTCAGAGTAAAATTCTTGACTCTAGGACAGAGCAACACACTAGGGCACTAACAGCGACAAATAACTTGTGATCTGACAAACAATAATTAGCCATAAATCACTAATTGGATTTATGCCCAAAATTCTTGGTAATTAGCCCCTTTTAACAATACAGTTACTAGATTAATTAGGCAATATTTCCAGTAATTTTACGGTAAAATAAATTTTGCACAGAGTATAATAGCAGCAGAGTCAACACATTTAATTGAGAGCCAAAAAATCAAATACAAGCGCCCTATCAAATATACTTTGGCTCAATCAAAGGATTTAAATGCTTTCATCGACGACGGAGCATTCTATTCTAATTTCGTGCATTATATGCAAAACTCTGGCTCAAACCTCAAGTAGTCGTCCACCAATGTATACTTCCTACTTTTTAACAGTTTTGCTACTTCTAGGATTAACTCTGTAGCGCTTGAAGGTTTTTGAATATAGGCTTGAAACCCAGACGCGAGAGCTTTTTTATCTGCCTTCTCTTCAGTATTTCCAGTAAAAGCAATTGCAGGAATTTTTCTAGTTTGTGGATGCTGAAGTGAACGAATCTTTTGTATTAACCAATACCCATCCTTAAAGGGCATAGTAATGTCTGAAATTAAAAGATCCACACTAAATTGTTTAATTATTTCTAATCCGGTCATTGCACTGGATGAGGTGAATACTTGAATTCCATAGCTTTCAAGAAGCCGAGCCATTACCAGAAGCATGTCCTGGTGATCATCTACAACAAGAATTGTTATTCCTTGGAAAATATCTATGTTTATTCTATCGTCTGAAGAATATACAGATACTAGATCTAGCGTCACAGCGTTTTTGCCCCGTTATTAGCTTGATGGATAACTGAGGAAGTTCTACTAGCGGCTAGCCTTTACCTAACTGCCTAGTATGTTATCAACTTGATTAAAACAGATTAGGGAATCAGGTTTTTCTAACCTGAGTCTTATTTCCTAAATGGCATTTTAGTAGTATGAGATACTGAGAGTCTTGCTACTCGAACGTCGTCAACTCAAGCAACAATGCAGAGATGACAGTATAAAGTCAGGTATACAATATTAGTACAGAAGTGAAGAAAGAATGCGTAACTAAAATGGCTTTGACGCTTCTGCATGACAATTTCAATCTATTTACCAGAAAATATCTAAAAATCAGATTAGGAAAGGCTTAAAAACAAAGGTATGATTTTTCTCTACATAGATGATATAAGTAGTAAATAATGAATAAAAAGTGGGCTGTCAAACGACTCACGGTAAATCTCACCTCAAGTGAAGCACAAAAACTTGAAGAGTACTGTGCAATGACCGGAAGGCCATCAACCGACGTGATTAGAGAGTTGCTGCGTTCTCTTCCAGTAAACGAGAAGGAAGCAGATGACATTACCGAATCCTCTCAACTTGCGGGATTAAGTAGTAGCTGAAAATCGGTAAATTGACTTCAATTTAGCCATTAATAGCATTACATTTCGGAATTGTTTTGATAGAATTAAGTAAGGTCAGATGCATTTTGGTAAAACTTCTTGCCAAAATGCGCTATCAATATGCTTGAACACTAAAATCATGGAGATAACGCTAAAAATCCGGCTGTTCAAGCAAGGTCTGCAAACATATTATTGATGATAATCCGGGCAGTTATCGCCATCCCATCCTCGCGCGTGAATCCCGCAAACCAGCGTATTACTACCATAGTATTGCCCATGATAGTTGGAGCAACCAATGCAAGCTACTGGTGTTGATTCAGTCTCATCTAAATCATCCTCATCCTCATCGAATTCCACAATTAACGCACAATTACAATTTGGGCAGTGGTCTATTTGTCTTGAATTGTCGTCAACTAAACAAGTCTCAAGTCGCAGATGGCTGCTGTATTCGCCAGTATTGCTAATATTAATCCTCAATGTCGAAAAGTAAGGATAGCTGCATTGGCAGACATTTAGTTCACATTCAACATCATTAGTGCAACAAGGCTGGAAGTATTTTTCAGCAATTTTCCAATCCTGCTGAAGAGAAAGGCTCTGAGGGTTGCCCTCAAAATCTACTGTCTACAGCTTGGAGTCGTGGAAGATTCTTAAGGCGAAAAATGTATAGTCATGAGCCAGATTTTTAATGCTTTCGTAGCTCTTAGCCGATTCGTAATCAAAACTTCGTTTGCTAACTCTCAAGCTTTGGATCACGCGGGTAGGTTTGACTGACCAAGTACTCTCTCTCATCAAAGGGATTGAATTCTGTGGCAATATTTGCATTTAAGAAAAGGAAATCTTTCAATGTATCCATTGTTTCTCCTGATTGGAATTTGAGTTGTAGTTCTTTAGTAGATATAATTCTAGGAATTATGTCTAATTATCTAAGCCGAAAAGCTTGCTTTCTCAGGTAAAATCATTAAAAATAAGTACATTGTACGACTTAGATAGAAGTTCTGAGTCGTAGATCCAGCAGAATACTCTACCAAACACAGTCTGCTATTGCGGACTTTTTTATGTAGTTATATTTCCAGATATAATTTCAGCAATTATGTCTAATAGATTGCTGAAAAAGCTTGTATTTAAGAAATAAGTTTACAAAACTAAATATATCATGTAAATGCATTTTGTATTTACATGATTATCACTGACTAAGATGATACGGTTTTAGCTACGGGTAGTCCGCGTTTGCGGACTTTCTTTAATTAATTAAAGGCATAGGTTAAACTCAATCAAACATTTAACCTCTAAAACAGTAAGCTCACTTCAAATTACCACGCCCAGGTCAATCACTTCTAAAACATCGGGCAACCAGCGAACATGCTCTACGGTTTTATCGTGAGTGCGGGCCTTATCGAAAACTACAGTGCCCTATTGCTTGCCTTCATTCGTCAAATGCCAAATATTTTTCCGTTTCTGTTTGCCGCTAGTATCAGTCTTGATTAAAACTTCCTTGCGTTGTAAACCAGCAGCCTCCAGAACGCGATTGACCACTTCTGGCCTTACAGGTTTGGTTAGTCCTTTGCGATCAGCGTAAATTTTCCCTAGTTCGGTTGGGGGCAAGTGTCGGTCGGGAGTCGCTGAGATTTCCTGAATTGCTCCTACCAGTTCCTTTGCCATCGGAGCTATTTCGGGACATAATGCTTGTACACCTCGAAGGATAGTGATTTTCTGTAGTTCCGTACTCAGCCTTGTCCCAGCGAGTACCTTTTGTCCAAAGTTAACTAGTTCATCAAGGGTGGGTTTGGTGTTCTGCTGTTGGTCAGAGTTAGACATTTCGTACTTGCCAGTGCGGCGCAGGCACGGAAGAACTTCGTGAAAAACCCATCTTTGGAAACGTTTGGCAACTGGTTTACGGGATTTAAAAATCAGTCGATAAAGCCTAGCTTCAGTCGCAGTAAGCATTTCCTGTCCTTTAGGATTGTGATCACCAGGGGTATAGACACTAGCGATACCCCTTTCGTCTTCATCGAAAGAAGTTAACGCATCACTGACGTTTTTGATTTCAAGAATTGCACACACATCCGTACCTACAAGTTCTGTATCAAATACTGGTTGAAATATTGTAACGGCTCTTGCTTGTTCATTTAATGTGTAAAAGCTCTCACCTTGACTATCAGAATAAGCAATCTCCACAAGCTTGTAGAAGTTCTCAAGCTGTTGTCCAAAAAAGGCCGCAGCACCACCATGAACTGTCAAAACCAAAGGAACTTTATGGAGAAAACTACCGCTCGTGTCAACCAAGTAAATCATGTGCAAAGTTCATAATATCTCCCTTGCGTCCAATCCCGGCTTCAGCACCTTTGTCATTCACCTCAATCATTCTTGGGCTACTAGCAAGTACATGAATCTTGGGACATTCAAAAGCCAAGCCCAACTCAGAATTACCATTGCGGTAAGTATGAATGAATGGAGTACCACAAGCAACATCGTACTTTTCAGGTAAAGCAAATTTCTTGCCCTTGGGTGTGGCTTGTAGCTGAGTTATCAAACTTTCAACTTCTGCTCGTTTCATCCAACCTGATAGTTTAATATTGTCGGACTTGATGAATAAGATATTTTTCCCATTCAACAATTGACAGATTAGCAATTTAGAGAAATTACCACGGAATTCCGGAGATTTGAATGTATCAAGTGTAACTGTCATATTTGTCACCATTAATTACCTAAATTTCAAAAACTTTTAGCGAAGCTATTCTTTTCACTGATGCTCGACAACTGATACCAAGAAACTGCATCCAGTATTCTTGACTTGCACCAGTTGTCTATCCAACAAATATTGGATACTTGTTTGCGGAAAATTAATCCTGTGCAAAGGAGCAGAACCACCACGTACCCGAAGCGAATCCAGTAGATTAATTGCTGTTATCTCAGGGCAGTTATTGATTTTTTTAGGCATTGTTGAAAGTCTCGTAATTACTGTTAAGATGTGTCGGCGATCGCCACAATAAAACAAGCGCTCTGCTGTTAACAAAGCGCTTGACAAGCTTATAATTAGCTGAATATTATACTCACCATTTTTGTAAACTTACTCAACTAATCTTGGTGGAATTGCCCGTTGATCCGCTTAAGCAATTCTGCTTCAAAAATCTTTTGACCTGGAGTTAGCACATTATCTGGATCGTAACGTCGTTTTGCACTGACTAAATATCGCCAAAACGGGCGAAAATGCTGCTTCCAGTCTTGAGAAGAGAAAGGAATAGCATTGACCGGATACTGATAACCACCCAAATCACGATTTTTTTCAAAAAGCTTACGATTATCATTTAACATTTTTGTAACCGTAGAACTATTTGGTGGGTCTGCTGTTCGCAATAAAGCAAACAGAAACACAATTTCTCCTTTGGGAACTCTAAATAATGGTAGTTGGAAGCATTTGGTTTTAACTGGATACAGCAAAATTGGCCCTTGACCTGTATCAGCTAATGTTAGAGTGGCAGCAACTTCACCGACTAAAGTTTCAACTGCACTATTGGGTACAAACAAATTCAACCAAGGATGAGGATAAGACCAGACACCGATAGATTTGAGGAAAGCAACTGTAGGAGCTAAACGATTGAGAAAATTAAAGTAAGTTTTATCTTCGATTTTTTCTGTATCCTGGGTATAATTTAAACCTGCAAGTAACAAACTGTTATTAGGTATACTAGGAGGGCTGTAGAAGCTAGCTGCTTCCAGAAGATAACGCCATCCACCGGTATCCTTAGCAATCAATTGTCCTTCTACATAGTCAAAACGCTCATCGTTTATAACTAAGCGTTGGTCATGAGTAAAAGCAGCTAAATCATCATAATAAAGCTGAAACACACGGGTATTAGTAGCAGCGGAAATTAGTTTAATAGTTGCCTTAACGATAATTCCACATTGACCTAGCCCTGCTAATACTGCTGTAAATAAATGGCGATTTTGCCACTGCGAACAAGTTTCGATTTGACCAATACCAGTAATTACTTCAAGTTCTAAAACATTATCAACTTGTACACCGTAACGATGAGTTGCACCGCCAATACCCCCTACTGAAAGAGTACCACCAATAGAAAGCTCAAGATAATCGGTAAGAACAGGTGGTGTTAACCCTTGCTGGAGTGTCTGTTGCAGCAATTGACTCCACACAACCCCTGCATCCACAACAACTCGGTCTGTACCAACAAAATGGATCTTGTTAAGCGTACTCATCTCAATGACGATACCAGATTCTACTTGTGGCTGACCGTAAGCAGAATGACCTTGACCGCGTGCTGCAACTTTTATTTGATGCCTACGAGCAAATTGAATAATTTGAACAATATCGTTAGTTGATCCTGGTTTGAGTACTGCTATTGGTTGACGATGAACGATATTACCAAAGTCAACACTAGCAGCATTAAGGGTTGCATTATCTGTGTAAAGCACTCCATCTAATGGAGGTAAACTATCAAAGATAGATGTAGCACTAGCAGATGTTACCCAAGAACGCTCACAGACATCAAACCCGATCACGATTGCACTGGCAACCAAACCTTTTAAAATTAGGCGGCGTGAAGTATTGTGGTTCATGATTTTTTGCCTGAGTCATGAATTGTTAAAATATACAATCATTAACTCCTAACTAAAGTTAAGTACTGTTATGGCAACTAGCTAGCCGAGTAAAAAATTTAACAACTTATTGTTAGAGTTGGTAAATTGTTATCTTCTTGGTAATTGAGCGACAATTTACCACTCTTAACTACCCCTGCGGAATCCTCCAGCCCCACTAACGCATCTCCTGGCTTGGCGTACCTGATTTTATCTACCTCATTCGCAGGAATGGAGCAATACTCTCACCAAACAGTCCGCGAAGGCACTCAACAAGGGAGTCAAGCAAGCGCTAGATAAAACAATTGACCTGCGATCGCTCGCAACCGAACTACCGAAGGAGAATGCCACTGAATGCTTACGCTTGATGGGTCTGGCTTTAGGGAATCTTGCCAGTGTGATGAACAACACCCAAGCCTTGGAAGCTGCTGCAATAATTCTGGGGAGTGAGGCGACACCACAGGCGATAACTTCGTTAAGCTCCGCTAACGCATATCGCGCCGAGCAACTACAACTGCTGCCCCAGGCAGTTAGCGATATTTGGCGGGTGCTGTCAGGGGAAACTGTGTACACGCCAGATGGGGAGGCTGTGGCAGTTGCGGAGATGCGGTTTCAACAATATCTGTTTTGTTGTTAAAGCCCCTGGGTCATGGATTCCGCTTAAGTGTCCAAAAGGGGGATACCTCAGGTGCAGGCTTTTGGTTTCGCAGGATTTCAAATCCGTTTTTCTGGTAGAACCGTACTGCTTGCTCCGTAAAAGTCACCACATAGCAGGCTAAACCTTCATCACTCGCCCGTTGCAAAATTGGCTGTATCAATCGGCTGCCCATACCTTGACCTTGGAATACCGGATTCACAACCAAAACGCCCAAATACCAATGAGGTTGGTCGCCCATATCCTGGTGATGGATTTGTTCAGTTGCAGATAAGAAATTCAGCCATCGCCCCAAGCGGTTCCACCCAACATTTAATGGTAAAGTATACAACTGAAGTTGTAACACCATTTGCAATAGCTGGAGCGGATTGCTTGGGAAGTCCCCGGGTGGTAGCCATGCAGCAATCCCCTGCAAATCTGATGTCGTATAGGTATGGTTATACTGTGTGCAATAGGCGATCGCCCTACTGGTTAGCCAAGTTAAAGCCTGCAACCGCAGTTTGGGATCGTCGGGTGTCAGATAACAAAATACCGGATCGTCTTCAAATGCTTTTGCTGCAATTTCACTAGCATTCGCAATCTGTGCTTTTCGGAGTTGTATTACATCCAAACTATTCATGATTCAATCATTTCCAACATTCTTAGCACTGAGACTTTGCTGATTTCGATGAATAAAGCATCATCACATTCGGAATTAATACCAACCAAAATCCAGAGATTGGGATGAAGAAAATCCCTGTGATCGCGGACGCAAGTAGGATTCCACTAACTGAAATCGGCAATGTGAGTTTCTGCCGGTCTGCCCACAAACATAACTGTCCTAAAATCAGGAAAAATGGAGTCAGCATCATGAACCAAAATGCATCTTCTCGATCGAAAATGGGCGCAAATGGGTCGGGAGCCACTACATTAAACCAACCCGCTTGAGCGATCTCCTGCCACTGCGGGAAATATGTAGCTAGTGCAACTACCATATGAATGATTGCGATCGCAATCCAGCATAGTCCAGCAATTCTTAACACGACACACCTATCTCAAAACGAAAGTAAAGTCCGTTGGGCGATGATTCTTCCATACGTCACCGTATGTAGCTACTTTAGGATAAAATCTTTGATGATGTCAATACGGCAGCGTATGGTTAAGCAAAAAACGCTCGAACCCAAGCTCGGCAGGCAAGATTGGATCGAGACGGGATTGGCTGTCTTGGCAGAAAGTGGAGTGGAAGCCGTCCGGGTGGAACCGTTAGCGAAACGGATGAACGTGACTAAAGGAAGTTTCTATTGGCACTTTAAGGATCGCAGTGATTTGTTAGATGCCATTTTGGCTAAATGGATAGAAATCGATACCAACGGTATTATTGAACGGGTGAATCAAATTGATGCCGATCCGAAGACGAAGCTATTACGATTATTTGAGCTCGCGATCGCAGATGACGGTCTTATCCCCGGTTTAGCTGATGGCAGCCTTGAGAATGCGATTCGCGCTTGGGCAACAAACGATCCGAAAGTGGCTAAACTCATTGCCCAAGTCGATCAGCAACGGCTCAATTACACCAAAGAGTTATTTCTCGAAATTGGGTTTCCTGAAGTCGAAGCACTGGCTCGTGCCCGTTTAGCTTACTATTCATTGGTAGGTGAGTTTACGATCGGGGTGCAAACCAATCAAACCGATCGTTTAGCTGAAATCCGACTGCAACACGCTATCTTAACTTTCAACATCAATGAATAAATCGCAAAGGACATCAAATCGCTGGCTTTTGCTTTTACGTCCATGTCTCATCTCTTCATCTTCGATTGAGATACGTCGTTCCTTGGCAACACCAGAGAGTAGTTTTATCTCGCTATGAGCATCGACTTCCACATCTTGAGCTTCAATCAGCCTAGCCGTTTCCAAAGCTGAACGAACTTGAGGGTGTTCAATATTTTCAGGCTGTGCTTGTACAAAAGTCTCAAATCGTTCTAAAGCTTCCAGTACAATCCCTAAAACCAAACTTTTCTGGTTTGGGTCATCCCAGTTAAGGTCTAAAGCGGCTTTCAAGCTGGAACTTGCCACTATATCTACGGCCAATATCTTGGGCAAGTTCCGACAGCCCCCTTCCCTGCTGACGGGAACGCCAATCGCTTTTTTAAGCGCGTGACCCAGTAAATTATATGTATCTTCGACCTTTGATGCTCCTCATAGTGGGCTGGAATCAAGTGCTGCCCGTAACTGTTTTGAGCCAAAACCTTTCGTTTGCTGGGCTAATTCTACTGTTCTCTCAATCAGCCTACGGTCAAGACCTTGGATAATCAGGGCTGTGCGGAATCTGGCAAGTGTCGCTTGAGAAAAAGGAGCATTTTGACAATCTATGCAATCAAGCACTAACTGCCAACGTCTATCCATAATCAACGCTTCAATCGCTTCTGCATCTGAGGCTCCCGTATAGGCTTGCAAGATGGTTGCTAACGCCAACTGTGCTGGTGGTACTGGTGGATGCCCTTTAGCAGAATCGGCATAAAGCTTGTTCAGTTCTTCTTGAAATTTCTCATCAAACAACTGATGACGACATTGCCGTAAGAACGTAAACAACTTTGCTCGTTTAATCCGATTAACGATACTTTGCTCTGACGCTGATAGTTCTATCGGTGGATGCCAATTTCCTGGTCGCATACGTACATTCTCAGCTTGCGGAAGCATATTTATTACCTGAATCTACCTCAATTCAGGTGACACCTCTCCTTGAGAGTTTGTTAAATATCGCTCAAAACTTGCTTGTCGCTATAAACATTGGCTGGACAGCGTTTACTCTATTTTCTTCTCCATTATTTACCAACTTTGGATCTGTTGGTGTGTCCTTTTTTCTTTCGTGCAACAAAGCTCTTTTTTGCTAGAAATTTTAGTTTTTATTAGAAAATAAAGCTTCAAACCTTGATTAATTTAAAGTTTCAGAATCTAGCTTCGATATTTGTTTTCCAACAGTAACACAAGAGGGTTAAAAGCAGAGGGACGCATAGGGAAGCGTAGCGAAAAGTTCCTCGTTCGCATAAGCGTTCCGAAGGAAAGCCGGGTTTCCCGGTGTAGGAAACTTTTCAAGACCAGAGGTACGCGGAGTGTTTTTTAATCTACGGTGGCGTGCTGTTTGGGGAATTCTTGGTTGGCTATAACTTCGCCAAAGGGACTTAATAGTTGCGGTTCTAGTGTTGGCTGATTGTCTAGGGGGAAGCGAGGAAAAAGTAATTCTGCTACCCGATATGCTTCTTCTAGTAGTCTGCCAAGACAACTTTGCGTTGTGGTCAGTAAGGGAGGCAGAGGATGCAGGGGAGGAAAGAGAGTTACCGTTCATTAATTCTTCTCCCCCTGCTCCCCCTGCTCCCCCTGCTCGACCTACACAGCAATTTTGGGTTGGTGAACTACTAGGTGAGGATAACCAGAGAAGATGAAGGTATCAATACCTAATTCTTGATATTCCAGCATTCTTTGAGCAACGGTATCGGTATCGGCATCGCCTACTAAGGCTGTGCCAGCACCACCACGCACTAAACCAATTCCTGCCCATAAATTCGGGCTAATTTCTAAGGATTTTCGAGAGCCGTTGTGTAATTCTTTCATCCGGCGTTGTCCTTCAGAATCCATGCGTGCGTAAGCTTGTTGGGTTTTGGCGATCGCCGAATCATCTACGTAGCGAATCAAATCATTTGCTGCATCCCAGGCTTGGCTTTCAGTCTCCCGCACAATCACATGGAGACGAATCCCAAAACGTAATGTTCTCCCTTGGGCTGCTGCTAATCGGCGTACAGAGGCAATCTTTTGGGCAACTTGTTCTGGTGGTTCGCCCCAAGTTAAATATATGTCTACGTGTTTGGCTGCAATTTCTTGAGCAATGGCTGAAGAACCTCCAAACCACAGAGGCGGATGAGGTTTCTGAACTGTGGGAAATAACAGCTTACCATTTTGGATATTCAGATGATCTCCCTGAAAATCAGCAGTTTCTCCGCTTGCTATCTGTTCTCATCCAAGAAAATAGCAAAGCTTTGCAGCAAGCTTTACCATATCTGCAAACTGCACAACAGCATTGTATTAAGATTACCGCCAGAGAACAGTTATATGTGCAAGCAATTTCAGCTTGAGCAAATCAAGAGATTGAGGTAGCGATCGCCACTTATGAAGAGATTGCTAATCAATTTCCCCGTGATTTAATATCTGTGCAGCAGGGACAATATCACTATTTTTACATGGGTGACAAAGAGAAATTACTGGAAATCGCCCAAAAAGTTTTACTTATAAATCCTGAAAATCATTATTTATACGGCATGATGGCATTTGGTTTAGAACAATGTTGTCAACTCCAAGCAGCAGCAGAAAAGATGGGACGCCAAGCGATCGCCTGATAGAATCGGAACCAATTGGGAGCTAGATAAGATATGATTTGCAATCTTTTATATATAGTCATTCTTGTTCTACAACAGTTTCATGCTGAAAAAATTGAGTCAGCTTTTTCCCAGATAAATAATGTATATATAAAAATACGAGGCTAGCAAAGGTCAACAACATAATACCGAAAACTGTCGTATACGCTTTAGTGTGCCACCATAGCTGCTTTAACAAATCTGTACCAAGTTGTAATATCTTCAACAAAAAATAATTATTTACTTTTTTAGCGTCTTGGATGTTGATGTGTTGAGCTAATGCCATTTTGATTTCTGCCTTCAATTTAACAAAAGAACGGTAACTCGATAGGCTTAATGTAAATTATATTATATATTATCTAAGTTCGTCAAAAAATATGAATAGTTAGCGTTAATAATTTTGAAGGTATAATTCAAATATTATCAATTAATAAAATTTCAATCATTACAAAGTAAAAACCCCGTTTTCTTGAATAAACCGGGGTTTTTTTAGCCCAAATTATCTTTTCAAATAAATAGAATTTTTGAAATAGGATTTTTCCTCAAAATGGACGGCTACCAGCTAAACTTATCCGTTTCATCACTCGGCGTTGATTGGGGTCAAATGCTTGACGATAATGCAAAATTGCTTGATTATCCCAATAGACAATATCGCCTACAGACCATTTGTGTTGATAATAAAACTGAGGTTGAGGTAAATGCGATCGCAACTGTTCAATTAATTCAGATCCTTCTTGCGGATCTAAACCAACAATTTCCACTTCTGTAGCGTAATCCAAATATAAAATCTTTTTCCCACTTTCTGGATGTGTTCGTACTAGTGGGTGAGGAAATACAGGACTAATTAAGGGAATACTCTTGTCTAGACGGTATTTAGAACGAGGTGTATTTGGTTTATTTAAAAACGGATTGTATGTAATCAACTGCAAATCTGCTATTCGACGCTTTATAGACTCATCAAGAGATTCATAAGCTAAATTCAGATTTAACCAGTAAGTATCTCCACCTTCCGGGGGAACTTCCAAAGCATAGAGTAAAGAACCACTGGAAGGATATGGAGTCCACTTATGATCAGAATGAAAAGTTAGTTCACCAGTGCCAGTATAGCCACCATCAACATTAGAAACGGGAATTATTACGGGTGTGACTCCTGGCTGAGAAGCAAGAACTGGGATGTTGTCTGGTGGGACAAATAGAGAACCAAAATGAAAAGCAAAATTTAAGAATTCCTCATCAGTCAGGTTTTGGTTTTTGAAGATAAGGATGTGGTGTTCAAGTAATGCTTGTTTCAGTTGTAAGATGACTTCCGGTTTAATCGGCTGACTAGCATCAAGTCCAGTGACTACAGAGCCTAGAGGTGCATGAAGGTCAGTAATTTGAAAGTTATTTAAAGTGAGTGTAGACATAATTGATTGTTAAAAATTTCCACAAATTCCAAAGACTAACTAGTAGTTCACGCCCCAAATATTATTTTTTTGCAAGCACTTCTTGAGGAGTAATTTCGGCATATTGTTCAGGAGTCAAGAAGCCATCTTTCACATTTACCTTCTTAGGTATGAGTCCTAGGCTATACCATTTGTCAGCAACTTCTTGTTGTTTATTAATAATTGCTGCGGTAATTGGGATCAGGGTAAAATCATACTTTTTGTGCATAATCTCTAATGTAGGTGGATCAAGTTGAGTTGTTGCAGAGAGTAATTGGGAAATTTCTTTAGGGTTATTTTTTGCCCAATTTTGGGCTTTTTGTACTTCTTCTAAAAAGATTTTGATTAGCTCTCGATTTTCTTTATAGAATTTGCGGTTTGTGGATATAAAGTTGTTAGTATCTCGCAAACCATTACCACCATCAGTTAAAACCCGTCCCGTGTTATTTTGGACATTTCTTGTAACAAATGGTTCCCAAATAAACCAAGCATCTACTTTCCCTTGACTAAATGCCACATTAGCATCTGGAGGCGCTAGTCCGACTGATTCTATATCACTAAGCTTTAAACCTTCTTTTTCTAAGGCTCTAAGGATAAGATAATGACCTATTGATGCTTTTTGAAAAGCTACTTTTTTCCCTTTTAAATCTTTGACACTTTGAATAGGAGAGTTTTTAGGAACTAACAGTGAAACTGCTTGACCATCAGAAGAATTAGCAGCTAGATATACAAGAGGTGCGCCAGCTGCTTGAGAGAAAACAGGAGGAGATTCGGCTGTAGAGGCAATATCAAGTGCGCCTGCATTTAAAGCTTCTAATTGTTGTGGCCCGGCAGCAAATTCTGGCCACTCTACCCTATATCCTAAAGGTTTTAATCGTTCTGCTAGAATACCTTTTTGTTCTAAGACGGCTAGAGCAGTAAGTTGTTTAGAGCGGACAATTCTAATTACTTTATCAGCAGTAGTATTACTACTAGCTATATTAGAAGCCGATGAAGTTTCTTGTTGCTGGGAATTATTGGCTGAATTGCTGCAACTAAATACAGTGGTAGATAAGACTAAACTGTAGCCAAAAGCAAATAAGGCGTGACGACGAGTGATGCGTCGGTTGTTCCAGAATGCAATTTGTTTTCTAAAATCTTTCATGAATTAATTCACCTCTAATTATCAAATAAGTCGTGAAATTAAAAATTTAAACTGTGACTTTCGTCCCATCAAATTTTGTGAATGTGAAGCCATTGAATTTTTCGTTGTAACCCAACCTTTCATCTTTCAGGATGCTGATGGCAATTCCTTCACCCAAAGCTATGCCAGCAGAACCATCTGTGCGCCAGTGAATACCACCATGACCACGACCAAGAGTATAATTAACTGCCAGTTTATTTAATTCTCCACCCACAGTTAAAGGCTCTCCTGTATAGAGAATCACCTTAGTGGGGTCATTAGGATCAGGGACTACAGGATTAGGGATAACAAAATCTTCGTCAAAGTATGCTTTTAACAATGTGGCACTGACACCAGCAATAGAGGCTGCACCACCAATATAAGATGAATGGATGGGTGCGCCTTCTGGGTATCCATGCGGTAAGAGATAAGAACCAAATTTACTGAAACTCCGAGCTAAAGCTTGGGAGTTTAATATGTCTCTATGAGTCGGATATTTAGTTTTATTGACAATGTTGTTATGGACTAGCCCACCATAAGCTTCTGGACGCAGAGTGCGGTGTACATAAAACTTCTGCCAGTATGAAGCTCTAATAGCGCGGGATTTACCCAGGTACAGTAATGCTTGTAAATGTCCGAGAGCAAATGACCCATTACCTCCCTGTTGAGTTTTTGATTTAACAAAGGGATTACCTGAATTAAAGGGTGCGCCAATTCCACTACTTAAAGGGTCTTTAGCGTTGCGACTACTACCCAAAATGAGAGCAGCGCCAGAAAATGCTGCTCCTGGTGCATGAGAAAATTCTGATAAGTCACGAATTGTCAATACGTAACGGCGTACTGGGTCATACTGAATAGCTTTAGGAGTACCGCCATTCTGCACATTCAGCCATTCTTCATAATCAGTGAGGAAATCATTACCAGGTAAAGCCGTCCGAATCACAGGCGGAATAAACTGAACGCCCCAAGGAATATTTAGCAATGCAAACTGGGAGATGTGAGGCCTTACTAATACCCCTGGCGGAGTTACGTGTTTTGCTGTCCTGCCAGATTTGTCATTTTGATCAACGTAGGTGACAGTACCACGAAACAGGGTTTGGGGGGTGACACGCCCATTTTGTTTTGGCCCTTTGAAAGTTGCAAGCTGATTAAGTTCTTCAACAGCTGCCAATACCAGAGGCTCGTCGGTGTTGTTCTGTAGTTTATGAAAAGGTACGTCCCGCAATAAAGCTTGCCAATACAGTTCAACAGCTTCTACAGCCCGTTCTGAACTAGCTAGAGTTGGTGGCGGCGGTACTGCTACCTGCTCTCCATGACATCCTTCTAAACTGGCCGCGAGAGGCCCCTGAGCATTAACCAATTTTCTGGTTCCACCCAAAATGACCTTTTCAAAGTCATCATGATCATGGGTTGTTACTGCTTTAGTCAAAGAGTCATAAGCTTTTAGGTCAACCTCACCCTGTTTGTTGTGTGGTAGTCCCCTAGTATCAGAGCCAATTTTATTAGGATACCGTCCCTCATCGCCATTAGTAGGATTGGATGCAATAGGAATTTGACGATTAGCCTCGGCTGCGGCAACACGTATGCGATAAGCCTTTTCCGTAAACTTGTTCTTAGCAGAAGATATCTGCTCTTGTGCCTGACCTTTTTGAGCAGAAAACTTTAAACCTATTGCCCCTGCTACAACACCACTTGCAGTAATGATACTAGTGTGTAACAAAAAAGACCGTCTACTATCTGCACTCACAATAACTTTGGATTTTCTCTGATTCATAACTGTACATCTCTGCGCTTCTGCGCCTACTCTTTGCTATGCAACGCGAACTAGGACGCCTAACGGCGAATGCATGAGATTTATACTCATCCCACGGCTTGAAGATGTGGGATTTCGAGTTATTGGTCATTAGCCATTGGTCATTGGCAATGACTAATGACCGATTAGAGGTTTACTATGGCGGAACCTTTAGGAATATTGTGTGACTAAGGGTAATTCTTCATTCAGTACCCAGTTGCCAATATCGCGCAATTTATAATCTACAGGGTCATGAAGCGTGAAAGTACGTAAATCTCGCCAGTAACGATCAAAGCCGTATTTAGTCCCTGTAGAACGAGTTCCCATAACTTCAAAAATACCTGTAGTGAGATTCAAACCAACACGAGTAGCAAAACCTTTGGCTGCAAAAACAGAAATTGCTACCTCTCCCCTCTCTTCAATTGTTAGGTTAACTTCTTTGTCCCATGCTTGTTGCACTTGGGTAGCAGCTTTGTCAGCTAAACTAATTGCTGCTTGCAGTTATGTCCACAAGTTTCCGTAGTGATGCAAAATATAGGGGTCTTGAGTAGCACTATGGACACCAGACGTAATCCAAGGTTTTGTTTGAGTAATAGTGTATTGTTTAGCTGCCTCTAATGCGCCTGCGGCAATTCCCAAATAAACATAGGTTTTCGTCAGTTGGGCGATGATTCCCAAAAATGTACTAAAAGCACCATCAGGAGGATAAGGATATCCCAAAATTTCATCTTTTTTTACCAAAACATCGTAAAAGGTGAATGTATCGCTATCTGTGCGCCGTTGCCCAATATTATCCCAGTCTTGGTTGGAAGCGACACCAGCCCTATCTTTGGGAATTATGAATACTAATGGTAGTTCTACATTATTTTGAATGGCAGCGAAAACACGGAAATCTGCAATGGCGACACCTGTACCAAAACTTTTGATACCATGAACACGAAAATTTTCACCCTCTGCGGTAATTTTCAGCCTTGTATCTCTAGTGTTGATGGCATTAGCCCAAAATAAATTTTTCTTTGCAGTCTCCCGATAATATTTTTCCTTTTGCTCTGATGTTCCCGAAACATGAGCCAAGGCAGTTAAATTAAGATGGTTGCCATACAACTGTCCAATTGAACCATCTGCTTTCGAGAGTTCTTGGACTATTTTTAAAGCTTCTGCCCAAGTCGCACCAGTACCACCATACTCTTTTGGTACAACCAAAGGTAGTAAACCAGTTTCTCGCAACCGTTGGATTTCTATATCTGGCAGCCCTGCCTTGTTATCTCTTTCCACCGCGGTGGCTGCCAATTCCGTAGATAAAGAAGTAGCAACATTAATCCAATGTTTAGATTCTTCTTTGACTAATAGTTGCACCATTATCTATGTTTTCTCCTTGTGGTGAGTATGGATGGATGAGGAAATGGGAATTGGACAATGGTGAAAGCAGAATTCAGTTGCGACACGATGAGGTATAGTTCGCCCAATTCCCAAGATTCAATCCTTGGCATTGCTGATTGAAATTATGAGCTAGTCTCGCGCAGAGAGTAAGAGTTTAAACTAGTGATTTTTCAGTCAACTGGACAACAACATTTTTGAATTAACATTGCTTCTCCTTAAGTTCTGTTGAGTCTGCTTAATATTAAAGCCTTACCTGGCAAGCACTTTTACAAAATAACTACCTTGGTAGTAGCAAGATCAGTTTAAATTAACTACTGTAAGTCGGTAGGGATTTAGTACTTTCCTTATAATATAGCAGTGTTGCATGGTTAACTGTAAAAGGCAAGTACATTTTGTAAAAAATTCGGCGTTGCTGAGTGAAAATATGAATTTGGTTCACGCAGCGGAAAGTCTGAGCGCCGGCTTCCGGCGAACAGAACTTTCCAAGACAGAGGCGCAGCGAAAAGTATGTAGCAAGATCCCGTAGGGTGCGATGGCTTGTCTACGACACGCTGCGCGGTAAGCGAAGCTATGCCCGAAGGGCTTTACGCCAACGCTGCCCGTTCGCGTAGCGTTTCCTTTAGGAGAAGGGCTGTAGGGCGAACATAACTTTTCAAAACAGAGTCGCAGAGAGTAAGAGTTGAGAAGAGTTAATTTTTCAGTTTCGTATTCAATTCAGCAACACTCTTAATTCAATTAGGTTCAGTCAGAATGCCCTTCGGATTCCTAAAGCCACCACGATATGATGAACTATGGTTTAACAAAGTCATGAAAATTTGATATTGCTCAAATATAAGAAAATGTACTCATAGCATTTTTTCAGCTAATGAGTTTTTTCAATGGTGGATATAGCTATAATCTCTACTAGATAAAGCTTTTGACGGTTTCTAATCTAGAATAATAAAAGTGGTATTATCTCTCAACTGTTTTTCGATTTAGTAGGCGGACAAATCAAACAAACCAGCAGTCAATTCTGGATATTAAGGGATAGCTGACTTCAATTGAGTAATCGCTATAACTAATAGAAGAGTCTTAGTCCTTAGTAGATAAGGATTTTAGCCAATTAGCTTCTAATTAAAGATGAAAAGCCGCTTAATTTACATCAAGTATATAGGTATAGTGGCCTTCAAATTGCTAGCACTCCAGAATCTATTGATTTCTCAAAAAGAAAGTTTTATCTTGCTAATTAAATCAGCCACACCACTAACGGCGACAACAGGAGACTATTTCTATGATGAGAACCGAATCTGTACTGACTGAAATGGAAGCTTGCAAACAAATCTGTATTGAATGCCAAACTACTTGCATTGATACCCTCAAATACTGCAATAGTCAGGGTGGTAGATATATAGATATGGCTATGATGTCCATGTTGCGGGACTGTGCGGAAATGTGCATGATGTGCGTCAACATGATTAATGACGGTTCTGAGTTTATGGGAAACACCTGTAGTTTGTCCGCCCAAATTTGCGATCGCACCGCCATAGCTTGTGAACAAATGAGCAGCGATGCCACAATGATGCTTTGTGCCGCTATTTGCCGCAAGTGCGCTCAACATTGCAACGCAATGGAACTCAATTCTGCTTCCTATTTCCGCAGATCAAGCTTGGTGACAGAAGATTCACTACTATCTAGCTGATTTCTCCCAGGATTAAGTTGCCTAATTTATAACAGACTTGTCATTATACCTAATTCATACTTTCCCCAGTATCTTTAGTTTTTCGCCGCTCAAAATCTTTTTTTGAGCGACGAAAACTTAAGGAAAGATAAAATTATTTTGACTACCAAAAAGCAGTGCTAGGCAGCAACAGGAGTAGCAAATCTAGCATATTGCTCTATGTAGAACTCCTTACTATTAGCGATCGCCACCACAGAATCACGTTGTTTTAAAGCCTTTTTCCATCGACGTAGAAGAGTAAATTCCTCTGGTATCCCAAAGCCTCGATAGTGCTTCAGTGCAGGCAAACGCTCAAACCAAGGATAAAAGGTGAAATCAACCAGACTAATAGATTCACCAAACCAGTAGGGGCCGTCATTTGATAATTTCCCAAAAGCTTCTTTTTCGATAAATTCTAGATGTTTGTATAGTTCCTGTTTGGCTGCTTCTTGCTGTTGAATATCGGGACTACGCAACAAAGCAGAAAAAGCCGGAACAAATCGAGTATTAGCAAAATCAATCCAGATGCGAGCTTGGGCTTTAGCAATGGGACTACTGGGTAAAAGAGGTGGATTAGGAAATACCTCATTCAGATATTCGTTAATCACTGCCGATTCCCAAACTCGTTGATCACCATGTGTAATGGCAGGCACTTTTCCGTATGGAGAAATATCTGTAAATCCCTCTGGCTTGTTCTGCAAATTAATCTCAATCAAGTCAAAGTCGATGCCTTTTTCTTGAAGCACCAAGCGCGAACGGTGAGCATAAGGACAAACTACCGCACTGTATATCTTAATTTCAGCCATGTTGATATTCCTGTGTGAATAAGACTTGTTTGTTAACTTTGGAAATTGATTCAATCCCAAATCTAGCTTGAAAAGTTTGCTACGCAGGGTTTCCCTCCTTACAACGCCAGTTGCTTTAAGCCGGGGAACCTGTCCAACGCACTGGCTCAACTTTTCGCAAAATCTAAAATTTAACTAAAGCCAAGGCACTTCTTCAGGTGCATAACGAAAGGCGCGAAAGACTGAGTTTTGCTCTCCACGAGCCACTGCTGACTTCTCACCAGGAAGATTCCGAGCCGCAAAGTGGGGATTGATATATTCCCAAACAATCTCTTTTGTAAGAGTCACTTCAAATATGCGACCATAAGCACCTTCTGTAATTAAAGTGTTGCCGTTTGGTAGACGCTGTGCGCCTGATATATATGAACTGAAGAAATTTTGCGGTGGATTGTCGGCGTACTCCCAGACTATCTCTTTAGTTTGGCGGTTTACTTCAATTACACGAGAGAAATTGAGAGCAGTGTGACGACGATGTGCGCCATTGTCAAAAATTAGGATGTTGCCGTTAGCTAATTCGTTAGGAAAATGCTGCTGTGCTAATACGTCATCTCCAAGTGTCCAGATAATCTCTCCTGTTTGGCGATCAATAATTGCGACGGTAGATATGTTACGAAAGCTCACGATAATGTTGCCGTCAGCGAGTTCACCTACAGTATTGCCATGAGTCCATTCGTGTCTTTGATCTTGGGGAGTGATGGTAAAAATATCTGGGTCTAGGTGTTCGTGTGCGTGCCAAGTCCAGACA
Organism: Komarekiella delphini-convector SJRDD-AB1; assembly: GCF_014831675.1. GTDB lineage: Bacteria > Cyanobacteriota > Cyanobacteriia > Cyanobacteriales > Nostocaceae > Komarekiella. The sequence continues at coordinate 50,220 of NZ_VJXY01000043.1, read as the reverse complement.
ATTTCACCCGCAGGAGTAACTTCATAAAGTACATCAGCATAGATATCACCGTCTGCTTCCGTTCCCGGTACACCGCCTTTGATGCGGGGAATTAAAGACTGAGGTATCTTTTCAATAGCTAATAAAATCGTGTTGCCGTTGCGTAATCTGCGTCCGTCGTGATGATGATTTGGATGTTTATACTCCCAAATAATATTTCCCTTGGGATCTGCTTCTAAGACAACGCCACCTTTAAAGGCAGCCCACAAAGGAAAATGTGGCGGAATATCTAGCGTCTTACCATTATAAAAAAGGTTGCCATTGGGTAAAAGATAACCATATAAACCCGGTGAATATGGCAGATTCCATTGATGTACTACTTCTCCTTCTAGATTCAGAAGATATACTTCTCCATGACCTGTAAGTGGGGTAAAAAGTGTATATCCCTTGAATACCTTGTCAGGATTATAAGCTCTTAAACCAGTACCACGGCGACGAATAGTATTTTGGTCAACTAATGCTGTTGTGATCGTCATAATTTTAAAAGGATTAGGGACTCTTAAAAAGCAGAGGGGCAGGGGAAGAAAAATTACAATTGAACAATGACTAATGACCAATCACCAATGACTAATGACTAATGACTCTTGACTGATTACTCAGCACTCAGCACTCTTATGGTGCTGGATTCGGATATTGACTATGAACTGAATCCAATTCAGCCAAGATATCTTTATCAAGAACTACATTGATGCTTTCTATATTCTCTTTAAGTTGTTCTAGTGTAGTAGCACCAATAATCGTACTAGCAACAAACCAGCGACTCCGCACGAATGCGATCGCTAATTGTGCAGGACTTAATTGATAGCGTTTGGCTATTTCTACATAAGCTGCTACTGCTTTGCTAACATTTGGTTTTAAATATCGCTGACCAAAGTTTTCAAACAAAGTAACTCTTGCTTTTTCTGGTTTATCGTTAAGGTATTTACCAGTTAAAGAGCCAAATCCCAAAGGACTATAAGCTAGTAAAGGAATGTTTTCGTAATAAACTGCTTCTGCAAGTGCGCCATCAAAAACTCGATTGAGTAAATTGTAGGCATTTTGAATCGAGACGACTTTAGGTAATCTTAATTGTTTAGCTGCGTGACTAAATTGTGCAACACCCCAAGGGGTTTCATTACTTAAGCCGATGTAGCGAATCTTACCTGCATTGATAATATCACTAAAAACTTCCAATTGTTCACTGATGGGAACAGTTTCCCCTACCTGATAGGGGTCGAAAACTGTTTGTCCAAACCGTGGTACATAACGATCCGGCCAATGGATTTGATATAAATCAATATAGTCTGTCTGCAATCTTTTCAGACTATCATCTACAGCTTGTTTGATATTATCCCGATCAATGGCTTTAGCTCCACCACGTACCCATTTAAAGCCGCGACCTGGCCCTGCAATTTTAGTAGCAAGTATTAGTTGATCTCGCTGCTGATGTTTTAACCATTCTCCAATGTAAGTTTCGGTTAAGCCATAGGTTTCAGCACTGGTTGGTACTGGGTACATCTCAGCCGCATCAATGAAGTTAATTCCCTGTTTAATCGCATAATCTAGCTGCTGATGGGCTTCCTCAATAGTATTTTGCTGCCCATAAGTCATAGTGCCAAGGCAAATTTCGGAAACTTGTAGGTCACTATTACCTAATTGATTATTTCTCATATCGATGGATTATATTTGCTCTTAAATTGACAAGATTTTTACGCAATTGATATTAAGCAATAATTATTACTTGCTCAATAAATTATTTTTTCACATAAAGAATGAGAATGATTTAGACAATACTGCAATATTCCTACCAAGTTACCGGAGTTGCAAATAAAATTTACATTTATACTCAAAATACTTTGTCTAAATACTTGACTAAGGCTGGCGATCGCTATATTCAACATTATAGTTATCGATATAATTTTTGTGTAGCTTAGTTATTAGTTCACGCACAACTAGGAAAACCGGAATATGACAATATTACAAGTCGTAGACAAAGAGTTTTCACAAGTTCCCGTAATTGATATTAGTATGTTGGTTTCCCAAACTAGCCACTCTGCTGCCGCAACACCACAGGATTATTATCTAGTTGCAGACCAAATTAGACAAGCTCTCCATGATTACGGTTTCTTCTATATCGTTGGACATGAAGTTGATGAACAACTACAAAAGCAGTTAGAACATCTCAGTCAACAGTTTTTCGCGCAGGATATAGAAACCAAACTGAAGATTCGTATGGCTCTTAGTGGTAGAGCATGGCAAGGATATTTCCCCATTGGTAACGAGTTGACATCAGGTAAACCTGACTTAAAAGAAGGTATTTACTTAGGTGCAGAACTAGAAGAAGACCACCCACTTGTGAAAGCTAGTATACCAATGCACGGGTGCAATCTTTTTCCATCCAACATTCCCCATTTTAGGGAAACAGTGCTAGATTATATAGACTCAATGACCAAACTCGGACACACTGTAATGGCTGGTATTGCTCTGAGTTTGGGGTTAGAAAAGTCCTATTTTGCAGACCATTATACAAAAGATCCATTGATATTATTTCGGATTTTCAATTACCCTCCTAATTCATCATTATCTGAATCTAAATGGGGCGTTGGCGAACACACAGATTATGGAGTATTAACTATACTCAAACAAGATAGTGTCGGTGGATTACAAGTTAAATCAAAGTCTGGTTGGATAGATGCGCCTCCTATTCCTGGCTCTTTTGTATGCAAAATTGGGGATATGCTCGATCGCATGACACGAGGACTGTATCGCTCAACACCCCATCGTGTTCAGAACCTATCAACAAGTAATCGCCTGTCATTTCCCTTCTTCTTTGATCCCAACTTCAACGTTGAAATCAAACCCATTGAACTAAACAACGTAGTAGTGAATGATGATAAAAGCGATCGCTGGGATAAAACCAGTGTTCACGAATTTCGCGGGACTTATGGCGATTATCTTTTGAATAAAGTCTTCAAAGTATTTCCAGAACTACGTCAAAAAGTGCTATGAAAATCTTCTCCTTTTCTCTAACTCTGTGTCCTCTGTCTTGAAAAGTTCAGATCGCTATGCGGGTCTTACTGCCCAACCGTTCTTTCAGAACGGTTGCCTTGTGTCCTTTGGACACAAGGGAGAGGCGCAAGGCTTTGCGCCTCTCGGCAGTGATACAGACCATCGGAGGTTTCCTCCGCTCCGACTTTTCGCTGCGCCTCTGTAGTATCCTGCGGGAAGCCGCTATTGCGTCTACGTTCTTTCAACCCCCACAATCAATAAACAGAAGCCAACAATTTATCGATCGCAGCCCGAAACGCCGTTGCTGCACCAGCACTCATGTCACGGGGAGCGCAGATGCGATTTCTCAAATATGCGAAAGCGATCGCCCCCACAGCAGCGAAGACAGGATCAACACTGCTATTTTTACCACCAGTCCGACCACCCGGTAAAGTTGCACCATTACCATTAATTAAATAATCAGCTAGTTGTCGCAGGTGAAAATCAACAGCATCCTTAACTGTGGTCAAATCACCATCTGCGGCTATTGCTTGGACTCCAGAGTTTTTGATAATATCTGCGATCGCAACTTCTTGATTATCGCTCAATCTCTCAGCTGCTTCGGCGCGATATTGAATCTTCTCACTATCTGCCACATCCAGAGGTAAAGGATTTCCAATTGGTTCTACACCCCATCTGCGACGCAACAGTAAATTATTGGTGATATTATCCGACTTCACCCTGTGATAAGCAGGACGCTGATTAAGTGCGTCAAACCAAGCATTAATGCGAGGAAAGCGAGGATTTCCTTTGAGGTGATATCCCCTATACACAGGTAAATTAGCCGCCAATCTATCTAGATGAGGGCTATACATAATGTCTACTAAGCTAAACGTACTGACAAAGTAGGGACTGGGATATTTAGCCAAAGCTTGCTCAAGTTCATCTAAATTCGCCTCAAATGCTGCTTGTAAGTTAGCTAACTCATCAGCATCTACAGGGGCTTCTCTGAGGAATTTGTACGCAATCTCTCTAAAACCGCTAGTTTCAGCTTCTTCAACTAACTGTCTAGCAACAGCGTTTTCCTGTGGATTTTCCGGCAATAATGCTGGATGTGGAAATCTTTCTTCTAAAGCCAAGAGAATATCTTTAGATTCATATACCAAATTCCCCTCAATTTTGGCAGCCGGGACAAGGGTTGTAGGAACTAGGTCAGTGTACCATTTGGGTTTATTACTTAAATCAATAAACTCCGTTGCAAAAGGAATTTCCTTTTCTTCCAGAGCAAACCAAACTCGCTCACAAAAAGGACACCAAGAATTAGTATCTCGATAAAGCAAGACTGGCGGTTCTATATCTGGAGGAAGTTTCTGTAAACTGCTGGGGATAGGTGCAGTAGAGGGAGACTGTCCCGGCCTCTTTACCCGACGCGCCGAGGTATTTTTTCTAGCAGTCTCTAAAACTTCTTCCCAACTCGATACTGTGTTTTGAATAGACATTTATTTACCTCGCTTTACTAGGAATGCCAGAAAACACAAATAACTGTTGCTCTTTGGGTTGAGGTAAATTTTCACCAAGGTATCGATGAATACCTACACCCATATTTCCTGTAGCCGTAAGTTTAAAATTCACTTCCTCAAATCCAGAGGCACTCAAAATTTTCCGCACATTATCAGAGTAGGGAATACCGTTAGAGTGTCCGCGAGTCCAGATGACAAAAGCACCTGGTTTACTCAGAAAACTCAAGTTATCTAGTAAACGATTGAGTTCTCCTTCATCAGCCAAATTGCCAAAGACACCACACACGATCGCAATATCTGCTGGTACTGCGCCTACGTAGTTAGTAGCAAGAGTTGCATCACCATTAATAAACTCAATTTGCTTGGCTAAACCTAATGATTCTATAGTTGCTCGTCCACGCTCAACTAAATTTGAATTTATTTCAACCAGTCGTGCAGAAACATCCTTCGCACGGGGGTGATTTTTTAAAGTTCCTAGTAAATCTCGCCCATCACCCGCGCAAACACTCACCACTCTGATAGCTCCATTTAGGGAAGCATTCAAGCTATAAGCAATATATTCTCGCACGATTTCTAGACGCTGCTGCAACGTTGGCTCAGTGTTGTAGAGGTCGTGCCATTCATACCAATCTTCTGGCATAAGGGCTGATTCCCGTTTGATGCACACTATGTAGTTACAAACTACGGTTAGTTTATCAATTAACTGTAGTTTAGGATGAAGGCAGACTATCACAAGTATTTAGATAAATCAAGTCTCATCCCTTAACTGGTTTTTGTTGCTAATAGGAGAATAGAGTGTGTAACTACTTAATATGCCGTCGGTGAACAGAATCGAATGAGTTACATTTTGTATATCAATAAAGTAGGGATTAAAAAATGGGCTATGTTCAGGAATTGCGATCGCTAGTAGGGAATCGCCCCTTAATTATTCCCGGATCTGCTGTATTATTTATGGATCAACAAAATCGTCTATTGCTCCAACACCGCAAGGATAATCAGCAGTGGGGGTTGATTGGTGGAAGCATGGAGGTTGGCGAGTCTGTGGAGGAAACTGCTAGGCGAGAAGCCCTTGAAGAAACAGGTTTAGAATTAGGTAAGCTAGATTGGTTCGGTTTGTTTTCAGGACATGAACTTATTTATGAGTGTCCTAATGGGGATATTGTAGTTAATGTAGTAGCTGTCTACATATCACGGCAGTTTAGAGGTGAACTCAAAGCAGATCAAGAAGAAGCTAATCAGGTATGTTTCTTTGATTTGAATGAACTACCACAAGATTTGAGTCCACCAGATAGACCAGTTATAGAACAGTATCTTCATAGTTTAGATGGCAATTAAAACGAATAAAAGTGATCGCTCACTCCATCGATTAGCTCCGATTAAACGAGGAAGTAAAACCGTAGATTTATTGAAGTTTGCAGGAACATGGCAAGGCGACGATTTAGAAGAATGCCTCCAATTTGTTCGTGAAACTCGCTCTAAAGCTCAATTTTAATTACCTAATTCTAGCTATCTGGTTGATCTTCTGGCTCAATACGAGTAGCAGAACGAATCGCCCCATCAATCACAAAATGCGCCACATGGATATTCTGCGGAGCCAGTTCACGCGCAATACTTTGTGCTAAACCCCGCAAAGCAAATTTACCCATCGCAAACGGTGCAGAACGAGGATAACCCTTCACACTAGCGAAAGCACCTGTAAAGAAAATTGCTTCCCCACCCACAGCTAACTGACGTTTTGCGGCTGCTTGTGCTACCAAAAAACCACTATAGGCAGTGATTTCTAGTGTTTTGGCAACGTCAACTGGATCGAGTTCAACTAGCGAACCCCGAACTCGCCAACTGGGATTATATACAACTACAGTTGGTACACCTAGTTTTTGTTCGACATTTTGGAATAGTTGTTCAACTTCGTCTGGTTGAGAAGCATCAGCCGCAAAATTGAAGGCTCCAATCTCATCAGCGAATACACTGAGCTTATCAATTTTTCTTGCTACTAAAGCTACAGCAAAACCTTCTTTTGCAAACAAACGGGCTAGTGATGCGCTAAGTCCACTACCAGCCTCCACAATCAATGCTGTGGTTGCTATTTGTTTTATCTCTCCTGATATTTCAGTTCTTGTTAGATTACACCTTTTCTACAAAATACAAAGTATCAAATCGCTTTATTAGCCCATATTTCCCATGTCTCACTCCTACTTTCAACGAACGTAGACTACGTTAGACATTATTTAGCAATCCTAACTATTTGTGACTAATAAATTTAGATAATCATATATTTTAATAGCGAAAGGCTTGAATTTTATCTAGCACCGTGCAATACTGCTAAACTAATCACCGTCAAGTCGGTCGATAATTAGTATTTTATTGCAAAACGTCTGTATTACTTTACAAATAAGTCTTTCAGGTCTTCTAAAAATTATGCACAGATGAATTCTACTAGTCATGTCTGTGGTTTTAAAAATATTGCTGTCTATGAAGGAGTGAGAGCTAGTGAGCGCAAGTCAATTAGTGTCTGAGCAATCATCTAACAATGGCTCTGATATAGATTTAGAAGCCGATGTTTTAGTTATTGGAGGTGGCCCGGCTGGTGCTTGGGCGGCTTACAATGCGGCGGCTGTTGGAGTCCAGGTTATTTTGGTAGATAAAGGCTACTGTGGTTCTAGTGGAGCAACTGCGTCTGGCGGAACCAGTGTGTGGTATGTAGCAAACCCCGACCAACGAGAAACCGCTATGGCCAGTCGGGAAGCTCTAGGAGGGTTTTTAGCCGAGCGTTCTTGGATGGAGCGAGTTCTAGATCAGACTCATGCAAATCTGTATGAGTTAGGTAACTGGGGTTATCCTTTTCCCTCTGACCAACAAGGACAACCTTACTATCGTTCTCTCCAGCAAGGCGCAGAATATATGCGTCTGATGCGTAAGCAAGTCAAGAAAGCTGGAGTGCAGATTCTTGACCATAGTCCTGCTCTGGAATTGCTAGTAGATCAAGAAGGAGCAGTGTCCGGAGCAAAAGGAATACGTCGTCAAGCGGGTGGACGCTGGACAGTACGAGCCAAAGCAGTAGTTATCGCTACTGGTGGTTGTGCTTTTTTAAGTAAAGCCCTCGGTTGCAACGTCCTCACCGGAGATGGTTATTTAATGGCAGCTGAAGCTGGTGCACAAATGTCTGGGATGGAATTCTCTAATTCCTATGCTCTCACTCCTGCTTTTGCTTCTGTAACTAAAGGAGCTTTCTATCGTTGGGCAACATTTACTTATGAAGATGGCACAGTAATTGAAGGTGCTGGTTCTCAACGGGGACGCTCTGTAATTGCTAAGACATTGCTGACTCAGCCTGTATACTGTAGCCTACACGAAACTCCAGAAGAAGTAAGGACTTGGATGCGAACCATCCAGCACAATTTCTTTTTGCCATTTGATCGGCGAGGAATCGACCCTTTCAGCCAACGCTTTCCAGTCACTTTGCGTTTGGAAGGTACAGTCCGAGGTACTGGTGGTATTCGGATTATAGATAATTCTTGTGCTACCTCAGTACCCGGACTCTATGCAGCTGGAGATGCAGCCACACGGGAATTAATTTGTGGTGGCTTTACAGGTGGTGGAAGTTACAACGCTGCTTGGGCAATGTCTTCTGGCTATTGGTCAGGACAAGCGGCGGCTGAATATGCTTGTCAATTGGGAGACAAGGCCAATCAACGACTAGTGGATTCAATTGGACAGGCAGCAGTTAGTTCTGAAAGTAGTCATACTTTTAACCTTCAAGAAGTTATCCAAGCTACCCAAGCCGAAGTATTACCTTACAATCGCAATCTCTTTCGCACTGAACGAGGCTTGAGCAATTCTTTAGAAAGATTGCATAGTTTGTGGCGAGAAATCCGCCATAGTGCTGCCCCCTCTAATAGCCAAGCATTACCAGCCAGAGAAGCGGCGGCAATGGTTGCCACTGCCAGATGGATGTATACTTCAGCACAAGCTAGAAAAGAAACTCGTGGAATGCACAAGCACCAGGATTATCCCCAGCAAAAGCCTAACCAGCAATATCGGTTAATTAGTGGCGGATTAGATACAGTTTGGGCAAAGCCTGAAAAAGAAGTCGTCAAGAGGGAGTTAGTAACACTGTGATTGAATTAGTCAGTGAATCTCGCTGTATTAAATGTAATCTTTGCGTCACTGCTTGTCCTACTAATGTGTTCGATGCAGTACCAGGAAGTGCGCCTAAAATTGCCCGCCAGAGCGATTGTCAAACTTGTTATATGTGCGAACTTTATTGCCCTGTAGATGCACTGTATGTTGATCCCAACGCTGATGAATCAGTACCGGTGGATGAGGAGACTTTGATAGCAGTTGGGTTACTTGGCAGTTATCGGAAAAATGTCGGCTGGGGTAAAGGGCGCACATCGGCGGCAAAAAATGAGAAGTCTGCTTACTATTATCCAGTTATGCAAAGTAGCAGTAATTTGCCTACAGATGCTCAAGGCAGAATTCTTCCTTAGGGAACGCCGCAAACTAATTCGTAATTGAGAAGTTTCTTAGTTTCAGTCTATGAGTACCCATGCACTTGAGCGTAGTTTTCGACATCGTTTTTTGGCTTCTGTGACAACTATTGTGCTTTTATCCGGTCTTGCTAGTTGTACTTCTCAACCAAGCCAGTCTAATAACTTAGCAGTAGCTTCATCCAATACTGGAGGAAATTCGGGAGAGGCGAAAACTCTAGTTTTACGAGTTGGCTTTACCAGTTCCGAAAGTAAGTTACCTATTGGCCCGGAGGGCTGGGCGTTGCAAAAAGGGACATTGACACCTGCGCTCAAAAGTCTGGGTGTGACTGAAGTGAAGCTTATTCCCTTTGTCGGAGGCCCGGCACTTAACGAAGCTCTAGTTAGTGGTCAATTAGATATGGGTTTGTATGGAGATACGCCAGCTTTAGTTGGTAGAGCAGTTGGTCTTCCTACTCGATTGATTAATCAGACAAGAGTTGGTCAGAATGCTTGGTTAATTACTAATAAAAACGGTGTACGCTCAGTTGCACAACTTAAAGGTACAAAAATAGGAGTTGCTAAAGGCACTTATCCTCATCGCTATCTGATGGGTTTGCTGGAAAAAGAGGGACTGACCAAGGATGTGAAGGTAGTACAGATTCCTGCTGCCGATGCAAAACCAGCATTAGAGAGGGGAGATATTTCAGCTTATCCATTTGCTATGGGAGCTGGGCCAACATTAGTTTATCAAGGATTTTCAGCAATCAATCAAGCCAAAGATCATCAGGGGTTAGTTGGAACAGGGGTAAGTGTGGTGACGGAAAATTTCCTCTCTCGACACCCAGAACTACCACAAAAGTGGAATCAGATGAGACGACAAGCATTGCAGGAAATTAAGGCAAATCCAGAGGCATTCTACCAGTTTGCGGCTCAGGCAAGTGGGAATGTGCTGTTGGCGATCGCTAAAGAATCCTATCCACTAGACCTTTATCCCACTGAACCTTTTACACCGGAAGGATTGAAACTCTTAAATTCAACAAAGCAGTTTTTAGCCGAGCAGAAATTGTTGAAATCTGATTTTGATATCAAGGATTGGCAAATTCCCAATCCCTAAAAGTTTTTGTAAAAGCTACTCTCGCATTCTTGGGGAAGTTTTACTCTTCTCCTTTCTTACATAAGGAGTCAATTTCATGAATATCAGTCAAGATGCTTCTAATCTAGATTTAGTGACCGATGTATTAATTATCGGTGGTGGCCCATCCGGTACTTGGGCTGCTTGGAGTGCCGCAACTAGTGGGGCAAAAGTCGTTTTAGTAGACAAGGGTTACTGCGGTACTAGTGGAGCAGCCGCCGCTTCTGGGAATGGTGTGTGGTATGTTCCACCAGATCCAGAACAACGAGAAGCAGCAATGGCGAGTCGGGAAGCGATGGGAGGTTTTCTAGCAGATCGTCATTGGATGACTAGGGTATTAGATCGCACCTACGACAACATTAATTTCCTGGCTGATGAGGGCTATCCTTTCAGTGTGGATGCTGATGGCAAAGTTATCCGTCGTTCCTTGCAAGGCCCGGATTATATGCGGTTTATGCGGAGAAAAATTAAGCAAGCAGGTGTAAAAATTTTAGACCACAGCCCAGCTTTAGAGTTGCTTGTGGATGCAGAAGGCTCTGTGGCTGGGGCTAAGGGTATCAATCGTCAATCTGGGGAACGTTGGACAGTCAGAGCCGGGGCGGTTGTAATTGCTACAGGTGGCTGTGCTTTCTTGAGTAAAGCTCTTGGTTGTAATGTCCTGACTGGGGATGGTTTATTGATGGCAGCCGAGGCTGGTGCTGACTTCTCTGGGATGGAATTTTCTAATGCTTATGCAATTTCTCCGGCTTTTTCTTCTGTGACTAAGACTCGTTATTACGATTGGGCTTCTTTTACTTATGAAGATGGCACTGTAATTGAGGGTGCAGGTTCTAAGCGTGGTCGCTCGGTAATTGCTAAAACTTTGCTGACTCAGCCAGTGTATGCCCGTCTTGATCAAAATATGGATGAGCAAACAAAAGCTTGGATGCGATCATCTCAGCCTAACTTCTTTGTTACTTTTGATCGCGCTGGGATTGACCCCTTCACGCAGCGATTCCCTGTAACTCTACGTTTAGAAGGAACTGTACGCGGTACTGGTGGTATTCGGATTGCAGACTACACCTGCGCTACCTCAGTGAATGGACTTTATGCGGCGGGAGATGCGGCTACCAGAGAGTTAATTTGTGGTGGTTTCACAGGCGGAGGTAGTCATAATGCAGCTTGGGCAATGTCTTCTGGTTATTGGTCTGGACAATCTGCTGCTAACTATGCCTTGAGTTTGGGGGAATACGCTAGCAAACGCAGTCTACAGGGTGTAGGGGAAGCGGGATTGCATGGTGAAGGTCATAATAAATTCTCACCGGATGAAGCGATCGCCACAACTCAAGCTGAAGTTTTCCCCTACGATCGCAACCTCTTCCGCAGTGCTACAGGGTTAAGCGCATCTTTAGAAAGACTAGATAACCTCTGGCGGGAAATCCGCCATAGCCACACACTAGATGATAGCCAAATTGTGCGATCGCGCGAAGCGGCGGCGATGGTTGCTACTGCGCGTTGGATGTACAACAGTGGTTTGCAACGTCAGGAAACCAGAGGAATGCACAAGCGCATGGATTACCCACAACAAGACACCAATCAACAATATCGCCTATTGAGTGGTGGGTTAGATAAGATTTGGGTCAAACCTGAGTCGGTAGTTGCAAATCGGGAATTAGTGACAGTGTAATTTTGGAGATTTGATTGATGGTTTGTAGTAAGGGCTGAAGCCCTTACTACAAACTTATCTACACATGAATTTAAACTTGATTGCCTACTTAGTAATTTCTCAATTACAAATTACCCCATGGCCCATTCTCAAATTTTTCAGAGAAGTTTTAGAGCTTGTTCATGAAATTATTACCTAAATTTAGATTCAATTTGAATCTTGATCTACCTGCTTTGAGATCACGTAATTATCGCCTCTACTTTGGTGGACAAGCTTTGTCGATGACGGGCAATTTCATGACACAAGTAGCTATTTTATGGCTAATTTATAGATTAACTGATTCAGCTTTAATGTTGGGGTTGGCAGGGTTTTTTGGACAATTGCCAGTATTTTTACTTGCTCCAATTTCAGGCATTTTAGCCGATCGCTACAATCGTCATCAACTGTTGCTGCTACTTCAGTTTGGGGGTATTTTTTTATCTGTCACTCTGACAGTCATCACTTTTCTGGGTTGGGCTAATTTTTGGACATTGCTGATTTTCAGTGCGTTATTAGGTTTTTTGAAGGGCTTAGATGTCCCTGTACGCCAAGCATTTGTGAGCGATATGGTCAGCCGTGACTTGATGGGAAATGCGTTGGCGTAGCCCGCCGCAGGCATCGCTCTGAATGCAGCCTTTCTCCATACCGCACGTCTGATAGGCCCGACTCTTGGGGGAATTTTGATCGCTCGGTTTGGTGCAGGATTCTGTTTTCTTTACGATAGTCTCAGCTATATTGTGGCTATTTGGGCAATCTCTGCAATGCAGATTACACCCAAAACAGTAGAAATACAGAAAAGTAATACTTGGCAGAAGTTGACAGAAGGGTTTCAATATGCCTACTACTTCCTGCCTGTGCGTTCTATCCTGCTACTACTAGCAGTAGCTAGTTTAGTGGGTATGTCTTATACAACACTTCTACCCATCTTTGCAGTCGAAGTTCTGCGGGGAGGCTCAGAAACCTTGGGTTTTTTAACAGCCGCCGCCGCAACAGGTTCAGTTTTTGCCTGTGTTTATTTAAGTTTTCGTCACAAGGTAGCAGGTTTAGAGCGTCTGATTGCTTTTTCTCCGGCTATTATGGGAATTGGTTTTATATTTTTTTCCCTATCTCAAATATTTTGGTTATCTCAATTAGCTTTGCTGCTGGTTGGTTGGAGTTCTACACTTCAGGTAGCTGCTAGTAATACAGTGCTGCAATTCATTGTGGAGGAGAGCAAACGAGGTAGGGTAATGAGCTTTTATGCAATGTGCTTTATGGGTATGGCTCCTTTCGGTAACTTGTTGGCAGGAACTCTAGCGCATTATTTGACAGCTCCAAGTACGCTGATTTTGGGTGGTGTTGTTTGCATCGTGGGTTCAGTGCTGTTCGTGCAACAATTACCCCAAATGGCGAAGTTAATTCACTTAGGAACCAAACAAGTCGCAAACAATTAAATTATCAAAGCGATGCCTGCGGTAAGCTCTGCGGTCTACGCTCTTTTTCAAATCAGATTATCCTAAATGCAATAAAACTTTTAAGCTTAACCTGATATAGTTCTAAGCCTACAGCTTTTTGAAGTACCTGGCGATTGGTAACAGCCCGAAACCCGCCTTTTCATAGGTATAACGTGCTGGGGCGTGACCAGGATCGCCTCCAGTCTCGACCATAGCAACAGACATCCCTGCAACTTTCATAAAATCAAGAGCGAATTCCACTAAAGTAGTACCAATGCCTCGCTGTTGATAGTCTGGATCGACAGCAACCATGTATATTTCTCCCATGCTGCTCTCTAAGTGTAGTTTCACGGCTACAAAGCCCACTGTTGAACCAGAGTCGTTAGCAACCCACACCTTTGTATCTGCCGCCCTACAGACTTCTTCGACAGCCTTTTGCTGGTTTACTTGCCAACCGTCGGGATAAAATGAACGATACACTTCAAAATCCATCGCTTTTTGCAGCGAATCAAAAACCGGAGTCCACGCCCGAAGCGAAAGACGAATGACGGCATCAAGTTGACTCTTGTCGTATGGTTCAATTCGCATTTTGGTACAGACTCCAGAACACGGGGTATCAGTAGCATCGTAACAAAGAATCGGGTTGCACTGTGTTACATGAATGTTACAGATTCTCTTTGGTCGTGGAATGAATTGGTTAATTTCGCAAGCGATCGCATTCGTTGTTTATCTGAGACTAAATATCAAACAGTTTTCCTCTGGGATGAAGTGCAGATTCAATAGAAGCACGTTTTGCTAAACTCCATATTGTGGCTTGGTTTGCTGTAACTACAGGAATATTTAAATTCGCCTCTAATTCTTCTATTACTTCAAATGTTCTCCATGCTGTACAGGGCAACACAATAACATCTGCACCTTTGTGAGATACCTCTTTGATAAAAGCTGCGGCTTCATCCGGCGACTGATGCCATAGGTAATTCTGTTTCGCTACTTCTTTTGGGCGTTCATCACCTTTAAACGTAATTATTTCAAAAGGTGTTTCATGCAAAAACGTTTTTAGCGTTTGGTTGTTCCATTCTGGATAAGGGGTGACTACAGAAATTTTCTTGGCCTTAAGATGTTCTAATGCTTCTAATAAAGCTAAAGCTGGAATCACAACGGGTACTCCTAGTAGTTCACCAACCCAATTTTGCCGTGTAGGCAAAGCAGGGGGAGAGGTGCAGCAGGGGGAGCAGGGGGAGAAAGAATTCTTTTTCAATAATGCTTTTTCTCCCCCAGCCTCTCCAGCTTCCTCAGCCTATCACCATGCAAAGTTTCCTTGGCAGACTACTAGCGCCTGTGTTAACCGTTGTTGTAATTGTTCGGCAAAAACTCGCCCTCGGTAAAATGTTGCTGTTGTGAAGCCGTATGCTCCAAAATTTACTCTAGCTCTAGCTAATTTTTCTACTTCCTTAACAGCTTCTTCATTAATGTCATCTATTGATTCATAGCTCTCAGATGCGTGTGAGCGTTGAGCAATCACACGATGGCTATGAATATTTACTTGACTGGAAAAAGCAGCGTGAAAGTCAGGCTCAAACGTGGTGTTACCTGCTGGTACTAGTAAGCCAAGACGGATCTGCCTATTAGAGTCAGCTTGGAAGTGCATTATGATACCTCTTTGCTGGCAAGCCTGCTCATGTCTAAATATTTATTTAGCTACACTAATAATTAGATATACATATTTTCAGGGAAGCTGTATAATATATAAACTACGTTAAATCGACCGACAAACTGTAATATATCATCTAACAGACGTAGATACCTGTCAGTCAAATTATTTAACTGCACTAATCAACATATCTAGCTTCTGTCTTATTGCTCTAAGTTGTGCAATCTCACATAGTCTGCATTCACGATAACGACAAGGAAAGAATTTTATGAGCAACATACAACTGTACTTCGCTAAAGCCTCTACCTTCTCTCAACGTACCCGTGTAGTCTTATTGGAAAAAGGCATTGACTTCACTGAGATAGAAATTGACTTACAAAACAAACCAGATGGATACACGCAGATTTCGCGCTATGGTAAAGTTCCGGCTATCAAACATGAGGATGTAGAAATTTACGAATCTGCGATTATTAATGAATATCTAGATGAAGTGTTCCCCGAACCACCTTTGTTACCCCGCGATCCGGCAAAAAAAGCGATCGCTCGGATTTGGATAGACTACGCCAATACTCGCCTTGTCCCAGCTTTTAACAAATTTCTGCGCGGTAAAGATAGCACCGAACAAGAACAAGGACGAACAGAGTTCACAGAAGCACTTCTATATATTGAACAAGAAGGATTCGGTAAAGGTGATTACTTGTTAGGAGATCAGTTTAGCCTAGTTGATATCAGCTTCTATCCCTGGTTTGAACGTTTACCACTCTTAGAACACTTCCGTAAATTCACACTACCAGCAGAAACACCTCGTTTGCAGACATGGTGGAATCTGGTAGGCGATCGCTCCTCAATTCAAGCAGTAGCAAATCCTGTGGACTTCTATTTACAAAGATTCGCCAAAGTTCTCGGAGAACCTGTTCCTGTTGGTGCAGGACAGAAATAGAGCAGGGGGAGATGAGGGAGATGAGGGAGATAATTCTTCACTTCTGCCTCCTGCCTTCTGACAACTGACAACTAACAATTACCAAAATCCAAAATGGGATGACCTATGAGCTTAAATAACCAAGTTCTAGACAGACCGATTTTCCAAGAACTGCCATACGTAGAGGCTAACCTCAGTTACCTGATTCCAATGGCAGAAAAACCTGTTAACTATACCTACGAACCGCCGGCTGGGATTCCTCGCACGAATGGAATTTATCAGACGCACAAACTACCCATCTACAACGCTCGTTCTATCTCAGAGAACATCTCGTTAGATAAAGAAGGTTTTGCGTTTACTGGACATACTACTAATGTCAGCGACTTTTACGATGAAGACGAAGTACGCCGCGTCTACTATCTAGAAGCCGAGCAATTGTTAAAAGAGGTGACGGGTGCAACAAAGGTAGTGATATTCGATCACACCCTTCGTAATGCTGGTAACTCCAAGCCAGGTGAGAATAATATTAAGGAACCTGCCAAGCGCGTACACAACGACTTCACTGCCAAATCAGGCTATACTCGCGCCCGTTTGGAATTAGCAGCGCGAGGCATAGATGACATTGATGCGCTACTAAAACAACGATTTGCCATCATCAATGTTTGGCGAGCGATCGCCCAACCAATCCAAGAGTCACCATTAGCATTGTGTGACGCGCAAAGTATCGCACCAACAGACCTTGTTGCTGGTGATTTAGTGTACCGCGATCGCGTCGGTGAAACTTATGGAGTCACGTATAATCCCCAACATAAATGGTTCTACTTCCCACAAATGCACCCAGACGAAGCACTATTTATCAAATGCTTCGACTCCGCAGAAGACGGACACGCCCGTTTTGCCGCCCATACAGCCTTTGAAGACCCCACCAGCCCAGCCAACGCTCTCCCACGAGAAAGCATCGAACTACGAACATTCGTCTTTTACCCCGCATAGATAGCAAAAACTTCCTCCAACTCTTAGAGGTTGTTTGAAAAGTAGTATGTTGTGATTTTAATCGAATTATTACCCCCCTTAATCCCACGCCACTTGCTTCAAGTCGGCAGAGCCGCCCAACGCAGTGGCTCCCCAAAGGGGGAAAATAAGAAAATCCGGTTCCCTCCCCTTTATAAGCTACGGTGTACACACATCTCTGTACCAAACCAAAATCGTGTAGATCCTCCTAAATCCTCCTTAAAAAGGAGGACTTTGAGAAGTTTTTGCCCCCCTTAAAAAGGGGGGTTGGGGGGATCAAAAGCTTGTGAGGCCACTCTCAAAGACTTGTGTGTACACTGTAGCCTTTATAAGGGGAGGGTTAGGGTGGGGTAAAAATATTTGATACATCAATCATGACTTTTCAAACATACTTTGACTCTCTGCATGAGACAAATCCACAATCTTATTTAACTTGGAATAAATACCATGACTTCCCAACACTTTGACATCAAACCAATCGCCGGACGTATCGGTGCAAAAATCATCGGTATTAACCTGAACAGTAACCTTAGCGACGAAATCATCAGCGATATCCGTAAAGCTTTAGTTAAACACAAAGTCATTTTCTTCCGAGAGCAGAACCTTGACGCTCAAGCACAAGTAGCCTTCGCCCGACACTTTGGGGAAGTGACAACAGCTCATCCCACCGTCCCATCACTTCCAGAAAACCCAGAAGTTCTTGACCTGAATTACGGCAAGACTGTGAGCCGCGCTAACACTTGGCACACCGATGTCACATTTGTAGACCGTCCGCCCCTTGGTTCGATTTTACGAGCGCTGGTCATTCCGCCATCAGGAGGTGACACCATTTGGGCAAACTCCGTGACTGCCTACGAAGATTTACCAATTGCTCTACGTAATCTTGCTGACCAACTCTGGGCAGTACACAGCAACGCCTACGATTATGCAGCAGCTAAAATTGACTTGCCACTAGAAGTCTTAGAATATCGGGCTGTTTTCACCTCAACTTTATACGAAACCCTGCATCCAGTTGTCCGCGTCCATCCTGAATCCGGTGAACGTGGGTTGTTTATCGGTGGGTTCGTGCGCCGCCTGCGCGGTTTATCACAGAATGAATCTGATGAAATCGTGAAATTATTGCAAGCTTACATCACACGTCCAGAGAATACTGTCCGGTGGCGTTGGAAAGTTGGCGATGTAGCTTTCTGGGATAATCGCGCTACTCAACATTATGCGATCGCTGACTACGGCAATCAACCTCGCCACGTTCAGCGTGTCACACTTGTAGGTGATATTCCTGTTGGTATTGATGGTAGGCAGAGTGAGGCTATTAAGGGAGACTCTTCTGCATATAACCGACGTGAACCCGCTTTAGTTTAGGATAATTAGGGAGCTACTGCGTTACGGGAGCGAACTTCCATAACGCAGTTGAGTGCTTTCTCGAATCTTGCTCCTAGCATTTGGCTGTGGGGTATTAATGTTTGTTTCTAATTACGCTATTCTGTTTGATTTAGATGGGACTTTGACAGATCCCAAGCCTGGTATTACTCGCTGCATTCAGTTTGCGTTATCTGAACTAGGTTATAGACCACCCGATGCTGATAAATTACATTGGTGTATTGGCCCTCCAATCCAAGATAGTTTTTCGCTGCTACTGAAGACTTCAGATGACACAGTTTTAGAACAAGCCATTTCACTTTATCGCAGTCGCTTTGCTACGATAGGATTATTTGAAAACTCCCTTTATCCCAAAATTTCAGAAACCTTAGACGCTATTCGTTTTGCTGGTTATAAAACTTTTGTTGCGACTTCTAAACCACATATTTATGCTACACAAATCATAGAACATTTTGGCTTGTCGTCGCTTTTCAATGGGGTTTATGGGAGTGAACTTGACGGCACGCGGAGTGTAAAAGCTGACTTAATTAATCACATCTTAGTCACGGAAAATCTTTCACCTTCTCATGTGGTTATGGTGGGCGATCACTCGCACGATATGATTGGAGCCAAGCACAATCATGTAACTGCAATTGGTGTCACCTACGGCTACGGAACTGAGGAAGAGTTAAAGAGCTACGGTGCTGATTTAATTGCCCATACTCCAGATGATATTCCTAAATTGCTTGTTCACAGCTATGAACTGAGACTATCGCATTCTCACTAACAAACCAAGGATTCAGTAAAGTGGATTCATTTGATTGGAATGTATTAAACTCTAAATATGTTATCCAAGATAGATGGATCTCAGTAAGAGCCGATACTTGCCAAATGCATGATGGCAAAATAGTCGAGCCTTATTATGTTCTGGAATATCCAACATGGGTAAATGTTGTAGCTTTAACCAAAAATCAGGAAATTGTCTTAGTCAAACAATATCGTCACGGTCTACAAAAAATAGTTTTAGAATTACCTAGCGGTGCTGTAGAAGCAGAAGATTTATCACCACTTGCAGCAGCCAAACGTGAGCTATTAGAAGAAACAGGTTACGCTAGCGATTATTTTGTTGAAACTGGCATATTATCACCCAATCCAGCCAACCATAATAATCTTACTCATTGTTTTTTAGCAACAAATGTAGAAAAGATAGCTGATTTAAATTTGGATGATACAGAAGAAATTGATGTATTGCTGTTCCCTTTAGAAAAAGTTATAGAATTAATTGAAAGCGGTATTTTATTGCAAGCATTACATATTAGCTCATTATTTTTCGCCTTAAAAAAACTTGGTAAATTACAATTTAATTAATAGCGCTCCTCTTGCTATGACCGCTCATGTTCAAGCTGCTAGGCGGCAAATTGTCTAACCATTAGCTAGGCAAACTCAAAAGACTGACTCGCCTCAAAAACTTTAATCATGACTAAATACGTGTAGATGCCGGAGAACAAACATTACTTGTAAAATTTACATCCTGTTCAGGGAATAATACATATCATGAGTAACTCTGTAACTCTCAAAAAGATCAAGAATGAGATCAGTGGAACTGTGTTCTCATTGCCGTATTACGTAGCTCGCGATCAAGGCTACTTTGCAGATGAGGGGATTGATATTGAGTTTGTTAAACGCAACTCTAGCGATCGCATACCCGATATTAAACTGATTGAAGATCATCACCAAGTAAACTCTTTTCTTTTGGCGGCAAATCACTATTCGAGCAGGGAGAAACTACCCTCTACCGTGCTTGTGAGTGGGGACAGGTGCGACGCACCTATGACAGTTCTCGTGGTGGTCAGGTCGTAGCTAAACGTGCTGCCATTGCCAGCCAAGCAATCATCGTGCGACCCGATTCACCCTACAATAAATATCCCTCAAGACCTAGCTAACGTAACAGTTGGTGTCAACTTTCACCACGGCTCCCACTACATCGCTATTCAAACCCTTGAAGGTTTCCTACCCAAAGAAGAAATCAAAGTGGTACATATCGATGGTGGCGGTCAAGGAAAGCGTTTCAACCGCTTTGTCGCTTTGCGTAACGGAGTTGTTGATGCAGTTGCCGTCATGGAACCGTGGATTACAGTAGCAGAAAAACTTGGCTACAAAATTATCGCAGAGGCACACTATGTAGGTCTAGAGATTGGTAGCCCCGATCTGGATGAAGAGACATTCGAGGCGATTAATAGGGCAATCCGTCGAGCGGTGAAAGATCTACAAAATGACCCTCTCCAGTATGTGAAGTATCTGATCGACGACGTAGCAGAAGATATCGTACACCTTGAACCCTCAGATTTCCGTCGCAACCGATTGCGCTACGCAGACCCAGCACCATACCCTGAAGCTGACTTCCGTCGTACTTACGACTGGATGGTGAACTGGGGACTGATAGAGCCTGATGCAACTTTCGAGCAGATCGTCAATAACCGAGTTGCTTCGTTATCTGTCTCTTAGCTGACTTGAACATAGAGAGTGGGGAGTAATACCAATTCGTAATTCGTAATTCGTAATTCGTAGTTCGTAGTTTGTAATTATGGCTATTTTAGGTTTTAATTTTCCCTTGGGATTTTTGCTTATGTCAACCCCTATGATTACTACCCAAAATCTCTCCATTTATTATTGGAGTAAGAATAAGCGAATTGAAGCATTACAAGATATCAGCTTGACTGTCAATTCTGGTGAATTTGTCGCGCTGATTGGGCCAAGTGGCTGCGGTAAGAGTACTTTACTCAATGTGATTGCGGGATTAATTCGTCCTGGTACAGATGTCAAGGGCACTTTTAATAATAGTGGCATCAAAGAAATTGGCTACTTGTTTCAAAAGCAAACCCTACTACCCTGGCGGACAGTCCTAGATAATGTCACTGCTCCTTTGGAAATTCGTGGTGTACCGCGAAATGAAGGACGGGAAAAGGCTTTGGCGCTGTTGGCAAAGTATGGCTTGTATGGTTTTGAGCAGAGTTTTCCGAGAGAATTGTCGGGCGGGATGCAGCAGCGCGTTTTGCTGATTCGGACGTTAATTTATGAACCAGATGTTGTGTTACTGGATGAGCCTCTTAGTAGTCTTGATGCTCAAACACGCGCTCTTTTACAGGATGAATTCCTACGATTATGGCGCGATACGGGATGCACCTTTATTTTGGTAACTCACGACCTCGATGAAGCGATCGCACTTTCGCAAAGAGTGTTTTTATTGAGTTTACGTCCTGGCAAAATTGTCAAGGAATTTCAGATTGATTTACCAACAGAACGTTCTGCGATCGCAATTCGCACAGATCCCCGATTTCAAAAAATCCAGCGTGAGATGTGGTCAGATTTAACCGCACAGGTATTGCAGCAGCAAGATCGAGGCTTGATACAGTTACATCTCCTACAGTATTGCCAGTGAATACTGTAGCTGCAAATGTTCAACGTTTATTAACAACTAATGAATGTGTTGGATGCAACTTAGTTGGAGCGCAATTAGACAAGGCAAATCTACAAGCAACTAATTTGGCTGGTGCAAATCTACAAGAAGCAGAATTAGAAAAAGCGAATTTACAAGGAACAAACCTGGCAACAGCTAATTTACAGGGAGTAGATTTAAGCAAAGCAAATATAGCCAAAGCAAATCTGCAAGGGGCAAACTTATATGATGCAGATCTAGAGGGAGCAAACTTGCTAGGGGCTGATTTGCAAGGAGCAAACTTACAAAAGGCAGATTTACAAAAAACAAATCTCACAAATGCTAACATCCAAGGTGCAAACTTGCTAGGGGCTGATTTAGAAGATGCAATAGTACCCCAAGGATTCACAAATCAGTATCAATAATTCCAAGTGTGTAGCTACATGAATGGATATCTCAGTTAGGGAGCAATCCCTAGCTTATTTATATTAAATTCTAAAAAAGCAAAAGATATCGTGTTACTCGTCAGACTGACGAAATCAACAACTTTTGGAAAGCCCTAGCTAACCATCCCCCTACTTTAGTGTGAACATGGCAGTCAGTCAAAGAAGTGATGACCAGTCCTGGAGAACTCGATCCACTGGTACGGGAATTGATTTACATTGCTGTGAGTGTGACTAATGGTTGTGAATATTGCATCGCCTCTCATACAGCTGCGGCATCTGCTAAAGGGATGAGTGAAACAATGTTTGGTGAATTGATGGTGATCGCGGTTACTGCAAACATGACTAATTGCCTCGCCAACGGTTATCGAATTCCGATTGATGAAAAATTTTAAAATATACCTCATTAGAAAGAGACGCGATAAATCGCCGTCTCTACAAAGCGTTTTTGTGATCTATGATTTTTTTCATCAAAAAACCTTATCCGAACCGTATTGCACACAATCGAAAAACGCTATATTGATACCAATTTGAAAAATAATAAATATACCATCTTGTAGAGACGCGATTCATCGCGTCTTGAACCAAGGATGTGTTGCAATCATTAATTAAATTGGTATTAGATTTTTTGACGCAATTAAACCGGATTCCTGTATAACAACCAATATAGCCACAGCCCCTCTTTGCTTGCATTAATCATACACATTAAAACCTCGATTGGTGAATCTCCTTGCTGAATGAGGTTTTCGGCATTTACACTAATTAATGTTATTTGCAGAGTTAGCAAGAAAGTGATCGCTCTTTGAATTGCGTTTTGAGGCAGACTTGCAAGGAAAGAGTGTAAAAAATTATCTGCTGCAAGATTGGCTGGAAGATGCTTTAAAATCGGTAGAAGATACAACAGAAGAAGAGAAAAAGGCTTTAGCAGATTTATTCAAGAATAATTCTGTGTGGTTATTGTTGGATGCAGCAGATAAAATGTCTTCACTCCAATCATTAACTGAGATTTCCCAGCAATTGACGGGATGAGTGAAAAATGCGCGGGTTATGCTGACTTGTTAGGTGAATGTTTGGCAAGCAAACGCCAACGCTTTAGAAAATTTTCAGACGTATCGGTTACTCAATACTGCGTTGGGACGTTTGGCAAAACGGGCAATCGATCAAGAAAAGTTACGGTTTCGGCTACGACTGGCAAGCGGTATCTAGCTTCGGGAAAATTGACCCAGGCAATCAAAAAGCGATCACTGCTTTGAATAATTCCGAGTTTTTTGGGTTGGCAATTACATCAATGCAAAGCAATAATTGCATAAATTTTTGTATCAATCAAAGATGTAATCATGAATAATTATGATCCTCAACCAAAAAATAACAAACCTAAATACAAAAGTAAATATCGAATTGATTCAACACGTTTACCAGCGTGGAATTATGCTAGTAATGGTGGATATTTCGTTACTATTTGCACGGACGGTAAAAAATGCTTTTTTGGTGAGGTTGTGCAAGGTGAAATGCAGTTATCACCAATTGGAGAAATTGCTCATAAATTGTGGTACGAGATTCCTAATCATTTTTCTAATTGTCATATAGATTCGTTTTGCGTCATGCCTAATCATATTCATGGAATTCTAATGATTAATCAAACACAAGAAGACGCGATTCATCGCGTCTCTACGGGGGGGGAATGGTCAACGGGGTGGGGTTACTGGGCTATTTAACCCGATGTTGTCTAAAAATTCCCTTTCTAAAATTGTTAGGTGGTACAAAGGACGATGTACATTTGAAATTAATCAAATCTATCAAGGTTTTGGATGGCAAGAAAGGTTTCATGACAACATAATTCGTGATGAATTTGCCCTCGATAAAATTAGACAATATATTATCAATAACCCAATCAATTGGGAACGCGATCGCCTACAGCGGGGCGTAGCCCATCGCGAACAACCACCTCATCACCCCTCGTAGAGACGCGATTCATCGCGTCTTCTTCTTGTATTTGATTCATGTGTGGTGCAAGAAGCGCAGCGCAAGCGCGAAAGGTAGGGAATGGGGAACAGTCAAGAAGGGATAGATGTGTACTGAGTTTTGTTCAAAAATCAAATAGGAGTCCTAATTTGTCATAAAAGTAGCATTTAACGAAGTAGCTATTTCTATAAAAACCTTCCTGACTGGTGAAGCGTATTCACTTAGCGCAATCGGATTTCCAGTATCACTACCGCTACAAATGCGCTGATCAATAGGAATTTGTCCTAACAGAGGCGCTTGTAATTCTGTAGCCAGTTGTTCGCCGCCACCACTACCAAAAATCGGCATGCGTGAACCACAATCACCACAAATTAAATAACTCATATTTTCAATTATGCCAAGGACAGGAACACCCACTTGGCGAAACATATATATATTACGTCGTACATCTGCAACAGCCACTTGTTGAGGAGTTGTCACTAAAATAACTCCACAAATTGGGCTTTCTTGGATAATTGTAATTTGAGCATCACCTGTACCGGGAGGTAAATCTATCAATAAATAATCTAATTCACCCCATTCCACGTCTTGCAAAAATTGCGTGATAATTTTATGCAATACAGGCCCCCGCCATGCCAAAGGACGATTTGCTTGTGCAAGTAAACCCACTGACATTACTTTTATTCCCTGAACTTCTAGAGGTAAAAACTTATCTCCTGTGGTAGTATTAATCACTTGAATATCAGCTTGTCCTAAACCCAACATTTGGGGAACATTGGGGCCATAAACATCAGCATCTAATAATCCTACTTTTGCACCTTGTAATTTTAAAGCTGCGGCTAGATTAACGGCTGTTGTGGATTTGCCCACACCACCTTTACCACTAGAAACGGCAAGAGTTGTTTTAACACCGGGAATTGTACAAATTTGAATATAAGTTTTTTTACACCAAGATAAAGATGATAATAAGAATTGAATTTCTGTCTGTAATTGGTGCTGATGAAAACCAATATATAAACGTAAGTAAATATAGTCATCAACTATGCGGAGATTTCGCACCATTCCCAAACTAACGATGTCATTTTTTAAGGTAGGTTCGATAACCTGTTTGAGTAGTTGGACTACTTCTTTCTGACGAGAATCTGGTTGCACTTTATCTCTTGCTCTAGTTTAAATATTTTCTAAAACTTCTCTTACCCAAGCTTCTTCTTCGGGCGATCGCACTATCTTTAAAGGTTGTGAATAATCAATTGCTAAATCAAATCTAGCACGTTCGTAAACTTCATTTAATAACCTTTGTAAGTCAACTATCGGTTCAGGTTCTCCCTCACGCAAAGGTACAGGAAAAACAGGAATTGGTTTTTTTAAATCGAAAGTATATAAATCAGCATCAGGTCTGTTGTAGCTGCGACTAACTAAAATACTATAATCTGCAACTGATGCTCCGAGAATAGGCATTGACTCACCTTGTCTCAATAGGTCAATTTCTACCAAGTTGGTTGCAGAAGCTAGAATTTTCTGTCTTTTGCTCTCATAAGCGGCTCTACCTTCTTTGGAGCGTTTATTTTTAGGAGAAAGTATTTCGATCACAGTGACTACTTCTTTGCTTTGAGTCGATCTCACCTCTAAAAATCGCTCAGTTATCTGTTCAGGTACAGGAACTTTCACTTTACTAGGTTCAGCAAGTTTTGCAGCAGTCAAAGTTATATTGTTATCTATAATGTTACTCGTAGCAACTGCTACATCAGCAATTCCTACGAGTAAGATATCATCTACACTAGTGTAAACTCGCTCCTCAATAGAAACTCGGTATTTAGGGGCAATTTGGGGAGTTAGGTCATCAGCGATCGCTACAATTAAACGATTGTGAACTTGATGCCAAAGTTCAGGTTGTTCCAAATACGGGTTCATTCCAGGAAATGGATTTCCCATTGCGCTTTCCCTTAGTTATTTACTGCTCCCTTGAGACTATTCTATCTGTTTGCATCTTCTGAATTACTCGTTGCGCTTGGATGGACACTTCTTTGTCAGGGTCATCTAAGGCTTGTTGCAAGGGGTTAATAATATCAGTATGAGCTAAATTACCAAGAGCAATTACTGCTTCTTTGCGAACATCTGCATATTCATCTGTTAATGCTTGAATTAATCTCGGTATAACTTGAATATCTGGGATTGTTTGCAAAGCTTGTGCTGCTGATTTGCGTACTTGCCAATGTTCATCACTTAAAGCTATTTCTAACGCTGAAATTGCTTGCTGATTTTCAACAATAGCCAGAGATTTGGCTGCATTCCGGCGAACTTGCCAGTCGCTATCATTTGTAAGTGCTTGAGCAAGTATTGTAATTACTTGTGTATCTTGTAGATGTCCTAAAGTTAAAGCAGTAGCACGACGGACAATTGCTGATTCATCAAATATTAAATCTAAAGCTTGTGGACATTTTTCTAGTTTATTGAGATGCCGTAATGTGGTAATAGCTGCCTCACGTAATTCGGGACTTTTTGATGATAAAAATGGTGAAATATACGGTAAAGATTGAATGTCATGAATCTTCCGCAACAGTACTAAGATATTTAGTTGGGTATTTATATCATCACTCTGAAGTTTATCTAGCAACAGTAGTAAATCATTCTGGGTAACTAACTCGTTTAAAGCTGATATAGCTTCAGTGCGAATATCTGTATCTGCGGAACTGAGACATTCAATTAAGGCAGGAATAGCTACAGAATTAGCAATCTCGCTAAGGGCAGATATAGCTATTTTTTGAACAGCAATATGTTTATCTTGTAAAGCGATGATTAGTGCGTCTACTGTTTCTTCTTCGCCAAGATGTTGCAATGTTTTGACTGCTACTATGCGGTCATTTACATCAGGCGATCGCAGCATTTCTAACCAATGTTGTATATCATTATTCATGATTTTAAATACACTAATATTTAACGTAATAAAAAAGGAATTTGCACAGTAATTGCATTAGTAGGACATTCCTTTTCACAAGGTAGGCAAAACCAACATTCATCATATTTCATGTAAGCTTTCCCTGTTTCTGGATTTTTTGCTAATACATCAAGAGGACAAACTTCAATACAAGCTGTGCATTTTTCCAAACATTTTGATTCATCAACAATCACAGGAACATCTATTCTTTGATTGATTAAAGCCATAAAAACTACTTGCCCTTTTTTATTTAATTATACTATTGTGCTGGAACCTTCAAACGACATTAGTAGGCTATGGAATTTGCTCAATTAATATTCATCATCAAGATGATACTTTGAAGCATCAGGTTGTAAATCAGGCTGTGCGCCAATAAAGGCTGGATGTTTTACACATAAATCATATATTTTGGAAATATTTGGATATGCTTCTAACAAATAAAACGATAACCGATATCAATTTCTTTTAAGTTGTGAATATTATCATATTTTTTAGTCCATTCTCCACTACTTAAATCTGCCGCAAGTAACTTTACTTTTTTCTCTACTAAATCTTGATTTGCTAATGCAAAAGATGATATTCCCGCACGTACTTCTGGTTTAAGATATAACTCTGGTCGTCTCCATCCTGCTGCTGCGAATAAATCAGATAAATCATATGGTAACAAAAGGGGTATGGCTTCAACACGTCTTTGAGTGTTACTCTGAATTAGATTAATCTGTTCATTAAGTGGTAAAAATCGTAAGGCATCTTCCCACAAAAATGGGAAATAATCGTAAAGCCATATTTTCTGAGCCAATCTAATATCAAAAGTTAACAAAACTATTGTCCCATCTCTAATAATTCGTTGCATTTCTTGAAACGCTTTTTCGAGATGACTAAAGTGATGAATTGCCAAGATACTTACAATACCATCAACAGACTTATCTGGTAGAGGTAAATTTTTTGCATAGCCAGTAAACCACTTAACTTGTGGATGTTCTACTGCTTGTTTTTGCATCACTATAGAAGGTTCAACAGCATGAACAAAAAATCCTTGGTTAGCTAATGCTAAACTATAACCACCAGTACCAGCACCAATATCAGCGATAACGCTACCTTTGGCTAAATTGAGTAAATCAATTAGTTGATTGACAATGCGGATATCAGGAACACGAGTTTGGGAATATTGTTGACCAATTGAATTATAAATAGTCATTATTTATCAATAATTAAGGTAATTGACTGAAAATTATTTGACTAATTCCAGCAAGTCGAAAAGTTGAGTTATGATAAATTTTGGTTGCACCTTTTTTGCTAAAGCGTGATTTTTTCTGTTGTAATAGCAAAAATCAATATTGACTTGCTTTGTTCCTGCATAGTCATGATTAATAGAATCTCCAACGTAGAGGACTTGTGCTGGGGTTAAATCTAATTTAGATAACGCATAATGAAATATTTCAGGAGACGGTTTAGCAAAACCAATTGCTTCAGAAACTACAACTGCTTCAAAAAAATGATCAATTCCCGCAGCCTGCATTCTTGGTACTTGTGCTGCTATAAAACCGTTGGTGATAACGGCTAACCGATAATTAAGTGATAGAACAGTTAGCACTTCATATACATCAGGTTCAGTAACGGCTGAATGATTAAAAATCTGCCAAAAATTTTGACCAAGATGACTAATTTTATCTGCTCTTATATTCAACTCAGCAAGTGTATTTTGATAAGACATCTCGGTTATTTCACTAAGAGAAAAGACATCTCGCTGTTTCCAATACTGGTAATTATAACTTTCAAATACTTGCAGAACAACACTTTCACTTATTTCATTCAAATCCACAGATATTGTACAAGCTTCCAACGCGCCAAGAATAGCTTGACGTTCGCATATTTCAAAATTTAACAGTGTATTATCTAGATCAAAAATTATGGCTTGATAACTCATTTTTTGTATTAGGCTCAAATTAAGTTTTCATAAATCAATCCAATAACGAGAAATAACTGTGTCTGAATTTTCCAAAAATTCCTCACTTGTTAATTTACCTTGATTTTTCTGAATTATGCAGGCGGAAGCAAGATTATCTTGCTTACAGGTTAAGAGAACGCGACTCAAACCCATGTTTCTCGCTTTTTCTAAAGTCATAGCCAATATTTGTGTACCATATCCTTTGCTTCTTTGGAGAGGACGAATCATATATCCAATATGTCCTCCTCGATGTTCTAAAGTAGGTATTAACCAGTGGCGCAATTGGCTTTCCCCCAAGATTACCTTACTCTGCTTCACTAACCAAAAAGTTGTTGCAGGTACAAAACCAGGCTTTAAACTAATACCTTTTGAATTATTTTCTAAATATTGAATATAGGCTGAAAAATTTTCTTGAATTAACGTCAAATTATTTTGATCAAATAGGCGTGATTCACCATGTTTTTGATATTCCGCCACCATATCAATAAACTCTAAATACAAATCACGAGTTGGGTTAATTAGCTCCAGCATTTAGAAAAATCATTGAATTGCTGATGGTACGTTGCGCTGCACGACAACACACCCTACATTTCGCCTAAAATTTTTAAAATATCCTCTTACTTAGCTGCAACACTATACGATTCTTTGACTATATCTACTTCCACAATGTAAGGCTCTACAGGACGCTTAAACAATATCATTTGTCCTAATTCATTTTTCTTTAAATTGACATGACAAAACCACTCTTCATCATTTTTTTGTGGATAGTCTAAGCGGTAATGATAAAGTCCCCAGCGAGTTTCTTGACGATACAATGATGCTCTGGCTGCCATTTCTGCACAATCACGAATAAAATGAACTTCCATAGAACGCATTAATTCATGGGGGTCACGAGCGCCCATTACATCTAGTGTTTGTTGATATGTGATAAAATGCTTCAAACCAATTTCGATTTTGTTACCTGATTTTGGTGGTTGCAGATAATCATTAACTAAGCGTCTTAATTTGTACTCGACTTGAGTATGAGGTACGCCATTGGGACGTGTTAAAGGTGCATAAATTCTAGCTTTTTCAGCTTCTAAAAACTCTGTATCTGGCTCTATAAAATCTAAATCTTCAATATATTCAATGGCATGAGTTCCGGCTATACGACCGAAAACAAATGCTCCAATCATATAATTATGGGGAACGCTGGCCATATCTCCGGCTGCATATAAACCTAAGACAGTTGTTTGAGCGTTTTCATTCACCCACACACCAGAGGCACTGTGACCGCTACATAAGCCTATTTCTGAAATGTTCATCTCGACTCCGTGAGTGCGGTAATCTTCATTTCTGCCTTGATGAAAACGTTCTCTACTTGGTCGTTCATTCGCCCACAGTATGGATTCAATTTCAGCAATTGTATCTTCATCAAGATGGGTCATTTTCAGTTGGACTGGCCCTTTCCCGGAGTTTAATTCTTTCCAGATTTCCAACATCATTTGACCACTCCAATAGTCACAACTAATGAAGCGATTTCCTGCGGCGTTGGCTGTATGTGCGCCAAAAGGCCCAGCAACATAGGCGCAGGCGGGGCCGTTGTAATCTTTAATTAAAGGATTAATTTGAAAGCATTCAATATTGCTGAGTTCTGCGCCTGCATGATAAGCCATTGAATAGCCATCCCCGGCATTGGTAGGATTTTCATAAGTGCCATAGAGATAGCCAGAAGCAGGTAATCCTAGTCTCCCACAAGCACCTGTACAGAGGATGACGGCTTTCGCTTGAATAACAATATAATCGCCGTTTCTGACATCAAATCCCACTGCACCGATCGCACGTCCGGCTTTAACTAACACACGAGTAGCCATGACGCGATTTGTGACTTTGACTTTGTGGCGTTTGACTTGGCGGGTAAGAATTGGTTTAAGGTCTTTACCTTCTGGCATGGGTAAGACATATTTACCCACACGATGCACTTGTTTTAAGTCATAGTTGCCTTGGGCATCTTTTTGAAATTTCACACCCCAGCTTTCTAATTCTTGGATGACTTCATAACCTAATTTGCCTGTTTGATATACAGCTTTTTGGTTGAGAATGCCATCGTTAGCAAGGGTGACTTCGCGGACGTATTGTTCTGGCGTGGAATGTCCGGGAATAACTGCGGTGTTTACCCCATCCATCCCCATTGCGATCGCACCACTGCGACGTATGTTAGCCTTTTCTAAAATCAACACCTCTGCATCGGGATTCGCTTGTTTGGCTTTAATTCCAGCCATTGTCCCGGCTGTACCACCACCAATGACAAGCACATCTGTTTTCATCCACTGAGTATCGATATTCATATTCTTCTACCTTCTTATACTAATTCTCTAAAATCCGGTGACATATTCAAACCTTGAAACCCAGATTGTATCTAACTTTCTGAATTCCGAATTCCGAATTAGTATTATTGATTGCCTTTCCAAACGATTTCGCTAATATTGATAGATTTCGGTATCAGCTTGATTTTGTAAAAGGTATCGGCAATCTGCTGTTGTCCACGAATCACTTCCTCTGTTAGCGGTAGTACACCATACTCCCGTCGTTTTTCTGCGACTTCTAGAACCTCAGCATCAATACCTAATTCTGGTGAGAGAAATTTGGCAACTTCTGCGGGATTATTTTGCGCCCAGTTACTTCTTTTTTTTACTTCATCGAGAACTGTTTTCAAGGCATCGGGATACTTGTCAACAAAGGATTTTGCAGCTAGATAATAACCACGATTGGGTGCTAACCCAGTTGCATCAGTGAGAGTGCGTGCGCCTGTAGCAGCTTGCGCCGCAGCTAAGTAAGGATCCCAAATTGCCCAAGCATCAACATTATTACCCTCAAAAGCCGCACGAGCATCGGGAGGTTGGAGAAAAGCTGGTTTGATATCGTTGTAATCTACTCTTCCCTTTTCTAAGGCTTTTACCAATAAGTAGTTAGTATTTGAACCTTTAGCAACAGCAACTCGTTTACCCTTGAGGTCTGCAAGAGTCTGAATAAATGAACTTTTCGGCACAATAATTGCTTCTGCTTTTGGACTCCAAGGATCGTAAGCAACATAAACTATGGGAGTACCCGAAACTTGGGCAAATATCGGCGGTGATTCGCCAGTATAGCCAAAATCAATACTCCCAGCGTTAATTGCCTCTAACATTGGCGGGCCAGAAGGAAATTCAGCCCATGTCACAGAAGCGCCACTAGCAGCAAAAGCTTTCTCCAAATCTTTTTGCGCTCTTATGGCGTTGAGAATAGTTGCTGCTTTTTGATAGCCAATCCGAACTGCAACGTTTTGATTTGTCGCGCTTTGATTTGCTGCCTGCGTTGCGGCAGAATTACTTGTGTTGTTGGAAGAACACGCAGATATCACAAGAGTCAAACTTAACCCGCAGGCAAAGAATAAGGCAAATATGCCAATTCTGAATATTTCATAATTCTGAAGAAAGCTGCTGACAATCTTCATCAGTCGATTTGGTAAATACTTAGTCAACATACATTTATTCTATAATTAAATTTAATACTACGATAAATCAAGCAATTTACCGTATTTTATTTATAGAATATTCACATAGATAAGCCGCAAATGCAAGATCCAATTACCGTTCTTGCTGAGTTGGTCTAATGAGAATTTCGTTAACATTAACGTGGGGTGGTTGAGTTACAGCATAAGCGATCGCTCTGGCAATATCCTCACTTTCCAAAGCTTTGATTGATTTGCGCCGTTCTTCACTAATCTGTTTAGATATGGGGTCAGTAATATAATTGTTGATTTCTGTATTTACTAAACCAGGCTCAATAATAGTGACGCGGATGTTATCTTTCAACACTTCTTGCCGCAAAGATTCAGATATGGCATTTACACCCCATTTGGTTGCATTGTATATCCCGACACCTGCACGGGCCAAACGACCTGCTACTGATGAAATATTAACTATATGTCCTCCACCTTGAGCTTTGAAAATTGGTAGAACTGCATGGGTAGCATAAAGCAATCCGAAGATATTGACATCAAACATCCGTCGCCAGTCTGAAGTATTACCGCCATCAATGTTACCTGTCAGGGCTACACCTGCGTTGTTCACTAAAATATCAACTCGCCCTAACTCTGCATTTGCTTTGTGGATGAGGTTGTTAGCTTGGGTTTCGTCGGTGATATCGGTAACTATGGGTAATGCTTGTCCACCGCTGGATTCGATAAGTTTTGCTAATGCTTCTAGGCGATCGCTTCTTCTGGCTGCAATTACTACTTTTGCCCCTTCTGCTGCTAAGGCAATGGCCGTAGCTTCACCAATTCCCGCAGAAGCTCCGGTAATAATAGCTACTTTATCATTTAATTTTCTTACCATAACTCAATCTTGTGCCTACCAAGTTCATCTACAATTCCATACTGAAAGAGACTCGAAGAGATATTGGGTATCGCATAAATCTTACTCTCTAGTTCCTATTAAACTGCGATACCTTCTCTACGAGAGGCTCCGCCAACGCTAACGCAGAATTTTTATAATAGACCTCTTGCATAAATGCTTAAAATGTCATGTTTCGCTCCGCTCAACATCTGAGTGAGATTCTTCTGTTCACTACGTTCCGCACCCTGCGGGATCTTGCTACAGAATGACATGCCTAACTGTTTGACTTTTGCAAGAGGTTTAATAAACAGGTCATTCCCCATTTTCAAGATAAGAAGGTGGACATTGCCCACCTTCGGCGTAGATGGCGGAGTTAAGGCATCAGGTACACAAACTTGTCCTAAGCGCGAGTATTAGTCGCTAAATATTCTTCTGCTGCTTTCTCGATCGCTGTACCCTTGAAGAAGTCACGATTGAGACTGGTGTACAACTCCAAAGGATGGATAGATAAGAAGTGTCGCAAGTCTTCTTCGCTGAGGATACCGCGTTCTACCATGCTGTAAGCGTTGGAGGTAACAGCTGTAATATCAGGTACATCCCAGTGACCAGAATCAGAACCCAAAAAAGCTTTTACTCTGTCGCCAAAAGGATTAGCTTTTTGATGGAAGGCATAAGCCACACGGGTATCGTCTGATTCTGTACCGAAGTAGAAGTGATTGAGGAAGCGAGCCTCCTAGGGAGGAGCTTCGCTAACGCGTACATCTTCCGCTTTGGTAATTCCCGCCGCCGCAAATTCATTCAATTCACCAGGATCTTCAGGTGCAAAGTATTTCCCGTGAAAACCTAGACCGCTACCAATTTCATCAAAACGATTTTGGAATTCTTTACCACCATAACGAGTGAACAATTCCTGTAATTCTTCCCGATTCACATTACCAGGATGATTGTTCTGTAAAATCTCTGGGTTACGAGTTTCCCAATGCCAGATGAGATCTGTATAGAGACTAGCACCCCAAGCTGAACCACCTTCTAGAAAAGCAAATCTGAGAGTTGGGAAACGATGAGTCACACCACCGAAGAACAGTGCTTTACAAAAAGCTTCCGCAGCCGAGGCAAAGTGTCCAATGTGATTATATTGATAGTTGGAAATCGAACGGCGAGATGTCCAACCCATACCGGATGCGTGAGTAGTGGGGACAACTTTTAGCTCTACGCATTTGGCCCAGAAGCGATCGTAATCGTAGGCGCTATCCAGAGCAAAGTTATCAATCCAAGTTGCTTCTCTTTGTACTTCGTCAGGATATTTCTCGAAGCCAGGAATAACGCGGGTAACATAACCAGGAATTTGAATGGCTTTCAAGCCTAGTTCTTTGACTGCATATTCCAATTCTTCTATCCCCTCTTCTGGTGTGTTGAGAGGAATAGTAGCAATGGGAGTTAGGCGATCGGAGTATGGCCGGAATATATCTGCATGATAGAGGTTGGCGGCACGACAAACTGCTCGACGCATTTCTTCGTTTTTAATTTGCGGTGCTAGGGTTGCTAAGTTGGGATACAGTACAGCAAAATCTGTCCCAGCTTCTTGCAAACGTTCATGCAGTAGCTTCGGCAAGCTAATAGTAGCAAGGTTTAGAGTGTCTTTTGTAGGACGCCCCCAAAAGGGAGGACGAGCAGTGCGGTAAGTATGACGTTCTTCCCAAGTTTGCTGGAACCAACGATAACGTCCAGCACCCGGTAAATGATCTCGGAAGCTATCGGCAAGTTTAGCGCCACCCACTTGAGCTAAATAATCAAGAAAGGCTGGTTCAAATTCTTGGGTATGCACATCGGTATCAATGATGGGATAACCGAGTTGCTCCCGAATCTGTGCAGAACGAGACTTTTTAGTAGGGCGTTCAAGGGCAATTGTCATGATTATGTCTCCATAGTTAAGATGACCGTCAACTTTGAGCAAAATCAAGCTTTACGACCAAGCGAAAATCAAAATTTTCAACTCGATATCAACTGGAGTTGTATTACTGTATTCGCGTTCTCACTGATTACTTTGTGTGTATAAGACTTGTGCCAGAAGCTATAAATACGATTCATCTACCGACTTATCGTAGATTTGCTTGATATTATTGCATAGTCACAGCTACAATACAAGTGCTTAGGAAGTAAAGTATACGTAAACCAAAATTTGAGGTAGACTAAATCTTAGTAAAACTAAATATATTATGGGCTAAAGTGATCGTATTGATCTGTAATAAATTGCTGGAGTGGAGTTTCTCGGTCTAGGAGAGTACCGTCTAAATCAAAAAGGATTGCTTTGATCATCATAAATAATTATTCGTGAACTGTTGGCAGGCGATCGCACATCCCCAAACCCTGTTTTGTAGGGTGCGTTATGAGCAAAGTCCCAAATCTATAGCCTCAGTATCCTTGTCAGAATATGCTAAGTATGCTAACTTTACGTCTATCTAAATTTAAGTACTTCTAATATTGTCTCAATAATTTGGTGAAAAAATAACAAAATCAGTGAACTTTTCATCCAAAAATCGGCTCAAGTCTCCCCACTGAAAATACTCATGCAACCAAGTCATAAAAAAAGTTCTGAAGTAGACAAACGATTGTTTACTTCTTTGCATATTCCACCTGCTCTTAAATCTCCAAATGTTTGTTGTTTTGTAATTGGAGAAAGCGTATCTTTCTTTGGCTCTTGGATGACTCAAATCGCCCTAGTATGGATGGTTTATCAAATCACTAATTCAGCCATGTTAGTTGGTGTAGTTGGTTTCACAAATCAATTTATGGGTTTGATTATTACACCATTGGTGGGCGTATTATTAGATCGTTGGAATTTACGATATGTATTATTAGCTACTCAGCTAGCATCTATTTTGCTATCTTCTACTCTTACTTTTCTCACTATTAACAGTCATATTACCGTGACGTGGATTATTATCATCGGTATCATGCAAGGAACTGTCAAAGCGTTTGATTTACCAGCACGTTTAGTAACTATTCCTAGATTGGTGGATAACAAAGCAGATACTTACAGTGCCATTTCTATTCATTCATTCTTAATTAATACAGCAAAGTTTGTCAGTCCTATGATAGGAGGATTACTACTTGCTAGGTTTGGAGCAGCTTCATGTTTTTTGGTCGATAGTATCAGTTATGTACCTTTTATTTTTGCTATATTAGCTACTCAAATTAAATCAGTGTCTAATAGTTATTCACTAAAAAACACAAATATTTTCCAAAATTTAAAAGAAGGTTTTGCTTTCGCCTATAATTTCCTCCCCATCAGGTATGTTTTAACCTTACAAATTGTGATTTGTTTTATGGTTATGACCCATGTTAACCTCATCCCTGTTTTCGTAAGAGAAATCTTAAATGGTGATGCAGAAACTATGGGTTTTTTGATGACTGCTTCCGCACTAGGTTCGATAATTGCTGGACTTTATCTGATTTTAAGGAAACAAGCCACAGGATTAGTAAACGTCATAGCGTATTCTGCTACGGTTTTAGGTTTAGGTTTAATATTGTTTTCTCGCTCTCATAATTTACACACTTGCCTAGTATTAATTTTCATTGTCGGCATGAATAATACGCTTACCTTGGCAGCTATTAGTAACTTTGTGCAATTAATTCTAGTGGATGAAACTAAGCGGGGGAGAGTCACAAGTATATTCACAACAGGTTTTTTAGGAATCTTACCATTCGGTAATTTATTTTTTGGAGGATTAGCTAGTAAAATAGGAGTAAATAATGCTTTATTATTTGGTGGTATCTGTTGTTTAATTGGAGCTTATATATTTATAAGAAAATTGCCAAAAATAAAAAATATAGTATCTCCACTTTATTTAGAATTGGGTTTAATCACTCCAGTTAAATGAAAACCGAGGATGAATTTAAATACTAATTTGATATTTAATTATGATTACAATTCGTCCATACCAAACTGATGATTTAGAAAATACTGTTCAACTTTGGTATCGAACTTGGCATCAAACTTTTATCCATATTCAACATCCACAGCCATATATTGCGTGGAAAGCTCGTTTTCGTGATGACCTAGCTGTACACGGTGATATTTGGATTGCTGAAGTTGAAAAGAAAATTGTCGGTTTTGTTGTCATCATCCGAGAAGAAAAATGGTTAAGCCAGCTTTTTGTAGACAAAACTTATTAGAATCGGGGTATTGGTTCAGCTTTGCTTGAGAAAGCAAAAACTATTTGTCCCACAGGATTGAAGCTTCACACTTTGCAAGAAAATATTCGAGCTTGTGCATTTTACGAAAAGCATGAGTTCCAATTTAGTAATATGTCAACCAACAAAATCAATAGTCAACCTAATGTTGAGTATTACTGGCTACCAGAGTTAATCTAATTCATAGTTAATAATTTATAATTCACAATTGCAATTAGTGGGGGCTTGAACCCACCACTGTCTTGAAAAGTTTCCTGCGGAGGGAAACCCTCCCCGAAGTTAGCTTGGAGGGAAACCCTCCTGGCAACTTCTCTTCGCAGAACTTTTCGCTTGTGGGCGGTCTTTTAACTCAGCACTCGGAACTCAGCACTTTTCATTAGATGAGATATCCACTTAAAGCTAAAGTATTAATGGCTCATTTGCAATAATTGATGTGCGCGAGTGTCTTCATTATTCATAACTTGTTGTAGTACTGCTTCTCTGATATTTACAAATACTTCACTAGCTCTGTCTCGTGGACGCGACAATCTTACAGGTAAATCTAACGCAACCCGTCCTTCTTCAATTACTATCACTCTGTCTGCCAGCGCTACAGCTTCCTCTACATCATGGGTAACTAAAAACGCCGTAAAGCCTCTCTGTTGCCACATATCTTCGATTAAATGTTGCATTTCTAAGCGAGTTAACGCATCCAATGCTCCTAAAGGCTCATCAAGTAGTAATAGTTGTGGTTGACTCACCAAGGCTCTAGCTAATGCTACCCGTTGTCGTTGTCCTCCAGATAACACGTAAGGCCATTCATCAGCTCTATCTTTGAGTCCGACTTGTTCTAATACCCGCGCAGCTTTTGCACGCCAATTTTCTTGCAAACCTAGACCTACATTATCTATCACACATTTCCAAGGTAGTAACCGGGGGTCTTGAAACATCACTCTTACAGAATGACTAAGCTTACGTAGTGGTTCTCCATCTAATAATATGCCGCCTGTAGTAGGTTTATCTAACCCAGACACTAGGCGTAGTAAGGTACTTTTACCGCAACCACTACGCCCCACAATAGCAATAAATTCTCCTGGTGCTACTTCTAGATTTATTGAGTTTAAGACAGTTTTATTTCCAAAAACTTTGCTTAAACCCAAAATATTGAGTTGTGAGCCTTGTATATTTAAAACCATGTAATTTTTTCCTTATTGAGATATTTTTGAGTGATTAAGTTACTGAACTTGGGCTTTTTTGCCATCAATTAATAAAAGTCAAAAATTAAAAAAGTTTTAATTTTTGACCTAAGCTTTTATCCAGCAGATGTATAGTTAGGATTCCATGATAAAAATTTATTTTCTAGAGCTTTAGCGATGGAATTTGCTAGTTTACCTAACAGTGCATAGATGATAATGCTTAACACTACAACGTCTGTTTGCATAAACTCACGGGCATTCATTGCCATATAACCGATGCCCGAATCTGCTGCAATTTGTTCGGCGACAATTAAAGATAGCCACATAATACCCAAGGAAAAGCGGACACCAATTAAAATTGAAGATAAAGCTCCTGGAAAAACAATTTGCCACAAGAGTTGAGATGTTTTTAAGCCATAAACTCTACCCATTTCAATGAGTTGAGGGTCTACACTACGAATTCCATGATAGGTATTAAGGTAAATGGGAAAAAACACACCTATAGAAACTAGGAATAATCTAGCTTGATCGCCAATTCCAAACCATAAAATTACTAGGGGAATTAATGCCAAGTTGGGAATAGTCCGCAGCATTTGCAAGGAACTGTCTAATAATTGTTCTGCAATGCGAGAAAATCCGGTGAGTAATCCTAAAATAAAGCCAATTCCGCCACCAATGATAAAACCAGATATAGCGCGTGTAGCACTGATTCCCATGTGTTGGAATAGCTCTCCAGTTGAAGCTAACTTAAATGCCGTAAAAACTACGCTACTTGGTGCTGGAAGAATTCTGCTGGAAAGTAAATCAGTTCTGGAAGCAATTTCCCAAAGTAGTAGCACTATAAAAGGTACTATCCAAGGGATGATTTTATCAGCAAATTTGTTGTTGAATACTGCTTCTAGGGATTTTTCGCTACTTTTAATCTTTTTGAGGGTAATAGTCATAAGGTGTTAATTACTGATTTGACAAAGTTTTTATTAAGGGCTGTTTTATCAGTAGGATTGAATACGTAGGCATTACGTGTGTTTGTTATACGCAAATAGGTAGAGAATAAGCCGAAATAAATGCTTTACTGCTAAAGTATTTTGTCTAAATACTGCAACTTGACCGAATTACCGTAGTTTATAGTCAGAATTCTACACGAAATTACGTAAAAATCAACCCTTACATTTCTGAATTAGAGAGAATCAGGAGTGAGTAAGACAAGTGTTCATGCTCAGTTCCCTTCGTTAGTTTGCTAGAAAGTAAAGGTAGTGCGGAGAGAACCCACCCAAATCGGATCGTTGGCATCATTATGTTCAGGCTTGGTAATTAGGTACAAACTTGGGATAATTCGGATGTTGTTATTTACCCTGTAGGAATAAAAAGTCTCTAAATGCAAAGAAGTGTCTTGGTCTTGTCGGAGAGGGGCTGTGGGTGTAGGGCGATAATCACTGCTAGTCACTTTCGGCGGTACACCAACGATAATTCCACCTACATTACCTTCTTTAAACAAGTCTGGAAACGCAAGAGTGAGCGCAGCATTGATAATAGTTGCATTGCTATCACCATTAGCTAGCTGATTAGCGAGAGTATAGCCAAACCAGCCACCTAAATGAAACCGAGAACTAGCTCGCCAGTTAAATTGCAGTCCAAAATTATCAGTTGTAGTAGCGTTTTGCCCAAATGGATTTCTAGCGAAGGCGCTACCTGTCCCACCAGTAAGATTAAAAGCTCCATTACCAAAGTATTTACGGACGTAAGTAAGACCAATATCTAATTGACGAGTAGGTGATATGGTTAACTGAGCTAGCGCGAGATGGTTGCCATTGAAGAATCCGTTACCTTCGTCTGGGAGATTAGCTTGACCATCAAAGGTGATATAACCCAAGTTTACTTGTAATTGATCGCTGAACTTGTATGCAAAAGCTGCGCCAGCACCATCAAAACCAGGCCGGTAAATAGTAGGGTTGAATGTTGCGAACCGCGAAGCAGCACCATTTAGCCCACCAACTGAAGCATTTAAGGTTGGTGTAAAAATAGCTGGTTGCAGCGCTCTAGTCCCTACCCAGACAGTAGCTTGACTACCTACTGGAAAACGATATACTAACTGACTCAGATATGTTCCTTCTCTACCATCAGTATCAAAGGTAAAACGGGTCATTGCGGTTCCCGTAGAGCTTGTCAAGTTAGGGATAGCGTTACCAAGTGTCAATACCGTTGTGAGTTGATCTCTACCAGTAAAACTAGTTTGAAAGTTTAGTCTGGCACGGTAGGCAAAAATGGTATTGGTGCTGTCCTCAGTGTCATTGGCTGGGGTATTATTGGCGCGATCGCCAAATGTATCAGCCACCACAAATGTCGCATCACCTACCAATTTGGTGGTTGTCGAAAACTGATTAGCTTCTACTTTAGCTTGACGCTGTTCCAAGCTATCAAGCCTACCTCGCAACGCTGTCAGTTCCGATGCAAATTGTTCTCGTAAATTTTGCAAAGTAGCCAAATCTTCTTTTGTGACTAAACTCTCAGTGCTACTAGCAATCAGCTCGTTAACTCTGTTGAGACAAGCATTCAATCCCGCCGCAAATTCGTAGCGTGTTAAGGCTTGGTTTCCCCGAAAATCACCGTTTGGGTATCCAGCTATGCAGCCATAACGCTCAACTAAAGACTGTAAAGCTTGAAATGCCCAATCTGTAGGCTGAACATCAGATAACTCAGAAACAGATGTAACTTGTCCTATGGGTTCGTTTTGATTTGTTAAAGTCTTCTGAGAAAGTAAGCTCCCTTTTTGGAGTGATGAGTCTGGCGTTTTGATGATTTCTGCATTGGCAATTTGATTAAATTCAGCCTGAATCGATTTAGTAACAAGGTTTGCACTATTATTTGGGGAAATTTTCTCAATCTCTGATCTAGGCTCAGATAAATTCGGCATTTCAGCAGCAAGTGCAGCTGAAGACAGGATAAAAAATCCATTAACAAGGGCTGGGATAATTAGCCCGTAATCCCACAAAACTTTGAACATTGGCTATTGAGTTATGCACAGAAAATCAACAAATCTTTGATTGCTAGCACCCCACAGGATTTTTACATCCAGATTACACACCCTTTTGCAGACAAACATTTCTCAGATAGATTGTTTTACAGAGGTTTCTTTATGAACACCTTTTGGCAAAGACTAAATGGGGTTAAAAGATTACACACGAGCTAAGAGAAGAGAGGCAAAAAGTGGGATGATCTCTTGAGAAGAAAGAATTTGAATTAGCCTAATTTGTGGCTGTTAGCAAACTACTAAAAGCTTACCGGGATTTAGTAGTTTACTCTAACTTTGGATATTTGCATAAAACAATAAAAAAAGCAATCCCCTTAAGAAATATTTTTCAAGGGAATTGGCAAACTTGTGTTAAGCAATACTTGCATTTTTCTCGTAAGTGTGAAAAGCTGTCTTACATAAGCAAACTACGGTAAATCAATCGAGTTTTAGTATTTTAAGAGAAATAAACTACAGTATTTCATTTATCGGCTGACTACTTAGCCAAAGCTACAAAAAATATTGATAGAGCAAAAATAATCGTGTACCTGATGCAGGTAGTAGTGAAACGCCCGATCAATGTTCTAGGTGGTTCAAACAAACTTGGTAAGAACCTCGGCATTCTCATACTACAAGTCCTCTATAGATTGTTCTAGCAACAGAGACTAGGAAAATATTCAGAATAATTTTCCCAATACCTAATCCCCAGTACCCGAATAGAGATTGATTCACTAAAAACCAACTTATGACCCAACTGAAAACACTTCCTACTTACGATCCAACATTATTTGAGGGTGCAGCCCAAGTTTACGCTCAATACAGAACTAAATACTCACCTGCTGTATTTGACAAACTAACTGAAATATTTAATCTCAATGGTCAAGGAAGACTTCTTGATTTGGGTACTGGGCCAGGTTTAATTGCCATTGCCCTTAGCACCAAATTTCAGGAA
Source organism: Komarekiella delphini-convector SJRDD-AB1 (assembly GCF_014831675.1). Lineage (GTDB taxonomy): Bacteria > Cyanobacteriota > Cyanobacteriia > Cyanobacteriales > Nostocaceae > Komarekiella. The sequence continues at coordinate 7,626 of NZ_VJXY01000043.1, read as the reverse complement.
GTAGTTGCTATTGATCCCGATCCAGAGATGCTTAAGGAAGCGCAACGTCAAGCAGCAGCCGTAAGAGCAAATAATATTACTTGGCTAGAACAAGGTGCAGAACTGATTAACCCTAGTTTGGGAACATTTAAACTAGCCACCATTGGCAGAGCCTTCCACTGGATGGAACGCGAACTTGTACTTGAACGCCTTTATGAATTGCTGGCAGATGATGGTGCTGTAGCATTACTCAACACAGGTGATAATCCTTGGGAAAGTTCTCTACCTTGGAAACAAGCTGCCATTGGAGTAGTGAAAAAATGGTTAGGTGAGGAGCGACGAACTGGACAACTAGGACAAGGTACTCGTAAACCAGTTGATCCTCCCCACGAAGTCGTAATTGCCAATTCAAAATTTGCCCGCCAAGAATTATATGAAGTGCCATTTGAAAAATCTTGGACAGTCTCTAGCTATCTTGGATACTTGTACACTACAGCCTTTTCTCTGAAAATTTTCTATGGCGACAAAACCGAAGAATTTGAAGCAGATATCAAAGAAGCATTACTAGCAGTTGAGCCTTCTGGTCACTTTACAGAAGAACTTACAGCAACAATCCAAGTAGCTTGGAAGCATTAAGTAAAAGGGACTGGGGACTGGTGACTGGGGATTGGGTGGCAAATTGAAAAATTACCGTGGTTGCTTATTACCCACTACCAAATTTTAAAAAACTTTTTCCCAGTCCACAGTCATACAGAGGCGTTAGTGAGGAACGCCGCGACCAGTTTGAATGCTATTTAATTACATACAAACAAGAGAAAAGCAGATGAGCAAAACACGTAAGTTTCGTTTAGGAGCATTTATTCAAGCCACTGGACATCATGTTTCTGCTTGGCGACATCCAGATGCACAAATAGATGCGGGTTTTAATTTTGAACATTACAAAGAAATTGCCCAAACTGCCGAACGTGGTTTATTCGATGCAGTTTTTCTGGCAGACAGCCCAGGAGTTTGGGGTGGCGATGCCCAAACGCAGAGACGCAATGGTAAACTTGTCCATTTTGAGCCAGTCACACTCTTTTCGGCCTTGTCTTCTGTAACCCAAAATATCGGCTTTATTGCTACTGCCTCAACTACCTATGAAGAACCCTACACCCTGGCACGGAAGTTTGCTTCTTTGGATCACTTGAGTAAAGGCCGGGCAGGTTGGAATGTAGTTACCACAGGTAACGAGAATGCCGCACGTAATTTCGGTCTTGAGCATCACCCAGAACACAGCCAGCGTTATGAACGTGCTGACGAGTTTGTGGAAGTGGTAAAAGGATTGTGGGACAGTTGGGAAGATGATGCCTTCATCCGTGACAGAGAATCTGGTATCTATTTCGAGCCGGACAAACTGCACATACTCAACCACAAGGGCAAACATTTTTCTGTCAAAGGCCCCTTGAATGTTGGTCGTCCACCTCAAGGTTATCCGGTGATTGTGCAAGCTGGAGCATCGGAAGCTGGACGGGATTTAGCTGCGCGTACTGCTGAGGTGATTTTCACTGCCAATCAAACTCTAGCCGATGCTCAGGAATTTTACGCTGATGTCAAAGGTAGGTTGGCGAAATATGGGCGATCGCCAGACGATCTGAAAATCATGCCTGGGGCTTTCCCAATCATTGGCCGTACTGAGTCAGAAGCCCAAGAGAAATACGAATTTCTGCAATCGCTGATTCATCCCGATGTAGCTTGGGGGATTTTAAGCAACTATTACAAAGGTGTTGATTTGTCGAAATATTCTTTAGATGATGTAGCTCCTGAATTACCCAGTGATACCAACACTAATAAGAGTCGTCTGAAATTAGTCAGGGATTTAGCTACTCGTGGGACTCTCACACTGCGTCAGTTGTACCTGTCTCTGGCTACCGCTAGAGGTCATCGTACTATTCTTGGTACTCCTGAAAGTATTGCTGACCAGTTAGAGGAATGGTTTAACAATGGTGCAGCAGATGGTTTTAATATTATGCCTCCTATCTTGCCTACAGGGTTAGATGACTTCGTTAACCTAGTCGTTCCTATCCTCCAGAAACGCGGATTGTTCCGTAGTGAATATGGAGGTACTACCTTGCGGGAAAATCTGGGGCTGCGTCGTCCGGGCAATCAATTTGCCGCTAAACAAGTGGATCAGAGATTGGTGTTGGCGTAAATTTTCTGGTTTTGCATTATTTGGAAATGAATGTTTCTCACGCAGAGACGCGGAGGCGCAGAGAGAATCAAGAGTGCCACTAACATTCAACAACTCCAAAATATTTATGCAAGAAGTCTAATAACAATAAAGGAAAAAATCATGACTGAATATAGCAGATTGAAAACTTCTCGTTCCGCCGCAATCAAAGCAAACCTTGATTATCCGATAATTGACACTGATGTTCATACCAATGATTTTACTCCGGCGCTTGAGGATTACATTGCTAAATACGGTGGCTCGAAACTTGTAGATGAATTACGCAAAGCGGAAGCTTCTCGTCTCAATTCCAAGAGCAATGGTAAAGACTGGTATCAACAAACTCCAGAAGAACGCCAGTACAACCGCACAATTCGATCACCTTGGTGGGCTAGAGTCACCCGCAATACTTTGGATCTCGCTACGTACACTCTTCCTGAACTGTTCTATGAGCGTCAGGCGGAGCAGGGGTCAGATTATTCGGTACTGTTTCCCAACAATGTCCTCGCACCGGCTGGAGCTAGCAAGGAGAACCGTCAAGCACTGCAACGTGCAGTCAATCACTATCACGCTGACTTGTACAGGAAATATAGCGATCGCCTGACACCTGTAGCTGGTATCCCGATGGGTAATCCTCAAGAAGCCATTGAGGAGTTAGAGTTTGCCGTAAAAACACTGGGTTTAAAAGTAGCAAACATTCCTGGTGGTGTGAAACGGCCAATTAAGGCGATCGCTGATAAGTATCCAGCCGATAAATTTCCCGAAATTGCCAAGTATGCCTCTTACATTGATTTTTACGGCTTGGATAGTGAATACAACTACGATCCATTCTGGGCGAAGGCTGTTGAATTAGGTGTACCCATTACTACCCATTATGGTAGTCAAGGTTGGACTGGACGCTCCTCCATCAGTAACTACATGAACAACCATATCGGTCACTTTGCTGATGGCTCACAAGCATTTGCCAAGGCGTTGTTCTTTGGTGGTGTTACTAAACGTTTCCCACAGTTGCGCGTAGCTATGCTGGAAGGTGGTGCAGATTGGGGCGCACACGTCTACATTCATTTAGTGGATCGTTTCTCCAAGCGCAATCTCAAGGGACTGCAAAACTACAACCCAGAACTGACAAATTCTGATGAGTTGTTTGAGTTGTTTGAGCGATTTGGTGGCGAAATTACTCAAGGGTATTCCCTCACCAAAGAGGAATTGACTAAGAGTGTACTGGGTTCTTCATTTAGTCGTCATAGCCGTGCGCCAATTGGTAGCGAACTGGAAGACTTTGCAGCAGCTGGGATTGAAACAATTGAAGACATCCGCGATCGCTGGGTGAACAGTTTCTTCTTTGGTTCCGAGTCCGACGATCGCACTATAGCCGCAGCATTCAACGATAAAGCTAATCCCTTGGGTGTGACAATCAACGCCATTTATTCCTCAGATGTTGGTCACTGGGATGTGCCAGATTTGACCGACCCACTGGCAGAAAGTTGGGATTTGGTACAAGAAGGTGTGATTTCTGAGGCAGACTTTAAGGCTTATGTATTCAATAATCCTTACAAGTTTTACACCCAAGCTAACCCCGACTTCTTCAAGGGTACAGCGATTGAATCCAAAGTCACTAACCTCACATCCCCACAAGTTGAGAAGAACCTTGTAGTAGCTTAAATCTTTGCCATTTACAGGCATTGAGAGGCTACGAGATCCCCGACTTTTTTAAGAAGTCGGGGATCTGAGCACTCAACACACACTTGAGAAATTAAAACTATGCCTATCGAAAAGCGCTCCGGTTTATTACCTTATCTGTTCTTGGCTGTTGCTGAAGATGCTAACAAACCCGCACCGCTTGTGTTGTTTTTGCATGGCGCACGCGATCGCGGCAATGATCTAAATGTGCTGCTGAAATGGGGTCTACCTCGTTTTGTAAATGAATCCAGCCCCTTACCTTACTTCTTCTTAGCGCCCCAACTTCCTGAAGGGCATACTTGGGTAGAGCGAGAATCAGATGTAATTGCTTTGTTGGATAATTTTATTGCCTCCCGGTCTATCGATCCATACCGTGTCATCATATCTGGGTTCAGTTTAGGTACAGCTGGGGCTTGGCATATCGCTGCTTCTCACCCTAGTCGCTTCGCTGGTTTGGTAGCAGTATCAGGGCGTGTATCCAAGACATTAGAAGAAACCCAACTAGCTGGACTCAAAGAAATTCCTATCCAGATATTCCAAGGCGCAAAGGACGAAAAACTACCGATTGAAGATACACAGCAGATTGTCGATACTTTGCGCGGACTGGGGGGAACAGTAGATTTTACTGTACTACCTGAAGGCGATCATTTTATTGCTGATGAAGTGTATAGTGACTCAAAACTGCAACAATGGCTAGTTTCACAGAGTTGTCGTCAGGCTTCTGTGGTAGCATCGAGCTAATTCAGTAATGACTGATGCTTTTGCTTAGAGATAGCGGCTGCGGATTCTTTCTGGTGTGCTTTGGATCGATCTAATTCAGTAATGACTGATGCCTTTGCTGGTTAATATTCCCATTATGCAGATGGCTTGTGCCTTGCTAACTTCAAAGCCGATAACAGTAGAATCACACCTAGTATTACATACAACCAAAAACTTGCTACATACCTCAAAAGGTTGCTGCCAATGAATGCTCCTAGTATTGAACCAGATGCCATTGAAACAATAAAACTTTGCTCTGATTTAACTTGGTTGAGTTGTCGCTGACTTCTATATTTGAATAGACCCATGATGATTGTGGGAATGCTGATTGCAAGACTTAAACTTCCTGCTAATTTGATATCAATTGCAAACACCAGAATGATCGTAGGGATAATCAACTCACCACCTGCGACACCAAGCATACTGCTAAATATCCCAATCACAATTCCCGCTACAAAACCTATACCGATTCTCAGTAAGTCTGGAAGTTGCCAACTCTGAAAACTGAAAATGAGATTATGCCCAATTAGTACAAAGCTCAGGAAAAATAGAAACACGACAACAACGCGATTTAATGTTCGTTCGTTGATCTGGGTTGCATAGTTAACTCCAACATAAGAGCCAATGAGAGAGCCTGCCAGAATGTTTATGATTACTGTCAGGTTTGCCAAAACACTCTCAAGACCAATAATGCCACTCCGAAAAATGAATGAAAAGGTAACAGTGACAAGGCTCACAATGAGATTGATAATAATTGCCTGTAGAGTTCGATAGTTGAAAATACTAACTAAAACTGGTAAGCGAAACTCTGCACCACCTAAACCGATTAGTCCACCAAGAATTGCGACCACAGCCCCCCAAGCAAACGCCCGAATATTCCACATTTAAATCTCCACACCCAAAAGCAACACCATGAGCAATTCTATAACGTTGCCAACTACTAAGCTCGGTAAAACTGGATTGAGCGTTTCTCGTCTCTCTCTTGGCACAATGACCTTTGGATTGCAGACAGATGAAGAAACTTCTAGGCAGATTCTTGACACTGCTGCTGATGCGGGAATTAACTTTTTAGATACAGCCGACATTTATCCTCTGGGTGGTGGATTAGCTACGGCTGGACGCACCGAAGAAATTGTGGGACGTTGGCTCAAAGGCAAACGCGAACATTTTATACTGGCTACCAAAGCTGTCGGCAAGGTTGGCCCTGCACCTTGGGATCAGGGTGCTTCTCGCAAACATATTCTTGATGCGATCAATGCTTCTCTAAGACGATTGGGAACCGATTATGTAGACTTATACCAATTGCACTCTGATGATGCCTCAACCTCTCTCGACGAAACCTTAGAAGCATTAGATGCAATAGTGCGTGCTGGTAAAGTAAGATATATTGGTGTTTCCAACTTCCTAGCTTACCGACTCGCCCGTGCCTTGGGTCGCGCCGATGCACGAAATCTGACTCGCTTTGTTTCGATTCAACCCCGCTACAATCTCCTATTCCGCGAAATTGAGCGAGAACTTTTGCCTTTAGCGAAAGAAGAAGGACTGGGTGTAATTTCTTACAATCCTTTGGCGGGTGGTCTACTAACGGGCAAACACAATCTGACTCAAGGCCCCACCGCAGGCACACGTTTCACCTTGGGGACTGCCGCAGAACGTTATCAAGAACGATACTGGCGCGATCGCGAGTTCAATACTGTGGAGGAATTACGCACAGTGGCCGATCTAGCCGGACTATCCCTCACTACCCTAGCGGTGGCTTGGGTACTGGCTAATCCAATTATCACTGCCCCCATTATTGGCGCTAGCCGTCCAGAACAACTGACTGACACCCTCAAGGCTGTAGAACTAAAACTCGACGACAGTTTGAAACAAAAGCTAGACAACCTGACTGCCGAATATCGCAAGGGAGATTCTCTGCGTTAAGTCTGCGTTAGGAATGAATATTAATTCAGCATTCATGCCCAAAAAGTCCAGACAATCAAAATCCTTTCAACGTGCTGCCGATGCCCCAGCCTTGCCAGCGACGACCTTTAGTTTCATTTGCTATTTCGTGAATCAGTTTCGCTGGTGGTACGTGACAATGGTGATTCTGGAGGTAATACATGCAACCTGCGGCATCATGTTGCCTTATGCCATTGGTGAGATCATTCGGAGCGTGACGCGATCGCCAGGGGACAGTAAGCAGATTTTCGATGCCGTGAGCCAACCCCTGATGTTATTCACTGCCTTGAGTGTGGGTGAAGTGTTATTCGGGCGAGCCGCTGGACTTTTACAGACAATCCTTCATCCGATCCACCGACAGCACATCGTCCGATCGCTATATGCCTACTTACAGCATCATTCTCACCGTTACCTTAGTAGCAGCTTTTCTGGGGCATTGGCACATCGGATTAGCGAAACCTCTTTGGGTGTGACGCAGACGATGCAAATGCTGATTAGTGAATTTATGGCAGTAATTATCGTGTATATTGTCGCCACGATGTTACTGTATCGCGCCTATCCTCCACTGGCTGCACTCGTGGGAGCGTGGGCAGTTCTCTTCATCAGTATTTCGTTTTGGTTGGCAACTCGCTGCCGAATTTACTCCCAAAGAGCCGCAGCAGCAAGAAGTGAGACAACTGGCATTATCGTAGATGCAGTCACAAATCTTACTAGTAGCCGACTATTTGCTCGCCTGGGTTTTGAACGACGCTATTTGAATGAGCGATTAAGGCATGAACTCAAAGAGGTGAGAAAGTCCAACTGGTACTCGGAGCGCATCCGCTGGTTTCAGTATATTTCAGCAGGGTGCAACGCGAAAAAGTTGGGTAATGAAGGGTAGTGTGAAAGGCACAAAAAAAAGTAGGATGCCTGGACAAGATGTTTAGGCTGATATCCAAGCAACCAGGAGTCTCCTACGTTGAAAAGTAATAACAATATACCTGCAACACTAGACCTAGCTCAATCCCTCAAAAATTTTTCTCAAACAATTACTGAACCAATGTCAGTATCTGATGTTTCCC
>NZ_VJXY01000142.1 GCF_014831675.1 Komarekiella delphini-convector SJRDD-AB1 | reverse complement strand
AGAAAATGCTGAAGCAATTTTGCACGCTAGATGTCAATGGGCGGCGGGAAGTTGGCTAACTTTTTGTGATTCCATTTTGATTGCTAGACTTTATCCTGCTTGACCCAACTTTTTCGTGTTGCACCCCGTTTAAGTAGACTGATTTTGTAATTAGAGAGTTTGTCCGCTAAAGAAACTTCTTGAATCTCAACAGTAGTTTCAGCGATCGCACTTCTAATACCTATCTCAATATCTGCCAAATACATTCCTACAGAGGCGTTGGCTATTTCATTGATTTCTATGGAGCTGTATGTAGTGGGCAGGATTGACTCTAAATGGGCATTAATTTTCTCCACTGTGGGCAGTTCTTGAGTAATAGTAGGAATTAGAGCCGCTATATCAGATGAGAGACTGGCATTTGGCCCTAACAATATGGCTGTTTTATGAGAATTTTGATTGTAGAGTTTCAAGTTGATCAGCGCCGACTTAATCCACTCCGCAGTCAAGAAAAAATCAGAGTCAATAGTCGCTTGACTAATCCAAGGAAATATTCCTTCCAGTATCAGAATCCCTTGTAGAGAAGTCGTTTTCCAAAATCTTAGAACTTCAAAATAATCTTCGCGTACAGTCTTAGTCGTATTCGGCTTGTATTCACTCACTTGTTCTAAGCTCAACTGCTGCCCATTTATCTGCAACCGATATAATTGGTCATCCTCCAGCATCCATATATAACAGTTAACATTTCTTAAAGCACATTCACTAGTGAGTTTTTCAAGTAACCTTATTCTCTCCTGTGATGGAGACTCCACTGCAATCAGAGGGTTTTGCTGTTCAATCAGATTAAACAATTGAGAAACTAAATCAGCCATGAGTAATCGCTCTAATCGTCCTTGTTATCCAATAATATTTGTGCCACCTGATGTTAAATCAGGCAAATTTCAGCCATTGATTCTACCTTCAGAATCAAACGAAAACACGCGATTGGGCGCTTCGGAATTGGAGTTTGGCAAGATACTACGACATCACTTTGGGTCTTATGCTTTGTCCCAACAGCAGTTTTTACCCCCTGGTCACGACCGCCCTTATAGCGCTGATTTTGTTGTCGTGGAACCAAATACAAACTTGCACATAGATTTGGAGATTGATGAGCCATTTAGTTTTAGTGGAGAACAGATCCACTGCGTGGGGATGGATGATTACCGCAACAAATGTTTTATCGAAGCTAACTGGATAGTACTGCGTTTCGCTGAGGAGCAAATCAGGAGTCAGCCCTTGCGTTGTTTGCGGGTTTTGGCGAATCTCATTGCCAAATACACTCTAAACTCTACTTGGAAAGCATCGTTTCAAGATGTCGAACAGCTGACTCCACTGTTTCAGTGGACACAGAGAAAATCCAAAAAGCTCTCGCGTCAAAACTACCGAAAACAATATCTTTAGTGAGTTACTCGCGGTTGATTATTTACCACAGGTGGCGTTGCACCAGCTTTCGATAATTCTTGGGCATTAAATACTCTGTCGAAAAATGCAATCATTCCCAGGATAGCGAAGGCAGTAATCATTACTCTTTGTAAAGAGCTAAATATTGACTTCTCTTGGGCTTCTTGCCGTAACTGTTTGTGTTGCTCTTTCTCCAGTTCTGTATTTTTCAAGTAGGACAGAAATGCTATTGCTTGAGTTGGGTCTTCACCAGAATAAAGCTTGTTAAATACTAAAGCCTCTAAATCTTCTCTACTATTGTGATGAGTAGATAAATCTTTATTGTCATCTGCCACATCCTTTTTAGGCTTCGCTAGTGTATTCATACAAACTCCTAACTCTAAATTTCAAGCTGTCAAAAGTCTATCTATTTTTAGCTAAAACTGCACTGAACAAACATCAAATCTTTCACCTAACTTTAGTTAATTAAAACACCTAACTAGAGTTAGGTGTCTCACAACAAGTTAAAGCTCTAGCTCTTTGGTGCGACCACTTCTGAACTGTCGTTGAGGCTGATCTGGTTCAAAGGGATCACTCCCGTCTGTAAATAATTCTTGTGCCAGAGTCCGCCCATCCCCATCTTGATCACTATTTAGAATATGTTGAACTACCTCAACTGGTATGCCTTGCTGCCACCCATGAGCGAGAAATCCTCTGATAAATTCGGGTGTGGCTTGTTCTTGAGCTAATACTGATAAGATGCGATCGCTATCATTGATGTTCATATTCTTGATGCTGGTGACTCCCGCATCTTGGTAAACACTCTCAAATATGTCTACAGACCTTTGATCAAAGCTTTGTTGTTTTGCCTCTTGGGCCAATTGCTCTGTAGCATCCATATTTATATGCCTTCTTTCATTGGTAAAAAGTTTTTCCAAGGGTCGTGATTGGGACGCGTATCTAGAAGCGTTTTCTTCACTTCGGATTCGGGTTTAAGCTGTGTTTCGGGTTTAGGCTGTGGTTCAGGTAATGATTCGGGTTTTGCTACTGGTTGAGGAACTAACGGTGAGGAGCGGCTGTAAACAAAGTTGGCATCTAGCATCTCAATATGGTTTAGATGAGAAACCCAAACATCAGCCAGTCTATTTCCTAAGTTCTTAGTATCTAAAGTAGCCGGAATTTTTACCCCACCATTCCAGACAACAGGTATTTGTTCTTGAGTAAAATACTCCGTTAGTTCTTTGTGAACGAATTCTCCAGTACCCCCACAAATCAGAACTTCATCAAAGACCGCGATATTCCTAATCCACCGTAATAAAGCGCGGCAATACTCCCGACGCACAAGGTCTAAGGATGCTTGAAAGTTCGTCAAATCAGATTCAACTTCATTGGACTTAGTTTTACGTGATAACGAGCGCAGTGCATCAAACTCTCCAGCAGCAGCTAACACCAAAGCTGAAGTTAAACGCGAATCATCCTTCGATAATCCAACGGCAGTGTGATTAACAAAACGTTCTACTAGCCAATTCATTCCCAAATCTGTAGATTCCGCCTTACTTTGGTTCCCCCTTTCAATAAGTGTAAAACTGGCATTGCGATAGCCTAGCATCAGCATGGCAATACTCTGATGGCAATGAGCGTCTCCTAAAGTATGACAACGGTATGAGAGAATACCACTACCCTCATTAGATACATAGAAATTACGTTGCCTCAGTTTTAATCGACCTGTCGGCGTGGTGATTCCTTGTTTAAGAGCAGCAGACAATTGTTTACCCAAGCGATCGCCATCTTTGGATTCTCCAGACGGCAGCAGCAAATGTAGAAAAATATCAGCTTGTTGTAACTTGAAATGACAACAGGCTAGCCATATTAAAGCAGCTAACTTTGGCAGAGCGTACCGATATTTGAGATCACGAATCGCAGATGTGCCAGCAAAAATACTTTTAGCCAAGCTACCTAAAACGTAGTATTCCGAACCGATTCCTACCCCAGGGTAAACGCATCTAAGTATAGTACATAAATACTAAGAGAGATAAAGGCAGCGATCGCTCATGGTATAGAGGTTGAGCAATAAGGCTTTGATGGTAAAGTCATTGTAAAAGTAGCAATATTGC
>NZ_VJXY01000141.1 GCF_014831675.1 Komarekiella delphini-convector SJRDD-AB1 | reverse complement strand
TTGGCTTTTTTGTGAATACCTTGGTGTTGAGAAGCCGTTTTGAAGATAATCCTAGTTTTGAGAGTTTACTTGCACAAGTCAGAGAAACCACACTCAAAGCTTATGAACATCAGGATGTGCCTTTTGATAAGGTAGTTGAAGCACTACAACCACAACGTTCCTTAGCTTACTCTCCCTTTTTCCAAGTAGCATTTACACTACAGAACACACCGATGAGTGAGTTGCAATTTTCCAATGTGACTCTTACGCCTTTGACGCCAGAAATAATAACTACAAAGTTTGATTTGACAGTATTAATGTCTCAAACACCTTCAGGGCTAATGAGTCATTGGGAATACAGCACTGACTTGTTTGATCAGTCAACTATTGAGCGCATGGCTGCTCATTTTCAGAATTTGTTGTCAGCAATTGTAGAAAATCCTTCACAAACGGTGGGTGAATTACCCTTGTTAAGTGAAGCAGAACGCTATCAGTTGTTGATCGAGTGGAATGATACTGAGAGTGAATATCCCACTGATAAATGTATTCATCAATTGTTTGAGGAACAGGTAGAGAAAACACCTCATTGTGTGGCGGTGGTGTTTGAGAATCAACAGTTAACTTACTACCAATTGAATCAAAAAGCTAACCAACTAGCACATCATCTGCAAAACCTCGGTGTCGGATCAGAAGTACTAGTAGGGCTTTGTGTAGAACGTTCGATTGAGATGATAGTGGGAATATTGGGGATACTTAAAGCTGGTGGTGCTTATGTACCTCTTGACCCCAATTATCCCCAAGAACGGTTGAGTTATATGTTAGAGGATTCTGGTGTTGAGATGTTGTTAACTCAACAATCGTTACTAGAATCTTTGCCGTTACACACTGCACGGGTGATTTGTTTAGATATGGATTGGGGTGCGATCGCTATTGAGAGTGATGATAATCCCGACATTAAAGTCAAATCTGAGAATTTGGCTTATGTGATTTATACTTCTGGGTCTACTGGCAACCCCAAAGGAGTTTTAGTCACTCATAGGGGATTACCTAATCTAGTTATGGCCCAAAGGAATCAATTTAATGTTCAATCTCAAAGTCGAGTCTTACAGTTTGCTTCTTTTAGTTTCGATGCCTCAGTTGCAGAAATTTTTATGGCTCTGAGTTCAGGAGCGACACTTGTCTTAGCAAAAGCAGAGTCATTGATACCTGGATCGGATTTAACAGAGACACTAACTCAGTTTGGGATCACTCATGTAACACTTCCTCCATCAGCTTTGAGTGTTTTGCTACCAGATGAATTTCCAGAGCTAGGTCAAATTATTGTAGCCGGAGAAACCTGTTCTACTGAACTAGTAAAGCAGTGGAGTAATGGTCGTTGTTTCTTTAATGCCTATGGGCCAACTGAGTCTACAGTTTGTGCCACAATAGCCGAAATTAGTAACAGCAATCCAAAACCAATAATAGGTCGTCCCATAGCCAACACCCAAATCTACATCCTAGACCGCAATAATCAACCTGTGCCTATTGGAGTAGCAGGAGAACTACATATCGGAGGTGTAGGGCTTGCCCGAAGCTACCGCAACCGACCGGAATTAACTTTAGAAAAATTCATCTCTAACCCCTTTGTTCCCAAGTCAAAACTATATAAAACCGGAGATTTAGCTCGATTTTTGCCTGATGGCAATATTGAGTTTCTTGGTCGAATTGATGACCAGGTGAAGATACGTGGTTTCCGCATAGAACTAGGAGAAATAGAATCAGTTCTGAGCACCTATCCTCAAATACAGCAAGTTACAGTCATCGCCAGAGAAGATACTCCAGGGAACAAACGGCTGGTAGCATATTTAGTTCCTCATCAGGCAGAAATTGAACTCTGGCCGTCAGTAGCAGAATTCTACGTTTATGATGAGCTGCTGTACTACGCGATGACCAATGACTATCGGAGAAACCAGAGTTACCAAGTTGCGATTAATCAACTGGTCAAAGATAAAGTAGTTGTTGAAATTGGCACGGGGAAGGATGCAATTTTAGCCAAATTTTGTGCAGAAGCAGGAGCCAAGAAAGTTTACGCAATTGAGAGAGACTATGAAACTAGTCAGTTAGCTTCAACTTGTGTGCAAGAGTTGGGGTTATCAGAACAAATTAAAATTATACATGGAGATGCTACTACAGTAGACTTACCAGAATTAGCTGATGTATGTGTTTCTGAAATTGTCGGGCCGATTGGTGGATGTGAAGGAGCAGCAGTAATTATCAATAACACCAGAAGGTTTCTTAAACCAGATGGTGTAATGATTCCTCAAAGAAGTGTGACTCAGATTATTGGAATAACTCTTCCTGATGAATTACTAAATCAACCCCGATTTACAAAGGTTTCAGGTTATTATACCCAGAAGATATTTGAACAAGTTGGATATCCTTTTGATTTACGATTATGTATTAAAGGATTAAACAAAGCCAACTGGTTATCCAATAGAGGAGTTTTTGAAGATTTAGACTTTAGCAAGCCTATTAGCACAGAATTTACTCATCAAATTAAACTAACTATCGAAAAATCAGGGAGATTGGATGGTTTTTTCGTGGGATTAAACTTACACACAATTGAAGGAGAATGTATAGATATTCTAGAACATGAGCATTGCTGGTTACCAGTTTATTTTCCAGTCTTTGAACCAGGAATTAATGTGGATAAAGGAGATGTCATCGAAGCTTTTTGTACAAGAACACTTTGTGAAAATCATCTGAATCCAAATTATGCTATCCGTGGCCATCTCTTGAAGACAAATGGAGAAGATATTGAGTTTGAATACATCTCATCTCACTGGGAAAAAATGTTCAAGCAAACCCCTTTTTATCAACGGTTGTTTGCTGATAATAATCTAGAAAATTACGCAACTAATCAATCATATCAACAAAAGGTATTGAGCAGTACAGAGTTGCGATCGCATTTGCAACGCAAGTTACCAGACTACATGATACCTGGTACGTTTGTAATTTTAGAGAGTATACCATTAACAGCAAATGGCAAAGTAGATAAAAAAGCATTAAGCGCACCAGATGGAATTTTACGAGAAAGTAAATACATAGCACCACGTACGGAAATAGAAAAAATATTAACCAAAATTTGGCAAGAACTACTGATATTGGAAAAAGTTAGTATTCACGACAACTTCTTTGAAATTGGTGGCGACTCCATCTTGAGCATTCAAGTAGTTTCTCGTGCGAAAAACTTAGGAATACAAATCACCCCCAAACAGATATTCCAAAATCAAACCATCACCGAATTAGCTAAAGTTGCCAACACAACAGATAATGTTAGTGCCAAACAAGGTTTAGTTACAGGAATTGCACCCCTAACACCAATTCAACATTGGTTCTTCGCACAAAAAACACAACAATCACACCATTTCAACCAATCAGTTTTATTAGAGATTCCCAAAAATATCAAAGCGGAATTCCTAAAGAAAGCTGTAGAGCAATTATTAGAACATCATGATGCTCTACGTTTACGATTCAGTTGCGTTACATCAGAATACAAAC
>NZ_VJXY01000140.1 GCF_014831675.1 Komarekiella delphini-convector SJRDD-AB1 | reverse complement strand
AAGCTAATCTCTATTGTTGAAAGGTTAGGGATTTGTTTTATTTATAGTTGTAGCAACTTGTAGGATTATCTATGTCATTTTCAAATCTTTTTTAGTTTTTATTAGTAAATAAGATGCGTTCGCCCTGTACTACGTTTCGATCCTCGTTGCAATCCAATAGCCACATGAATTTTTAACCCACGTCCCCGACGGGCCACCTCACATAGCTGCTGGTCGTAGGTTTTGCGTAGATTGTCGTCCAGTGGTACAGTCCCTTTATACTCGTCAATCTCCAAAAGCCAAGCTGGTTCTTGCGCTAACTCAGCCCTGGTCATTTGATTGCGGCGATCGCATTCTAGATAGTATTCACCTACATACTCAAATGTTTTCCCCATATCATTGAGGCTAATACTCGGAAAGCGCTCTGCAAAATCTTCGTAGTCGCTGACCTTGCCGCCGCAGATATCCACTCGCGCACCTTGCATTAAAAGGCAGTAGGCGATGGCCCGAAATAAATTCGACTTGCCTGAGCCAGTTGTACCGACACAGAGAAGCTGAGGAGTATCCTCACTTTTCAAATCAATCACCACTTCCCCATCTAGTGATTGACCAAGAACAATTAATCTTTCGCCCTGTGTCCACTGCCTTTGAGGAAAGTCGTAGTAAGTGCGGTCTTCTGGTTTTAAAGGAACTTCTACTGCTATTTGTTCGGGTGCATAAATGTAAAAAGGTAAATCACTTTTCTCACTTATCCCTAACGCCAATTTAGTTGCTGCTTTGAGTTTAGGTAAAGAATTAAAATCCTCTGTTTTTACCGAAAAAATTAACCTTTCGTAACTGGGCGCTTTATCCACTCGAAGGCACTGAGTTTGAAGTCCGACAACTGTTGCCGCTTTTTTTAATCCCTCAATCTTTGATGAATTTGTAACTGTGGTTGCATTTGCGCTATTGATCGGAGTGACATTGACAACCTCGCCATTAGCACTTTTAAGTACTTGCTGTGTTTGCTGTGCCTGCAATTCCAACTGACGAGTATGAATTTGGGCTTGCAGTTTGGCTGTTTCCATCTGCATTTCCGCCTCAGATGTTGCTAGCAGAACATTGCCCAGGCTTTCCCCGTTCTGAATCATGCCCAAAGCCATACGACTGACTGCCCCATTTTGTCCAGTAACCGTCAAAACTTCACTGAACAGAGGTGCTGTTTGTTGGAGTAATTTCAGTTGCCTTTCTGTTTCCTTGTCTGCATCTGCTGTAGAGCGCTTTCGTTCAGCAGCTGATGAAAGATACTGTAACTGCTCCTCAGCCTGAGTATCCTTCATCGCTGCAAGCATATCTTCTTCGCGTTCTTTGTCCTCGTAATGTTTTTGTAACTTTCGTAATTCCAATCCTGCATAGCTAGCTAGAGCGATCGCAGCGATATTTGCAGGTGTAAACAATTTTATATCTTTGGAATTGACTGTCAAAGTCAACACTAAACCAGTCAATCCACTAGCACCAATTCTTAACCAAGGAAATAACATTTACCCCATCCAAAAGCTAATCCAATTGCAATAACTTGTAGCAGCATCGAGTTACTGCTCTTGCCTTGAGAATAAGTAATTACTGCGGCTACTCCTATAACCAAGGCACTCCAGGGCAATAAACTAATTAATTGAGCAGTAGCGCTGGCAATAATAAATCCGCACATCCAGATTAACAATCTACAAATCTGGGACATTTTTCTCCTGTTTAGTCTGCTGTGGCTGATGTCTTTTTGCTTCTAGAACAGCACCAGAAACTATTCCTCCAAATCCAATTGTTGATGTGGCGACGGGGCCAATTATTTGAGTGCTGAAGTACCCAAAGGCTACTAATGCTAGAAATCCAGATGTTAACAGAGCTATTTGTTTAGTTGTCATTGCGCTGTCCTTTGAATGCGTTGTGTAATTCCTGGTGTTCCCGAATATCGGGCATTTCTAAGCTCTTGGAACCGAGTAACCAAATTACTCGTTTGTTCTTCGTAAGGGGTTGGTTCTTTTTTGGTGGTTTCAGCTTGTAACTTTTCTTGCTTTTTAGCCTTGCCTTCTGAATACTGTGAAGCAATCTTACCTAAGCTAATGCCCAAATCATCTTGGACACCAGCTATGGCTGAGCGAGAACCCCCAACTATTTGCCGGAATTTGGATTCGAGATTAGCAAGAGATACCCCTAAGTTCTTTTCCATTTCTGCAAGAGTAACTCTTGCCTCGCCAACGTTTTCAGCAACAGATGCTTGTTTCTCTCTGTTTTTGATCAAGGCTTTCAAATAACGAGATGTCAGGGCATCATACTCAGTCCAATTTTTGAGTTGGATTTCTGCGCCCTTAGCGTTTTCCGCAGCTAAGGCTATATGCTCGTCTGTGAGATCGCCAAAAGTTCTGACATTCACAGGCAACATATCAGCAATGCGCTGGGCATTCTCCCATACAGCCGATGACAAACCAAAGTGGGAATCAGGAAAAACTAAAGCCTTGTTAATGTCACCACTTAAATCGGATAAATTCAATCCTCCATTTTTGGGCGGTTCCGGCTGTGGCTTTGATGTTCTAGCCATAATTACCTCACATGTATTAGTGATTTACAAGGTTGATATTCTACAAACACATCGTCTTGAAATTCAGTCCATTCTGTTGCTTTCAAACTTCGGAAGTGGCGAGTGCTGTTTTCTAATTTGACCTCCAAGTTAATTTCAGAAAATTTGAAAACATTCTCTTGATCAATCACCTTGGTTAATTGCACATCGCGGTCAATTTGCACTCCTAAAACTAAATTTACTCCTTTGTTTTTGTACTGTTGCCAGTAATAAGAAAACTCCTGATTGTCCAAGAAATTGACATTAACCTTGGGAATACCACCTTCAAACAAAATTGCAAAAATTCCTAGTGGTTCGTAATGAATTTTGGCTATTCCGAGATTGTTTTCGTAGCACCAATAGGCTCTGTGGAAGTAGGCTGTTTGCAAAACTTTTTCTCCAACTTTTTAATCAACATTTTGGCTAGAGCTTGCCACACCAATGACCAAGCCCGTTGGTTCTTGAGTCTGAATTGAGCAGCTATGATATCTGCTTGAGAAGGGATGATGCTGCCATATTGCTCCAGGTTGTTAATCGCTTGCTGGAAACAAACAACTTCATCCTCGGTCGCCGTCAGATCCGGGGCAACAGCTGCGGTTAATCTTTCCATCACCCCACTTAACGTTGCAGATTCGGTTTTAATCTTCTGCAATTCTTCTGACATCACCTCAATTGCTGCCAAGTTAGACTGTGCAATGCAAGACTGGAAATTCAGTAAATGGGTTTCGAGTTGGCGCTGTACTTCTGAGCTGATGATTTGGGTTACAGTGTTAAATCCTTTCCCCTGATTTACTGTGTCGATAAACTCTTGTACTTCAGGTGATACTTGGGATGCACTCGAATTGTCCATCATCTAAATCTTTCCACTCCAATTTCACACCTACACGAGCTGCTAAGCCGTCTATAGTCTGCTTCATCGTCTCAAAGGGCAAATAATCGCAACTATCAATTAGTTGTTCGAGTTCTACATC
>NZ_VJXY01000139.1 GCF_014831675.1 Komarekiella delphini-convector SJRDD-AB1 | reverse complement strand
TCACACAACTACAGCACAAGTTAACTGATGTCCTCAAAGAAATTACACCTGAAATGATTGCCTCTCTCACTTCTTACGACTTTATCCTTGAAGCCTTATTTAGCGCAGCTTCATAAAGAATTGGTATAACAATGGCTGTATGTATTTGGTATCGTTAGCAAAAAATCACATTAACGTTGAGATTTACATCTGCATTTGGGAATAATAAACCAACTGCTAGTTATCTTAAATATGGCGTTTTTAGACAAAATTAACTGGAAAATTCTACATAAAAAACCTCAAAATAATTCTGGAATAGATCCATCTATCGCTAGCCAAAACCCTGTAGTACCAAAGCCTGCAACACCATTAACACCAAAAACTCTTGCTGAACTAGAAAATAAAATGGCCGCAGAGGCGCGGGTTTTGAGCAAAAACTCTCAGCGATCGCCCAGCAAACCCAAGCGGGGTATCGGTAGTAAAATTATCTGGGTAATAATACTCTTTGGTATTCCCGTTAGTGTGGTTTGGTTGGCAAACCAGCCTTATCCAGTGATTCGCCGTCCTGTGGCGCAGAATGTGCCTTTTTTGCTGTTACCTAGCTATATGAACATGGATAATCACTATCGACAGGCGCTAACATCGATTGAACAAGCAGAACAATTGATTGAACAAGCCACTAGTGCAGCAGATTTAGCTTTAGGGGAACAGAAGCTTCAAGAGACACAAGAGCATCTAGATGAGTTGCCAACTTGGCTTGTCAACGATAGGTCAGAATACAAATATTGGTGGTATGACCAACGGTTCAGCATCTACGGTTTTAATACAGCTCGCAGCAAAGTTGGGTTGTTAGCAGCTAAAGTCTTTCAAGAAAAGAATGCTCAGACATTGCTCACTGATGATACACAAGCGTTATTGAGCGCAAAACAGCAATATAAACAGGCTTCTACAGTAACAGATAAACAAAGTGCGATCGCAGCTTGGCGTTCAGCGCTCAATCAGTTAGAGCAGATTCCTAGTCAAACTTTGGCTGGAAAAACAGCACGCCAGCAACTAGACCTCTACGAGCGTGAGTTTCAAGAAATTGTCGGTCTTGCTGCTGGGAATGAGCGCATCAGCACCATAATTGCAGCAGCGCGGCAATTTTCCTGGCAAGCAGCTAAAGCTGGACAAAATCCACCTCATGCTATAAATGAATGGCAACAGATAGAACATTTGTGGCAACAAGCAATTAATCGGCTACAAGAAGTTTCGTCACAAGACTTGGTAGGTTATGCCGAGGCGCAGAAATTGCTAGCAACTTACGAGACTAATTTAGGTCAAGTCAAGATTAGACGGCAAGCAGAGCAGGATGCTGTATATGCTTTAGAGGCGGCACAACAGCAAATTGAAAGCTTGATAGCTTCGCTTCCCTCTGATGCTCAGTCTGTGGATCGCAATCGCATGTTCAGCCAATTACAGAGCATTATTAATCAATTAGAAAAAGTGCAAAATGGCACAACAGCTTATTTAAAAGCTCAAGAACTACTGCTATCGGCAAAGAATAAATTACAGGAGCTACAGCCGAAATAAATGGTCAGTTACGTAAGATTATAGCGATCGCCTAATTTATGCCTTTGGCCTTGGCTTCTTAGACAAATCTATGCTATCTTTGATAATCGTGTAGTTAAGGACGTATAGCTCAGTTGGTTAGAGCGCTACGTTGACATCGTAGAGGTCACTGGTTCGAATCCAGTTACGTCCATTTAAATAGTTGTACGGTAACAGATGATTTCTTATTCAGCTTTTTTGGCGTGAATAGTAAGCAGCGATGCCTGCGGCAACCCTTCGGGAACGTTAATCTTTCGCTTTATCCTGTAGACTACCTTGAATCAGCTGGTTTGGCTCCTCTATGACAATTTCGGTTTTAGCTGCTTGATTTTGAAAGATAGAAATCAATCTACCGTAGCTCCATTAATGGACGCTAACTCAATACTGTTTTTGGACTTCTAGTAATTATGATTTTTGCTCGGCTTTGGCTTGAATCTCACTCTAAACTTGCTCTCGGATATTGTCCAACTTAGGTATAACAATACTTCCAGCAGAGTAAGTTTGAGCGATCGCAATAATCTCTTTCACCATTAATCTGTCTATATATTCCCCCAGCTTTTCCCCAACACGGCGATTGAGCAGACGTATGTTTACACCTGATAAACAATGAACCCACTTTAGTAATTTGGTTGGCATACAGTGAAGAACTTTGTGAACAAGCAGTTACAGAATTTAAAAAAGCATAGGAACTGTTTAGGCGATCGCACCATTTCAACCTATCGCTTCTGGGGTAGCCATGAGTTAGACTTAGCACAAGCTCAAGATGGCTTAGTAGTAGCAGGATTAGCGAAAGTCTATCACGCCGCCAAAAAGAGTATTCGCTATTGCGTTTCAAAAAATTTAATGCTGATGCTGTTACAGGTTATACCCCAAAATGAGAGAGAGAACGGCTGATTCAAAGTTTTAAATTAGATACCTGCAAAGCATTAGCCAAAAAAGGACTCGCGGAAATTATTTGGTTAAAAGTCAATCAACAAGCCCAAATTGATTTTAGGATATATAGAAAAAGTCTGCTCTGGCGGTGCTTCCTTGCTCTGCGTGATGGCTGCTAATAATGAAGTAGGGACAATTTACCCAGTACAAAAAATTGGGGCGATCGCTCAAAAATACAATATCCCTTTCTTATGTGATGCTTCCCAAGCAGTTGGTAAAACTCCCCTTAACTTTCAAGACTGGGGGATTACTTATCTAGCTATTTCTGGACATAAACTGTATGCACCCAAAGGCATTGGTGCATTAGTAGTGAGAAAAAGTAAGCATCTGCAACCGATTATTTACGGTGGTGGACATCAACAGGGACTCAGATCAGGTACGCTCAATGTACCCGGAATTGTTGGCTTAGGGGAAGCTTGTAAATTGAGGCAATTAGAGATGGAAACAGATGAAACAGCGATCGCAACTTTGCGAGATCAACTGCAAAACCTGCTACAAGCTGCAATTTCTGACTTAGTGGTGAATGGAGACTTAAACAACCGTTTATCAGGGAACTTACATATTTCTATCCCTGACATTCCTAATAGTGCCATTATTGCTAGAATCCGTAACCAATTAGCGATTTCTACAGGTGCAGCTTGTTCATCAGGTGTTGTTGCACCATCTCACGTTTTACAAGCTATGAATATTTCAGAGAATATAATTGAGGGCGCGTTAAGAATTGGTATTGGTAAATTTACAACCAAAGCAGAAATCGAAAAAACATCCTCTTTAATAATCAGTGCAGTAAATGAAATTCATCAACTTCTCTAAAAATCTACAAAAAAAGAATTACCATCAGTTACCCTCCTTATCTTAATAATTAGAAAATTGCTTTGTGGTGCTTACACTATCCATCAAACCACAATCTAGTAATCTTAAATCTAGTTCCACAATTGGAACTAGATTAACGATCGCCTGTCCTTAAATCGGCTTCTGAAACTTTACCATCTCCCCAAATGCCAGAAAATAATTCTATCTACAAAGCCGGAACCTTAAACCTAGTAGTCTGCCAAGGTAACTTTGCTAAGTAAAACCTCTAATTGGTAAAATAGCCAAAAACGGGGTGTAACATGGCGAAAAAGTACATTGTTGACTTGAATAAAGATGAAGTTTCCCAGCTACAA
>NZ_VJXY01000138.1 GCF_014831675.1 Komarekiella delphini-convector SJRDD-AB1 | reverse complement strand
TGGTGCAAACTTGTCGCCGTCAAGGTCGGTCTGTGATTGATTTTTTTGCACAGGCTCTAATTGCTGATTCTGATAATTCTCAGTCTTGCCCTTCTTTACTTCCGCAATATTAGACCTGAATCCTTACATTTTTTGATTTGACAAACTTCTTGTTTGATTTATTGCTATATTTAGAGCTGATTGAGATTGAGATAGCTTATTTAATAAAACTGCTACACATTCTCCTGCTAGAGTTAATGCTCTATTTCTAATTTCTTCTTCTAATGCTTTAAAAGTTTGAGCCGACCATTCGCTCAGATTTTTAATTTCTAAAAGTTTCGCAACTTTTTCTTTAAAGTCTGACAATGATTTGCTTAAATCTAAGCTTGAATATATTTTTTCGTTCATGAAGTGACGGCAAGCTCCCTGTTTTGATATTCAACATCAAAACTATTACTCAAAGGGCATCCTACACTTTTTTGTCTCCATCACAGAACTAAACAACCATAAAAATAGAGTTATCTCAGTATTACTGAGATATTTAGCTATCTAAATAGTATCAATTTGACTAATCTCCTGAACTTTCGGTTTAACGATCGCCTGGCCTTGGGGTGGAGCATCATCACTCGTTTTTGTCCGACTTCAGAAAATCGCGTTGCTCCCCTCTTTAGATTCAATAATCAACTTTTTGCAGTCAAAGATTTGTCAATTTTAAATAGATATGGAATTTCCAAGACGCAAGTACAATAATTATGTTAGCGTCGAGAATCACCCAAAACCTCAACTGCCCAAAGAAACTAATAATCAAACTCTAAGCCTTGCCAATCACCAAAGGGTGACAGCATCACAGACAAAAGAATAAGGAGAAATACAAGGCTTGTTAGAGATTCTGGCAAATTGGCAACTGATATCGTGCTGTTGCAGTTTCAATGGAGATATCAACAGCGTGGGATACAGTTAAAACCTCTGCATAACTTGTTCCGCTCTATGCCAGTTGTAGAAAGAGTGCCATAGCATAGCTCTACATAATTGCTACAGTACTCAAGATAGTTCAGTCACCGCTATACAACTGGCTAGAAATCAAACGAAAACACATAGAATTCAAACAATGAATTGCAGCATGATTCGGTGAATAATCTGCAAGAAAATTACGCCCAAGGCAATTGTATAACTCATGTTTTGTTTGAGCAACACCAATTATTCAACAAAGCCGCGTGCAAGACTAGGCAATGCTTCCCCATAAGTAGGATGGATATGAACAGATTTTTCTAATAATTGCCAAGTAGCTCCTGCTTCCATGAGCGACACAAACACATGAACTATTTCAGCCGCTTCATAACCAACCAATGTCGCTCCTAAAATCAGGTCAGTTTCTGTATCTATCACCATTCGGTAAAAGCCTAAATCATGACCCCACTCAATCGCACGAGCAATATCGGACATTGGCAGAGTGACGCAGCGAGCATTAATGCCCTTTTTGTGAGCGTCTGCAATTGTCATTCCAGCCCGTCCAACTTGTGGTTCAGTATATATGGCATAAGCTAACACACGGTCGTTGCGAGTCCGGTTTTCACCATGCAAAATAGCTTTGAGACGGCGATAATCTTCCCAAGAAACATGAGTGAAAGCAGGCTGTTGAGCAACATCTGCGATCGCATAAATATTTTCGCAAGTTGTCCGAAATTGCTCGTCAACTTTAATATAACCTTGTTCATTTAACTCAACACCTGTAGCCGCTACATTTAAAGCACTAGTATTTGGATGGCGTCCAGTTGCAATCAATAGTGCCTCCCCCTGGAGTTGTTGACCATTATCTAATTCCAGGGTAAACAGATTATCGTTGTAAGTAACTTTCTGTGTGTTGGCATGAAAGTGAATTTGAATACCATCTCGCTTGAGAGCTTCGGCTAAAGTTTCACTGACATCAGGTTCTTCATGATCTAGAACGCGCTCTCCTCGTACAATTATCTGTGTTTCACTACCCAAACGTGCTAATCCCTGTCCGAGTTCTAAACTAATGTAACCACCACCAATGACAAGCAGGCGTGGCGGCAACTTTTGTAAGTCAAAGAAATTGCGGTTTGTTAAGTAAGGTGTACCTGCCAAACCAGGAATCTTAGGTGTAGCTGCCGTTGTACCCGTATTAATCACGACTAACGGTGCTTGAACGGTGACATTATTGCCTGTAACAGTTCGCTCTCCAGTAAAGTATGCTTGTGCATACACCACTCTCACTCCTGCTTCATGCAAGCGTTTTTGAACTCCTTGATGCCAGCGAGCGCGAATTAAACGTACCCGCTCCATTACAGCAGGGAAATCAACTTCAACTTGAGCATATATCCCTAAATCCTCAGCCTGACGAACACGACCCGCAGCATGAGCAGCTGCTAAAAACGCTTTAGAAGGAGTACAGCCATAATTAATACAACTACCACCTAGTAAATCTCTTTCAAATAAAACAACCATTAGCCCTTGTTTAGCAAAGTCAGCAGCAAGAGGCACACCTCCCTGACCACTGCCAATAATAATCACATCTGCTGTTTCCATACTTGACTCTCCTGTAAAATCAGATGGTGGAATTGAACCAGGGTTTTTGCACAGTAGAATATCTCCCTACTAAGCCACTTTGTTGTAATCTTCAGTTGATGAACATGACTTGACAACATTTAGAGCCTGTCAAGACAGAATCAAAGATAAGAAGCACGATGAGCGAATATCAGTATTACGAATTTCAGGCATTAGACCGACCGTTAACAGTATCAGAACAAACCTATGTTAATAGTCTATCTAGCCGAGTACAACTGACAGCAACAAATGCAATTTTTACTTACAGTTATGGTGACTTTCGAGGTCAACCAGAAGAACTGTTAGAGAAGTGTTTCGATATCATGCTGTACATGGCTAATTGGGGAACACGACAGTTGATGTTTCGCCTACCAAAGTCTTTAGTTCACCCATCAGTTTTTGAGCCTTACTGTCTGCCTGATAGAATTACTGTATCAAGTAGCAAAACTTATCTAATTCTCGATATCAATATTAACGATGAAGAATATCGAGATTGGATAGAAGCAGAGGGGTGGCTATCAAAATTAGTACAATTACGAGATGATATTTTACGAGGTGATTTTCGAGCTTTGTACTTAGTTTGGTTAAAAGCTGCTGCAATAGCAATTGAAGAAGAGGAAGTAGAAGAATTAGTTGAACCGCCTATACCAGCTAATTTGAAAAAGCTATCTGTCCCACTTGAGGCTTTTATAGAGTTCTTTGATATTGATCAGGATTTGGTAGCAGTAGCAGCCATAGAAAGTATTGTAGAACCATTCGTGTCTGAACCTCTAGAAGAATGGATTGCAGCTTTACCATTAAAGGAAAAACATGATTTTCTTATAAAAATAGCTAGAGATGAAATTTTGGTAGTTAGAAAAATTATATTTAAGAAGTAGAACCATAAAACTAGTCAATGCCCAGCAAGATCATTCAAGTCAAAGAGTACACCGTCAGAGCGCATCAGCGTGAGATTCACACTCGCGTTTTCAACTTCGTCTGTCAGCAATGCCAACAACCAACACAGCGCGAAACTTTTGGCCCGCGACCGCTCTACTGTGAGCAATGCCGTCGCCCCCAACCACCCAAGAAATCAGCAGTTCCTCTCAAGAGAAGAAAGCCTAGAGCTATGACTTATAAGAGTGGCAAAGACATCGCGG
>NZ_VJXY01000137.1 GCF_014831675.1 Komarekiella delphini-convector SJRDD-AB1 | reverse complement strand
CAACCACAGAGCAACAACAGCAATTATCAGAGTTGTTGCAAACACAAAGAAGACTTGGTTTTCAATTCAACCAAGCACCATTGATGGGATGTACATTAGTGAGGCTAGATGAAGATAATTACAAGTTTATCTGGAGTCATCACCACATCCTCATGGATGGATGGTGTTTACCAATTATTTTTAAAGAAGTTATTAGTTTCTATGAAGCCGAAGTTACAGATGAAACTTTTTCATTGCCAACACCAACTCCCTACGGTGACTATATCGCTTGGTTGAATTCTCAAAACCAAGAAATTGCTTTTGAGTTTTGGCGGCAAACTTTGCAAGGTTTTAGTGCTCCTACTCCTTTGGTAGTAGACAACAATCAGTATCAAAAAGAATATATAAACTCAGATTACAAGGAACTGGAGTTAACTTTATCTGCTCAGACAAGCCGTGGATTACAAGACCTCGCACAACAACACCATGTTACCTTATCGACGATAGTACAAGCAGTTTGGGCATTACTATTAAGTCGTTATAGTGATGAAAAAGATGTTGTATTTGGTGTGATTGTTTCTGGTCGTCCTAGTAGTTTATCTGGGGTGGAAAAGATGGTGGGATTGTTTATCAACACCTTACCATTACGTCTCCAGATATCCCCCCAGCAGCAATTAATATCTTGGCTACAACAAATACAACAGCTAATGTTGGAATTACAAGATTATTCTTATACTCCACTGGTTGAAATTCAATCAATGAGTGAGGTCACAAGGGGAACACCTTTGTTTGAGAGTATTGTGGTGTTTGAGAATTATCCAGTTGATAGTTCTTTGTTAAATCAAAGTAATTCGCTAAAGGTAACTGAAATAGGAGGTTTTGAACAAAACAATTATCCATTGACTGTAGTTGCAGTTCCTAGGGATGAGTTGTTAATTAAGATTAGTTACGATACTGTTCGTTTTGAGTTAGATACAATTGAGCGGATGTTAGGACATCTGCAAACCATTTTCTGTGCAATTGTGGAAAATCCTTCACAGACGGTGGGCGAGTTACCTTTGTTAACTCAAGCAGAACGCCATCAGTTGTTGACCGAATGGAATGATACCGCTACTGAGTACCCCACTGATAAATGTATTCATCAATTGTTTGAGCAACAGGTAGACAAAACACCTCATTGTGTGGCGGTGGTGTTTGAGAATCAACAGTTAACTTACCAACAATTAAATCAAAGAGCTAATCAATTAGCATATCACTTGCAGAGCCTCGGTGTGGGAGCAGAGATACTGGTAGGTATTTGTGTGGAACGCTCTATTGAGATGCTGGTGGGATTGTTAGGGATACTCAAGGCTGGTGGTGCTTATCTACCTTTTGATTCTAACTATCCCCAAGAACGCCTAAGTTACATGTTAGAGGATTCTGCTGTGCAGGTGTTGCTTACTCAACAGTCGTTACTCCAATCTTTGCCACAACATCAAGCACAGGTGGTTTGTTTGGATGCTGATTGGGTATCAATAGAGCAATACTCTCACCACAATCTTGATGTTGAAGTAGCTTCTGATAATTTGGCTTATGTTATCTACACTTCTGGTTCTACTGGACAACCTAAGGGGGTTGAAATCTGCCATTACAGTGTGGTCAATTTCTTAAATTCAATGAGTCATTTTCCAGGATTAACTCAAGAAGATACGTTCTATGCTGTTACTACTATTTCCTTTGATATTGCAGCCCTTGAACTTTATCTGCCATTAACAGTAGGAGCAAAAGTTATTGTCGCTTCCCGCTCCATTGCAAGTAATGCAGATTCCTTACTATTTGAGTTATTCAAGTCGAAGATAACTGTTATGCAAGCCACTCCAGTTACTTGGCAAATGCTGTTAGCTGGTGGTTGGTCTTCTAATTATCCCCTAAAAGTATTGTGTGGTGGTGAAGCATTATCTGCTCAACTAGCTCATCAAATTCTTGAAACTGGTAGCGAATTGTGGAATTTATATGGCCCAACAGAAGCAACTATCTGGTCTACAATTTACCAATTAGGGACAAAGAAAACAGTTGCAAGAACTGAAAATGCACCTTCTCCCATCGGTCGTCCAATAGCCAACACCCAAATTTACATCTTAGACTCACACCTACAACCAGTACCCATCGGTGTTCCCGGAGAATTATACATTAGTGGTGATGGCTTAGCTAGAAGCTACCTCAACCGTCCAGAACTAACCCAAGAAAAATTTATCCCAAGTCCCTTCTCTAATTCTAAACACAAACGCCTTTACAAAACAGGCGACTTAGCCTGCTATGGTAGTGATGGTAGCATCAAGTTTCGAGGTCGCATCGATAACCAAGTGAAGGTGCGGGGCTTCCGTATAGAACTAGGAGAAATTGAATCTGTCTTAAATACCCACCCCCAAATCCAACAAGCTGTAGTTACTGCAAGAGAAGATATTCCTGGTAACAAGCGCTTAGTTGCGTATATAGTTATTAGAGATGAATTACTAACTACTGACCAATTACGTGAATTCATCAAACAAAAGCTACCAGAATATATGGTTCCCAGTGCTTTTGTCACCTTAGATATTTTACCCTTAACAGCCAACGGTAAGGTAGACCGCAAAGCACTACCAACACCTGATCAAGAAACATTTAGTAACTTACAATATATTCCGCCTCGGAATCGTACTGAGGAAGTAATTGCTAATATTTTTGCTTCAGTTTTGAGCATAGAAAAAGTGGGTATTTATGACAACTTCTTTACTTTGGGGGGACATTCCCTGTTGGCTACGCAAGTCATTTCTAGAGTAAAGCAAGCTTTTGCAGTCGATGTTCCTTTAAGAAATTTGTTTGAAGAACCGACAATAGCTAACTTATCAAAAATCATCGATAACAGTGATTCAACGTTAGTACAACAACTACAAACTACTCCTTTTGATCAATTACAAAATCGTGAGGAAATTGAACTGTGAAACCGATTCAAAAATTTCTGTCTGAACTCAATGGTTTAGATGTTAAACTATGGGTCGATGAAACTCGTTTGCGTTGTAATGCTCCCCAAGGAATACTTACACCAGAAATACGTACTCAACTGAGCGATCGCAAAGCTGAAATCATCAAGTTTTTACAATATTCTCAGCCTCAAACCATTCCCAGAAGTTCTCGCAATCAGCCATTACCACTATCTTGGGCACAAGAGCGACTATGGTTTCTTAACCAGCTTGAAGGATTAAGTGCCACTTACAACATGTCTTCTTGTGTCCGTATCACTGGTAATTTATATCTTGATGCCCTGAAACTTGCATTATCAGAAATAGTACGCCGTCACGAGATACTACGTACTAGCTTTCAAGCTGTGAATGGCACACCAATACAAGTAATTCACCCAGAAGCCACCATGAAAATAAATGTGGTGGACTTACAACAACACAGTAAAACAGAGCAAAAAACCCTAGTACAGCACCAAGCACACGAAGAAGCAACTGCTCCTTTTGACTTGGAAATAGCACCATTAATCAGATGTAGTTTATTACAACTAGAACAGTCAGAATATGTGTTGTTAGTAAATGTGCATCACATTGTTTCTGATGCTTGGTCAATAGGGGTATTCATTCAAGAGTTATCGACTTTATATCAAGCTTTTTGTATAGGAGTTCCATCCCCCTTACCAGAATTACCTATCCAGTACGCAGACTTTGCAGTTTGGCAAAGACAATGG
>NZ_VJXY01000042.1 GCF_014831675.1 Komarekiella delphini-convector SJRDD-AB1 | reverse complement strand
GATAGCGCAGCGTAAAGCCTTCTCTTCTCCTATCGGAGACACTTCGTGAACGAGAGGCTTCGCCTTAAGCGAAGCCATGCCGCAGGCTTTACGGCATGGCTTCTCTTCGAGAGGCTTCGCCAACGCTGAGAGCGAGTCTTGTCTGCGACACGCTGCGCGAACGAGCGTCGGCAACCTCCGCCTTGGGGTGGCTCCCCATGAGCGACTAGCGTGGGCTAGGGGGGATCTAGGTTTCAGGATTCAGTGCGTAAGTTCTAACTATATGCATCTGTTTTATTTCCCGTTGCCTAACTAGCAAATAACCTGTGAGCCAATTTTTGATGTTGCATTTGAGCAATATCGATCGCAGGGGTACAAGACCACATTTGATCTAAGCTTAAAGATGCAGCTATTTGGTAAGCCGCTTCGATATCGGGTGCTAGCTGGAGCAAAACTTGTTGTGCTTGTAGGTGTCCCAAAACGCTCAAGCGAATAGCAGCCCCCAATAAACCTGTAATGAAGCTATGCAAAAAAGCTAGTACTGTATCCTGTTCACTCAAAAGAGCTACTCTACCAACTACGGCAAAGACAACTGGATGTAAGCAGTGAATTTCCCCTTTAGCCGCATCTAGATTAAGGGTTGTTAGTTGAGAGTCTTGCCAAGTCGTACTCGCAACCATTAACAAGGCGCGTCCGCTTTTGCGTGCTGTTTCGCGAGTTTTTTCGATTAAGGTTTGCGCGAATAGTTGAGCATCTGCGTGTCGCACAGCTGCTAAATCAGCGATCGCACTTCCTCGATAAGCATGAATTAAGGCTACAATGTCCGTCGGCCCTATCTTATTACGCAATAGTAACCGCAGAAAAGTTTGCAAGTCTTGTGCTGAGCGCAGTTGTCCTTCTTGCACCAAAGCTTCTAATCCGTGCGATAAGGTAAAAGAACCAGAAGGGAAAAAAGAATCAGATAACTGCATTAGGGCAAGTTTTTGAGCAACAGGAGATTCACTCATGAGTGATGATGGTGGTGGGTGTGTTCTTTAAGTGATCGCCATTCGTAATCAATCTCTAAGCCAGGAATAGAAAAATTGCGGATGGTTGCTTCTATAACTTCTGTATCTATTACTAACTCCACGTAGATTTTGCCATCTTCGATGATAATTGGCCAGTGGTGATTGCCCAAAACATGACCTAAATGAACTAGATTAATATCGCGATCGCGTAGCCTTTTTAAGGAAGAATCGTTTATTAACTCGGTAAAACTCAGTACCATCACCTTTTGCTCTTGCAAGTGAATTAGCAGTAACTTACCGTTTTGAGTTTCAAAAATATCTCCTTCTCGCAGTAACCAATCCCGATTTTTAACAATCCCGACATCAACACCAGAAGTAGCACGAGAGTGAATTCGTCCTTTGCGGCTATCTGCTTGACTCAGATAAACTTCTAAGCAATGCTCTTTAAAGCCAGCTTTTTCTAGCCGTTCAGATAAGCTAGCATTTTCTGTGATATTGCCGAGGTAACTTTCTGCCAGTTCAATCATTGCTAAATCCAAGGGAAAACAGGTTGATGGCTTAAATTGCGGACGCAGTTTAAAGCGTATTGCAGATAGTTTTTCAGTCCGTGAGTACCAGTTGCGATCGCTCTAATTAAAAGACCTTTATTCTGAGGTAAAATCGAGCTTGCGACTATAACGCCAGGGCAATTGGCAGTTGCTAAATTTTCTAAATTTGTACTCAATAACTGAAGGTTTGTCTGAGGTAAAATAACGATTATATTGCCGAGAATAGGAGCAGAAGCAAAAAGTTCGCAGTTTTTGAAAGCATTGTGTTTTCCTTCCAAGCGCATGGCATCGGTAAACCATAACTCTCCTTCAGAAGAAGTTATTTGTAGGCGACTAGAGTAGTAGTTAAAATCGTAAAACTCTCCTCTAGCAAGTCTCCCAGGCACAATAATTTCACTCAAAAACAGTTTTCCTTGTTGATGACATTTAATATGGGTCGTTTGCTCCAAAGTTGCATCTTTGAAAAGAATCAGTGGTTCGGGGATAAACTCTAAGGTTGCGGCTTCGCCGATTTCAATTTCATAGTTAGCAGTTGCTTTTGAAGTTGCGATCGGCATAGGATGAACTTTTGTCGCAGACTGATCGCTAAGGCGAAGATGAGTATTAGCGGCAAGTTGCAAAGAGATATTTAGCTGATCATTTGCTAGTAACCCTGGAGAAGAACTAGTGATATAGAGGTAAATGTGATCAGGATTGGCAAGATCAGAACGGAAGGTTCGAGAGATACCCAAAGGATAAGCAGTATACTGATGGCTAACAATCGTACGACCGTTGCGAACTGACAAGTCAGCGCTTGCGCGATCGCACTCTAGCCTTAACTCTAAGTTTTTTGTTTGTTTGAGGATTTCCAACGTCGGCAAGCGATTCCTATTAACTACTAACACTCAGCTTTTTATTACAGAAGGACTGCGAAATAAAACAGTCTCCATAATAAAATTAACCACCTCATCTAATCCTTTTCCCGTTTTGCAATTAGTATAAGCTATGGGTTTACCTTGCCGATATAAAGGAGCTTGTTGACGGATTAAATCTAAATCAGCACCGACATAAGGAGCAATATCAATTTTATTGATTACTACTAAATTAGCTTGTGTAAAACCAGGGCCTTTTTTACGAGGAATATCATCACCCGCACCCACATCAATTACAAAAATATAGGAATCTACTAAATCGTAGCTAAATGTGGAAGCTAAATTGTCGCCTCCACTTTCAATGAAGATAATATCTAGTTGCGGATAAAGCAACTCAAAATCTTTCACCGCCAGGAGATTCATTGATGGATCTTCCCGAATCGCAGTATGAGGACAGCTACCCGTTTCCACGCCGATGATGCGTTCAGGAGGCAGAAAACCTCGACCTTTGAGGCGGTCTGCATCTTCAGTGGTCAGCAAATCATTGGTGACTACTGCTACTTCAATACCCCTGTCCATCAAAATAGGAATAATACACTCTAATAAAGCTGTTTTTCCACTACCTACAGGGCCTCCAATTCCTAATCTCGCTGCCGATTTTGACATCGTTAATCTCCTTATCTTAAGTCTTAGCCAAGATAATTTGTAATGCGTAACTTTAAAGCAGAGAAACTCAATTGACTGATAGAGATAATAAAACTTTTTTCTGCTCTTGAAACAACTATCCTATCTACGGCACATTACGCGAATAGCTAGGGAATAACTAATTACGAATTACAACGTAGCTTGCTTCTCACGCCTTGGCGAGTATTACGAATTCGAATTACGAATTACAAATTACGAATTACGAATTATTATAATGCCCCATTAATTTGTCCATCAAAACCATAAATTTCCCGTTTACCAGCAAAGGGAACTAACTCAACTTCTTTGGCATCTTCATCTATTGGCTCAAATCTGACAGCTGTCCCGGCTGCAATATTTAAACGCATTCCTTTAGTTTTATCATTAGGGCTAAATCGCTCAAATGGCACAACTATTCTTTCTTTATCCTGATAAATAACTTCAGCAAATTCCAGTGCAGAGTTAACTTCATAAAAGTGAAAATGAGAACCAACTTGGATCGGGCGATCGCCTTTATTCACGACCGACAGGATGATAATATCTCGCCCTGCGTTGATTTCGATTTCTCCGGGTTGGGTAATAATTTCTCCAGGAATCATAATAATACTCCCAATTTAAAAATTTAAAATTATAATTTTGTCAGAGGAACAATAGATTTCCGAATTGGCTCATGAACTGTGACTAATTTTGTGCCATCAGGAAAGGTAGCTTCTATTTGCACTTCATGAATCATTTCTGGAATCCCTTCCATAACATCCTCTTTACCGAGTAAAGTTGTTCCATAACTCATTAATTCTTCTACGGTTTTTCCTTCCCTTGCGCCTTCTAATATGGCCGCAGATATATAGGCTACTGCTTCTGGGTAATTTAGTTTTAGCCCTTTTTCTCTCCGCCTCTCTGCTACTAAAGCAGCGGTAAAAATCAGTAGTTTGTCTTTTTCTTGCGGTGATAGTTGCATAACGGTTTTCTTTTTGTACTTAAGGTTTACATTATCAAACTATAAGTTCGTTTAACTGAGATTTTGCACTAGTTCCACCAACCACCTGAAAATGAATTCTCCAGCTAATAGCTAAAGTCTTCTAAAGCAGACTGACAAAGGGTTTTAGTTCGATACGCTTGGGTTAAGAATAATTGTAACGACTGTCTTGAAAGTCAAGCGATCATTGCGTTAAATCTTGGGAGAACCACAAGCAGGGGGTTAATTGTATACAAACCAGCATCATAAATACTTGATCTCAAATCCAATAGAGATCTCCAAAATGAATGTAGAGACGTAGCACTGCTACGTCTCTACAAGGGTTCTGGATAACGTATATTTAATTTCTGGAGATGTCTAATATCTAAATTTTTTTGTTATGGTGATCCCAATGGAATTGTTAAAAACTTACAAGATGTCAATCAAATGACTAGTCGATTATTTTGTATATTAAACTACAGATGCACACTGGTAATTTAGCTATGTGCATCTGTTTTATTACTTATGAGGTTGAGCGATACGCGCTTCAATATCTTCCAATGTTTGTAACAATAGACGAGTTGCTTGTAATTGCCAACCCCATTTCTGAATTCTGTAAGCCGATACAGTCCCAACTACAGCTGCTAATAAGCCTATGGGTTGATTTAAAGAAATTCCCAGTAATAAACCTAATCCAGCAATTCCCCAAAATGGTAAAGCTACAGCTTGTCTTTGTTCTTCAACAATTTGGGTAATTATATTAGATTTTATAGTAGCTAATAGTGCCTTTTTGACTTGCCGCTGTTCTGTTGCCGACATCGATAAACCTATTTTACGGCGTAGTTTTTCAATTTTCCGGGCATCAGTACTGTACTCAGTTAGTTCATCTTCTGCCATTTTCAGCAATCGTTTGAGTTGCTCCATTGTGTATTGCATCCGGTATTTTGATATAGCCATTATCTCGAATAATTGTTAATGTTTCTTGACTAGAGCTTTGGATTTCATCACGCAATTTAAAAATTACACGACTGGTTCAAAATTCTAAAATTGAATAGGAGAAAAATAATTAGGAATTAGGCACTGACAGATTAGGTATAAACTTAAAAGGTAATTATGGAAACAGTATCTAAAAGCACTTTATCTTCGTCTGCTAAAGAGCGATCGCTTATCCTCTGGTTTGATGAAGTTGGCATCAGTGATATACCCTTAGTTGGTGGTAAGAACGCATCGCTGGGGGAAATGATTCAACAGCTATCACCCAAAGGTATTGACGTTCCTACAGGATTTGCAACCACAGCTTATGCTTATCGTTATTTCATCAAATCAGCAGGGTTAGAAGCAAAGCTACGCAAACTCTTTGCTGACTTGGATGTTGAGGATGTCAAAAATCTCCGAGAACGGGGAAAAAAAGCGCGATCGCTATTGATACACACACCTTTTCCTGTAGAATTGCGAGAGGCGATCGCTACAGCATACCAAGTCTTAAGTGAGCGATACAATGCAGAGACAGACGTGGCAGTTCGTTCTAGCGCCACCGCTGAAGACCTTCCTGATGCTAGTTTTGCCGGACAGCAAGAAAGTTACCTGAATGTTGTTGGTACTGAAGGAGTTTTAGCAGCTTGTCACAAATGCTTTGCTTCCCTATTTACTGATCGCGCTATCTCTTATCGCCACACCAAGGGATTTGATCACTTTAGCATTGCACTTGCCGTTGGCGTACAAAAAATGGTGCGCTCTGACTTAGCAACCTCTGGGGTAATGTTCTCAATTGATACAGAAACAGGCTTTAAAGATGCTGCACTAATTACCGCAGCCTACGGTTTAGGAGAAAATGTTGTCCAAGGAGCCGTTAACCCAGATGAATACTATGTTTTTAAACCAACTTTAAAAGCAGGTTTTCGCCCAATTATTAATAAAAAATTGGGCAGCAAAGAACTCAAAATGATCTATGATGACGGCTCGAAATTTACCAAGAATGTATCTGTATCAACCGCAGATAGAGGTAAATTTGCCATCACTGACGAAGAGATTTTACAACTAGCACGCTGGGCATCTTTAATTGAAGATCACTATTCCCAAGTCCACGGTATTTACACCCCGATGGATATCGAGTGGGCAAAAGATGGCATTACTAATCAACTTTTTGTTGTTCAAGCTCGTCCCGAAACCGTCCAGTCGCAGAAGACGGGGAACGTGTTGCGGAGTTATCGCTTGCTAGGGAAAGTAGGGAAAGTAGGGGGAGTAGAGGAGAAAACAGAGAATTCTTCCCCTGCGCCCCTGCGCCCCTCTGCTCCTCTACCTCTTGTCACGGGGCGTGCTATTGGAGAAGCAATTAGTCAAGGAAAAGTACACCTGATTTTAGACGTGCATAGAATCGACCAATTCCAAGCTGGGGAAGTGTTGGTGACAGAAAGAACCGACCCCGACTGGGAACCGATTATGAAACGCGCTAGTGCAATTATTACGAACTCTGGCGGACGCACCTGTCACGCGGCGATTATTGCGCGAGAATTAGGTGTACCTGCGATCGTGGGATGCGGCAATGCTACAGATATTTTGAAAACTGGTCAAGAGGTAACAATTTCTTGTGCTGAAGGGGAAGAAGGTCAAGTTTATCCAGGCTTATTGCCTTTTGAAGTTCAAGAAGTTCCTTTAGAAGATTTACCTCGCACCCGCACCCAAATTTTAATGAATGTAGGTAATCCTCAAGAAGCATTAAGTTTATCTGCGATTCCCAACGATGGCGTGGGATTAGCACGAACAGAATTTATCATCGCCAACCAAATTCAAATTCATCCAATGGCGTTGATTCACTATGACTTATTAAAAGATGAATTTGTCAAAGCCAAAATTGCTGACATCACCGCACTTTACGACGAAAAACCGCAGTATTTTGTAGATAAATTAGCCCAAGGCATAGGTAGAATTGCAGCGGCATTTTATCCCAAACCAGTAATTGTGAGAATGTCAGATTTCAAAAGTAATGAATATGCCAATCTGTTAGGTGGTCAACAGTTTGAACCCCATGAAGAAAACCCCATGCTAGGCTGGCGAGGCGCAGCACGTTACTATGATCAAGGTTACAGAGAAGCTTTTGCTTTGGAGTGTCATGCCATCAAGCGGGTGCGAGAAGATATGGGTTTGACAAATGTCATCCCAATGATTCCCTTCTGTCGTACTCCTGATGAGGGACGTTTGGTGTTAGCAGAAATGGCAAAAAATGATCTCAAGCAAGGCGTTAACGACTTGCAAGTTTATGTAATGTGCGAATTGCCTAATAATGTAATTATGGCTGAAGAGTTTGCTGATGTATTTGATGGCTTCTCCATTGGTTCCAATGACTTAACTCAGTTAACACTGGGTATAGACAGAGATTCGGCATTAGTGGCGCGATTGTTTGATGAGCGCAGTCCAGGTGTGAAGCGAATGGTAAAAATGGCTATAGAAACTGCCAAAAAACGTAACCGTAAAATTGGCATTTGTGGACAAGCACCCAGCGATTACCCAGAATTTGCCCAGTTTTTGGTTGAACAAGGAATTGACTCGATTAGTCTCAATCCAGATTCGGTTTTAAAGACGATGCTGGAAGTGGCAAAAGTTGAGAGATTACCATTTAAATCGCCGGAAGCCGACGCTTCAAATTCTCGCTGAAGCGCGGATAGCTATGGTTTAGCCTGTGCAGTTATCGTAGCGGGGCGTAGCCTGTGTTGAGTAAAAAATTGTAAAATCAGCAGGAGTGAGAGGTTGCAACTTTGTGGTAGCGATCGCTCTTAATTTAGTTAAAGGTGAAGATGACACCGCTTTTTGAAACCGAACGCTTGATTATTCGCACTTGGATACCCGAAAGCGATGCTGAGCAAGCGTTTGAAATTTATAATGATCCGGAAGTGACATACTTTCTTGGTAATGGTGCTCGCGTTCCCACTATTGAGTTGCAGCATCAGCGCTTACTTGAAAACATTGAGCGATCGCGCCGACGCAACAATGGTACTGGATCTTGGGCAATTGTAGATAAACAAACTACAACAATTGTTGGAACTATTCTGCTCAAAGAATTACCAGACAAAGATTGCTTACCCACTCATAATTATGAGGTAGGCTGGCACTTACGGCGAGCTTCTTGGGGTAAAGGATATGCAACAGAAGCAGGGCAAGGTATGCTCAAATACGGATTTAGTATCCTGAACTTGCCAGTAATTTATGCAGTTGTAAAGCCAGAAAATCATGCCTCAATCCGTGTAACCCAAAGACTGAACATGAAACCAATGGGACGAACCAAGAATTATTACGGTATTGAACTGCTTCTATTTCAACTACATGCACCTGAAAAAAAGAGTGCAGAGCAGGGGGGCAGGGGGGCAGGGGAGCAGGGGGGCAGAGGGAGAGAATAATTAATGACAAATGACAAAGCGCAAAGTCTGAGCTAAGGCTTCCTTAGATCAGAACTTTGTAAGAGAGGACAGATGACAAATGACAAAAAAGTGGTTCCAAATTGGGATAGTAGGTATATTTCTCCTCTCACTTGCCTTACGGTTTTGGGGATTGGAGCGATTTAACACCCTGGTATTTGATGAAGTTTACTTTGCCAAATTTGGCAATAATTATCTCACCCACACACCATTTTTTAATGCTCATCCGCCGCTGAGTCAATATCTCATTGGTATCGGGATTTGGATTGGTAGTCATATTCCTTTTTGGCACGATACAGTCAATGGACTAACAGGTTCATTGCGATCGCCTTGGAGTTATCGTTGGTTCAATGCCATCACTGGCTCATTTATTCCTTTAGTTATTGCCTTTATTGCCTATCAGTTAAGTCATCGCCGTAGCTTTGCTTTATTGGCGGGTTTATTCACGGCTTGTGATGGTTTATTTCTGGTTGAGTCTCGCTATGCCCTAAGTAATATTTATATTGTTATCTTTGGTTTGCTAGGGCAGTGGTTTTTATTATTGGCATTAGATAATCAAAATCAGCGCCGTTCTTTTTGGTTAGTTCTTTCTGGCATTAGTTTCGGTGCATCAATCGCCACTAAATGGAATGGTTTATGGTTTTTATTTGGTGCTTATCTCATTTGGTTAGTAGCTTGGTTCATTCGGGGAATGTATTCTTTTCCCTCTCCTAAAATCCTTTTTTCATCTTCTTCATCACCACTAATGCTAATCGGACAAGGAAGATTCTTTTGCAGCGAGTGGTTTCGGAAATTGAATGAAGAACCTCAACAAGTTGTAGTTCAGACGCCACTGCAAAATCTAACTCAACTAAATGTTTTTCAAATGTCGTTTTATCTGGGGATTATTCCAGCTTTAATCTACAGTATCATCTGGATTCCCCATCTTCAGCTAGATAAAAATTACGGATTTATCGCAGTACATCAGCAAATTTTGAAGTTTCATCTTCAAATGGGTGGCAATAGTCCTAAAGTTCATCCTTATTGTGCTGCGTGGTATCAGTGGCCTTTGATGACTCGACCAATGGCATATTATTATCAAACAGCTGAGAGTATCAAAGAGCCATTACCTGTAATGGGGCCTCCGTTACCTTCTGGCACTGGGAAAATAATTTATGATGTCCATGCAATGGGCAATCCTTTTTTGTGGTGGTTTGGTGTTGCTGCCATTTTGTTTTTAGTAGGGATGCTGGTGTCGCAAATTGTGAGTTACTGGGTGAAGCAAAAGCGTTTTTCTGTGCCTGCAACTCTTAGCGCTGATACTTGGATTGCCCTATATTTAGTCATAAATTATGCCGCGAACTTATTACCTTGGGTGAAGGTAACGAGGTGCGTTTTTATTTACCATTATATGTGTGCTGTGGTGTTTATATTTTTAGCGATCGCCTGGTTTGTAGATCAGTGTCTTCGCAGTTATTATCGAACACTCCGGGTGTTCGGTGTCACTGTTACCTTTATTATTCTGGCTGCGTTTATTTTCTGGATGCCTATTTACTTAGGTTTACCCCTCTCCCCTGAAGGTTATAAACTACGGATGTTGTTTAACTCTTGGATTTAACTAGAAAATGATAAAGTATCAAGGATAATGATAAAAATTTTACATCTATTCGTCTTTTACCTTTAGTTAATATAGCTACACATATTATGAGCTTGTTAATCACATACTTTTTACATATCTTATCGCTATGTAACCTTAAGTGGCTGTTAAGCTGTTAAAGCACAAGCAAATACTGCAAAGCATGACTTAAGGGATAGAAAATTAGATACTAAGTAAAAATGATGAATGAGGAATTATGGTTTCCAGCACTCATCATTTTTAGTTATTATAGATACTCTAATTTTGATGCTCCCAGACAACAAAGGAGGATCGTCATGGAAACAGGCTTACAATTACCAGGTATTAATTTAATTAGCTTAAAAGAGGCATCAATTCATCTTTCTAGTCAAATTCAGCCTCATGGTGTCCTATTAGTATTAGAAGAACCTGAGCTAAAAATATTACAAGTTAGCAGTAATACATTAAAAATTTTCGGAATTGCTCCCGAAAATTTATTGCAAAAAAAATTAGAAGATTTACTTGATCCATTCCAAATAGAGAGAATCCAAACAGGGTTATCACAGGCAAATCTTGACTTTATCAATCCGACTAAAATTTGGGTGAGAAAAAAAGGTGATGAATACACAGTATTTGATGCAGTATTTCACCGGAATCCACAAGGGTTTTTAATTCTGGAATTAGAACCTGCAATTACCCAAGAAAATATTCCATTTTTAAGCTTTTATCATCTGGCTAGAGCTTCTATTAACCAACTGGAAAAAACAGCGAATCTCCGTGACTTTTGTCAAGTAATCGTGCAAGAAGTCCGAAAAATCACGGAATTCGACAGGGTGATGCTATATAAATTCGATGATGATGGACATGGCTCTGTTGTCGCCGAAGAAAAACTAGAAAGTCTTGAACCTTACTTAGGATTACATTACCCAGAGTCAGATATTCCCAAACCAGCGAGAAAATTATTCGCTTCTAATTCGATTAGAATCATACCGGATTCTTATTCTCAGCCAGTAAAAGTTTTTCCTAGTAATCATCCAGTTAGCGATCGCCCCATTGATTTAACCAACTCTATTCTCAGAAGTGCTGCTCCTTGTCATATGGAGTACTTACATAATATGGGTGTTGGTGCTTCGTTAACTATCTCTTTGATTAAAGACGAAAAACTCTGGGGGCTTATTGCTTGTCATCATCAGTCACCCAAGTATGTGTCCTACGAATTGCGTAAAGCCTGCGAATTTTTAGGGCGAGTAATATTTGCAGAAATCTCAGCCAGAGAAGAAACAGAAGACTACTACCATCGCATCAATCTGACACATATTCAGTCAATCTTGATTGAATATATGTCCCAAGAAGAAAACTTTATTGATGGTTTAGTTAAAAACCCGCAGCATCTCCTAGATTTAACTAGCGCTCAAGGAGCAGCAGTATGTTTTGGAGGAAATTGTACAGTAGTTGGTGAAACTCCTAAAGAAGAAGAACTGAATTTTTTAGTCCAATGGCTAAAGAAGAATGTTGAGGAAGAAGTATTTTATACAGATTCGCTGCCACACATTTATCCAGACGCCGAAAGTTTTAAAAACGTCGCCAGCGGTTTGTTAGCTATTCCCATTTCTAAGCGAAATTATGTTTTGTGGTTTCGACCGGAAGTAATTCAAACTGTAAATTGGGGTGGCGATCCTAATAAAGCATTTGAAGTTAACCAGTCAGACGGAAATGTCCGGCTATGTCCACGGAAATCATTTGAATTGTGGAAAGAAACCGTTCGTTTAACGTCTTTACCTTGGAAATATGTAGAAGTCAAAGCAGCATTGGAATTACGCAAAGCAATCGTCAATATTGTCCTGCGTCAAGCCGATGAACTTGCTCAGTTAGCTCAGGATTTAGAACGTTCCAACGCAGATCTGAAAAAGTTTGCCTACGTCGCCTCCCATGACTTGCAAGAACCACTCAATCAAGTTGTAAATTACGTGCAACTGTTGGAGATGCGCTATCGCGAAGAACTCGATGAAGATGCTCAAGAGTTTA
The DNA here is from genome assembly GCF_014831675.1 of Komarekiella delphini-convector SJRDD-AB1. Lineage (GTDB taxonomy): Bacteria > Cyanobacteriota > Cyanobacteriia > Cyanobacteriales > Nostocaceae > Komarekiella. Next base: position 58,359 of record NZ_VJXY01000042.1, on the reverse strand, counting down.
TCAGCTACGCCGTCGAAGGAGTTAGCTTGATGCAAACGTTGATTGATGATGTGCTGGCATACTCTAAAGTAGATATGCAGGCGATCGCATTTCAAATGACTGAGGTCGAGACAGCTTTAGATCGAGCCTTGGGCAATTTGCGTCAACGCATTCATGAAACTGGCGCTACTATCACCCACGACCCCTTACCAACAGTGATGGCTGACAGTACGCAACTGATGCAGCTATTTCAGAACCTCATCGGTAACGCCATTAAATTCCACAGTGACGAGTCGCCGCAAATCCACATCGGAGCAGAGAGACTAGAGGATGCATGGTTATTCTCCGTGCGGGATAATGGTATTGGCATTGACCCACAGTTTAGCGATCGCATTTTCGTCATCTTTCAACGCCTGCACACACGGGATGAATATTCCGGTACAGGTATGGGTCTAGCTATCTGTAAGAAAATTATCGAATGCCACCGGGGGCGGATCTGGGTAGAATCGCAACTGGGTGAAGGCGCAACCTTCTACTTTACAATTCCAGTTGGGGGACGCGAGCTTGAGCGTAGAAACGGAAGAAAAACACAAAACCATCTTTTTGGTCGAGGACAATAAAGCCGATGTCCGCTTAATCCAAGAAGCACTGAAAAATAGCTCAGTGTCTTACAAAGTGGTGACTGTCAGGGATGGCATAGACGCTATGGCTTATTTACGCCAAGAAGGTGAATACGCCGATGCACCACGCCCTGACCTCATCCTACTGGATTTGAACTTGCCCAAGAAGGACGGGCGAGAGGTACTTGCGGAAATCAAAGCCGACCCAGTACTAAAACGCATTCCAGTAGTAGTGCTAACAACCTCAAAAAACGAGGATGACATTTTTCACAGCTATAATTTGCATGTGAATTGCTACATTACTAAGTCTCGTAACCTCAACCAACTATTCCAAATTGTCAAGAGTATTGAAGATTTTTGGCTCTGTACTGTAACGCTGCCATCGGAGTGAGAGCAGAGGTCAGGGGAGCACAGGAGCAGGGGGAAAACATATACTGACTCAGCACGGGCTAAACCATAGCTATCCGCTAACAGTACTCCTCACTCAGCACTCACTACTCAACACTCACTACTCAGCACTTTCAAGATAGAGGGGCAATAGGGGGTGAAACCCGAAGATTATGGTTGTGAGCTACTCAGTAAAAATCCTATTAATTGAGGACAGTTTAGCAGAAGCTAGATTGTTAAAAGAGTTTCTGAAGCAAGCCCAGTCCCAAGAGTTTACTTTGCTTCATGTGAAGCGATTGGGGGAAGCACTCAAGGAACTAAGTGAATGTACGTACGATGTTATTTTATTAGATTTAACCCTTCCTGACAGCCAAGGACTGTCATCTCTGCCCCCTCTGATTAGCCAAGCTCCAGGTATCCCGATTGTTGTACTAACAAATACAAACGACGAGGAACTGGCAATTGAAGCAGTGCGGCAAGGGGCACAGGATTATCTAGTCAAAAGGCAGGTAAGTGTAGATGCCTTGGTTCGCTCCTTGCGTTATGCAATTGAGCGCAAGCAGGTTTTGGAAACATTACGCACGGTCAATGAGACTTTACAAGTCCGGGTTGAAGAACGAACTGCTGAACTGGTGAAAGCTAATGAACTTAACCAGTTTAAATCTGAATTTGTCTCAATGCTCTCTCATGACATCCGTAATCCCCTAAATACTATTCTTTTAGCTGCTGGATTGCTACAAAACCACGACGAAAAATTGACCAAAGAGAAAAAGCTGGATCATTTGCAAATGATTCGTGCAGCGATCAAAAACATGGCGCAGCTTTTGGATGAGGTTTCATTTATAGGTAAAGCCGATTCCGGTAAACTCTGGTGTGAACTCATCTCTATGGATTTGGAAGCTTTCTGCCGTCAACTGGTCAAAGAAGCTCAATTGATAGCCGCAGAGAAGCATCTAACTCTGGAGTTTGCTAGTCTTGGTGAATTGGGCGAGTCTGTATGGGATGAAAGCCTGTTGCGGCATATTTTAGGCAATTTGCTAAGCAATGCTATTAAGTATTCACTACCAGGCGGCATAGTACGTTTTGAACTAATTGGTCAGGAAAAAGCAGTAATTTTCCGAATTCAAGATTGGGGAATTGGCATTCCTCAAGAAGACCAAAGGCGACTGTTTCACCCTTTCCAGCGTGCTGACAATGTCGGAACCATTCCCGGCACTGGCTTGGGGCTAGCAATTGTTAAAAAGTGTGTTGACGCACACGGAGGCGAGATTGTAGTTAATAGTCAAGTTGGAATAGGCACAACTTTTACAGTCACCCTCCCTTTAATTGAAGATTAAGTTGTTAGGCAGCAATCCGAGCTAAATTCAATTCATAATTCCTGCTAATCCTCCCACGTAAATACCAAATCTTTGTCATCGTCAACGACGAGGTGGAATCAGAGTCATTTTTTCTCTATTTGTAGCTAAAGCAGCTAACGTTACAGCAATATCACTTAGATTAAGTCTTGAGATTCAAATATTTACAATGTGTTAATTTTTACATAATTTATTTTATGTAAAATATGGCTATCTTTTGTAGCAATTCTTAAATTTAGTCAAGATGAAGCAAGGCGATCGCCAGTCATAGTTAATCAGGTAGGCAAGGTAAATCAGAAATTCATTGAATATTGAAACGGCTCACTCTCGTCTCAATTTATTCCTTCATAATTATTTATAAAATACTTTTTATACTAATAAGTTATAATATACAGTGGTTATACAGAGAATGTAACTTTTAAACAAATATTTTAATATTGAAAATTTAGCGATTCTTCTTCGGAATTTACAAATACGATGTGTAGCTTGATATATGCCTGCAAAGAGCAACATCTACTGTTAGGGTAAGAACTAGCACCTGAAAGACTAATTTTGAGGTGCTTGATCAATGATGTCTCAAGCAGAAAACATTCGTGTGTATGCAAAACTAGTAAATTCTACTTATATGTTTGACTACCAAGCGAAACCCGAAGTCATGTATCCAAGTGCAGCTGGTGGTAAATGTTTAACACCATTTCAGCGGAAACTACTGCTAGAAAGTTTGCATAAGAGTTTACCTGAATCCTATCGCCAACGACTTGAAATCATGTTGTTGGCAGATGAGGGAAAAACGCAAACGGAAATTTGCCAAACCTTGGGGTGTTGTGCAGCAACAGCACGACATTGGATGCACATAGCGCGGACGGGGATGGCGCATCAATGGCAAGATTGTCCCATTGGTCGTCCTAAAGCTGTAAATGATCAGTATTTAGAGCGTTTGAAAGAATTGGTTAACAGTAGTCCCCGCAATTATGGCTATTCTTTTCGCCGCTGGACAGCCAACTGGCTTGGGAAACATTTGGCGAAAGAACTTGGGATTGAAGTGAGCGATCGCCACCTTAAACGACTGCTCAAACAGCTGGGGTTATCCACACGACCAAAAACCAGCAATCCTGAAGAAAACAGTATTCAGCAAACTCACAGAGCAAATATTTTAATTAGTGACCTCAAGTCAGTAAATATTCCAGATAGTTCCGAATTTTTACCGATAAACTTCGCAAAATTAGGAAAAGATTCAGATATTCATGGCGCAAGATATATCCGCTCCATTGCTTTCTCTGCAACAGTTAAACAATACTCTGGGACATTCTCTTTCGACAGAGGAATTTCAACATTGTCTTAAACAAGTTAAATTTATTAACCCAAAAGTCGGCAAATTCTGGCAAGGAACTGATGTTCAACCAGGCGTATGTATTGCGATCGCTGGTAAAGTCAGGCTGCTAGATAGTACCGATGAGTTAATCACCACCTTAGAGGCGGGAGAATCTTTTGGGGAATTTACCTTGTTTAACGAAGTTGACTTCAGACCCTATGCTGCAAGAGCTTCAGTAAATTTGCAACTATGCTTTGTTCCTGGTGAAGTGCTTTGGCCATTAATGGCTAAATATCCCCAAATTCGTGAGCATTTGTGGGCTAAGGCGCTATCTCGCAATCCCCAAGAAGACTCACATAACCCGCCACTACTGCCATCTGACTCAAAACTGCCGCATGAAACAAACATTTTGTCAACCCCAGCAGTAGAGCGACGCCAGAAAAAGATTAGCAAAGCCTATTTTCCCAACTCCACACAGCGAGTGGGGCATTTATTACAGCGTGTGATGCGGCGCTATCCGTTTTTTGCCCAACAGAGTGGATCGGATTGTGGTGCAGCTTGTTTAGTGATGGTGTCTCGTTATTGGGGGAAAAACTTTAGTGTAAATCGCCTGCGGGATATCGCCAATGTTGACCGCAATGGCTCGTCGCTGCGGGGATTATCAGCGGCGGCGGAAAGTATTGGGTTTACTACGCGACCTGTGAAAGCGAGTCTTGACCAATTGGCAAAGCAAAAATTGCCTGCGATCGCCCACTGGGAAGGCAAGCATTACATCGTCGTCTACGAAATTACTCGCAAACACGTCATTATAGCCGACCCTGCGATCGGGCAACGCAGCGTCAGCCACGCCGGATTTAAAGCTAACTGGACTGGTTACACATTGCTGCTGCAACCAACAGCCATGCTAAAGGATACCAAAGAGACTTCTACTCCTTTTTGGCAATTCTTTGAGTTGATGAAGCCTCACTCTTTAGTGATGCTAGAGGTATTAATTGCTTCGGTGTTTATCCAGATATTTGGACTTGTTACCCCTCTATTTACTCAGTTAATTTTAGACCGTGTAGTGGTGCAGCGTTCTGAACTAACCTTAACAGCGGTGGGGTTAGGGTTACTAATTTTTAGTTTATTCCGGGTGGCGATGACAGGGTTGCGGCAATATCTGTTAGACCACACGGCGAATAAGCTCGATTTAGCGCTGATTGTCGGATTTATTCGCCATACCCTGCGGCTACCGTTGAGTTACTTTGAGTCGCGTTATGTGGGGGATATTATCTCTCGTGTACAGGAAAACCGCAAAATTCAACGCTTCCTTTCCGGTGAGGCGTTGTCCATCCTCCTGGATTTAGTCACTGTCTTTATCTATTTAGGATTAATGTTTTGGTACAGTTGGAAAATGGCGTTGTTGGTGTTAGTGATTGTACCGCCTTTTTTCCTACTGGCATTGATTGCTACACCTTTTTTACAAAAGATTTCTAGGGAAATATTTAATGCTGTTGCTAATGAAAGTAGCTATCTAATTGAAGCCCTTTCTGGTGTGCGAACGGTTAAATCCACCGCAGTGGAACAGACAGTGCGTTGGCATTGGGAAGAGTTATTAAGTAAGGAAGTAAAAACTAACTTTTCCGGGCAAATTATTAGCAATCGCCTGCAAATATTCAGCAACACAATTGAAGCAGTGATAACTACCGTATTACTGTGGTTTGGGGCATACCAAGTGATTCACAACGAGTTAACCATTGGGCAATTGGTGGCATTTAATATGTTGCTAGGAAATATTATTAGACCCTTCCAACGATTAACAGTTTTGTGGAATCAATTGCAAGAAGTTGTGATTGCCGTGGAACGCATTAATGATGTGTTGGATGCGGAACCAGAAGAGGATTTGCAGCACCAAGTACGGCAATCTTTACCACCCATTCAAGGTAACATTCGCTTTGACAATGTGACATTTCGCTATCATCCCGAAAGCGATATCAATGTTTTAGAAAATCTCAGTTTTGAAGTACAGAGTGGTCAAATGGTAGCTCTAGTGGGACGAAGTGGTTCAGGGAAAACCACGATTTCTAAGCTGGTTTTAGGGTTATATCCCCCCACAGATGGCAAAGTCTTGATTGATGGACAGGATATTACCAGTATTTCATTGCGTTCTCTACGCGAGCAGATTGGGGTAGTCGATCAAGATACCTTTTTGTTTGGCGGAACGATTCGGGAAAATATTAGCTTGGCACATCCTGGGGCAACTTTAGCAGAGATTATTGAGGCGGCGCGATTGGCGGGTGCTGATGAGTTTATTAAAAAGTTACCTATGGGTTATGAAACCCAGATTGGTGAAGGAGGTGGGATGTTATCTGGAGGACAGCGACAAAGAATTGCGATCGCAAAGGCGTTATTAGGCAATCCTAAGCTACTGGTTTTGGATGAAGCGACTTCCCATCTAGATGCTGAGTCAGAAAGGATTATTCAGACGAATTTAAACACAATTCTCAAAGACAGAACCACTTTAGTAATCGCCCATCGTCTTTCAACTGTGCGGAATGCAGATTTGATTTTAGTGCTAGATCGCGGCGTGTTGATTGAGAGTGGGACTCACCAAGAGTTGATGGCGAAGCGGGGACATTATTTTTATCTCAATCATCAGCAGATGGATGTTGCAGGGTGAAAGAAGAAGACAGTTCGGATAAGACTTGATCCCCCCGGCTGCGGCGACCCCCTTAACAAGGGGGTAAATAGGAGAGAAAGCCCCCCTTTTTAAGGGGGGTTGGGGGGATCTCCGATGTCCCCACTCCCAAAATCCCAAATTGATATCAGGAAAAATCATGCCAAACACGTTGAATGGAAGGGTTCAAACCCAAATCCATGAGGTAGAACAGTGCGAAGAAATTTTAAAAGAGCAAACACCAGCTAGCTCAATTGATGATTGGGCTTACGCAACCAAGGATTTACTTGATAGTTTGCCCCAGGTTTGGACAAGGGGATTACTGTATTTTTTGGTGGTGTTTGTCTCGATCATTTTACCTTGGGCGATGCTATCTAAGGTGGATGAGACGGGTACGGCAAGAGGGCGACTTGAGCCAAAGGGAAAGACAGTTAGGCTGGATGCTGCTGTGGCGGGTACTGTTGCCGAAATTCGCGTAAAGGAAGGTGATTCAGTTAAAGCTGGGCAGACTTTATTGGTGTTGGAATCAGAATTAGTTAAAACGGAAATGCGGCAGGCACTGGATAAATTGGAGGGACAATTAAATCGACTTTCTCAGTTAAATTCATCTAAAAGTCAGTTAGTTGTATCTTTGACAACGCAACAGCAACAAAATCAATCTCAACAGTTAGAAAAGCAGGCTCAAATTGATCAAGCGCGACAGAATATGAACGCTCTTAGGAATTCCTATGACTTACAAAAAGATGAAAAATTAGCTCAAGTCAATCAGGCACGGCAAACTCTTGAGCACAGTCAAACAGCTAATAAATTAGTAAACAGTAGTTTGACGAGTACCGAGCGAGAAGTTGAACGCTATCGCAGTCTTTGGCAGTCAGGGGTTGTTCCAGAAATTAATGTTGTGGAGAAGCAAGATATAGCTAAAGACAAGCAACAGTTATACGAACAAAATCAGTCCGATATTCAGCAGGCTAAACTACGTTTGATAGAACAACAAAGTAGTTATGAGCGGACTATTCGGCAAGCAAATGCAGATATTGAGCAGGCACAATTACGATTGGAAGAACAGGAAAGGAGTTATCAGACTTTGACTCGTTCCAGTAAGCTAGCTGTGTTAAAAATCGACGAACAACAGAAGAATTTGGAGACAGAAATTACTACGCTTCAGGCAGAAATTGCTCAAAGTAAGAGTCAGATTGTCTCATTAAAATTTCAGTTAGGACAACGAGAGTTAAGAGCCACCGTGAATGGTAGAGTGTTTCAGTTACCAATACAACGGGCTGGGTCTGTAGTACAGCCTGGGGCAATGATTGCGGAGATTGCACCCCAAGGTTCGCCTTTAATAATTCGGGCGCAAATGGCGACAACTGAGAGTGGTTCTTTACGAAAAGGATTGCCAGTTAAGGTAAAGTTTGATGCTTATCCGTTTCAGGATTATGGCGTGATGGAAGGAGAATTGTTAGAGATTTCTCCTACTACCGTAGACGTGGAAACACCTAATGGAAAGATGGCAGCTTATGACTTGGAAATTGCCCTAAAACAAAATTGTATTCCCTCGGCAAATAAGTGTATTGCCTTGCGTCCTGGGGATACGGCGACAGCTGAGGTAATTGTCCGCCAGCGCCGGATTATTGATTTTCTACTTGATCCATTTAAGCAGTTGCAGCAGGGTGGGGTGAAATTGTAGGTATTTCACAGTACTTATGCATTTATAAACCTAACCCCCCCTTGTTTCCTAGTGAAGGGGAAGAAAAAAGCCCCTTTCTTATTAAGAGAGGGGTTGGAGAAAGGTCAGCATTTCACGTTTTATTTCGTCTATCTACTTAGAAGAAACATCATGTCTCAAACTATCACGATTACCAACGAAGACATTCTTGAGCAAGTCAAGATATCTGGCAAAATTCCTGAGATAATTGAAGAGATTGTCACCCGCAAGGTTGTAGAAAACGCCGCAGATAAGGCGGGTATCAAAGTAGAGACTGAGGAAATTCAGAAAGCAGCAGATCAATTGCGATTAGTGAATCAACTTCAAAGTGCTGATGATACTTGGGCGTGGCTAGAAAAACAAGGTCTGTCTCTAGATGATTTTGAAAAACTGAATTACAGCAACTTAATTAGTAATAAATTATTTCGGCATCTATTTGCAGATAAAGTTAAACCCTATTTCTTTCAACATCAACTAGACTATGCCCGTGTAGTGTTATATGAGGTTATCTTAGATGACGAAGATTTAGCGATAGAGCTTTTCTATGCCATCCAGGAGGGTGAGTTGAGTTTCTATGATGTTGCTCACAAATACATCCAGGATATAGAGTTACGTCGAAAAGGTGGGTATCGGGGGATAGTGTATCGTCAAGATTTGAAGCCAGAGATTTCTGCTGCTGTTTTTGCAGCTAAACCGCCGCAGCATCTCAAACCGATTGTTACTTCTAAGGGAATACACCTGATTTTGGTGGAGGAGATTATTCAACCGGAATTAGATAATGCCCTATACCAAAAAATTGCTTCAAATTTGTTTTCTGAATGGCTAAAGCAACAAATTGCTCAAGTTGATGTTGTTAAGCAGTTAGACTCTTATTGTTTAAGCTCTAATTCCGAATCCTAACCTTAAGTCCTACTCTGTTGGCTTAGTTTAACGGTGTGTAGATGTCTTCAGAGTCAGGATTGAGATATGGACGCTCTAGGTCAATCTTAAAGTAGTCGAAATGTTTGAGTATATATTTCATCCGAGCTTCTTGTGATTCATTACCATTCTTATGAGCTTCTAGTAAAGCATTGGCAACAATTTGGCAGCGGTTCCATCCGAAAGTTTCCGAGTATTTAGACAGTAATTTAGGATGAGGATGTTCGGCTAATCCAATTCCAGGCGCAAGTACCTTAGTAAATATGGGAACATCCTCCTGAAAGTGGGATTTTGTTTCTGAATAAATAATTTGTAAAACTTGACGAATTACTTCGTAATTACTCCGATGAAATTGGATAAATCCTGAATCATAACGTTTGTAATTTAAAGGATTATGTAATGTTTTAAAAACGAAAGGTACTTTTATTTTATTCAATATTGTTGTTATATGCTTCATAGCTATAATTGCCGCTTCTGGAGCAAAGTTGAAGTAAGTAAACACTACTTGGTTGGAAGGATCTTTCCAAGTGGTAGCATCAGGTTCGTCCTCTCCAATTACTGTATATAAATCCCTTTCGATATTGCTAGATGGCATTAATACTGAGACAGAATCATTAACTGTAGCTGACTGATCTTCTAACTTAAGATGGCGGTTTCGTTGAATGTGAAGAGTAACTCTGTCGTATTCCACAGCAAGACTACCATCAGTTTCTTGTCTCAGAACGTGAAAGTCTGGATGAAAACAACCTTTACTATTATTATTTATTTCTAGCTGTTCGTAGAATTGCCAATCTACTTCTGTTGAAGCTATCTTCTTTAAAGTTTGGTCATTTGTCTGAAGTCTTTGACTTACTTCTTCCACAAGTGAACCTTCGTAGTGAATTTCATATATCAACTTTGTTAATAGTAACTTTAAAGACTTGTCTTGAATATCTTGAGGCATTTTTTGCAGATGTGTTACCGTGCCAATAGGAATTTCTAGAGGAGGAAAGCCAGAATAACTGATACGAAAGTTGGAAGATTCTAGTCTAATCTTGTTAGCAATTTCCACCAAAATTTGTAGTAACTGCATATAGTTGCTCTTAATGCTAATTGATAGAGGGTAGTCTTGAGTTAATGAGTTCTAATTCTGTTGTATTAAGAACAAAGCTAAAGGATTCGTCTGGTTGGCATAGTAAGCTCTTTGCTACTTGAAGCATACAAATACCTTGATTATCAAAGCCTTTATGAGACTGAATTCTCCCCATAATTTCAGAAATTAAAGCAAGACCAGCGAATTGAATAACTCGCCTAAGAAAGTCAGGACGGTCTTCTAAAACTTTGGGGTAAGTCTTGATGTAAGCTTTGGTTATAGCTATAGTTGATGGGCGAACTACTTCCAAAGGGATTGTAGCTAACTGTAGAGATTGCTTCAGTTCAATGGCAGGATGTACAGTTATACTGTTGAGCCATACCAGCAAATAGCCAGCAATCACTGTTCCTAAATCACAAGCCGGGTCGCCCCAGCTACACTTTTCCCAGTCAATAAACTTAATTAGGCTTTCATCACAACACTCAGTTGCCAATAATAGCCTCTCCCACTGTCTATATATCAGAATCTTATTTAACAGAAGGTTATTGTGGGTTAGGCAGCAGTGGCGATGATGAACTACAAGCTCTGTAACTGCTTTTTTAAGGTTTTCAAAGCGTTGATAAAAAGCAATAAACTTGAATCCCTCTGCTGGGAATTTAAGTAAACTCTCAGGATCAATCTGGTCTAAAAGATAGTTAGAATAGGGAAGCTGATAGCAAAACTTACCTTCTTTTACCTTCGTGATAAAATTGTAGCAATCTTGAGAATTCATAGTTTCAAGATGCAGTTTTGCTAAGTTAGTTCCAATTGCCTCAGCGATGGACGTTGGAAAAGTTCTAGCATTATCGTAATAACTATCTAAATTAATATAATCAGCAGAGTGTTTGTAGATTAGAATCAAGTTGCTCTCATCAAAATGAACCATTTTTGGAAGCAACGATGAAGCGTAAACTAAATTGGGACATAAATGCATAAATGAGAAGATATCATGCTCATTATAAATTTCATTACTAAAGTTATGAATTTGGTGATAAGACTCTTGCTTAACAACTAGCTTGCTGTCATCTGCTACATTAAGTGTCCAGTGTAAGTTTTTACTATGTTTATCATCAATTGTAATAACTTCTAGGTCACTTTGTTGGCATATATCAGCCTCTATTAAATAATTAAATAAGTTTTGATAGTTCAGTCTAATGGTCACAGATAGTCTCCTTTCAGTTTTCTTATTGGACTCATGTGGTATATCCGTATGAACGCTAACTTTTCCTTTTAAAGCCTGAAACCGCTGCTGATGATTTTACCGAAGTGTGATTCTCATCCATTTAGTGAGCTGGTCACGATAATCAAGCCAGGGTAAAAGTGGCTTGGAGTTGTCTCCAAAGCCACAAAAATAATTGAAAAAATCATTTGACTGCAAGTTTGAGTTAGCCCTGCTTAAAAAGGAGGTAAAAGAAAGTTATGAGCAAGCCTTTTTAAGGAGGGATCTTTAAAAGATTAAAACGTTAACCAAACCATATTAACTCAGCTATCCTAAACCAATTATACCTCAGAGACTGCTTGCACATCATGATTACAATGGCACGCAATACTTAGAAGGCTACTGAGAGCGAAACCTCTCGCCGCTTCAAGACCGCCAAGTATATTACTAAGTTCATCGTCGTTTAATTCATTCAGTAAATCTTCCGAATCTGCGAACAATTCAGCGCCAGCAGGTTCAATGTCATTAATCTTAATATCAGCCATTTGAGTTTAGTCTCCAATACAATTGTGTTAGTGATTAGGAATCAAATAATCTTATTTACTTCCTGATTACATCCTATTAAAAAGACTTGAAGATGCCTAGACATTTCAACAGAGTTAAAAGACCATAAAAGTTACAGATTTAGATAAAACTAGTCGGCTATTTATGGTAAAAATCTATTTTTTTAAACGATTGTAGAAGTAGATGAGCTTGAGGAAAAACAAAATTAAAACAGTTATGTCTCCATAGATTTTGAACTAGCCAAAAGCCACAAAAAATCAGCCCAAGAAGTCTCTTAGACTGAACGATAAAAATTTAGAGCTATTTCATTCTGGTAGTAGCAGCAAACCCTATTCTATTCGCTACAATCTGTCTCACTCAGGTGAGACGTGCTGCAAACTGCGCGATCGCTTTCCATACTCACTCTTAAATCAGCTCTCTCGTCAATCCCTGAGAGTCGCAAACACTCAGCGTTGATATCCAAACTCTAGGCTGCTCAACAGATATTAAATGGTTGCATTGCCAAAAATGCGTAGGCGTTGGCGTAGCCTCTCGTAGAGAAGCCCGTCGTAGACATCGCCTCAATTCTGTAAATTCAATGAGTCTGACATACTCATATTGTACTTACCAGGCTAATTCATAGTTATGAGGTAACATGACTACGCCGATATCATCTAATCCAGAAACGGTAGAAACCAAGCGGCAGAACTTCAACATTACTCCAGAATAAGAAGCAAAGCTCAACTGGCTACGTGATGCGATCGCAGCTACCTAATACCAAAGAAACAATCCTGCGCTCCATTAATTTAATTGTTACTTAATGGAACTACTAATAAATATCCTCTGAATTAGCATTGACATAAGGGCGCTGCAAGTCAACCCCCAAAAGAGAAAATTGCCCAGCAATAGCCTTCATCCTCCCCTCTAGCGAGTCGTCCCCTTGATACCAAGCCTCCAGTAACCCATTCGCCACAATCTGACAACGATTCATCCCAAAGCTCTCCTGAACACCAAACTTTTGGTTTGGTTCTTCTGCCAACCCTAACCCTGGTGCAAGTTGCATAGTGAATAGCGGCACTTCCGGCTGAAAATGCGATTGGTTTTCTGTATAGACAGCCTCAAGGACTTGCCGGACAGCTTTATAGTTACCTTTTTCAAAGTACAGCACCCCTGAATCGTAACGCTTGTAGTCATCTGGGTTATACAGCACCTTAAAGTGGAAGAAAATGGGAATGGCATTCAGCCGCCGTGTCAGGCTACCCATAACTGCCACTGCACCTTCAGGGCTGAAGTTAAAGTACACCCTTACCAGATTTTTATGACTTTCAGATGTGATATTGCTAGCTGCCATGTAAAAGCCATTTTGCACCAGATTCTTCGGCATCTTGATAGCCACAGAATCACCTACCACAGCTGCTTGTTCAACAGTTTGAAGATGCTTATTGCGTTCAATATGCAGTCTCAAACCGCCTTTAGTAACGGCTAAACTACCGTCTATTTCTTCTCTCAAAATAGACCAACCAGGGTCAAAGTAGCCGTCTCCAAAATTACTTTCATGCAATTGCTTATAAAACCCCACATCTACCCCTAAAACAGTATTATTCTCCAAATCTAGGGGCAATCCATTTCCCTCGCCATCTAGTGCCAACGTACTTTGCATAGAACCGTTGTAATAGATACCGTAAAGAAAACTTCGCAATTGCAGACTCAAATATTTCTGTTGCATCTGGGTTGGCATCTTCTGAAAACGTTCAACTGCCTCAGATGGTAATTCCAAAGGTTTGTAATCTGGATGGTGGATTGAGAAATCAGATTTTATCTCAATTTTCCGAACAATATCTTGCAGAACATCCAGTAATTGCCCAGTTAAACCAGCCTCTAGCTGAGTTTGAGGAGAATTTAATAATTGCATAACTATTTATTTAGTAATAACAAAATGATTTAAACAGCAGAATTAGTCAGGTAATTTAATTCAACAGCAGCACCAAAAATTGTTGGCATTGATTGTACAGGACGGCTTAATAACGTCTTAGCAACCTGAAGCATAGCAATTCCCATATTGCCAAAAGATTTTTGATATTGAATCATCGCCTGAATCTGTTGAATCAAAGCAAAACCTGTAAATTGTACCACCCGTTGTAAGAAATCAGGGCGGTGTTTGAGAATTTCTGGAAAAGTGTTTAAATAAGCTTGGGTTAATGTACTAATTGAAGGCTGAAGTAGTTCTAAAGGTGTTATTGCCAAGCGAAGAGACTCTTCAATACTCAAAGAATTACTAATAACTAAGCTACCCAGCCAGATTTGTACATAGCTGCCAATAAGTGTTCCTAAATCAAAAGCTGGATCTCCCCAAGTTGAGCGTTCCCAATCAATTAGCCGGACAATATTGTTACTGGAATCCTGCCAATCTTTGTACAGGAGAATATTATTTAGTTTTAAATCATTGTGGGTGAGACAAGAGGGCGTTACAGCATTAGCCAATTGGGCGATCGCCTGCCCCAAGCTATCATAACGTTGATATAGAGCAAAAAACTTTAACCCATCGCCAGGAACTAGTCCAAAAATTTCCGGTTCAACCCGTTCTAACCTCCGAACTAAATGTGATACTTGATCAGCCATTAAATTATCTGAATTTTTAGAAAAGAATTCCTGATATTCTTGGTGGTTGAAAGTATCACGATGGATAGTCCCTAAAATATTCCCAATTGCTGTAGCGATTTCTGTTGTAAAGCTATTTTCCTTGGTGTAGAAATCCATTAAATCCCGATAATCATCTAAATATCTAAAGACAATAATGGAATTTTCTCTATCAAAATGCAGTACCTCTGGTAAGAATGAGCGGTAGTTGCCCAGGTTTGGAAATTGTTGTAAAAACTCTTGAATTCGCCACTCACTTAAAAATTCACCAGCCGCTTTCCCTTCCTGATTAAGCCGTTCTTGCTTGACAAGCAGTTTACGACCATTTGTCAAAGTCAGTAGTAAATTAAAGTTTTTGGCTATAACTGGTTCTATCTTACTGGGAGATTGCTCGGACTGATTACATAACCCCTGTTCAACTAAATAATCAAAAACATTATGATGATTTAGGCTAAATGTCATAAACTTTGAACGTATGAATTAGCTGTTAATTAGAGGAAATAGTAAAATTATTTAATCATATTTGCCAGCTTTTGCATCTAAATAAATAAAAGAATTATGGCAAATTTGTGCATTAAATAAAACATTTATGTCCCTAAAACATTACTAATTAATATGCAATTTTTAATGCTAATCCACTCCTGAATTCTTTCGATTCAAATCCACGTCAGAAGATTCCGGCGCAAAGCGCTAAGGTAGCACTGGCTCCCTAATTTTAATTATGGGGATTTACTTATTCCCTGTTAATACACAACACCCGCCTGAAAAACTCGTCCAATCACTTCTTCTACAGGCGGTTCAGTGACGGTTAGATCAACTACCTCTAAATCTGCCAAAATCTGAGATACAGTACGAGTGAGCGCCTCTCGCGGCACCATATAACGCACCGATCGCCCTTCTAAGAACTGTACATCACCGTAAGACATGAGTTTTTCCACCGATAGTGGTTGGGCTAACTCGACATAAACTTCTCGGTAAGGAGCAAAACGTTCTAGCAGTCCATCTAAGTTACCGTCATACATTAATTTACCCTGGTGAATCAACAGCACTCGTTGACACAAAGCTGTGATGTCAGCCATGTAATGACTTGTCAACAGCACTGTTGCCTGATATTGCTGGTTGTACTCTCGCAAAAAATTGCGTACTCCTACCTGAGCATTGACATCTAGTCCTAGAGTCGGTTCATCCAGAAATAATACATGGGGACGATGCAAAAGTGCTGCCAATAGTTCGGCCTTCATTCGTTCACCTAAAGACAGCTTCCGTACTGGTTGGGTAAGCTTCCCTTCTAAGGAAAGCATCTCTGTTAATTCTCCCACCCGCCGCTGAAACTCTTTATCAGAAATGTTGTATACAGCGGCGTTGATTTTTAAAGAATCTAACGCTGGTAAATCCCAAATTAACTGCTGCTTTTGTCCCATCACCAAAGTGATTTTTTGCAAAAATGCTTCGTCACGACGAAACGGAACGTGTCCAGCTACTCTGACTGTACCGCCAGAAGGATGAATCAGACCCGTCAACATTTTGAGTGTAGTGGTTTTACCAGCACCATTTGGCCCCAAAAACCCTACAACTTCACCCGGAGCAATTTCAAAGGAAACATCCTCAACTGCTTTAATTGAACGGTAGGTGCGGCGGAAAAAGTGGGTAATCGTACCTTTAATTCCTGGCTCTTTGACCGCCACCGGATAAAATTTACTTAGCTTTTCTGCAACGATAATTGGCATATATTTTATATTAAAACCACAGATATAGCGTTTCCTAGCCGGTTGAGGTACAAATCTATCGGTGTTTATCGGGAGGACACTGCGTTGCAAAGAGAAGTCTGAGCGGTTCGCGTTGGCGCAGCCTCTCGTAGAGAAGGCTTTGCGCTGCGCTATCCGTTGGCGATCGCGCAGCGTGTCGCAGACAAGCCTCTCGTAGAGAGAGAAGGCATCAGAACTTCGGAGGGTTCCCCGTAGCAAGTGTCCGTTGTTTATCTGTAGTTAATTACTTCTTCTGTACCTGACTCAAGTAAGAATTGCTATAAACACTGATAATTTATCTGTATTTATCAGCGTTCATCTGTGATTCCAAACACTCAAACACAGATTTTTGCAAGCAACAGCTATCATGATTTCCTATGGTGAGTATTGCTCAGTTATAAAACATAGGTTTACCGTAAACGTCCTGATCGCAAAGTACTAATAATTAACCACAACCCCAACAGACTAGCGACTGTAAATAGGATGGTGCTTAAAAAAGATAGCTGAGTTGTCTGTGCTTTCGTAGAAATAATTGCCGCCCCCATAATCAGCGAACCCACTAAAATGCTAAATGAGAGTCTATTGGCTGCATCGTCCATAGTGCGACGTACGCCATCTAACCCTCTGAGTGATAAATTCCACTGTAAGGTTTCCGAGGTAACTCGGTCTAGTAACAATTCAACCTGACGGGGAGATTGTAGAGAGAGACTTTTAATATCCAACGCTGCTCTAAGAAGCGATCGCACTGGATTATCGCCGAGTAACTGACGGCGAAACAAGTCTGTGATTAATGGCTTGACTTCATCAAAAAAATTCAGCTCCGGGTTAAAGGTACGCGCCACCCCCTCTAAGTTAGCCAGGGTTTTGGCATACAAACCCATGTTGCTGGGTAAGCGAATTTTATTATTGCGAGCAACCTGTAAAACTTCATAAATTATCTGACTGAAGTTTATTTCCGTGAGGCTGACATTGTGATACTTTCGCAACATGCGATCGTAATCATTTTCTAAGCGTGACAAAATTACTGGCTGACCGGAATCTGATAGCTGCAAAGTTAACTGAGCGCACCTTTGAGCATCTAAATCCACGATCGCCAACAACATTTCTGTCAATATCTGCTGTGTACGGGGATCAAGTCGTCCCACCATGCCACAGTCTAAAAGCGCTACGCGACCATCTTTAAGATAAAATAAATTTCCTGGATGGGGATCAGCGTGAAAAAAGCCATCTATATATAGTTGTTGAAAAAAAGCGCGAAATAGCAGAGTAGTGATTTCTTGACGTTCTACTGCGGGGTCTTTACCGTTATTACTGCTGTTCAAATCTGCCAACAGAAAAGGCACTCCGTCCAGCCACTCCATTACCAGTAATTTTTCTGTAGTCAAATCCCAATAGATTTCGGCAACTACTATTTGGGTAGGATCAAACCAGCGACTACGGGATAAATTGCGCCGCAATTGGTCTGTAAAACCAGCTTCCCGCGTGAAATCTAACTCGGCTTCTAGGGCTTTGGTAAATTCTTCAGCAATAGATTTGATTTCGTAGGTTTGTCCAAAATCTGTACGCGCTACTAAATCAGCAATCCCTTGAATTAAGGCAATATCTTGGGCAACAGTAATATCAATTCCCGGACGCTGTACCTTCAGCGCAACTTCTCGACCGTCTGCAAGTGTGGCTCGATGTGTCTGGGCAATTGATCCCGCCGCTACTGGGATGGGATTAATCGTACTAAAAGTTTCTTCTAGCGATCGCTTTAGTTGTTTGCGAATGACTACTTCTACATCTGACCAGGGAACTGCCGGCACTTCATCTTGTAGGGTTGATAGTTCCTCAATGTAGGCGGCGCTAAGTAAATCTGGGCGGGTAGAGAGTAGCTGACCGAGTTTGACATAGACTGGCCCCAAATCCACCAGAATGTTTTTTAAAACAGCAGGTGTGGGTAGCTGGGGTTCATCAGCTTTGCCACCAGTCAGTAGCCTTCGCATATAGTCCCAGCCATTGCGAAGGAATACTTCAATGATTTCTCGTTGACGGGGAACAGTTTGTGTGAGGAACATTGTTATAAGGTGCCAAGATGCAGAGGAGTTAAAGGGGTAAACAGCAGGGGACGACAATACAGCGGTGAATCTAGTTTCGGCGGTTGTTAAGGTTTTACTAGATATGGCACAGTCTTTGAATCTTTGTATGGAGATTGTACGGCTTCGTGGAGCTTCTGTTGACTCAGCATTGGTTTAACCTAATTTGAGCAAGAATCACCGCCGTGTCAGAGGCGATGAGGACAAAAGAATCCTTTGACCGGAGAAATATACTTTTGATCAGCAGCAATAGAATTAATGGCCATTGTTTTAGCCAGAGGCTCAAAGCTGATGATTTCCATAACTTTCAGATAAAACAACAGACAGTCAAGTTATAATAGAAAAACAGACTTTTTCGCCTCTGCCAAGGGTTTTAACTTTTACATCTACAGCAGGTCGGTAAATCGGGGATCGTTTTGGAGAGTTTTGAGGATCTGCTTAATTTCTTGCGTGCGGTCTTTTTTAACCACAAGGGTAACATTGCGATCGCGCACAATCACCACATCCTCTAAACCAATAGTAACAACCACATCTTCTGGATTTGAGGCATAGACAATAGCCCCCTGCGTATCTAATCCCACATGGGTAGCGAGTTCCACATTGGGAGTCTCTTCTTTTTTAAGTAAGCGTTCGATCGCATTCCAATCTCCTAAATCATCCCAACCAAACTCCACTGGTAAAACGTATGCTAGAGTGGTCTTTTCCATTAGCGCATAGTCTATACTCTTCTTAGGCAACTGGGGATAGATATCAGCACCGTGTTGTTCTAAAGGTTCGATAATTTCTGGAGCATGGGTATGTAGTTCCTTGAGAACAACCCCAGCCCGAAAAACGAACATGCCACTATTCCAGCTAAAACGTCCCGAAGATAGAAAAGTTTCTGCCGTTTCACGGTTGGGCTTTTCAGTAAAGCGGTTGACGTGATAGGCTGGCAACTCATTAAAGCTACCTATTTTTTCACCTTGTTCAATGTAACCGTAGCCGGTTGATGGAAAAGTAGGCTTGATCCCCAATGTGACAATCGCTTCTGTGCTTGCCGCCAGTTGTGTAGCTGCACTTAATGTGTGTGCAAACGCCTTTTGGTCGGCAATCCAGTGGTCAGCAGGGAAAAAGCCAATAACAGCGTCTTCTCCATAGCGTTGTTTGATTTCTAAACTTGTCCAAGCAACAGCTGCGGCAGTGTCCCTTCCTTCTGATTCAATCAGCAAGTTTTGAGACGGTAGTTCGGGTAGTTGTTGTCTTACCCCTTCAGCTATCTGATTAGAAGTTATCACCCACAAGGAATCACAACTGCCCACGAGATCTATCAATCGATCGGCGGTTGCTTGTAATAGGCTTCTAGAACTACCATCGAGACTTAAAAATTGCTTGGGTCGGTCTTTGCGGCTTAGGGGCCAAAAACGTTCACCTTTACCACCAGCAAGTATTACAGGGAACAATAAAGTATTCATGTTGTCATACACACGTACCGAAGAACATTACAAGTTTACAGTGAGCTTTTGCACTGGCAATATTTGTAGCTTGCATTAACATACTTTTAGTGAGTGGTTGAGTGGGGAGATAATCGTGATCAAACAAGTCAAATGGTCGGAAAATCCGGTCACATCTCAGCAAATAGCAGAATTTGAAAATGAGGTGCGATCGCAACAAGTTCAAACAACGGAAAATCAGGTAACGCCTGCACCAGCGTCCGATTCAGAGGCCGAGGTAATACCACAAGTCAATAATTCTCGTAGCGTCGTCGAATCTGTGGGCGCGATTCCCAACCAGCTTTATGAGAGACTGGGCTTGACCATGCCTCAATGGCTGTTGTGGATATTGACGGTTGTCTTAGGAATCATCTTATCGGGGTTACTAGTTTCGACTTTAGCGCTGTGGACTCCGTTATGGAGCAACTTAGATCGAACAGATGAAGATTTAGGAACCGCTGGGAAAGATGAGCAAAAAATGCCACTACCTGGGGAGTTATGGAGCAAACTCTCTCAGTACCAGCTATCACGACCGATGAATATTTTAATTATGGGAATTGAACCAGTTAACGGTACTGTTGATGGTTCACCAGAAAGCTTTGCTGGTAAAAGTGATACTATGCTGCTTGTCCGGCTAAACCCCGGCGATAAATCTGTACGTGTGCTTTCGATCCCCAAAGACACGATGATCGCAATCCCAGAAAAGGGAGAGCAAGGATTAACTAAAGTATCGGATG
Organism: Komarekiella delphini-convector SJRDD-AB1; assembly: GCF_014831675.1. Lineage (GTDB taxonomy): Bacteria > Cyanobacteriota > Cyanobacteriia > Cyanobacteriales > Nostocaceae > Komarekiella. Next base: position 37,954 of record NZ_VJXY01000042.1, on the reverse strand, counting down.
CCAATGCCCAAGGCGGCCCAGTCTTGGCAGCGCGGGTAGTCAGCCGTACTTTAAATAATGCGCCCATTGATCGCTATATCCGGATCTCCACCAGCGGTTTACGGCAGTTAGTCGATCAGTTAGGCGGGGTAGAGGTGTTTGTTCCCAAATCAATGGAATATAAAGACACCGCCAGTCGGCTGTCGATTGATTTAGTTAGTGGCTGGCAAACCCTTAACGGTGAACAGGCAGAACAGTTTGCCCGGTTCCGCGAAACAGGGTTAGGAGATTTACCAAGAGTGCAGCGACAGCAAGCACTAATAGCAGCTTTGCTGCAACGTCTCAACAGTCCTACTGTCTTACCTAGGTTGCCTCAATTAACTCGCTTAATGCGAAAATACTTTGACACCAACCTGAAGATGGAAGAAATGATGGCGTTGGTGAACTTTGGCCTCAACCTAGAACGAGATAATTTTCAAATGACCGTGTTGCCTGGTGCATTTAGCCGTTTTAGCAAAGACCCTAATAGCTATTGGCTGAACATGACTGGACAACAGAGCCTATTGAATGATTATGTTGGGGTGAATGTACCTGGTCTAAAGCCAGATATGCGCCGGGTTCCTAACCTCAAAATTGCTATTCAAAATGCTTCTAATCAACCTCAGCTAACTGAACAAGTTATTGCTTATCTCAAACAGAAAGGCTTTACTAATATTTACAAAGCACCCGATTGGCCTGATACCCAACGTCAAACTCAAATTGTTGTTCAAAAAGGGAACCGACGAGTAGGAGTTGACTTGCAAAAAGTCTTAGGCTTGGGTCAAATAGAAGTGTCAGCGATCGGCGATTTAGAATCTGACCTGACAATCCGTATTGGGAAAGATTGGAAATAATTAAGAGTCAAGGGTCAAGGGTCAAAATTAATTACTCTGGACTTTTGACTCAAAAAATAAAGTTATGAAAAAGATTTTACTTCGATGCTTCAGTTTGATTGTAATTTTTATGCTGGCTTGGTTGTGGATATTACTTAGTTCAAAACCAGCTCTTGCTCAAATCAACACAATTAACTATAACAATATCAATTTAGAGAATCGTGACTTTTCTAACGCTGATTTGGCAGGCGTAACCTTTGTAGCGGCGGAAATGCGGGGTACAAATTTCCAAGGAGCGAATTTAACAAACGCAATTCTCACTAAGGGAGTTTTATTAAAAGCAAATTTGGAAAGCGCGAACCTGACAGGTGCTTTGGTCGATCGCGTCACTATGGACGGTGCAAACCTGAAAAATGCCATTTTTACAGAAGCAACTTTAACCCGCAGCCGCTTTTTCGATGCTGATATCACTGGCGCTGATTTTACAGACGCTTTGATTGACCGCTATCAAGTTTCGTTAATGTGCAAACAAGCTGATGGGATAAATCCAGTGACAGGTGTTTCCACGCGGGAGAGTTTGGGATGTCGCTAGGGCGTGTTATCAATTCAACCAGATAACAGAAGCAGCTAAATAAATTGCACCCAAAAAGTTGGTGGCAGTAAACGGCGATCGCGTGCGTGTTCTTCTACGCACTCTGCTGTATAGCCAGATGGACAGCTTCTACATCAACATTGAGCTGTTGAGCAATCTGTTCTACACTCATTCCCGTTTTTAGCAACAGGGGGACGGTAACTTTCAACATTTCAGCTTCTCGTTCTTCCCGACCCTCAGCTTTTGCTTCCTGATAAACCCTGGTTTGCTCTAAAGTAAGTCCCAGCACAGCTTCCACTTCCTCTCTACTCAAAGACGAAAACTTGTAAACAGCAATTGTGGTAATAATATCTATTATTTCGTTTCTTGGCAGTGCGACTGTTCAGGACGGTAATCAACGATTTCAAAAATTAACCCAGGAAAACGCTTAAAAATTTGGTAATAAATGGAGTCACGTTTCACTAAAATATCCGAAGAGAGGCTGGTTATTCAGTATTAATTTTAAAAAAGAGATTGAGAGCTAAAACGCATATCATTATAACAATCTCAGGAATTCAATTTTGAGCGATCGCACTTAAAATGATTACTATGACTAATTTGTCAAAATTTGCCTGACAGACTGCGGGATTTAAAGTTAAATGTTTTAAGATATGCACTCTGCAAGAGTTGTCGGGTATTATTCGTGACTAATCAAGAACAAAAACCTTCTCGTTCATTCGCTGGAATTGCTGGTATTGTTGCCGCAGCCACATTAATTAGTAAAATCTTTGGTTTAGTACGGCAGCAAGCGATCGCTGCCGCTTTTGGTGTTGGTGCTGCTGCTACTGCTTATAGTTATGCCTACGTTATCCCTGGCTTTCTATTTACAATCTTAGGTGGTGTGAATGGGCCAATTCACAGTGCGATCGTTAGCGTATTAGCTAAGCGTAAGCGAGAAGAAGCCGCTTCCCTTGTAGAAACAGTCACAACGCTGGTGGCTGGATTGCTGTTGCTAGTGACAGTTGCTCAGATTTTTTTGGCAGATGCGATCATTGATATTGTCGGTCATGGGTTGGATGCGACAACCAGAGCGATCGCTGTCCAACAAATCCAGATTATGGCCCCAATGGCACTATTTTCTGGCTTAATTGGCATTGGCTTCGGTACTCTCAATGCAGCTAATCAGTATTGGTTGCTCTCCATTAGTCCTCTATTATCAAGTATTACTGTTGTTATCGGCATTGTTATCTTGTCTATGCAACATGGCAAAGATATCATCAAGCCGGAATACGCTTTTATTGGTGGCATGGTATTGGCTTGGGGAACCTTAGCTGGGGCAATCCTTCAGTGGTTGGTGCAGCTAGTTGTGCAGTGGCGGTTGGGACTTGGGACATTACGTCTGCGGTTTGATTTTAGATCTCCCGGTGTCCAAGAAGCTATTAAAATTATGACCCCGGCGACTATTTCTTCAGGCATGATGCCGATTAACTTTGCTACCGTCCTTTATTTTGCCAGTCCTATTCCTGGTGCTGCTGCGGGCTTTAACTATGCCAATTTGCTTGTGCAAACTCCCCTAGGCATTATTTCTAACATCATTTTGTTGCCTTTATTACCGATATTTGCCCAACTTGCCGCTCCAGAACATTGGCCTGATCTCAAACTACGTATTCGCCAAGGATTACTGCTGACTGCTTTTACTATGTTGCCTCTGGGAGCGCTGATGGTGGTGCTAGCTGTACCCATTGTGAAAATAGTATATGAGCGGGGTGCTTTCACACAAGACGCCACACAGTTAGTTTCATCCCTGCTAGTCGCTTACGGAATTGGGATGTTTGCCTATTTGGGGCGTGATGTTTTGGTTCGGGTGTTTTATGCTTTGGGTGATGGACAAACACCTTTTCGCATTAGTACTTTTAATATCTTTCTTAACGCCGCACTAGATTGGGCTTTAGTTGGGCCTTTTGGCGCTCCCGGTTTGGTGCTGGCAACGGTAGGCGTAAATTGTAGTTCAATGTTGATGCTGTTATTTTTACTCGATCGCAAACTCAACGGTTTACCCTGGCGTGAATGGAGTGTGCCAATTTTGGGTTTAACTGCGGGTAGCGTCGTCGCTGGGTTAGCAAGTTTTCTCACTCTTGTTATTTGTCAGCAGTTACTAGGTAAAGAAGGTTTACTAATTCTGCTGTTGCAGTTATGTATATCTGGCTTCGTGGGGATCGCTGTGTTTGCAGCGATCGCTTCATGGATGAGAATACCAGAGGTGAATAGTTTTATATCTCGTCTGCGTCAGCGTTTTTTGAAGAAATAAGCTGCGTGTAGTTAGCTCCCCGACTTCTTCAAAAAGTTGGGGAGCTAGCTTATAAATTCTACGATTCTCGTCCCGATGCCCAAGTATCACGCCATTTGACAGTGCCTTCTTTAGCAATCACCCAGCGGCGGTTAACGAGATTTTCGCGCAGAGGCGATCGCCCTTCCCGCCACATGGCATATTTGTAAGCAATCAGCTTACCAGCACTCTCATCAAAAGGAATTTCGGCAAACCAGGTATTTGAGTTGATGTACTCTAGAGGGTACGCTTTGCTGATATCCCAGTTGCCTAACTCTGGACAGTCTCCAGTCACGACAATAGTTTCGCCGGGTTGGGTATTCACCCCATTGAGTTGCACGCGCACTATAGTTTGCCCTTTGATTCGCTCCCCAACGTGGCTGAAAACAATTACTCCCCGTTCTTCAAGTGGCAAGTTATAAATCTTACCGTCTTTAACCTCGTACTTGTTGCGAGTCACAACACAGGTATGTTCTCCATCGGGCAATTCTGTTGCTACTTCTGGTAGAGTGACTTCTCCTCCCCGATTGAGTGCGACAAAACACACAGAGTCACGATAGCGACGTACGTAACAATAAATATCCGGTGTTAAGTATTTTTGCCAGTGGCTACCCATCGACACAGCGGGATTTAGTCGCCGTAATCCAGACAGTAATCTAATGCAGCGATAAACTTCACTATCCTTGTCCCAATTTTCCATCATCGGGCGGTTGTAAGGATCATTCCCGCCATCAGTATCATTGTGCAGATATTGTTCTGTACCGTAATAAATACAGGGAATGCCACGAGATGTCATAATTAGGGCGATCGCTACCTTAAGCATCGCTGGATCGGGGTTCAGCGATTGGAAGCGAGGCATATCATGGTTGTCGATGAATGTGACTAACTCTGTAGCCCCACTGTAGCGAAAGTCTTGGTCAAAGATGTATTGAATTGTATGAAAGCCGTTTTCTGAACCTTGTGCCAATGCTGCTCGAATCGCTACGCACAGCCCAAAGTCTAGCATGGTCATGCCAGAGTGATTAGCAAATTCAACAGAGCGATCATCACTAGGATTACTGTAAATCCACTCGCCAAAAATAAATACATCTGGCTTGTGATTGCTCATATCACCAGTAAATTCTTGCCAAAACCAGATGGGCATATGCTTGACGGTATCCACCCGCAGTGCATCTACACCCCGATCTAGCCATTGTTTAATTGCGGATTTAATATACTCACGATATTCAGTATTATTTTCGTTGAAAGTTGCTAGACCGGCTAATTCACAGTTCTGCACTTGCCAATCATCTTCCCAATTTTGCACTTCGCCATAGTGGTGATACCAGTGATTGACATCATCGTTGAAGTCAGCAATTTTAACGCCATCGTCATACAATTCACCCTTACTACCGCTGGTATCAGGGCTGCTATGGTTGCAGACTATATCCAGCACCAACTTCATATTGCGCTTATGGAGTTCTGCAATTAATCGATCAAACGTTGTATTTTTTTCTTCCTGAGTCGCATTTAAAGAAGGGTTCTCTCCTTCACCAATGTAGCGAGGATTGAGCCGCTTAAAGTCTTTTGTCCAATAGCCATGTAGCGCTGCATTGCCAACAAATAACTCTTCAACCTGCTCAAACAGAGGAGTTAACCAAACAGCAGTCACTCCCATGTTTTGTAGATAGTCCAATTTATCGATGACACCTTGCAAGTCACCACCCCAGTACTTACCCCAATCTTGTCCAGTTGGATCGTAAAGTTCTGAGTTTTCACCTTCGCTGTTATTTGGATCGCCGTCATGAAAGCGATCCACTACAAGAAAGTAAATTGTTTCCTGACGAAACTCAATATCCCTAGTGTAAAGAAACTCTAGAGCGATTTCCGTGTCTGATGGTGGGGTTTCTATAAGAGCTTCTACTTTTTCTGTTGCAGAATCAACTTTGTATTGATCTGGTGAAAACTGGGATGGAGGGGTTTTGACCATAAAAAACTCAGAATTTCCTATAATTCAAGTCTGTAAAGCAGAGCCAACAGTACAGCGTTTTCGAGTTTGTGTAACTACAAACTTCGGTATTATGCCATCCTTCCCACGGTGTAGCTATCTATCGCTAGCTAGTTTATAGTTCTGTCCATAGACATAATTCACGAGCTAGAGGATAAAAATGGAGAAATATAGCAGATATTAGAAGAATTTGATTTTTAATAAAAATTTATAGTATCTTGCCAAAGTAACATGAGGAAAATACTGAGGCTAACTTGTGTCTTAATTAAAGTAGATCAATTATTTATAGCGAGCGCAACTTTTACTATTTAGCCATTTTAAAACTATAAATCTGGTTAATTGTCAATATTTAATTGATACAAATTTTATCAAAAAGTAATTTTAACTATATGTTCTTGCCCTTGGAGCAGGTGAGAACTTATAAAAGTGTTAAAACAATTTATAATCAGATTTTTTATGATATTCAGTAATTGATCTTCAGACTAGCGTAACTACAAGTAACATTTGTTTTTTTAAAAAAGGCTGTGAATAAAAAAGAGTAGTGGCGACTCGAACCTCAGAGTTAACTATTAAGACCAAGATATTTTCTCTAAAAAAGGTAATCATATATGACCAATCAAAATATTATGAGATTTCCCAAAGGTCGCACAGCATTTTTCCTGATTCACGGTGTCGGCGAACAAAATCCTTTTGAAACTGTGGACTATTTCGCTCAGAACTTGCTCAAATACTTTGATAAGCAGAATTTACCCTTCAAGCTAGAACACTTAATTGCTAAGCGCAGACTATCCAATGGCTCTATTTGGACAGAAAGCTTTGTGAGATTGAGTTCAACAGATACCGCTCAAGACTGGTTAATTGATGTTCATGAGTACTACTGGGCACATAATACAGAAAATAAAATTAGTGTACCGGAGATGTTGCAATGGGCAGAACGGACGCTTGATGGAACAATTGAATTTTATAGTCGGAAGGAAAACCAAGGTTTATTAAATGCGCTTCTCGCTAATAAAAATAGGAAAAGCTTATTTACATATCGCCTACGTTGGCTCACCATATTCCTACGCCTATTTAATTTTGTTTATCCAGGATTGCGACTGGGACTTTGGTTAATTCTTTCATTTGTAGGCCCATTTCTCAGAGGTCGTTTTCTGCAATCAGCCTGGAAGCTAAGTAAACAAATTGTTACCCCACCCTTAGTTAATTTGGTTGGTGATATAGCCATTTACAGCATTACTGACCGGAAATCACCTTACCAAAAGATTCGCCAACAAATAGTTACAGAATCCTTAACATTACTAAAAGCAATTCTCAAGGATAAGCAAGCAAATTATGACCAAGTCATACTGACTGGACATTCTCTCGGTAGTTGTATTGCATACGATACATTGAACCTTCTCTGTATTGAAACCAGTCTTTCCCAAGATAAGACAAAAAGTCTCTTGCTGAATAAAATTCAAGGACTGATTACCTTTGGTTCACCACTAGACAAAATCGCTTTTTTCTTCCGAGAAGTAGCACAGGAGGGACAATATATTCGACAGCGGATGTTAGAGCACCTCAACTCCTTCCGCGTGAAACCAGAATTTGTGTTGCAAAGTTTGTACTTGACCAATAACCCGGTAGAATGCAAACTTGAGCAAGTCCGTTGGGTCAATTACTACCATTTGAAAGACCCAATCAGCGGTCATCTGGATTACTATGAGAACCTAGATAACGTTGAAATGAAATATCAGGCATCCTGGGGTGTTCAAGGACACCTTTGTTACTGGATCGATCCAAATTTCTACGAAAACATCGCCGATCGCTTCCTGTATAACTCAAATAAAGATGGGGGAAATCAGGAGTTTTTACCGCAAGTAGATTACACCAAGGCTTAATTAACGCTGGAGATACACTTTCAACACAGTTTATTCACACCTGTGCGATATTAAGTAAGCCTCGCTACCTCTGATACAGGAACTTCGCTGCATTACTAAACTAAACTACTCATTGACACTTTCAATTTATTATTACTAGAAAGCCATTGGCTAAGGTAGCAATTATGACCAAATATGATAAGATTTTTAAATCACAAAAGACATCACAAGAGTCACTGAGTCCAGAAGAAGCAGTAGCAGCGATCGCAGTTGTCACCGCGATCGCTGATTCATCCATTGAAGATGTAGATGCAGAAAGTTTAGCAGGTATCCTCTGGGAGTTCGAGGTCTTTGAGGAATACTCAGAAGATGAAACTACAGAAATAGTCGATAGGCTCATAGGCATTGTAGAAGACGAAGGACTCGGCCCTTTGTTTAATGCCGCCAAAGCATCTCTCTCAGATGAACTAGTACTGGATGGTTTTGCTGCTGGGGTAATAGTACTTTTGGACGAAGAAGAACTCACTATCTCTAACCAAAAACAACCGTACCTCAAAAAACTTCAAGAAGCTTTGGAACTTGAGGATGAAGAAGCCGAGGAAATCATCAAGGAAGTAATTGCAGCTTTTCAAGAAGCAGAAGATGAAGAATATGCAGATGACGAAGATGAAACAATAGCAGTAGAAAGCTATAACCAACAAGCGTATAAGTCACCCTTAGGTAACTTTACAGTCCCCATTCCAGTTGACTCTCATCAGGGGGGTAAAATTCAAAGTCAAGAAGGGGTAGTTGGCTTTTCCGATGACTTTGGCACATTGCTGAGAATCGATTATTATCCTCTTCCCCCAGATCAAATAGAGGAAATCGAATCTGTTGGACAGGAAGAATATTTCCAATCAATTTTAGTAGACAAGTATGTACCTCAAGCGATTTTTGCTAATATTCCAGATGCTAAAGTGGAGTTTACTGAATATCTAGAAGACACTTTAGAGGGAGCTTACTATGTATTGGTCAATATGCCAAAAGGTTCAACAATTTCCAAGCAAGAAAATAACGGAACTGCAATCAGATTAGATGCATACCGAGGGCTTCTCACCTTTATCAGTGGTGAATTTTTGTACATAGTTAGCAGCCAGCGCAGCTTTTTTAACGGCGAAACTCCCGGTTCTTTTGAAGAAGAAGCTGAGAATATCAAAGACAATATTTTAGAGTTTGTTGAGACTATAGAGTTCACTTAATCTCAAAATCTCGGTCTGAACAAAAATCAGATATTAAATATTTCATCTAGCCCTTGCAAGGTATAGTATATTTTTCTTGGTGACTTCTCTGCGAGACGCTTTGCGAACGTGCCTTAGTGGTTAAAAAGTCAATTTTTGAACCACCAAGGCACTAAGATACGAAGGTAAAAAGCCATAAATTCGAGAAATTTATCCACCTTGAAAAGGCTAATGTTTGGTTAAAGCGATCGCTTACATCAATCACGTCAAAATCGCCCCACCCATCAATCGCTCATACCGATACTTCAACTCTTCTTTCATCAAATACCAACGCTCTAAAGTTGCATCTATCTCTATCACTTTTTCTGCTGCTTGCCGCGCTAAAAGTAACACTTCCTCATCTTCAACTAAACTTGCTAAGGTAAAATCTGGCACTCCCGATTGACGAGTTCCCAACACTTGCCCAGGGCCGCGAAAACGCATATCCATCTCAGATATGAAAAAGCCATCTTGAGATTGCTCTAATACCTTCAGTCTTTGTTGAGCATCGGGACTTCTAGAACTGCTCATCAGCAAACAGTAAGACTGAGCCGCGCCACGGCCGACGCGTCCCCGTAGTTGATGCAGTTGCGATAAGCCAAACCGTTCCGCATTTTCAATGAGCATTACTGTTGCATTCGGTACGTCTACACCAACTTCAACAACAGTAGTCGAAACCAGAATTTGCGTCTGGTTGTCACGGAATTTGGTAATTGCATCATCCTTCTCAACAGAACTCATGCGACCATGCAACAGCCCCACTTGAAAGTCAGGAAAAATGCTTTCTTGTAACTTTTGATGCTCGTCCACTGCCGATCGCAAATCTAATTTTTCTGATTCTTCTACCAGTGGTAAAATCACATAAACTTGTCTTCCTTGGACAATTTCCCGGCGGATCAAGTCATAAGCATGGGTGCGTTCCTGACCTGATAGCACTGTTGTCTGAATCTTTTGCCGTCCTGGTGGTAACTCATCAATTTGGCTCACATCCAAATCCCCGTGTATCGTTAGTGCCAAGGTTCGGGGAATAGGCGTAGCTGTCATAGTTAATACATGCGGCTGCTCACCCTTTTGTTGCAAACGCGCTCGCTGTTCCACCCCAAAGCGATGCTGCTCATCAATTACCACCAAACCCAATTGGTGGAAGTTCACAGGATCTTGAATCAAGGCGTGAGTTCCCACTAACAGGGGTAATTCACCTGTTCCTAGCTGAGCGTGAATTTGTCGCCGTTTGCTAGTTTTTGTTGAACCTGTCAGTAATTCCACTGGCAAATGCAGCAGGTTAAACCAGCTAACTAACTTGCGGTAATGCTGTTCTGCCAAAACTTCTGTAGGAGCCATTAGCGCCGCTTGGTAGCCAGATTGAATCGCCGCCAAAATCGCCAGCACGGCGACGACAGTTTTACCAGAACCGACATCGCCTTGCACCAGACGATTCATCGGCACAGGTTTTTGTAAGTCGTTGAGGATGTCGTTGATGACTCGTTGTTGTGCGCCAGTCAGTTGAAAAGGCAGAATTTCGTGAAATTTCTCTAACAGTTGACCTTTTGGCGCGAGAATAGCACTGGTTTGGATCGCCCTTGCTTGCTGCTGACGTTGCAGTAAACCGAGTTGCAGGTAGAAAAATTCATCAAAGACTAGGCGACGACGGGCAACTTGCAGACTAGCGCTATCGTTGGGAAAGTGGATATTAGCGATCGCATCTTTCAATTCCATCAAATCATACTTCTGTCGCAAACCACTTGGCAGAGGATCTTTTAGATGAGACGCAGCGGGTAAAACGGCTATTACCGCCTGTCGCACCATATTCGCTACTATACCCTCTGTTAATGTATAAATTGGTACTATTCGCCCAATATTTAGCGACTCAATTGTATCTCCTGGATTTGCTAAAACTTCTAATTCTGGATTATCCAGCGTCAAGCCGTATTTACTTTCTTTCACCAACCCACATGCCGCTACAATACTACCTACTGGATATCGACGTTTTAAACTTTCCTGCCAAGCACGACTGCTAAAGCGCGCACCTGCGTAAAAACGACCAATTTTAATTTGACCAGTATTATCTTTCAGTATCAGTTCTAAAATTGATAATTTCTTATTCTTTGGGCTAGTAAAACAGTTGCAACGCTTTACTGTAGCCACTATTGTCACCGTCTCACCCCCCTGTAACTCGCGGATATTCACCTGACGTGCATAGTCAATGTAGTCGCGGGGATAGTAGAAAAGCAGGTCGCGCACGGTATACAAACCAAGACGCGCCAAATTATCAGCTTTTCTGATGCCTATTTCTGGTAAATCGCTAAGTTTTTGATCTATTTTCGGGGCAAGTCTCCGACTCACCTCGGCTATGATTTTAGATTTTGGATTTTGCGAAAAGTTGTAAGGAGGGTTTCCCCCCGTAGCAAACTTTTCAAGACGGATTTTGGATTTATAAACTATCTCCTGCTCCTCTACTCCTCTGCTCCCCTGTTCCCCCTCCTCTTGCTGTAGTTGGTACAGATACCTACGAGTTTCTGCTACTAAATGTTGTCTATCTTCCAGTCCCAGATTTGGATAATTAGCAAATTGCGCCGCTAGTTCATGCCAACGGCGACGTTCAGTTGCAGCCAAGACTATTGGAAATTTACCAAAAGTTAGGCTGAGAAATTCACTGAAACGGTATTGTTTGCCCAACAAGTCTGTAAAGCCATGTTCTGCCTCTATTGCCAAGGCTTTTTGCAATCTTATCCAGTCTGGTTTTTCATTAGTCATTGGTCAAGAGTCAAGAGTCAAGAGTCAAGAGTCAAGAGTCAAGAGTCAATATTTGGACTATGGACTATAGACTATTGATTAATCTTCAAACCAACTAGCACGCCATGCGGCTTCAGCTTCGGCAACTGATTTTTCACGCTGCCTTTTTTGATACTCCCGTCCTAGCTTGTTTAGCTGACCCAAAATATTGCGGATATGCCTGCGCTCAGACGAGAGTGTCGCATCAGCAAATTCAATTTCTCCTAGCCGGAGGTTAATAGCCATTATCTGTGTCAGGCTAGAGTCTTCTGATTGCTGCTCATTTTCAATTTCAATTACTAAATTTAATAGGTTGGGCGGCCCTGGCATGACCTCGGCAGATGCTTCTGATGCAGCAGCAGCCGCAGCTGCTAAAATTGGTTCCGGTAATTTTTTAGGTAGTATCTCAGCTTTTTGTAATAAAAGGTTAGCATTATGCGAAAGATTTTTCAGTATCTCTTGCGTAGCTTCCTCTAAATTCTGTTGCCATTCTGCCAGTTCTACAGGGTTAGAAAGGTCAGGAGCAGAGGAGGATAAGGGGGGATGGAATGAAGGTGGCAAAGAATTACTTTCGTCTGCTTCCCCTACTTCTCCTACTTCCCCTGCTCCCTCATCTCTCTCATTTCCCTCACTCTTAATATAAGCGAGTAACTGCTCAGCCGCCTGTTGACTCAATTTGCGTATAACTTGTTGTAATTGTTGCCGCTGACTTAATGATAAACTTAGGAAGTTTTCAGGATACCCTTGAGTACAGAGGTGATAAATGGCCAGAATTAGCTGTTGCCGTACAGCTTGCCCCAAAGTCGTTAAATAACTAGCATAAGCGTTTTGTAGTTCTACTGCGATCGCGCTGATCGCCTCTTTCAACCCTGCAATATCCTGCTCAATTCGCTCAATCGCTCTTGCCATATCTTCTCGTTCTTGTCCAGATGAACCATTACATGGTACAAATGTACAAATTTATTACAAAGTAATCATCCAGAGGTTTTTAGATTTTAGAGGATGTTTGAAAAGTCATCTTGTCGGTATCAAAAGTTCTAGATCCCTCTAAATCCACGCCACTTGCTACAAGTCGGGAAACCCGACGACAGTCGCCTCAAGTCGGGAAACCCGCCCACGGCGCTGTCTCCCCAACACAGTGGCTCCCCTTGACAAGGGGGACTTTGATTCCGGTTCCCCCTTTTTAAGGGGAGCCAGCGCGGTCTTCTCTACTTTGAGGCTGCGCCAAGGGGGTTTCCACGCCACTCCCCACAACGGATAGCGCAGCGTAAAGCCTTCGGCATGGCTTCGCTTAGAGCGAGTCTTGTCTGCGACACGCTACGCGAACGAGCGTCGGGAACCTCCGCAAGGGGGTGGCTCCCCATGAGCGACTGGCGTGGGTTAGGGGGGATCTAAAAGTGCCTAAAGTCACAGCGAAACACTTTTCAAACACCCTCTAAGCTCGACTTTATCCATTTTTACGAAACCCAAAACTCGACGCTGAAAGCATCGCGGGAGTGTAGTTTGAGTTTTTATACTTGATCGTGAATCAAGAATATGGGAAAAGTATTTGCCAAAAAACCAGAGTTTTTGCCGGATAAGAAAAGCCGAGTTATTCATTTTGGATCAAGTCGAGCTTAGATACAAAATCATAAAATACAGGTCAGCATAATTTGCTTGACCTGTGCTTAAAAAAGTCATTAGTCATTTGAACTAAGAACAAATGACTAATGACTAATCACTAATGACCAAAATTACTTACTACCCATTTGTGCAGCAACTTCCTCAGCAAAGTTACTTTCTTGCTTTTCGATGCCTTCGCCTAGAATGTAACGGACAAAGCGATGCACTTGGATGTCTTCGCCTAATTGAGCCTTCACTTGCTTCACTAAGTCTTCTACAGAAATACTTTGATCGCGAATGTAAGGCTGATCCAGCAAAGTCAATTCTTTCAGGCGTTTTTCAATCCGTCCTTGAACAATCTTTTCTTTGATGTTCTGTGGCTTGTTCGCCAAATCATCCCGCCCCATTTCAATGTCTTTCTCTCTTTGGGCAATTTCGGCGGGGATTTGGTCTACGTTCACAAACTCGACATTCGGGCAAGCCGCAACTTGCATAGCGGTATTTCGTGCCAAGGCTTGGAACTCTTCTTTACTGGCCACGGACTCAGTTTGGGAGTTCAGTTCAACCAAAACACCAACTCTACCGCCAGTGTGAATGTAGCTGTCTACTCTACCTTGTGTACCTTCTGGTAGAGCATAATTAATAAAGCGACGCACTTGGATATTTTCACCCAGCGTAGCGATGGTTTGCTTAATGAATTCCTCTACAGTCACATTTTCATCTTCAATATAGGGTTGAGTCAATAAAGATTCAACGCTATCAACGGTTGCTGCTTGCTTTGCTAGATTCTTAACTAGAGCTTTAAAAGCTTCGTTACGGGCAACAAAATCAGTTTGGCAGTTGACTTCTATGAGTACACCCACCCGGCCACCAGGCTGAATATAAGTGTCTACTAAACCTTCTGCTGCAATGCGATCGCTTTTTTTCCCCGCTGAAGCGATGCCCTTTTTTCTTAACCAGTCTGCGGCTTGTTCTATGTCGCCATCAGTTTCTTTCAGCGCTTTCTTGCAGTCCATCATGCCTGCACCAGTTTTTTGGCGTAGCTCTTGGACGAGTTTTGCAGATATTTCCGCCATGTTGCCTCAATTCCTAACTTGAACTTGAGTTGTAATCACTCACAAACAAATATAAAGTTAATCAGTCCTGAGTCCTGAGTCCTGAGTTTTGAGTGTTCAGTTATCAGTTTTGATTTGAAGAAAATTCTTGATTCAAACCTCATAACTTGCAACTGAGAAATCAGGACTAAGAACTATCTAAACTGCTGAGTATATCTATCTTACTCAGCACTCAGCACCCACTTGTGGAGACGCGATTAATCGCGTCTCCACTCAGCACTATTATTATTCTTCCTCTTCGTCGGGAATCACGGTGTCAGTATACTCGGTTTCGTCGTAGTCTTCGTCATACTCGCCACCGTCGTAATCTTCGTAATCCTCTTCTGCATCCAGCTGACCGTGACGACCTTCATAAATAGCGTCCGCCAATTTTCCTACTATCAGCTTAATCGACCTAATGGCGTCGTCGTTTGCCGGAATGGGTATATCTACTACATCCGGGTCACAGTTTGTATCCAACATAGAAACAATAGGAATATTCAGTTTTTGGCATTCCTGAACTGCGTTATACTCCCGCCGTTGGTCTACAATCACGACAATATCGGGCACTTTCCGCATGGTTTTAATACCGCCCAAGTATTTCTGAAGCTTCGCCATTTCTCGACGCAGCATAGAAGCTTCTTTTTTCGGCAACAGATCTAGTGCCCCGGTTTCTTCCCGGCGTTCCAAATCTTTCAAGCGGTCAACCCGCGTTTTAATGGTTGCCCAGTTGGTCAGCATTCCACCTAACCAACGCTGGTTAATGTAATGCGAACCACAACGACTGGCTTCTTGAGCGATAATTCCGGCTGCTTGTCGCTTAGTGCCGACAAAAAGAAATTTCTTTCCTTGCTCAGCGTGCGATCGCATGTAGTTATAGGCATTGTCCATCAACTGGGCTGTCTGCACCAAATCGATGATGTGTACACCATTGCGGGAGGTGTAAATGTAAGGAGACATTTTCGGGTTCCAACGGCGGGTTTGATGCCCAAAGTGAACCCCAGACTCCATCATTTGAGCCAATGAAACGACTGGCATGTATTTTTGAACTCCTATTCGGGTTAAACCTCCACCCAGGCGTAGTTCCCAACTAGGAAACACCCGAATTCCTGGATGTGCGAGATTAGTTAACCATACTAGGCTAGCATATTTGCCAGAGCTTTAACTCCTGAGTCCTGATTCCTGAGTAATGAGTCCTGAGTTCTGAGTCCTGAGTCCTGAGTCCTGAGTTCTGAGTCCTGAGTCCTGAGTCCTGAGTCCTGAGTCCTGAGTCCTGAGTCTTGAGTCCTGAGTCCTGAGTCCTGAGTCTTGAGTCCTAAGTCAATATTTATTGCTTTTGTGCCCTCCTGCCCTCCTGCACTTCTACTCCCCTGCTCTCCTGCTTCCCTGCCTCTCTACTCCCCTGCTCCCCTACCCCCTTGTCTGCCATCTCCCAACTCCTATCTGCCAACTCCTATCTCCTCACTTCATCTGTGCATAAGCTTCATACACGCCCTTAACGTTATACCAGTTGAGGAAAACTCTGGCAATTTCTAAAGCTAATTGGGGTTTACCTAAATTAATTAGCCATCGCAAAAATGGAGCCATCGTCCTTTCATTGAGTACGCCATTGAGTGACAGAATGCCCCAAAGTAGACGATGCAACCAAGTCATCTGAATCATCATCCGTACTTCCCAAGTAGGATGCTTTTGATAAAATAAAACTCCCATGCGTCCGCGCTGAATTTCTTGGTCAATCAAACGGGGAATTTGCTCTAAATTAAATGGTGGATGCCAGTGATAGCCAACGGCTGCTGGACATTTCATTAGTATTAAACCTAGTTCTTTAAGCCTTACACCTAATTCTAAATCTTCCCAGCCGTAGAGTTGAAATCTGGTATCAAAAAGTCCAGCTTTTTCTAGCCAATGTTTAGGAATTGCTACATTTCCTGTAGCAAAAAAAGCTGCGGAAAAATCTGTGATTTTATAGGGTTCAGCAGTTGGGTTGTCGAAATTGCAAGTATTAATAACTGCACCATAAGTGAAAAAGCGATCGCTTCTTAATTTCTCCTTTCCTTGCACTAGTGCATCTGCATGAGCTTGCAGGAAATTCGACAGCACTACTAAATCACTATCAATAAAGATAATTATGTCTCCCAGCGCTTGTTTTACCCCTAAATTTCGAGCCGCAGCTGGCCCGGCGTGGTCTTGCTCAAACCATCGTACATGCGGAAATTCTTCTTTATGTGCTGCCAACCACTCTAATGTGCCATCAGTAGAACCATCATCTACTAAGACAATTTCGTAATTAGTAACTGAACTTACAGCACTCAACTCCTGCACCTCCAAGGCGCGAAGACACTTTGACAAAATCGGTTGGCGATTGTAAGTCGGTATCACAACGCTGAAAAACACAGTCTCACCCACAAAACACTGTTATCCATCTCCAGGATAGGACAGCTGCGACACCGACGCTGTTCCTTGCCTGACTCTGTTTATAGATGTGGCACGCTCGGAGATACCACAAAATTTGCTGAAATTATGTCTTAAACATATAGATATATATTCAAGATAAAAGCAGTATTTGTACTGCAAAGAAAATATTCTTTATTAAAAAATAAATGTTAATAAATTCCAATTAATCAATACATAACCTGATGTTAATGGTTTTTACCTAAATTAATACAAAATTGATCATTTTTATACGTATGAGCAGCATCAGCCAGTTTTAACTTGATATTAACTGCGGGTTAGTGGCTGTTAAAAGTGAAGGAAAACTCAATAAATATTTGAGCGATTTATGTAAATCTAGAGAGTTTTTCTTTACTGAATTGCTCATGTCATCAAGAAATGATCTGAATAGCAATTTTATAACTCTTAAACGGAGAGCACAGAATGAAAGGTTCGCTTCACCCCAAGAACAATCAGACGATCAACCCATCCGGTAACGAGTCAATTCGTGATGTGATTGAGCGCGTTAGCATGAAGCGTCGGCGCTTTATACTGACTGCCGTAGGTACGTCAGTGCTTACCGTTCTAGGCGATGTTTCCATCAGTGGTTTTCTTCAAAGTGTCGAGGCAACTCCGATTCCAGAAGGAACCGGATTTGGTGGTATTGGTTTCAAGAGCATCCCACCAAATTTGAACAACCCAGCGACAGGACTCCTCGAAAAGGATCTTGTCAGTGTTCCTGCTGGTTATAAGGCCGAAGTACTTGTTGCTTGGGGTGATCCGATCATGCCTGGTGCGCCAGACTGGCTATCAAATGCCTCGCAGAATGCTGCGGCGCAGGAAAAGCAGTTTGGTATGCACGCGGATGGTATGTACTACTTCCCTCTCCCACAAGAGCGTTTTATCGGCCAGACCTTAAGTTCATTAAGAAGGTCAGCAAGGAGTTTTTTAAACCAGCCACTCAATCGCGGGCTGCTGTGTGTGAACCATGAGTATACCCAAGAAGAGATTCTTCATCCTGACGGTCTGACCTTCACTCCAGCAACAGAAACTACACCCGCAGTTGGACAGCCAGGCTCACAAGTCACGATTGAAAAGGTACGGAAGTCTCAAGCTGCTCACGGCGTTTCTGTTGTAGAGATATTCAAGAACGGCAATAAATGGAGTTTCAATCGCAATTCATCTTATGGTCGTCGCATTACTGGCAATACCGAGATACGGATTTCGGGGCCTGCGGCAGGCAGCGCGCTTTTGAAGTCGAAGAAGTTTTCAATTACGCCGAATGGCTCGGTTGACAGCGGGACGCTTAACGATGGCCATACTGCATACGGTACGCTCAATAACTGCGCCAACGGTCATACACCTTGGGGCACTTACTTGACCTGTGAGGAGAACTGGAACGGCTACTTTGCCAACCCTACGGAAGATGTAGTTTCAATTCCAGGGATCGAAAAGTCCGATATCTTGGCAGGACAGAATCGTTACGGCGTTTCAACATCAGGGTTTGGCTATCGCTGGCATGAGGTTGATCCACGTTTTGATGCCAGCACAAATCCGCTCGAACCCCATTTGTTCGGCTGGGTGGTTGAAATCGATCCATACAATCCGCAAAGTAAACCAGTAAAGCGCACTGCACTGGGCAGATTCAAGCATGAGAGCGCTCAGTACGTGGTTGATGACAACTACTATGTTGCTTTCTACATGGGCGATGACGAGCGCAACGAGTACATCTACAAGTTCGTTTGCGCCAAACCCCTAAATCCGCAAAATCGTGATGCTAACCGCGACTTGCTTGACAACGGTATTCTTTATGTCGCTAAGTTCAAGGACAACGGTACTGGCGAGTGGCTTCCTTTAGTCTACGGACAACGCGGTCTAACACCTGAAAACGGTTTCAGAAGCCAAGCTGAAGTGCTTGTCAAGACACGACAGGCTGCGGATCGAGTTGGTGCGACGATGATGGATCGCCCAGAGTGGACTGCTGTGCGTCCTCGGATTGGCGGATTTAAGGAGATTGAGGTTTACTGCACATTGACAAATAATAGCCGCCGTGGAACAGAGCCAGTTTCCTCGAACGAGCCAGACGGCACAACAGGCGCAGGTAGTGCGCGTCCTCCTGTCGATGCTGCTAACCCACGTCCTGATAACCGTTATGGTCACATTGTTCGCTGGCGTGAGGATGGACGCAGCGTCAAAGCTACTACCTTCAGATGGGATATTTTCGTTGAGTGCGGCGATAAATCTAACTCCGAACCAAATCTTGTCGGCAACATTAAAGGCGACGACTTCGGAGCACCGGATGGTCTTTGGTTCGACGACTTCGGTCGCCTCTGGATTCAGACTGATCAGGCTGGCGATGGTCTAGGTGACTGGGTAAACATCGGTAGTAACGTGATGATGTGTGCCGACCCCAATACCAAACAGATTAGGCGCTTCTTGACCAGCCCAACAAACTGTGAGGTAACTGGCGTAGTCACCACACCTGACGGCAAAGCGATGTTTATCAATATCCAGCACCCAGGTGATGGATCGCAACCTTCAAATCCTACAGAATTTAGTAACTGGCCGCACAGTCAAGGTTATGGCCCATCTGGACGTCCACGTTCTTCAACAGTGGTGATTACACGCAATGACGGCGGCATCATCGGTGGACTCTAAAAGCTGAAAGGTTAATTCCAAGGTGTTCTTCTTTACAGAAGATAGGAGCAGATTTATTTAGCGATCGCACCTCCACCAGTAAAGTATCTTAAAGACTTTTATTGGTTAAAAATAATTAATCGCCTTAATCCTTAAATTAAGATATAGGCAGGGATAAGGCGATTTTCTTAATTGCGTCGGTGTAAGTTTTACAAAAAAATAAAATCCCCACTTGCGAAGTAGGGATTTTTTATTCAAGATTTTTTAGTGGATATTTACTATTAGTTAGTCTGCCACTTTTGATGCTTTATTCTTGCGTTTAATCCACAATCCCATAGCACCAGCGATCGCTGTACCACCAAGAGTAAAAGGTTCCGGTACTTTGGAATAACTAACTGTACCTATTTCTGCTGCTGCTAAAGATTCTCCACTCAATATGCTATAAAATTTGTTACCTCCTATTTGTGGAGTATCTACCTCGCTGCCGATGAAAAACTTATCTGCAACAAAATAGCTTAATCCCGAAAGCTTGCCATTGTTAAAGCTGACTACAGGAAAAGAGTCATAAAGTTCATCATTTTTCTCTGTATAGATAGTATTTAAGTAATTGAATGTAACTGCTAATCCATTTCCAACACCCAAGTTTTCAAGACCCGTGCCGGTTAGGGACGAGTCATCATATTCAAAAGAACCGTAATACTGACCCGGATTGTTGCCAGATATAGCATTCACGGTGAAATCGTATTCAATCACAGCAGCATGTGTCGGTTTATTGCCAACAGCAGTAACAGACATGACAATTGCAACACTCGCAACGCCAAAATTTTTGGCTAATTTCATCAGAAAATACTCCAAAGCTAAAAAATGAATAGTTCTGTAATTTCACTTAAATAAGCTTTAAAACTGTGTATGCAGGTTAAGAAATATCAAACAAAACATTATTTTCATCAAATATTTAAAATTATCAATCTTATATAAAGTTTGTGTAAATTTATTTTGTGCTGGCTTCCTTGCATCCAGTACATAGGCACGTAGTGGCTTCCAGCAGGTTAGTGCCTTAACTTTTGTTCAGAACTGCTAGAAAATTACTTGTGGATAATAATTTTACCTAAGCTAGCAATGTTTTCATGCGCGCAACGTTATTTCCATGTTCAAGATTGTGGAGCAAGCTAGTATATAAATCGCAAGTTTACGGCCTTTAATATTTGATTCGACTATTATGAAATTTGTTAAAAAAGATTCTTATTCTCAATTAAATGAGAAGGATTATTATTGTTAACTAAATACATTTAGATAGGTGCATCGACACAGCAAAGAAGTGTTTACTGCCTTACCAACGACTGGTAAAAGTAGCAGCACTGACTATTCTGCTCAAGTTAAATCAAAGATAAATATTAATATAATTTTTGCTGCTTCACCTGCCATCAATAATGAGTGTTAATCTGCTTTAATTTATTATTTTTAATAGAAGCATTACCATGTCTTAAACTAAGCGATATAAGTTTTATATAGTCTTGATATATATTCTAAAGTTTAAAAAATACTGTATTAACAACTTTATACCAAATCAATTGGTGAGCAATTACATCAAAAATGTAGCATAAATAAAGTATCCAACCTAACTTGTCACTAAATAGTCTTAAAAAAATAAGATTATAGGACAAATAGTGGAAATTTTTTAGACTAAATCAATACTATAGCTTACAAAGGTTTTTGATTAATGCTCTCACTTCAATGGTGTGAATGTGCTTGTGCAAATAGTTCCAACAAAGTAATTAAAAATCAGCTAAGTACAAAAATTCTGTTGATAATAGTAACCTTACTTACTAGTTTCTTTATTGCTGAATGGAGTGTAGGTTTATGGAGTAAAAGTTTATCTTTGCAAGCTGATGCAGAGCACATTTTATCGGATATAAGTGCTTTAGCAATATCGCTATTTGCTAGTTTTTTAGCACAGCGTCCAGCAAAGAACAAGGCAACCTTTGGACATCAACGTATCGAAGTTTTAGCAGCTTTGTTAAATGGATTAATTTTGATTGCGATCGCAACTTTTATTGCTTGGGAAGCTGTTCAACGCTGGCAAAATCCAGCAACAATTTTGGGCTTACCAATGTTAGGAATCGCGGTGTTGGGTTTAATCGTGAATCTGTTCAACATTACTTTGCTTCATCCTTACACTGACAACAACTTAAACTTACGCGGGGCTTTGCTGCATGTCATCGCAGATACAGCTAGTTCTCTTGGTGTAATAGTTGCCGCTGTAGCAATTCATTTTTGGGATTGGTGGTGGGCAGATATCGCAATCAGTTTAGTAGTAGCAACTTTTACTGGTTTGAGTGCCTTGCCTTTAGTCCAGGAAAGTATGAAGATTTTTTTAGAGTATGCACCGGAATTAATTGACCCAGTTGAGGTAGAAATATCTCTCAAATCATTTCCTGATGTTATTCAAGTAGAGAAACTTCATATCTGGACAATTAGCTCAAGTAAGATAATGCTTTGCGCTAATTTAACAGTTGAATGTGCAACGATTTGGGAACGCGATCGCTTACTCATTAAATTACAAAATCATTTGCAAGAAACTTTCAATATTACTGAAGTAACTTTGCAAATAACAAGCTGTAAAAAACCTTCAAAAATGCCTATTCATCCTTTATTTAACCAGGATATAGCTTTAATATTGTCCACAAAATCACATTAAAGCAAGAGCAACGTCTAAACGTTTATCGGCAAGATTAATTTTGCTGCTTACTTATATTTAAAGTTTAAAAATGATGCTTATTGGCATTCTCTTACTTGTCCAAGCATAGTTATTGCCCGCCGAGTATCACTCATTTACTTATTAGGAGGTTTCTTGATGATAGCTTTACTTAAAAAATCCCAAATGATTCTATTACTCAAACAATACAAACGCTCATTGGCTTGGTTCATATCCAGTTTAGTTCTTGCAGTTCTGCTGTCATTAGGCACAACAAATCAACAACCTGCTGCTGCTTATAACCCAACTATTGTTAAGAACTCGACTCAACCAAGGGCGAACGCTGCGTATCCAGATTTTGCTGCTAGTCATCTTGAATCCAACTTTTATCAATAGTTAGCCGCTGAAAATTACTCAATTAACTAGAAGGCGTACCGTAATGATTTCATTTTTAGGAAAGTACAGGCGATGGCTGGCCTTTGCTATGGCTAGCCTTCTCTGTACAGTTCTGCTGATATTTGGTAATTCTATTTTTCAGCCGACCCTGGCCGCGGGTAATGGGATTAACGTGATTATCATGATTGGCGATGGTATGGGTTGGGAGATGGCGCGGGCTGCTGCTCTTGCCAAAGGTGCTCCCTTTTACACCAGTGGGAAAGGCTCTGGTCTAAGCTTTCAAAATCTGACTGGATATGGACTAGTAACAACTTACGGCACAACAATTCAGGGAAATACACCAGAAACACCAACAGATCAGCCTCACTTAACAGGTAACTCTGCCTTGGATGGGTCTAATATACTCACCGGTGTAAGTCCTGTTCGTCCTAACTTCACATTCCGACCTACTCCATTTAATCCAGGCGATCGCACTGATGGCAATAGCTTGGCAGATGGTAACTTGGCAGGCTATGACGCAAGTAAAGGCGGCCCTGTTCCCTGGATTCCTCTGACCCCTGCTACTTCTGGTAAATACGACAAAGAGTATATCAAGTACAGTTATCCCGACTCTGCTAACACCGCCACAACTCTTTATACGGGCGTAAAGAGCTTTAACAACGCGATGGGCGTAGATATTTACGAGAAGAGGTTAAAAACCGTCCTAGAAATTGCCAAAGAAAAAGGTAAGTCTACAGGTTTGGTTACTTCTGTACCTGTGAGCCACGCAACACCTGGTGCTGCGGCTTCTTTCGTAAATCGTCGTAGCAAGTACGACAGTGTTTACGACCCCACCAAGTCCAACCAAGACAGTATTTTGCAACAGACATTGCTAAACTTTCAGCCTAATGTTTTGTTGGGTGGCGGTCATCCCCTGGACTTTGAAAATAGAGAAAGTACGGGCCCAGTCGAGAAATATACGTACATCACACAAGACACTTACGAGCATCTGAAGAATAACCCTACGTCCAATCGTTACGGCTATACCTTTTTGGAACGTGGTTCTAATGCAACAAAGACACTGCTAAACACGGCTGCTAAAATCGACCCGAATAAGGGAGGAAAATTATTTGGTCTATACGGCGCTCGTGGACAAAATGGCAATATTCCTACTAGTTCTTCTAAGGGAGACTACAGCTTGACAGGTCTGGATAACTTTTCAGTCTATAGCTCCGTTGTCAGAAGTGGAACTCCAGAAAATCCTTGTGCATCAAGTCAGATAATTCCTGGTACAGCTGGAGATTGTGTTCCTGTCATTGATGCAACAGGGAACCCGATCTCTGGGCCAACACCTGATACTGTCCGCCCTCTAGCGCCTGGTGAAACAGACGCCAGCTTTATTGCTAGAGAAATTAACGAAAATCCGACTCTAGCTGACTTGACTAAAGCCGCTCTAAGCGTTCTAGGTAAGGACAAAGATGGCTTCTGGTTGATGGTTGAAGGAGGTGACATCGACTGGGCTGCTCATGATAACAACATGGATAACCTAATTGGTACCATGAATGATTTTGACAAATCAGTTCAAGAAGTTATGACCTGGATCGAGAATCATGGTGGTTGGAGTAAGAACCTACTACTGGTTACTGCTGACCATGACCACTACCTGACTCTCAATAATGACTTTGCCTCGAAGCTGACTGCTAATCCTGAGCCAAGTCAAGCCAGAGGTTTGAAATATAACGCTAAAGACATCACCTTCAACAAACACAATCCTAAAGATGCTGGTCACTTTTGGGGATCAGATCCAAATTACAAGTACCTCTGGGGTAGTCACAGCCGACGGATTGTACCTGTTTACTATCAAGGTGCTTACTCATCAACTCTGACTCGATTCTTAGGGCAAGATGTCAAGTTCACAGATAGCTCTGGTACATATAGTGCGCCCGGTGTTCGAGGAGTGGTTGATCAGAGTCACATCTTTCAGGCTATGAAAACTGCGCTCACAAGTCCGTGAGCTTCATACACCGCTTCATTTAACACTGACTGAAAAGCTTCGTGTTGCAGAGACGTGTGTTACTACGTCTCTGTCTCATCAAACCATTTCGGTTTTTTTGCACCTGTTTATTTATCAAAGGAAAAAAATGACTGACTCCATCTTCAAAAAATTAGCAGCTGCAACGGTCGGAACTGCTCTGATTTTTGCGGTAGGGGAAATTATGCCTGCCCAAGCTGCAATCCTCATTTATGATTTTTCTAATACCAGTAAAAGTCTTAAAGGCACTTTTTCATTCGACCAAGCAGCAGCAGACGATCAGGAAGTAACAATTTCAGAAGGCTTAAAGCTTTCTGCTACCTACGGTGGCCAGTCATACACTGAAGCGGATGATTCTTTAGCGTCGGTTTTAACTGACTTCTCAGGAAAAATTAGGAACCAAGGAGGATTGGGATTGCAATTTACACCTGGCACTTTTGAAGTCTACCGTGAAAATTTTATTGATCGGAATGATCTGACTGATACGGGTGTTCAATTCGTCACTTATACCAGTGTTCCTGAGCCAACTTTTATGCTTGGATCGTGTATGTTTGGGTTAGGTTTGTTGCTGCGTAAAAAAATAGCATCTTCTAGACCATAAAGCACAAAAGCTTGAACTAGGTTATCAAGAATAAAGTTTTAGGCAATTGATTTGCATCTACTTAAAACAGGGTGGAATTATCCACCCTGCAACCAATATCTAGCATTTAAAACTAATGCGTATAACGGCTAGGATTCAGCCTGCTGAACATTGATATTTTCAAAGCCATATAAAAAAGCTTTATATGAATAAAAGCGATCGCCTGTGTTCAAAATTTGACAAATACTAATAATTTACGATTAAAAGCATCAAAAAATTCATTCAAAGGGATAGTGCTGTATGAGTTTGAGGAGAATTTCCAAATAGGTTTATTCAAGCATAAAATATACATGGATTAGTTAGATATAATAATGACTCATTCTTTGTTTTCCTAGTTGGAGAAATCAATGGGTCGCGCCAAAAAGGTTGTCCTGGCATATTCTGGGGGAGTGGATACATCAGTTTGCATCCCTTACCTTAAACAGGAGTGGGGTGTAGAAGAGGTAATTACGCTAGCAGCAGATTTAGGCCAGGGAGATGAATTAGAGCCAATCCGAGAAAAAGCTTTGAAATCGGGTGCAAGTGAATCCCTAGTGGCGGATGTCAAAGACAGCTTTGTTGAAGATTACGCCTTTGGAGCGATTCAAGCCAACGCCCTTTATGAAAATCGCTATCCCCTAGGAACTGCTCTTGCTCGCCCACTAATTGCCAAGATATTAGTAGAAGCAGCCCAAAAATATGGTGCTGATGCGATCGCTCACGGTTGCACTGGTAAGGGTAATGATCAAGTTCGCTTTGATATCTCGATTGCTGCCCTTAATCCTAATCTGAAGATACTTGCACCAGCAAGAGAATGGGGGATGAGCCGTGAGGAAACAATTGCCTATGGTGAAAAATTTGGCATCCCCTCACCAGTTAAAAAATCTTCACCTTACAGCATTGACAAGAATTTGCTCGGTCGTAGTATTGAAACTGGTGTGTTGGAAGATCCAGCAGTTGAACCACCAGAAGAAGTTTATGAGATGACTAAAGCGATAGCCAATACCCCGAACGAACCAGAGTACATTGAAATTGGTTTCAACAAAGGTATTCCCATAACTCTCAACGGTACACCCACAAAGCCAGTTGAGCTAATTGAACAACTCAATCAGATGGCTGGAAATCACGGCATTGGGCGGATCGATATGATCGAAAATCGCCTAGTAGGCATCAAATCGCGGGAAATCTACGAATCACCCGCTATGTTGGTGCTAATTCAAGCACATAGGGATTTAGAAAGCTTGACACTAACAGCAGATGTCACCCATTACAAGCGTGGCATTGAAGAAACTTACAGCCAAATCGTTTACAACGGTCTATGGTACAGTCCACTCAAAGCCGCACTAGATGCCTTTATTCAAAAAACACAAGAGCAAGTATTGGGAACTGTGCGAGTGAAGTTTTTTAAGGGCAACGCCACGATAGTCGGGCGTTGGAGTGATAATTCTCTTTATAGTCCTGATTTAGCAACTTACGGCGCTGAAGACCAATTTGACCACAAAGCCGCTGAAGGCTTCATCTACGTTTGGGGGCTACCAACTCGCATTTGGTCACAGCAAATTAGAAGTTAACAATTGGGAGTTAGGAGTTAAAAGTTAAAAATAAATTAGTTGTTACTTTACTCCTAACTCCTGACTCCTTACTTCTCACCACTAACTTCCTTGACTTGGCGAGATTCCAACCACAGGGGCACAACGATCACCGCCACCATGATTAGTAACGCTGCGATCGCGAATTGACCCACCCAGGCAACCAATTGCTCTAAAGAAATAATTTTGCCAGCAAAGAAAGCTAATGTCACCATCAGGCTAGCCCAAGTAACTGCCCCTAACAAGTTGTATAAAAAGAACTTACCGAAAGACATTTCAGCTATACCAGCTAGCGGCGCTGCAAAAACTCGCAGTAGTGCGAAAAAACGCCCAAAAAATACAGCTTTAGCAGCATTTTGACTAAATTGTTCTTTAATGTTCAGCAGTCGTACTTCTGAAATCCGAAATATCTTACCAACTTGTACCAAAAAAGGCCAACCGCTAACTCTACCAATCCAATAACCACAAGTGCCGCCAATTACAGCACCCATAATTGCATCACCGAGAACCAGCCAGAAATTTAGTTCGTCACTACCAGCTAAAAATCCGCCCACTAAAGTCACGGTTTCACCTGGAAGTGGAATACCTAAATTTTCTAGCAAAATTCCTAAAAAAATTGCTAAATAGCCATACCTGTGGGCAACTTCTTGGATGTTTTCTAGTGAAATCAGCTCTAAAGACATCCCGCACCGCCACCTTTACAAATTTTTACTTTTACTCTATATCTTTGCTTGTTTTGAGGTAGGGTGTCAATCAAGCCGCTACATAGATTTATTAATTTCATACTCTATGAGTTAATTGTCCATAGTTTCTAATCTATGGTAACTATTAGATTTTGAATATTGACTATTGACTTTTTAGCATCGATTATCACAACTACATACTTTACTAATAAAAAGTAGTATAGTATTTATAAAAAATTTATAAATATGCATGTAAATTATAAAAATATCGTAAAAGATACGGTTGCTACTGAAATTCATAGGCGCTTATGCCTATATTGAGGAGAGTTAAGACAAATTATACGGCATGAATACTGAAAAACCAACTCAACTGCATTGCTGTAAGTTCCCAGACATATGGGCAAGACAGTCATTTTGCTGTTGAGACAGAAGCAGTATTGATGTCACTTTTCGATTGCTTGTAAAGTGTTTCAACTACCCAGTTACATTCCAGTTAAATTTATGACTCTCACACAAGAACTTCAGGTGATTTTATTCAAGCCCCAACAAAGCATAGATTTGCAAGGTGGGATGGCTTTAAGTGAACAGATGGCTAGAGTAGTTCCTCAGCCAGATCAACTATGGGTTATTGACTTAGCGGAAGTAGATTTCATGGATAGTTCCGGGTTAGTCCCATTGGTACAAGGACTCAAAGCTGCACGTCAAAGTGGTTGTCGTTTGGTTCTTTGTAATGTGCAAGCCCCCGTACGATTGATTTTGGAACTCACCCAGTTGGATTCAGTGTTTGAAATTTTCAACGCTTACGACGACATTCTCACTAACGTCAAAGATAAAAGTCTGGTGCTAGCAGACTAACTTAAAAATCTACCTAAAGATGGATGGCGGAGTCAAGCAATGTTTGTAATTTGTAATGTTTACAAATACATTCTCACTATTTTTGGAGATAATAGTCTGGTGCTAGCAGTCTGATTTTCTCTTGATTTAGAGCAGAATGTTGATATAAACTAATGGCTTTGTAACTTGGTGCTATTAACGGCGGATGAATTAATCTGACTTTTGCTTTTGGATTTTGATGCCAGATCAAGCACGTAAAGCGGGAAGTAAAGCAAGTAAGTCAAATCAAATTCAATACTTTGCGACACTCTCCACCTTTTTAGGGAAAACCTTTTCAGATTGCCCGGAACTATTTACTTTGCATCTAACAGAACTACTTAGATAATTTCAAGAGACTTCGCCGAATAAACCTAGCGAAACGTAGGGGGCATAGTCCATTACGAATTGAAATCATGTCTCACCAGGGCTGTTTCATTCTACTATAAACCCCACACCCTAAAGGGTACGCCTATGCAAACCAAGTCCGCTCAGACTTCTCTGTGCACGGACTAAATGCTGGAAAATCTTCCAGCCTGCGGAGCTTTGAAAAAATAAAATAGCCTTCTCTATCCCATTACCAACAAAACTTTAAGCATTCTGGGGAGTGGAAATGTTACTTTGTCCCGATGTTGGGCGGGGAAAATTCGGCAAATCAATGCCGCTATGACTAGCATTGCGGGTTTTGAGTGCTAAACGGTAACTCACACTTTGCAGTTCTGCTTGAAGTTGGCGGTTTTCCCGTTGTAACATTGCCACCTTTTCTCTCACTGGAGTCATGCGCTCCTCAAACTTACGACGATAAATTTGAGGCAACTCCTGAACTACTTGCTCCAACATCCGACTGCGATCAGTGAGTTCTTGAACTGATTGCCGCAATTGGTAAATTTCGACATCACGAGATGTAATTTGCTCTTGATAGAACGCAACCTGCTGCTCAACAGCTTGTAGTTGTTCTCGCAAAGCTTGTAACTGAGCCAGATCACGCTCAGGCTCAGTCCGCTGGGGCATAAAATTAGTATTACCCTTTACCAGCCGGAAGAGTTCTTGAGATAGCTGTTGTACTAACTGATCGCGAAGTTGCAACTCTTGGCGCAGCTGCGATGCTTCCGTAGAGAGAGCTTGGATGTTGGGTGTATCAGATTGACTCACAGTGGCTTACAGCTCCCATTCAGAATCTTGTCCACTTTTAGGTATAACTGCGGTAGTACTGCCTTTGGCAAGTATTTGTTAATTTAGCATTCCCAGATGAGTCACGAAAAAGTATAAAGGCAAAAAATTTTTTAGTTTACTTGGAATTAGCGGCTGGTTATGAGGAATTGGGTATCGGGAAGAATTTAGTTTTTATTCCCGATTACCCCTTCTATTTCAAGGATTTCGGGGTTTCCCAATCCCTAGCCACTCATACTTACTCAGTTGCAGCTCCCACTTTAGCGGGTTTTGCTTCTTGAACTTCCTGCTTAATTGTCATGTAGCGAATCACTTCTTCACTTAAACGCATGGCACGTTCTAAGGGCGCCACTACAGTTGCAGGTGCTATGTAGTTGAACTGAATGTAGATGCCGTCGCGGTGCTTTTTGATTTCATAAGCGAGACGACGCTTCCCACGATTTTGAATTTGGATATCCTCGGCCCCTTGTTCGCGGAGCAAGTTCTGGTATTTCGTAATTGCTTGCTCTACCTGTTCTTCTCCTAGGTCAGGACGTAGGATGTACATTGTTTCATAAACGGTTGTCATAATTTTCAGTCTCCTTATGGGCAAAATGGCTGCTGACGTTAATTTATACATTGGCTGTGATCGTCAATACGAGCATTAATCAACATCTGAAGCAACAAGGAACTATAATCTTACCAGTTTTAAATTTGAATCATTAACTCAAATCGCTGAAGTTTGGATCTCTAATAAAAAATAGGTTGCAAGCCGACCCTCAAATTTCTTGAGTTAAGTAAGAATTTAGCTTTTGGTGATCAGCAGCAAATTGCTCAGACTATTAGTTTAGCCAATAGCATCTATAACAATCAGTTTCAGGCTTAAGGCTCTATCGCTGACTATCGGCTCAACTGATTTATCAAAAAGCTAACCGAGGATTGTAATCGCTCACAGCTTTTAATTGCAGACAAAAGGATATTGATCAAGGTTATGGCGCAGCGCTATGTGCGAGTTCAAAATCAAGAAGGACAGATTTACTACGGGTTACTACAACTATCCCTGAATGTGCAGGTGTTAGATGCTCCGCCCTGGTTGCAAGGGCAACCCACTGATTTAACTTTAACACCGGAAAATTACCAAATTATGGCCCCCTGTGCTCCTTCAAAAATTGTGGCGGTGGGCAAGAATTATGCAGACCATGCGGCAGAGATGGGAACTCCTGTGCCTTCTGAGCCATTAATCTTTCTCAAACCGCCTACTTCTATTATTCCGTCTGAGACAGAAATTAAATGTCCTCCTCATTCGCAACGAGTAGATTACGAAGGAGAATTAGCAGTGGTGATTGGCGATCGCACTTTTGACTGTACTCCAGAGGAAGCCCAAACCAAAATTTGGGGTTATACCATTGCCAATGATGTGACAGCGCGGGATTTACAAAAACGGGATGGTCAATGGACACGAGCCAAAGGTTTTGATACATTTTGTCCGTTGGGCCCTTGGATTGTACGAGAATTAAATCCAGGAGCCAGATTGCAGACTTTCTTGAATGACGAGCCAAATCCAGTACAATCTGCTTGTATTGATCAGATGGTGTTTCCCCCCGATTTTCTGGTGTCTTATATCAGTCAGGTAATGACGCTGCTCCCAGGGGATTTGGTATTAACGGGTACGCCATTTGGGGTGGGCCCGTTGCTTGTAGGCGATCGCGTCCGCATAGAAATTGAAGGTATTGGTCGCCTAGAAAACATTGTGGCTGCCCGTTAATAACTACCGCACTTGCATATAAACCGCATCAGAAACAGCCGGAATTTCCGCATAACGCCCGATTAGAGACTGGATAACAGAATATGCAACCGCTGCCACTACGCCGATAAAAATAGTTGTGTAGA
The DNA here is from genome assembly GCF_014831675.1 of Komarekiella delphini-convector SJRDD-AB1. Lineage (GTDB taxonomy): Bacteria > Cyanobacteriota > Cyanobacteriia > Cyanobacteriales > Nostocaceae > Komarekiella. The sequence goes on along the minus strand of NZ_VJXY01000042.1, from coordinate 6,667 downwards.
GGGTTTGGATAGCAAAACCACTGCTAGGAACCAGTCCGACAAGATCAGTCAAGATGCTAAACAAAAAGATAATAATATCCAAAAGGATTGCTTGCATGGTGTTAAAACGAATAAAATGGCTAATTTTTTCGTTTCTTACTACCAACAGCCATAAAGCAAAGAAAATAATCAATCCTGCGTAGCGGACGCCGTAGTAAATTCTTAGCAACGGCAGAAGCGGCAGAAAAAGCAGTTGCAGAGGTGGGAACTCTGCTAGCAAAAATCTCCCGAATACAAAAACTTCTATTAGGGGAAGCAAATAAGGTAAGCAAGCAAAAATCCGATCTGAAACCGTTGTAGACCCGCGCCAAGACATTATGCGTTCTCCTGTGGTTAAATTTCAACAGTTACTTGAGCCTAGGATAACGCAGTTACTAAGTCTTGCTGGCAAATGCGATTATTCTATATACGCAATGCGGAAACCCATCATACACTCATACTGGTCAGGTTGCTGTTCCATAAGTTTGCGAATGGCTTGACCGCAACGCAGTTGACCCCCACCCCAGCGAGGTTGCCCACTTCCATCGGCGAGTAAACAAGACTGACAAACCTTTTCAGGGGCAAGGATCTGATCTTCCATTAAGATGACTAGCATCGAATCCCTCCTGTAAATCCTCATTGTTACCCACATTTCCCTCCGGGAATAACCCCCTTTGTAGCAATCCAGAGAGCAGGTTCAGGCTGGTTGAGCGCGTCGTCGTATAGTGGATTTTCGATGGCAGAGGACACATAAGAGCAACCTAATGCACTCTTTTTAGCAAAAATGTGGATAGTTAAGAAAAAATTGCTAAGCGAACCTTAACTTATTGTATGTTGTGTGTGTTAAAGATTAAGATTTTCAGAAAAAATGATACATAAATATTATAAAAACCAGTCAGTGTGTCGATTGCATCCCTATGAATCCTACTTCGAGATTTCTACACTCCAGTGAGTTTTATGATAATTAACACATTAATTGGGCTGGTATCTAATAATAAATAAGTGGGCACTAAATAAACGTCAATAGTACAGAAGCGATTTATGGCGTTTGTACAGTAGTCAAAAAATATTAAACTATAAGACCCTTGACTGTGGACTGTTACTTAGCTGCTGTGCTTGACCAAAATTAACTGTTGTGCAATTTTCCATAAGGATATTTGAAGTGACTAGGACTAACTCAGACTTTCTTGCCTCCGCCGATCCTACGATTGCGGAGCTAATTAACCAAGAACTACAACGTCAACGCGATCACCTAGAGTTGATTGCTAGTGAAAACTTTACCTCCCCTGCTGTACTGGCGGCTCAAGGTTCTGTACTGACAAATAAATATGCTGAAGGATTGCCTGGGAAACGCTACTATGGCGGTTGCGAGTTTATAGACAAAATCGAGCAGCTAGCGATCGACCGTGCTAAAAGCTTGTTTGGTGCTGCTCATGCGAATGTACAACCCCATTCCGGTGCACAGGCTAATTTTGCAGTCTTTCTGACCTTACTGGAACCAGGAGACATAATTATGGGGATGGATTTATCTCATGGAGGACATCTTACCCACGGTTCGCCTGTGAATGTTTCGGGTAAATGGTTCCAAGTTCGCCATTATGGTGTTAGCCAACAAACAGAACAACTTGACTATGACCAAATTCGGGAACTGGCGCTGAAGGAGCGTCCTAAGCTTTTGATTTGTGGTTATTCAGCTTATCCCCGTGTCATTGACTTTGAAAAGTTTCGCAGCATTGCTGATGAAGTCGGTGCTTACTTACTGGCGGATATTGCCCACATCGCTGGTTTGGTTGCTAGTGGTCTTCACCCTGACCCTATTCCTTATTGTGATGTTGTCACCACAACTACCCATAAAACTCTACGCGGCCCCAGAGGTGGTTTAATCTTGACCCGCGACGCAGAACTAGGTAAAAAACTAGATAAATCTGTTTTCCCTGGTAGTCAGGGTGGGCCATTAGAACACGTGATTGCTGGTAAGGCAGTAGCTTTTGGAGAAGCCTTGAAGCCAGAGTTTAAAGCCTATTCGTCTCAAGTGATAGAAAATGCTAGTGCTTTGGCAGATCAACTGCAAAAACGGGGCTTAAAATTGGTGTCAAATGGTACTGATAATCATTTAATGCTAGTTGATCTACAGTCTATCAGTCTGACAGGTAAGCAAGCGGATCAGCTGGTAAGTGGCGTGAATATTACTGCTAATAAGAATACAGTTCCTTTTGATCCGCAGTCGCCATTTGTGACTAGCGGTCTGAGGTTAGGTTCTCCCGCAATGACAACTAGAGGCTTAGGAGTAGAGGAATTTACTGAAATTGGAAATATTATTGCCGATCGCCTGCTTTCCCCAGATTCGGAGGTAATTGCCCAAGATTGTCGGCAAAGAGTAGCAACATTGTGCGATCGCTTCCCTTTATATCCTCATCAGCAAATTTCTGTACCAGCCCTAGCATAGGGTATTGGGGATTGGGTATTGATTATTTATTCACCTTGTCCTCCAGTCCCCAGCCCCTAATCTAAAATTCTCATGCTGAAAAGTGTCTGAAATGTAGTAGATATAGGTAGATATATTCCTCGGCACATTTTTGTCTTACAAGCTACTTATTTGAAGATACTGATGACTCCTCAGATTTATCATCTGATTGCCTTCCTTGTTGCCGCAGTAGTCGTTCTCTGGACTACGCCTGATGTTAAAAACATAGGCATAAAAAGTGGGCGCGTAGATCAACCTGGCGATCGCAAAGTCCATCAGCGTCCAATGGTACGCCTGGGAGGAGTTTCTATCTTCGCAGGTACGATAACCTCCCTAGTACTGATTTGGTGGTTGGGTGGATTTGGAAATCTGCCAGCTGAAAAAGAATGGCAAATTTGGGGTGTTACTTTAGGTGGTCTTGGCTTCTTTCTCATCGGTTTAGCCGACGATTTATTAAACCTGTCCCCCTTGACACGCCTGCTGATGCAAGTTGTTGTAGCATCCGGTGCATGGAAAGCAGGCGTAAGTATAGATTTTATTAGTATTCCCACAGTCGGGATAGTTGACTTGGATTGGCTAAGTTTGCCGATCACAGTAATTTGGCTAGTGGGGATGGTCAACGCTATTAACTGGATTGATGGTTTAGATGGATTAGCTGCTGGTGTGTCTGGAATTGCAGCTGTGGTTATGTTGGTTGTATCACTGTTTATGCGACAACCAGCAGCAGCTTTAATCGCCGCAGCTTTGGCTGGTGCAGCGCTAGGATTTCTCCGCTATAATTTCAACCCCGCACAAATCTTTATGGGAGATGGCGGGGCTTATTTTATGGGATTCACTCTAGCGGCTGTGGGTGTAATTGGTCTAGTGAAAATTCCTGCTTTCACCGCAGTGTTATTGCCTTATCTGATTTTGGCAGTGCCAATTGTCGATATGTCAGCAGTCATTTTGGCGCGACTCCGCCGTGGTAAATCGCCTTGGGTGGCAGATAAACGTCATTTGCACCACCGACTGCTAAATGCTGGTTTATCCCACAGACTGACAGTTTTATTCATTTACTCTTTAACGCTGTGGGTTGGGAGTTTAGCATTAGCTATTGCTGGTATACCTAGTGGCATTGCTTACGCCTGGGGTGCAACCACGCTGCTAAGTTATGCTATTTGGCGTGTTTGGAAATTGTCTCGACAATCTTAAGGATTGGCGGCTGGGGACTGGGGATTGGGTACTAGGTAGTAGCAAAGAATTCCTCTAATCCACAATACCTAATCCTATAATTCCCATTACCTCTGATTCTCAGAAGGGCCACGAGTTTCCTAATACCTAATCACCAATCGCCAATTCCATGAGTGCAGAAATTATTTGTGTTGGTACTGAAATGCTGCTGGGAGATATCCTCAACAGCAATGCTCAATTTTTGGCGCAACAATTAGCGCAGCTAGGTATTCCCCACTATTATCAAACTGTAGTTGGAGATAATCCAGAGCGACTCAAGCAAGTTATGGAAGTTGCTATCTCAAGAGCGCAAATTCTCATTTTCACTGGTGGTCTTGGCCCGACACCTGACGACCTCACCTGTGAAACCATTGCCGATTTCTTTAATGCTCCCTTGGTAGAACGCCCGGAAATTATCGAAGATATAACTCAGAAATTTGCTCAACGCGGTAGGGTTATGTCTCCTAGCAACCGCAAGCAAGCATTAATTCCCCAAGGTGCAGAAATTTTACCTAACCCCACTGGAACAGCACCCGGTATCATCTGGCAACCCCGTCCTAATGTAACGATTTTTACTTTTCCTGGTGTTCCCAGTGAAATGCATTGCATGTGGCAAGAAACGGCTATCCCTTTTCTGAAAAGCCAAGGTTGGGGTACGGAAATTATTTACAGCCGAAGTTTAAAGTTTTGGGGCATTGGTGAATCAGTTTTAGCAGAAAAGGTTGCTTCTTATTTGAACTTGCCAAACCCGACAGTAGCTCCTTATGCAGGTAAGGGAGAAGTAAGACTACGAGTTTCTGCAAAAGCAACTTCAGAAGCGGCGGCAGAAGCTTTTATCGCGCCTATTGAGAAACAAATCAAAGAAATTGCCGGATTGGATTACTACGGTGCTAATGATGCCACACTTGCTTCAGTAGTTGGGCAGTTATTGCGTGCATCGGGGGAAACTCTTTCTGTAGCAGAATCCTGCACTGGCGGTGGACTGGGGCAAATGTTAACAGAGATTTCTGGTAGTTCTGATTACTTTTGGGGTGGAGTAATTTCTTATGACAATTCGGTGAAAGTTAGACTACTGGGGGTTGAACAGGAAGACTTAGATAAATTTGGGGCGGTCAGTGCTACTGTTGCAAAGCAAATGGCACTTGGGGTGAAAACTCGTCTTTTTACCACTTGGGGATTAAGTATCACTGGTATTGCTGGCCCAAGTGGGGGAACGGATACTAAACCAGTAGGTTTAGTTTATATCGGTTTAGCTGGGCCAAAGGATGAAGTGGCAAGTTTTGAATATCAGTTTGGTGTAGCGCGGGGACGTGCTCTAATTCGTCATGTAAGTGCAAATGCAGCTTTGGATAATTTGCGGCGGAGGTTGTTAAGTAGGTAGCGAAGGGTGCGATGTCTGACGACAAGCCACTCTGCGTCTACACGCTTCTAGTTTGGCGAAGATAGGGTGTAAAAATGTCGAAAAAGCGTAAATTGCTAGAGAAAGTTCTTTCTGGTTCCAAGAATATTCAATTTAATGAACTGGTTACTGGTTGATGCATTTGGATTTTCCTATCACGCGTTAATGGTAGTCACCACATCTTTACTCACCAAGATATTCCTGACCTTGTTAACTTGCAAAATCGAAAAGGCGAAGTTGTTCCCTATCAAGTTCGTCAATTTTTAATTTTGATTGCAAAATATGCACTCACTTTGGAGGATTAAGTGTGAAACAATATCACATTAATATCTTCTACAGTGAAGAAGATAATGGCTACATTGCTGATATTCCTGATCTGAAATACTGTTCAGCATTTGGTACAACTGAAGAAGAAGCACTTCGTGAAGTTTTAAAAGCAAAAGAAGCATGGTTAGAAGCTGCCAAAATGGAGGAAAAACCAATTCCTGAACCGAGATATCGACCTGCCATTTACCAGATAGCCTCATGATTTAGAGGTTGTAAACACCTTTGATAGAAAAATTACTAGTAAACCATAGCGATCGCCCTTTTACCGTTACCATAAGAGCGATTGCATCCTTCAAAGTCAGAGTTGTTACAGTGGTTGAACAAGTGGAAGGGAGAAGCAGGATTGCTTCTCCCCTTCAATACAGGAGCATCCTATAAAAATAGAATCTAGCAACCACGCTCTACCAATCGCTGATACCAACTTATGTAAGCTCGCTCATAAACAGAGTTCGCTGCTTTTTCCGCATCCTCACAAGCTTGCGTGAAGAAGGCATTATCATCTGTAACAAGGTGTGATAGACGACATAATGCTTTTGATCTTTCGTAGAGTGCCTTAGCCGAGTAATCGGAGTTTCGGTGCTGTGAAGCTTCTTTGAGTAACTCGACAGCATTTTTAAGCCAACTAATTCGCTGATGCAAATCATATATGTGGCCTTCGGCTCCGAGCTGTTCAGATGTATTCCACATCGCAACACCATGCTGGTACATTGCGACATGGTTGTATTCATTGGAGTTATGAATTTTTGCTAGTTCATCAAATATTGTCATTGCCCGCAGATAATCTCTTTTCCAAAAAGCTTCTACTGCTGCACTCCTTAATTCATAGGGCGTTTTATCTTTTAACTCCTCTTGTAGTTCTTCTTTTACTTCAGCAGGATCGTTAACAGCCTCCCCTACACAGTTACCATCCAATAATTCTGTAGTAGAGGAAGGTATTTTCGCTGGAATCCATGCCTGAATAGTATCTTGTGGAATTAGTTGTTCTCGAACAGGTTCCAATTCCGCAGCAAAACGATGATATTCACCGCGTTTTTCTTTGAGATCATCCCTGAAATGATTCACTCTAAACAGAAGTGATACTCCCAATTCATCATCAATATGCACAAATGGAGAAGCTAACCATACCTGAGTTCGGGATAAGGAAAGGGACAGGTAGTAAGCTGAAAATAGCGTTAAATCCAGCAACCTGCCCTATGTTTAGTTTAGATGCTTTGTTTTGCCATGTAGATGATTTTTGTAAAGCATTTGAA
>NZ_VJXY01000136.1 GCF_014831675.1 Komarekiella delphini-convector SJRDD-AB1 | reverse complement strand
GGGAGAAACAACGTAATAAGCAAAAAGCCAGTGTGTATTGGGGTTTCCAAACCAAAGACGCTCGCCGGAAAATGCAGCATTTATATCCGAGCTTAACCTAGCAAAGTTTGCTTGGTAGACTACTAGTAGCATTGATTGTCGGTACTGTAGTTTCTCTGGTTTTCTTTGGGAATGCACAGATCGACCGCATTGGCGAAATCCCAATGGGACTGCCACAATTGCAAATGCCTACCTTTACTTTCTCCCAAATTACCGTGATGGTCATCGATGGTGCAATGTTAGGGATGCTGGGATGTATTGATACTTTGCTGACTGCGGTGATTGCAGACAGTTTAACTCGCACCGAACACAAATCAGACAAAGAATTAATTGGTCAGGGTATTGGTAATTTGGTTTCTGGTCTGTGCGGTGGGCTACCTGGTGCAGGTTCGACAATGGGAACGGTGGTTAATATCCAGGCTGGCGCTAAGACGGCTCTGTCTGGTTTGACTCGTGCTGTGATTTTACTCGTTGTAGTCTTGGGGGCTGCTAATCTGACTCAAAACATTCCAATGGCAGTGTTGGCTGGGATTGCCCTCAAGGTCGGTATTGACATTCTCGACTGGAGTTTCCTCAAACGCGCTCATAAAGTATCCCTGAAGGGAGCCATGATTATGTACGGCGTGTTGCTCCTGACAGTATTTGTCGATCTGATCGTTGCCGTCGGCGTTGGGGTTTTCGTTGCCAATATCCTGACAATCGAACGTCTTTCTCACCTCCAGGCTGAGAAAGTGAAGACGATTACTGATGCTGATGATGCAATTGTGTTAAATGATGAAGAAAAGCAGTTGCTCGTTAAAGCTAATGGACGTGTTCTGCTGTTCTACCTCAGCGGGCCGATGATTTTTGGGGTTAGCCAAGGCGATCGCTCGCGAACATTCAGCTATGGCACATTGCGATATCCTGATTCTCGATCTCAGCGATGTGCCAATGTTGGGCGTGACTGCTTCTGTGGCGATCGAGAATGCCATCAAGGATGCCTGCAATCAAGGTCGTCAGGTGCTAATTGTCGGTGCCAGTGGCAAGGTCAAAGAGCGGTTAGAACGCTTTAAGATTTTGAGATTAGTACGCCCAGATTACCTGTTTATGAATCGTTTACAGGCACTCAAGCAAGCAGTTGCTCTGGTTGAGGCAATATCCACATAGACGCGTCACCGTGTCCCTCCCCCCATCAACAAACTAATCTCCTCCACTGTCGTCCTCTAGGCATCCAAAACACCCCCAAACTCACCTCTGTACATGACGGCAATCTGATCGCTCATTGCCATCACTTCCTCTAATTGTGTTGAAATGTACAAAATTGTTGCATCGCGATCGCGTTCTGCCAATAACGGCCGCTGTAATGCTTCTGTCGCTCCTACATCTAATCCTTGTGTTGGCACAATTAACGTGGGTTCTCCTGTGAATTCCCTTGCCAAAACCAGCTTTTGTTGATTCCTCCTGCAAACGAATCCTTGCTACGTCGGTGCATTAAGAAAGAAAGCAGCATCGTTATGTAGACAACAACAACCAATTCTACAACGTGGAAAGAACAACAACAACAGCCCTAATTTTTACGTTAGGGTAGAAACAACTTAATTTCCACAACGTAGAAAATGGTCAAGGTAGAATGGGCGATATCCCCTGACACGGAGTCACGATTTAGTTGTGTTTTTGACCAGCAAACCTGCCTACCTATAGAACCAATCCAAAGGTTTTTGAACTATTGTAGAAAGCGACAATTATCACCTAACACAGTCAGTACATACGCTTATCGACTGGTAGACTTTTGGCGCTGGCTAGAATCCAAATCTCTCAATTGGTATGACATTGGGTTAAATGAATTGGCAGACTTTGTGAATTGGTACTTGCTAGGTGGTGAAGTTGAAGCAATATCAGAAAATGTAAGAGAAATTGTTGCCAAAAGGAGTCCTCGTACTGTCAATCAAGCAATCACCGCCATCCAAGAATTTTATCAAAACAGAATTCAGGAGTCAGGAGCCAGAATTCAGAATTGAATTCTGTGCGACTGGTGGATGAATTGCAGGGGTTTAAGACCCCCATCAAATCTACGATTTGGTGGTCTTCAATGAGTGGTGGGTCTGAATCCCCCACGAGAGTGATTCTGACGGATGTATTCTGACTTCTGAATTCTTTTTCAAGCTTTGGCGCAGCCCATATTCCGAAACAGTAGTCAGTTAGTACTTCTAACTGACTACTCATTACTAATTACTGACGTTGGTACTGTTGATGGGTAGTAGTAGTATTACGAATTTGCGGGGCTGACTCTTCAAAGTAAGTGCGTTCGCCCTCCACAACTCCCAACGCGGATTCAAACGGTTGTGTTGCTTCCAGACAAGACAGCCCCTCAAAACCCTCAGCCTCTACTCGAACTGAACCTGTAACTTTGTCAAAATGTATAAGTATTGCGCGTTCCATCTGTTATCTCCTGGTGTATTGTTGTACTTGCTGATGTCCACTGAAAGTCAGACGTAGGGTTTGTACTTGACCTTCAGATGTTTCAGCAATCGTGCATTCACCAAATCTTTCTTGTAATTCCTCGGCTTTAGCACGAACTATCCTTTGTCCATAAGCCTGCATCAGTTTGTGGCTGAAGAAGTCTTCTCCCAGCCGAGGTTTTGTTTCATAACTGTCGTGTATCACGTCATACACGCCGCTTGTTTGATTCCACTTAAAGCCGATGTCTGCACGGACTTTTATAGTGCTACCACGGACTATGATTTCAGCGCTTTGCCCCTGTGAACCGCCATAGTAGCCCTTAAGTGATTGTGGCTTTTCGTGGACTTGGGGCGAGAGGTTCAGTAAAGTGAGGGCTTGTACTAAGCATTCACGGTTGATGAGTTTGGTTGTGACTGTTGAAAAATGCGACACTTGTTCTGTCCTTTGTAATTGAACTGGTTTGTTCAGTAGTGGGAGTAATGCGATACACTTGAGGCTGCGAATATCGCATTTGATCATTGGTGAAATAAGTCAACAGTGATAAATATTCACTGTTGACTGTTTTTTACCTGAATCTAAACGCGCTCAGGGTAGCTTTCGACAAACCCACGTCGCCAGTTGCTAACTGTTGGAGGTTGCGTTGTTCGTCCAGTAGCTTTGCGCGGATATCGTCAATCTTTTGCTGTAGTTGCGTACGCCCATCAGATCCCAAATTCTTAGCCTCAATCGCCGGATCATTAACAATCGAGTCAAGATGCGTCATCATTGCCTCTAAGCTGCTGCCAGCTTGGGGGTCAGCATTCGCCAGCAACACCTGAACTTTCATGAGATGGCGCTGCATCTTCTTTCTGAACTGCACTGGCCTACGTCCTGGCTCCCAATCAGCCAACTCTTCAAGTAACGCAAGGGCGAGTTGTTCACCACCAGCTAGAGCCGATTCCCTTAGTCGCTGCTCAAGATTTTGGTCATACTGCTGAATGAACTTAGTAATCTGGTTTAATACTTCGGTTTGTTGCTGATTGAGTTGTTCAGACAGGGCAGGAATAATAACGGGGCGTCCGATAATTACCTGCAAATAATCTTCAAGTTCAGCAAGAGTGGGAAATGCTTTTAACAAGTTGGCTTTGACTGACTCCTGCTTATCTAGTAGTCTACCAAGCAAACTTTGCTAGGTTAAGCTCGGATATAAATGCTGCATTTTCCGGCGAGCGTCTTTGGTTTGGAAACCCCAATACACACTGGCTTTTTGCTTATTACGTTGTTTCTCCC
>NZ_VJXY01000135.1 GCF_014831675.1 Komarekiella delphini-convector SJRDD-AB1 | reverse complement strand
AAAGAAATCAATTTGAAACCATTGATTTTAGGTTCAGTCAAGCCAGAAATTTTGGAAGCGCTCGCTCGTTAGTTCTGTGTAGCGAATAGTATGTTGAATATTCTTGTGTCCCAGATAAGCCTGAATAGCTCTAGTGTCATGACCATGAGATGCCAGATAAAACCCGCAGGCATGACGTAACATATGCGGATGTACCGATAAAGCTAAACCAGCAAGAGTGCCAGCACGACTAATAATATTAAAAGCTGTGGCAGCAGCCATCGGAGTACCACGCTCAGAAACAAACAAATAAGGGGAGTGAGGATATTCTCGTTGTAGTTGTCGTAGCCACCTTAACTCTCTGGCACGTAAAGGATGCGTTGAACTGATACCATGCTTGAGTCGATTGATATGAATTGTGCCACTAGAAAAATCTACCTGCTCCCATCGCAGTGCTACCAATTCTGATACACGTAGAGCGTGACGATAAGCCAGTAAAATTAAAGTCGAATCTCTGTGACCATGCCGCCCTGTTGATGAAGCGGCTTTAATCATGGCTTCGACTTCGTGGGGTAGCAGATATTCTCGTGTTCGCTTCTCTAGGTTTGTGACTTTTTTGGGTGGAGCAGTATGAGTCATAAAAACCAACTTGCCCATAAAAGGTAATTGGGTACTATGGCATTGAGTACGACACAATCAACTCCCCACATATTCCATGTTAAAAACTTGCCCATAAACAGTTCTTTTTGGTAATGTTTCTCTACATAAAATCCAACTCTTGTGGCTGATTGGTGATATATATCTTTTGAAGTTTTAAATCGCACAAACACATACTGATGGTGACATCGATAGAACGTACCGCTTACCCTCGATTTAAGCGTCAATTGACTGCCAAAGAACTCACCGATATTTACACACCCAACAAGAGCGAAATTGCTTTTGCTTACGCTACAACTAAGGGTGAAAGTAATATTCTTAACCTAGTATGCCTATTAAAATCATTTCAGCGACTAGGCTACTTTCCTTCGCTAATAGAAATTCCTATCAAAATCGTTAATCATATTCGCAGCAATTTAAAATTCTCAGTTGATACTGTTTTGGGTTATGAAAATCGCAAAACCATGTATCGTCATCGGACTGCCATCCGTGAACACCTCCAGGTAAATCAATTTAATCAAACTGGGTTACATATAGCTATAAAAGCAGTGAATGAATCGGCGACTGTTATGGATAATCCTGCTGATTTAATGAATGTAGTCATTGCTGAATTAGTTAAAAATAGATATGAATTACCAGGATTCAACACATTAAATAGATTAGTCCGTCGAGTGAGAAATGTCGTAAATCAAAGATTATTTTCCCTCGTACTGAGTCGCATCTCGTCAGATTACCAAGAACGCTTGCTGGACTTATTAGAGCGTCATCCACTTGAGTATCAAACCTCATTCAACAGCCTGAAGCAACTACCTAAAAGCCCTACCCGTAACAATATCAATGACTTTATTGTACATTTAATCTGGCTGGATTCTTTGGGTGATGTTAAGCCAATACTCAAGGATATTACCACTGCCAAAATTCACCATTTTGCTGCCGAAGCACGGGTGTTAGATGCGCATGAAATCAAGGATTTTAGTTTATCCAAACGGATTACTTTGATTTTATGCTTAATTTATGCGGCGCAAGTGACAGCAAGAGATAGTTTGGTTGAGATGTTTTTAAAACAAATGCGCTCAATCAATAACGACGCTACTAAAGAATTAGAACTTATCAAAAAAAGAATCCAAGAAACGCAAGAGAAATTAGTTGGGGTGTTGACTAATGTAATCCATGTGTTTATGGAGGAAAATCAATTAACACATGAACAAGCAGATTCTCACCCAGAGATTGAAGCATCCGATAGTTATTCATCTAATTCAAAGGAGCAGATACAGGAATTAAATCTCTCTACTGAGTTAACAAAAAATCAGGAAATATCCCTGTTTAATAAACTAAATAATGTATTCACTCAAGATGGAGGAGCAGAGCAACTGCTTTCGGAATGTGAGGCGATGAATGCTTATAGGGGTAATAATCATTTTCCTCTAATTTGGAAATTCTATAAAAATCATCGCCGGACATTTTTTCGCTTAGTAAAAGCATTAGAGTTCAAATCAACTACTAACGAACAAAGTGTTATCGAAGCATTACAATTTGTCCTAGATAATTCTCATCGTCGAGGAGAATTTCTCAAAGCAAGTATTGAACTAGATTTTATTTCAGAACAGTGGCGAAAATTAGTTGTAGTCAAGCAAGGAGAGAAAACCAAATTCGTTCGTCGGCACTTCGAGGCTTGTATTTTTTACTACCTAGCAACCGAATTAAGGTCAGGAGATATCTGCGTTATTGGTAGTGAAGATTACGCTGACTACCGCGAACAATTACTGCCTTGGTCAGATTGTTTGCCGTTAGTTGACCAATACTGTGAGAATTTAGGCTTTCCTAATACCGCTTCTTTTTTTACCAAGACACTAAAATCCTGGTTGACGGATACGGCGGCGGCTGTGGATGCAGGTTATCCCAATAACCACCAATTTATTATTAATGATGAAGGCGAACCCATCCTCAAAAAGTATCAGCGTAACGAGTTGAGTGTTGCTGCCAAAGCTTTAATAGAGAAAATCGAAGAACAATTTCCAGAAAGAAATTTAATCGATATCCCCAGAAACGTTGACTACTGGACAAATTTTACCCGTCACTTTGGCCCACTGTCTGGTAGTGATCCTAAAATTGAACGTGCGACGGAACGTTATCTTTTGACGACGTTTACTTATGGTTGCAATTTAGGGCCGACTCAAGCGGCCAGACATATGCGAGGTATCGTCACCGCGAAGGAACTGGCATTTGTCAACCGTCGCCATGTGACTGTGGATAAGCTCAATGCAGCATTGGTGGATATTATTAACCGCTACAATGCTTTAAATCTGCCGTCAGTTTGGGGTGATGGTAAAAGTGCGGCAGCAGATGGAACGAAGTATGAACTCTACGAAGAGAATTTACTGTCTGAGTATCATATTCGCTACGGTGGTTACGGAGGAATAGCTTACCACCATGTCTCTGATACCTATGTGGCTTTATTTAGCCAGTTTATTTCTTGTGGGACTTGGGAAGCTGTTCATATCATCGAGGGGTTGTTAAAAAACTCTTCCGATATTCAACCCGATACAATTCATGCTGATACCCACGGTCAATCAACACCTGTGTTTGCATTGGCACATATGTTGGGAATTAAGTTAATGCCTCGGATTCGTAATTGGAAAGATTTAAACTTTTATCGTCCTGATAAAGATACTGTTTATCAACATATTGATTCTTTGTTCTCTGAAACTATTGATTGGAAGCGGATAGAAACTCACTGGCAAGATATTTTACAGGTGGTTCTATCAATCCAAACAGGTAAGGTATCGAGTGCAATCTTATTACGTAAATTAGGAAATTATAGTCGTAAGAACAGGTTATATCAAGCTTTTCAGGAATTAGGACAAGTAGTGAGAACTGTTTTCTTGCTGCAATACATATCAGATATGCAGATGAGAAAAGAAATTACTGCTGTGACAAATATTGTGGAGGCTTATCATAAATTCTCGAAGTGGTTTTTCTTTGGTGGTTTTGGGGTTGTAATGAAGAATGACCCAATTGAACAGGAGAAGGTGATTAAGTATAAGGATTTGGTAGCAAATGCTGTTTTATTCCAAAATGTTGTAGATTTAACTGATATATTGCGTGATTTACAGAAGCAGGGATATTTGATTAGTCGTGAGGATGTGGCGGTTGTGAGTCCTTATATTACGGCTCATGTTAAGCGGTTTGGTGATTACCTAATTGATATGGAGACTGTGCCACCCTCACTGGATGAGGTTGAAAGTTTAGTGCTTGCTTAAGCGGCTGGAATCCTTGTAAATCTATGCTTTTTGTTTAATTCTTA
>NZ_VJXY01000041.1 GCF_014831675.1 Komarekiella delphini-convector SJRDD-AB1 | reverse complement strand
GAGCAAACACCTTCCGCGCCTTCAATCCCACCCAATCAGAAGAAACCTACTCAATGGTGACGGCAAACCGTTTCTGGTCACAGATATTCGGGATTGCCTTCTCCAACAAGCGCTGGCTGCACTTCTTTATGCTGTTTGTGCCAGTTACAGGCTTGTGGATGAGCGCCGTCGGCATCGTCGGTTTGGCACTCAACCTACGGGCTTATGACTTCGTTTCCCAAGAATTGCGGGCAGCAGAAGACCCAGAGTTTGAAACTTTCTATACCAAAAACATTTTGCTGAATGAGGGCATCCGCGCTTGGATGGCTCCTCAAGATCAACCTCACGAACAATTTGTATTCCCTGAGGAGGTATTACCACGTGGTAACGCTCTCTAATAGACCAAATATTTTAGGCGGTGCTGGACGCGACCAAGAATCAACCGGGTTTGCCTGGTGGTCTGGTAACGCGCGTTTGATCAACCTATCTGGCAAATTGCTAGGTGCTCATGTTGCTCATGCTGGTTTGATTGTGTTCTGGGCTGGAGCAATGACTTTGTTTGAAGTCGCTCACTTCATCCCTGAAAAGCCCATGTATGAGCAGGGCTTGATTTTGCTACCTCACCTAGCCACATTAGGCTGGGGTGTTGGCCCTGGTGGTGAAGTTATCGACACCTTCCCCTACTTTGTTGTTGGTGTACTTCATTTGATTTCTTCAGCTGTGTTGGGTTTCGGCGGTATCTATCATGCCGTCCGCGGCCCAGAAACCTTAGAAGAATATTCTTCCTTCTTTGGTTATGACTGGAAAGACAAGAACAAGATGACTAACATCATCGGATTCCACCTGATCATCCTAGGATGCGGTGCGCTGCTGTTAGTGCTGAAAGCAATGTTCTTTGGCGGTATCTATGACACCTGGGCACCAGGTGGTGGTGATGTTCGCATCATTACTAACCCCACACTGAACCCAGCAGTCATCTTTGGTTATCTGATCAAGTCTCCTTTCGGTGGCGAAGGCTGGATTGTTAGCGTCGATAACTTAGAAGATGTCATCGGCGGTCACATCTGGGTTGCCTTTATCTGTATTGCTGGCGGTATTTACCACATCCTTACCAAGCCTTTTGCTTGGGCGCGTCGTGCGTTCATCTGGTCTGGTGAGGCTTACTTGTCCTACAGCTTAGGCGCTCTTTCCTTGATGGGTTTTATTGCTTCCATCATGGTTTGGTACAACAACACCGTTTACCCCAGCGAATTCTTTGGGCCTACAGGCCCCGAAGCTTCTCAAGCTCAAGCTCTCACCTTCTTGATTCGTGACCAACGCTTAGGTGCTAACGTTGGTTCTGCACAAGGCCCCACAGGTTTGGGTAAATACTTGATGCGCTCTCCCACTGGTGAAATTATCTTCGGTGGTGAAACCATGCGCTTCTGGGACTTCCGTGGCCCTTGGTTAGAGCCTCTGCGTGGCCCTAACGGTCTTGACCTAGAAAAAATCAAGAACGATATTCAGCCCTGGCAGGCTCGTCGTGCCGCTGAATACATGACCCATGCTCCTCTGGGTTCCTTGAACTCTGTAGGTGGCGTGGCTACGGAAATTAACTCCTTCAACTACGTGTCTCCTCGCGCTTGGTTGGCGTGTTCACACTTCGTACTAGGATTCTTCTTCCTAGTTGGTCACTTGTGGCACGCTGGTCGGGCTAGAGCAGCCGCCGGTGGTTTCGAGAAAGGTATTAACCGTGAAACTGAGCCAGTGATGTTTATGAACGACCTCGACTAGGTTGTAAACTTTGCTTCATCACTGACAATTAAATAGTTTAGGGGCTCTTGTGTCAAAACAAGAGCTTTTTTTATCACTTATAGGGAATTGCAGTGATTTTAATTGCTTAGCTAGTAAGTATTATCACCATAAACTCAGCTGATTGGGGGGATGCTGAAGGTGATTCCAAGGCAGAGGCGGAACTGCTACATCGTTCTGTTCTAACAGCTGTTGGAAGTAACGCGCTGTGCTGGGCGATCGCTCCTCTATGGGACAATGAACAAAGAAATAAATTCGCACTCCCGCTTGCAACCACTCCTGAATCTGCGTCACCCACTCTTCCATAAAAGGTTGATTCACTAGCAAATTCGGATGAGAAATAAACCGAATTAGGCTGAAAGGTGCTGTAACACTGAATTGTAATGGTAATTTGGGTTTGCGTCTTTGTGATTGTAACTGGGAGTCATCATCTCCAGTGTAGATAGGGCGCGAGTCTAATAGCACTCGCCCTACACCTAGCTTTTCTAATACCGCAGTCAAACTACTAGCATAGGGTTCCTTGAACCAGTCAGGATGTCGAACTTCTAGCGCTAGAGGTGTGTTTGTGCGCGGCCAAGCTTCTAAAAAGGTAGTTAAATCATCGAGCAATCCAGGTGCATAACTGGGTGGTAACTGAGCAAATGTTGGCCCAAGATGCTTTCCTAAAGGACGCATTCCCTCTAAAAATTTTAAAGCAGCAGGGATATACGGTTGCAGTAACCCTTGATGGGTAATATCTCGTGGTAACTTCAAGCAAAATTCAAAGCCTGGTGGTGTTTCGGCAGCCCAACGAGTGACAGTATCTTGGTTAGGCACAGCATAGAAGGTAGTGTTACCCTCCACAGTGGTGAAGCGACGGCTGTAGAGATGCAGAAAATCAGTAGTACGAGTTCCTTGGGGATAGAGTTCACCCACCCAACCTTTATATGCCCAAACAGCACAACCAATAAAAAATTTCACAGCGCCCGAAAGCCTTGAGTTTTCATATTTAATTGTACAGGCAGGTTCTAGGAATGGATGAAGCGGGCTATGGCTAGCTTGAAAAAGTCCTGTCTATTGAAAAAGTATGAGCTACGAAACAATGAAGACCAGCGTGATGCTGAGCTCCATTGTTCTGATTAATCTTGGTTTTGCTGACTAAGCGCTCTAAAGCATGTGCTCCACGCGACTCAAGCGTTCTGAATAACTTTTCATCACCTTTAAGGAGAACACGGGTGTTTCTTGAACGGCAAAGAGAAACCCTTTCTCATCTAGGAAGGCAAGTTTGCAGTCTGTTTTGGCAATAGCTGTATAAGTTCTATTTTTTACCCCAACAAGTACCCCAACACCAAAAACTTCGCCTGTCTCAATTGTCTCTACAACCTTACCATTGACAAATATATCGACTTCTCCTTCCAGGATGCCGTACATGAAATCACCAGACTGTCCTTCTTCAAAGATGATTTGACCTGCTGAAAATACCTGAGGGCTAGGTTGTTTTTGAAAGATACCGACTGTTACTACAGGACTTAACATTAGAGCAATCCTAAAATTCTTGGTTTTTAGACGAAATCTTTAGATAGGCAATATGAGAGCCGAGAAAAGTATACTACTTTCTATTGATTAACCGAATTCAGTACTAAGTGCTGAGAATGAGGTACTGAGTTAGGTAAAAACTACTCAGGACTAAGGCACTCAGTACATGCCTCGCAAGAAAGTTAAGTTGGCGGTCTTTCAACTCAGCACAAGCTAAATGCCCCGCTACCGCTCTAAGCGCAGCCATGCCCGCAGGGCTTTACGGTACTCGATACTCTTCATTAACTCCCACTCTCCGAAAAAATTTCTGTTTATTGTCCTCAGCCAGTAGCAGCCCTCTGAGATGTCGTAGGTAATTACAATGTTCTAAAGCTTCAAGGTTGAGTATTCAAATATATACCTATGTTGACAGTTTTGAATGCTGAGAGAAAGCAAAAAGACTTTCTTGACGTTTGACATTTAAATGTAATTTTGTATTAATTTTGTTTTAAGCAAATAGCTAAGCTAATAAATACTATAAAAATCATCAGTTTCAAAGACGAAAATCATTTAATTATGTCTCAATAAAATAGATTGATTATATGAAAAATTCATATCATAGTCTGATTAGATGCTGATTCATAAAGTAGAATTTAAAAGTCAAACTGACTTAATAATTCCAAGGTAAGGTTATGGCTAAAATAGTAATTTTTGACTTTCATCTGAGTGATATAGGTACATTTATACATGAGTTGGCTTCAGCGGAAGCAGAGACTTTATCGGGTGGTGCTAGCGTTACTGGTTCTCCTTACACTGTTGCGCGTATATTGACTATTCATGACGGCATTAATCGTGTAGAAACTAACTATACCGCTGGAGGCGGCATTCACGATAATAACTATAACTCCATAGACAATTCAGATCAGGTTTATATTTGGGCCTATGGGATTTAGTTATTAATAATTGATGCTGTGTTGCAGAAACTTTCAATCGCATCAATTTAAAGGTCAAGCCTGTGCCAAATTCCATAGTTACTACCCAGTGAAGACCAGATAAACTAATCCAAAAGGTACTATGTTGATGGTGCGTGAACGAAAAGAGAAGTCTGAGGGTCGGCTTACTCTGTAGACGCCCGCAAGGCGACTTGTCGAAGAAAGACATCAGAACTTCTCCTATGTCGGCTTGGCTTGCTTCCGGTAGGGGGAAAATGGGCGCTCAGAGCTTCTGGAGCGGCGAATCAAGATATGAAGTACATAATTTTATCAACTTATTTGTTGGCAATTTCGCTCCACTCAAGTAGCAAAACTGTTTATAACCTGACCAAGAAATTAAGACAATGGCTAAAATAGTAATTTCCGACTTACATCCTATTAATGCAAAGCCGTTTTTGCATGACTTAACTTCAGCACAAATAGATGCCACATTAGATAGTTGTCTTCAGCATTTGTGGGGTGGTAATTCAGAAATCGAGTTAACCACTGTTCATGATGGAATAAACAACACATCATCTACATCTAATGGCCCTTTTGGTATATATGACAATGAGCTTTTGACCCTTGACTTTTCCAGAATGACTATCTATTTGGTTTTCTTGATGCCTAATTTTAGGGGTTCTTAATTGCCAGCGATACGCTCTTGCTTAAAAAGCTAAAAGTCAGAATTCAGAAAAAACTGTCTTGTGCTGCTTTTGCCGCTTAGAAGTTTGCAGATGTTAGGAGTCTTTTATCTTTTGGCTCCTAACTCCTTTAATTTAAGTTTTGACTTATCAAGTATTTTCTATGAACTACTATAATAAATTTTAATTTTAAAGACAAAAATTATTTAATTATGTCCTAATAAAACAGATTAATTATATGAAAAATTCACATCATAGTTTGATTAAAACCTGATTATTGAAGTAGAATTTAAAAGTAAAACTGACTAATAATTTCAAGGTAAGGTTATGGCTAAAATAGTAATTTTCGATTTTCATCTGAGTGATGCAGGTACATTTTTACATGATCTGGCTTCAGCGGAAGCAGAGACTTTATCGGGTGGTGCTAGCGCTACTGGTTCTCCTTATACTTTTGCGCGTATATTGACTATTCATGATGGCATAAATCGTGTAGAAACTAACTATAGCGCTGGAGGCAGTATCAATGATAATAACTATAACTCCACAGACAATTCAGATCAGGTTTACATTTGGGCCTATGGGATCTAATTATTAATAATTGATTCGGTTGTATTGGAGAAACTTCCAGTTGCATCAATTCAAAGGTTAAACTTGTCCATTGACTTTTCAAGAATAACTATCTATTTAGTCTTCTTGATACCTAATCCTAGGGGTTATTACTTGCTGGTGATACGCTTTTGCTTTTGGAGCTAGAAGTCAGAATTTAGAAAAAACTCTCTCGAACAGCTTTTACTGCTTAGAAGTTTCAGAGTCAGAAGTTTTCTATATTTTGGCTCTGGATTCATTTAATTTTAGTGCTATATTTCATTGTTTAAAATATCTTTTTCAAGTTTAGTATCAGAAGCTTTAGAATTTTTAGGAACCCAAATATTCACAGGGAATCGGGCTATAAAATCTATCATATTTCCTACTTTGCCTACTAATTTGAGAAGCTATTCGAGCTTACAAAGCTTCCGAAATTAAGCTTTTATAAGCAGTTTACTATCAATATTTTCTCAAGTTTTGATAGAGTAAGCTTAAACTACTTGATAGTTGGGTTATTTTTAAAATATACTATCATTTTCAAAGACAAAAATTATTTAATTATGTCCTAATAAAACAGATTTATTACATCAAAACTTTATATTTGCTCTGATTAAATTTAGATTCAGGAAGTAGAATTTAGGAGTACAAATGACTAACAATTTTAAGGTAACATTGTGGCTAAAATAATAATTTTCGACTTTCATCTGAGTGATGCAGATATATTTTTAAATGAGTTGACCCCAGCGGAAGCAGAGATTGTATCGGGTGGCGCGATCGCTGGTGGTTATCCCTATACTGCTGGTCAGATATCGAGTATTCATGACGGTATAAATCGTGTAGAAGCTAACGTTCGCGGTCTAGGCAGCACCCACGATAATAACTATAGCTCGGTAGACAATTCAGATCAGGTTTTCATTAAGGCATTTCCGTTTTAATTATTAATAATTGATGCGGTTGTATTGCAGAAACTTATCGGTGAAATTCCTTGCTGGATAGCAGAAAGCCTAAAAGGCATACGATTTAAGCTCGGCTTTATTCAGATCCAAAAACCTAACCTTGAATCTTGCAAAAATTATCACTTTGTGGCAAAAACTTTTCCATACGTGATTAGTTTTGATAAAATCGAAAAAGTTAAAACCTGACCTTCATAAGAGTTTTAGTCTATAGGATTGCGAAACGCTAAAATGGATAAAGTTTAGCTAAGAGAAGATTTGAAAAGTCGCAAAGTATACTAGAAATCTCTCTATTAAAAAGTTTAGAGCACCTATATCAGGCGCTCAGAACTTCTGGAGCGGCGAATCAAGATACATGGCTTTAATTCTTGGAAGCGAAGTACATAATTTTGTCAAGCTATTTGTCAGCAATTTAGCTCCACTCAAGTAGCAAAACTGTTTATAACCTGACCAAGAAATTAAGACAATGGCTAAAATAGCAATTTCCGACTTACATCCTGTTGATGCAAAGCCGTTTTTGCATTACCTAATTTCAGCACCAATAGATGCCACATTAGATAGTTATTTTCAGCATTTGTGGGGTGGTAATTCAGAACTTGAATTAACCACTGTTCATGATGGAATAAACAACACATCATCTACATCTCATGGCCCTTTTGGTATATATGACAACAATATGTTCACTCTTGACTTTTCCAGATTGACTATCAATTTGATTCTCTGGATGGTCTAATTATTTGCCAATTACTAACTAGCTTTTATACAGCTAGCTGTGCAAATAGATCTATCTATTTGCACATTTTTTATTGTTTACTAATTCTTTTAAGGGCCAATACAAATTATGTATGAAGTCTACCCTGTAACCGCAATGATCGCTTAAATCTGTGAGTTTTTACACATCGTTTGTGAACCCTGAATAAGCTAATCTGGTGATTTTATAAAAAACGAGCGCGGAGGGATTTGAACCCCCGACCCACAGAACCGGAATCTGTTGCTCTATCCACTGAGCTACGCGCCCTTATCCCGCTTGATTATAACACACTTTTTTGCGCTACAGATAATCGGCAGGGTTTACGGGTGTGCCATCACGGCGAACTTCAAAGTGGAGGTGGGGGCCAGTCGATAAACCTGTAGAACCGACAGCAGCGATCGCTTGTCCTCTTTCCACTGTTTGCCCTTCGGAAACATACAACTCGCTGGAGTGCCCATACAGTGTAGTAATGCCTTTGCCGTGGTTGATAATTATCGCTCTGCCATAGCCACCATACCACCCGGCAAAAATCACTGTTCCTGAATCGGCTGCCCGAATTGTACTACCATAGCTAGCGGCAAAATCTAGCCCTGAATGAAAGCGGCGATAGCCGAGAACTGGGTGTATCCGCCAACCGAAGGGACTACTAGTTGATGCGTTGCTGGGATATGCCATGACACCAGTTCCCCGAATGATCACGCTTGTACGGCTATTTGTTTTTGCTTGTGCTGCTGCTACCTTTTGTTGAATCAAGACTTCCAAATTTTGGGAATCTTTATCTAGCTGGTTCTGCGCTGCTTCCAAGGCGAGGCGATCGCTATTTAAGCGTTGAATCAATTCTGACTGTGACTGCGCTTGCATTTGATAATCGGCTTTTTGTGCTAATAATTGCTCCCGAATCAAAGCAATTTCGTTTTTTTGGTGTTCTACGTCCGTTTTTTGTTTATTGATCAGGCTTGCCTGCTCGTTGAGTTTTGCCAAAATTTGCTGATCTGCTTGATAAACTAACTTCAACTGATGACGACGGCTGATAAAGTCACTGACAGTTTGACTTTGGAGTAAAACTGCCCATCCCACAGATGCCGGCGATCGCTGGAGATATCGCAATCGGGCTACTGTAGCTATCTGACGTGCCACATAAGAACTCTGCGCCGTAACTAAATCAGTTTCTAATTGCTGGAGGCGTTGATTAGCAAATCGTAATCGCAATTCGCTATCTTGAATGTAGCTGTTTGTGGTTTGTACATTTTGCTTTAAACCAGTGAGGTGATTTTGGGCGTCGTGTTGCAAATTGGTTAAGCGATCGCGTTCTTCAACTACACTCTGACGCTGCTGGTTCATTTGCTGCTGCTGTTGCCTTAAGGTGTCAATTGACGTTGCACGTACTGGCAATACTGAAATTAATGCCAAAAAAAACCATAAAACGCAGCAAAATGCAATATAAATGCCAAAAATTTTCTTTTTTTCTTGAAATCGCGCTCTCATAGTGTGAGCCTGAGCAAAATATTAGACTTCTTGCAGAAGTCGAAGAAAGGGTAAAGGTAAAAGTTTAAAGGCTTTGAATTTTCTTTTTCCCATTCCCCTTTAACCCTTACCCAGCATTTTGTAATCATGTATGAATGAGATATCTATTGCTTCTAAACACTATGAGGATTATTCCCAAAATCCCGCTCACTCCAACGCGCTAGCTGTCAAATTAGTCTGTCAAGTTGTAACACAAAGATTCTAGCTATGTCAGCATAGTTTTCTTCAGCGGCGTGATCAGTTAATTCTTTGGCGTACTCAGTCAATTCAAACTTTAGCAGAACCCATAAAGTTGAAGTGCAAGCAAAAAGCTGTGTACAACACCATTGAAAACAGAAGGTGCAAGCTTTGAATAGATTACAACTGCTGAAAATAACGGGTTTATTGTTAACTACTTTTGCCGTTTTAATCAATATTCCCTACTGGTTGCTGGTTCAGAATTTTGAGTATGATGACATCTTACGAAAACCCACCGATTATGTTTTAACTCAGTTTCACGCTGGCGGAGCTGGATTAATCTTGACCTGGTTTTGCTTCGGTCTTTTAACATTACTATTTATCCCTGCGGTAATTTTGCTGGGAAAGATGATTGGACGGGAAGACACGCCTTATCTAGCTTCTGTCACCCTCATGGGAGTGCTTTCCAGCATTTTACAAGCTGTTGGGTTAATGCGCTGGGCTTTTGTGATTCCGGTGTTAGCAACAATGCATGTCAATGCCACAACTAGTGATGCAACCCGTGCAGCAGTAGCAGTAGTCTACCAAGTGGTTCATCAATATGGTGGTGTGGTCATTGGTGAGCAGTTGGGACAGACGTTGCTTATTTGTTGGACGTTTGGAATTAGTTTAGCAATGTTGCGATCGCCTTTGTTTAAGCGGTGGGTTGGTTGGCTAGGACTAGCAACTTTACCATTTTGGATTTTAGGGCAAAGCGAATTGTTAGCTACGGTAATCCCGACAATCCCCAAATTAGAAGTTACGCCAATTGGATTTATGATGTGGGAAGTTTGGCTGATTGTCATAGGAGTTTCTTTACTGCGAACGAATAAACGTAGAGCAATCAACCAGCTTGGTTCAACACAGCGTTAGTTTAGATCGTGAAGGCTGGGTGTTTCAGCCTCCATTTTTAAGCTACGTCACTGATTTGCTTTCCAGTTTGCTAAGTCAGCCAAAGAGCGATCGCGATAACGTCCGTAACGCTCCTGTTTATTTTTGATTTTCGCACCAAGTTCTGGAAAAACCCCAAAGTTGGGCGGCATTGGTTGGAAATGCTTGGGCGAAGCAGAACTGATAAATTCAAACAGCGCTCCCATCATTGTTGTTGATGGTAAAACCAATGGTTCTTTACCTAAAGCTAATCTGGCAGCATTTCTGCCAGCTAAACAACCACCTGCTGCCGCTGCGGTGTAGCCTTCAGTCCCAATCAACTGCCCAGCAGCGAGCAAAGTTGGGCGCTGCTTAAATTGCAGGGTAGGATGCATTAACTGAGGAGCATTGATAAAGGTGTTGCGGTGCATCACGCCCAACCGCACAAACTCAGCATTTTCCAAACCCGGAATTAGCTGGAATATTCGCTTTTGCTCACCCCAACGCAG
Organism: Komarekiella delphini-convector SJRDD-AB1; assembly: GCF_014831675.1. GTDB lineage: Bacteria > Cyanobacteriota > Cyanobacteriia > Cyanobacteriales > Nostocaceae > Komarekiella. The sequence continues at coordinate 64,636 of NZ_VJXY01000041.1, read as the reverse complement.
ATTAGTTTGAAATCCTACCATATTCCAAAGTTGACCTGCTTTGTCTTCTTGCCGCAACTGTACTACAGCATAAGGACGCTCCCCAGTACGACTATCAGATAACCCGACAGGTTTCAGGGGGCCGTAACGCATCGTGTCTTCTCCGCGCTGTGCTAGTTCTTCAATGGGTAGACACGCTTCAAAAAATTTTGCCGTTTCCCGTTCAAAATCTTTGAGTTCTGTTTGTTCGGCTTTACATAATTCTTCCCGAAACCGCAAGTACTGCTCTTTATTCATTGGGCAATTGAGATAAGCGGCTTCACCCTTGTCATAACGGGATGCCATAAAGGCAATATCACGGTTAATCGATTCTCCCACGACAATCGGACTAGCTGCATCGAAAAAGCTGAGGTATTCCATCCCTGTCAAGCGGCGCAAATCTTCTGCTAAATCGGGACTAGTTAAAGGCCCAGTCGCCAAAACTACAATTCCTTCAGGAATGGCTTGTACTTCACCCCTACGGAATTCAATTAAAGGATGACTAGACAAAGTTTGGGTCAAGTCTTGCCCAAATTGTCCCCTGTCTACAGCTAGCGCTCCACCAGCAGGAACGGCATGTTCATCAGCTTTAGAAATAACTATAGAACCAAGTTGGCGCAATTCTTCGTGCAATAATCCAGCGGCGCGATCGCTTGCCATTGCCCCAAAGGAATTACTACATACTAATTCTGCCAGATGCTCTGTATGATGAGCAGGGCTAAAGCGTTTTGGACGCATTTCATGCAGAATCACCGACACTCCAGCTTGAGCTATTTGCCAAGCTGCTTCTGTTCCAGCTAGTCCACCTCCAATTACTTGTATTGGTTGTTGATGCATGGTTAATTTTTTAATTACTAGTTCCGTTAAAAATAATTTGCTGGGGATGTGTGTATATTAACAATCATAAGATAATTCTTCACAGGATAGACATTTTGAATCAGCTGCTTGAGATTTGCTCAGGTTATCATCCAGAGCCTTGGCGAGCGCAAGTCCAGTAAATATTGAGTCCAGATTGGATATAATCTGGAGTCAGCTAATTAACCAAATTAAACAGCGATCGCCTGCCCAAAACTGAGAATTATTTGTCTGAAATTCTCCAAATCATAAAAACGATTTTTTCATAAATTCGTTCACATGATGGACAACTGTATTGTTATTCAGTGTGTCACTTACAAACTGTGAATTATTAAGAATCAAAAAATCTTCGTGTTCAGTAGCAATTTTAGGAACCAATTTTGAGTAGTTTAAAACCTGCAACGGTTGGATTTTTGTGGCACGATTAATGTGTGCTACTACAATGTCATCTGTATTGATATCTGGGAATATCAAACGTAGTCCCTGGAAAAACATCTTTAGTAACTCATCATCCGATTTTTGGAAAAGAGGGTCTTTAAAATGTATGTATTTTGGGAAATAGGTGATGTGTAGTCCTGCTGTTTCCTTTAACGCAACTAAGTTACTCATACCAATTACTCCTGTAAAAGGAATACGTTGGTCTGCAAGATTTACTACGTAATAAGGAACTAATGGTTTACGGGTAATCAGTGCCATGCAAATGACACCTAAATATTCCACTTTGTCGCTTGTACCTGCAACATTTACCAAATCTGGAGCTGTAATATGTTGTAGAAGATTGACTGGCCCAGTAAAAATTGCTTTGTCAAAATGCTCTTTTACACCATTATGTTCGATCCACATCCCACCTTCTGCACAAGGTGCAATGTATTCAACTGTCGCACCTGTGCAGATATTGCCGCCAGCAGCACTAATTAATTTTTCTAACTGGTCAAAAACAGTCTTGTAACCGCCCTCAACATAACCAAGTTGTTCTTTATGCAATGATGAATCACGGGCTGAAAACAAACGTTTGATATAAGCCCAAATAAAGACAGCTGAGACACGCTTATAGTTTTCCCCAACTTTGGCTAATAGTAAAGGTTTCCAAAGCTTTTCGTATGTATTCCTGCCTGAAAGTTTCAAAAGCCAATCTTCAACAGGAATTTTCTCAAGTTTAAGCCAGTTTTTGATTCGTGATCCATACAACAGAGTGATTGCCAAGCGCATCTTTCCGATAAGAGTCAGCGGCGGAAAGCGCAGAAATTCTATGGTGTTACTAATCGAATACAATTTTTGATCTATATAGCATCCTGTCAGAGTTGGACGCCAACGCAGCTTGTCCCCCAGTCCAATTTCTTTAATAAAATTGATTAAGTCTTTATCTGACGGTAAAATGACATGATAAAAACGATCCCAGACAAAGGGGCCGTAATCATAATGAGTGGTAAGCCCACCGAGTTGTTTGTTGCTCTCAAATACAGTTATTTTATGACCTTCTTGTGAAAGACGGTAAGCTAAAGCTAACCCCATCATTCCGCCGCCGATAATGCCTATATTCATATATTTGATAGTAGAGTTAAAAAAGTCTTAACAGGCTCACAGACTTATCTGCAAGCTATGCCAGTAGCAAAGCTGATTAATTAAGAATTTATACTCGTTTGAGTTTGTATAGGCTATCTTTATTAAACACTGAAATCTATGAAAAACTTAAGTATAATTTAATACTAACACGTAAGTAGATGGCTTAATCTGATAGTCAATTGCTTTCTTTATTTATTTTTTCTCACTACATGTAATTTTTCCCTAAAGAACTATGTTTAAAAATTATTGTTACATGTAATTATCTACTAGATTACCACGAGAAAACAATGTTTCAAATTGACTGTTGTACTTCATCAAAAATTTATTTATTGATAATATCTTTAAACCAAATCTTCACAAAATAAATATTCTGTTATATATAAATTTTTAAACTTAAAAATTTGTACATTTTGTACATTTATTGGTAGTTAATATTATAAATAATTGAACTTTTAATCAAAGTTCTGTTGATATTAGCTTTAATAAGGCATTTTTGGGTATTGTCCGGCGGTTTACTGGGAGTGAGAATTGATAAAACAAACTACTTTGTGCTAAGGCAAGCTTTAAATAACCTAAAAACTTCTCAAATTAAAGTATTGGGTATGGTTAGTAACGGTCACAAAAACAGCATTAACGCCTATTAAAACTATACAAAGAGAAGGGCGATCGCCTTACTATCTCAGTACACGAGTAATTTTTGGTAAGATACAGTCTCTTGTGTTACTTAATTGCGCCCATTACCATTAGAAATGTGGTGACTACTCTTTAATTGCTATAATTTATCCCCTAGGAAATTCACCTTCCTAGATTAAACCTTTTAGCTACGTGTAATTTAATCTCAGTATTCTGAGTTTGAGATAAAATTAGGTCATAGTAAGCAGTATTATTTAATTGGTCTTGGTGGTTTTCCTGTAGCTTCAGTTTGTTTATGCTCATTCTTCTGCAAGAGTCTGTTAGTACTGATGAGCACAATAATCAACAGCACAAGCTGGATCTGCCAAGGCGCTAAGACCAAACTCAAAATCAAGCTGATAACTGCAAACACATCTGCAAGGTAAGCGATTTCATCATTACGCTTTTTAAATAAATAGCCAGTTACTAAAGCAGTACACAGTGGAATCAAAAAAAACAAAGGCATTTATAATAACCTCTGAACTAAAGTCCGAAGGGTTTATCAAACAGACTGATACTGTTTGGAGAATCGTGGTTTATTTTACCTCCAAGAAGGTTTTAGGTACAATACTCCATTTGAAATAACAGCGTAATTATTCAAGATTACGCAATCATCTAGTAGATTAGCTTAAAACTTTGAGGTTGTGCCAAAAGAACGATCTAGCATATTACCTTTAGGAGTAGCATTTTCAATTTATATTTAGACACCCGATGCTGAACATTCCTCAATCACTGGCAACTGAACTAAATCTCAAACCTCATCAGGTGCAAAACGCGCTAGAACTTTTAGCGGAGGGTGCAACAATTCCTTTCATTGCACGTTACCGCAAAGAGCGCACTAATGAAATGAATGAAGTGCAACTGCGCGATTTGTCAGATAGGTATACTTACTTAACAGAATTAGAAGAACGGAAATCGGTAATTTTAAATGCGATCGCCGAGCAAGGTAAACTCACAGATGAACTCAAAGCGAAAATCACATCCTGTTTACAAAAAACTGAACTTGAGGATTTATACTTACCCTATCGACCAAAGCGACGTACCCGCGCCACCATCGCTAGAGAAAAAGGACTCGAACCCCTAGCGGAGTTTATTAAATCACTGAATGCGAAAAATACTGTATCGCCGTCATTAACCGAGGAAGCAGCCAAGTATATTTCGGAGCAGGGAGTCAAAACAGCAGATGAAGCGCTCAAAGGTGCTGCTGATATCTTAGCGGAAGAGGTGGCAGAAAAAGCTGAATTACGCGCATATATCCGCGAATATCTTTTAGATGAAGGGGTATTCATCTCCCGGATTAAAGATGATTATCCCGAAGGTACAACCAAATTTGAAATGTACCGTAACTATCAAATGAAGGTAAAAAATATTGCACCCCACAATATGCTGGCGTTATGTCGGGGTGAAACTGAAAAAGTATTAAGCTTTGAAATTACCTTCGATGAGGATGTAGTACTTTCCTATCTGGAAACGCAAGAGATAAAAACGAAAGTCCGTACAGTTCGGGATTTTTATCAGGCGATGCTGAAGGATGCATTCAATCGGCTGATGAAAGCTTCCTTGACAGGGGAAGTGATTTCTGAGATAAAAACCTATGCAGATATTGAATCTATCAAGACATTTGAAGCGAATTTGCGGGAGTTGCTGCTATCTGCACCAGCAGGGATGAAACCAACCCTAGCAATAGATCCCGGATTTAGAACTGGGTGTAAAGTTGCAGTACTCGATCAAACGGGGAAATTTTTGGAATACCAAGCGGTGTTTCCTCACCAAGCGGCTGAACAAAGATTGAAAGCTGCACAAACTATCAAAAATTTGATTGAGAAATACAAGATTGAATTAATTGCTATTGGTAATGGTACAGCATCCCGCGAGACAGAGGAATTTGTTGACCAACTGCTGCAAACTACAGAACGTAAACCCATTAAGGTGATGGTGAATGAATCTGGCGCATCTATATATTCTGCTAGCAAAGTAGCACTAGAAGAGTTTCCCGATTTAGATGTTACCGTGCGCGGCGCAATTAGTATCGGTCGCCGCTTACAAGATCCCTTGGCGGAACTCGTGAAAATCGATCCCAAATCGATTGGCGTGGGACAATACCAGCACGATGTTGATCAAAAGTTATTGAAGAAGAAGTTGGATGAAACTGTAGAAAGCTGCGTTAACTACGTTGGTGTGGACTTGAACACTGCTTCTAAGGAACTTTTGACTTCTGTCTCTGGGATTACAGGAACGGTTGCCAATAATATTGTCGCCTATCGTAACCAGCATGGAGCCTTTAAAAATCGCCGACAACTCTTGAAAGTTGCGAAGTTGGGGCCAAAAGCCTTTGAACAAGCGGCGGGTTTTTTGCGAATTCGTGGCGGTGATAATCCTCTGGATAATACAGCTGTGCATCCAGAGAGTTATCCTGTAGTAGAGGCGATCGCATCAGATTTGAGTGTGCCATTAAATCAAGTCACACAAATTGCCGAAAAACTTAAAAAAACTAACCTCAAAAAATACGTTACCGATACCGTTGGTGAACCCACACTGCGTGACATTCTTAGCGAACTGGAAAAACCAGGTAGAGATCCTCGTGCAGAGTTTAAGTATGCCACCTTCAAAGAAGGAATTAAGGAAATTAGGGATTTGCAAGTGGGGATGGAACTAGAGGGAATCATCACCAATGTCGCTAACTTCGGCGCGTTTGTTGATATTGGTGTGCATCAAGATGGTTTGGTGCATATCTCCCAACTAACAGACAGATTCGTAGATGATCCCAAAAAAGTTGTCAAAGTCGGACAAGTTGTCAAAGTACAGGTGTTAGAAGTTAACGAGAAACTCAAGCGGATTAGTTTGTCAATGAAAGCAGTTAAACAATAAATTTATAAAGTTTGTAGTTAGTGCTTTAGCGCTTTAGCGCTAAAGCACTAACTACAAGCCGTAAAATGTTTTTAGTTACTCAGAAACAGTTGATGGCAGTTTATCAAGTCCGACTTATTAATCCTGCACTTGGATTGGATCGCACCATTCAAGTACCAGACGATCAATATATTCTTGATCTAGCAGAAGAAGCTGGTATCCGTCTACCATCTGGGTGTAAGCAAGGTGAATGTTCTGCTTGTGTTACTAAACTCATTAGTGGTGAAGTTGATCAAAGTGAGCAGAAATTTCTGCGCTTAAATGAAATTCAGGCTGGTTATGTTGTTAGTTGTGTAACTTACCCCTTGTCTGATTGCATTTTAGAAACTCATCAAGAACAAGTGTTGTATAAATCAGCTCTTTACTATAAACCTGAAGCCGAAAAATCGGAGTAGTCTACGCACTGTTTTATTAAATTAATCTTAAAATTTACTGAGTGCGTTCAACAAATGTAATAGATTCTTGTACCATTCTCAATAAGTGTAGGGCGGTAATTACTACCAACGGTAGAACCAGCCTTTTAGTAAAAAATTGGTAATACTTACTTTACAAAAATCGCAATAATGCCATTGATGCAAAATGTGAGTTTAAAGACTCCATTTTCTCAATAATCGGCCAAATGGTAGAAGCAAATTCTATCTTCCAAGAGAGGTTAAAGTCTAGCGCATAGCTGAAGATGAGGTAAGCACCTTACAAAGTAAATCTCTTTAGTTATTAGGTAAAAAGGATGTTGACACCATTTTTAACCGCGCTAGCTACAGCCTTGAGCCTGTTGATTGTTGATTTAGTTGTTCCGGGCGTTAACATTGCTAACTTTCCAGCAGCTATGATTGCCGCTGTAGTAGTTGGTCTGATTAACGGTTCAGTAAAGCCGGTTCTTTCTGCGTTGTCTTTACCGCTGAATTTTCTATCATTTGGAGCATTTTCGCTCGTTATCAACGGTTTATGTTTTTGGTTAGCAGCAGTGTTAGTTCCTGGGTTCTCAGTTAGTGGAATTATCGGTTTTCTTGTCGGGCCAGTAATTCTAACTTTTGCTAACACATTCATTAACAACTACTTTGTTGAAAAAAATCTGTTAAGCAGCGGTAGCGACGTAAAAACCCAAGGTGAATTACCCTCAAGATAAATATCATTAGGAGTAGAAACACTAAATATATTTTATTTATATCTTCATGTCTCTACTCCAAATAAATCTCCGAATTAAGATAATTCATTAGATGGATTTTCTAATTCGGTATCTTCAAGAGAATGTAATTAAACAAAATCACAAAGTTGTAACAAAATCATGAAACTAGTTCGTTTTCTTCTAGGTTTGGTAGTGCCTCCTTTAGGCGTTTTTCTCACAGTTGGAGTTGGCCCAACGCTAATTATTAATGTGTTGCTGACCCTTTTAGGTTGGCTTCCTGGTAGTATTCATGCAGTTTGGGTGATTGCCAAGCATGAAGAACAACTTGATAGACAGCCAGGGACTTACTAATAACTGATGTTAATTTGGGTAATGGTTGTAACACTACCATTACCCATTAATAATTTTTGTAATTACAATATAAGTTATTATTAAATATTCAAAATTTCTTCTCAAGCAAACAAAATAGGGTGGAGTATATCCACCCTATTTTTTTATGCTATCTACTAAGTTAACGTTACCTTCGTGTACATTCCTCGTGACAAACACCATGTCGGGTTATTTTTAGATGCAGTCTACTTGTGAACAATATCGTGCTCTTTATCAGCAGGTTCTTTTTCTTTGAATAAATCAGCTGCGGTGAGCAGTAACTCTCTTAATGTTTGTTTAATCTGGCGCTCTTTTCTCGCTATAGATGTACCAGCTTCACCAAGTTTATCTTCTAGTTGCGATCGCTTCTGTTCTACTTGTACAGCCATATTTTCAGCTTGTGGACGAGCTTGACCATACCAGTGTTTAGCCTCGTCTAGATAATCTTGAACCTCCATAGAACGTCCGCCGTAGCGTGCAGCTAAATTAGCTCGCACAATCGCTAGTTGCGCTTGCAGTTGAGCATAGCGTTTCTTTAACAAGCTTACTTCTTCACTGTTTTTGATGGAATTGACAGCAGAATCAATTGCAGTTTTTGTCCCATCAGTGCTTTCTTTACCAGTCTCTTCAATCTCTGCCAAAATTACATCAACCTCTTGCTGGAGTTGTTCCTCTTCACCATCTAATTGAGCTTGTAGTCTCTTCAAATCTGTTTGAGTTTTAACAATAGCTTCGTGTCTTTTAGCGTTAACACCTTCTAGCGCACCTTCAATCGATGCTGTCACTTCTTCTTTGAGTTCAGTACCTTTTTCTTGAAAGTTTTCAATCACAGCAGATACAGCATCTTTAACAAGTCCACGAAGTTCACTTGAACCTTCTTTAAATTCAGAAGCTACCTGAGAAACTGCGGCTTTGACAATTTCTCGAATCCTTTCAGTTCTTAACTGTCCGGTTTCTTTGGCTTGTTGTAGATCGGATTGAATTTGTTGTTTGATATTGTTAGCCATCTTCAACTCTTGGGATTTAACTAATTTGGATAAAGATTTCTAGACATCATGCTATATACATATTATGGCGTAGGCTTCTTTGGTCAGGCACTTCCTTTAGATAGAAAACTACAAATAACAAGATACGCAACTTCTTAAAGAAGTCGGGTATCTAAGGTGATACTATGTTGCTTATTTGTGGGATGATTGATATTTACTACTAGTAAGTGAGAATAAAATATGTGGCGAGTAAACATTACTTGTTCAGGCGATGCCTGGAAGCGTTATGCTATTGAATTTAAGGCGATCGCAGAGAAGTATCAAGGCGAATTAATTAGTTCCAAAAAAATGCCCGATGGTACACGGATTATGGCATATAAAATTGAGGATGTTAGCGATGCGGAAGCGTTTCAGGAAGATTGTGCCAACTTTGATGGATTTGTAGCTGATTTTGAATCCTTGTAGTATGGTTCTGAATCTTCAATATATCTAAAAAACCATTACAAAATTGGGAGAAACTGAGTGAAGAGATTACTCAAGTTAGTATTAGTAATATTTTTATTATTTACGAGTACTTTTACTTTACCTGCTAGTGCCGCAGATATAGCTGACGGAGCACAAATTTTTAGCGTTCATTGTGCTGGTTGTCATGTGAATGGCGGTAACATCATCAGGCGAGGTAAGAATCTCAAAAAGCAAGCGCTAAAAAAATATGGTATGGATTCAATAGAGGCAGTTACATCCATTGTGACTAATGGTAAAAATAATATGTCAGCCTATAAAGACCGCCTCTCTGAACAGGAAATTCAAGATGTTGCGGCTTACGTTCTCGAACAAGCTGAAACCAACTGGCGTTAAGTAATCAAACATTAAAACATGAATCTACCAACAGCAAGTCGTCTTCAATTTACCCCTGATTTAAACATTTGCCGAATTTTAAATGGCATGTGGCAAGTGTCTGGCGGACACGGACGCATTGACCCAAAAGCTGCCATTCAAGCTATGTTTAAATATATGGATGCAGGCTTTACAACTTGGGATTTAGCAGACCATTATGGCCCCGCCGAAGACTTGATTGGTGAGTTCCGACGTCAACTCACTGCTACACGTGGTAAAGAGGCTTTATCTAATCTTCAAGCTTTCACAAAATGGGTTCCTCGTCCTGGCAAAATGACGAAAAAATTAGTAGAGGAAAATATTAATATCTCCTTGAAAAGGATGGATGTGGAATCCTTAGATTTGATGCAATTCCATTGGTGGGAATACCAGGATAAAAACTACCTGGATGCGCTCAAGTATATGACGGAACTTCAGACTGAGGGAAAAATTAAGCATTTAGCTTTGACTAACTTTGATACTGAACACCTAAAAATTATTACTGAAGCAGGTATCAAAATTGTTTCCAACCAAGTGCAATTTTCTCTAGTTGACCGCCGTCCCGAAGTTAATATGATTCAATTTTGCCAACAGCATGATATAAAACTTTTTACTTACGGTACAGTTTGCGGTGGTTTGCTATCAGAAAAGTATTTGGGAAAACCTGAACCGCGTGGTTCGGAATTGGCTACTGTTAGCTTGCGAAAATACAAAAATATGGTAGATGGTTGGGGCGGTTGGCAATTATTTCAAGAGTTGGTTGCTATTCTCAAAGAAATTGCTGATAAGCATCAAGTTAGCATTTCCAATGTGGCAGTGCGTTACATTTTAGATCAGCCAAGTGTCGGAGGTGTGATAGTTGGTGCAAGACTTGGTGTATCTGAACATATAGAAGATAACGCCAAAGTATTTAGTTTGAGTTTAGATGATGACGATCGCGATCGCATCAATGCCGTATCTCGCCAATCACGCGACTTGTACCAGCTAATCGGCGATTGCGGCGACGAATATCGCCGATAATTTTAGGAAAAAGGTGATAATACGGTGAAGGTTACTGTGGAAATTACTGCTGCCAACCATGCCCCTATTCACCTTCTCCCTCAGTCAACAGCAGACTTTTGAACTGCGCTGTGATTATGGCTCACGTCGCCTGGATAAAACGGAGTTGGCAGCACTCATTGATCTGTGTGAGCAAAACTACTATGCTCAACAAAAAGATAGTTTACCTAATCTCACCCAGTTGGGACGGCAACTTTATCAATGGCTGGATGGTAAAGAGGGATGGCTGAGAAGGGCACTGGATGAGGCGGATGAGCAAACGATTCATCTAGATTTGATTAAAACCAGCGAAGTGCAGGGGTTGAACCCCCAAACAGAACGGGTGGCCTTGGGATTAGCACATCTGCCTTGGGAATTGCTACATGATGGTGCAGGGTTTTTACTGCAACGTCAAAATATCTCCGTTTTACCAGTGCGTTCTGTGCAGCAGCGTCAAACCCAAATCATTGGCGTGCAAAATCGCCCCTTGCGGTTGCTGTTTATGGCGACTTCACCTGAAGATCCGAGAGTTCCTCCACTGGGGTTTGAGCAGGAAGAAGCGAACATTTTGCAAGCAACTAAGGAGCAGCCTTTGGCGTTGATTGTTGAAGAAAGTGGCTCCGTTGCAGAGTTAGCTAATTTGGTGAAATCCTACCCCGAAGACTATTTTGATGTCTTTCACCTCACGGGACACGGGATAATTTATACCAAAAAAGACTACGGCTCTTTGCTGCCAAAAGGTGTAACCCTAGCAGACAATACCCCCTGCTTCATCACCGAGGATGAGGTGGGAAATATGCAACTAACTACCGTCAACGACTTAGCTAGAGCCTTTCGGGGACGCTGGCCACGTGTAACTTTTCTCTCTGGTTGTCCGGGACAGGTTGCTAACAAGGGTAATCTGAAGACAGAAGATGTATAGCGCCGACTTACAGTCGCCTGGACATTACTCAAATACTACTGTGCGATTGCCATAGACTAACACCCGGTTTTGTAAGTGTAAACGCACTGCTCTAGCTAATACAACTCGCTCCAAATCTTTGCCTTTTCTTACCAAGTCTTCAACTTCGTCACGGTGGCTAACTCGTACCACATCTTGCTCAATAATCGGGCCGGCATCTAAATCAGCGGTGGCATAATGAGCGGTAGCACCAATAATTTTGACACCACGCTCAAAAGCTCTGTGATAGGGATTAGCACCTACAAAGGCTGGTAAGAATGAGTGATGAATATTAATAATTTGTGGAAATTTAGCAATAAAATCTCCACTAACAATCTGCATATACTTTGCTAATACAACTAAATCAATTTTATAATTTTGGAGTAATTCTAGTTGTTTGGCTTCCTGTTCTAGTTTGTTGTCTTTGGTGATAGGAAGGTACTGATAATCAATATTAAATTGCTCTGCAACTACCTTTAAATTAGGATGGTTGCTGATAACTAAAGGAATCTCTGCAATAAATTCTTTGGCACGTTGCCGCCAAATCAAGTCAAATAGACAGTGGTCTTGCCGGCTTACCCAAATAGCAATGCGTGGTACAGTATCAGAAAAGCGTATTTCCCATTTGGCATTTAAAGGTTGAGCGATCGCATTAAATGCCGGTGCAATTAACTCACGCGGCAAATTAAATCCATTTAACTGCCATTCAATACGGGTGAGAAACAAGCCAGCAGCAAAGTCTGTATGCTGATCTGCATGGATAATATTACCGCCATTTGCATAGATAAAATTAGCAATTTTCGCCACCAGTCCCCGTTGATCGGGGCAAGAAATTAGCAATGTTGCGGTCGGGTTAGTCATGGAAATATTGCTTAGTTGCTCTTTGTCGGAGTCGGGAGAGGAATATTTAGCGGAGGTAGTTTCTGACTATTATCTACGGGTTGTCTCCATTCTGATAGTTCCCGATTCACCGCATTTGCAAAATCTGTAGACACCAACAATACATCTATATTTCCATCTGGTTTAGCAGCGGGGTCAGCTTGAGCATACAAGAAACGACCGCTAAAGTCAGGTTTACCCAAAATCAACTGATGGCTTTGCTGATTCTTTAGAATGATATTAATAGTTGCTTGGGGTTGATCTAAGGCAAATTCTCCACGTTGGTTTGCTGGAATTGATAAAGTGCGATTGCTTTTACCTTTGACCAACAAATCCATCAAATAAGAAACAATAGCATCATTTGCTGGGCCAGATGTGGGAGATTTTAGCGACCACTTAGGATTACTAGATTGAGTGTTACGTTCCAGGTTCAGGGTAATATTTTTAGTCTTTACTATCAAAGACTGCACATCATCTTCTCCAAAAGAGAAAATTTGCTGGTTTTTCTCCTTAATTTCTTCTCGCTGAGTCGCGCCTTGAATTTCATAGAAGTAAACAAAACCACCTAAACCCAGCGCTAGCAATATTAAAATTAGAGTCGTTCGCGGCAATTTCATTTTTTAGTCATTTGTCATTGGTCAAGGTCAAGAGTACAGACGCGATTAATCGCGTTTGTACAGGAGTCAAGAGTCAAGGGGAGCCAGCGCTGTGGGCGGGTTTCCCGACTTGAGGCGACGCGTTCAAGAATCAGTATTTATTCCCCTTATGCCCCTCTGCCCCTCTGCCCCCTTCGCCACTCTCTCTTACCGTCGTTTCCACCAGATAACAGCTGCGGCAATCAAGCCAATTAGGGGTAAAAACAATAGAGACGACAGTATTAAAAGATTGGCTTGCATGGTTGTTAGGTTTATGCGTCGGTTTTTGGCTTCTTTGGGGCGAATGGAAAGGGGTTGCTGATCTTGTTGACTCAGCCAGGTAACTGAGTTGAGAAACACATCTCCATTTAATTGCTGTTGAAATAAGCCATCGGTAACGAAATCTGAGTTTCCTAAAACCACTAACCGTGATTCGGTGGCTGTTTGAGATGAGGGAGTGGGAAGAGAAAGGGGAGAGGGGGGAATTTTACTTTGGGTAGTTGGTGATGGTAGGGGTGAAGGCGTTGGTACTTGAGGAGTGGAAGTAGATTTAGTTGGTAGTTTCTTTGTTAAAGCCGCGCCCAAAGTCAGAGGCCCTTTGAGGTCTTGGTCGGGATTAAACTCTAATTTTTCGCTTTGTAGGTCGCTTTCAGCCCAGCTGTTGGGATAAGGCTTAGTTTGCAGTAGGGGAGTAGCTTCAACACCAGCTACCGGGGTAATTTCTATAGGTCTTGCAAGTGGATAAAAAGAAATACCGTTGCCAAAATCTTTGGTAATTGGATGTTGTCCGTATTCTGTCACTAGGGGAGCAGCTGGGCCAAGTCCGACTTTTTCACCGGAGACATCCACAGCTAAACGATTATCTAGGCGAACACCCCATGCTTGCAACAAGTTGTCAAGTTTGGGATCTGTATTGGGATCAATCATCAGCAGTAAGTTACCGCCGCGATTGAGATACTCTTGTAACGCTTTGACTTCGCCCTCAAACAACCCTCGCTTGGGCCCAGCTACTACTACAACAGCAGCATCTCCAGGAACTTTGGGGTTGTCTGCTAGATTCAGCGGTGATGTTGTGTAATTTTTGTCGCCTAACCCCTGAATTGCTTGTGATATTGCACCTTTAGCGGCTGAGAGTTGGCGTTCACCATGACCTTGGAGTAGATAAACTTTAGCTGTGGTTGCACTAGTGATTTGTTGCAGGCGGCTAGTTAATCTGACTTCCGACAGGCGTTCATTTTCATTTACCACCTGTACTAATTGCCGTTTATCTCCAGATTCTAGGTAAACTTCTCCATAATCTTTGACGCCAAACTTATCTGCTAATCCAGGTCTAGATTGGGGATCAATATACTCAAATTTAAATTTTGAACTTTGTCGCTGATAATTATTCAACAATTCTCGGTCTTGAGGATTTTGAGTTACATCAAATACCCACACCTTAACTGGTTGTGGTAGTGTACTCACCAATTCTCGTGACTGGGGGGCAAGGGTAAATAACTGAGTCTCTGTTAAGTCTGCCCGTAAATGGTAGCGATCGCCTAAAAAGTTAATCAACCCCAAAATCGCCAAGATTGCTAAAGTCGCCACCAAGGCATTAGTCCCAGCTTGGGTAGAACGACGCTTCCACCAGCTACTCTGCTGGCTTTGCCATACTACCCACAACCCAGTGATCACAAGTCCTGAAATCAGGAATGCTAATGGAATTGCTCCCCACTGTTCAGACACTAACCCCGCTGTTAAGCCAACAATAAATAAAAATGGCCCCAGCCAAAACAGATATTGCCACAGTGTTTTTTTTGCGATTTTCTTCATGTTATTTGTCATTTATCCTCTCTTACAAAGTTCTGTTCGCCGGAAGCCAGCGCCCAGACTTTGCGCTTTGTCATTTGTCCTTGGTCATTTGTCTTTACTAATGACTAATGACTAATGACTACTGACGCTGAAAACGTAGTGCATCAATTGATTGAGCTGTGAGAAAGATACCTAAAAAAATATAACTAGCAAATAAAATCAAGCTACTGGTATCAAAAATTCCTTGGATTAGGGTGTTGTAATGTTTTAGCAACGACAGATGACCTAATGCTCCGCCTATAGGGCCAGGGATAAGTTTGGCGATTAAATCAATGAATAATAGCAATAAGATGACTGCAAAGGTAAGAACAGCAGACAGAATTGTGCTTTCTGTTAAAGAGGAAATAAACATTCCTAAAGATAAAATCGCTGCTGCTAGCAAGATTAATCCAAAATGACCTAGTAAGGGTATTGAAGGTGACATTGGTGGATTTGCTCCACTGATTGCGATCGCTTCAAAAATTAGCATAGGCGCGATCATTGCTGTAAAAAATGTTAGCACTCCTAATAATTTACCTATAGCTACCGCCCAGTTGGTGACTGGTGACGTGGCTAACAGTTCTAAAGTGCCTCGCTTGCGTTCTTCGGCATAAAGTCCCATTGAGAGAATTGGCAGCACAAACAACAATAGCCATCCCATCCGATCCAAAAATGCCCGGACAAATTCGTAAGGAACATCTATTGGCGGTACTGGTACTCCTATTTGTTGCCCTTGTAAATCGATTGCCGCAACTGTTGGCAAGATACCATCTGGGCCCAACAAAATCATTACGAAGAACAACCCCGCAATGAACCAAAACACGCCAGCGATCGCATAAGCCAAAGGTGATACAAAATAACTCTGTAACTCTCGGCGATAAATGGCAATGATATTACCCAGTACTACACCCATTTATGCTGCTTCTCCTTCATTGGTTGCGGTTGATTCTACTTCTGTGTCTAAATTCTTTTCTTCTGTGGTCAGTTGCAAGAACACATCTTCCAGAGTAGCGTTGACACGCCGCATTTCATGTAAACCAAATCCGGCACGCACTAATGTTGTAGCAATATCTCGTCCTGGTTCTTTTCTTGGTTGCGATATCACCCGCAGGTAAGCGCGTTTACCTTGCAGAGGGGTATGATTATGCATTCCTGCTGTCGGAAACGATTCTACTAAAGCTACACCCGCGATATTTTGCAGAACTTGTTTCGCTAAGGCGGCTTCTCCTTCTATCTCTAATTCATATCCAGAGCCACCTGTCAACTGCATCATTAAGTTTTCTGGTGTGTTAGTTGCAACAATTTTTCCCCGATTGATGATGGCTACGCGGCTACAAGTCATGCTCACTTCTGGCAGGATGTGCGTGGAAAGAATAATTGTGTGAGTACCTGCAAGACTCTTAATTAAATTTCGCACCTCAATAATTTGTCGGGGGTCTAGTCCGACGGTGGGTTCATCTAGAATAATTGCTGGGGGATCATGAACGATCGCTTGAGCAATGCCGACTCTTTGGCGATATCCTTTAGAAAGTTTGCGAATAATTACTCGACGCTTTTCTTCTAAATTGCAACGTTCTATTGCTGCTGTCACTTTATTAGAGCGATCGCCTGCTGATACTCCTTTAATTCGTGCGACAAAATGCAAAAATCCCTCTACCGTCATCTCTGGATATAACGGCGGCGTTTCCGGTAAATAGCCAATCCGTTGGCGTACAGCTAGGGAATTTTCGTTGACATCATAACCAGCAATCTTAGCTTTACCATTTGTTGCAGGTAAATAACCAGCCAGAATTCGCATGGTTGTGGTTTTACCAGCACCATTTGGCCCTAAAAACCCTAAAATCTCCCCTGGCTCAACGCTAAAAGTGACATCAGTAATGGCTGGGGTAGAACCGTATATTTTACTCAGATGTTCAACTTCAATCATCTGTCTTGTGGCGATCGCTAATTATTAGATACCCAACAATCTTAGATCACCCAAGGGGGCGACGTGCCGCTTCTTTTAAGCCGTACTTCTACGGCGAAGCAAGCTACGCGTCGCGTTAGAGATTTATTGTCTTCAACTACGATTAGTTTCGAGCAGATTCAACTTACTGGCCTGTTGCAAAGGTTTTGAGAGGTTCGTAGTAAGCACTTTAGTGCTTAAAAAAATCAAGGACTTTAGTCCTTACTACAAACACGTATGACCAAATTAATGAGACAAACCACTACAACGACTCTAAATAACTTAAAAGATCCGCCATTTCTTGGACACTAGGCTTGAATTTTGGCATTGGCGGTGTTTCGCCACTAATCACTTGGTGAATCAATCCATACCGAGACTTGTGTTTTGAGACAGCTTGCAAACTGGGCCCTACTCGCCCGTCTGCTTCCAGTCCATGACAACCAGCACAGTTGATTTGAAAGATAGCGTGTCCTTGAACTGAGTTTCCTGTCAAAGATAGAACGCTTTTGACATAGGGATCAGAGGCTCGAACCAACTGAACACCAAAAAAGCCCAAAGGGACTGCTAGCAGTATCGCCAGAGCCAACAAAGCGATCCGCTGAATCAGAATTTCAGGTTTGGTAATCTGGTTATCCAAAAGGTTTGCTGTGAAAGTCTAGGTGTACTAAAAAGTTATCATTTCCTACACATAGCTTAAAAGTTCTTGATTGTGTCTGCAAGCACAAAATATGATTTTGTGGTCAGTAGTCAGGGTCTAAAAACGCTGTAGGGCGCGGATTTGTGCCGGATTTGGTAAAATCAAAAACAGGAAACGAATATTTAATAATTGCAAAGAGGAGATTTACAGTGGTTGAACCCCTGCTCTCAGGAATTGTCCTTGGTTTAATTGTCGTCACACTCGCTGGACTGTTTTACGCTGCTTATAAGCAATATAAGCGCGATAACCAGTTGGGAGGGGGGTGAATGAGTTTTGAAGTGCTGAGTTAGGAGACGGGAGACAGGAGACAGGAGACAGGAGACGGGAGACAGGAGACGAGAGTATTTATTTCTCCCTTGTCTTCCCTTGCTCCCCCTGCTCTCCCTGCTCCCCTAATCTCCCTCATCGTCAGATTCCCCTGATTTGACAATTTTGTAGAAAGTAAGAGCTGTGTTGCCATAAACTTTCTCGCGGCAAATTTCCCAAGTAGGAATCAGTGGCGGTGTCCAACCTTGGGGGTTATGTTCAACTGCAATTTCGCCGCTAGGATCTAAAAGTTGATAGTGAGCGATCGCTTCTATGACTGGCTGGTACAAACCACTAGCATAAGGCGGATCAAAGTAGATTCTGTCAAACTGCTTTCCTGATAAGGTCTTTAACTGTTGGATTGCATTTCCCCGCAATACCTTCCATTTTTGTTCACCATTAGCCACTGCCTGCCAGTTTTCTTGAATAATTACACAGGCTCGGCTCGATTGTTCAATTCCCACTACTAAGCTGGCTCCTCTACACAAAGCCTCTGCGCCCATTGAACCAGTACCAGCGCATACATCCAGCCAGCGACAACCTGCGATTCCTCCCTGCCAAATATTAAACACTGCCTCCCTTACCCGCCCACTGGTGGGTCTAGTTTCTTTCCCCGGTAAAGTTTTTAGCTGACGATTGCCGTAAATTCTCAGGCTCATGATTATTAGTCATTAGTCATTGGTCATTGGTCATTAGTCATTGGATATTAACAAAGGACAAAAGACAAATGACAAAGCACAAACTCTGTAGCTTGCTTCCGGCAAGCATAACTTTGTAAGAGAAAACAAAAAACAAAATTAAAAATGGGATTATGCAGCAATTTTTTCGCGGACTTGAGCAACAAAATTAGACAAGATTTGCAATCCAATATTAGAGGATTTTTCTGGGTGAAATTGAACTGCCATGAGGTTTTCGCGGGCGATCGCAGCTGTTACAGTTTGAGTACCGTGGGTAACGGTTGCTGCACGGATTTGCGGGTCAATTGGGTCAACATAATAGGAATGGACAAAATATACCCAAGGATCTGATGGCAAATGCTCCCACAAAATACTTTTTGGCTGAGTCACTTGCAGCTGATTCCAGCCCATGTGAGGTATGGCAATGTCAGGTTCGGGAAGAAACCGTCGCACTTTTCCCTGAACAATTCCCAGTCCTGGTTGAGTACCTTCTGAACTTGATTCAAAGAGAATTTGCAGTCCCAGACAAATTCCTAAAAAAGGTTTGCCGGATGCGATCGCATCTTTAATGGGTTGTTCCAAACCCCGGGCCCGTAAGTGTTGCACTGCGGGATCAAATGAACCTACTCCGGGCAAAATAACTGCATCTGCCTGTTCTAATTCCTTAGGAGAATAAGTAATATTAGGAGTTGCCCCAGCTTTTTCCAACCCTTTGCAGACTGAGTGCAAATTTCCCATCTCATAATCTACGACCGCAATTACTGGCATTTACCTGCTCCTTGTAAATTTATTATGGAGGGTTTTTCTATTCTAAATAATATTTGTTATGAAGAAAAGAATACTATTAATTTCTTTTGCCACTTGGCTAAGGGATCAACAGTCAAATTCTGCTGATGATTTATTACTAGAAGTTACCAAAGTTGACTTGCTCCCCCATGATTTAACTTTTCTGCGCCAGTTATCCGTAGATGTTCAGCTTGCCAGTTCTCAGGTAATTGAAAAAATCAATGAAATGCAACTTGATTGCATCATCTGTTGTGGCATGGTCGTAAGCCGTAGACAATTAAGTGTGGAAGTCGGTGCTAGCTGTGGAGAACGCATTTTAAATACAGGAGTTGATTTATAAAAATTAGTGGTGGGAGCAGCGGCAATTGAGATTAGCCAAGACTGCGGGAAATTTGTTTGTAATAGCCTTGATTATTTAGTTCTGAACTACCTGTGTCAAAATCAACTCACAACGTGTTGTATTTTTGTCCACGTTCAGGTTATAAATCAAGAAAATTTGCTCGGTATTCTGGGAAATTTCGTATTAATTATTAACAATCTGGCACTTGTATAAAGTTGTCAGCGTCTTTTTGGAGGACAAAACATCTAAAGATATGTGGTCATTGTTACTATTTTTTCCGATCGCCCAATTAACTCCTCCTACGCCACCGCCTGAAGAAGTGGTACAACCGCAAGAAGTGCGTCCTTTACCAGGCAAGCTAGATACAGTACCAACGTTTAACAGCAATAGTCCCGAATTAGTTTTGAAAGAAGGGATTTTACTCTCTACCTTTCCACCAGATGGTAAAAAAGTGCCAACGGCACATCTGAATTTTCCCTTTCGGGGGCGATTTGATATTTTTGCCCACCACGTTGCTAAGGCTGATCCACCAGAGAATTTGCAATCGCTATATCTGGGGATAATTTTGCACAATCCTGGTTCACAACCAGCAAAAGTAAATATTTGGCAAGCTGCGAGTTATTTGAGTCAACCCGATGCGCCATTTATTCAGTTACCATCTTTGAGTCAAAATCTTTTGGGTACAGTTTTTGCAGGGCCGGGCGATCGCGTCATGTCTGATGTGTTAAGAGGAAGGCGACAAGAAATCTTCCCTGCTCAAATTGAGATTCCAGCAGGGCAAAGTCAGATGTTATTAAATCTGCCAATTCCTGTGCAAGGATTGACACCGCCTTTAAATGGTCGGTCTACGTTAATGCGACTGTGGAGTAATAGTACTGTCTATGCAGCTAGCCTAGCTATGTTTGCACGTACGAATCCTGATGGTAGTGAGCGATCGCCTACTTTAGCAGAGTGGCAAAATTTACTAGACAATAGCGACTTAGCTGGCCCACGTGATAAAACCCCTACACCTCTGGAAGATACTGGCAAGCCTAGAATTTATGGACGTGTTGCTGGAGTAGCTGGGGGCTCCCAATGGAGAACCTTTTTAGTGGATAGTCCTAAAGCTAGGTATCTAACTATTCCGCAGCCTGGCCAAGTGTTTTCTTACGCTCTAAGTACTCTGCATGGCGGTACTCTGGGAACTGGTCAAATTCAGAGTGCAACCATGCTGGTACGCTATCCTGACACCGCATATCGCGCTCACGGCAACTATGGAATTCAATATAGTCTCAAGTTGCCGCTATATAACAATAATCAAAGTCCTCAAACTGTGAGTGTATCCATGCAAACGCCGCTAAAAGAGGATCAGTTGGTAAAACCAGGTTTACGCTTTTTTAGTACACCAGCCCGTCAAGTCTTCTTCCGGGGAACAGTGCGGGTACGTTACAAGAATGACCAAGGTCAGTCACAAACCAAGTTTGTACATCTAGTGCAAAAGAGAGGTCAACCAGGAGAACCGTTAGTTTTATTAAATATGAAACCAGGCGATCGCTCTTTAGTAGAAGTAGACTTTCTCTATCCGCCCGATGCTACACCACCGCAAGTATTAACGGTGTCAACCCAGGCTGAAAAACGGTAACAAGTGATAGGTAATAAGTAGGTAAACGTAATTAAATCCAAGATAAAACTTTTGTTCGTAGTGAGCGATTTCTCATTTTTACGTTGACTGTTGACTGTTGACTGTTAAAGGCGTCAGGGCGTCTTTCACCCCATCCTTAGAAGGCATGGGTTTTCCCGACGCCTTTTTATAAGCGGTATTGGATTGCTGACAAAGCTAAAAAATCAACCTGATGTGTTAGAGAAATAATCCAGCAAATCTTGCTAACGCCAGGGGCGATCGCGTGTTACTAGGGTTTATTCTAAATTTGAGTAAGGTATGGTAGCGATCGCACTTGCCTAGAGAATGGAAATAGGCGATCGTTATCTTGCCACCACTATAAGCCAAAATTTTTATAGATACTCACGTAAGGTTAAGTCAAAATGGATATCAAAAATGGCTTTGTAGGCACTATTGGCAACACGCCCCTGATTCGCTTAAACAGCTTCAGTGAAGAAACAGGTTGCGAAATCCTTGGTAAAGCAGAATTTCTGAATCCTGGTGGTTCCGTCAAAGACCGAGCCGCACTTTACATTATCAAAGACGCAGAAGAGAAAGGTCTACTCAAACCTGGTGGCACTGTCGTAGAAGGAACTGCTGGTAATACTGGCATTGGACTAGCACATATTTGCAACGCCAAAGGCTACAAATGCTTAATTATTATTCCTGATACCCAATCACAAGAAAAAATAGATGCACTGACAGCATTAGGGGCAGAAGTTCGTCCCGTTCCTGCTGTACCTTATAAAGACCCCAACAACTACGTCAGACTATCTGGCAGAATAGCTGCTGAGTTGGAAAATGCCATTTGGGCAAATCAGTTTGATAATTTAGCCAACCGCCGCGCCCACTACGAAACCACAGGGACGGAAATTTGGGCACAGACAGATGGTAAAATTGATGGGTGGGTAGCTGCAACTGGTACTGGTGGTACTTTTGCTGGTGTAGCGTTGTATTTGAAAGAACAAAATCCGGCGATTAAATGCATTGTTGCCGATCCGCTGGGTAGCGGACTTTATAGCTATATCAAAATCGGTGAAATCAAGATCGAAGGAAGTTCCATTACCGAAGGCATTGGTAATAGTCGTGTTACAGCCAATATGGAAGGCGCACCTGCTGATGATGCTATCCAGATAGATGACACAGAAGCATTGCGGGTAGTGTACCAGCTACTACGAAAAGATGGGCTGTTAATGGGTGGTTCCACGGGTATTAATGTCGGTGCAGCTGTTGCCCTAGCTAAGCAATTGGGCCCAGGACATACCATAGTCACCATCTTATGTGATAGTGGTTCCCGGTATCAGTCACGGATATTTAACCGCGAATGGCTTACCTCAAAAGGACTGTCAGTAGATTAGTTACTAGTTATTAGTCCTTACTCTCGGACTTTTGACAAATGACAAATACTTCGGCTCCTTTCGGCTCCGCTCAAGGCAAGCTGCTCAGTACAAGTGACAAATGACAAACATAACTCAACCATCAAACTTCCCCACAACAGACCAACCCTCTTCTCCTAAATGCGTGCGGGTGTGTCAAAATCGCACTTGTAAAAAGCAAGGCGCAGCCAAGGTATTAGAAGCTTTTGCGGCTTTACCAGTCCCGGAAGTGATGGTAACTGCTAGCAGTTGTTTGGGACAATGCGGTAACGGCCCGATGGTACTGACATTACCCGATATGGTTTGGTATAGCGGCGTTCAACCTAATGAAGTACCTTTATTGGTAGAACAACATTTACGAAGTGGTAAAAGAGTCAAACAGATGCTTTATTATCGATTTCATCCACAAGGATAAACCTAATTAAAATCATACAGGTCTGCACTCTTGTTGACTGAAGCGAGGCATCCAATGAACATCCAGCTGCTGCGTCAATCCTTGAAACAGAAGTGGCTAACTTACTACGAGCAAAATTGTCCCTGGCTTGTCAAAATGCGAATTTGGGGCACTTACGATGGTGTGCGGCGTCCTTTATCTGGTTTTATTTTGGCAACGCTGTCTGTTTTGGAACCACAGTTTGATGAAATACTTACTTTTATCGCTGAGCTAAGTAATAATCCTGATAAAATAGTTGCAGCTTTAGGCCTCAACTTCAATCCCGATGAAGAGTTAAGTTTAATCAAATTAGAGCATCCTGTGGCTGCAAATCTTGTTGAGCACGCATTTTCAGAGGAGATGGGTTTAGAGGAGAGTAAAGCCATGCCTATGACAACTGCTACTAAGGTAGCTCCCCAGCCTATTGCCAAGACATTAGACTCCCAAAAGCTGGCCTCAGATATGCTACGTACACACAAGTTAATACCATTGTTTACAGTTACTACGGAAGTGGCTCGCACACACAAACCTGTGCCATCGCTCGCAACTGCTACTAAAATTGCACCTGAGCCTCCTACCAAGTCACCAGCCGCTTTACTACGTGAAAAACAAGCGCGTAGCTTTGCAGCTTGTCGTCAGACATCGCAGCTTGAGCGACTCCCTTCAGCCACATCGCTAACAATTACCACTGAGGTTCCCAGCAAGGTCAAAACCATGCCCTCTTTAGCATTGACTACTGAGGTTTCTAGTAATGGTATGCGACCCATTGAGCGGCTCCCTTCAGTAGTATCACTGCCAAATACCAATGGCAAACATGTGAATATACAACTACAAGACGTTAAGAAAAAACTCAATTTATCACTCAACACTAATGCCCATAGTTTAGCTTCCTGGGTAGATGAATTTTGTCAAGGCACTGGAAGGGATTGAGTCAATAGTTTCAGTAAACTGTTAACAGTAAACGGTAAACAGCTATCAATCAAGATAATTGGGTTTAAGGGCAATGCAGTTCAGTTAAGAATTTCTTCCTCCTCTTTGCGTCCGCTACGCGAACGCGTTACCCTGCGGGAAGCCGCTCCGCGTCTACGTTAAAAAATTGAATTTGACAAAGAGTTTTAGCCTTAACTGAACCGTATTGGGTTTAAGGATAACTACTATATCGGCGCTCATTTGCAACTGAAAACTAATAACCCAAAGCCGATTAGTAAAAGGCGCTATCTGGCGGGTTTAAATCCCCCAACTGTTTACTTTTTACTGTTTACTGTTCACTGTTTACTGCAACGATACAAATTATGGGTACTCGTGAGAAACAAAGGGGATTGTTACTATTTCTCCCTCAGTTTCTCCTACTTGAACTTTTAAACCAACACCACCGGCTTTGGTGCGGATGTAACCCAGTCCAAAGTGACCATCAGGAGTTTCTGTGTAACTGGTAAGTTTGCCAACTTTTTCATCTCCAACTGCGATCGCACTTCCAATTTCAGCAGGGGCACTAAGACGGATACCCCAAAGGTGTTGTTTTACACCTTTGTATGTGTTTAACCTAGCAATAGTTTCTTGTCCGATATAGCAACCCTTGTTAAAAGAAATAGTCTGCCATAAACCAACTTCCAAAGGGTTGTAATCATCAGTCAATTCCAAATCGGGGGATGGGCGTCCTTCTAAGATTCGCAATGCATCCCAAGCGCGATCGCTCATCTCTACCGCCCCCGCCTCTAACAGTTTGTTCCACACCGTGGCTTTATCAGTATAGGGGAAAGTAAAGGTGTATCCAGGAGCCGCTAACCCACTACCTACAGCGATTCGCACACCCTCGGCAGGAGGAATTGTGTATACTTGGTGACTAGCGTACGGTTGCCCAATTAGTTCACTAATACCCAACTTTTCCATAACAGCGTCGCTTCCTGGGCCGATGAGGCTAAAAGTGTTGGTGTATTGTGTAATATCTGATAATTCCACTTTATCAGCAAAGAAAATATATTTATCCAGCCATTCCATCAAAAACTGGCGGCGGTTAGGTGAAACTAGCAAGATTACCGCATCTTCTCTAACGTAGGCGGTTACTAGATCAATTGTCCTAGCTGTGGAAGTGACAAAGACAGTATCACAACCTTGTCCTGGCTTGAGTATTTGGAAATTGTTAGTACTTTGGTTGTGCAAAAAGTTGAGGCGATCATCGCCAGCTACTTTGATGCGTCCCCAGTGAGAGCGATCGCATACAGCAACCCCAACTCTTGCGGCTTCGATAGCTGCTGCGTCTTTACCGTCAATTGTAGATGTTGGCATGGTGATGAGAAGTTGCCCTGTTTCAATGTTGTCGCACTGGAAATCTTAGCAAATAAGAGTTTACGGCTTCAATGGCATAGGGGCGGAAGGGACGAAATTACGGAAAGTATTTGTAAACATCTTTTCTGTTTTGAGTTTTTTAATACTGCTTACATCCGCCAGATTTTCCGCATTTTCGACTTCCATATATGTAATAAAATCAGAAGATAATGGCAAAAGTTAAAAAAGTTATGAAACGAACTTTTAGTGCGAGTGTATGGCAGGAAGGTAATTGGTTTGTGGCACAGTGTTTAGAGATTGATATTGCTAGCCAAGGCGAGACTGAAACTGAGGCATTGGCTAATCTTGAGGAAGCTTTGTCACTGCATTTTGAATCACCAGTAGCTACTATTATTCCTCAAATATAAGAGAGTTTGACAGTTTGTAAGTGTGATCGCTCTTTACTGTAATTAACTAAAGACCTGTTTTAGCTTGAATTTCTACATTGTCCGAGTTGGATTTTTTACTCTTCTTCAACAAAACCAAACTCCTGACACAGATCATTTATTGTTCGAGGCTCAAATGTACGCGCCTTCGCACGTTCTATAGCTGCTAAAAGACGTGCTGCATTTTCAGGTGATTGAAACAAATACGCTGTCTCTATGATGCTGTTAAGTTCCGCAGTAGGAATTACGGCTACACTTTCAGCACCTTCACTATTAATAACTACAGGTTCACGGCTTTGAATTGCCTCTTCATAAATTTTGTCAAAATTGTTGCAAGCTTCGGTGTAGTTTGTCTGGTTAGGCATTTTTTATTCCTCAATTTATCTATTCTTCCATTTTGCTGTTTTTTCAACTTCAATGTGTTTGTGGCTAGAAGGATAAGGTGCGATCGCTTTTAACGTAGCAGTGCAATCACCGACGTCAATCTTTTGATTAGTGATTTAAGCTACACGTGCTTTAGCTAATCTTTACCTCAACACTTACGTAATTATGTCTTCTGAACAGTTTCAGGCAGCACATGACAGTATCTACAGCGCTGGCACAAATCTCTTACAGTACCTTCAAGAAATTCGCCAAAGTCGCCTCAGTGAAGGAGATGAAACTAAAGGTTTGCAGAGTGTCGAGGTTGAGATCAACAAAGCCCTACACGCATTGAAAGAGCAAAAGTATCAGGTGGCTGTCATTGCAGCAATGAAAGCTGGCAAGAGTACCTTTCTGAATGCCGTGATTGGTGCTGATGTTCTAGCAAGTGAAACAGCAGCATGTACAATCTGCCGTACAGAGGTTCGACATATTTCATCTGGGCAAATTCCAAGACTTCTGGAATACCGAGATGGACAAAGACAACCTTTTCTTATTGCTGAGGGTGACGCTGGAAAAATTCAGCAAAAATTTCTGGAACGTACCCGCGAGATTCGAGAGAAAGGCAATTCTGACAACACTATTAGCTTTAAGATAGAGCATCCTATTGAAGCTATTGGCACACTTTCATCACTTGCTGGCTTTACCTTAGTTGATACTCCTGGGCCCAATGAGTGGGAGTCTGCTAATTTCGATGTAAAACTAAAACAAACTACGCTGGAAGCGCTGCGAAACTGCAATGCAATTTTGTTTGTTTTAAATTACGCTTCTTACAAAGATAATGCTATTTCAGATTTGTTTAAAGACGTTGTAGAAAATCGTAAGGAAATTTTAACTGAAAATACGGGTAAGATTTACTTCATCCTTAATAAAGTCGATCAGAAAACAGAAAAGGATAAAGAGATAGCTGATGTTATAAAGGACTTGAAGTTAGAGTTAACTAGCTTTGGTTTTCCAAATCCAATAATCTACCCCGTAAGTTCTAGACAAGGACTTTTGGCGAAATTAATTCAACGAGAAAAGGCAACAGAAAGCCAGATAAGTGATTTTGAAGATTTTTTTAGTGCAAAATACGCTGAAAGAGATTCTAGAGGTAGAAAGGTAATACCTTTGCCATCAGAAATTGCACCAAAAGCTTTAAAGGATAGTGGCTTACCTACTATTCAAGAAACAGTCATTGAAACCATCACTCAAAATGCTGGTTGGAATCTTTTGAGTGATGCTTTGGCAAAACTTGATAAAGCAGCAAAGACGATTGAAAATTCTTTGAACACTCAATTCAGTGGTTGGGATATAACAATTGAATCCCTCAAAATACAAGTAGAAGATTACCAGAGACATTCGGAATCTGCTAAAACTAAGGTTGAAACTGTAAAAAAGTCTGTAGAAAAGCAAAAACAGATACTAATAAAAGGTTTTATTCAAGGAGTTAGTATATTTGCTTACGAGGCAAAAGATAAAATCCAACATGAAATTGATCAGATTGCTCAATCTAGGGTGGGCAAATCCACAAAGCATAATATTAAACAGTCTAATAATTTGCAAAACCACGTACATCAAGATGTTGACTGGTTTGGTATTGCTGGAGAAATAGGCGGAACATTGCTAGAGTTTATTCCTGGTATAGGCAAAGTTTTAGGAAAAGGACTTAAAACAGTGCTAAAAACATCCAACTCTTTGCTAGACAGTATGATGCAATCTGTTCCAGACTCATTAAATATTTCTGATTCTGAGTATGATAATCTGTCAGACATATCAGACTCATACATCATTAGAGCAAAAACTAAAGCAGAAGCTCAAAAAATTGGCAGTACCATCAATGATTTTTGCGCTCCTCATATTCAAAGTTGGTGGCTAGATACTCAAGATAAGCTAGTTAGGGATGGTACAAAAATAAGAGAAGCTCTAGTTAATAAAATACAAGAAGATATTCAACAAATATCAAATGAACTTTCTGAATATATTGGACAATCTTTGCATGTTCATATAAATGTAAACGATATTCAGTTTCCTAGCTTCGAGTTTTCAGGGATTGACGCAAAAATTCAGTATCAGCAAGAAGTATTTACTCGCACACGAAAAGAAGCTAAAAGAGACAGTGGTTGCTGTAAATCGGATAAAGTCTATTATGTAGATGTTTCCTACCAAGATAAACAGGAATTTTACGAAATTGACTTACGCCAAACAATAAAACTAATTAAGCAAAAGATAGATGAGCAAGTGTCAAAAAATGAACAACTGTTACAGCGAGTCATTGAAAAACAAGTTGAAGAAGATTTTAGAAGCGCAGAACAGCAAATCAACGACTATATTAAAACATTTCAAGATGATTTTGACCGATTGCTGAAAGAACGTGAAATGAGAGAATTCGAGGCTGATAAAATTCGTGAAATCCTTAATATTCATAAAGACAAGTTGAATGAATACCTGCGTGAATTAACTGCTATTCGAGCATCTTTGGAGAGTTGGAAGCCATTACAAACAGTTAGATAAATATTCGCCTCCTTAACCCAAATAAGCTGAAAAAGCCTTGCTTTACTTCATTAACCCACGCAGGTGGGCTTTTTTCGTATAGCCCCAGAATTCAATTCTGAGGGCTTTAACTCTCTGGTAAACTTGCAAATGCCTGCTCAACTAACTCTTTAGCCTTAGCATCCAAACGCTGCCAATCCACTTCCCCAAACTCATCCATTAAACTAGTATCGATATTAACCGCTTCATTATCCGGGTCATACTCAAGAAAACACACTTGATAACACAGTTCCCACAAATCGATACTGATCTCTTGCCCTTGACGCTGCAAACGTAAATGATATCCTGGATGGGGCATTGGCAGACGAGTAAGAGTCTCTTTGATGTTTTCTGCTTCTTCTGGTGTTGCAGTTTCCATCTCTTGCAACAGACGAGTCACCAATGCTTTTAGCTCATCAGTGGTGTTAGGCGGCCAAATTAGTACGTCGTGGTAGGTTCCCGTCCAGTTAGATGCATCAAGCAGCTTGCGAAGATTATCGACAACGCGAATGAAAGCGGGTTGCATGAGGATTTCAGCCTGCTGCCATGCAACTGGGTTTGTGATTCTGGGTGGCATTGGTAATAAACAGGGGCACTAAAAGAAAAATAATCTAGTCTGCGTTTATTAAAAAGCTGCGTTTTTAATCTAAATCTTTTCTCAAGATAGCGGATTTCATTGAAGAAAATTTGGAGATATTTATTACCAGCTGGAAAATTAGGTAATAACTCTGGGGAGAGGAATATGATAGGCAAGCTACTAGACCATCGTTACCAAGTAATTCGAGTCCTGGCGACGGGAGGATTTGGTCAAACCTACATTGCCCAAGATACCAGGCGGCCAGGTAATCCTATCTGTGTTGTTAAGCATCTTAAACCTGCAAATTCCGACCCCAGAGTTTTTGAAACTGCTAAGCGTCTGTTCAACAGTGAAGCCGAAT
Organism: Komarekiella delphini-convector SJRDD-AB1; assembly: GCF_014831675.1. Classification (GTDB taxonomy): domain Bacteria; phylum Cyanobacteriota; class Cyanobacteriia; order Cyanobacteriales; family Nostocaceae; genus Komarekiella. The sequence continues at coordinate 35,163 of NZ_VJXY01000041.1, read as the reverse complement.
CCTTAGAACATCTGGGAAACCACGATCAGATACCCAGGCTACTAGCTTACTTTGACGAAAATCAGGAATTCTATTTAGTCCAAGAATATATTGAAGGACATACCCTAACCGAGGAACTTATACCCGGTAAGCGCTGGAGTGAAAGCCAAGTCATTCAACTGTTGCAGGAAGTTCTGAGCATTCTGGATTTTGTCCACCACCAAGGCGTGATTCACCGCGACATCAAACCAGATAATATCATCCGTCGCGCCTCTGATCAGAAATTAGTTTTGGTAGACTTTGGTGCAGTCAAGCAACTGCGTACATCAGTAATCGCACCTGGTGGACAACCTACTGCCACAGTAGTTATTGGCACTCCTGGCTATATGCCTACGGAACAAGGGCAAGGCAAACCACGCCCCAACAGTGATATCTATTCTCTTGGTATCATTGCTATTCAAGCATTAACAGGATTATCGGCAACAGAATTGCAAGAAGATTCTGAAACAGGTGAAATCCTCTGGCAGCATTTAGTACCTGTAAACTACCGTTTGGCAGCAGTGTTAACAAAGATGGTGCGTTATCACTTCAAAGACCGCTATCAAAGTGCAACGGAAGCACTGCAAGCATGTCAAGACGTGATTAATCCCGTACCTGCACTTTCCATACCTCAAGCATCCGTCAAAAATTCTAGTTACCAAGAAACCAAATCTTTATCTCAAGTATCTCGTCAGCAAACAATCGCAGTTGCACCCGCAAATTCTGTACCCGCTAAACCTGTTCGCAAAGATTCACCAGACCCATGGCCGCTATTAATTGGCGTATTATTAGCGGGTGGTGCTGCTGCTTTGGTAGCAAATGTATATCCAAATGTGAAAAACTTAGCTGCTAATTTTACGGGTAATGATACTGCTTTGGCAGAAAATTGCTTAGCTGTTGTTGTGGAAAACTCCAATATCCGTTCTGAACCTAGTTCAATTAATTCTGACAATATTGTGCGAACTGTTGCTAAAGACGCCAATTTTGAGGTTACTGGCAAGCGGACAAAACGGGGATGGGTAGAAGTTAAACTTAATTCTGGTCGTTTAGCCTGGGCACACTCGGATGTAATAAATAATAATGACCAATGGGTTTCTTGTTTACGCGACAAAGGTATTGCAATTAAGACAGTAGATGATAATACTCTGATTGCTACTCGACCAATTCCCAAGCCTAGATCAAAATCTCGTGATGTAGTAACGCCATTGCCAGAAAAATCTGATAGGTCAACTTCCGATGAGACATTAGATCAATCACAGCCTAATGCTAACAGTACCAAGATTATAGAACAAGCAAGACAGAAGTATGAATCTGGAGACTTGCAAGGTGCGATCGCACTTCTGCGGTCTATTCCGGCAAATACGGTTTCTAATATCAAAGAAACAGGCAAAATGATTACCCAGTGGCAAGAAGACTGGGCTAAGGCAGATGCATTATTTAATGACATCAACAGAGCACTTGAAGATGGTCAATGGGATAAAGTTTTAGATTATAAAAACCATCCAGAAAAGTTACCTAATACTCAATATTGGCGAAATAAATTAGAACCAATGTTTAGACAAGCAGCCGAAAATCTTGTAAAACAGGCACTACCTAAAGTAGATAATCAAGATAATTCTCAACCAGAACTCCCGAAAGTAGATAACCAAGATAATTCTCAACGGGAATTCTTCAATACTGACAAATTTATAACTCCAGAAAGTCCTAAAAATGAATTGTAATATTATTGGTTAATCACATCATTTAAACATCTATTGGTAATAGGTAATATCATGTCCTGCTATTATTCTCGTTCCCATGCTGAGCATGGGAATGAATTAAGGAAGGCTCCGCCTTCACTGTAATTTGAGGCAGCAGCCCCCAAAAAGCATTCCCAGCCGGGGGTTAGGAACGAGATAAACTTATGGCCTTTTAAGTAGGTAGGCATAATTAAAGATAAATAAAATCTTAGTTCGTAAGTGAGATTCATCGCTCAAAATAAAGATTATCAGGACTAAAGTCCTCACCCTTTGGGTTCGTTAGTCGCTCATGGGGAGCCACCCCCTTGCGGAGGTTCCCTCCGTTGTGGGGAGTGGCGTGGAAACCCCCTTCGCGTAGCGTCTCGTAGAGAAGACCGCGCTAACTCACTACAAACTTTAATTTATTTACGTTTAGCTACTTACAACCCCTCAGAACCTTCCAGTACTTCCAAAAAACTCTTCAACATCAAATAAGCAGAAGTTCCTCCTGGATCTTGATGTCCAATACTTCGTTCGCCAAGATAGCTGGCTCGTCCCTTCTTTGCTAGCATTGGTATGGTGTTATGCAACCCTTGTTCAGCGGCTACTACAGCCGTATTCAAAGCTTCTTGTGTCTTCTTACCCTCTCTTATAGCTTGCTCAAAAGCCTCCACAGCAGGAGATAGCACATCCACCATTGTTTTGTCTCCCAGTTGGGCTTTGCCACGACCTAGCACACCGTCTAACCCAGCTTGGAGTAGTTCTAGTACATCCTGCTCTGTCAATTCTTGTTTACCCGCTACTGCTGTACTTGCTCGGAGAAACCAAGTGCCGTAGAGAGGGCCACTAGCACCACCAATAGAGGAAATCAAGGTCATGCTGACTGTTTTCAAAATGCTGCTGATGTCCTGATCTGCAAGACTCGGTAATTGACTGCTCACCTTTTTAAAGCCGCGATCCATATTAATCCCGTGATCAGCATCCCCGATCGCAGCATCTAATTCTGTCAAATATTCTTTATTCTGCTCGATCTCGGTTGCAAACGCCTGCAACCATTCTAATATCTGCGCCTGATTTACCATGTTAAGCTCCCCAGTACCAACTCGGCGTTTTTACTGGTGCATCCCACAGCCGGATCATCTCATCATCCAACTTTAGTAGGGTAATCGAGCAACCTTGCATTTCCAGAGATGTAATGTAAGGCCCAATCAAGTTTCGCACAATTTGCAATCCTTGCTGTTCGCAGATTTGGGCTAGTTTGCGGTAGACAATATACAGTTCAGAAAGGGGAGTCCCACCCATACTGTTGACGAAAGCTAACAGGCGATCGCCTTTTTGCAATGGTGGATTAATTAGTTGCACATCTGTCCATTCTCCTTTATCTTCATTCCACTCGCGCACTGTGCGGCTGTAGGCTGCATCCTCAATTATTGAGCGCGTTAAAATCTCTGTAATCTCATCTACTGGTTTTATATCTGTGCGTTCTCTTCCCGGCTCACCGTGAATACCGATACCCAATTCGATTTCGCGATCGCTCAATTCAAATGTCGGTGTACCTTTAGCGGGCACTGTACATGAAGTCAAAGCAATTCCCATGCTCCGCCCATGCAGATTCACTCGACGGCATAAATCTGCTATTTGTGTCAAATCATACCCCTGCTCGGCTGCTGCCCCACAAATTTTTTCTGCCAATATCGTTGTTCCTACACCCCGGCGTCCTTGTGTATACAGGCTGTCCTTCACTGCCACATCGTCATCAATCAAAATATTGAGAACTCGGTTGCCTTCAGCACGGGCTAACTCTGTTGCCATTTCAAAATTCATGACATCGCCGCTATAATTTTTGACGATATAAAGGATACCAGCCCCGCCATCTACCTGCTTGGCTGCTTCCAGCATTTGGTCAGGTGTGGGTGAGGTGAAAACTTCCCCAGGACAAGCAGCATCAAGCATTCCTTTGCCTACAAAACCAGCGTGCATCGGTTCGTGACCGCTACCACCACCAGAAATAATTGCTACTTTTCCTGGGATAGGTGCAGTGGCTCGGTAGACAAAGGTAGGGTCATGGTTCACCTTGATTAAATCAGAATGAGCCGCCGCCATACCTTCTAGACTTTCTCGCACAAAGTCTTCTGGCTTATTAATCAGCTTTTTCATAGTCTAGATCTGGTTTTGAGGGTGCTAAAACCAAGATAAAGGAATATTGCTACTTTGACATTTTCATACTTAAAAACGCAAAAACGCCAAGTTATATGGCGTCTTTGCGTCTAATACAAGAAATCATTTGCAGATTTACTTGTTAGGCTGGGGAGTCATCCGCAGATAGGGTTTGATTTCCTCGTAGCCTTTGGGGAATTTTTGTTTGAGGACTTCTGGATCTTTGAGTGAGGGGACAATTACGACATCCTCGCCGTCTTTCCAGTCAGCTGGTGTAGCCACGCTGTAATTATCAGTCAATTGCAGAGAATCAATCACCCGCAAAAGTTCATCAAAGTTGCGTCCAGTGCTGGGAGGGTATGTGAAACTTAGGCGCAGTTTCTTATTGGGATCAATAACGAAAACCGATCGCACTGTCACAGCTGCATTAGCATTGGGGTGGATCATATCGTAAAGGTCAGAAACCTTGCGATCCGCGTCTGCCAAAATTGGGTAGTTGAGAGTGGTGCTTTGAGTTTCTTCGATATCTCCTACCCATCCTTTGTGGGATTCTACATCATCAACACTGAGTGCGATCGCTTTGACGTTGCGCTTGTCAAATTCTGGTTTCAGCTTGGCAACTGTGCCTAATTCTGTGGTGCAAACAGGTGTAAAATCAGCGGGGTGAGAGAACAGCACAACCCAGCTGTCACCTGCCCATTCGTAAAAATCAATGTCGCCGTGTGTAGAGGCTTGCGTAAAGTTGGGTACTGTGTCACCTAGACGGAGAGCCATGAGAGATTCCCTGTAGTTAAAAAGGCATGTATGTTCTACTTTGCCATCATGACACAAAACCCCGATTCCCCAATCGGGCTTTAGCTGTTTGAAACAAAATTTTAAGTTATCGGCTTTCTCTGATACAAACAGGGAAACCAAATATATTTGACAAGTTTGAATTGCTTATGATGATAGTAATATTTTTTGTTGTTGGTGTCATCCTCAGCACAGCTGCAAGTTTTGTTCTCGGAATTCCTTGGTTAATGCCGATTTTCGGTGCAGCTGTCCCTTATCCGATTTTTTTGTCACAAGTGCGTCGTCAACAGTATAAAAGTGCGTTCTGGTGGATGCTAATGTGGGGTGTGTTGCAGAGTATTGCTGTAATTGTCGCAACGACCATAGCGCCGGATACCGCAGCCAAAGTCATCATCCGTGGACAGTCATACACTGAGTCGATGTTGCACTGGATTCGCACGGGAGAAGGTATGGAAGGGTCACTCCGTTTGTTTTTACCAGATCATTTATTACACTACGGGATTTTTTGTATTCTCTGCGTTGTCACTTTTAGTAGCGTGGCATTAGTTTTCGGTACTTGGATGCTGAACTATATGAATTTCTATGTTGCAGAATTGGTGAAACTCAGTGCTAAACCTTGGCTAGCGGCTATTTTGGGATGGTATCCCTGGTCTATACTACGGATTATTGGGTTTATCGCAACTTGGGTTGCTTTAGCTGCTTTAGGATTAAATCTAGTAACTCGCATCAGAGGAAAAGTTCCTAAGTCTGCTTTTCCTAAGTCTTATATGCTGATTGGAATTGGTTTTGTGAGTGCGGATATCGTTGTCAAAGCAGTTTTAGCACCTATTTGGCAAAAACTGCTGTTGTATGCGTTGAGTTAGAGAGGTTTCCATACATCGTTACAAGTTCGCCAGAATTTTCTGGTAGGCTTGGATTGTTTGCCGAGCGATCGCACTTATGATGATACTCCTAGAGTAAAACCTTATTTGTAATAATTTCCAGGTTAATTATTCTCTAAAAATCGACTCAATATCTCTCGAACCATGCAAAACTCGAATTACATCAATTCTACTCTCAATCTCTTGGTAAAAAACTACAAAATTCTTCACAACAAAACTGCGTAAACCCGGAGCTAACTCTTCTCGTCGTCTACCAATACCGGGGTTACGAGCCAGAATTTGCAGTTTTTCATCCAAAAAATCTAAAAATTCATCGGCTCGCTCTAAGTTATTTTCAGCAATAAACTCCCAAATTTCTAGCAAGTCCAATTCAGCCTGTGGACGTTTAAAAATATTTGTCATACTCAACCCTACTTCTTCTTGCGGCGCTGTCTTGCTTGAGCTTTAATTTCCTGCATATTTAATGGGGTTGCTTCGCCGCTATCAAGTCCTGCTTGGATTTCCTTTTGAAGTTCTTGCAAACGCATTTGTTGAAGATGATCTCGTTCTTGCAGCAAGCGTAGTGCTTCGCGGATAACTTCACTTGCCGAATAGTACATTCCACTCTTGACTTTTTCCTGCACGTAGTGCTCAAGCTCTGATGTTAGGGAGACATTCATAAGTAACTATGCTATTTATACTTTTTCTCCATTTTATAACAGTAAATAGCAATTGTTGTTATTGCTGAATTCAACAAACTCTCCACGTGAGTTAGCAAACTTGTATTTGGACTGGGGCGAGTTTCCCAAGTATGGATTCCGGCTCAGTTTTGCTCGTCCTTTCATTTTCCACTCATAGGCAGTTGTGACAAGGCAATAAGGAGCAACGCCAAAAAATGAGATCAAATCAAAAAGGGCAATTACAATAATTTGTTTGTCAGAATTTTCTGGTAGGCTTGAATTGTTTGCCGAGCGATCGCATGCCAACTAAAATGCTGTAATGCATATTGTTGGGCGTTTAATCCCCGTCGTTGGCTTTCTTCGGGATTTTGCAAAGCCTCTTGCAGTAAGTTTACCAGTGCTTGTACATCTCTCTTTGAAAGTTCAGATCGGAGGAAACCTCCGCTCCGACTTTCCGCTGTTGCACCCACCCAACCAGATTCACTATCACGCACCTGTTGACAAATATGCACTTGGTCAGAAATTATCACAGGTATGCCTGCAACCATCGCCTCAGCTACAGCAATCCCAAAATTTTCATAGTACGAAGGTAATACGAATAAATCAGCAGATTGCAGTAAACTAACTTTTAATTCACCTGTAACAAAGCCAGTAATTGTAGTGTGCGATCGCAATGGTGAATTTTGAATCTGAGATATTATCTTTTGTTCATAATCTGGATCTTGCGGATTTGTCCCAGCTAAGACAAAGTGAAACTTATATCCAACTTCTAGCAGCTTTTCTAGCGCCGGAATCAACAGATTTAACCCCTTTTTCGGGTCAATTCGTGACATAAACAGCACCAGCGGGATTTCAGCAGGAATATTAAATTGCTTACGCAAGATATCCTCTCCCCTCCCCTTCCCTACCTCTCCTTTAACTCCCAAGGGAATCACCAAATCAGGCGTAGATACTCCAAATCGTTCTGATATTTTGGCTTCTTGATTGCTGGTAAAATGAATTGCTGCTGCACCAGCTAAATTTTGACGTTCTATAATTGCGGCATAAAGCTGCTTTAACTGCTTTTTCTTACGTAAATCAGCTGGATCGAGAGTGCCCAGAGGACGCAAAATGTAAGGTAGCTTTTGCTGACGACATGCGATCGCAGCGGTACTACTTACGGGAGAGAATAGAGCATGAATATGCGCTAAGTCAAACTCATGAGCATGACGTTTTAGCCACTGTAGTAAGTCTAGAGAAAATTTGTAGCGACGAAACGGCGCACAACGAAAGTAAATTATTTCATAGCCATCTTGTTTTATTGGGCGATTTAAAGGAACATCTAAGGGTTTTTGACCAATATCGCCATTACTATCAGTTGTGAGAATTGTAACTTCTACGCCCTCTTGTGCCAATGCTGGCGCTAGTCCCAGCACCATTTGACTGGGGCCGCCGTAAATTAGAGAAATTGAGGGGACAATTTGTAGGATTTTCATATTTTTTGTCATTTATCATTTATCATTTGTTATTTTCTAATGACCAATGATTAATGACTAAGGACTGTTAACTAATTCTTGATAAAACTCCAATTGTTGTTTAGCTAAAGCTTTATTCGTATATTTAACCATTGCTTTTTGATAACCCATTTCACTAAGAGTTTGGGCAAAATCTGGTTTATCCATTAATTGAACTAAGCAATTAGCAAGAGCTTGAACATCACCTTCAGGGAATACTAAACCAGCATCGCCAATTACATGGGGAATTTCACCAGAATTAGAACCAATTACAGGTACTTGGCAAGCCATTGCCTCAATTAACACGTGACCAAATTGTTCTTTCCAACCAACGGCAGTTAATGTTTTAAACTTGTAAGTTGTTTCTGAAGGTAACACTAAAGTACTCATTAAATTGATATAATTAGCAACTTCGTTATGAGCAACACTTTCTACAAAAATCACACGTTCTTGAAAATTATTCTCTGCTACTAATTTAATTAATTCAGATTGTAATTCTCCTCGTCCTAGCAGTAGTAATTTCCAATGTTTATCTTTTAAACTGAATAATGCTTGCAAAAGTGTTAATAATCCCTTCTCTTGCACAAAACGTCCGACAAATCCAACTACAAAATCTCCTGTTTTAATATCCAATTTTGACGCTAATTCTGGTTGAATCTGGGGAGTAAACAGACTTTCGTCTACACCTAGTTGTGGCATAACTTTAATCGGGCCTTGATATCCCCGTTGGCGTAAAACTTCTGCTCCGTCCTGATTGCCAGAAATGATGCCGTGGCTGTGATTCAGGTTATATTTTTCTAATAAAGCAACTGGTAATTTTAGTTCGTATGGTAGATTCCACCAGGTAAAAAACACATTTTTGGCTTTGAGTCCTAATAGCTGATTTAAGGCAATCATCTGACTATAAGCAAGTCCTCTAGAACCTTGTTCTACCTGGATGATTTGGGGACGAAACTGCTGTAATAATGTGATTAAATCAGTGCCAAAAGTGAGAAGTCCCTGATGATTTTGACTAAAATTAGAAATAGGGACTATTTTAAATGCACCTTCATCACGGTATTCAGTTTCAATGATTTTGTTTTGCACGCCACCGGGTTTCCAGCGCTTTGGAACAACAACTGTGACTTCAATTCCTGGTTTTAGTCGTGATAAAGCGCGTAATTTTTCACAGTTAAGGTCTACAATATAAGTATGACTAGCAATTAAGATTTTCATTGATATTTGGTAATTATTATGTGTTCGTTGTCAATTGTCATTGGTTAGTTTGTTGCTACTAACCAATGACTAATGACTAATGACTAATGACTAAACTTGTTGATCTAATCGACTGTAAATTTGACCATCATTCCATATTGATTGGATGACAGTACTCAGGGCTTTGAAAAAACCTAAAGTGTAGAAAACGGCGCGAGTTGCAATTTTGATGGGGGAACCGCTTTTGTGACAGGGTGGGCGTCCCAAGACGTGACAGTCAAACAAACGGGCGTATAAGCGTAAGGCTTGGGTAGCGGTGAGATTTTTTAGCCCCAGTAAGAAATGGTTGTGGTAGAAGGTGAGTTGATATTTGAGCGATCGCATACTAATATCATGGCAACCTCCCGTTTCTTCTCCTAAATGCACTAAGTGGGCCTCTGGGTCGTACCAAATTTTATACCCCGTTTGGCGCACTCGCAAACAAAAATCTGATTCTTCTCGCACTGCACTACCGCGAAACCTCTCATCAAACCTCAGTCCGTGCTTAGTAAAAATTTCGCGGCGAAAAGACATATTGCAACCCCTAGCTGTCAACACCTGCTGGGGTTTAGTTGTATGTACTAAATCAATATGATACCAAGCAATGCCTGGATCCATTGCCTGGGGAGGCAAATATTCAATCTGCATCTCTCCGCCAGAGTCACCCAATTTCATTCTGTCAAATACTCGCCCTGCGATCGCCCCAACTTCTGGATTTTGTACATAGTTTTTTGCATGGGCTGCTAAAAATCCAGGGGTTAACTGAACATCATCATCAATAAACAATACTATTTCACCAGATGACCGCCGCACAGCATAATTTCGCGCTCCTGGCAAACTCGCCCAATCTAAACGCAACCATTTAATTTTACCTGCTCCCGCCTGTTCCTCTAGATAAGCTTGAATTTCTGGTTGGTGTTTTGGGGTTTGGTCTACCACTAAAACCTCAAAATTCGGATAGTCCTGCTTGAGGACATCTACAATACTATCTCGTAGCGGTTCCTCTCGACTGTAAGTCGGGATAACCACTGAAATTAAAGGCCAATCATTCATAAATTTTTATACTAAATTAGTTTTGCGATTTTGATAATTAGATGATAACCAAGTAATAATTAGTTTGAGGAAACTTCAGTATACTCCTGCCGCTGCTGCATATAGATTGTCAAATAACTCATTTTGTTTTTCGGAGTTATGCAAATTTTGAGCTTGAGCTAACGCTCCTGCACTTAAATATTCGTAATGTTCTGGTTTATCTGTTCTATCAAGAAATTTGATTATTTGTTGTAATGCTTGCTCTGCTAAATAATCATAAGTGCTATTCACAATATCCCAATATTCATCAGTTTTGGTTTTTTCTCCGTGCAGCCAATTTCTCCAGTGCCTAATTTCATTGACTGGTAATTCTAAAATATATCCATTTTCACCATGACGAATAAACTCTGGCAAAGCGCAGACATTAGTCGTAATTGCAGGAGTAGCGACCGAAAATCCTTCGATGATACTATAGCCGTACGTATCATGTAATGTAGCCATTAGTTGAAAATGACTTTGTGATAATAATTCAATAACTTTTTCGTTAGAAATATTTTTGTGAAAAACAATATTATTTAAATTAAGTAATTTTAAATCATCTATATATCTGCTGCGCTCAGGGAAATCAGTAGGTACTCCTGAACCATATTCCAGTCCAGATATTATATGTATGGTAATAGGTAAACCTAGTTTCTCGGCTTTTTTCGCTAGCCTTAAAGCAACAATCCCACCTTTTCTAGCAAAGTGGTTTCCGATAAAGACAAACTGGAGATTTTGTTGTTCTTGATAACGTTTAAATGAATGAGATCTGACAGGAAAATTTGGATGAATAACATCTAACTTATTGCTAATTTTTTCTTCTATCTTCCAGCCTTCTATCCGCTTGGCTAATCTCAACTTAGCGTAATCTGAGATAGCTATAATTTTCTGGCAATTATCGAGCGCTAAGCGATTATTTAATAACTCGTAAATTACAGCTTCTTGTTGATTTTGAGGATTTCTATATAAAACCCGATGATCTTCAAATGTGAGAAACCAAGGTTTATTCGTATATAAAATCCTATTAAAAGAATGAATAGCTTGATATCTTCCCCATAAAGGTTGCCAAGCGATAAAACTGCCTAAAGGATACCAAATTTTTTCTATTGGATATCTGCCTGCGGGAAAAGGCTTGGGGCGAATTAATGTATGTCTGGAATTACGAGGTAGATTAGGAATACTGAGGTGTTTTTGACCTCCTATAATAACTTTTACCATTTTTATCTCACTCAAATTTATGTTTGTAACCGTTTTTGCTTGGTTTTTTGTTGAGGGTCAGTATCTTGCTTCTCTTGCTTCTCCAAGACTGGCAATTTAAAAAGAACTCCCGCAAAAAACCAATAATAGACAGCAACCGGGTCTACATCCAGAGGGTAGTAATAGGTGTTGTAGCTAATAAACAATATAAACACCCATAAAGCAGCTCCGTAACTGCGGAAATTACGGTTTTTTATGGAGCGATACGTTTTGAAGGCAATGATTGTTAAAGTTGTCACCAAAGCCAAAAACGCTAATAATCCAACAATTCCCACTTCAAAAAGTACTTTGGGGTAGTAGGTTTCCACTAACTTAGTTGAACCCATTGCACGGGCAGAGTTAGTTGCTCGACCTAAGCCACTTCCCAAGGGGCCGTCTACATTTTTCCAATTTTCTTCAAATTGCTGGACGATAAAATCTTGAGGTGGTGAAGCGTCCCAACGGCTCGTAAAACTCTCGGTTCTCTCTTGCACGACAGCAGGGTTAGTTACCATCGCAATTCCCAGAATCAACGCAAGTCCTATACCAATGGGGATAAACCGTTTGAGGTTAGCAATTTGACCAGTAAGCAATAGTAAAATAACGAAGCAGGTTGGTACTAAAGCCAAAGCAATTCTCTGCCCAGAGACTACAGCATTAATAAAGACCAATGCCAAAGAACCTAAACCAAGCATCCGCCATATTATCGATGGGTCGGTGAAGCCTGTGGCAAAGGTAAAAAAGGTACTAGCAATTAAGAACCACGCCCATTGCCAAGGAGCCACAAAAGTTCCTGGTAAGCGAATAATCCCTTCTTCGGGACTATATACTAGCGCTCCACCAAAATAACACCGGGCTTCGAGTGTAGCTCTAAATAAGGCGTCTCCTTCGAGTCCTCTAGTGCCTTGGCATACACCAGTTAGTAGTAATAAGTACTGAATAAGTCCTAGTACACAGCAGATGATGATTAGAACAATCTGTAAGCGCGATAAAAATAGAAAATCCTGCTTGTTGCGAATTAGATAGTAAGCACAACCAATCAAAGGTACGTAGCCTAAAAATACTTTCAGTCCCAAAATTCCCATACCTATAGGTATTTCTTTGGGTGCATTTTCTAATAGTCCGATACTAGGCGGGTTGAACTGCTGTCCACCATTGATAAACAACAGCGTTAACAGACTGCAACCCAAGACAATATACAGCGGTATTTTAATGCCTTGGGGAATAATTAGAGGTAGTCCTTGCTTGCGGCAAGTTTGCCAAAAACCAATTAATGCTGGAACGTAAAAGGAATCTTTAGCTAATTGGAGTATGGGACTATTGCCCAAATAGTAAGTGATAGTACCCCCAATAGGCACGTAAATAATGAAAGCAAATAGCGCTTGGCGGGGGTATTTGAAGGAAAAAGACATGACAAGTATCCCCAAGACCGCAGGAGCCGCCATTTTAATTCCACCTACGAAAAAGAGCAGAATGCCAACAAAGACACCGCCAAAGGTGGCGGTGGTAAGCAAGCTAATGAGTTCTTTACGGGCTTGGGCTGCTTTGCGCTTTTGAGCTAACCTTTCTTTGAGGCTAAGGGTAGGAGTTTCCTTTTTAGCCTGCTTTTTTGAATTTTTAGATGACTGAGATTTTGATTTGAATTTTGGCATAGTGGCACTGTAGCCTATTAGCCTTGGAAAATAATATATTATAGTTGATAAATTTATGAAAATTGCTGTAATTTGTACAGTCCGAATTCGTCTCTAATTGATTGATTTAATAGTTTGCGATTAAAAATGCTGAATCTTAATCTTTTGGAATTATCAAAAAGATTTTCTCCTGTTTCCAGAATATAAACTGCACCGGGGAATGGTAATGATTTAATGGCTTTCGCTTTGTTTTTGAGAATATCTCTAACTTTGCCGTGGTCTATATAATATCTGTAGTATCCATAGCCACGATTATATTCTGGAGCTTCTGGTAAATAATTCAAATCATATCGAGTAATGTTACAAGTGCCGCACATTTTATAAAAATTGTTTCTTTTAATATATATATATTTACTTCCTTCTTGATATTTATAACCTTTATTTATAAACCATCCATCAGAATCAGGATGTTGTTGAATAAATTTAGCTAACTTTTTACTGACACAATCGTCGGCATCTACTGCCATAGTATGAGTAGGACAAAATTGACGAGCGTAAATCAATCCTTTCAAGATTTTACGTCCTTTATCTGTGTCTCCTTTAGCTACAGGGTTAGTCTCGTTTGCAGGTGAAAAATCAACTGTAATGTATGTAATGTGAGAATGATTAAATTCTATTTTTGGCTTTTCGTGACAAACAACAATAACGCGAAAGTTGGCTGAGGTTTGATTGCAAACTGATTTAATGCATCTTTCAAATAATTGTGTAACACGCTCCCATGAATTAGAAAATTGGGGGCTTTTGAGTGGAATAATAAAAACCAGCATTATGTAGCAATCCTATTTAATTTGTGAAAATTGAAAGGCTTAGATTCCCGAATTCTCAAAGAATTCGGAAATCTTGTTGTTCACGAATGATTTAGGTTTGCAAAAGCTGTAAGGGAATAATTGGCGCTTGTTAAAAGCTAGGATAGTGCTAACTTAGCTCATTAGATATTGCTGGACTTTTGAGACTAATTCACTTGTCCAGTGGTTGGCAAGTTCAGCGTTGACGGCTTCCACCATAACCCTAATTACTGGTTCTGTACCAGAAGCGCGAACTAAGATTCTACCAGAATCACCCATTGCTGTTTCGGCAAGGGCGATCGCTTGTTGCAGAGATTGGCAATCTTTCCATCCTAAACGGCGATCGCGATCGCTTGCTCGCACGTTATGCAAAAGTTGCGGATAGGTCTGAAAGCTTTGATCTACTAATTCTGCTAAGGAAACACTCGCCTCTTTTACCAAAGCTGCTAAATGCAATGCTGTTAATAGACCATCGCCAGTCACGCCATAATGACGGCAAAGAATGTGACCTGATTGTTCGCCGCCTAGCATTCCCCCAGTTCGCAGCATTTCTGCTTGCACATATTGGTCGCCAACTGCGGTGCGAATTAAGTTTCCACCTTGTTGCTGCCAAGCTCTCTCAAAGCCTAAGTTGGCCATGACTGTGGATACAATCAGGTTGTCTGGCAATTGTTGCTTTTGTTGTAAGTGGCGTCCCCAGAGATAGAGAATGTAATCGCCATTAACTTGCCGTCCTGTATTATCTACAGCTAAGACGCGATCGGCATCGCCATCAAAGGCAAAACCCAAGTTAGCATTATGTTCTTTAACAACAGCTTGCAGAATTTCTAGGTGAGTAGAACCGCAGTTGACATTGATGCGATCGCCATCTGCTTCATTATGCAAGCAGATCACTTCTGCCCCCATTTCTTGAAAAACGGATGGTGCTAACCCGACTGCTGCTCCCCACGCCAAATCTAAAACAATCTTCATCCCCTGAAGATTTACAGCACTGTGCAAGGGTTTTTTCAATGCCTCACCATAATGCTCCACTAACTCGAAGCGTGAGTGATGCCGTCCCCAATTACTGATACTAGTAATAGATGATATCTTGCCACGTAGCCCCGCCTCGATTTCGGCCTGCAATACTTGAGGTAACTTCGCACCATCTGCGCCAAAAAGCTTAATGCCGTTGTCCTCTGGGGGATTGTGGCTGGCAGAAATCATAACTCCGCCGATGGCATCACTAATGCTAGTTAGATAAGCAACACAAGGAGTGGGACACAAGCCCAAATACCAAACCTCTATTCCTGCGGCCGTTAACCCTGCACTCAAAGCCATTGCCAACATATCGCTGGAATTTCTAGAGTCCTGTCCGAGAATAACTGGCCCTACTTGAGCAGCATGTGTACGTAAAACAATACCTGCCCAAAAACCAACTTGCAATGCTAAAGGCGCATTCAACAATTCTCCCACCCGTCCGCGAATGCCATCTGTACCAAATAGAGCACTTGCTGGTAGTGGGATTAAATTCAGTGCAAAACTGCCCTCAATACCTTTGCTTAATCCGTTAATTTCGGAAGCAGAACCCCCAGGAATGCCCGGAGTCCGAGTTATAGATGAAACCATAAGTTTAAACACTCCACACAATCACACTGAAAAATAGTACTTGAAACTTTATTCCACTTCGACAGAATACCTTATCTATAATTGTTCTTATTTTTTTTTAAAAAATTATTCTAATAAAACTATTTTTCCGCAAAAACACGTAAAAATATATCTATTTTATGTAAATTTTTCATAAATTTGAGTATGGATTTTGACGTTAAGAGTGAGGTTTACATAATTCTAGCTAATTATTACTTTATATAATTCCAACTTCAGTCTTAGCTTTATGCAAGTATTAGTTCACACTTGAACAATGCCACAGATCCAAAACAAGCTATGATAATCCTACTTTTAGAGTAATCGCAAGTATTTCTCAGCGAAGCTAAGAATGAAAGCGAAATTTAGCTAATAAAAACAAAAAATTAAAACTCTTGGACAGCGCTTATATTGTCTTATAGCCTTTGCTGTGTTAATAACTCAAAAATATCCTGGCTTAAAAAATTTTAATATAAATTCTCATCAAAAAGTTTTAAGGTAACGTTTTAATGGCTTTTTTAGCCGTTCGTAAAATCAAAACTCCGACAATTAACTTTTTAAAGTTGAGAAATTTAGCATGAGCAGCAATTTAGCAACCAAATTACGTGTAGGTACTAAAAAAGCCCACACGATGGCGGAAAATGTGGGTTTTGTCAAGTGCTTTTTAAAAGGAGTGGTGGAAAAACACTCCTACCGAAAGCTAGTTGCTAACTTCTACTTCATCTACTCAGCGATGGAAGAGGAGATGGAAAAGCACCGTCAGCACCCGATTGTTTCTAAAATTAACTTTCCCCAGCTAGAGCGCAAGCATACTCTAGAGAAAGACCTGAGTTTTTACTTTGGTAACAACTGGCGGGAGCAAATCCAACTGTCTTCCGCAGGTGAAGCTTATGTACAGCGCATCCGGGAAATATCTGCAACAGAACCGGAACTGCTAATTGCACATTCCTACACACGTTACTTAGGCGATTTATCTGGAGGACAAATTCTCAAAGGCATTGCCCAAACGGCGATGAATCTGTCTGATGGACAAGGTACTGCCTTCTATGAATTTGATGAGATTTCTGACGAGAAGGCATTTAAAGCCAAATATCGTCAAGCTTTGGATGAATTGCCACTTGATGATGCTACAAGCGATCGCATAGTTGATGAAGCTAACGCCGCCTTTGGCATGAACATGAAGATGTTCCAAGAATTAGAAGGTAATTTGATCAAAGCGATCGGTTTAATGCTGTACAACAGCCTCACACGGCGACGCGCACGCGGCAGCACTGAACTCGCTACTGCTGAATAATGAGTTCCCAATACAGGGTGCGGAGTGTGGAGTGTGGGGTCATAAGTCCAGACAGCCTAACGAAAGATAATTCATAGGTGTCTTTAGAGAAAGAATGAGCGCTAAAAATGCTCAAAATATTTAGGGGCAATAGCCCTGTGACTGCTTTACATTGATGAAAGCAACCATAGGGAGATTGCCCCTCAATGATGTTTAATAGATCTATTTGCAAAGCTTGCTGAATAATCAGCTTAGAATAACTAAGTCAAACTTTAAGCTAAGCTCATTCTCAGTATTTAAGTTTGTAATTTTTAGAACTTATCATACTGATAAATTCAGGCAAAAATATGGCTGCAAAAATTCCTGTCACAGTAATCACAGGCTTCTTAGGTAGTGGTAAAACCAGCCTAATTCGCCACCTACTACAAAACAACCAAGGACGCCGCATTGCTGTTTTAGTCAATGAATTTGGCGAACTTGGTATTGATGGCGAATTGTTGAAATCTTGTCAAATTTGCCCCGAAGACGCTGATGGTGGCAGTAATATTTTTGAATTAACAAACGGTTGCTTATGTTGCACTGTGCAGGAAGAATTTTTTCCCACAATGCAAGAGTTAATCAAGCGGCGAGATAGCATTGATTGCATTTTGATTGAAACCTCTGGTTTAGCCTTACCAAAACCTTTGGTGAAAGCTTTTCGCTGGCAGGAAATTCGCAACGCTGCTACTGTAGACGCGGTGATTACCGTAGTAGATTGTGCAGCTGTGGCAGGGGGGACATTTGCTAGCGATCCAGAGGCAGTAGCAGCCCAACGGCAAGCAGATGATAGTTTAGAACATGAAACACCCTTGCAAGAATTGTTTGAAGACCAGCTTGCTTGTGCAGATTTAGTGGTGTTAAATAAAACCGATTTAGTTGATGCCGAGACATTAGCTCAAGTTGAAGAGTTGATTAAACAAGAGTTGCCCAGAGTTGTGAAGATTGTAGAGAGCAATTGCTCTCAACTAGACCCATCTATATTATTAGGGTTCCAAGCCGCAGTTGAAGATAACTTAGATTCTCGTCCCAGTCATCATGATATTGAAGAAGACCACACCCACGACGAAGAGATTATCTCGACTCACCTCATTTTAGACCGTGCCTTTGACCCAGAAAAGCTGCAAAATCAGTTACAAACACTGGCGCACCAACAAGAAATTTATCGGATTAAAGGCTTTGTGGCTGTGCCCAATAAATCCATGCGCTTAGTGATGCAAGGCGTGGGAACACGATTTGATAAATTTTACGACCGCCCCTGGCTACCAGAAGAAGCAAGACAAACGCGTTTAGTTTTCATCGGTCGTGATTTGAAATCTTCCGAAATAGAATCACAATTAGTAGCTCTGTGAGTGTTGAGTAAGTAATTTCCTATTTCCCTCATTCCTTGTCCTCATTTTTATGATCTCTCAAGTTTTTGACGTTGCCAATCTTTTTGTTTTGCCCTTTTGGGCCCTGATGATTTTTTTGCCCAACTGGAAAGTTACACGATGGGTAATGGAATCATATTTACCTTTTGTGCTGTTAGCTGGAGTATATTTATATTTGTTTATTAACAGCATTACACCCGAAAATGCTCAAGATTTTTCAAATATTCAGTTAGCTGATGTTGCACGACTTTTTGCCGATGAAAAAGTCGCAGCAGCGGGTTGGATTCATTTTTTGGTGATGGATTTGTTTGTTGGTCGTTGGATATATTGGGAAGGTCAGAAAACAGGTGTTTGGACAGTTCACTCCCTAGCATTGTGTTTGTTTGCTGGCCCTTTAGGATTACTGTCTCATATTTTGACTAACTGGATTTCGCAGACATTTTTCCCAAAATTGCAGCCAAATAAAGAGGCGACTACAGCACAAAAGGCTGCGTCGCCAACTAGCACATAATTAGAGAAAGAGGTAGACTCAAATATTGTGGTGATAGGTAATTGAATTTATCCAATTACTTATTACCTGATTTTAAAATCAGGTAACTTAGGCTTTTCTATAGTCGGCATCTAACCAACAGCGTGGTAAATCTTCACCAGAAGGAAAAACGAGATTTTCTTTTTTATAAGATTCAGGTGGCTGTTCTTCTTCTCCTTGTTGTTCTCGTCCGTGAATAACATCATTATTTGGATCGATTAATTCTTGGATTTCCTCAATTTCTACTAATTCGCCAGACTGTTTGATTTGTAGAAGCATGTAACTATCCTCAATAAGTTTGCATGAAAATCATTTGTGAGTCTCAAGATAAACTTGCTCACATTTGACTTAGTTTGGAACACTAAAATTCCTTAATAGTTAAGGAAAATTGTTACCAAATATGTGTACAGATTCACAAGATTTATCTATGTGCATCTGTGTTTTGATTTTTATAAAAGCGGGTTACAGAATTTTTAATTCTAGTTAAACAGATTTATAACTCCAAATCTCAAATCTAAATTGAATTAAGATGTGTTTACTTAGTAAACTGTTTAACTAAGATATACCCTCGATTAATTGATTAGATTTCGCGTTGATATTTCTCTAAAATATCTACTAGGGTGACTTGACATTGTAGTGGTAATAAATCGATTAGAGGAAGTTCACGTCTTCCACCACCAATTTTTACTGGAATAGATTCCAAGACTTTTACAACTCGGTCTTCATTTATAGTATTGGAACTGATTAAAGGATACAGTTGTTCGGCAACTACTGTATGCAGTTTGGCATCAGATAAATAAAGATGCCATTTGGCAATATCTATATAGACATTTTCGCCAATTTCAGATGCTAGGGCTTCTAGCATTTCTGTAGTGTTAGTCTTAGCCATAAAAATAACCCTAAATTAAGAAAGAGTGTTAACTCTCAGGCTTTTTCACATTATCGCTCAATAAACCAGGCTGATTCTACTGCCACAGGTTACAATCGCCCTAGCATTAGTAATCCGTCTTCAGGCGGATTTGGATGGTGTTTCGGTGTAGTTGGCGATCGCAGCAATATAAATGAGATGCACCAATAATACTACTGTCCAGCTGGCTGTTAACCAGGGCAACCACTCCCAGGTAGTTGCTTTCAAGTTATGGACAAACCATAACCCGGAATTAATAGCAGCAGCAATCGCCACATGTATGGCAAAATTCATCCGGTCATCTAATTTGCGGAACTCTGGGTCATTGCGATCAGGTTTGCGAGGCCAACGAGGAGGCATAAATATTTGTTACAAATTTGAATACACCTTAATCATTCTAAGGTTTTTGGGGGTGCGGTTGCTATTAGACTTTTACAACCAGTCATAATCAAATTGAAAGTAAAGAGCAGTTGGGTTAAATCTTATGACTATTTTTGAGCAAACAGACCCCGACCTCCTTTATCCCGACAGTGACGGCAAACCAATAGCAGATAACACGGAGCAGTATCGTTGGATTGTCCTAATTAAGGAGAATTTAGAAATTCTGTTTGCAAACAATGAAAATGTTTTGATTGCAGGAGATTTGCTTTGGTATCCCGTCCGTTCTCAATTGATTACACCGACTGCACCTGACGTGATGGTTGCCTTTGATAGACCAAAGGGCAAACGGCGTTCCTATCGTCAGTGGCAAGAAGACAATACCCCACTGCAAGTAGTCTTTGAAATTCTCTCTCCTAGTAACAATGCCAAGGAAATGGATCGCAAGCTAGAGTTTTACGATACCTACGGTGTTGAAGAATACTATTTGTACGACCCTGAAAGTTTTCAACTAGATGGCTGGTTGCGGCAAAACAACCATTTGAGTAAGCTATGGCAAATGGATAGTTGGGTAAGCCCACGCCTGGGAATTAGATTTGAAGCTGGACAGGGAGAGTTAGTAATTTACCGTCCAGATGGACAGAGATTTTTGAACTCGTTAGAACTCAATCAACGGGCAGAACAGGCTGAGTTATTGCTAGCACAAGAACGCCAACGCGCAGACCAGTTAGCAGCATACTTACGTGGTATTGGCATTGACCCCGACAATCTCCCATAAGGGAATTTAACCCAGCTATTTTAACGTGCGCCTCTAACAAACGCCTTTCATTTGAGACGCGCGTTATTTTATGGAAAAAAGCCGATGTCATAAACAAAAGAGGTTAACGATAGTTATATACCTTTTTTGATTCATAGCTCAAATACAGTTAACTCATTTAAATGAAAGATTATCTATCATTATGACTCTCGGTTGATAGAAAATTATTTAATCAATTAATGCCTTATTTTGTTATTTAAACTATCAATCGTCTAGGTTACTCTCGCCAACAGAACAACTATCAAAGGCAAACAATCTGTTCATCAATCGAGTGGATGACCTTTGATTCTTTATTAGTTAAAAATGATTCATCTTTTTGATAGAGGGAGCAAATACATCTGCTAGTGAATATGGAAATGACCTTTATAGGTAGATGAAGATGGCTAAAGCAAACCCAGTTGCAATACAAAAACACTTGAAAGGTGTTGACTATCCAGCTAATAAGCAAACATTGATTAAACACGCTAAAAAGCAAGGCGCTGATCAGGCAATTCTCTCCCTGTTAGAGCAATTGCCAGAAGAAGAAGAGTACGAAAGCCCAACTGATCTTAATAAAGCGATAGGTGAGATCGACTAAGTTATTGTTCTGGCGGGGAATAATCCCCTGATTTCCCGCCACTCTTACTAACCAAGTGAATTGATTCAATTTGAATCGACTTTTCTAAAGCTTTTGCCATATCGTATAGAGTCAGAGCTGCAATAGAAACAGCGGTTAAAGCTTCCATCTCCACACCAGTTTCAGCTTTAGTTTTGACTGTAGCGTAAATTTGATAACCAGGTAGTTGCGGATCAGGTTTAACATCAACTGCAATTTTTTGCAAAGGCAATGGATGACACAGAGGAATCAAAGTAGCTGTCTGTTTAGCCGCCATAATCCCAGCTATCCTTGCAGTTCCTAACACGTCTCCTTTGGGGGCATTTCCGGCTTGAATTGCGGCGAAGGTTGCTGGCAGCATCCGCACTTTGGCTACTGCTACTGCTTGCCGGATAGTGGGTACTTTGGCAGACACATCAACCATCTGTGCTTGTCCCTGGCGATCCAGATGGGTTAAGCCAGCAGAATTCAATAGAAAATTTTCTTGCGTCATTTGGTTAAGACATGTTAGTATGATCTCTTGGTAAGGGCGTGTAGCTCAGTGGACTAGAGCACGTGGCTACGGACCACGGTGTCGGGGGTTCGAATCCCTCCTCGCCCGTTTATTATAAAGATTGTAGAGATCCGTTTAAGCGCGTTTCTACAATCTAAATTTTTTTCAGGGCATAAGCATCTGGAGCACGACCTAGAGCAAAGCGCAAGGAGTTTCGTAAGTCTTTGCTGGACTGGGTAAGGAAGATGAGAAGTGCCAGAAAAGTTAAAACTGCACAGTAGCCAAACATATTGCGATAGCCAACTTGCTCAGCGATAGAACCTAGAAGAGGCGCTGCGATCGCAATGCCAAGATCAAATCCGGCTATACATATAGCAAAAATTCGTCCCCGTTCTTGTGGTAATGAGCGGTCTGCCATCATTGTGGTAATCATAGAGAACATCGTTCCACCACCACAGCCCTCAATGATCGCAGCTAATAAGAACGCGATCGCACTGTTGGCTTGCCATAGCATTAGTGATGATAAGCCATAACAGAATATACCAAAAGTAATAAATAAACCACGTCCTAAGCGATCGCTTGCCCGACCGGCAAACAGCCTGAGAATAAAACTAGAAAGCGCCGCAGCTGTAAAAAACAATCCAGCATTCAAATCTACCCCAGTTGATTTGATAAATAATGACACAAAGGTATGCACAGCACCAATTACTAAACCAACCAGCAACATTACCACAGCTGGAACTCTCACTCGTGGACTGCCCAAAATTTGCCAAAATTTGCTGTTATTGCTCTCAACTTGCCCTTGTTTGTTTACTGGTGGATTGGGAATTTGTAAAGTACACAAAAAAGCAGCAAAACCCAATTCAGCGGAAACTAGAAATAAAGCTGCATAACCAGATGTAGCCTCTAAATACCCTCCCAAAGCAGGCCCAATTGCTAAACCAATGGGAGATGTCAAACTCATATAACTAATAATTTCACCCCGATTCTCAATAGGTGCTAAATCTGCCACTAAGGCACTATATCCAGTGGTAAACGCTGCGAGGCTAATACCATGAAAAATCCGCACCAGTATCAATAATGGAATCGATTTGAATGCCAAGTAACCAAAAGGGGCGATCGCAACTACTATCGTGCCAATCAACAAGACAATTTTTCGACTGCGTTCATCCGCTAATCTTCCTAGCATTGAGCGAAATAGCAATAAACCAATGGCAAAACTGCCCATGACAATGCCAATTTGCTGCTTACTTGCGCCTACATCTTGAATGTAGAGCGGTAGAGTTGGTAAAAGCGAAGCCAAGCTAGACCAGAATAATAAACCTGCTGTAAATAAAATCAGCAGGTTGCGCCGCAATTCGGCGTCAAAGGTATTAAATGCTTTCAAGGTAGATGCAATTTAATTGAGTTTATTGTTATTTGTGATTTGTCATTTGTCCCTTGTTATTTGTCTGGAGTCAACCAATATTTACTAATGACCAAGCGTAAAGTCTGAGCGCCGGCTTCCGGCGAACAGACGCCAGTGACGCTCCTGCGTCGCTACCGCTACGCTAATGCACAAGTCTCTTAACCCGCCCAAGCAACTGGCTCAACTTTGTAAGAGAGGACAAATGACTATTGACTACTATTGTTACTTTAGTTAACATTTTTTGCTACCACCTCCCGCACACGATAGATGGGGCGTCCTTGGGATTCATGATAAGTACGCATAAGCAATTCTGCCAAAAGACCGAAGCAAAATAACTGCACTCCAGTCACTAGCAGGAGAACTGCCAAAATCAGCAAAGGGCGATTGCCAATCATTTGGCCTAAAGCCAATTTGATGAAAGTCAAGTAAATTCCGATTAGCCCTCCTGAAACCATCGAAATCAATCCCAACAGCCCAAAAACGTGCATTGGGCGTGTAAGGAACTTTTTCATAAACAAAATGGTTAACAAATCCATTAACACCCGGAACGTCCGCGACAGTCCATACTTACTGCGACCAAAGCGACGAGCGTGGTGACGCACGGGCATTTCTGTAATTCTTGCCCCTTCAATGTATGCTAAAGCAGGTAAAAATCTGTGCAATTCCCCGTAGAGGTGCATATCTGCCACTAGCTCCGCACGATAGGCTTTCAACGAACAGCCATAGTCATGAATATTGACGCTAGTGGTACGCCGAATTAACCAGTTGGCAATTTTGGAAGGAAGTAACCGATTCACGGCACCATCTTGTCTTTTTTGTCGCCAACCACTCACCAAATCGTAACCCTCGTCTAGCTTTGCCACTAGCATGGGGATATCAGCAGGGTCATTCTGGAGGTCAGCATCCAAAGTGATGATCGCTTTGCCTATTGCATAGTTAAACCCCGCTGACATAGCCGCAGTTTGACCGTAGTTGCGACGTAAAATCACTGCTTTTAAATTATTGCGTGTTTGCGCTTCCTTTTTGAGAAATTCCCCTGAGCCATCTGTAGAACCATCGTCCACACAAATGATTTCATAACTTAACTGACTAGCAGATAAGGTAGATGCGATCGCCTCTAATAAAAGCGGCAAACTTTCCACTTCGTCATGAATCGGCACTACCACCGACACATCTGGAGCAATTGTTGGAATTGCTTGATTTTCCTGATTAATCTCTCCAGAAATCAATCCACTCCTCATATTCTCAGCTTCCTTAACGTTTTTGTGGTTTGTAACTTTTAATCACTCTGCCAGCACCTCGCAGCTGACGATAATATGACTGACTCACCATGTCTCCGTTTTCCGAAAGAATATCAATCCCAATCCCATTTCTTCCCTGATCTTTGCCAGAACTATGGATATAGTATCCATCCGCCAAATAAAGCCCTACATGAGTCGCTTTTTGGGGAGTTCCAAAAAAAACTAGATCACCCGGCTCTAATTGGGCAACAGTAACTACCTGGGTAAAATTTTCTTGTTGATAGGCATCTCTAGGCAACCAAATACCTACTGAAGCAAACGCCGCTTGCATTAATCCAGAACAGTCGTAATTTGGCCCGACTGTACCACCCCAAAGATAATAATTTGATTGTTGCATCGCTTTTTGAGTAAAATCGATGACCTCTGTTAGCAGTTTTTTAATCTCAGATTCCGAAAATGTTGCAGCCCTATAAGGTACAGTAGCAGGTTGTAATAAACCCAAATCTGAAAAGGATACCCATCCCGGATAGTCATCCTCACTTAAATTCACCTCAACTGCTGAATCCTGTTGATTTGATGTTACCCGTAAATGTCGCCCAGATGTGGCTTGAGTCGCCAAGCGCGTACATTCAGGAGAATCATATAAGTTCAGGTCAGCAAGACACTGATACTCTCCTGATTTTGGATTTGGGATTTTGGATTTTAGATTAAAGGACATCATTCGAGAATGATTTTTTTTAGTAAAGACGGACAACTCGAAAATCTTGGTAATGGCATTTTAGAGGCAACTTGGGCAGCTTTTCCGACGTTAGCCCGTAATCAAATTGCTCTGACTTGGATTGTTTACGATCCACCAGTATCAGTGAATACTGGTGGTGCTCTAACTCCTAACGCTTTTTGGAACCACTCAGTCCGTGGTTTCACTTATCGTGGTGTTGAGCGGATTTATCCTGCGAGCGTAGTTAAGCTGCTTTACCTAGTGGCAGTAAATGAATGGCTAGAGAAAGGCATGATCCAGCAAACTTCTAAGGAGTTAGAGCGAGCCATGCAAGATATGATTGTAGACTCTAGCAATGATGCTACCAGCTTGGTTATAGATATTTTAAGTGGTACCACTTCTGGGCCTGAATTACCAACAGGCCCATTTGAAACTTGGAAATACCAACGTAATATTGTTAACCGCTATTACCAGTCTTTGGGATGGGAAGAAATGCAGACAATTAACGTCTGCCAAAAAACTTGGTGTGATGGGCCTTATGGTCGTGAGAGAGCATTTTATGGGGAGATGCTGGAAAATCGCAATATGGTGACAACAAATGCGATCGCCAGGTTGCTACATAGTATTGTTGGTGGGGTGGCGGTATCCAGCGGGCGATCGCAAGCGATGATGGCTTTGCTCAAACGTAGTCTCAAAGCTGATGATTTGCCCACTGACGTAGAGGAAGATCAGGTGACAGGCTTTTTGGGTGGTGGTCTTCCCCAAACTGCCCAAATTTGGTCAAAGGCAGGTTGGACAAGTCAAGTTCGCCATGATGCAGCGTATATTGAGTTACTAGATCAACGCCCTTACTTGTTAGTGGTATTTACTGAAGGCAAAGCACACGCTAAGAGCCGCGCTATTTTGCCCTTGGTTTCTCAGCTAGTTGCCGAAGCAATAACTACTTTATAATTTTCTTTGCGTTGAGAGAGTGAAGAAGTAGGGGAGTCAAGAAAGTAACAACATAATTATTTTTGTTCCCCTTTACTCTTTCTTCCCAATCGCTAATCAGGTATTAAAAACAAACGAGAACCAAGATCCCCGACTTCTCAAAGAAATCGGGGATCTGAACACCGCGACTTCTCACAAAATATGTGCAGCTACGATAGTAAATGATTATGGAATCTCCTAATTACCTTCTTAATAAAAGCATTGGGCTCCAGTATAAAAAATAAAGGAGTATACAAAATCAAAATATCTTTGTCATCTATCAAATGCAGGATATAATATTTAATTTTTTGCTGGCAAATCTTAAATATATTAAGTTAAAGTCGGCATGTAAAAATATATTTTTTGGTGTTAAATTTTGAATATTGCCCAGATTTGTTGAATAAAATCAACAAAATCCTTTATTTATTGTGGCAATATTCTTTTAGGAGTGAATGTGAATACTATTCTTCGCAAAGGTGTTTTTTGGTTGCCAAGTTTAGCTGCGATCGCAGTCTTAGGTAATGGCTTACCAGCAGTTGCTCAAACAGTGGACATAGTGAGCAATCAGTCCTTAACCGAGCCTTCCGCTGCAATGTCTCGCAACCAGTTAGATGCTGAACTAGAGACTAACAGCCAAAACCTCTCTACAGAGACAACCGAAAAACCCTCAGTAACTAATTTTACCGAAGTGCAGCAATTTCCCAACGCTGCCACACAGGAAACCGCTAGTAGAATACTTACACCCGTTCCAGGGACAGTAACAGCTACATCTGTAGCGCTGACTTCTGAATATGTAGAACCTATATCTGAGCCTAGTTCTCAATCATCTGATTCTAGATTAGCGCAATCAGATATTGATATAGGCAGACCTACCCGTGGTGGTAGAAGCTATATAGGTGTTGCTGGTAACATTGGTATTAGTGGTGGTACATCATCTTTAGGCGATGGCAACTTCGCGGTCATCAGCAAAGTCGGTCTGGCAAATGCCATATCGGTACGACCATCGGCAGTGTTTGGAGACAATACTACAGTTCTAATTCCCGTCACCTACGACTTTACCTTGCAGCAAGCAGATCCATTTAGCGAACCGTTAGCTATTGCGCCCTATGTAGGAGTAGGTGCAGCCCTGCAAACTGGTGATAACTCGGAAGTTGCCGTTTTAGTAACCGGTGGTATTGACGTGCCGCTAAACCCTCAATTTACGGCAACGGCTGCTATAAATGCCGGATTTTTCGATGAAACTGATATCGGTTTGTTATTAGGAGTTGGTTACAACTTTACTGGCTTCTAAGTGAATTAGTGGTCTGTTGCAAAAGTTTTAAGAGGTTCGTAGTAAGCACTTTAGTGCTTAAAAAATCAAGGACTAATACCAATTTAAAAAAAGAATGTGACAGATAGACCATGTAGAGACGTTGCAATGCAACGTCTCTACCAAAGAATTTGTTGCAATCATTAATTGAATCGGTATAAAGTCCTTACTACAAACACCTATGAACATCAAAATTAAAAGAAAAAGGCAAAAGAGAACAATTCTTTTGCCTTTTTACTATTTATTTGTGACTTTTTTGACTATTACTTGGGAGTAACTTTGTCAATTGCCTTGATTTTGCCATCATCTCCTACTGTCCAGACATCGTAAACACCGATGACATCTCCGTTAGCATCAACATCTACATTACCGCTGGCTCCCTGGTAATTAATATCTTGACCTTCTTTAAGCAACTTCAGTCCCTCGCAGACATCAGTAACTTCTGTACCAGGGGCGTTGGCAACTTCACGTATTTTGTTAGAGATGCCAACACCTGTATTCTGCTTAGCTGATTGGGCTGCCAGTACCAATAAAGCCGAGGCATCCCAGGCTTGGGGAGCAAATTCCCCTGGTGAACCACCCCTCTTAGATTGCCAGAGTTTTCTAAAAGCTTCTAATGCTTTACCATCAGAACCGGGTACTGTACCGATTACTCCAGTAGCAATATATTTACCGTCACTGCCTTTGCCAACTTGACCAGGAAATTCGTCTGACTTCATGCCGTCTGTCAGCATGACTTGCACCCCTTTACTCAAACCTTGCTGATATGCCGACTTTAACAGTAAGCTACCTGTTTCTACGTAAAAAACGCCAAGGACTGCATCTGGTTTACCAGCAAAAGCAGCTGTAGCTTCAGTTTCAAAAGTAGTGGCTTTAGGGTCGTAACGGACAGGATTATTTTTATTAACTATGGTTCCCCCCAATTTTTCAAAAGCTTGGACAAATGCTTTTTCAAATCCCACGCCATAGTCGTTGTTAATGACAACAGTCGATACTCGCTTGTAACCTCTTTTATTGGCGAGTTCGGCTAAAGCTGGCCCTTGGTAGCTATCGGGGGGAACCGTGCGTGCCCAAAAGCCTTTAAAGTCACCTTTTTGCGCCTTTTCGGTAAATACAGGACTGGTGCTACCAGGTGAAATCAACATGACTTTATTTTGAGCAGCAATTGAGACAGCAGCCGTAGAAACACTACTAGCAAAGGAGCCAACGACACCCCCAACCTTATCTACAGTTGACAGTTTAGTCATGCCAGCAGCACCAGCTTTAGGGTCTGTTTGGTCGTCTACAGCAACCAGGCTAACAGGTTGGCCATTCACACCACCGCAAGCGTTAACGGTTTCAACTAACAAGGGAACAGAAAGTGCCATCTGCTGTCCGATTGATGCTAAATCACCCGTTGTTGGGAGTAGGGAACCAATTTTGAGTCCTTGAGCACCACTGCTTGTGGTGGTTGAGTTTGCCGCTGGGGTGGCATTACCCCCATTGTTGGCTGTGTTATTGGTGGTACTAGGATTATCACAAGCTCCCAGGAAAAACCCAGTTGCGATGGTAGTTAAGCTTAAGGCTAAAGCAGTACTAATTCTTTGCATAAATTACTTTCACTCCTCTGAATAGTCAGGAGCCTGAAAGTAAGACTCAATCTAGATTTTTAGGTTAGCTTGATCTTAACAGACTCCAAAGGATAAATAATATCATCCCCTTCAGGGAGTAGATATATTTACCCCTAGATTAGGATTTATTGAAAGCGACGCGCCCCACCGCTTGGGGCATTGGGCATTGGTAAATCTTCCCTATTCTTTATACCCAAAAACCACACCCTTAAGGGCATGGTTTTTAATTTGTGATTTTATGCGTGTATTGAGCTTGGAAAACGGAGAGGGAGGGATTCGAACCCTCGGTACGGAGTTGCCTGCCGTACAACAGATTAGCAATCTGCCGCTTTCGACCACTCAGCCACCTCTCCACGGTCACGAATAATAATGTTATCAGATTTCTAGTATTGAGTCAATAGTCATTTGTCATCTGCATGTCATTAGTAGTGGGTGACACTCAAGAGCGTTGCTAATGCTAGTTCCTAATGGCAGAAGATGCGCCTCCTGGTACATACGCTATGCAAATAGGATTGGACTCTGGCTGACCTACATAGGACAAATGACTAATTTTCTAAAGCACTTGCGATCGCAGCCAAGCTACGGGCAAAGAACGTAACTTTTGCCACTGGGGTACATAAGCACGTCGAGTAAAAACATTGTAATCGTTGCATTCAATTACGTTTAAAATTCCACTGTAATGCATTAGAGCAGCCCACACTGGCCAACGGGCATCAGCAGAAAGATAAGTAATACCCTTTTCTGCTTTAGTATAAAACTGTCGTGCCCGTGTGATTTGAAAGCGCATTAGGGAGCGCCAGCGCTCATCAACTACACCTTTGAATAAATCTTGTTCGGTGTAATTGAATCGTGCCAAATCTTCTAGAGGAATATAAATTCGTCCACGCCGCGCATCTTCTCCTACATCTCTGAGGATGTTGGTTAGTTGCTTGGCAATTCCCAAGGCAATTTCTTCTTCAGTGGGAATATATGACTGTTGTTGAGAGTTCCACGGAACTGAATTTTTGCTGTTATCCAACCCCATGACTGCTGTTGACATCAAGCCTACAGTGCCAGCGACACGGTAACAGTAAAGGTATAACTCCTCAAACGTCTCATATCGACTGCGATATAAGTCCATTCGCTGACCAGCAATCATATCCCGAAAGGGCTGGATGTCCATCGGAAAGCGTTGGGTGGTATCGACCAAAGCTACGTCAAAATTATCCAATGGGCATCCAGCAAAAATTGATTCTAGCTGCTGCTCCCATAAGTCTAGGGTTTCTGGTGTAGTAATAGCAGATGCAGGGCCATCAACCAGTTCATCTAAACGGCGACACCAAGCGTAAATTGCCCAAATAGCGGGACGCTTTTCTTCGCTCAGGAGCAAAGTACTGAGGTAAAAAGTCGTCGAATACTTGGCTATGAGGTGACGACAAAGTTTGTAGGACTCGTCTACAGAGACCAGCGTTTTCATGCGCGCTTTGGAATCAGGCAGTTGCAGCATTCGTTGCAGGCGGTCGGGTTAGCGTTTGCAGGCTGGAAGAATTTGCCGCTGGGTTGGCTTCAGCTTCAGCGATCGCCTGCGCTGTCAGCTTACCAGAAAGTACGGCACCTTCCATACTTCCTAAGTAGCGTTGCATGGTGTAACTCCCTGCCAGAAAGAAGTTGGCAATGGGCGTAATTTGTGCAGGACGGTATTGTTGACGACCAGGAGTAGCTTTGTAAACTGAACGCGGTGTCTTCACCACATGATATTTCAGCAATTTTGCTGGATTATCTCCCCCAAAGTGGTCTGGGAAAAGTTTTTCCAGTTCAGCAATTGTTGCGGCAATAATTTCTTCATCAGATTTGCTAATCCAATCTTTGGCTGGAGCTAGAACTAGTTCCAACATTGAGCGATGGGGGTTAGCATACTCGCGGCAAGTATTGCTCATATCAGCATAAACGCTGAGGAGGGGCGATCGCGAAAACAGCAATTGGTCAATCTCTGTAAGTTTACGGTCAAACCACAGATGTAAGTTGATCACTGGCACACCTTCTAAGCCATCTAACTTTTGGAAATATTCCATTTGTTTCCAAGGCTTTGGTAACAACGCTTTCAGGACATCTACTGACATTGCTGAAACGTACAAGTCGGCAGTTTCAATGTAGTCTTGGGCGTCGTTTACCCCCCGGATTACAAAGTGCTTCACTTTCCCATCGTCATTCAGCACGATTTCTTTGAGAGGCGCATTCAGGCGAACTTCGCCACCACGTTCTGTAATGTAATCCACAATAGGGCTGCATAGTCGTTCTGTAGGGGAACCATCCAAAAATGCAATTTTGGAACCATATCGTTCTTGCAAAAAGCGATTTAGTGCAGTTAATAGAATCGTTGCAGAAACTTCATCAGGATTGATAAAGGTAAGCGCCTTACATGCTGCGATAAAAACGTCACTAGTTACCCGTTCGCCAACACCTTGCCTTTCCAACCATTCCAAGAAGCTGTACTTGTCCATATCCTCGACATACTGCTGACCTCGAACCACTGCTGGAAGTAGGCCAATGGCAAACCGAATCTTCTGCTCCCAAGTCAACATGTCTTTGTTGCGAAGAATCGATGCAATCACGTTGAAAGGAGATGGAATATCTGGAACATCAAAACGTGAGAGTGTTCCTGGCTTCTCCGGTTGATTGAAAATCAGCGTATGCTCTTTCCACTGGAGTCGATCTTCAATATTCAACTCCTTGAGTAATTGGAGCATATTGGGATATGCCCCGAAGAAGGCGTGTAACCCAGTTTCGTACCAGTCGCCGTCAGAGTCTTTCCACGCAGCAACAAGACCACCCAATACGTCTCGGCTTTCCAAGACAATGGGGGTGTGACCTGCGTCCGTGAGATATTTCGCGCAGGAAAGTCCTGCTAGTCCCGCTCCCGCGATCGCTACTCGCATTTAAACCTAATTTCTACATCGTTTTGCCGTTCTCATTATACGTTGCAATCCGTTACATCTAGCAGGTTTTGTGCGATTTATTCCCCAAAAAACTTTTGTAAAAGGGAATCTTACCTAAATACACCTGCCAAGGCAAATTGCCAATACCATTGTTGGCAATAGGTTTGCAGCTTGCTTCTTCTCATACAGATTTACGTATAGCAGATGCAAAGAAATAAGCTCATCCCACCTCTAAAAGGGGATGGGATTTCACGAAAGACAGTTGACAGTTGACTGTTAACCATCAACTGTCAATGGCCTAAAAAGGCGTCTTTTTATAAAAGTAATTCCCTAACTGCTGGATTTCGCCTTCAGGTAAGTTACAAATGCTGTCTTGAGATAGTTGATTTTGGCAATACACTGGATTTGCCCTGAAAAAATTTCTCCGGTATTGAGAAAAACTGCTAGTTGATTTCTGGTATATTTTGCTTTTTCAAATCCATCAACAATGTAAAATATAAGACAAAGTATATTTTGTTTTAAGTATTATAACTGTCGTGAATTATAAGATGTATGCATATTTTTAGGTGGCTTTAAGGCAAATTTTTCTAGTTTATCTTTTTAATACACTTCTTATTTTCATCATTGCTTAACTGCGAGTAATGCAATATTGAATGGAGAAAAGATATTTTCTCATTTCTATACATTTTTTGACTGCCACGAATACATACATGGGGCTACTATATTCATCTACATTAGTCAAATAAAAGAAAAATTTTAGAAAGCGATAATCATCCATATCGTAGTGGAAAAGTTGAGTAGCTTGACTTTGTTTATGGTATTATTTTTGTCCCCATTCCCCATTTCCCATAAGGGTGTAGGATAAGGGCTAAGCTCCTCTAAGTTAAAAATCCCAGTTGTTTGTTACACAACAGGTAAAGGATTATGGCAGTATTGCAGACGCTCCAGCGCTTTGGACATCACCTGATTCTTGGTATTTCCGGTACTACGTTAAGTGATGAAGATAAACGCGCACTCAGTGAATTGAAACCAGTTGGGATAATTTTTTTTGGTAAGAACTTTTTAGATGCTACCCCCTACGAGGTTTGGCTAGAAAGCTTCAAAGATCTGAACGACCAGATAAGACAATATACTGAACGTGACTCAATATTTATGACCCTTGATCATGAAGGAGGTCGTGTTGTTCGCACACCATTACCAATTACACGATTTCCTCATGCTTTACTGTTGCGCTCGCAATCACATAAAGTAGCAAAAGCAACAGCGTTTGAACTTAAATCACTAGGAATAAATTTATCCTGGGCCCCTGTAGCAGATATTTTTTCTCATCCCCAAAATCCTGTCATTGGCCCTCGCGCTTTTGGTAATACTCCTGAAACTGCTGCTCAAGGTGCTTGTGACTACTTCCTCGGACTTCAGGAGTCAGGAATTTTGGGATGTGCCAAGCACTTCCCTGGACATGGAGACACTAGTAAAGACTCCCACATTGAGCTACCGATACTTAATTTAACTAGAGAAGACCTACGAATTAGAGAACTTATACCCTTTAAAGCACTCATCGAAGCGCGAGTTCCTTTGATTATGACAGCTCATATTTTATTCCCTAAGATAGATCCTGATGTGCCAGCAACACTCTCACAAGCTATCCTCAAGAGCATACTCCGGGAGGAACTTGGCTTTGAGGGAGTTGTTGTATCTGATGACTTGGATATGAAAGCTGTTTCAGATATGTTTGCTAAGAGTGGTACTGTAGCGCAAGCATTTGGTGCTGGCTGCGATTTGTTTATTGTTTCCCGTAATATAAATTCATCATCTATTGAACGTACTTATAAAATAGCTGAAGATTTTGCCGATTCTCTCAATAACGGTAGCCTTGATGAATCAGTAGTGGAAGCCGCCAAAAGCAGAATTGAGAAACTACTGGCGGTAACTCCGCAATATATAGTCCATGCTTTGGATAAAAATACGTTACTACAACATGCAGAATTAGCGATCGCTTGTTGCTTCCAAGACGGTGGTTTGTAAATTATGCCTGGTGGCTGGAATCGCGGCTAAAGAAACAAAGCCGCCTAGGCTTTTCCGGGAGATTTGGATCTTCTTATTAGTTTCTTTCCAAGTCAGGTCTACTGTTGCGGGTTCTCCACTTAATTGTTAAATCCTTTAAACTTACTGTTGTTTTTCCACACCTTGCTTACCTATTTATGAGCTACTGGCTAGCTTTTGCTCAGATCAGTAAGAATAAAGATAACTTGATGAAAATTGTTACTACGTAAATATTTCTCAGCTCAGAGAAAAATAATGCCAATTTGGCGTGACACATGCAACGACAAACTGATATTTCTTTTACATAGCGGTTGCGTACAGGTTGAACCAAATTATTGGCTGAGTGCCAAATACGTTTAGGCATAGGTAATTTTTGATTCTCGATTATCAACTATGCCTATTTATAGACTAAGCAACTGTTGTATGTATGTAATTTTCAGTGGTTGCTAGGGTTGTTTAAACAAAATATTTACATAAATCTCCTAGAAAGTGAATATTTAATGAGTGAATCCAGGCATCCCAACATCATTATTTCGGTTAATTGATGATATTGAACATCTTCTGAATTGGATATTTATACACAAAGAAGATGGTTTTGTAAATTGCTCTGGAGGTTTTTGCAAGCATGAATTTATTATTCAGAATCTTCCAAAAGTTAATTAACAGTTCATTAAACAATTTGCTGAAGCTGAGAAATACGCACTTGTTAATTTTCGATATCATTGTTTTTTCAATCACTCCCTTGTTAGCTCTGCTTCTGCGTTTAGATGGCTATTTCGATAAAGCACATCTACCAGAACTAGGAATTGCAACAATACTGTTTTTAGCAGTCAAAGAACCTATCCCACTAATACCAGCAATATGATAATCTGCTGTTGATGACGGTAAGTTGTATCAAGGTATGGCTGGGCGATTTGAAGGGTTAAGCGATCTGGAATGGAAGTTGTTTGAAGATATATTTCCCAAGGAGCCAGAAAAGAAAGGGCGGGGAATGCCCCATGCGCCGTTTCGTCATGTACTTAACACATTACTGTATATATTAATAACAGGATGCCGTTGGTGTGATGTTCCCACCGGAGAAATCTGGGCATCAAAAAGTGCAGCGCACAGATGGTTACAACGTTGGGAAACAGACGGAACTTTGGAAAATTTACAAGCACGGATATTAGGAATTGCAGAGGAAAGAGGCTTAATC